>NZ_JACRWD010000001.1:0-1618964 GCF_014306135.1 Paeniclostridium hominis
CCAACTTCAAGATAAGATTTCCCACCGTAAGGGTAAGATCCCAGGAAGACTACCTGGTTGATAGGTCAAAGGTGGAAGTACAGTAATGTATGTAGCTTATTGATACTAATAGATCGAGGACTTGACCAAAAAGATTATTTGATTCAATAAATGGTATGCAGTTTTTAGAGTACTAACTCTAACTAAATAGATATTAATCTATTAAAGATTATGTGGTTATTATAGCAAAGAGGATACACCTGTTTCCATTCCGAACACAGAAGTTAAGCTCTTTAGCGCCGATGGTACTTGGTGGGAAGCTGCCTGGGAGAGTAGGACGTAGCCACGTAATCTTTTTTTTATAAAATTAGCTAGGTTATTTATTAACCTAGCTAATTTTATATTATCTTTAAATTTGTATAGGGAAAATTAGTGAAAAAGTTGAAAGCAGGACATAGAATTTATAATAAATAACTTATATGTGAATAAAATTTTAATATAAAATAAATAATTATATATAATATAATTATTTATTTTGGAGGATTTTATGTATAGAGTACAATTAAAATATTTAGATATTAATAGTGAAGAAAATCCAATAATGTTTGATTGTCAGTACTTTGATTTTGATAGTAACAAATATAATTTTAAAAATATAGTTATGAGTAATTTTATTATAAATGACTTAGAAGTAAGTAATGAGGATATAGCATTAATAAAAATAAAGTAATAAATGTGTAGTTTTAACTACACATTTATTACTTTATTTTAGGTTTTACATGAAATAAATAATTGAAATTAAATACATCGAAAGCGTGTTCTTCCATATGTTATAATTAATTTATAAAGGAAGGGATAGAATATGAATCTTATAATTAAAGATAACTTAAATGATAGAAGGATTGAAGATATAAAAGATAAATATATAAACTTTGTAAGTAAAAGTGATAACAAATCAAGTAAAGTTTTATTACTTGTACCAAATAATAAAATAAAATATAAATATGATAATTTATTCAAATTAGATTTTAGTGAAGAGATAAAATCAACTACCTATATATCATTTATATCAAAAGAAATAATTAAGTTTTGGCCTATAATTGATAAAAAATGTAATAGTATAATAAATCATAGAATTAAGCCTTCAATTATATCAAATAGCTTAAGTGATTATATAATAAATGAAATAGTTAAAGAAAAAAGAAATCTTGAGAATTATTTTCAAGATATTACTGCATCTAATAGAAATATATCAAGTAGTATATCTTACAATATAAATAAAGCAGCTCAAAGTTTAATGGACTTAAAGAGCATAGGTAATAAAATATATTATTCAAAATCAAACAGAGATAAGATAGATAGATTTTCATATACTCAGATGCAAGAAATAATAGATACTTATACAAATTTATTATTAGAAAATTCAATAGTAGATAATTCACTATTGATATATTTATATAACGAATATCTTTTAAAAGATGAGTATTACTTAAATGAATTAAAAAGGAATATAAATTATCTAATAGTAGATAGTTTAGAAAATTGTCCAGCATGCGAAGTAGATTTAATATCTAAATTACTAGATAGTGTATATGACTCACATATTTATATTAACGAAACTAAAGATTATGCATCTTTTAATAATGTAGATATGACTTACACAAAAAAAGAGATATTTAAAAAATGTAAGGTTATAGAAAATGACTATATTGAAGATGTATATATAAAAAATTTAATCAATTTATCTAAAGATATAAATTTAAATCAAAGTAATCAATTATATAGCGAGATGGTAGTAGAGTCAATCAATAAAGTTATACAGCTTATAAAAGATGGATATGAACCGAAAGATATAGCTATAATAAGTCCTGTAAATAGTACTATATTAGATTATCAAGTTAAAAATATTTTATTAGGAAACAAGGTAAATATTTATAATACAAAAAAAGATAAACGAATTATTGATTACCCTTATGCACATGCATTAATGGTGGCTTCATGCATATTTTATGAATGCGAAGAATTATTAAATGAAGAAGATTATATATGTTTTATAAGTCTTTTATTAAATAAAAATAAGATTAAATCTTTAAAGATAGCAAGAGATAAATATACATGCAATGAATATATAGATTTACTAAATTATATTGAAGATAAAAAAGATAAAAATATAAGTATAAATGAGTTTTTAATTAAATTTTATATAGATAAGTTATTAAATCTTTCAAATGGAAAAGAAAATGTAAAGATTTGCAAAAAAATAATTCAAGAAAGTGAGAATTTTACAGATAATATAAGTTTATTAGGATTTGATAGAAATAAAACTAAAGAAAAGATTTTTATAGAGGCACTAAAAACAAGTATAAAAGATTATTACTCTCTATCTGAATTAGAGGAGTTTAGTGAAGAAAACTCTATAGTAATGACTACACCATATACTTATATATCACATAATATGAATCATCCTATACAAATATGGTTGGATATAGGAAGTAATATGTGGAGTATGAAATCTGAAAAAGAAATAAGTAATGTACAAGTACTTAAAAAATCTTTTGATAATAATCAAATTTATACTGAAGATATAGAAGAATTCTATAAGGAATACTATTTATACAATACAGTATATAATTTATTATTAAACACAAAGAAAGTATATGCATACAAAAGCGAATACACAGTAAATGGATATATACAAGAAGGACTTTTATATAGTCTGATTTTAAAGTTAATAAATAAAGGTGATTTCAATGAGTAAAATAAATTACAGAGAAGATCAAATACCTATAATTAATTATGAGAGAGGTACTATGGCAGTTCCAGCAGTTCCAGGGGCTGGAAAAACTTTCATAGTTACAAATTTAGTTGCTAAGTTAATAAAAGAAGGCATGAATAAACCTGGCAAAATACTTATACTTACATATATGAATAGTGCAGTTAATAATTTTAAGGGCAGAATAGCTAAGTTATTAGAAGAAAATGATATAAAAGAAACTAATTCCTATGAAGTTATGACTATACATAGCTTAGCTGTAAAGATAATAAAAGAAAAACCTGAAATAGTTATGTTAAATGAAGAGTTTAGCATAGTAGATGATTTAAAGAAAAGTATAATATTAAATGAATGTATAAACAATTTTAAAAATAATGGAGGCGAAAAAGCTTTCAACTTCTTTGTTAAAGAACAAAGAGATGATGAATGGAAAAATAGATGCCTAGAAGCATGGAATCAAGGTTTCTTTGATTTAGTAGTAAACTCTATAAGTGAGTTAAAGTATAAATATATTTCGCCTCAAAAACTAGAAAATATAATATTAAATGGACATAAAGGAATACTAAAGTGCATTTTACCTATATATAAAGAATATGATAGGAGATTAAAAAATAATGGACTGTTAGATTATGATGATATTTTAATACTTGCATGTGAAGCACTTAGTAATGATGAAGATTTGAAAATTAAATTTCAAAATAGATATTCATATATATTTGAAGATGAGTGCCAAGATTCTAATGAACTTCAAGGAAAAATAATAAAATTAATATCAGAAAATAATAATAATCTAGTAAGAGTTGGTGATGTTAATCAGAGTATAAATGGAACTTTTTCTTCTTCAGACCCAATATTTTTTAAAAATTTTATGGAAGAAGCTGATAATTGTTACAAGATGGATATGTCCAACAGAAGCTCTAAAGATATTATAGAATTGGCAAATGAATTGGTAGAATTAATAACAAAAGATTTTTATTTAGATGATTGTAAAAGTGCTTTGGAGAAAATGGAAATTAGAACAGTTCCAAAAGGCAAAGGATATAAGGAAAATCCAAAGACAGATAAATACTTACTGAATGCAAAATGGTATGAAACTTGGGAAAAAGAAATATCTCAAACTGTTAAATTTGTAGAATATATAAAAAGAACAACTCCAGAAAAAAGTATAGGAATATTAGTTCCATTTAATAATCAAGTAAGAGAAGTAGCGGAGGTTTTAGAAAGTCATAATATAGAATTTGATGAGCTTGGCCCAAATTCATCTCATAAAAGAAAAGTCATAAATAGTATAGGATATATAGTTGATTTTTTAGCTCAGTGTGATGATGTTAATAAATTAGTAAATATATTTGATAAGATATATATTAACACAGATAATAAAATTGGAAAAGATGAGTTTTTATCTAAATTAAAAAGGTACGATGTTGAAGATATAATATACGATACAGATAATGTAATCAAAGATATTGTAATAGATAACAAAGATGAAATATATATTGATTTTATAAATGGTATAAATAAAATTAAAAATATGTTAGATTACATATCAGTAAAATTAGATGAGCTAATTTTATTAATAGGAGAGAACTTAGATATAAGTTGTGAAGAAAAATCAATGGTATATTATGTAGCTTTTTATGTAAAGCATTTAACTTTAGATAATCCAAATACAAGTTTATATGATATAGGTAAAATTTTGTTAGATGATAGAAACAGAGTTTTCAACTATATAAGTGAGATTATATATGAAATAAATGGATATGAACCAAAACCTGGTGGAATTACTGTGTGTACTTATCATAAATCAAAAGGAATGGAATGGGATGTTGTATTTTTACTTGATTTAACTGAATTTAAATTTCCAGCAGATATAAATCAAAAATTCCAAGGTGAATTATGGTATTTAAAAGATAAGTATAAAAATCCAGTAGCGATTGCTAAATCAGAAGTAGAAGCTATTTTAACAGGAGAAAAACCAAAAGATTTTATGTATAAACATAAGGTAAATGTAATAAATGAAAAAATAAGATTATTATATGTGGGTATAACTAGAGCAAAAGAGATGTTAATGTTATCTGGATACACTTATAAGGATAACAATTTAAATAAAAAGCAACAACAAAAGCCATCTTTTTATTTTAATAAGTTAGGTAGATTTATAAAAGAAAAAAGGGGTGAGTTAGTTGAATAAAAAACTAGATAATTTTTTATATAGTCAAAATTCTATAAATACATATAAGAATTGCCCTTTAAAATTTAAATTTAAATATATAGATAAGCTAAATTGGAAGCAAGATGATGAAGATAGCAGAGAATATTATGAAAATCTCAAATTAGGTACAGATTTTCATCTAATATGTGAACGATATTTTAGCAATATACCAACTGGAATAGAATATGCAGATAATAAAGAATTTAATATATGGATGGATAAAATAAAAAGACTTGTGCCTATAAAGAAGAATAAAACGTATCTTCCTGAATATGAAGTAAGATATAGATTAGGAGATATTAATATACAAGCAAAATATGATTTAATAGTTTTGGATGAAAATAATATTTGCATATGGGACTGGAAAACAGAAAATAGAAAATTGGAATATAAAAGTGTTGAGAATAGGGTTCAAACTTTAGTTTATCTATTTTTATGTGGTGAAGTTGTGAATAAAATACAGAACTTAAATTTAGAGTATGAGAATATAAGTATAAACTATTATCAACCAGAATATTACAACGAGCCAATAACTATTAGATACAGTGAAGAAAGACATAACAAAATTAAAAAACAAATAGAAGCTTATATAGATAATATAAGAAATATAAATTACGATGATGAGTGTAGTATAAAAAATACTAAGCATTGTAAGTTTTGTGAATTTAATAAGTTATGCAACAATGAAGATATAAACTATAGCATATTGGAGGATGAAATATATGAGTCTTAGGTTTATATTCGGAAGAAGTGGTAGCGGTAAAACAACATATTGTTTAAATGAGATATCAAAAAAGGTAAATGATGGAGACACCGCTCCTATAATATTATTAGTTCCGGAACAATATACATTTGAAAGTGAAAAAAGATTAAGTAAACATATAGAAAAGGACCCTTATCTTAGAGCAAGGGTTCTTAGTTTTAAAACATTAAGTAACATAGTATTTTCTCAAGTTGGGGGACTTACAGATATAAATATAAATGCTAGTGGTAGATCTATGATGATTTATAAAGCATTAGATGAAGTTAGTAGTGACTTACAAATTTTTTCTAAAGCATCTAATCAACCAGGATTTATAGGTACTATATCAGATATGATATCTGAATTTAAGCAGTATAGCATTACATCACAAGCTTTAGAAAATGTAGCAGGAGAAGTTAATAGTGAAACACTTAAGTTGAAATTACAAGATATAAGTAAAATTTATGATAATTATGAAAAAATATTACATGAAAACTATATAGACTCACAAGATTTATTAGCATCACTAGCAGATAAAATAGAAATGTGTAGCTATTTTGACAACGCAAAAATATATATAGATGAATTTACAGGATTTACACCTAATCAGTATAGAGTAATAAGAAGTTTACTATTAAAGGCATCTGAAGTTAATATAACTTTAACTTTAGATAATAATTTAGTAAAAACCTACAATAAAAAAGATGTGTTTTCCCGTACTAAATTTACAGAAGAAAAGCTAAGAAAATTATGCTTAGAGTCTGGAATTAATATAAAACCTGATATAAGTTTAAATGCAACTAAAATAAAAAGATTTAATGGGAATGAAGAGTTAGAACACCTAGAAAAAAATTATTTCTCGTATCCTTATAAAGTTTATGAAGATGAAACTAAAAGTATAGCTATAAAGGAATTTAGTAATTTATATTCAGAAGTAGAGCAAATAGCAAAAGAAATAGTATTTTTAGTAAGAGAGAAAGGTATTAGATATAGAGATATAACTGTAGCAACCAGAGATTTAAATAGATATGACTTTTTAGTACAGTCAATATTTAAAGAATATGAAATACCAAATTTTATAGATAATAAAACAGAAGCTAAAAGCAATCCTATTATAGTTTTAATAATATCAGCACTAGAAATGCAAAGTAGAAGATATAATTATGAAACAATGTTTAGGTATATAAAAAGTGGTTTGTTAGGAATAGATATTGAAGATATAAGTTTACTTGAAAATTATGTTTTGGCAAATGGTATACGAGGAAAGAAATGGTTTGAAGAGAAGTGGAATTACAGAGTAAATCATAGGTTAAATGACGAGGAAAATGAATACGAGATAGAAATTATAGAAAGAGTTAATGAAATAAGAAAATTAATAATAAATCCTATAGTTAAACTACAAGAAAAAATAAAAGGTAAAAATAAAGCCAAAGATATATGTAAGTATATATATGAATTTTTAATAGATATTAATATGCCAGATACTATAAAGAATATGATAGATAATTTTAAATCAAATAATGAGATAGATTTAGCTAATCAATATTCTCAGGTTTGGGAAATAGTAGTTGATATATTAGATCAAATTGTTGAAATCATGGGAGAAGATACAATAAGTTTAGATAAATTTATTAAAGTAATAAGTATAGGGTTTGATGAATATGAGTTGGCTACAGTTCCTCCAAGCTTAGATCAAGTTTTAGTAAGTAGTGTTGATAGAATGAAAAATCCAAATACTAAACATTTATATCTAATGGGAACTACAGATGGGATATTTCCATTAATATCAAAAGATGATGGAATATTAAATGATAAAGATAGAGAAAATCTAGAAAACAGTGGTGTTGAAGTAGATATAGATAGTAAGACAAAAACGTTTGAAGAACAATTTTTAGTGTATAAAGCATTGACATCAACAACAAACTCTCTAACAATAACTTATCCTATAGCTGATCATGAAGGAAAAACTTTAAGACCATCTGTAATAGTTTCTAGACTTAAAAAGATTTTTAAAAACATTAAGAATGAAAGCTATTTAAGTGATAAAATTTATGACACTAGTGAAGATGTAGTTGAAAATATAACTACAAAAGCACCAGTTTTTAATGAACTTATAAAATCTATAAAAGATTTTGAAGAAAATAGAGATATAAATCCTGTATGGCTAGATTTATATAAATATTATATACAAAATGAAGATTATCATATTAGAGCTAAAAACATAGTGGAAGGACTAAATTATACTAATCAAGTTAAGAAGGTAGAAAGTGAGAAGATAAGAGAATTATATAATAATAAATTATTTAGTGTATCAAGACTTGAAAAATATGCTCAATGCCCATTTGCATATTTTATTCAATACGGTCTTAAAGCAAAAGAAAGAAAAGAGTTTGAGTTTACTCCACCTGATTTTGGGACTTTCGTTCATAATATATTAGACAAGTTTTCAAAACAATTATCTAAAGATAATTTAGATTGGAGAGAAATAACTCCAGAATATATAGTTGATAAAGTCACAATTATAGTGGATGAATTAATATCAAAAATACCTGGATATATACTAGAAAGTTCAGCAAGATATAAATACCTATCTTATAGATTAAGAAATATGCTTATATTTGCAATATCTATAATCAGTGAACAGATAAAAAAAGGATCTTTTGACCCTACAGATTATGAAGTTGAGTTTGGTGTAAAAGGAAAATATCCTCCGATTAAAATAGTTTTAGATAATGGAGAAGAGATAAACTTAATAGGTCAAATAGATAGAGTAGATATGCTAGAAGAAGGACAGGAAAAATACATAAGGATAGTAGATTACAAGTCAGGTAATAAAAATATAAGTCTTACAGATGTGTATTATGGATTGCAACTTCAATTATTGGTATATTTAGATGCAATATTAGAAAGTTCAAAATATAATGATGGAAATTTAAATCCTGCAGCAATACTTTATTTTAAAATAGATGATCCTATAATAAAAACTAATGAAGATATGGAAGATGATAATATAAGAGAAGAGATATTAAAACAACTTAAAATGAAAGGTTTGGTATTAAAAGATAGCGATGTAATTAGAAAAATGGATAATACATTGCCAGAAGGGGATAAAGGAACGTCTCTAGTAGTACCTGCCTCTATAAATAAAGATGGAACAATATCAAAGACTACTTCTGGAGTAAATCAAGAAGAGTTTAATGTACTTAGAAAGTACGTAAAACATACTATAAAAGAATTAAGCAAAGATATGCTTGATGGAAATATAGGTATAAATCCATATAAATCTAAAGAATCAACATCTTGTGATTTTTGTAGTTTCTCATCAATATGTCAATTTGACAGTACATTTAAGGATAATAACTATAGAATTATAAATAAAAAAAGTCAAGATGAAATAATAAATAAAATGAGAGGAGAGGTTGAGTAGATGAGTTCTCCTAAATGGACAGATGAACAACAAGCTGTTATAGATAGTAGAAATTGTAATTTACTTGTAGCAGCAGCTGCAGGTTCAGGAAAAACAGCAGTACTAGTTGAACGTATAATACAAATAATAACAGACATTGAAAATCCAGTAGATATAGATAAATTGTTAGTAGTTACATTTACAAATGCAGCAGCCTCAGAGATGAGAGAGCGTGTAGGCGATGCTATAGCTAAAGCATTAGATAAAAATCCTGAAAATAGTCATTTACAAAATCAATTGGTGCTTTTAAATAGAGCAAGTATTACAACTATACATTCATTTTGTTTAGATGTAATAAAATCAAATTTTCATAAGATAAACATAGACCCTAATTTTAGGATAGGGGACCAAACAGAATGTTCTCTTTTAAAACAGGAATCAATTGAGGAAGTTTTTGAAGAGTATTATGAAGCTAAAGATATAGGATTTTTAAATTTAGTAGAAAGTTATGCTGAAAAAAGAGGAGATAAAGAATTACAAGAAATTATTTTATCTATATATAACTTTGCTATGGCTTCACCTTATCCTAAAAAATGGTTATATGATTCTGTTGAACTATTTAATATAGATGATAATTTTGATTTTTCAAACTCTATATGGGCAGAGTCTATATTAGATAATGTGAAGATAGAGATAAAAGGCATAGAATCTAGCATGAGAAAAGCTATAGATTATGTAGATGGAATAGAAGAATTAGAAAGTTATAAAGAAAAACTTAATATAGAATACTCTAAGATATTAGAAATATTAAATGCTTGTAATGAAGGATGGGATAAAGCGTATTACTATATGAGTAATATGCAATTTGAAAACTTTTCAAAGGGAGTAAAAAGACTTTCAAAGGATACTCCAGAATATATAAAACAAGCAAGAGAGAGTGCTAAATCTATAAGAGATAAAAATAAAAAATCTTTAGAAAGTATAATAGGATCTACCTTTTATAAGAGTAATAGTCAAGTTTGCCATGAGATAAAATATTTATATCCAGTTGTAGAGTCTATTTCAGATTTAGTAATATCTTTTGAGGAAAAGTATCAAGAAAAGAAGAAAGAAAAAGGGATTATAGATTTTAGTGATATAGAGCACTTTGCTCTAGATATTTTAACTGACAAAGATGAAGAAGGAAATGTTATTCCTTCAGATGTAGCTAAAATATATATAGATAGATTTTCAGAAATATTTATAGATGAATATCAAGACAGTAATTTAGTACAAGAGGTTTTATTAAGTACAATTGCTAAAGTTGAAAATCCAAATAGATTTATGGTTGGGGATGTTAAACAAAGTATATATAGATTTAGACAAGCTAAACCTGAAATATTTCTTGAAAAGTATGCTAACTATGATACTGAAGAGGGTAGCAAAAATAGAAAAATAATGCTTTATAAGAATTTTAGAAGTAGAAAAGAAGTAGTGGATTCAGCTAACTATATATTTGAAAATATAATGAGTAGAAATATAGGAGAGATTGAATATAATGAAAATGAACGTCTAAATTTAGGTGCAAGCTTTAAAGAATGTGAAGAAGAAAATTCTATAGTTGGTGGGGCTACAGAAATACATTTAATGCAAAAGTCTAGCAAAGTTGAAGAAAGTTCTGATGAGGAAGAAGAGAGAGAAGAAATAGATAATATACAATTAGAAGCTAGGATGATAGGAAAGATAATAAAAGACTTGATAAAACCTAATGAAAATGGACAAGTAATGAAAGTTTATGATAAAAAACTAGATTCATATAGAGCTGTAGAGTTTAAGGATATAGTAATTTTATTAAGAGCAACATCAAGTTGGGCACCAGTTTTTGTTGATGAATTAATGAATATGGATATACCGACATATGCAGATACTGGAATTGGATATTTTGATACAATAGAGATAAAAACTATTCTTTCACTACTTCAAATAATTGATAACCCAATGCAAGATATACCTCTTATTGCAGTACTAAAATCTCCTATGTTTGGATTTACACCAGAGGAACTTATCGATATAAGGATAGAAGATAGACAGAAAAGTTTTTATGAGGTATTAAAACTAACTTGTGAAAAAGATAATGAATTAAGTAATAAAGTTAAGTATTTTATAGATAAACTGGAAGATTTTAAGGAAAAATCGCTATATATGAGCACTGATGAATTTTTATGGTATTTATATATAGAGACTGGATATTATGCATATGTAGGAGCTCTTCCAGCTGGAACTCAAAGACAAGCAAACTTAAAGGTTTTATTTGAAAGAGCTAAGCAATTTGAATCAACAAGTTTTAAAGGCTTATTTAACTTTATAAACTTTATAAAAAAATTAAAACGCTCAAATTCTGATATGGGAAGTGCTAAAACATTAGGAGAAAATGCTAATGTAGTTAGAATAATGAGTATACACAAGAGTAAAGGACTAGAATTCCCTGTAGTTATATGTGCGGGTATGGGTAAAAATTTCAATACACAAGATTTTAAAAAGAATATTTTATATCACCATAAATTAGGATATGGACCTCAACTTGTAGATTACAATAGAAAAATATCTTATCCAAGTATCGCAAAAGAAGCATTAAAGACTATTATAAATATGGAAAATTTATCTGAAGAAATGAGAGTTTTATATGTTGCATTTACAAGACCAAAAGAAAAATTAATTATAACTGGTTCAATAAAGGATATAGATTCTAGTATAAAAAAATGGGGCGAAGATATAGAAAATATTGGTCCAGTTTCAGAGTATCAGATTTTAAAAGGAAAAAATTTCTTAGATTGGATAATGCCAGCAGTTTTAAAACATAAAAATTTAAGTAATATAAGAGAGCTAGTAAATCTAGAAACTAGTGCTTTTAATGAACATGAATCAAAATGGGAAGCAAGAGTTTGGGATAAAAGTGATGTATTGATAGAAAAAGAAGATATTGAGGATGAGGAAACCATAGACTCTATATTATTAAATATGGATTTAGATAAAGATAACAGTGATTACTTTGGCTTAATAAGTAATAAATTAGATTATAAATACCCATTTATAGAATCTGTAAATAGAGCAGCAACAATATCTGTTACTGAAATTAAAAGATTAGAAAGTCAATTAGAAGAAGATTATATTTCTAAAGAGTTAATAAGTAAACCAACAGAAATAAAAACTCCACTTTTTATACAAGAAAGTGAAAGTAAAGATAAAATTACAGCAGCCCAAAAAGGTACTATAATGCATTTATTTATGCAAATTGTAGATTTAAGTAAGGTAAGTAATTTAAATGATATAAAAGAAGAAATAAATTTAGCAGTTAAAAAGAATATTTTAACTCAAACTCAAGCAGATACTATAAATCCATATAAAGTATTAAAATTTTTCAAATCTAATTTAGGAAAAAGAATGCTAAAAGCTCCATTTTTAAAAAGAGAGCAAGCTTTTTATCTACAAATTGGTATTAGAGATATATTTGAAGCTGAAGGTGAATTTAAACATATAGTCAATGATGATACTTTAATGGTCAGAGGTATAATAGATGCTTATTTTGAAGAAGATGGTGAAATAGTTATAGTAGACTATAAAACTGATTTTGTAAATGAAGAAAACAAAAATGAAGTTATAAATAGATATACAAAACAACTTGAAATATATAGTAAAGCTTTAAATCAACTAACAGGAAAAAATATAAAGGAAGTATATATATATTTATTTGGGTTAGAGGAAGAAATACTTTATAAACTGTAGGAGGAATATTATGAGGTTTATACATACATCAGATTGGCATCTAGGTAAAAATCTAGAAGGTCATTCAAGATTGGCTGAGCAAGAAAAGTTTTGTAAAGATTTTATTGATTTGGTTAATGAAAATGATATAGATATGGTTATTATTGCTGGGGATATATATGATACATCTAACCCTCCGGCACAGGCTGAAAAGTTATTTTATAAAACAGTAAGTGAATTATCTCAAAGTGGAAAAAGATGTGTGCTTATTATAGCTGGAAATCATGATAACCCAGAAAGATTATCAGCAGCAAGTCCATTAGCTCATGAACAGGGAATAATAATTTTAGGTATGCCAAATAGTTATACACAACCTTATAAGTACAATGGATTTGAGATAGTTTTTAGTGAAGAAGGAGTTGTAGAATTAAAAATAAAGGATGAGAGTGTAGTCATATCTACACTTCCTTATCCAAGTGAAAAAAGATTAAATGAAGTTTTAGTAAAGAGTACAGATGATAAAGATAAACAACAAACTTATACTGAAAAAATTGGTGAAATCTTTAAATTAACAACTAAAAGATTTAAAGAAGATACCATAAATATAGCAGTATCACATTTATTTGTTTTAGGAGGAGAGACTACAGATTCTGAAAGGCCTATAGAATTAGGAGGAAGTCTTATTGTAAATACTAAGGATTTACCTCAAAATGCTCAGTATATAGCTCTGGGACATTTACATAAACCACAAAAAGTATCAGAAAGACTTAATGCATATTATTCAGGATCTCCTCTTCAATACAGTAAAGATGAAAGAAGTTATAGTAAAGGAGCTAATATAGTTGATATAAAAGCAGGTGAAAAACCAAAAATAAATCAAATATATTTTAAAAATTATAAACCAATAGAAGTATTTAAGTGTAGTGGAATAGAGGAAGCTTTAAAAATATGTGAAGAAAATAAAGATAGGGATATATGGTCTTATTTTGAAATAAAGACAGAAGAAGTATTAGCTCAATCAGATATAAAAAAGATGAAAGATACACTAAAAGATATTATAGAAATTAGACCTATAATTACATCTAATGAACAAGAAGAAGTTATTGATATGAAAGAAAAATCTATGGGAGAACTTTTTAAAGAATTTTATTCTTTTAGTAGAGGTGTTGAACCTAAGGGGGAACTGATGGATTTATTTTTAGATATAGTAAGTGAAGAGGGTGAGGACATAAATGAGGCCAATTAAATTAAAATTAAGTGGATTAAATAGTTATGTAGATAATCAAGTTATAGATTTTGAGAAATTAACAGAAAGAGGTTTATTTGGAATATTTGGACCAACAGGTAGTGGTAAATCGACAATATTAGATGCTATAACTATGGCTATGTATGGTAATATACCAAGAAACACTAAAGAGTATATAAATAGTGCTAGTGACAAAGCTAATATATCTTATGAATTTGAAATAGGAAGTAAAGATTTTAAAAGAAGGTATATAGTGGATAGAACTATAAAAAGAACTAAAACAGGGGGTATATTGACTAGTCACTGCAGATTAGTTGAAATACACAATGATGAACAAAGTACTGTTTTAGCTGATAAAGCAACTGAAGTTAATAAAAAAATTTCTGAAGTAGTGGGACTTACAGCTGACGATTTTACAAGATCAGTTGTTTTGCCACAAGGAAAATTTAACGATTTTTTAAAGTTAACAGGATCTGAAAGAAGAAATATGCTTGAGAGAATCTTTGGACTAGAAAAGTATGGTCGAATGTTAATTGATAAAGTAAGACAAAGAAAAAATGAAGAAAATAAAAATTTACTTATCTTAAATACAAAACTAGGTGGATATGAAGGAATATCTGAAGAAGAATATAAAAATGTATTAAATGAATTAAAAGAGTTAAATTTAAGTGAAAGTAAATATAAAGAAGAATTAAAAGACATAGAATTAAAATTTGAAAAGTGTAAAGATATATATGAAAAGCAATTAGAACTTGAAAAATATGAACTTGAAAAAAAAGAAGTAGATTTAAAATCAAAAGAAATAGAAGAAAAAGAAAATAAACTAGAAGATGCATATAAAGCAGAAAAAATTAAACCTTATATAGAAAATATAAGTTCTTTAGAAAAAAGCATAGATAAAGATAAATGCATTGTAAAAGATATAGACAATATACTTAATATTGAGAAACAAGAACTTATATTAATTCAAAAACAATATGAAGAAATAAAAAATAAAAAAGATACAGAATTACCTAGATTAAGTGAAAAAAAAGTAAAACTTGAAAGAGCTATAGAACTTGAATCTCAAGTAGAAGAATTAGATAAGGAACTTTTAATATTAAGAGCTGATTATAAAAAATTAATAATTGAAAAAGAAAGTTTAGATAAATCTAAAACAGAATTAAACTCAAGCAAACTATCTATTGAAAGATATATTAATGAATTAGAAACAAAAAGTAAAGATTTACGAATTTCTGCAGATTTGAAACAAAAAGTATTTTTAGCTTATGATACTGAAAAAGAATATGAAGTATTAGATACCCAAATTAAAAAAAGCATAGAAAAAAGAGATATATTAAAAAAAGAACTTTCAGAAAAAGAATTTGATTTTAGAAAATCAAAAAAACATAAAGATGATATAAACAAAGACTTAGAAGAAGCGATAAAAAAACAAGAAACTATAAATAATAAATGTCCAGGAGATAATGATAATATAATAAAAAATAATGAGTCTTTAGCAATTCTTAGAAATAAAATAGAAATTTTAAAAGATTATAAAGATAGAAAAAAAATAGTAAAAGATGAATTAAATACAATAGAAGAACAAAAATTTAAAGTAGAAAGAGAAATAAACTCAATAGAAGATAAACTAGAAAGAAAATCTAAGGAAATAGAAGACTTAGAAAAAGAGTTAAACAATTTAAGATATATTAACTTAGCTAATGAATTAAGAAAAGAATTAAAAGAGAATACTCCTTGTCCAGTTTGTGGATCTACTCATCATGTGAAATTTGATTTAACTAATACATCAAGTCAAGTTGAGTATACAAGTTCAAAATTAGAAAACTATAAATTAGAAGAAAAATCATTAAAATCTAATTTAGATAAATATAATATAAAAAATAGTTCTATAAAATCAGCATATCAAATTAAAGAAAAAGAGTTAAAAGAATTAAATTTTAAAATTGGAAATGATAATGTAGATGAATTATCTAGGAAATATAATGAAGAGAAAAGAAAATTGGATAGTTTAAAAGTTAATGTAGAATTATGGAGAAAAGATAAAGAAGATATAGATAAAAAAGTTGTGCAATTAAAAGAAAATAAATATGAAATAGAAAAAGAATATATAAAATTGGATGAATATATACAAAGCACAAAAAAAGCTCTAGAAAATATAGATAAAGATATAGATGAAATAGAAAATAAGCATAATGTTACAAAAGATAAGTATTTAAATTTAAAAAGTATACTAAAGATAAATGATATAAAATCTAAAGTAAATGAAATAAATAATAATGAAAAGACACTAGAGGACGTAGATAAAAAATTAGATCAAAAGCAAAAAGAAAAAAGTGAGAGTATAGAAAAACTTGAATTAATACAAAAACAAATTCATGAAAAAGATTTAGAATCATCTAGGCTTAAAGATTTAGGTCAAGAAAAGAAAAAGATAAGAGATGAAAAGTATAATGAGTTAATAACTACAACAAAAGGTAAATCTGCAAAAATTATACTAGAAAATGTTGAAGTTACTATTAATGATATAATAAATCAAGAAAGTAGCTTAAATCTAAAAAAAGATGATAAATTAAAGAGTATAGAAGAACATCTAGCACAAAAAAATAATGTAGAAGGAAGCTTAAAAAACTCTAAAGAACAATATGAAAATCAACAAATGATATTAAATAATTTATTGAATGAATATAAATTTGAATCGATTTATGCAGTAAAAAGATGTATATTAGATGAAGAATACATTAATAAATTAAAAGATGAAATATCAGATTATAAGGAGAAAAGTAGTAGAATAAAATTAAAAATAAAAGATTTAAAAAGCAAGATAGGAAAAGATTATGTAACTAAAGAAAGTTATGATGAGTTAAAGCAAAATATAGCTGATATTAAAATTAAGATTGAGAATATAAATTCAAATAAGGGTGCAAAACAATTACATGCAAATAATTTAAAAGAAGCTTTAGATAAAATAGAAGACATAAACAAAGAATTTAAAAAGGTTCAGCATAAAGTAGATTTATTAGAAGACCTAGATAAAGTTATACAAGGAAATAAGCTAGTTGAATATGTATCAACAAGCCAATTAAAATATATAGCGATAGAAGCTTCTAAGAGATTAAAGGATATAACTAAGGGTAGATATGCATTAGAAATTGATTCAACTTTAAATTTTGTAATGAGGGATGATTTCAATGGTGGAATAAGAAGAAGTGTTGATACTTTATCTGGAGGGGAAACTTTTTTAACATCACTATCTTTAGCATTAGCATTATCATCACAAATACAACTTAAAGGAAGTGCTCCACTTGAATTTTTCTTTTTAGATGAAGGTTTTGGATCTTTAGACAGTGAACTTTTAGAAATTGTTATGAATTCTTTAGAAAGACTTCATAGTGATAGGCTAAGTGTTGGTATAATAAGTCATGTTGAAGAACTAAAAAATAGAGTACCAGTGAAATTAATAGTTAGTCCAAGTGAAGCTGGAAATGGTTCAAAAGTTAAAATAGAATATAGTTAAAATAAAAAAATACAATGTGTTTAAGATGAACTTAAACCATTGTATTTTTTTATTATTAGGGGGAGAGATATATTTATATTTTCTCGTACATTATAATTATTTACAAATTACAATTTTATATTCATTTAAATTAAAAAATAAATAAAAAAATCACCTATACAAGGGGGGTATAGGTGATAAATAAGGGGGGATAGAAATTATCTATTTTCCGATCATATTTGAATTATTAACAAGTATTTTAATATTATTCATATCTATTAAATCTTGTTTTTTAAGAAAGATGATTATTTATCTTTCTTAATGTCATTATATGAATAAAAATAATATTTGTTACTATTTAAAATAAGAATTTATAAATATTTGTTATTAATATTTATATTTATTTAAGTAAAAATAAGATGAAAATTCTTCAAATCGTATTCTATCCATATAAGGATATACGTTGTGTGAGTGTAATTTTTTATAGTTTATATATTATATTTACCTTAAATTTTATTAAGTTTTCTAAGTTGATTAAATTATATAAAATTTACTTATATATAAGGAATATAATATAAGTATTTATTTGTAAAATTACTACTTTTTAATATAATACCTCATAAAAATATATTGATAAGTAGTATGTGTAGATATAAAAAATATATTATATATATGATAATTTTACTTCTAAATGAACAATATAATATATATAATTAATTAAGCTAAAAATTTTTATTTAGGTATTTGATTAAAGCTTGATTGGTAGTGGTATGTATTTAATGTTATTTCCAAATTTTTAAACATTATGATATAATTATATGAAAAGAATAAATTAGGAGTGTGGTAAAAATTGGGTTCGACCGAGGGTAGTATTATTATTCAGTTAGTGATATTAGGAGTATTGCTTATAGCTTCAGGATTCTTCTCAGCATCTGAAACAGCTTTAATGTCACTTAGTAAAATAAGAATTAGGCATATGCAAGAAGAAAAAGTTAAGGGAGCTAATTTAGTAAGTAAATTAACAGAAGACTCAGGGAAGCTTTTAAGTTCTATATTAGTTGGAAATAATATAGTTAATATTGCAGCTACATCTTTGTCTACATCATTATTTATAACTATATTAAATGGAAGACCAGAAGCTGTTCCAGTCGCTACTGCAGTAATGACTATTTTAGTTTTAATATTTGGAGAAATAACTCCAAAAACAATAGCTGCTAACAACTCAGAGAAAGTAGCTATATTAGTTTCTAAACCTATAAAATTAATAATATTAATTTTAAAACCTATAGTATGGGTGTTTAATATTATTACAAAAGTTATATTTAAGTTGTTTGGAATACAAAGTAATATGGGACAACCATATATTACTGAAGAAGAATTAAAAACAATGGTTAATGTAGGTCACGAAGAAGGCGTTTTAGAAATAGAAGAAAGACAAATAATAAATAATGTATTTCAATTTGGAGATATGCAAGCCAAAGAAGCTATGGTTCAAAGATTAGATATGGTTTGTATAAATGCACAAGATAGTTATGAAGAGGTAATAAATATATTTAAAGAAGAACAATTTAGTAGAATGCCTGTTTATGAAGAGTCTGTGGATGATATAATTGGAATAGTTAATATAAAAGATATAGTATTTTTAAGTGAATCAGAAATAAATGAATTTGACATAAAAAAATATGTAAGAGAAGCATTTTTCACTTATGAATTCAAAAAAATAACAGAGTTACTTGAAGAAATGAAAAAAGATAAAAGTCAAATGGCTATAGTCGTAGATGAATATGGAGGAACTTCTGGTCTTATAACTATAGAAGATTTAGTTGAAGAAATAGTTGGAGAAATAGAAGATGAGTACGATGAAGATGATGAAGATATTCAAGTAATAAAAGAAGATGAATTTATAGTAGATGGTAGTAAAAAAATATCAGAAGTTAACGAACTTATAGGAACAAATTTAGAGTCAGAAGAATTTGATTCTATAGGAGGGTTTATAATTGGTTATTTAAAAAGATTACCTGAAGAAAATGAAGTTATCGAAGTTGATAATGTGAAATTTTGCATAGAAAGCTTAGATAAAAATAGAATAAAGAAAATAAGAGTGTTCACATAAGGTACTATTTATAGTACCTTTTTTAATATCAAATAATATACAAAATTTTAAAATTTAACAATTTTTAGAAAGATTATTTTGGTTTATTTTACATGAATAATTTAAAAAAATTTTTAATAAAACTTTTTTAGAAGCATTGGAAAATCTATATTTCTGAATAACACTATATTTGATAAATTTTGGATAAAGTATTATAATTAAAACGTATTCCTTTAATTTTAAAGATGGAGATACAAAAATATAATTTAAATAACTATAAATATTGGAGGAAAATTTGCCATGAGAGAAAGAGTACTTGAAAGATTTTTAAAGTATGTAACATTTGATACAACTGCAGATCCTAAAAACTCAAATTGTCCATCAAGTGAAGGACAAAGAGTATTTGCTAAATACATAGTAGAAGAGTTAAAAGGTTTAGGTCTTGAAGATGCACATGTTGATGAAAATAGCTATGTTATGGCTACATTAAAAGGAAATGTAGAAGGAGTTCCTACTATAGGATTTATATCTCATTTAGATACAGCTCCAGATGTAACTGGTAAAAATGTTAAGCCAAGAATAGTTAAAAACTATGATGGTAAAGACATAGTTTTAAATGAAGAGTTAAATGTAGTAACTTCTCCTAAAGATTATCCAGAAATGGAAACTTTAATAGGTGAAGATGTAATAGTTACAGATGGTACTACTTTATTAGGAGCAGATGATAAAGCTGGTATAGCTGAGATAGTAACTGCTATAGAATATTTAATAAATAATCCAGAAATAAAACATGGAGATATAAAAATAGGATTTACTCCAGATGAAGAAGTTGGTAGAGGAGCAGATTTATTTGATGTTGAAAAATTTGGAGCAAAATATGCATATACTATAGATGGTGGAATACTTGGAGAACTTCAATACGAAAACTTCAATGCAGCAGCAGCTACTATAACTATACAAGGAAGAAATGTACATCCAGGTAGTGCAAAGAATAAATTAGTTAATGCTCTACATATAGCAGCAGAAATATCTGAAATGTTCCCAGCAAGTGAAAGACCTGAGACTACTGAAGGATATGAAGGATTCTATCATTTAAATGATATAAATGGAAATGTTGAAAAAGCTTCTATGATTTATATAATAAGAGATCATGATAATGCTAAATTTGAACAAAGAAAAGAGTTTATGAAATCTGTAATAGAAAAAATAAATGAAAAATATGAAGGAAGAGTAACTCTAGACTTAAAAGACCAATATTATAATATGAAAGAAAAAGTAGAGCCAGTTAAGTTTGTAGTTGATATAGTTGAAAAATCTATGAAAGAAACTGACATAACTCCAATAATAGTACCTATAAGAGGAGGTACAGATGGGGCTAGATTATCATTTATGGGATTACCTTGTCCAAATATATTTACTGGTGGATTAAACTTCCATAGTAAAAATGAATGTATACCAGTTTCAGCAATGGAAAAAGGAGCTAAATTAATAGTTAGAATAGCTGAGAATTATACAAATTTAAAATAAATATAAAAAATGAACTCTAAATAGAGTTCATTTTTTATATTTTAATTAATTAATAATTATTATAAATTTATAACTTCTTTAGTATTTATATCTATTAAGTTTATATCTAAATCTAATTCGTCATGAGTCTGAATTATATCTATAGTTGCAACTGAGTGAGATCCATCTTTTGGAATTGATGTACTTCCTGGGTTTATAACAATTAGATTTTCATCAACATACAATTCTTTTACATGAGTATGTCCAAGTATTAATATATCAGCACCCATAGATTTTGCTTTTTTGATAGTTTCTTCCTTAGAATCTACATATCCATGATTTATTAAAATTCTTGTTTCTCCAAATTGACTTAAGACATATGGACCTTGGATAGGATGGTTTATAACCATTTGGTCAACGTCAGCATCACAATTTCCTCTAGCTATAAGTATATTATCTAATTCATTTATTTTAGATATTACTCCCTTAGGGTTATAACCTTTAGGTAAATCATTTCTAGGTCCATGATATAAAACATCACCAGCATGAAGTAAAATATCACAATCTGATAAAACTTCTAAAGCTTTTTCAAAATACACTAAACTACCATGAGTATCACTCATAACGCCTATTTTCATAAGAATACCTCCTAAAATTATAAAAATTTATCAGCAACTCTACTCCAAAATTCATAATTTACTAACCTGACTAATTTTATATTAACATCAGATGTTGTAATTGAAATATTTGTTATACTCTCAAGTCTATGTTCAACACCATCAACTACCACTAATAATGCATTTTCAAATCTATACTCAGGTAAAATACCTATAACAGCATCGTGAGGGAATATTATGCTTGAAGTAAAGCATCTATATGCATTAGTATTTATAGGGTGTAGAGGAGTTAATTGCATTAGTTTTAGACTAGGATCTACTATGCTACCACCAGCAGCATAGTTATATGCAGTAGATCCAGTTGGTGTAGAGATTAATAGCCCATCTCCACTAAAGTTTTGAATATCTTTATTATTAACACTCAATTCTAGGTGTATGGTCCTGGATTTATCGCCTTTTATTACGACATCATTAACTGCATACATATCTATACAACTTCCTTTTGAACAAACTGTAGTTTGTATAAGGGAAATATCTTGCAATATAAAATTATTATTTATATAATCATCAATAAATTTATCAATAAAGTCAGGGTAGACATCAGTAAAAAATCCTAAGTGTCCAGTATTTATGCCTAAAATAGGAATTTCAGGATAATTAAAATCATGAACAGTTTTTAGGAAAGAACCATCGCCTCCAATAGAGATTATAAGTTCTGAATTAATATCAAAATCATAGGTTACATAAAAACCAGCATTAATAAGTTTATCAGTTAAAATCTCTCTAGTTTTTAAAGATATATCTAATGAATTTGAATTTATAGTTATCGTTCTTTTCATATCCCCACCTCTTTACACTTGTATTATAACATAATTTAAAAAGTAATTGATACTCTAGTAAAAATGTATGATATAAATAAAAAGTCTTATCTATTATGTAAAAATAGTATAAAATAGATAATGTTATTATAAATGAAAGTAGGTGTAAATTTGTTCAAAAAAGAAGAACAAAAATATAATATTATATCTTACACAAGTGATGAAAACTCAACACTAAAAGAAATATTATTAGATAAATTAAATTTTTCAGTTAGGTCTTTATCAAAAATGAAAAGAGAGCAAACTGTATTAGTAAATGGAAAATTTAAAAAGCCTAGTACCAACATAGAAAAAGGCGATTTAATAGAAGTGAAAATAGAAGAAGATATGGCTAATTTCACACCTGAAGATTTAAACTTAGATATAATTTATGATGACTTTGATTTGATAATGGTAAATAAACCTCCATTTATGGTTGTTCATCCAACTAAAAGTCATAGTGATAATACAATTGCTAATGGGGTAACAGATTATATAATTAAGAAAAATGAAAAAGTTAAGATTAGATTTGTGAACAGATTAGATATGAATACATCTGGACTTGTAATAGTAGCTAAAAATGCATATGCACATCATACATTATCTACAGATATGAGTGAAGACAAAGTAGATAAGAAGTATATAACTGTTGTTAAAGGTATGGTTAAGGATGATTTTGGAACTATAAATGCACCTATATATAGACAGACTGAAGATAGTATAAAAAGAATAGTTGATGAGCGTGGACAAGAATCTGTTACTCATTATAAAGTAATAGAGAGGTTAAATGATGCTACAGTTCTAGAGGTTAAGCTGGAGACTGGACGAACTCATCAAATAAGAGTTCATATGAATCACATTGGACATGGAATAATAGGTGATGAATTATATGGTTATGTGGATGAAGATTTAATTAATAGACAAGCCCTACATGCTTATAGTTTAGAGTTTGAGCAACCAAGAACTAAAGAAAAATTAAAATTTAAAGCACAAGTTCCAGAAGATATGAAAAAATTAATAGAAAAATTAAGATAGAGGTGTAAACATGATAATACATAAGTTTATAGTACATGTACTAGATAAAAATAGTGAAGTACCTATATTAAATGATTTTGAAGGAAAAATAAGTCAAGAAGTAGATAAGTTTTTTCAAAAAATAATTAAAAGAGTAAGTAAAGATGATGACTTAAGAAAAGGTATATTCAAAGATTATGAAAATAATATAGTTAAAAATTGTTGTGAGCAAATAATATATGATGAAAGCACATTCTTAGAAAATTCTAAAGAAATAGCAGCATATTTATTTGATACTATGAAAATCAATGCTGAATTAGAATCTTGTGATTTAGCAATTTGTTTATATACAATAAAAGATGAGAAGTATGTTGGTATATTAAAATTAGATTACAAAAGATTATATACACATTCTATAGAATTTATAGATGATAAATTCAATATACAAATGGTACCTAATGAAATAGGTATACCAGAAACTCAAAGACAAAAGCAATGTGCAATTGTAGGATTAACAGGAATTAATGATGAATATCATTTAAGACTTTTAGATAAAGATGCAGAAAAGGAACATTTAGAATCTAAGTTTATAAATGAGTTTTTAAATGCAGATAAGATAGTTGATGATAAGTATAAAACTAAAGTATTTAAAAGTAGTGCAGAAACTTGGATAACAAATGCATTAGCTAATGATATAAAACAAGCTGAGGATATAAGAAGTGTATTAAATTATACTTTAAAAGAAAAAGAAGAAATAGATTTAGATGAATTTGTTGAGAAGTCTATAGATAGCGTTGATTTAAAAGAAAGTTTTAAAGAGCATATGGAAGACAAAGGTTTAAATGAATCATTTAGCATAGATAAAGAATGGATAGAGAAAAAGCTTAAAAAAAGAAGTATAAAAACAGATACAGGTTTTGATATAAAAGGGGATTTAAGCAATTTTGAAGATCCTATGAAATATAGTGTAAAGCAAAATCCTGATGGAAGTATAGATATAACTATAAAAAATGTAAAATTTTATGAGGAAAAATAAAAAAGCCGAGTCATTAACTCGGTTTTTTATTATTTATTATCTTCTATAAAAGAACATATATCTCCTATACATTTGAAATTTTCAGCTTCTTCATCAGGAATTTCAATACCATACTCATCTTCTAAAGCCATTATAACTTCTACGGCATCTAAAGAATCTGCTTCTAAATCTTCTGTTAAAGATGTATTTAAAGTTATAGTATCTAAATCATCAATGCCTAATTGCTCAGCTATTATTTCCCTAATTCTTTCAAACATAGTAGACCTCCTAAATCAAATTAATAATTTAATTGTAGTTTAATATAAGAACTAGAAATTTTCAATATAAATTATATAAAAATTAGAATATTGTAGTAAAACAAGCATATATATTTATATAAACAAAAACATAGGAGGAATGGTTATGAAGTATATAGGTTTATTAGCATCGTCTATATGCGTAGTAGTAGTGCTATTAATAAACTCATATTACAATATCATAAACTTAGATATTCAAAGGATAAGTTCATATGTAATAGAAGGTAATATGATATTAGAAGATTTTATTACAAAAGAAGATTATGTATTAAAAAATAATGATGAGTACATAGCTAGACTGTTGAATATTAAATCACATATTAAAGACACAAAAACTTCTTTTTTCACAAAGAAATATAAAAATTATAGGATGAAATCAATAGAAAATTTAGTTAATAGTATATCTGATGGAAAAGAAAAAGATAAACATTTAGAATTGGTAAAAAGATACAATGATTTATCAGAAAAGGAACTAGATAGTTTATTAGACAAGAATCTATTAGAAGTAACATATTTATCTACCCGAGCATATGAATAAGTAAGGAAATCTATAAGGTTTCCAACATTTAAAGGGGGTAACCATATGTCAAAACTAGATAAACTTCTAAGAAGTTTTGGATGTGGATGTGATTCACCATTTGGAGGATCAAGTTTATTAATAATAGCTGTAATAGTATTTTTATTATTAGGAACAGATATACTTGATAACTTCTTTTGTGATGACAATTCATGGATTTGGATAATATTAATAATACTTTTATTATTTAACTTTGATGATGGGTGTTGTTAATAAAAAAAGCTCTATATAGAGCTTTTTTTATTGCCAATTTAGTAAAATATCAAAAATTTATAAAAAAATAATAATAAAATAGTAACCGTTTTTTAAAAATCCCATAGTATAAATTAAGAGTATGATACATTTGAGATATGACTTCTAAAAATATTTTTTAAATATGGGTTAGCTAAATAATAAAATAAAGATTTAGCAATCCAAAAAATTAGGGGGTATATATGGGATCATTAAGTAGATTATTTGGTGGAGATGGATTCTTCTGCGGTGGAGCATGGTGGATAATAGTATTATTCTTCTTATTCTTAGCATTTCAAGAATGCTGGTCAGAAATATGTATAACTGACTGGATTCCATTTTTAATATTACTTCTTATTGTTTGCTCATGTGGATTTGATGGATGCGATGACGGATTTGATTGTGGCTGCTAATTAAAAATAAAAAAAGACTACCTTAAGGTAGTCTTTTTTTATTTTTAAAATTACATACTTACTATTTTTATAATTAAAAAATATTAAGTGTGTAATTTTAAAAATAGTATTAAAAAATTATAAAACTATTATCAAAAAGTATTTAACATGCATAGTATATTTTAAGAGCGAAAGCTCAAATAATTAATCATCAACAGGAGGTAACGCAATGTTAGATAGACTATTTGGAAATGATGGATGTTTTGGTGGAGGAGCATGGTGGATAATCGTACTATTCTTCTTATTCTTAGCATTTGGAGACTGTTGGGAAGAGTTAGACATATGTGCATGGATACCTTTCTTAATAGTTTTATTAATATTATGTAGTTGTGGAGGATGCTTCTAGTTTAAAATTAGACATCTTAGCAAATTGACATCAGGAGGAAAGTGAAATGTTAGATAGATTATTTGGTGAAGATGGATTCTTCGGATGTGGATGGGTAATCATAGTATTATTCTTCTTATTTTTAGCATTTGGAGATTGTTGGGAAGAATTAGATATATGCGCATGGATACCTTTCTTAATACTATTATTAATACTTCTTTGCTGTGATGGATGCTTTTAATAGAGGATATTAAAATAGTTAATATACTAATAAGATAAAAATAATAAGTAACCAAAAAATATATAGATTCATAATATATAAAATAGTTAGATATGAAAACTAACTAAATTTTAAAAATAAAATCTAACAGGAGGTAAATGTATGTTAACAAGATTTTTCGGAAACGATGGATGTTTTGGTGGAGGAGCATGGTGGATAATAGTACTATTCTTCTTATTCTTAGCATTTGGAGAAACTTGGGTAGAAATTGATATAATGGCATGGATACCTTTCTTAATATTATTATTAATAACTTGTTCTTGTGCAGGATTCTTTGATGATAATGATGGTTGTGGATGCTAATTAGATAACAGTAAAATATACAAAAATAACACGTCAGTAATATACTGGCGTGTTATTTTTTGTCGAAATATATTTAAATCGTTTTAAAATTATGATAAAATTAATTTTTGCACAGATTAAAGAATATATTTTATTAAATATAGTAAAAATGAAGATAAGGAGGAATGCTAAATGAAAACAAATGTAACAATAAAAGATGTAGCTAAGAAAGCAGGCGTTTCTATATCTACAGTATCAAGAGTAATAAATGATTCTAAGCCAGTTACTGATGAAGTAAAACAAAAGGTGTTAGATGTTATAAAGGAAACTGGATATGTTCCAAATCCATTAGCAAGAAGCTTAGTAACCAAAAAAAGTCAATTAATAGGAGTAATAGTTCCAGAAGTTTCAGATTCATTTGTTAGTGAATTATTAAACGGAATAGAAGAAGTTGCTAAGATGTATGATTATGATATATTATTAGCAAATACATATTCAGACAAGGAGCAAGAATTAAAAAGTATAAACTTATTAAGAGCTAAACAAGTAGAGGGTATAGTTATGATGTCTTGGAAGGTAGACGAAGAGCATTTAAACTATATACAAAATTGTAGAATACCAGCAGTATATGTAAGTAAAACTGCGAGAAACTATGATGTTTACTCTGTAAGTATAAGCAATACAGATGCTACTTACGATATGACGAAGTATCTTATAGATAAAGGTCATAGAAAGATATCATTTATAATGACTAGTGAAGATGATACTGTTTTAGAAGCAGAAAGATACTTAGGATTTGAGAAGGCTATGAAAGACAATAACATAGACATAGATAAATCTTTAGTAAAAAATGCAGGAACTACATATAAGTATGGATATGATAAAATGAAAGAAGTACTAGATGAAGGGAATATACCTGATGCAGTATTTGTTACAGGTGATGAAGCAGCTATAGGAGCTCTTAATGCTATATGTGATGCAGGATATAGAGTTCCAGAAGATATATCTGTAGCTGGATTTAACGATGCAAAAATAGCTTCTATGTATAGACCTAAATTAACTACAGTTCATCAACCTTTATATGATATGGGAGCTGTAGCAATAAGAATGGTAATAAAAATGATTGATAAAGAAGTTTTAGATAATAAAAAAGTAGAACTTCCATATAGAATAGTAGAAAGAGAAAGTGTTATAGAAAGACACTAATAAAAAGCATGTTATCTATTTTAGATAACATGCTTTTTATTATATATACTATAAAATCGACAATTTTGGATAAATTAAAATTAAATTTAAAAAAATAACTTTATATATAAATTTAAAAATATATAATTAATTAACAATATATATTTAAAACAAAGGAAATAAATTTTATTTGTAGAAGATACTTAAATACTTACATATTTAAATTTTTATTTTTTATAGGGGGAAATAGATATGAATAAAATAATTATAGATGGAAGAGATTTGACTATAGAAGATGTAGTAAATGTATCACGAAACGGTTATAAAGTAGAGCTAAGTGATGATGTGATAAATAAAGTTAAATTATCTAGAAAATTAGTAGATAAATTTGTTGATGAGCAAAAAGTTGTATATGGTATAACTACAGGATTTGGAAAATTCTCAGATGTAGTTATATCTAAAGAAGAAACTCATAAACTTCAACGAAATTTAATTATAAGCCATGCATGTGGAGTTGGAGAACCGCTAGAAGAAGATATAGTAAGAGCCATAATGTTACTTAGAATAAATAATTTATCACAAGGTTATTCAGGCGTTAGAGTTGAGACTTTAAACACTTTATTAGGTATGTTAAATAATGATGTACATCCGATAATACCAGAAAAAGGATCATTAGGAGCATCTGGAGATTTAGCACCCTTAGCACATATGGTACTTACAATGATAGGTGAAGGAGAAGCGATATATAATGGCAAAAGAATGACTTCTAAAGAAGCTATGAATCTTGCAGGAGTTGATATCTTACCTGAATTATCATCAAAAGAAGGATTAGCACTTATAAATGGAACTCAGGTAATGACTGCTATAGGAGCTCTCACTACATATGATGCTATGAACTTATTAAAATTAGCAGATGTTGCTTTATCATTAACTATGGAATCTTTAAATGGAATTACATGTGCAATGGATGAAAGAGTACACTTAGTAAGAGCTCACAGAGGGCAAATTAATACAGCCAAAAATGTATTAGATATATTAAGTGAAAGTGAAATGACTACAAAACAAGGAGATTTAAGAGTTCAAGATGCATACTCTCTTAGATGTTCACCACAAATCCATGGTGCAAGTAAAGATGCAATAGAGTATGTAAGAAATAAAATAAATATAGAAATCAATTCAGTAACAGACAACCCAATAATATTCCCAGAACAAGAAGATGTAATATCAGGAGGTAATTTCCATGGTCAACCTATGGCACTTAGTTTCGATTTCTTGGGAATAGCATTATCAGAGATAGCAAACATATCAGAAAGACGACTAGAAAGACTAGTAAACCCAGCATTAAGTAATGGACTACCAGCATTTTTAACTAAAAATGGAGGAGTAAACTCCGGTTTTATGATAGTACAATATAGTGCAGCATCATTAGTTTCAGAAAATAAAGTATTAGCACATCCAGCAAGTGTAGACTCAATACCGTCATCAGCAAATCAAGAAGATCATGTATCTATGGGAACAATAGCAGCTAGAAAAGCCAAAGAGATAATGGAGAATACAAGAAATGTATTAGCTATGGAAATATTAGGAGCAGTACAAGCTATAGATTTAAGAGGAAAGAAAAAATTAGGTATTGGTACTGAAGCAGCATATAACATAGTTAGAAGTCATATTAATTTCATAGAAGAAGATATAGTCATGTATAAAGAAATAAATAAATGTGATGAAATAATAAAGAAAAATTTAATTGTAGAAGCTGTAGAAAAAGCTTTACAATGTGAACTTTTAATAAATGAAGAAACTGTTTTAATTGAAGGCTAAAAGAAATATAAGGGGGATAAATTATATGGCTACTTTAGAAAAGGTTATGAATATTAAAAATGAAAGTATTGAAGATGCAATGACTATAAAATTAGATTATATACCAAATGAAATACCAAAATTTATAGATGGGATAAGAAGAGCACCAAAAAGAGAAGCTAAATTATCAGAATCAGATGTGAAATTAGCTTTAAAAAATGCTTTAAGATATATACCAGAAGAATATCATGAAAAATTAGCTCCTGAGTTTTTAAATGAACTTATGAGTACTGGAAGAATATATGGTTATAGATTTAGACCAGAAGGAAAATTAAAAGGGAAATCAATAGATGAATATAAAGGAAAATGCACAGAAGCTAAAGCATTTCAAGTTATGATAGATAATAATTTAGATTTTGATATAGCATTATATCCATACGAACTTGTTACATATGGAGAAACAGGTCAAATTTTTCAAAATTGGATGCAATATGTTTTAGTAAAAAAATATTTAGAAGTAATGAATCAAGATCAGACTTTAGTAATACAATCAGGGCATCCTGTAGGATTATTTAAATCTAAACCAGAAGCTCCAAGAGTAATAATAACTAATGGATTAATGGTAGGTTTATTTGATAATCAGGAAGAGTGGAAAAGAGCTGCAGCAATAGGTGTATCTAATTATGGTCAAATGACTGCTGGAGGATGGATGTATATAGGACCTCAAGGTATTGTCCATGGAACTTACTCAACATTATTAAATGCGGGAAGATTAATATTAGGTATACCTGAAGAAGAAAATTTATCTGGAAAACTTTTTATAACTTCAGGGCTAGGAGGTATGAGTGGAGCACAAGGAAAAGCTGTAGAAATAGCAGGTGGAGTAGGTATAATAGCTGAAGTTGATTATTCAAGAATAGAAACTAGATATACACAAGGGTGGGTAAGTAAGGTTACTAGTACTTGTGAAGAAGCCTTTAATATAGCTAAGGAATACATGGATAAAAAAGAGCCATGCGCAATAGCTTATCATGGTAATATAGTAGATTTGCTTCAATATGCAATAAAAAATAACATACATGTAGATTTACTTTCAGATCAAACTTCTTGTCATGCAGTTTACGATGGAGGTTATTGTCCTCAAGGAATAAGTTTTAAAGATAGAACTGAACTTTTAGCTAATGATAAAGAAAAGTTTGTAAAATTAGTTGATGAAACTTTAAAAGCTCACTTTAAAGCTATTAAAGATTTAACTAGTAAGGGAAGTTATTTCTTTGACTATGGAAATAGCTTTATGAAAGCTGTCTATGATGCTGGATGTATAGAAATATCTAAAAATGGAGTGGATGAAAAGGATGGGTTTATATTCCCTTCATACGTTGAAGATATATTAGGGCCACAACTATTTGATTATGGATATGGACCATTTAGATGGGTTTGCTTAAGTGGAAAAAAAGAAGATTTAATAAAAACTGATAAGGCAGCTATGGATTGTATAGATCCTGATAGAAGATATCAAGATAGAGATAACTGGATATGGATAAAAGATGCAGAGAAAAATGGTTTAGTAGTTGGAACACAAGCAAGAATCCTTTATCAAGATGCTATGGGAAGAACAAAAATAGCTCTTAAATTTAATGAAATGGTAAGACGTGGAGAAATAGGACCTGTAATGTTAGGTAGGGACCATCATGATGTATCTGGAACAGATTCTCCATTTAGAGAAACTTCTAATATAAAAGATGGAAGTAATATAATGGCTGATATGGCAACTCATTGTTTTGCTGGAAATGCAGCTAGAGGTATGAGTTTAATAGCTCTTCATAATGGAGGAGGAGTTGGGATAGGTAAATCTATAAATGGTGGATTTGGAATGGTATTAGATGGTTCTCACAGGGTAGATGAGATATTAAGAACTGCTATGCCATGGGATGTTATGGGCGGAGTAGCAAGACGCGCTTGGGCAAGAAATGAAAATTCTATAACAACTGTTATGGAATACAACAAAATGTGCCAAGGTCAAGATCATATAACACTACCATATATAGTTGATGAAGATTTAATAAATCAAGTTATAGAAGCTAATAACTAAAGTAGATAATGGATAACTAAATATTTAGTTATCCACTAAAAATAAATATTAATATGATTATAGGGGGATTATTAATATGGCTATAGTACAATGTGTACCTAATTTTAGTGAAGGTAGAGATTTAGATAAAATAGAAAAGATAGTTGCACCTTTAAGAGGAAAAGCAGGAGTTAAACTTTTAAATTATGAAGCTGATAAAGATTATAATAGGGTTGTAGTTACTGTAATAGGAGAACCTAAGGCTGTAAAAAATGCAGTTTTAGAAGCAATAGGAGTAGCTAAAGATGTTATAGATATGAATACACATAAAGGACAGCACTCAAGATTTGGGGCGACAGATGTGTGTCCATTTATACCTATAAAGGATATGACTATGGATGAAGCTGTAGAATTAGCTAAAGAAATAGGTGAAGAAGTATCTAAATTATATGATATACCAGTATTTTTATATGAAAGTGCAGCATCAAAACCAGAAAGAGAAAATTTAGCTAAAGTAAGAAAAGGAGAGTATGAAGGTTTAGATGCTAAATTTGAAGATCCTAATTGGGCTCCAGACTTTGGATTAGCTAAAAAACACCCTACAGCAGGAGCAATAGCAATAGGAGCAAGAAAGCCTTTAATAGCATACAACATAAACTTAGATACTCCAAACATAGAAATAGCAGCTAATATAGCTAAAACTATAAGACAATCTAGCGGTGGATATAGATTTATAAAAGCAGGACCAGTAGAAATTCCAGAAAGAGGAATAACTCAAGTTACAATGAATTTGACAGACTATACAAAGACTGCTATGTATAGAGCTTTTGAAGCTGTAAAGATGGAAGCAAGAAGATATGGAGTTAATGTTATGGGAAGTGAAATAGTTGGATTATGCCCTATGGAAGCTTTAGTTGACTGTGCTTCTTATTATTTAGGTCTTGAAAATTTCTCTCTAGATAAAGTTTTAGAGACTAGTTTAATGGAGTAGATTTATGAGTGCTGATTTAATTATAAAAAATATAGGAAAACTAGCTACTATGAGAGGCAAATCGCCTTTCATAGGCAAAGCTATGAATGATATAGAGATAATAGAAAATGCATATGTTGCAGTGAAAGATGGAAAGTTTTATGAAATAGGTATTGGTAATAATTATAATCATTTAATAGATGTACATACAATAATAGATGATGCTAAAGGTAGATTAGTTACACCTGGGCTTATTGATGCTCATACACATTTAGTTCATGGTGGAAGTCGTGAAAATGAATTTGCTAAAAAAATTACAGGAGTTCCTTATTTAGATATATTAAAAAGTGGAGGAGGGATATTAAGTACAGTAAAAGCAACAAAAAGTGCAAGTTTTGAACAACTTTATGATAAGGCAAGAAAAAGTTTAGACAGGATGTTGGAATTTGGAGTAACCACAGTAGAAGCTAAGAGTGGTTATGGATTAGAATTAGACACAGAAATAAAGCAGTTAAAAGTTGCTAAAAAGTTAGGAAAAGATCATCCTATAAATTTAATACACACTTTCTTAGGAGCTCATGCCATTCCTCTAGAATATAAAGAAGACTCAGAAAAATTTGTTGATATAATTATAAATGATATGATGCCTAAAGTTAAAGAACTTGAATTAGCTGAATTTTGTGATGTATTTTGTGAATACTCAGTATTTAATATAAATCAGACTAGAAAGATATTTAAAAGAGCTAAAGAACTAGGATATAAATTAAAGATACATGCAGATGAAATTGTATCACTAGGTGGAGCAGAACTTTCTGTTGAAGTTGGATGTGTATCGGCAGACCATTTAATGGCTGCTAGTGATGAAGGTATAAGATTAATGGCACAAAAAAATGTAGTAGCTAATATACTTCCAGCTACATCTTTTAATTTAAATAAAGAATATGCCAATGTTAGAAAAATGATAGATATAAATTTAGCAGTTTCATTATCAAGTGATTATAACCCAGGTAGTTGTCCAAGCGAAAACCTACAATTTGTAATGCAATTAGGTTGTTTAGGATTAAAAATGACACCAAATGAAGTATTAAGTGCTGTCACTATTAATGCTGCATGTGCAATAGATAGACAAGATTGTATAGGATCAATTGATATAGGGAAAGATGCAGATTTAGTAATATTTGATTCACCTAACGTAGAATATTTAATGTATCACTTTGGAATAAACCACACTTATCGTGTATATAAATGTGGAGAGTTAGTTGTTGATGATAAACATACGATATACGATAAAAAGTGTGAATGTATATTAAATTAAATTATATAAACATATTTTGAAATGAAATTATATATACTTAATCTGGTAGTTTATATAATTAAGAAATATACATAAGTTAAGGGGGATTATATATGAAATTAGTTGAAATGACTGTGGAAGATTTCTCAAAAGAAGTAGATTCAAATTCACCAGCACCAGGGGGAGGATCAGTTTCAGCATTAGCTTCCAATATAGGTGTCAGCTTAGCTAGGATGATGGCAAACTTAAGCTTTGGAAAGAAAAAATATGAAAGTTTAGATGAGTCTATAAGATTAGAGTTTATAGATAGATTTAATAAACTAGGAGATATAAGACAAGAATTAATACTATTAGTAGATAAAGATACAGAATCATTTGAAGAATATATGAAAGCTATAAGGATGCCAAAAGATACTGATGAAGAAATGCAAGTAAGAAAAACAGCTATCAAATGTGCACAAGCATTTTCTATAGAAGTCCCATTTAAAACAGCATCAGTTTCTATGGAGGCATTAGAATTATTAAGTTATATCGCTAAATATGGAAATCAAAATGCTATAACAGATATAGGTGTAGGTACTTTACTTATATATAGTGGTATTGAAGGAGCTATATTAAATGTAAAAGTTAATCTATTAGGTTTAGATGACGAAGAAATGATTAATAATTATACTATTAAGTGTAATGATTTAATAAACAGAGCTAGTGATATTAAAGATGAAATAATTGGGAATATACATAGTAAATTAGAGCCAATAAAAGCATAAAAAATGTAACCTATTATAGGTTACATTTTTTATGCTTTTATTGATCTGTATGTTTTTTGACTCTTTTTACAACTTTTTTAACTTTTTTATTTTGCTTAGATCCTTCATTTGCTTGATCGTGATTAGTTGATTTTGGAGATTTATGAGATTCAGATTTATTTGATTTTTTATTAGGTAGTTCTTTTTTAGAGTGATCAGATTTAGCTTTTTTAGATTTTTTGCTGTTTACTTTTTCTTGAGCTTCAGCATTAGCTATTTTATTCATTATAGTATCTACTTTTTTTCTTTGATTTTCATCTAAAAAAGCCTTAAACTTCTCAACCACCTCTTCTTTACCTTGAAGGGTTTTACCTATTTTAACTAATTCATCCATAAGTTCATCTTCTGACTTATTTTTATAACCGTCTGCTATTTCTTCAATTTTATTTTTATCTATATTTTTTTCCTTTGCAAATTTTTCCATAGCTTCCTTATCTATTTTTTTCATAAAAGCACCTCTTTCAATAATATATATTTAATTCTTTTCATATTATTTATATATAGAAGTATTAGATAAATTATGATTAATAATATGAAAAAGAAAAAATACTTATAAATAATATATATGCAGACTTATAAAAAAAGTAACAATAATAGTAAATAAAACATAGTTTATATATTAGGAGTAGTATATAGTAAGGGGTGACTAAGGGTGAACAATTTACTATTTATATTGGGAATGATAGCGCTAAGTAATGGCAATATATCACTATTGGATAATAATAAAAATAAATCTAGTAGTGTAGATATAAATGCAGAATATGGAAGTATGAGATCTAAGGTATCAAACAAAAGTAAAAAAATAAAATTGAAAAATAAGTTACGACCTAAGAAAATTGAAGATGAAGAAGTAAATTATAATCATGATGATGAAGAGGATATAATAGACGTGTCAGGATATATAGATGAAGCATCTAGTTTTAATATTAATGATTTAGATAAAGGTATGAAAATGCTAGAATTAAGTGATGATGACTTAGATCGTGGACTAGAGATAATAACAAGAACGAAAAAGTATATGGATAGAGATGAAAAGAAGGTTCTTGTTAAAATAGAAAGTGTATTAGATTTAGTTAGAGGTATAAAAAAGCTTAGTAGTGTTGACTTGATAGATGATGATGACGAATCAGATTTTTTTAGAAGTATGGAAGAGGATGATAAAAAAAACATGATGATAAAAGAAATACTAGAAGTCTTTCCAGAAAGAAAAAGAGAATCAGTAGAAAAAGCTATGGATATGAAAAAGAAAATAGAGTTATTTGCAGAACTATTTTTGCCAGATGATATAGGGGAAGACAATGGTTCTGGATTTAGTTTAAGTTCGTTAGCTAGCATTAATAATTTAGGAAGTTTAAGTAATTTAAAACTTTTAGGTAGCCTTTTAAGAACTGATAATCGTGAAAGTAAAAATGAAAAAAATGATAAAACTACCTACAATACTGTATACAACAATACATATGAAGAATTTGAAGATGAAAATAATTATGATGATGAAGAATATGAAGAAGAAGTTAATGAAATAGATGATTACATGGATGATGATTATGTAAGAATAGACAAATAAAAAGTGGAAAAATATCAAAAATTTAATTAAATTGCTATATAAAACTACTTTTAAATTTTTTTGATTTATTATATAATAAATATATGAAATCCTGAGGCATGCGACAGTGCTTTTTTAAATTCAACCGACAAAGTTTGAACGGGAGTATGAGTCTAACAGTGTATAACACGCCCCTTCATAATTATGGGGGAAGTTAAAAGCTGTTAGTAGTACACCCACCTGGGAGATTCTCGGGTCTGAATTTAAGGGGCCATCGGTGTTTTGGGATAAAAAAAGTATTGTGATTTCACAATACTTTTTTTATTTATTAAAATTTCCTAATATGCCAAATGGATTTTTAGTTATGAATAAGCAACTAGATTTGTAATTTAAATCATTAGAATAATTCGATTTAAAGTGTGCTCTGATGAACTTCTCATTAATGCTATAATCATCTTCTATACAATCACTCCAAGTAGCTCCTAAATCTTTAGAGGAACAAGTATAAAGCATATTATCATGAACATATGATATGAATATATTACAATCATATTTAACTATGGATGGAAATAAGTATACAGATGGAGTAGTTATATATTTATTTAAAATTTCTTCAAAGCAATTATTATTTAAATATCCATTTATATATTTTACACAATATTTATTTTCATGGTTTTCACAGTAGGATATATGATAAAAATTCAATTGATCTTTTAATACAGATAAATAAATTTTATTTTTATTAGAATTAGTAATTTGTATAGGAGAACTCCAATTTAAATTACCTACATTAAATGTGGATGAATAAATTTGAGGAAATTCATTTTGTTCTTTAAAATAAAATACAGTAGGAATATTGTTAGTAAAAGAAACTATGAAATTATCTAATATAGGAAGATTTATAAAATCTAATTTATTCTCAATCCATTTACAACCATCATTATAATGATGAAATAATATAGTTGTAGGAAGTTCTTTATTAGTTAAGTAGTATAAAATATGGATAGTACCATCTATATATTTTATATAAGGAAATGTTATACTAAAATTTTTAAAGTCGTAATGTATTTTATGTAAAAATGAAAATTTATTACTATCTTTGTTAAGTTTTAAAATATTTATATCATTATCAGTAAAAATACCATATATATTATCATTAGAATCTATATCAAAATGATAATTAGAAAAGTCTATATTTAAATGAGTTATATTTTCAGACATAGTGCATGAATCACTATTTTTGAAATAATTATAAAGCAGTCCATTTTCAGGTTTAACAATCACCATATCCTTGTTAGATTTTCTCAATATATAAGCACATTCATTAAAAAACCCCATAACTACCTCCTTAAAAATTTATTTTATAAATATATATTAATTTAAAAGATATTTATTCTATTAAGAATCGATTAATAAAATACCAATTAAGTAACAATTAGCAAAACATATGCATATTATTAATTAGGCATAATCAAGAGCCTACATTTTAAAAAGACAATCAAAGGGGAGGACAAAACTCAATGAAGGATTTAATGAGATCTAAAAAAATAGTTAACAAAAGAGTAATACAGCCTACTCAAAACACTGAAACTAGTAGAAGTTATGTAGAAGCAAATGAATTAGATGAAGATTTAAACAGAGGATGTAAATCAAACGGATGTAAACCACAATGTCATCCATATGTACAATGTGATGATAGAGATGATCATAACTGCAATTGCAATGATCATAATCATGATCACAACCATAATCATAATCACAATCATCACAATTGTGGATGCAATACAGATTGCTGCAATTGCCAAGATGATGATTGTACAGAAAATTGTTTCCCAAACCCTTGTCAAGAAGAGTGTAGTCATCCTTTAATACCACCTAAGTTTTCAACATCACAAGCAAAATTATATCCAATAGAAACTGACAGAATATTTGATACTATAATGTTTAGAGTATTTACAGATGGAAAAATGCTAAATGGTGATGATTTAAATTTCAGATATGAATTAGGAAATTTATGTGGTCCTCTACCATGTTCTGTACAAACTAATGTAACTATAGAAAAAGTTTGTATAAATTATTCTAGTATAACTATAAATCCAGGAACTACATCATTAGAGCAATTAGACATTGAAAAAGTTGATGGTAAAAAAGAAAAATGCAAATCTGTTTTTGAGTATAATGTTTGTGGCCAATTAAACAGATGTTGTAATGATAGATGTTTAGGTCAAAATGTAATGTATAAAGAAAAAGGATTAAATGTAGTTGTACACGACTTAGAAATAGAATTGACAGGTAGATTTGGATGTTCTGAATTCACAGCTATAGCTACACCATATAGTAAGTGCGACTCAAATTGTGTAGTGTTCTACTTTAATACTTTATCAAGTGATTTAGTAGTTCCAGCTGATGGAAGATCATTTACTTTAAGACAAGATTTCCAAACTCAGTTAACAGTTGATTGTATAGGCAAAGGCATAATAACTCAAGAAATAATAAACAATAAGCCATGTTTCGAGTTAGACATACCTAATGGAATAGACTTAGTGCTTTGCCTACAAAATATAGTTAGTGTATTGATAAAAGAACAAATAGTAGTTTTAGGTGGACCTACAAGAATACAACCTAGACTAGTAGACACATTTGGAAGTGTTTGTGACTTCTCACAATTCACAGGAAGCTGTGATAATGATAGAAGACAAGGAAGCTGCGATAACGATAGAAGATAAAATTAATAAGTTATATACACTAATATGAATAATTATAAAAAGGGCATTGATAAAATCAATGCCCTTTTTATAATTATTCATATCTTATACTATTACAGTAATCAAATAAAACAGTACTAGATTTTACATTAGAAAAATTTACCCAACACTTATTTGCAAGATCAAATGCCATAGATTTAAAATTATTTGATTTTATTAGATTGCTATATGAACATACAATATAATTATTTGAAATATTAATTGTATATATTGAGTTGTTAACTTTACGTACATCTTCAAATTGATATTCTAAAAATTTATAATTATAAAAGTCATAATTTATATGATGTATATTATATAAATTTTGACTTTTATACCTAGCGAAAAAAATATTTAATGAATTATTTACAATATACATGGATAATTTATTTATCTTTTTAACATAGCTGTTTAATTTAAATGTTGATATAAAATTTATATTGTTTTTTTCGTAAGTACAATAATTTAAACATCCTTTTAAATCTATATAACATATATGAATTACATCAAAATCATCTATAATTGATGAATATAAATAAATACTATTAGAAACTTTTTTAATGTCTCCGAAAGAATCTTTAATAAATAAGCAATTGTTTTTACTAAAAACATATATAGAATAATTAGTAGTTGTATTTAAAACAATCATACAATTAACCACCTTATTTTAATGATTTTAAGTATTTATATAAAACAAAATAATTTAGAATACATGATAATGTAGGCATTAAAGTTAAAATTATTATATAACCATATATACCTAAATTTGGTATAGGTAATATAAAATAAAGGAATAAGGTTTGTATTATCATTGATGAAATCCCTATAATACTAGCAATGTACTCCTTACCAATAGAATGCAAAATTCCAGAAAGTATATGATTTAAACTTAAGAATAGGGGAACTAAACACATAAGCTTTAGATAAGTACCTGCAGATTTATTATTAAAGATGATTTTACAAATTTCTTCTCCAAAGAAATAAAATAAGATTGAACATAAAATACCCATAGCAAGTGTAAGTATTACTGAAAAATAAATTTTACTTTTGATAGCATATGTATTTTTTCTTGTTACTTCCAAGGATATGCTTGGTATTAAATTTACAACAAGAGCAGAAACAAGCATGAATGGAAGATATATAAATGGAAAAACCATACCAGATATAATACCATATATACCTAATGCATTTTTATAATTAATCCCTGATAAAGCTAATCTAGATGGAATTATCATAGAACAGATAGAATTAAGAACTATACTAGACATACGATTGCAAGTAATAGGTATAGACATTTTTATAGTATTATAAGATGCTAATATAAACTCTTTTATATCTATTGTATATCGATTTTCTATATAAGGTTTTTTAGCCAAGTTAAAGGTCATAAATATTAAACTAATACACTCTCCTATGGATATACCAATTATAGCTGATAAACAAATTAGTGTGGGGTTATTAAAATTTCTTACAATAAGGTAAACAAATATAATTTTTGAAACTTGTTCTAAAATTTGGGATATTGCAGGGATATTTACTTTTTTTATACCATAATAATATCCTCTTACTACATTAGACAAAGTTATAGCTATAATTGATGGACATATAGCTAATATAAATATAGACATGTTGTTGCTATATAAAATTTTTGATGATAAATAACTAGATTTAAAGCCTACAAATATTGAAATTAAAGATGCTATTATAAAGGATATGTAAATTGTAGATATAAAAAGTGCATTTGTGCTATGTTTATCATTAAAAGCTTTTTTTCTAGCAACTAAACAACTAAGAGCTGTAGGTATTCCTGTTGTAGTAAGAGCTATACAAATCATTAAAAAATTAAATACTAAATGGTATATTCCTAGGTGGACTTCAGATAAGTTGTTTGATAGAAATATCTTATATAAAAAACCTATTACTCTAACTATAAAATTAGATAAAAAGAGTATTAAAGTTGAGTACACAAGATTAGGAATTTTCAACTAAACCACCTCCTATCTTAAGTTATATTCAACTTTAAGTATAAAAATGAAAAAATAATAACCCATATTATATATTTAGAGTTATTATTTTTAAAATTATTTAGATATTATATTTTCTATGCTTATAAATTTTGGTTTCATTGAATCGAATGTAGTTACATATTTAAAACCAAGTTCGCTTAATTTTTTATATATGAAATCAAACTTATATGCAACTTGAGATGGAATATGAGAATCTGAACCAGTTGTTATTATTTCTCCACCTAAATCTTTATACATTTTAAGTATATAAGTAGATGGAGTTAAGTCTTTAAGACCGTATCTGAAACAAGAAGTATTAATCTCAATTCCTTTTCCATTTTGGATAGCTTCTTTTAAGATAGATTCTAATATATTATAGAAAAGTTTATCATCAAGTTCTGATTTATAATCTCCATATCTTTTAATTAAATCTAGATGACCTAATACACTATAGTCATTATAATTTTTTACTATATTATATAACGTTTCATAATATTTTTCATAAGCTTTAACTTGAGTTTTATCATTAAAAAAAGTTCCATTATATAAATCGACCCTATCTATTGCATGCATTGAACATATAACAAAATCAAAAGGATATTTTTTTATGTCATTAGAACATTTTTCAAGAATGTGTGGTTGAACACCCATTTCTATACCTTTTTTTATAGTAATTTTGTTTTTATATTTATCTTTAAGCATATTAATATTTTTAAAATAAGCATCATAATCAGTCTCAAACTCTACATCACTTATTATGTCATAGTCAACATGGTCTGTGAAACATATTTCCTTTAATCCAATATCTATTGATTTTTTTACCATATCCTCCATGGGTGTTTGACTATCTCCAGAGAAGTTTGAATGCATATGATAATCGTAATACATAATTATTATCCCCTTTTTTAAAAAATTTTGGTATTATATATACATAATAATATCAAATATAGATATGTGCATCAACAAAGGCATATATAAATAATATCGTTTTAAGTGGGGATAAAATGGATAAATATAAATTTATAATAAAAGAAAATAGTCCTAAATATTTACAGATTTATAATCATATAAAGAAAATGATTATAGAAGATGAAATAAAAGCAAATAAAAAACTTCCACCAATAAGAACTTTAGCAAAGTTACTAGAAGTTAATAATACTACTATAGTAAAAGTATATGAGCTATTAGAAAAAGAAGGCTATGTATATAAAAATATAGGTAGTGGAACTTTTGTATCTGATGTAAATAGGAGTATAAATAAAGAAAAATCTATAGAAATGGATGGTATTATAAGATTTGATAATGGAAATCCATCAATAGATATGTTTCCAGTTGATGATTTTAAAGAATCTATAAATATGGCTTTAGAAAAAGAAGGTAATTCTATATTTGAATATGATGATGGACTAGGATTTTTGAATCTAAGAGAGAAATTAGTAGATTATTTAAAAAAATTAAATATAAATACTCATAAAGATAATATCCAAATAATTTCAGGAGCTCAACAAGGCATAGATATTGTATGTAAAGGTATTATAAATTACTCAGATTTAGTTTTTGTTGAAGAACCTACATATAGAGGGGCCTTAGAAGTATTTAAAAATAGAGGTGCAAAGATTATAAGTATACCGATGCTAGAAGATGGTATAGATATAGGCATATTAAAATTAAAGCTTGAAAAAACAAGACCTAAGATAATTTATACAATGCCTAATTATCAAAATCCAACAGGTATAACATATTCAATATATAAAAAGAAAAAGCTTATAGAATTAGCTGAAAAATATGATTTTTATATATTAGAAGATGATTTTATGAGTGATTTAAAATTTAGTTCTCATATAAATTACCCTTTAAGAAGTTATGATGATAAAGGAAGAGTAATTTATATAAAAAGTTTTTCTAAAATACTTATGCCAGGACTTAGAATAGGTTTAGTTGAGATGCCGAGTGAAATTTTAAAAAAAATTTTATGGGCTAAGTATTCTTCTGATATCTCAACATCAGGTATCATTCAAAGGTCTATGTATCATTACATGGAAAATTTTGATTGGGATGAATATATAAAAAAGTTAGAAAAAGCTTATAGTGAAAAATTTGAACTAGCATCAAAATTGATAGTTAAGAATTTAGGAGAAAAACTTAAGCTAAAAGTTCCATCTGGAGGTATAAACTTCTTTTTAGAATTGCCAAGAGGGTACTCATCTAAAGAATTTAGTTCATATATTTTAAAAAAAGGGGTATCAATTTTATCAGGAAGTCATTTTTTTGACACATCTATAGATGATAGGTTCTTTAGAATAAATATAGCACAACCAAGTATATGTGAAATAGAAAAGGGAATAGATATAATATCAAAAAATATAGATGAATTTTTAACTAATTATAAAAATACAGAAGAATTTAAAGAAAATAAACTATTTTTTTAGGAGTGATAATAAATGAATAACGAATTTGATAGAGACAAATTAAATAGAATAAATGAATTAGCAAAAAAACATAAAGGTGAAGGTTTAACAGAAGAAGAACATAAAGAAAGAGAAGGGTTAAGAAAAGAGTATTTAGAGCACTTTAGAGGACATTTTAGATCAAGATTAGAAAATATTAAGGTTGTTTCACCTGAAGAATATGAAGAAGCTATGAAAAAACAAAAGAACCAAAAATAATATAAGCCTAATATTGTAAGTGTGCTATAATTATCGTAAGGAAAAATTTTACTAGAAAGGGAGTATTGTTATGGACTTAAGACATGAATTTAAAAATGCATGGAATCAAATTAATGAAAACAAAGAGTTAAATAGTGTTATGGATTATGCAAATGGCTATATGAAGTTTTTAGATGCAGGTAAGACAGAAAGAACATCAGCTAGAGAAATAATAAGACAAGCTAAAGAAAATGGATATATATCTATAGAAGAAGCCATGTCAAAAGGAAGTTTATCAGCAGGGGACAAAATATATGCAAATAATAAAGACAAAGGTGTTGCATTATTTGTAATAGGACAAGAAGAATTACAAAATGGAATGAGAATAGTTGGTGGACACATAGATTCTCCTAGACTAGATTTAAAACCAAATCCACTATATGAAGATGGGAAAATGGCTTTATTAAAAACTCATTATTATGGTGGAATTAAAAAGTATCAATGGACAGCATTACCATTATCATTACATGGAGTTGCAATATTAAATGATGGAACTAAAGTTGATATATGTATAGGTGAAGATGATAATGATCCAGTATTTTGTATAACAGATTTATTAATACATTTATCAGCTGATCAAATGCAAAAGAAATTAGCTGATGGTATAACTGGTGAAGCTTTAAATCTTTTAGTTGGGCATATGCCATTAGAAGGTGAAGAAAAAGATGCAGTTTCTGCAAATGTATTAAAATTATTAAATGAAAAATACGATATGACAGAAAAAGATTTCTTAACAGCAGAAATAGAAATAGTTCCAGCTGGAAAAGCTAGACATTTAGGACTTGATAAATCTATGATTATAGCTTATGGACATGATGATAGAGTATGTTCTTATGCTGCAGTAAAATCTATATTTGATATTGAAAACCCAAGATATACAGCAGTTGCGTTATGTGTAGATAAGGAAGAAATAGGATCAAAAGGAAATACAGGAATGCATTCAAGATTCTTTGAAAATACTGTAGCTGAGCTTATAAACATAGAAGGAAATTACTGTGAACTTAAAGTAAGAAGAGCTATGGCTAATTCTAAAGTATTATCTGCTGATGTTTCTGCAGGATTTGATCCTACATACCCAGATGTACTTGACAAGAGAAATGCATGCTATATGGGATATGGGGTAGCTTTAACTAAGTATACAGGAGCTAGAGGTAAGAGTGGATGCAATGATGCTAATGCAGAATTTGCAGCACAAGTAAGAAGAATATTTGATAAAGCTGAGGTTGTATGGCAAATAGCTGAACTTGGTAAAGTAGACCAAGGTGGCGGTGGAACAATCGCCCATATATTAGCTGAACAAGGAGCAGAAGTGATAGATTGTGGAGTAGGTGTATTAAACATGCATGCACCATATGAAATAGTATCTAAAGCAGATATATATGAAATGTACAAAGGTTATAAAGCATTTTATACAATAGAAGCATAATATATAAATAAAAAAGATAAGTGATTTATCACTTATCTTTTTTATTTATATCAATATTGAAATAATCACAAATACTATCTAAAAATTTATATTCTAATGGAGAAAAAGTTTTTTTGTTTGAATATGCAAAATAAAATTTTCTATCAAATTTTAAATTTTTAATTTTATAATATCTTATCTTTTTAAGATTTATATCATCTATAACAGAATTATATGAAACAAAAGATACCCCAAGTCCTAACCTAACCATTTCTTTTATAGATTCATTAGATTCTACATAAGCAATAGTATCTAGACTGTTTATTGAAATTTTATTAGATTTAAGTTTATTTATAACTATACTTTGTGTTCCAGATCCATCTTTTCTCATTATAAACTTTAGGTCATGCAATTTTTCTATATCAATATAATTATCTTCATTTTCTATAACTAAGTCAATTGGAGCTATTAAAACAAGTTCATCATCTATTAAGTCTATATACTGAATTTTTTTATTATTAATTTTAGATCCCACAAATCCGAAGCTGCTACGTTCATTTAAGATTTCAGATATAGCATCTTGAGAATCATATCTGCTAATGCTAAATTTCACATTTGGATAGTTACTATAAAAGTTTTTTAAAAAGTCAGGAAGTATATATGTTTCAGGAATAGAACTACAAGCTATATCTATTACTCCTTCAATTTTTCCATTATACTCTTTAATATCATAAACAGCTTTTTTACAATTATTTAATATATAAATAGCATGCTCATATAAAATTTCACCTGATCTAGTAAGTGTTATTACTTTATTATTTCTATTTACTAAAACTGTATCGAAATTTTTTTCTAAATTCTGAATATGAGCACTAACTGTAGGTTGTGTAAGAAATAACTCTTTTGCAGCTTTAGAAAAACTATTATACTTTGCAACAGCTACAAAAACTTCTAGTTGTTTTAAGTCCATAAAAATGTCCCCCCCTAAATTTGTCATAATATATTATAGCATACAACTAAGTACTTAGAAAAAATATAAAGGCAAATGTCGATTTAAAAGAGAAGTCTTACAAAAATATTACAATATTCTGATATAGGTTATTTAATTAAGATAAATATTATATAATTAACTATAAGTAAATTTAGGAGGATTAGTATATGAGGAAAGTTAAATTAATTAGCACTGTGCTAATTTCCATACTAATAATCTCAGGATGCAGTATGAATAAAGATAAGAACGTAGATAAAGCTACTCAACAAAAGAATATAACGAAAGTTCAAAATGATATAAGCGAAATAATGGGAAAAGATTATGACTATGTTGTTAAAAATATGGGTAAGCCATATTTAACAACATACTACATTAACATTGATAAATTTAAAAATTGTAAGAATTTAGACTTTAATCAACTTTTAAGTAAATTAGATATAGAATTGGTATATCCAAAGGAAGGATACGAAAATAGTGCACTGTATGTAGATATAGATAATAATAAAGTAGTTGATGTAAAAACTAATGAATTTGTAGGAGTTTCATCTGGATTTGAAAACTTGCCTGAATATGCATCTTCATCAAATGTCATAATAGATTTTTACAATAAGCAAAAATATTTAAGTATGGATAAATTAAAAGGTATTTCGCTAAAATCGTATGAAGGAAAAAGTATAAAAGATTTTGCTAAAGAAACTGGTTTAGATGCACCAAATGCATTTGCATACAGTGAGAATAGCAATAAAATAATAAGTTATTACATTTTAGACAACAATAAAGATACATTAGAAGATATAATTGCAGTAGCTCAAGAAAATGATAAAATAACAAGTATCTCACAAGTTTCTAAATCATCGATTGTAAATTCACTAGCAAAATTAATAAACTAAAAAATACTCCCTATTTGTAAATAGGGAGTATTTTTTAGTTTATTAAGAAATTGGTATATATAATTAAATAATGCAGATAATATTTTATGACTAAAATAAGAAACTTAAATACATAATCTAAATGAAGATAAATAAGGAGGTATATATAATGGGTAAGCAAATAATTACTATAGATGGTAATACGGCAGCTGCACATGTTGCATATGCATTTACCGATGTTGCGGCAATATATCCAATAACACCATCATCTACGATGGCAGAAGTTGTAGACGAATGGGCAGCTCAGGGAAGAAAAAACGTATTTGGACAAAAGGTTAGTGTTGTAGAAATGCAATCAGAAGCAGGAGCAGCAGGAGCATTTCATGGATCACTTCAAGCAGGGGCATTGACAACAACATTTACAGCATCTCAAGGTTTATTACTTATGATACCTAATATGTATAAGGTATCAGGAGAGCTGTTACCTGGAGTTTTTCATGTAAGTGCTAGAGCTATAGCATCTCAAGCATTATCTATATTTGGAGATCACCAAGATGTTATGGCAGCAAGACAAACAGGATGTGTTTTATTAGCATCAAGTTCAGTTCAAGAAGTAGCGGATATAGCACCAGTAGCACATTTAGCAGCTATAAAAGGAAGATTACCATTTATTCATTTTTTTGATGGATTTAGAACATCACATGAAATACAAAAAATAGAAGTTTTAGATTATGAAGATTACGCAAACTTAATAGATAAAAAAGCCTTACAAGAATTTAGAGACAGATCATTATCTCCAAATCATCCAGTTACAAGAGGAACAGCACAAAATCCAGATATATATTTCCAAACTAGAGAGGCTTCAAATAAATATTATGAAAACATAGTGCCTATAGTTGAAGATTATATGAATCAAATTGGTAAATTAACAGGAAGACCACATGGTTTATTTGATTATTTTGGACCTAATGATGCTAAATATTTAATAGTTGCAATGGGGTCAGTTACAGAGACAATAGAAGAAACTATAACTTATTTAAATGGCCAAGGAGAAAAATACGGATTAGTCAAAGTGCATTTATATAGACCATTTTCAACTAAGCACTTTATGGACGTTATACCGTCTAGTGTAGAGAAAATTTGTGTTTTAGATAGAACTAAAGAACCTGGTTCTATAGGAGAACCTTTATACCTAGATGTCAAATCAGCATTTTATGAAAGTGATAAAATTCCTAAGATAATAGGTGGAATATATGGTCTAGGATCTAAGGATACAACACCAGCAGATATAAAAGCTATATATGAAAATTTAAAATCAGATAATCCTAAAAATCAATTTACTGTAGGTATAGTGGATGATGTAACTAATAAATCAATAGAAGTTGATAGAAGCTTTAAAATAAGTCAAGAAGGAACTATAAGATGTAAATTCTGGGGATTAGGTTCAGATGGTACTGTAGGAGCAAACAAACAGGCAATAAAAATAATTGGTAATAATACAGATATGTTTGCTCAAGCATACTTTGCATATGACTCCAAAAAATCTGGTGGTATAACTATGTCTCATTTAAGATTTGGAAAAACACCTATAAAATCTACTTATCTTATAGATGAAGCTGACTATATAGCATGCCACAATCAATCTTATGTAAGTGAATATGATTTAGTAAAAGGACTTAAAGAAGGTGGAACATTCGTATTAAACTGTATATGGGATAAAGATGAATTGGAAAGCCACTTACCTGCAAAACTTAAAAACTATATAGCTAATAATAATATTAATTTCTATACAGTTAATGCTACTAAGATAGCACAAGAAATAGGTCTTGGGAATAGAATAAATATGATAATGCAATCAGCATTTTTTAAATTAGCACAAATAATACCAGAACAAGATGCAATAGAGCATTTAAAAGATTCTATAAAGAAGGCATACGGAAAAAAAGGCGAAAAAATAGTAAATATGAACTACGAAGCTGTTGATAGAGGAATGAATTCTATAAATAAAATTGATATTCCTGATTCTTGGAAAAATGCAAAAGATGAAGAGAAACATGACAATGAACCAGAATTTATTAAAAATATATTAAGACCTATGAATGCTCAAGAAGGAGACAATTTACCAGTAAGTGCATTCAATGGTATAGAAGATGGTACATTCCCTAATGGTACTGCAGCTTATGAAAAACGTGGAGTAGGAATTAATGTTCCTGAATGGATATTAGAAAATTGTATTCAATGTAACCAATGTGCATATCTTTGTCCACATGCATGTATAAGACCATTTTTACTAAATGAAGAAGAAGTTCAAAAAGCTCCAGAAAGTTTTGAAACTAAAAAAGCTGTAGGTAAAGGTCTTGAAGGATTACAATATAGAATTCAAGTTGATAATATGGACTGTACAGGTTGTGGTAACTGCGCTGATATATGTCCAGCTAAAGAGAAAGCTTTAGTTATGAAACCGTTAGAAACTCAATCTGACAAAGAAGTGCCTAATTGGGAATTTGCAGTATCACAAGTTTCTCATAAAGGAGATTTAGTAAATCCTAATACTGTAAAAGGAAGTCAATTTAGAGAACCACTTATAGAATTCTCTGGAGCTTGTGCTGGATGTGGAGAAACTGCATACATCAAGATAGCTACACAATTATTCGGAGATAGAATGATGATTGCTAATGCCACAGGATGTTCATCAATTTGGGGAGGTTCAGCACCATCAACTCCATATACTGTAAACCATGAAGGTAAAGGTCCATCTTGGGCAAACTCTTTATTTGAAGATAATGCAGAATATGGTTATGGAATGTATTTAGGTGTTAAGCAAATAAGAAACAGAATTGAAAATTTAATTAGAGAATTAATAAGTATGGATATAGATGAAGAAAGTAAAAAGTCGTTTAACTATTGGCTAGAAAGTAAAAATGATGGTGAAGAATCTAAATGTGCATCAGAAGGTGTTTTAAAAGCAATAAGTAATATAAAATCTTCAGATGAAAAAATAACTTGCATAACAAATCAGATAAAAGAGCTTAAAGATTATCTAGTTAAAAGATCTCAATGGATACTTGGTGGAGATGGATGGGCATATGATATAGGTTATGGTGGACTAGATCATGTACTTGCATCAGGTGAAGATGTAAATGTGTTAGTATTTGATACAGAAATTTATTCAAATACTGGAGGACAAGCATCTAAATCTACTCCAGTTGCTGCTATGGCTAAGTTTGCCGCAGCAGGTAAGAGAACTAGAAAAAAAGATTTAGGTAGAATGGCTATGACATATGGTAATGTATATGTAGCTCAAGTATCATTAGGTGCAGACAAAAATCAACTAATAAAAGCTATAGTAGAAGCTGAAAATTATGATGGTCCATCACTTATAATATGTTATGCACCGTGTATATCTCATGGGTTAAAAGAAGGTATGGGTCGTACTGTTGCAAATGAAGAACATGCTGTTAAGTGTGGATATTGGCATTTATATAGATATAACCCAACTTTAAAAGAACAAGGTAAGAATCCATTTATATTAGATTCTAAAGAACCTACAGAAAGCTTTAGAGATTTCTTAATGGGACAAGTAAGATATTCAGCTATAGCTAAACAATTCCCTGATATAGCTGAAGAATTATTTGAAATGACAGAAGAAAATGCAAAAGAAAGATATGAAATATATAAAATGTTAGCGCAACAAATGTAAATAACAAAAAAGAGAATAGATTAAATCTATTCTCTTTTTTATTGGTGCCGGTTGTGGGACTTGAACCCACACGGTATCACTACCAACGGATTTTGAGTCCGCCCCGTCTGCCTATTCCAGCAAACCGGCTTGTTATAGTTTAATTATATCAGTTGAAAAAATGTTTCGCAATATATTTTCTCTTAATATACTTTAAATAATATGGTAATATTAAATATAATACAAATTGGCAATAATACAAAGGATAAATAATTAGGAGTGATAAACTTGGATAAAACTTTAGTTATAATAGATGGAAACTCAATAGTTAATAGAGCTTTTTATGCATTACCTGACTTGACTAATAAACAAGGCTTACATACAAATGCTATATATGGATTTACAACTATGTTATTTAAGATAATAGAAGTGTACAAACCTACACATATAAGTGTTGCATTTGATAAAAAAGCTCCGACTTTTAGACATTTAGAATATAAAGAATATAAAGCTGGTAGAAAGAAGATGCCAGATGAATTAAGAGAACAGCTAGAACCATTAAAAAATTTATTGGATGCTTTTAATATAAATAGATTAGAATTAGAAGGCTATGAAGCTGATGATATAATTGGTACAGTATCATTAAAAGCAGAGCAAGAAGGATATAAAGTATATATAGTTACAGGAGATAAAGATGCTATACAATTAGCATCAAACACTACGACTACACTTATAACTAAAAAAGGTGTAGGAGAAGTAGAAGAATATGACTTTGATGAAGTTATGAAAAAATATCAAATGACTCCAACTCAATTTATAGACTTAAAAGGACTTATGGGAGATAAGTCAGATAATATACCAGGAGTACCTGGAATTGGAGAAGTAACAGGGATAAAACTTATAAAAGAATTTGGTAGTATTGAGAATATAATCGAAAATATAGATAGTATAAAAGGTAGTCCAAAGAAGAAACTTCAAGAAAATAAAGAATTGGCGATAATGAGCAAGAGATTAGCAACTATTATTAGAGATGTTCCTATAGAAGTTAATTTAGATGAATTAATATTTGGGGATTATGATAAATCTAGATTAATTGAAGTTTTTAATGAACTAGGTTTTAATAGTTTAATAGCAAGATTAGGAGAAAATTCACAAGAAAATGGAGAATCTAAAGAGTTAAAAATAAATGTAGAACATCTTGAAGATATATCTGAATTTATTAAAGAAGTAAAAAGTAAAGGTAAGTTGATTTTAAAGACAGTTAAGAAAAGTGGTAATATACTTGAAAAAAATATAATATCTATTTACTTAAGTGTAAACGGAGAAGATATATACTACATAAATGAAAATCAAATAGATGAAGTAAAAAATATATTAATAGATAAAGATATAAGAAAATATGGATATGACTTAAAAGCAGATTATATAGCATTAAGACCATATGATATATCTTTAAATAATATGTATTTTGATATATCTATAGCTGAATACCTTATAGACTCAAGTAGCTCTAATTATACATATGATTCTATAGCTATGAATTATTTTGGACAAAAAATAAAATCTATGGAAGAGCTATTAGGAAAAGGTGTAAAGGCTAAAAAATATGAAGATTTAGATAAAGAAGAATTAAATAATCATATAGGAAGTATAGTTAATCTTATTGAAAACGTAGTTTCTAAAATGGAAGAAAAACTAAATGATATGGATATGGATGGTTTATTCTATCATGTAGAAATGCCTTTGGTTGAAGTTTTAGGATATATGGAATACGAAGGAGTAATGGTAGATAAGGATAAATTAATAGAATTAGGTGAAGAATTTAAATTATCTATAGATAAATTAGAACAAGAAATATATAAACTTGCAGGAGAGGAATTTAATATTAACTCACCTAAGCAATTAGGAGTTATATTATTTGAGAAGTTGGAATTACCAGTTATAAAGAAAACTAAAACTGGATATTCAACTAATGCTGAGGTACTAGAAAAATTAAGAGATAAACATGAAATAATAGACAAAATAACTGAGTATAGACAAATTGTAAAATTAAAGTCTACTTATGTAGATGGATTAATAAATATAATAAATCCTATAAGTAAAAGAATACATTCTTCATTTAACCAAACGATAACAACAACAGGTAGAATTTCATCTACAGAACCTAATCTTCAAAATATACCGGTAAGATTAGAGTTAGGTAGAAACATAAGAAAAGTATTTATAGCAGATGATAATTGTAAGTTGGTTGATGCAGATTATTCTCAAATAGAATTAAGAGTATTGGCTCATATGAGTCAAGATGAGCATATGATAGATGCATTTAATCATAATGTTGATATACATACAAAAACAGCATCTCAAGTTTTTGGGATTGATATAAAAGATGTAACAAGTGAAAAAAGAAGTGCTGCAAAGGCAGTAAATTTTGGTATAGTATATGGTATAAGTGATTTTGGTTTATCACAAAATCTTCATATACCAGTAAAAGAAGCTAAAATGTATATAGATAGTTATTTAAATACGTATGAAGATATAAAAACATACATGGATAACACTATAGAAGAAGCTAAAAGAGATGGATATGTAAAAACTATTTTAAATAGAAGAAGATATATACCTGAAATAAATTCTGGAAATGTAGTGGTTAGAAATTTAGGTAAAAGGCTAGCTATGAATGCACCTATACAAGGTAGTGCAGCAGATATAATAAAAATAGCTATGGTTAATGTATATAAAAAACTAGAAGAAAAGAATTTAAAATCAAAATTAATACTTCAAGTACACGATGAACTTATAATAGAGTGTTGTGAAGATGAATTAGAAATAGTATCAAGGATTGTTAAAGAAGAGATGGAACATGCTGTATCGATGGATGTTAATTTAGATGTAGACTTAAATGTTGGAGATTCTTGGTATGAAACAAAGTAGGTGGTAAAATGGTAGTAGTAGGTCTAACTGGAAATATTGGATGTGGAAAAAGTAGTTTATCAGAAATACTAAGACAAAACTCTATAGATGTAATCGATGCTGATATTATATCCAGAGAAATAATGGATAAAAAATCATTGTTAACTGAGATATTTAATAGTTTTGGCGAACAAATAAAAAGAGAAGATGGGTCTTTAGATCGAAAAAAATTAGGGTCAATTGTATTTGCTAATGATGAAAAGTTGATAAAACTAAATAATATAACTCATCCTGCTATAAAAAAAGAGATAAAAAAAAGGATAGAGGATATAAAAGCTAATAATAGAAATATAGTAATAGTTGATGCAGCTTTATTAGTAGAAGGGAATTTTCTAGATTTAGTCGACAAACTAATAGTTATAACTTGTGATGAGAAAACACAAATAGATAGAATTTTAAGTAGAGACAATTTTACAAGAGAAGAAGCAATCAGTCGTATTAAATCTCAGATGAGTCAAGATGAAAAATTAAAGTTTGGAGATTATATAATAGATAATTCTGGGGATATGAATGATTTAAAATATAAAGCTAATAAACTAATAGCATATATAAAGGAGAATTGGTGTGAATAAAAAAAGATTTATAATTATATTTATAGTCTTTATGTTATTAGTTTTAGGATGGGTATGTATTGAAAAAAAATTTGTATTAAAATTATTACATCCAAGATTTTATAAAGAATATGTTCAGACTTATTCAAAGGAATTTGATATTGATGAAAATTTAGTTTACAGTATAATGAAAGTGGAAAGTAAATTTAATAAAAAGGCCGTATCTAGAAGGAAAGCTAAAGGTTTGATGCAAATAAGTGATATGACACAAAAATGGGCAAAAGATGAATTGAATTTAGAAAAAGTAGATATATTTGATCCGCAAACAAATATAAAAATAGGCTGTTGGTATTTAAGCAAGTTATATAAAGAGTTTAATGATCTAGAACTGGTGATAGCGGCCTACAATGGAGGTTCAGGTAATGTAAATAAGTGGTTAAGTAATACAGAATATAGTCATGATGGTAGTAAGTTACACAATATACCATTTAATGAAACTAAAAATTATTTAAAGAAAGTAAAAGAAAACTACTTAGTTTACAAGGCATTATATAGAGAGGAAGAATCAAATGAAAAAAATTAAGGTATTAACGATTATTATTATTATGATACTGTCTATTTCAGGATGTAATAAAAATAGTAATAAAGATAAAAATTCAGAAAAATATGATACTACATCTAACAACTCAGAATATATACATTTATCAATGGTAAATCCTAAAACTATAAATCCTATAAATAATAATGAACAATCTGTTGGATATATAATGGATTTGGTTTATGATAGCCTGTTTACTATAGATAGTGATTATAATGTGGTACCGCAGTTGGTAGATAGTTATTCAGTATCATCAGATGGTAAGAGTATAAATATAAAGTTAAAGGATGCTAAGTGGCATGATAAAAAACCTTTAACATCTGAAGATGTTGAATTTACTGTGAACTTAATAAAGAGATCAGAATCTAGTCCATATAAACCTTTAGTTGATAATATAGAATCAGTATCTACTATTGATAGTAACAATTTAAAAATAAATCTTAAACAACCATATGCTTTTTCAATAGATACATTAATATTCCCTATAGTCAGCGAAAAACAGTTAAGTGGATTAAACAATAATGAATTAAATGACTATAGAAAAAATATGGATGGAACAGGTCCGTACAAAATTGCAAAATTTGATGATAGATCTAATATGATACTTACTCTTAATGAAGATTATTATGATAAAGATAAAATAAAGGATGCTAAAAAGGAAATAAATGTAATAATAGTGCCGGATGAAGAAGCTCAGGTAGCTATGACTTTAGCATTATCAAGTGATATAACTAAAGTATCATTAAGTGATTTAAGTCAGTTTCAAGCAAAACAATTTAAAATAACAAATTATGAAGGTAGAGGATATGAATACATAGTATTTAATTACGGAAACAATATCATGAAAGATATTAATTTTAGAAAAGCAATTGCACACGCTATAGATAGGAATAAAATTTTAAAAGAATCATATCTAGGTAAAGCATCTATGGTTAATTTTCCACTACATTCAAAATCAAAGTATTATGATGATAGTATAAAAGCATTAGATTATAATATTAAAAAGTCAAAAGAATATTTAAGTAAAATTGATATTGATAAACTAAATAATATAGTTGATACAAAATCAGATGATAAAAAAGATGAAACTAATAAAAAACAAAATGAAAAAGATAAAAAAGAAAATACAGATAAAAATGAGGATAAAGTAGATAAAGAGCAAAAAGAAAATGAAAGGAAGAAGAATTTAAAGGAAGAAATAGAAAGGTTAAATTTAAAAATTCTTGTAAACAAGAAAAATAGAGAAAGAGTAAAATCAGCTTATATGATAAAAGAAAATTTAAATGATATAGGCATAAAATCTACAATAGTTGAACTTGAGGGAAATGAATTATCAAGTGCACTTGATAAAAAAGAGTATGATTTAGCATTGATTGGATGGGAGTTATCTCCTGTACCTGATGCAACAGATGTAATTAATTATAGTGGATATACAGATGAAAAGCTAACAGGGTATCTAAATTCTTTAAGAAATTCAAATAATATAGATAATACTAAATCTATATATAAATCTATTCAAAAATATACTAGAGATAAAGTAGCTTTTATAAGTTTAGCTATAACTGATGATTATCTAGTAACAAATAAAAGAGTAGAAGGTAATTTAAAACCTAATGATTTTGATATATATGAAGGTATTTATCATTTGAATTTAGAACAATAACAAATAAAAGGTGGTAAGATTATGAGAAAAAAATTATTAGTAGATGGAATGACTTGCATGAATTGTGTAAGACATTTAAAGGAAGCACTTGAAGAAGATATACAAGGAGTAAATGTAATAGAAGTTAGTTTAGAAGGTAAATATGCTTTAGTTGATGTTGATGAAACTGTATCAAAAGATATGCTAAAAGAAGTTGTAGAAGATTTAGGATATGAATTAAAAGGAATAGAATAATAAATAAAAAATACCAGTAAAATTACTGGTATTTTTATTTATTTTAAATTTTTAAATACACTGTCTATTATATCTAGTGCTATATCAGCAGTAGTATCATTTATATCTAACATAGGATTAAGTTCAACTAAATCCATAGACTTTACTAAACCTGATTTAGCTAGTTTAGCTAATAAATATTTAGAATCATTAACAGTAAGTCCATTATCAACCCTAGTGCCTGTTCCAGGAACAAACTTTGAATCAATAAAGTCTAAGTCAAAGCTTATGTGAATAGCATTTATATCTTTATTATGTATATTATCTAAAATGTCATCTATTATTGTATCCAACCCTTTTTTAGATAAATCTTGAGGATAATACATATTCATGTCAGTATTTTTGATAAATTCTTTTTCTCCAAAATCTATATCACGTCCACCTATATGGTATACATTATCTTCTTTTACTTTTGTATCTTTATAATATAAATCTTTAAGTTTAGAATGACCATATCCCATTAAAGAAGCTAATGGCATTCCATGAACATTTTTAGATTCAGATGTCTCAAATGTATTAATATCACCATGTGCATCAAACCATACTATTGCAAATTTTTTATTGAAAAATTTGCTAACTCCAGAAATGCTTCCAAGGGCTATTGAATGGTCTCCACCAATTATTAGTGGAAAGCAATTAGAAGCTAAAGAACAATTAACTACGTGTGCAAGGTTATTATTTATTTCAATTAGTGCTTCAAAATATTTCATATCAGGATTTGAAGTTAATTTTTCGTTTTCATTAACTTCTTTTACATAGATGTTACCAATATCAAATACATTGTGATTGTATTGTTTGATTTTAGAAATTATTCCTTTTTCACGTAGTTTGTCTGGACCAAGTTGAGGTCCTAACTTATCACATCCATAAAAAGTAGGTACACCTATAATATTTATATTCATGACTTATCCTCCTGTTTATTAAAATCTTATCCCTATTAATATTTTAGCACAATAATGTTTTTAAAATTTAAAAATATAATAATTCGTAAAAAAAAGACTTCTATTGGGGGAAATAATAGAAGTCTAAAATGGGGAGATTGAGTATGTTTGATTTACATTTATAGTATTTGCCAAATTAGAAAATATATACGTAATTTATAAAAAATAATTAATAAATAAATTTTAATAAAAAATAATATAACATAAAATTAAAACATAATATTAAATATGAGGTTTTACAATCTTTATATTAAAACCTCATATAAAGTCACTTTTATATATTTAAAGAATATAATAAAAGTAACTAAAGGGGGGTTATCATGGAATCTAGAGAGTATAATGAAGATTTAAAAAAAATTATACTTGATATGACCCAAGAAGAACTTCAAAGGTCTGCATCTAATAAAGGTGCTATGAGATATATTGAAGGTAAAGTAAACTCAATAATAGATGATAGCTTAAATGAGTTTAATGAAGAATCATTAGATATACAAAAATATAAGAAGATTATAAAAAAAGGATCATGTCAAGAAGGTTTTAATGATATAGGAAAATTAATAAAAAATGAAGAGATATTTAAATCTAAATTAGAACTTATAAAATTTGCTAAATACCTACAGTTAGAAGTTAATAAAAAACAATCATATAAATCAATATTAAAGCAAATTGCAAATCATATATATTTAAACAAAGATTATTACAATAAAAAGTATGTGTATTACTTTAAAGATGATAATGATTATGTACTTGAACCTGAAAATATAAAAACTCACTTAATTGAGGAGTATAGATCTAGAGCCAGAAATGATATGAAGTCTATTGCAAGAATATTGAATATAGAAACTAATGAAAGTGAAGGAGCAGAAGATATTAGGAAAAAAGTTATAAACTGCATAATTAAGGATAAACTAAGTAAAATTAAACATTAAGGCGCTATGAATTTAGCGTCTTAATTTTTTCAACAGTAACTTACTAGATTTTGATAAGTCAGGAGATGATTATAAAGTGTTAAAAAAGGTAGGAGTTATATTAGTAATAATTATTATGATTATAGCAGGCTGCTTTTTTGAAATAAACAAATTTACTCCTAAAAAAGAAGTAAAGGTAGTTAGTTATAATATACATAGTGGATTAAATGAAGATATGTTTCCTAGCTTATTTGATATAATAGATTTTTTAAGAATAGAAAATGCAGACATAATATGTTTACAAGAGGTTAATGAGTCAGCAAAAGCAGGATTTCAAGTAAGTAGTTTAAAAGAAGATTTAGAAATGTATTCACACTTTGGAGCAAATGTAGTAAAGCTAGGGTCAAATTATGGACTTGCAACATATTCTAAATACAAAATAATAAGTCAAGATCATATATATTTGAGCAGTCAAACAGAACAAAGAGGAATGTTGCATACAGTAGTAAGACTTGGATTTGGAAGGAAATTAAATATTATAAATCTACATTTAGGATTAAGTGAAAAAGAAAGAGAAAAGCAATTAGCTGAGGTAGAGCAATTTGTAAAAACCTTAAATGATCCATATATAGTTACAGGAGACTTTAATCAAAGTAATATTAAAATAAATAAAGAAGTATTTAAAGATGTTGCTATACAGTTTAACAAAGACAATGTATTAACATATGCAACTTCACTTGATAGAATTGACTATATGCTTGTTTCACCAGATATTGAAGTTGACTACTATGATGTTTTGATAAAGAATATGTCAGATCATTTTCCTATAGTAGCAAAGTTGAAAATATAGGAATAAATATATTTTAAATGAATATATATTTAGTAAATATATTTATATGGGGGGACAAACTAATGAATAAAAGAAGAAACATATATAGAGGTATTAATAAAAGAAGAAATAATGTGGCTAAGGGATTTACTTTGGGACTAGTTATAGTTAGTATAGCTGGGGGAATTTTATTTATAAAATCTAAAGATTTTAGTTTATCTGAAAAAATAAGCAACTTAAATTTATTTGATAAAAAAGAATCAAATATCCAAGAGTTTTCTTATGATGATTTGGTAGATAAATCTGATAAAAGCAAAGAAACTGCATCAGCGGTTAAAAGTGAAAATTCTAAATTAGCTACTGTAGCAAATTGGGATATGTATTCAATTCAAATAGCAGCAATAGATAATAAAGAAGAATTAAATAAAATAAAAGATAAACTAAATGAATTAAAAATTCCTTTTTCAATTGTAGACATAGATAATATAAAAAAAGTTCAAACCTCCATATCATTTAAAGAAGAAGAAAGTAGAAAACAATTGGAGAATATAAAAAAAGATTTCTCAGATGCATTTATAAGTAAATTAGAAGTTCCATTATTAAGTTTAGAATATACAGAAAAATATGCATACGTAGAAGATATATGTAATGATTTAAATGAACTAATAAATAACTTTAAAGAAGAATCAAGTTTTTGGGATAAAAGTGAAAATGATATAAATAAAGCAGATTATAAAAAAATAATTAATAATAAATTAGAAATTTTAAGTAAGCTTGAAAAACATACAAAGAAAATAAATTATAAAGGTATGAAGGGATTTAAAGAAAATTTAAGTGTATATATAAAATCAGTAAAAGATAAATCAAATGAAAGTTTAAAAAATGTAGAAAAAGATCAATATTATATAAGTAAAAGCTTATTTATGTCATCTATGCAAGAATACTATAGTTTTGTTAATTCTATAAAAACTATTTAAAAAGTTGTTAAAAAACAACTTTTTTATTTTTTATAAAATCAGAAAAATAAGTCACAAAAAGTTGGAATTTGTTTCAAAATAAGATATTTTTTTAACGATAGTTAATATTTTACAATTGTTATAGTATACTTATATTAGAAAAAAGTTTAAATTAAGTTATAAGGGGGTAAAAGAATGAAGCTCTTAACTTTCAAAGGAGGAATACACCCTCCGTATAGAAAGGAGTATACAAATAGCAAGGCATTAGAAAAAGCTAATGATCCTAAAATAGTATATATTTCTATGCAACAACATATAGGTGCTCCAGCTAAACCTATAGTAAAAGTAGGAGATGAAGTAAAGGTAGGGGAAAAGATTGGTCAGATGCAAGGATTTGTATCTGCAAATATTCACTCATCTATATCTGGAAAAGTAATCTCTATAAAAGATATGGAGGTACCTGGAGGAATAAGTACGTGTATAGTTGTTGAAAATGATTTCCAAAATTCCATTCATGAAAGCGTTAAACCAAAGGGGAGTTTAGATGAACTAGGGAAAGAAGAGATAGTAGAAATTATTAAAGAAGCAGGAATTGTTGGTATGGGAGGAGCAACATTTCCAACGCATGTAAAAATATCTCCACCACCAGATAAGAAAATAGATTTTGTAATATTAAATGGTGCAGAATGTGAACCATATTTAACAGCAGATCATAGATTAATGGTTGAAAATCCAGAAGATGTTGTATTTGGATTAAGAGTCCTTATGAAAGCATTAAATGTGGGAAAAGGTTATATTGGTATAGAAGTAAATAAGCCAGATGCTATAAATGCAATATCAAATGTAGCTAAAAACTATAATGATATAGAAGTTGTAGAACTTGAGGTTAAATATCCTCAGGGTGCAGAGAAGCAACTTATTTATGCATGCACAAAAAGGGAAGTTCCATCAGGTGGGTTACCGATGGATGCAGGAGCTGTAGTTAATAATGTGGGAACTGCTGCTCAGATAGCTAAAACTATAAAAACAGGCATGCCACTTATAGAAAGGATAACAACTATAACTGGAAGTTGTATACAAGAACCAAAAAATCTTGTAACTAAAGTGGGAACTCTTTTCTCAGAAATTATTGATCAGTGTGGTGGATTTAATAAAGAAAAAGAACTAGGAAAAGTTATAATGGGTGGACCTATGATGGGAATAGCTCAGCATACAATAAACATACCTACAAATAAAGGCACGTCAGGAATATTATGTCTAGATAAAATCGAAGCGAGCACTCCTAAACCTAAAAATTGTTTAAGATGTGGTAAATGTCTAGATGTATGTCCAGCATTTTTACAACCATTGTACATAAGTGCATATAGTATAAAAGGTGATTATGAATCATCTGAAAAGTATAAAGCATTAGATTGTATAGAGTGTGGATCTTGCTCATTTATTTGTCCAGCAAGAAGACCTCTACTTCAATCAATTAGGGTAGCTAAAAAAGAAATAATTTCACTAAAAAGAAAACAATCAATAAGTAAATAAAGTTAGGGGGAAATATGATGGATAGCAAACTAATAGTGTCATCTTCTCCACATGTGAGAAGTAATGAAGATACATCATATATAATGAAGCAAGTTATAATAGCTCTTTTACCAGCTACATTAGCAGGGGTATACTTTTTTAGACTAAGTGCTATAAATGTAATATTTTGGTGTATATTAGGATCAGTAGGATTTGAATGGTTATGTCAAAAGCTAAGTAAGAAAGAGTCGACAATAGGGGATTTTTCAGCCGTTGTAACAGGATTATTACTTGCATTTAACGTACCAGCATCTCTTCCTTGGTGGATGTGTTTAGCAGGTGCAGCATTTGCGATAATAGTGGTAAAAATGGTGTTTGGAGGACTTGGTAATAACTTTGTAAACCCTGCTTTAGCAGCTAGGGCATTTTTATTAGCATCATTTCCAGTAGCTATGACTGCTTGGACAAAAACTGGTGTAAACTGGGTTAGTTCAGGAAATATAGATGCTGTAACTACAGCTACACCACTATCTTTTTTAAAAGCAGGCCCACAAGGTATACAAACTTTAACTGATAGTGGAACAGGATTATTTGATATGTTTATTGGTAATATAGGTGGTACTATAGGTGAGACATCAGCAATACTTCTTATACTAGGTGGATTATACTTAATGTATAAAGGGATAATAAATTATGTTATACCAGTATTTTATATATGCACTGTAGCAATATTAATGTTTATATTAGGGGGATTTAACATTGAATTTGCTATGTATCAAATGGTAGCAGGAGGACTTATGTTAGGTGCATTTTTCATGTTAACAGATTATACTACATCACCTATGACTAAAAAAGGCCAAATTATATACGCTATAATAGCTGGTGTTATAACAACAGTTATAAGACTTTATGGAGGATATCCAGAGGGAGTCTCTTATTCTATATTATTTGTAAATGTAATGACACCTCTTATAGATAAATACACAAAAACTAAAGTGTTTGGGGAGGTGGCGAAATAAATGAAAGATATATTCAAATTAGGCAGCATATTATTTTTAATATGTGCTGTAGCAGCCCTATTATTAAGTGTAACTAATAATATAACTGAGCCAGTTATAAAAGAAAGAAATATACAAGCAAATAATGAGTCCAGAAAAGAAGTACTTAAAGAAGCTGAAGAATTTAAGCAATTAGATAATGTTAAAGCTAACTTAGTAGAGGAAGTATATCAGGGATTAAAAGGTAATGAAGTAGTAGGGTATACTATCAAAACTGCGCCGAAGGGATATGGAGGAAAGATAGAAGTTATGATAGGAATATCTAAAGATGGAAAAATTACAGGAGTAAAAGTTGGAAATCATTCAGAGACTCCAGGTCTTGGATCTAAGGCTTCAGAACCAACATTTAAAGATCAATTTAATGGAAAGAGCACAGAAAAACCTTTAATGGTTGTAAAAGGAAGTGCAAGTAATGATAATGACATAGCTGCCATATCTGGGGCTACAATAACATCTAATGCTGTTACTTCTGGAGTAAATGCAGCTATCAATTTATATAAAGAACAATTATTAAACAATTCACAAAATAAAGATGTTCAATCTCTTGCAAATGAGCCTATGGTTAAGATATTTGATAATGCACAATTTAAGAAAATAGAAGGAAAATCAGAAGGTAAGATAGTAGCTACTTATGAAGTTTTTGATGAAAATAAAAAAATTGGATATATATTTGAAACAGAACTAGATGGATATGAAAATAAGACAGAAATATTAGTGGGTATAACTTTAGATGGAACAATAAAAGGTTTAGAGTTAGGGGAAAAAACTAATGATAATGAACATCTAAAATCTACTTTTGATACAGGATTGACACATCAGCTAGAAGGAAAAAAAATAGATGAAATATCTTTAGTTCAAGAAAAGGTTAACAAAGATGATAAATCTCAATCTGCTTCTGGAGCTAAGATAACATCTAAATCAGTTATAGAAGGTGTTAACTCTACTATAGACTTCTTTAAAAAAATAACTAATGGAACGGGGGCATAGAAAATGGGTTTAGGAAAAATAATTAAAAATGGATTAATAGATGAAAACCCAACACTTGTTCAAGTAATTGGTATGTGTCCAACTCTTGCTGTAACAACATCAGCTATAAATGGATTAGGTATGGGTCTTTCAACTACGATAGTTTTAATATGTTCAAATATAGTAATATCTATGATGAGAAAAATTATACCATCTAAGATAAGAATACCAGCGTTTATAGTGGTAATAGCAACATTTGTTACTATGGTAGGGATGCTTTTAAAAGCTTATATACCAGCACTTGATAAAGCATTAGGTCTATTTATACCTTTAATAGTGGTTAACTGTTTAATATTAGCACGTGCAGAAAGTTTTGCATCTAAAAATAAACCAGTAGAGGCTGCAGTTGATGGAATTGGTATGGGTCTTGGATTTGCAGTATCGTTAACTGTATTAGGAGCTATAAGAGAAATACTTGGTAATGGAAGTTTATTCGGGTTTACTTTATTTGGATCATCTTTCCAACCAGCTTTATTATTTATATTACCTCCAGGAGCTTTCCTAACATTAGGATTTTTACTTGCAGGGTTTAATAAATTAAAAGCTAAAAAAGCTAATTAGGAGGGAGATATATGAATTTAATACTTTTATTTTTAAGTGTTGTATTAGTTAACAATGTTATAACATCTCAATTCTTAGGAATATGTCCATTCCTAGGTGTTTCTAAAAAAGTAGATACAGCAGTAGGTATGGGGGTTGCAGTTACATTTGTTTTAACATTAGCATCATTTATAACTTACTTTGTTCAAAGAATATTAGAAATAACCAATAATCAATTTTTACAAACTATAGCTTTTATATTAGTAATAGCATCTATAGTTCAATTTGTTGAAATGGTTATACAAAAGATGAGTCCATCTTTATATCAAGCTTTAGGTGTATTTTTACCATTAATAACTACAAACTGTGCAGTTTTAGGTATAGCTTTGGTTAATGTTCAAAATGGTTATAATTTAGTTGAGACAATGGTAAATGGATTCGGAGCAGGAGTAGGATTTACTTTAGCTATAGTTTTATTTGCGGGTATAAGAGAGAGATTAGAATTAGCAGATATACCTGAAACATTTAAAGGATTTCCTATAACTTTAATATCAGCAAGTTTAATGTCTATAGCATTCTTAGGGTTTGCAGGACTTATAAAATTATAAGTTAGGGGGCGAAGTAATTGGCTATAATTAATTCAATTTTGGTTTTAGGTGTAATGGGTTTAATCTTTGGAGCTATACTTGCATATGCATCTAAAAAGTTTGCTGTAGAAGTGGATGAAAGAGTAGAAAAGATACTTGAAGTATTGCCAGGAGCAAACTGTGGGGGATGTGGATTCCCAGGGTGTGGAGGATTAGCAAGTGCAATAGTAGAAGGAAAAGCTTTAGTAAATGGATGTCCTGTTGGAGGAAGTGATTGTGCATCAAAGATAGGTAAAATAATGGGAGTAACCTCAGAAGTAGGAGAGAGAAAAGTAGCAAATGTTATTTGCAAAGGTAATTGTGATGTTTCTAAAGACAAATATACATATGAAGGAATGTTAGATTGTAAAGCAGCTAATGCATTAAATGGAGGAGCTAAATCTTGTAAATATGGATGTCTAGGGCTTGGTACTTGTGTTAATGCTTGTAAATTTGATGCTATAAAAATAATAGATGGAGTCGCTGTAATAGATGAAGATAAATGTGTTCTTTGCGGAAAATGTATGGAAGTTTGCCCAAAAGGATTGATACATGAAAAGCCAGTTAAAAATCAAGTGGTAGTAGAATGTAATAGTAAAGATTTTGGAAAGAGCGTAAAGGAAAAATGTAGTGTTGGGTGCATAGGATGTGGTATATGTGCTAAGTCGTGTCCATTTGATGCTATAATAATAGAAGATAAATTAGCAAGAATAGATTACAGTAAATGTGTACAATGTATGGTTTGTGTAGAAAAATGTCCGACAAAAGCTATAAAAGGGGATTTAAGTAAAAGAAAAAAAGTTCAGATAGAAAAAGATAAGTGTGTCGGGTGTACAATATGTAAGAAGCAATGTAAGTTTGATGCAATAAAAGGAGAACTAAAAGAAAAGCATGAAGTAGATGAAAGTAAGTGTGTCGGATGCCATGCTTGTGTTCAAAAATGTCCTAAAAAAGCTATTAAAATTTTATAATGTGGATATCATAGAGATATGGAGTTTTTCCATATCTTCTTTATTTTGGTAAAAAAATAAAAATTGTAACCGGAGTGTAACAAAAACGTTCGACATTAACATTGAATTTTTTACAATATAGTGATAAACTAATTAGGTATTAAAAAAGAGGTGAATTAATGAGTATAATATTGGCATCAGGATCGCCTAGAAGAAGAGAAATTCTAGCTAATACAAAGGTTAAATTTTCGGTTATAACTAGCGATATAGATGAAAAAATATTTGATTTTGAGGAGCCTACACAACTAGTATTGAGACTAGCATTTGAAAAGTGTATGGATGTTGCTACTAATAATACTAAAGATTTAGTTATTGGAGCAGACACTATTGTTGTTTTAGATAATGAAATATTAGGAAAGCCTAAAAATGAGAAAGAAGCTTTTAATATGTTAAGCAAATTATCTAATAGAAAACATCAGGTAATAACAGGAATTAGTATAGTGAATTTGGAAGAAAATAAAAAAATTGTAGACTATGTTATAAGTGATGTTAAATTTAAAAATTTAACTGAGCAAGATATAAAAGACTATATAAATACTGGAGAGTGTTTAGATAAAGCTGGTGCATATGGAATACAGGGATATGGAGCTTTGTTGGTAGAAGAAATTAAAGGAGATTATTTTAACATAGTAGGATTACCTATATCTAAGTTAAGTGATATCCTTAAAGAGAATTTCGATATAAATCTTTTTTATCAAGCTTAGGAGGTTAATTTGATGAGGTCATCAAGTTTATGTGTAAAGGAGATGGCATTAGAAGAACGACCTAGAGAGAAAATGCTTACTAAAGGAGAAAAAAGCTTATCTAATGCCGAATTATTGGCAATTATTTTAAGGACAGGAACTAAGAAACAAAGTGTTTTAGAATTAGCAAATTATATAATTAATAAAGATAGTCAAGGTATAAGATGGTTAAATGATATAACTATAGAAGAGTTATGCGAAATTGATGGGATAGGAATTTCTAAAGCAGCTCAAATAAAAGCATCTTTAGAACTTGGAATAAGAATATCTAGTGCAAAACCTATAAGATATAAAGTCACAAATCCATGGGATATATATAAATATTATATGGATAGCCTTAGGTATTTAAATAAAGAAATATTTAAGATAATTCTTTTAAATACTAAAAATGAAATAATTTGTGATATAGATATATCAGTGGGAACTCTAAATATGTCTGTGGTACATCCGAGAGAAGTGTTTAGAGAAGCAATTAAAAGAAGTAGTAACAAGATTATTCTTATGCACAACCATCCATCTGGAAATATAGAACCATCTAATGAAGATAAAAATGTAACGTCTAGATTAGTAAAATGTGGCGAATTAATTGGTATTGAAGTCATTGACCATATAATAATAGGGGATGGGCTTTATTACAGTTTCAAGGAAAATATGATAATTTGATGGATTTATGTGAAAGGAGCTTGAAATTATGGCAAAGAAAGAGAAAAAGGAAAAAAAAGGATTCAAGTCGTTATTTGGATTTAATAAAATGTCTAAAGATATGGGAATAGACTTAGGAACAGCAAATACATTAGTTTATATAAAAGGTCAAGGGATAGTAGTTAGAGAACCATCTGTTGTAGCAATAAGAGATGACAGTAAATCTGTTTTAGCAGTAGGTGAAGAAGCTAAGAAAATGATAGGTAGAACTCCAGGTAATATAGTTGCTATAAGACCTATGAAAGATGGGGTTATAGCTGATTTTGATGTAACTCAAGCAATGCTTAGCTACTTTATAAAAAAAGCTGCTTCAAATAAAGGTGTTGTTAGCCCAAGAATAGCTATATGTGTACCTTTTGGAGTAACTGAAGTTGAAAAAAGAGCTATAGAAGAAGCTGCTAGACAAGCAGGAGCAAGAGATGCATATCTTATAGAAGAACCAATGGCAGCAGCTATAGGTGCTAATCTTAGAGTAGAAGAACCAGAAGGAAATATGGTTGTTGATATAGGTGGAGGTACAACAGAAATAGCTGTTATATCTTTAGGTGGTATAGTTACTGCTAAATCTATAAGAATAGGTGGAGATGAGTTTGACGAATCTATAGTTAGTTATGTAAAGAAAGAATATAACTTAATGATAGGTGAAAGAACTGCAGAAGATGTTAAAATACAAATAGGATCTACTTTTAAAGATGATGCAGAAGAAACTATGCAAATAAGAGGTAGAGACTTAGTAACTGGTCTTCCAAAAACTGAGCATATATCATCAACTCAAGTTAGAGAAGCATTAAAAGAGCCTATAACATCAATAGTAGATGGAATAAAATCAACTTTAGAAAAAACTCCACCAGAATTAGCTTCAGACATAATGGAAAACGGAATAATGTTAACTGGAGGAGGAGCTTTACTTAGAGGGCTTGATAAGTTAGTAAAAGAACACACAGGAATGCCTGTTCATATAGCTGAAAATCCACTAGACTGCGTTGCATTAGGTACTGGTAAGTCTGTAGAAGACCAAGAAATATTTGAAAAAGTATTAATGATGAATGATAGAAGATAATTTAAAGTTGGTGATAGGGTGAAACTAGGTAAAAATAAAAAAAATAATAAAAAATACAATGTTAAAGTGATAGCAACTATAGGAGTTGCTATCACTTTAATTGGAATTGTAGGAATGTCAATCGGCAGATATTCAAAAGATAGTTTTGCAAAAAATGGATTTATCTTAAATACAATATCTTCAATAGAAGGTAGTTTAAATAATGGATTTACATTTATAAAAGAAGGTACAGGAAATATATTTAAATTTAAGGAAAATGCCAAAAAAGTAAAACAATTAGAAAAAGAAAATGAAAATTTAAAAAAAGAAATAATTGAATTAAAAGAAGATGCACAAAGTGCACAATCATTACAAAGCTTAAAAAAATCTTTGAAATTTATAGAAGAAGATTACAAAGATACTATGATTAGCACTGAAGTTGTAAGCAAAAATGATGGAAATTGGTATACATCTTTCGTAATAGGTGCTGGAAAAGACGAAGGTGTCAAAAAAAATAGTATTGTGATGAATGGAAAAGGATTAGTAGGAATTGTTACTGAGGTTTCAAATCATTACAGTAAAGCAATATCTTTATTAGATACTAAATCGTCAGTTAGTTTCCAATTACTAAAAAATAAAGAATTTAAAGGTGTAATAAGCCAAGGTGCAAATGAAGATGAAAATTATAAAGCAAAAGGTTTATTAGAAGGATATATGTTTAAGACTTCTTATGATGTACTTCCTGGTGATGTTTTAGTGACATCTGGTTTAGGAATATATCCTAAGTCAATACCTATAGGAGAAATAGAAAAAGTTGTTGATGATAAAAACAAAGGCTTAAAATACGTAGTTGTAAAGCCATACGTTAATTTCAAAGACGTTGATGATGTTGTAGTTATTGAACCAAGAAATATAAATTAAAAGGAGAACTACAAATGAAAAGAATATTACTTTTTCTTATAGGTATTTTAATAGTTATAATAGAAGGAAGTATAACTAACTACGTAGATTTCTTAGGGGTTAGCATTAACCTTCTTCTTATCTATATAACTATAATATCATTATATTTAGAGGATGTAGAAGCAAGTATTTTAGCAATACTCCTAGGTTTTGTTAAAGATATCGCTATGGGTAGTTTATTTGGAGTTAATGCATTAGTATTAGCTGTAGTAGCATATGGAATAAGTAATCTAAAAGATAAAATATATAAAAATAGTTATATAACTATTTTTGCTTTAGTTTTTATATCAAGTTTAATAGATTCTATTGTAAATATAATTCTTTTAGGAAGCGTATATCAAACATATGATATCTTAACTATTTTTATAAAAGGTATCTGCACAATACCACTTGTTAATAGTATAGGAAGTTTAATTTTTTATTTTGTATTTAAGGACTCAATCCTTAAACTAAAAAAAGATTAGTGGTGATTAAATGGAGAAAAAAAAGTTTGATAGGCTTGATATAATCAAGTTTATAGTAGTAGTGGCATTATGTGCAATTTTCTTGAAAATTGCTTATATGACAACATTTAAACATGAGCATTATAATGAATTAGCAAAAAATAAAACATATAAAGAAATACCTGTAAAAGCACCAAGAGGTGAAATAAAAGATAGATATGGACGTACTATAGCTACAAATAGAAACTCTTTTACAGTTCATATATCTAAGGATGGAATAGAGAAAAAAGATAAATCTGGAAAATCAAGAGCTAATGAAATTTCATTAGAATTAATAAACTTATTGAAAAAGAATAAGGAAGAATATTTAGATGAATTCCCTATATACGTTGAAAATGGAAAATATTTTTACACATTTGATAAAAAAATAAGGGAATTTAAATTGGAAAATAAAATTCCACTAGATTACAATGCTAAACAAAGTTTTTATTATATGGTGGATAAGGCTATAGAAGAGCATAAAATAGATTCATCTGTTAGAGACTTAAAGCCAGAGGAAATCCAAAAGAAGTTAAATTCAGCAGGTATATATCCTCCGATTTTAGTAAAAGATTGGAAGTTTACAGAGCAAAGAAATAAAGAAGACTGGTTAAAATCTTATAAAATAGATAATATAAACACTAATGCAAAAGATGCTTTTAAAGGTGTAAGAGAATATTACAAAATACCTAGCAATTTATCTAATGATGATGCTAGAAGTATAATGATTGTAAGAGACTTACTTAAATCTCAAGGTTTTGTTCAATATAAACCAGTAACTATAGCAAAAGATATAACACAAGATACCATATCTCAAATAGAAGAAAGGGCTATGCAATTACCAGGAGTATCTATAGCAGTAGAGCCAGTAAGAGACTACCCTGATAAGAATCTTGCATCACATGTACTTGGAACTATGGGTAGAATATCAGAACAAGAGTTAGCCCAAAAGCAAGAAAATGGAGAAAGTGGATACACTAAAAATGATGTAGTCGGAAAGACGGGTATAGAGAAGTTTTATGAAGACAAATTAAAAGGTAAAGACGGATACAAAAAAGTTGAGGTAGACTCAGTAGGAAGAATAAGCAAAGAACTTGCGTCTTCTGCACCTGTTTCAGGAGATACTGTATATCTTAGCTTAGATAAAGATTTACAAAAAGTATCAGATGACTCATTGGCTAGAGTAGTTAAGGCCGGAAGAAGTGGAGGTACTTTTAAAAGTAAATTTGGAGATTATAGTGCATCAGGAAAGGCAGCACCTAATTTGGAATCAGGAGCTACAGTTGTTATAGATGTTAAAACTGGAGACATATTAGCAATGTCTAGTTATCCAGACTATGATCCTAACTTATTCGCAACTGGAATATCATCTGAGGACTATGAAAAATTAAAGCCTAAAAATCCTAATGATGTTTTAGGTGCAAATCCTTTAAGTAACTTAGTTACAAGAGGAGCATTCCAGCCAGGTTCTACATTTAAAATGGTAACTGGTATGGCAGCTTTAGATAATGGACTAAATCCAAATTATGGTATAAATGATACTGGTGTAATTTATATGGGAAAAAGACCTTTTGCCGATTATGTATGGCATCACGGAAGAGGAAATCATGGATACACGACTTTATATAAAGCATTACAAGAGTCTTGTAATATATACTTCTATACAATTGGTACAGGTAAAAACTGGTTAGGAGGAAATGATCCTAATGTCAAGATTGGTGCCAAAGATATACTAGAATATGCAAGATTATTTGGTTTAAATGACAATACAGGTCTTGATAAGGAAATTGGTGAAAGTAAAGGAAAGGTTCCCAACCAAACTGATAAACTTAAAAACACTGAAAATTCTCTTAGATTAGCTTTAGATAAAGCTATGAGAGATGCATTTACTGATATAACTAAAGCAAAAGACCCAGAAGAGTATAAAAAGAGAATAAATGAAATTGTAAGTTGGACTAAAGAAAATCCATCAAGAACAGAAACTATGAAGAGATTAGAAAAGCTTCATGTAAAAGAAGATAAAGTTACTGAAATTGCAGATTTAGCTAAATTTAATTACTTTAACTTTGGTAACTGGACTGATGCAGATACATTCAACTTAGCGATTGGACAAGGTGAGAATGCTTATACTCCTGCTCAGATGGCTAGATATATTGCAGCTATAGCTAATGGAGGGAATTTAGTAGAAGCATCTGTAGTAGATAAAACTATATCTAGCGACTATATGAATATAGATATAGATGAAAACAAAGTAGAAAAGATACCATTTAAAAATAGTGAAAAACTTAAAGATTTAACTAAAGGTATGAGACTTGTTTCTACTCAAGGTACAGGTAAAAGTATATTTGGTAACTTCCCTGTTGAGGTTGCAGCAAAAACAGGAACTGCAGAAAAAAGTGGTAAAATACCTACTGCAGATGAGTATAAATACTTATTAGACCATATAGGTTCATATGGAGTATCTAAAGATGAAGCTGTAAAATTAGCTAATAAGATGAAAAAAGAAGACGATGAAAAAGCTAAAAAAGAATTTGAAAAAGAACAAAAAGAGAAAGAAAGTAAAGGCTTATTTGGAAAAGATGAAAAAGATAAAGCAGAATTTGTTCCAGACAATAGCGAAAGCACAAAAGCTAGATATTTAAGAAAAGCAATTAAAGAATTAAATCCTAAGATAAAAGATGAAGATATAGATAGATTCAAACAAGATTATGCATCTTTTGCCTGGGCGGCAGCATTTGCTCCAGCAAATGATCCAGAAATAGCCGTAGTTACTGTTTTACCTCAAGGAAACTCAAGTAGTCTTGCTTTGTTACCTATAAGAGAAGTAATGGGTGAATATTTTGGATTAACAAAAGATAAGGAAAAAGATAAAGAAAATAAAAATCAAGCTGAAGATTCAAATAAAGAAGCAGAACTTGTAAAATCAAAAGAAGATAATGAAATGAATTTTGTATCACAGTTAAAAAAATAAAAGGATTTGAAGTTTTTTTGAAGAATATATAAAATGAGATAGAGCTTTGGAGGTATAAAATGTCTTTTAAAGCAGCAACCAATGAAGAACTAATAGAGTTCAAAGGAAATAAAAGAGGCATAGTTGTAAATGTAAAGAAAAAAGCTTCTTTTGAAGAAATAAGACAAAGCATAATAGATAAAATAGAATCCTCTGTAGGTTTTTTCAATGGAGCTAAAATTTACTCTATAAATTATAATCATTTAAGCGATATACAATTACTTCAACTTAAAGAAGACATAACCTCTAGATTTGATATTGAATTTATAGAGGAAGAAATTCAGGTACCATTTGGAGTTTATGAAACTAAGTATATAAACAATATGCGTTCTGGAGATAATGTTGAATTTGAAGGAGATGTAGTTGTTATGACTGATATGAAGCCGGGCTGTAAGGTTATGGCAACAGGAAGTGTAGTTGTAATGGGAAATATAAAACCTGGAGCTAAAGTGGTTTCATATGGTAATGTAGTTGTTATGGGCAAAGTAGAAGGATTTATACATGCAGGAGCAAAAGGAAATAAAAATGCTTATATAGTTGCTAATAATTTAAATCCTATGGTTTTAAAAATAGCTAACTATATAGCAGAAGCTCCAGATGAAGAATATATGAAAAGTGATGATATAAATCCAGAAATAGCATTTACAAGTAATGAAATGATTGTTATAGAAAATTATTTGCCAAAAAATAAATAAATTATTGAGTAGGAGGGGGTAGTACTATGAGTGAAGTTATAGTTATAACATCAGGAAAAGGTGGAGTTGGAAAAACTACAACAACAGCAAATTTAGGAACGGCCTTAAGTTTAGAAAATAAAAAAACTGTTGTAGTGGATGCAGATATAGGTCTTAGAAATTTAGATGTTGTTATGGGACTAGAAAATAGAATAGTATATGATATTGTTGATGTTGTAGAAGGAACTTGTAGATTAAAACAAGCTCTAATAAAAGATAAAAGATTTGACAATTTATACTTATTACCAGCAGCACAAACTAGAGATAAAAATGCAATTTCTGTAGAACAAATGAAAAATTTATGTGATAAATTAAGAGAGTCATTTGATTATATAATAATAGATTGCCCTGCAGGGATTGAACAAGGATTTAAAAATGCTGTAGCAGGAGCTGACAGAGCTATAGTTGTAACTAATCCTGAAATATCTGCTGTTAGAGATGCAGATAGAATAATAGGATTACTAGAAGCTAATGAAGTTAAAGATATACGTTTAGTTATAAATAGAATTAGAAATGAAATGGTTAAACGTGGAGATATGATGGACAAGCAAGATATAGTTGAGATACTTGCTATAGATTTAATTGGGTTAGTTCCTGATGATGAAAGTATAATTGTTTCTACAAATAAAGGTGAGCCAGCTATATTAGATTCAAGATCAAATGCAGGTCAAGCATATAAAAATATTGCTAAGAGAATACTTGGAGAAGATATACCTCTAATGCAAATAGAAAATGAAACTAATATATTAACTAAGATTAAGAAGATGTTTGGAATGGCTAAGTAATAAAGGGGGATATACTTATGTTAGATTTGTTTAAGATATTTTCTAATGAGTCTAAAACTAGTAAAAATGTGGCTAAAGAAAGGCTTAAATTAGTTTTAGTACATGATAGAATAGACTGTTCTCCACAACTTCTAGATCTGATTAAATCAGATATATTAAAAGTTATTGCAAATTATGCTGAGATAGAAGAAGACGGATTGGAAATAAAGATGGCTAAATCTAGAAGTGATGAAGAAGATGGTCCGGTATCAGCATTAGTTGCTAATATACCATTAAAGAATATAAAAGAAAGAAGTAGGTAAAAGGGGGAGGCGTATTAGCCAAGCCCCTTTTTGTATTAATACAAAATTATACGACTTAGGTATGGCCTTAATAAGAAAGATGGTGATGAAGTGTTTGATTATAAATCGAAATTTAAATTAATAAAGGAACTTGATTGGAAACTTATAACTATAGTTACATGTATATTTGCTTTTGGGCTTATGATATTAAGTAGTGCTACTCACGCGACTACAGGGGGAAGTTATTTACAAATAATTAAGCAAGGTATAGCTTTTATTGTAGGAATGGCACTTGTAATAGTTATATTATTGTTTGATTACAATTTTTTAGGAAAGCATTATAAAGGATTATATATAGTTAGTATAATATTACTTTTACTAGTATGGATACCTGGACTTGGTAAGGATATGGGTGGAGCTAGATCTTGGCTTAACCTTGGTCCTCTTGATTTTCAAACATCTGAACTTGTTAAATTAACATTTATACTAAGTTATGCAAAGTTAGTTGAAGAAAAAAAGGGGAAATTAAATACTATAAAGGATTTAATTCCACTTGGATTATATGCAGCACCTATAATATTATTATTACTTATACAACCAGATTTAGGTACTGCAATAGTATTTTGCTGCATAATAGGAGGAATGTTATTTACAGCAGGACTTAATAGTAAAATAATAAGAAATACTATTATAGTAATAGTTGTAGCTATGCCTTTGATGTATATGCTTATGGCAAATCACCAAAGAATAAGAATAGATGCATTTTTAAATCCAGAAAATGTTTCATTGCCTGGTAACTATCAAGTTATGCAATCTATGATAGCTATAGGATCAGGTGGACTAACAGGTAAAGGATTATATGAAGGTACTCAAAATCAAAATGACTTCTTACCTGTTCAAGACAGTGACTTTATATTTGCTGTTATAGGTGAAGAACTAGGTCTTGTAGGAATGCTTGTTATAATGGTTCTTTATGCATTATTTTTAATAAGAATGATTTCTATGGCACGAGAAGCTAAAGATTTTTATGGAACCTTGATTATAATTGGAGTAATGAGTATGTTTGCATATCAAATCATACAAAATATAGGAATGACTGTAGCTGCTATACCAGTTACAGGAGTAACTCTTCCGTTTGTTAGTTATGGAGGAAGTTCATTGATGACATCATTAGCTAACTTAGGATTAGTTTTAAATGTAGGTATGAGAAGAAAGAAAATAAATTTCTAATATATTAGGGGTGACTTAAATGAATATAGCATTAATAGCACATGATGAAATGAAAAATACTATGGTTGGATTTTGTATAGGCTATGAGCATATACTTAAAAACTATGGGTTATATGCAACTGGAACTACTGGAAAAAGAATTGAAGATGAAACAAAACTTAAAATTAAAAGATTGGCATCTGGACCACTTGGGGGAGACCAACAAATTGGTTCTTTAGTCGTTTCTCAAGAAATTGACTTGGTAATTTTTCTAAGAGATCCAATGACAGCTCAAGCTCATGAACCAGATATACAAGCATTAATTAGACTTTGTGATGTATATCATGTACCTATTGCTACAAATCTTGCTTCAGCAGAAATTTTTATTAAGGCATTAGACAGAGGAGAACTTTCTTGGAGGGAAATTAGAAAGACTAAAACTCAACGTGTATAAATAAAAAAGCTATCTCATTAGAGATAGCTTTTTTATTTATATTTATTTAATTGCTTCAGCGAATTTTACACCGAAATCAAAGCATTCTTGTAATGTTTCATCACTTGGGAAGAATTTTTTCTTAAGTGTTTCAACAGGCATTTTGAATCCCATGCTCTTAACAAGCATCTCAGCCATTGTTATACCTTCACCACTCCATCCATAAGAACCAAATACTCCAGCAAACTTACCTTGGTTAGCCATAGGATCTATTAAAGAAAATGCATCCCACATAGGTTTAACCATAGTTCTATTTATTGTTGGAGAACCAAATAGTATACCTTTTGACATAACCATAACGTCGTGAAGTTCTGCTAAATCCATATTTTCTATATCATATAAAGCTGCAGATTCACCAGTAGATACTATACCATCATATATTTTTTCGGCCATAACTTTAGTATTAGTATAAGCTGATAAGAATAATATAGCTACTTGATCTTGATTAGTAGAGTTAACTGTTTCAGTAGACCAATCTACATATCTTTTAACTTGAGCCATAGGGTCAAGTGATAATATAGGACCATGAGAAGTTAATATAGTATCAAAATCTAATCCTAATTCTACAACTTTATTTACAGCTTTTAGTACATGTTTAGAGAATGGTTTAACTATACAATCAAAGTAGTGTTTAGATGATTTTAAATAATCTTCACTATTTACAACTTCAGGGTCAACACTTGCAAAGTGACATCCAAAAGCATCACAAGTAAGTAAAGTTTTATCTTCTTCTATATAAGTAAACATTGTGTCTGCCCAGTGTAAAAATGGTGCAGATATGAATTTTAAAGTTCTTTTACCTATATTTAAAGTTTCACCATCTTTTATTACATGACATTTAAAAGGTCTATTTACTTGCTCTGCTAAATACATTTTAGCTGCATTAGTACAAATAACCTCTACATCTGGATTTATATCAAGTATATACTTTAAACTTCCAGCATGATCTGGCTCAGTATGATGTATAACAACATAATCTAAATCCTTTATGTTTGTTAATTTTGATAATTTTTCAATAAATTCGTCTTTAAAATTTGGTTTTACAGTATCAAATAATACTTTCTTTTCATCATCTATAAAGTAAGCATTATAAGTTGTACCAAATTCAGTTTCCATTATGATGTCAAAGATTTTTAAGTCTTTATCTATAACACCAGTCCAATAAATATCTTTTTTAATTTCAAAAGCTTCTTTCATAAGAAAATCCTCCTAAAACGTGGTTAATAAATACGTAATTATACTTAAAATATACCCATAAATAAAACTTTGAAACATTTTGTATACAAAAAAGTTTAAAAATTCTTTAAATTTTTTACCTCAATTATTATATTAACAAAAAATGTGAACGTTTTGAATAGAATAATTGTTAATTTACAAATATTATAGGTAATTATATTTTGATACATCTTAGTATATCGTGTATAATAATATTTATGTTTATAGAATGAAATAAACTTACGGAGGTTTTTTATGAATAAAAAAGTAGACTTAAAAAGGATTCTAAAAAAGGTTGAAAAACCTGCTAGATATTTAGGTAATGAAGTTAATTCAATACATAAAGATATATCAAATGAAAACCTAATAAGATATGCTCACTGTTTCCCTGATCTTTATGAGGTAGGTATGAGTCATTTAGGTAGTCATATATTATACGATGTTATAAATAAAGATGAAGAAGTATTTTGTGAAAGAGTATATGCTCCTAATGTAGATATGGAAGAAAAAATGCGCGAAAACAATATTCCTTTATTTGCATTAGAATCAAGAGAAGCTATAACTAATTTTGATTTTTTAGCTTTTACACTTCAATATGAATTATCTTATACTAACATATTAAATATGTTAGATTTAGCAAAGGTTGAAATATTAGCTAAAGATAGAAAGTTAGATGCTCCTTTTATATTAGTTGGAGGACCATGTGCATATAATCCAGAGCCAATAGCTGATTTTGTTGATATAGTTATTTTAGGTGAAGGTGAAGAAGTTAACTTAGAAGTAATTAATAGATATAAACAGTGGAAGAAAAATAAAACTACAAGAGACGAGTTTTTAATGGATATAGCTAGCATAGAAGGGGTATATATACCTAAGTTTTATGATGTAGCTTATAATGAAGATGGTACTATAAAAGAAGTAAAACCGAATAGAGAAGGAGTACCAGCTAATCCTCATAAGAGAATAATAAAGAATATGGATTTAGTAGAATATCCAGAAAAACTAATAGTTCCATTTATAGATACTGTTCATGATAGAATAGTACTAGAATTATTTAGAGGATGTACAAGAGGTTGTAGATTCTGTCAAGCAGGTATGATATATAGACCAATAAGAGAAAAAAGTTTAGGTAGATTAAAAGAGATACTTGAAAAATTAGTTAAGAATACTGGGTATGATGAAATATCACTTTCTTCACTAAGTACAAGTGATTATAGTGGGTTATCAGAACTTACTGATTACTTAGTTGAAGAATATGCATCTAGAAACATTGGTATATCATTACCATCACTTAGACTAGATAACTTCTCTATGGAAATAGCTGAAAAAATACAACAAGTAAGAAAATCAGGTCTTACATTTGCACCAGAAGCAGGAACTCAAAGAATGAGAGATGTTATAAATAAAGGTGTAACAGAACAAAACTTAGAAGATGCTACAAGAAAAGCATTTGAAATGGGATGGAATAGTGTTAAGTTATACTTTATGATAGGACTTCCAACAGAGACATATGATGATTTAGATGGTATAGCTGACCTTGCGTATAAAGTTATAGATATATACAGAGATGTTAATGGTGGAAAGTTAAGAAGAGCATTTGGAGTAACTGTAAGTACTTCAACTTTTGTTCCTAAACCATTTACACCATTCCAATGGCATGGACAAGATACTACTGAACAAGTAAGAGAAAAACAAAGATATTTAGTTAAGAAATTAAAAAATGGAAATATAAAATATAACTACCATGATTCTAAAACTAGTTTAATGGAAGCTGTTATAGCTAGAGGAGATAGAAAACTAAGCAAGGTTATATATGATGCATATAAAGCTGGAGCTAAGTTTGATGGATGGGCTGAACACTTTAAATTAGAAATATGGGAAGAAGCTATGAAAAATAATAATCTTGATATAGCATTTTATGCAAATAGAGAAAGAGATTATGAAGAAGTATTCCCATGGGATCATTTAGATGTAGGTGTTAATAAAAAATTCTTAATAAGAGAAAATGAAAAGTCAAAACAAGATGCTATAACTGTTGACTGTAGACATAAATGTAATGGTTGTGGAATAAATACACATACTATAGGAAGGGGAATGTGCTAATGAGTAAAATAATAAGATGTAAGTTTAAAAAAGAAAATGATATGATATATATATCACATCTTGATTTACAAAGATTATTACAAAGAGCTTTTAGAAGAGCTGAAATACAATTATCATATTCTCAAGGGTTTAACCCCCACCCTAAGATGAGTTATGGACATGCTCTAGCTCTTGGAACAGAAAGTCAAGGGGAGTATTTAGACGTTGAGATAGAAGATGATTTAACAGCTGATGAATTTTTAACTAAAATAAATGCTACTATGCCAGAAGGTATAGAGTTTATAAAAGCTAAGGAAATAACTAAAGAAGTTCCTTCATTAGCATCTACTATCGAATATGGTGAATACATGTTTACTTTAGAAGTAGATAAAGAATTATCTAAGGAATTTGTAAAAACTAAAGTATCAGATTTAATGAATCAAGAACAAATATTAATAACAAAGAAAAACAAAAAAGGTAAAACAGTAGAAGTTGATATAAGACCTATGATAAAGACTTTTGATGTTATAGATGTTGAAGATAAAGTTATAACTTTAGAAGCTACTATGTCTACTGGCTCTAAAGCAAACTTAAATACTAATATATTTATACCTAAGATGTTAGAAGCTTTTGGTTTAGATATAGATCCTTTAGATGTTGATATATTAAGAAGAGAATTATATATAGTTAAAGATGGAGAATTAGTAACTCCAATGTAGGAAAGAGGTGGATGTCCACCTCTTTTTCTGGTATCGGGGGTGGCTTAGTATTGGTGTGATTGCTTTCTTCACAGGACGTACTACGTACGTAAGTGTTAAGTCAACAATTACAACAACACCTTCGCCTTTTGATAGATATAAAAGTTGTGGACATTGTCAAAAAAATAGAGAAAGAGAAGAGGAAGTGAAGTTTTTTTGAAAAGTATTGTTATAGAGTCGTTAGTCACTTCTCAGAAGGTGGCTGTTTTAGAGGATGGTAAATTAAGTGAGCTTTTTATAGAGGATAGTTCTAATATAAAAACTGTTTCTAATATTTATAGAGGAGTAGTTAAAAAGGCTTTAAAGGGGATAGAGGCTTATTTTGTTGATATAGGAACTGATAAATTGGCTTATCTTAGTATGAAGAGTAATGAAAGTGTTAAGTGTGGGCAAGATATTTTAGTTCAGATTAATAAAGAAGCAATAGGAACTAAGGGAGCTAAGCTTAATACAGAAATTAGTTTTGCAGGTAGGTATTTAGTTTTTATTCCATCAAATGATAGATTGACTATTTCTAATAAGATAAAGTCTGAAAAAGAGAGATTTAGGATAAAGAAAATTGTTCAAGATATAGATAAAAACTTTACAGGAATTATAAGAACTGAAGCTGTTGGTTGTTCTAGGGAAGAACTTGAAAAAGATATAGAAAATTTAAAACATAAGTATGAGTATGTTTTAAGAGAATTTAAACTAGGTATTGGACCAAAACTTTTATATAAGGATTTAGACTTTGCATCTAAATATGTAAAAGATAATGTAAATGATAGTGTAGAAAAAATCATTGTTAATAATAAAGAAAAATATGAAGAGTTAAAAGTTATTTTATTAAATATAAATAAAGATTATAAAAGTAAGTTGATTTTAGAAAATAATAAAGATGTATTTGATTTATATTCTGTTCAAAGTCAAATAGATAAGTGCTTAAGTAGGAAAGTGTGGTTAAAAAGTGGAGGCTATTTAATTATAGATAAAACAGAAGCTCTTACAGTTATAGATGTTAATACTGGAAAATTTACAGGGAATTCTAATTTAGAAGAAACTGTTTATAAAACTAATTTAGAAGCTGCACTTGAAATTTCAAGACTTTTAAGAATTAGAGATATGGCAGGAATTATAATTGTAGATTTTATAGATATGCAAAAAAATGAGTATAAGAAAAATCTTATTGATACTTTAAATAAAGAAACATCTAAAGACAAAAGAAAAACTAATGTTATGGGAATTACAAAGTTAGGTTTAGTTGAAATAGCAAGAAGAAGAGAAAAAGATTCAATAGATAGTTATTATCTTAAGTCTTGCTATACTTGTAAAAATGGAGAAAGTATAAAATCTATAAATAGATTAATAGATGAAATAGAAAAAGAAGTTATGAGAGTTAAAGAACATACCTCTTACAATCAAGTAGAAATAGAGTTAAATGATAAGGTTTTTGAAGATATTAACAAAAACCATAAGCAAAAAATAGATAGTATAAGTCGAAAATATAATATAAAAATATGTTTAAGCAAAAAAACAGAAATAGATCATGAAAAAATGAATATTATTTTTAATAGTTAGTTGACACAAACTATAAATTATAGTATTATTTATAAATGTAGTGCCGCTCAATAAAGGTCTGAAAATCTCTTAAATGAGTACCTTTGATTGGCGAGTTTGAGACCGAGGAGGTGTATTTAATGTACGCTATAGTTAAAACTGGAGGAAAGCAATATAAAGTTGCTGAAGGTGATGTAATCTTCGTAGAAAAGTTAGAAGCTAACGAAGGTGATGTAGTTACTTTAAACGAAGTATTAGCTTGTTCTAAAGATGGAAACTTAGTAGTAGGAGCTCCTACTGTTGAAGGTGCATCTGTAACTGCTAAAGTTGCTGAGCAAGGAAAAGCTAAGAAAGTTATAGTTTTCAAGTATAAAGCTAAGAAAGACTACAGAAGAAAGAACGGACATCGTCAAGCTTACACTAAGTTAGTAGTTGAAAAAATAAACGCTTAATTGTAAGAGCCATGATAAAGGTTAAATATTATCAAAACGACGACTTTAAGCTTAAAGGTTTTTGTCTTAAGGGACATGCTGATTACGCAGAACTAGGTTCTGATATTGTATGTGCAGCTGTTACATCCAATGCTTTATCAGTTATAAATTCTTTAAGTGTACTTAAGAAAATTGAATTTGAAAAAGTAATAGGCCAAGAAGGTCATATTGAGTGTATTGTCAAAGATAAATATCTAGATGAAGCTCAATTATTATTACAACATCTTCAATTAGCAATTAATGAAATTAAAAGGGAATACCCCAAAAATATAAAAATTCTAAAAAAGTAGGAGGTGACTCCAGAATGTTAAAAATGAACTTACAATTACTTGCATCTAAGAAAGGGGTAGGATCTTCTAAGAACGGTAGAGATTCTATATCTAAGAGATTAGGTGTTAAGAGATTCGACGGGCAAGTTGTAACTGCTGGAAGTATAATAGTTAGACAAAGAGGAACTAAAATACATCCAGGAACTAACGTAGGTAAAGGTGGAGATGACACTTTATTTGCATTAGTTGACGGTGCTGTTAAATTCGAAAGAAAAGACAAGAAAAGAAAGAAAGTAAGTGTATACCCAGTTGCTGAGTAATATACTAAAAAAAGGAGTGTTCATACACTCCTTTTTTAAATATAATAATTAATATTAAATATTTTTTTAGTATTAATTTAGTTTGAAATATAGCGCGCATGGAATTTATATTATAGATTATGGCAAATATAAATAAAAAGCTTTAAAAAAAGAAGGTGAATAATTATGTTTATAGATAAGGCTAGGATATTTGTTAAAGCTGGAAATGGTGGTAACGGATCAGTATCTTTTAGAAAAGAAAAATATGTTCCAGCAGGAGGTCCAGACGGTGGAGACGGAGGCCGTGGAGGAAGTATAATATTTAAGGTTGATTCAGGGTTAAGAACTTTAATGGATTTTAAATACCAAACTAAATATTCTGCACCATCAGGTGGAGATGGAACTAAGAAAAGACAAGCTGGTAAAAATGGTGAAGACTTAGTATTATTAGTTCCTCCAGGAACAATAATAAGAGACGAAGCTACAGGTCTTGTAATAGCTGACTTAAAAGAAGATGGAGATGAAGCTATAGTTGCAAAAGGTGGAAGAGGCGGAAGAGGAAACCAACATTTTGCAAACGCAATAAGACAAGCTCCTGCATTTGCAAAATCAGGAACTGATGGAGAAGAAAAATGGATAACGCTAGAGTTAAAAATGATAGCAGATGTTGGATTACTAGGATTCCCTAATGTAGGAAAATCAACATTCTTATCAGTTGTAACTAAAGCTAAACCAAAGATAGCTAACTACCACTTCACAACTTTAACGCCGAATTTAGGTGTTGTTCAAACTAAGTTTGGAGATAGTTTTGTTCTTGCTGATATACCAGGGCTTATAGAAGGTGCTGCTGAAGGTATTGGTTTAGGACATGATTTCTTAAGACACGTTGAAAGAACTAAAGTATTAATACACATAGTTGATATATCAGGTATAGAAGGTAGAGATGCTTTAGAAGACTTTGATAAAATAAATGATGAATTAAAGTTATATAATGAAAAATTATCAACTAGACCACAAGTTGTTGTTGCTAACAAAATAGATATAATGGAAGATGAAAGTAACTTTGAAAACTTTAAAAATGAGTTAGAGTCAAGAGGATATAAAGTATTTAAGATGTCTGCTGCAACAAGACAAGGTATAGATGATGTTATAGCTTACGTTTCTCAATTATTAAAAGAAGTTGAAGATGTAGAGTTAGTATCAGAAGAAGAAATGTATAGACCAGAATTAGTTGAAGAAGTTGAAGAAGGATTAGAAGTAGAAATAGAAGATGGAGTATATGTTGTTACTGGTAAAGCATTAAGAAGAATAATGTACTCTGTTAACTTTGAAGATATGGAATCTGTTCAGTTCTTCCAAAAATCTATGGAATCTCAAGGTGTATTTGATAAGCTAAGAGAAATGGGCATAGAAGATGGAGACACTGTTAAGATATACGACATAGAATTTGAGTTCTATAATTAAAATTAATTTAAGACGTAAAGAGGTGGACACATGTTAAAAGGAAAGCAAAGAGCATATTTAAGATCTATAGCTAACACTTTAAAGCCTATAACTCAAATAGGTAAAGAAGGTGTTACTGAAAGCTTCTTAGATCAATTAGAAGATATGTTAAAAGCTAGAGAAATAGTTAAAGTTTCTATATTAGAAAATGCAGGATTAGATGCGAAAGAAACTGCAAATGCTATATGTGAAGCTTTAAGAGCAGAATTTGTTCAAGCTATAGGATTTAAGTTTACTATATACAAGAGAAACTCAGAAAATCCTAAGATAATATTCCCAGGTCATGAGCAAGCAAAAGCGAAAAAAGCAAGTGACAAGGTAACTAAAAAAGGAAAACCAACAAAGAGATCTGCTAGATAGATATAAAAAGATGCCCTAAAAATTATATGGCATCTTTTTTTTATTTAAATTATTATTATATTAAAATAATATTGAATAAATATTTCAAAATTTCAAAACAAGTAGAAAAAACAATTAAAATATGGTAATATATTTTGAGAAATGGGTAAACGATATACTATATAATTTATTTTAATATTGAAAATAAAAATACATTAAAAATATAGTACTTTTAAGGAGAAAAAATATGAGAGTTATAATAGTTGGTGGGGTAGCTGCAGGTATGAGTGCCGCTGCAAAACTAAAAAGAATGAAACCAGATTATGAAGTTGTGGTTTATGAAAAAACTGATGTAGTATCATTTGGAGCTTGTGGGCTTCCGTATTTTGTAGGCGGATTTTTTGATGACCCTAACAATATGATAGCAAGAGCACCTAAAAAATTTAGAGAAAGTGGAATTGATCTAAATATATTCCATGAAGTAGTAGATGTTGATACTGAATCTAAAGAATTAAAAGTTAAAAATGTAAATACAGGGGAAGAATTTATAGATAACTACGATAAGTTAATGATAGCAACAGGAGCTAGTAGCATAATACCTCCTATTAAAAATGTTAAACTTGAAAATGTATCTACATTAAAAAGCTTAGAAGATGGTATAAAAATAAAAGAATTAATGAACAAAGAAGATATAAAAAAGGTAGCTATAATAGGTGCTGGATTTATAGGACTTGAAGCTGTGGAAGCTGCTAAAAAATTAGGCAAAGATGTAGTAGTATTCCAATTAGAAGATAGAATATTACCTCAAGTATTTGATAAAGAGATAACTGATATATTAGAAGAAGAAATAAGAAATCATAATGTTGATTTACGTTTAGAAGAAATAGTTAGCGAATTAGTTGGAGAAACTAAAGTAGAAAAAGTAATAACTAATAAAGGGGAATATGAAGCTGATTTAGTTATAGTTGCTACTGGTGTTAGACCAAATACTGCATTTTTAAAAGATACTAATATAGACATGTTAAAAAATGGGGCTATAATAGTTGATGAGTTTGGAAAAACTTCTGTAGAAGATATATATGCTGCCGGAGATTGTGCTACTATAAAAAATATAGTAACTGGACAAGATTCATATGTTCCACTTGCAACAGGAGCTAATAAGTTAGGAAGAATAGTTGGAGAAAACTTAGCTGGAGCTAATATTAGTTTCCAAGGGTCTTTAAGTTCAAGTTGTATAAAAGTTATGGATATGGAAGCTGCTGCAACAGGAATTACAGAATCTCAAGCAGCTAAGTTAGGAATGAATGTTAAAGCTAAGTTTATATCTGACTTTAACCAAACTAATTACTATCCAGGTAGAAATAAGATGTATGTAAAACTTGTATATGATGCAGATACTAAAGTTATACTAGGTGGACAAGTAGCAGGATTTAAAGATGCTGTTCAAAGAGCTAATGTAATAGCTGCTTGTGTGTTTGGTAAATTAACTACAAACCAATTAGGTATGCTAGATTTATGTTATGCACCACCATTTGCTAGAACTTGGGACATATTAAATGTAGCTGGAAATGTATCTAAATAATAAATTAAAATATATATTAAAATAATTATACCCCTGGGTAACGAAATGTTATCTAGGGGTTATTTATGTAGTAAAATATATTATATGAATTGGGGAGGTAATTATGGGAAATATACTGCTTTTAGAAGATGATAAATCTTTAAATAGGGGAATAAGCTTTAAGTTGAAAAAAGAAGGCTATAAAGTTTTTAATGCCTTTAATATAAAAGAAGCTAAAGAAATATTTAAAAGTAATAAAATAAATTTAATAATATCAGATATAGGACTACCAGATGGAGATGGATTTGAATTTTGTGAGTATATAAGACGTATAAGTAATGTACATATAATAATGTTAACAGCTCTAGATCAAGAAGTAGATATAGTTACAGGTTATGAAGTTGGAGCTGATGATTATATAACAAAACCATTTAGTTTGATAGTTTTAATATCAAAAGTTAATGCAGTTATGAAAAGAATAAGTGATTTCACAAATGAAAATCAAATTTATTGTGATAATTTAATTTATAATTATTTGGATGGTAAAATTACAAAAGGTAGCAATGAAATAATACTTAGTAAAAATGAAGGTAAATTACTTAAGTATTTAATGGAAAATTCATGTCAAATTGTTACAAAAGAACAACTTATAGAAGCTCTTTGGGATATTGATGGAAATTTCGTAGATGAAAATACAATAGCAGTTAATATAAGAAGACTAAGACAAAAAGTTGAAGAAAATCCGTCAAATCCAGAGTATATAAAAAATATTAGAGGCATTGGATATACCTTTGAAAAGAGGTGTATAAAAAAATGATAGAGTTATTAAAAAGAGAACCTATAATAAGGAGAATTTTTTTAATAGCTATTATAGGAGTAATATTAATATTTGGAGCATTTTCCATATTCCAATATAAAAACTTGAAAAATATATACTTAGAACAACAAAATATAAATAAACGAATAGTTGGGAAATTAGTAAACAAGTATCCTCAATCTGAATCAGATATAGTAAAAAGCGTTTATAGTGAAAGTGAAGAATATGAAAATATAGGGCAAAATATTTTAAAAAAATATGGATATGATGAAAATTACAATATGATTAGAAATATAAATTTTCAACAACATTTAAAATATTTCCTGGTAAATAATTTGATTGTTTTTGTTGTTGTAATGACATTAATGATGTTAATATTATCAAATTTGATGAAATATGTATTTTCTAAGTTAAAAATAATAAGCAAAAACATAGAAGATATAATTCATAATAAATATGAAATAGAAGATGATTTCAAAGAAGAAGGAGTATTAAATAGAATAAATTCAGATTTAAATAAACTATCTAGAAGTTTAAATTTAAAAATTAAAAATATAAATAAAGAAAAAGAAAGTATAAAAGAATTAGTAACAGATATATCACATCAATTAAAAACCCCATTAGCCTCTTTAAAGCTATATAATTCTTTATTATTAGAAGAAGAACTTGATGAAGAAGATAGAATTGAATTTTTAACAACTAATAAAATGTCTATAAATAAACTACATAATCTAATTGATTCTTTAGTAAATATATCTAGGTTAGAAGCTAGTATGATAAGTATAAAAAAAGAAGATAAAAGTATAAAACAAACTTTAACTAAAGCTATAGATAGTGTCAAAGGAAAGGCTAATTTAAAAAATATAAAAATTAGCGTAAAAGATTTTGAAGATAAAATAATACTTCATGATTCTAAATGGACAGAGGAAAGTATATTTAATATTTTAGAAAATGGAGTTAAATATACTCACGATAACGGAAAAATAGAAGTTTCATTGCAAGAAACTATAAACTTTATAAGAATTGATATAAAAGATAATGGTATAGGTATAGATAAAAGTGAATTTAACAATATATTTAAAAGGTTTTACAGAAGCGAAAAAGTAGAGGAAGTTGAAGGTTCAGGTGTAGGACTTTACTTAAGTAGAAAGATAATAGAAAGTCAAGGTGGAAATATTATTGTTTCATCAAAAATAGGACAAGGTAGTAAATTTTCTTTATTTCTTACAAAAGTGTAAGCCAATATGAAAGTGTTATGTAAGACTTACCTTTTATTATTAAAGTATAAAGAATAGAGATAAGGAGAATTAAATTATGGAGATTTTAAAAACTAAAAATTTAAAAAAGTATTATGGCAAAGGAGAAAATTTAGTAAAGGCAATTGATGACACAAATATAAGTATAATTGAAGGTGAATTTGTTGCAATAGTTGGAAAATCAGGTTCTGGAAAAAGTACTTTGATTCATATGATTGGAGGGCTTGATAGACCAACAGAAGGTAAGGTTTTTATAGATAAAAAAGATATATTTACATTAAAGGATGAGCAATTAGCTATATTTAGAAGAAGAAAAATAGGATTCATTTTTCAATATTATAATTTGATACCATCACTTAATGTATGGGAAAATATTGTTTTACCAATAGGTCTTGATAATAAAGAGGTAGATAAAAACTTTATAAATGATATTATAAATGCTTTAGGACTTGAAAATAAAAAAGAGTCATTACCTAATACTTTATCTGGGGGACAACAACAAAGAGTTGCTATAGCTCGTGCTTTAGCAAGTAGACCATCAATAATACTTGCAGATGAACCAACTGGAAACTTAGATTCTAAAACTTCTGATGAAGTTATGAGTTTGTTAAAAACTATGATAAAAAAATATAATCAAACATTAGTTATGATAACACATGATGAAACTATAGCACAAATGGCTGATAGAGTAATCTATATTGAAGATGGTAAAGTAGTAAAGGACGGTGCTATAAATGATTAATACTACTAAAATAGCTAAAAGTAATTTGATTATAAATAAGTCAAAAAGTATATTAATTATTATTACTATAATATTATCAACTACATTATTATCATCAGTTGGCTTAACATGTTTAGACTGGAGTAAAGCTAATAAAGAGAGAATTATAAAATATTCAGGAACACAACATGGCGTTTATGGTAATATGGATGAAAAGAAAATTGAAGAAATTAAAGCTCATGCAGATATAGATGCTGTAGGATTAGTAAATGGTATAGGGAGTATTAACTATGATGATAAAAGTAAGATAGCTTTATCATATGTAAATGATAAGGCTATGGAGTTAAGTAGTATAAAACTTGAAAAAGGAATTATGCCTAAATTAAAGAATGAAATAGCATTAGATAATTTAGCGTTAAAAAAATTAGGATATAAAGGAAAAATTGGAGAAAAAATAAAAATAAAATATGAAGATTATGCTAATAAAGGATTTACAGAAAGTGAATTTACTTTATCTGGCATAATTAAATCTAATGAAATGTCAAAGATTAAAAAAATTTATTCTGGGATAGTTTCTAAGGAATATATGAACTCTACAAGAGATATGAGTAAAGAAAATTTTAATGCATACGTTACTGTTAAAGCAGAAGCTAACTTAAGTGGAGATGAGCTAAAGCTTAAAGTAGAAGATATAGCTAAAGATTTAAATATACCTAAGGCAAGAGTTTTAGTTAATGAAGATTATATAAACTCATTAAAACCAGATATGGAAGTTATAATGTGGGGTGTTGTAATTGGTATTATAGTTATAATGTCTAGTATATTAGTAATATATAATATATTTCATTTATCGGTGGTAACTAAAGTACAAGAGTTTGGAAAACTAAGAGCTATAGGAGCTACAAAAAAACAAATTAAGTCAATAGTTCTTAAAGAAGGTATTTTCTTATCTATGATAGGAGTTCCAATAGGAGTTTTAGTTGGATTTTTAATAAATGAGTTTGTTATAGGAAAGATATTTATGTTTGAAGGGAATGCTTTTAAATTACCTATGATTATAGGAGTTATGATTATAAGTTTAATAACTATATATATATCATTACTTAAGCCTATGAAAGAAGCATCCAAGGTATCTATAATAGAAGCTGTAAGATACAATGGAGAAGATAAAAATAATAAAAAAAGCAGAAAAGGATATGAAAGTATAAACTTAAATAGACTTTCCTATGCTAACTTAAGTAGAAATAAAAAGCGTACTTATATAACAGTAATATCACTTTCGTTAAGTGCTATAATATTTGTCGTTATATCTAGTGTTATGAATAGTATAGATGCAGAAAAGATGACTAGGGAACGATTTTCACAAGATATAAAAATAGATTTAGATGGATATACATATGGAGAAGAGGATAGTCCTGATACTGAAATGAATATTTTACAGAAAAATAATCCTTTAGGAGAAAACTTTATAAAAAAATTATTAAATATAAAAGGAGTAACTAATATAGATAAAAGTAAAAGCGCCAAATGTGAATTAAATGGATATAAGACTGAGTATAAATACCATGATTTATCCAGTGTGAATGAAGAGGATTTAAAGAATTTAGAATTTTACTTAGAAGATGGTGAAATAAATTTAGAAAAATTAAAATCAGGAGAAGAAATACTTATAACACAGCCGGAATTATCAACAGAAATAGGGATAAAAGTCGGTGATAAAACAACTTTAACCTTATATGATGGAGATAAAAAAATAAAAAAAGAATTTAAAGTTCAAGGTATAACTTCAAACCCATCTACATTTGCTATGCATTATGATGCATTTGATAAAATGTTTGATACAGATACAACAACAACTATTGGTATATATACTCAAAAAGGTGAATATGAAAATATTAAGTCATATATAGAAAGTTTAGATAAAAATGATGATTATATTCAAGCGAACTATATAGATGAATTACTTAAAGATAATAAACTATCTATAGCTGTTACCAAAGGTATAGGTTATGCATTAGTTGTAATTATAGGAATTATAGGATTTATGAATTTGATAAACTCTATGATAACAAGTATTATAACTAGAAAAAAAGAACTTGGAATGTTACAAGCTATAGGATTAACAGATAAACAACTTGTTAAAATGTTAAATATAGAAGCTATGTTTTATACAGGTACGATGCTTTTGAGTTCATTAACTTTAGGAACAATAATTGGATATATTGCAGTTTATGTATTTAGAAAAACAGGGGCTTCATATGCAACTTATACATTCCCGATAACTCAAATTTTAATTATGGTTGTTAGTGTATTTATAGCACAATTACTTTTAACTTATTTTATAAGTAAGAATTTTAATAAAGAATCATTAATTGATAGAGTTAGATATAGTGAGTAATTTTTGATAAACAAAAAACTACTTTAGATGGATTTTTTGCTATTTCCACTTAAAGTAGTTTTTTTATTAGTTATTTTTTATATGAACATCCATTTGAGGGTAAGGTATATTTATACCTTCCTCATCAAATTTAATTTTAACTTTTTCTAATAAACTAGCATGTATAGTCCAATAATTCTCAGAATTACACCAAACTCTAACAGCGAAATCTATTGAACTTGGACCATGAGCAACCATTCCTACGAAAGGGGCAGGTTCATGTAAAATAAGATCTTGAGTTTTTAATATATTATTTAAAACATTTTTAACATGATTTATATCATTGTCATAACTAACGTTAAAAACTAAATCTACTCTTCGTTTTGCTTTAGCAGAGTAGTTTACTAAACTTCCATTAGACAAAGTTCCGTTAGGTATTAAAATTAATTTATTATCTATAGTAGTAAGCTTAGTATAAAAAAGTCCTATTTCTTCTACTGTTCCTTGATATATACCTGTTTCTATATAATCACCAACTTTAAAAGGCCTAATTAATAATATTATAAAACCTCCGGCAAAGTTAGATAAACTTCCTTGAAGGGCTAAACCTATAGCAACCCCTCCAGATGCTATTAAAGCAGCAAATCCTGTAAGTTCTACATCCCAGTACCCAAGTATTATTATAAATAATAATAGTTTTAAAGATATTTCTACAAAAGCATGTAAAAACTTTGTAAGTGTAATATCAACAGATTTTTTTACTAAGAATTTAGTAAAGTGTTTTACTACTTTTTTTATAACTTTTAGCCCTATGAATATAACTATAAGGCCTATTATAAGTTTTATTCCATAACTTGTTACCCAGCTTATAAAATTTTCTGTTAGTTTATCTAATGGCATATTGCTTAATCTTTCAACTTCATTAGTTACTGATTCAGCTACATTATTAGGCAAATGCAACACCTCTTTTCTAAAAATTTATACTAATAGATAATATAATAATATTCGACAAATGTCCACAAAATGAAGCTGAAAAGATTAAGTAAAAGTAATTTTTAGTTTAGCAGTAATCAGACTCATCAAAATTAAGTAGTTTGTTTAAAACTCTTTTAATAATATCATAGCCAAAACCTTTATAAGCTAAATGTTGAGATATCTTTTGATAAATCTTATTTCTATCTTCGTTTTTAACACGTTCATATCTTTTTTTAGCTAAATACATTGCATTTTCAAATTCTACATCTGAATCAATATAAGAAACAACAGAATCTATGGTACTTCTATCTATTCCTTTGTTGTATAAATTTTGTTTAATTCTGTTTTTACCACATTTATTAATTTTCAAGTTAGTGTTAGTTATTCTTTGAGCAAGATCTTCGTCATTTACAAAGTTATATTTTCTTAAAAATACAAGCACATCTTCTATAATCTCTTCATCAAAATCACTAGATAGTTTATTTATTATGTTTTTTTCAGATTGAGGAGCTTTAGATAAAATATTTAAAGCTTTGTTTTTGGCTTTTATATACATTTCATCATAAAGCATATTTTTTAAAACTTCTTCATCTATTTCCATTCCTTTTTTTAGATTTAAAGTGAAAACTAATTCTTTATAAATTCCCATGAAAAATTGATCGTTTAAATATATGTTAACTCTATTTTCATTTTTTTGTTGAGCTTCTATTTTAGTTATTATAGGCATATATATCTCCTTTATATTGATAATATTTACATTAAATATGTTTCTAAATATATACAAAATTATACAGGAAAATATAGAATAATTGTATCTAAGAAGCAAAAATTAATGATACAATAGTAGTATAAAGGACAAAAGGAGATAGTTAATGAGAATTGATGAATTAGTTTTAGAAGCCAGGAATATAAACAACCTAAAGTCAAATTTTCATGAAACGGGAAATGAGAAAATAAAAATTGGTATAATGGGAGGAACTTTTGACCCTATACATTATGCACATTTAGCAACAGCGGAATATATAAGAGAAACTTATAATCTAGATAAGATACTTTTTATACCAAATGGAAATCCACCGCATAAGTCAAAATTAAGAACAAATAAAATTGATAGATACAATATGGTATTATTAGCAACAATGAACAATGATAACTTTGCAGTTTCAGATATGGAAATAAACAGAGAATCTAGGACTTATACTATAGATACATTAAAAGAACTTCATAAAAAATATAAAAATGCTAATATATACTTTATAACTGGCTTTGATGCTATTTGTGATATGGAAAGTTGGAAAGATGTTTCTGAAAATTTTGAATTAGCAACTTTTATAGCAGCAAATAGGCCTGGAATAAGCTCTTTAGAAGCTAAAGAAAAAATAGAAAACTTAAAAATTAAATACAATGCTAATATAAGGTCTGTAAATGTTCCCTCATTGGATATATCGTCAACATATATAAGAAAGCATATAAAGGATGGTAAATCTATAAAATATTTAATTCCTGAAAATGTAGAAACTTATATATATGAAAAAAATATATACACAAATGGAGATGAATAAGTTTGAATTTAGAAACCATAAAAAATAAGTTAAATAAAATGTTACCTAAAAATAGAATGATACATTCACAAGGAGTAGCTGACTGTGCAGTTAAATTAAGCGAAATATATGGCTATGATAAAAATAAAGCATATTTAGCAGGAATACTTCATGATTGTGCAAAATATTTAAGTCAAGAACAAGTTGACTATTATGTAAATAAATATGAAATTTACTTAGATGAATATGAAAAAGATAACTTAGCTTTGTCTCATAGTATAATAGGATCAGTATTAGTTAGACATGAATTTTTAATTGAAGATATAGATATAATAACAGCTGTTAGATATCATACAACTGGAAAATCAAACATGGATATGTTAAAAAAAATAATCTATATAGCTGATTTAATCGAAGTAAACAGAAATTATCCCGGAGTAGATGAACTTAGAGATTTAGTTTATGATGGAAAAATGGATGAAGCTTTATTAAAATCTTTTGATAATACTATAAAACTAGTAATTGATAGAAATCAAATAATTCATCCTAGAACTATAGAAGCTAGAAATTATATTTTAAATCAAAAGTATTTATAAAATAAATCACAATAATCATAAACATAAAGTAATATATAATAAAAGAAAATGAAAACTTTTAATAAATAAGTCAATACTAATGATATAAATTAGTACTAGAAAGATGTTTTTTTGTGGTATAATATAAAAACGCGAAAAATAAGGAAGGTAGGAATTTAACATGACGACAGTAGAACAAATGGTTAAAGTTATATATGATGCTATCGACGATAAATTAGGTAAAGATATATCTATAATAAACGTAGGTGCAGTATCAAGCTTATGTGATTACTTTGTAATAGCAACAGCTGGATCTCAAAGACAAGTAAAGGCTATAGCTGACAATGTAGAAGATGAACTTACTAAGTTAGGAATAGAATCAAGAGGTAAAGAAGGATACGAAACTCAAGAGTGGATATTACTAGACTTTGGTGATATAATGGTTCACGTATTTAATGAAGAAAATAGAGCATACTATAACTTAGAGAAAATGTGGAAAGATGCTCCATATGTTGATGTTGACACATTAGCATAATAATTATATAATTTAAAAATATAACTTAAAATTAAAATAGACTAGAGTAGTAAAATTAAATTTTGATTTCAGAGAGCTAGTGGTTGGTGTGAACTAGTATAAAGTTGATTTGAACTTGCTAGGTAAAATCTATTTAACCGTAGTTGGTATAAAGACTAATATAAGAGGGTTATTTATAAAAATAACCAATTAGGGTGGTACCGCGAGTAATATCCTCGTCCCTAAACAGCAATGTTTAGTGACGAGGATTTTTTAATATAAAAATATAGGAGGTAAACAATGAGCGTTTATAAACCAAATGAAGTTGAAGCTAAATGGCAAAAGACTTGGGAAGAAAATAATCAATACAAAACTGATACTAATGACACAACAAAACCAAAATACTATGCATTAGAAATGTTCCCTTATCCATCAGGAAAATTACACATGGGACATGTTAGAAACTATTCTATAGGTGACGTTGTAGCTAGATTTAAAAAGATGCAAGGATACAATGTCCTACATCCAATGGGATGGGATTCATTCGGACTTCCAGCAGAAAATGCAGCTATAAAGCATGGAATACATCCAGATAAGTGGACTATGGAAAACATAGAAGATATGAGAGGTCAGTTTAAAACATTAGGACTTAGCTTTGACTGGGATAGAGAAATAGCAACATCTACTCCAGAGTATTACAAGTTTACTCAACAAATATTCTTAAAGTTTTTAGAAAATGGTTTAGCATATAAGAAGAAATCTTTCGTAAACTGGTGTCCATCTTGTGAAACAGTTTTAGCAAATGAGCAAGTTGTTCAAGGTGCTTGTGAAAGATGTGACTCTGTAGTAGTTAAAAAAGACTTAGAACAATGGTACTTTAAAACTACTGAATTTGCAGAGGAATTACTTCAAGACTTAGATACTTTAGATGGATGGCCAGAAAAAGTTAAAACAATGCAAAAGAACTGGATAGGAAAAAGTACTGGTGCTGAAATAACTTTTGATATAGATGGTATGGATAAATCTATAACAGTATTTACAACTAGACCAGATACAGTTCATGGAGTTTCTTATATGGTTTTAGCTCCAGAACACGAATTAGTAAAAGAATTAGTTGCTGGAACTGAGTATGAAGAAGCTGTTGAAAAGTTTGTAGCTAAAATGCATACTATGACTGAAATAGAAAGAACTTCAAGTGATGTAGAAAAAGAAGGAATGTTTATTGGAAAGCATGTTATAAATCCATTAAACGGACAAAAAGTTGAGTTATGGATAGCAAACTATGTATTAGTTGACTATGGAACAGGTGCTGTAATGGCAGTTCCAGCTCATGATGAAAGAGATGGAGAATTTGCAGCTAAGTACAACTTAAACGTAGTTGAAGTTATAAATGAAGACAATATAATGGTAAACTCTGGTGAGTTTGATGGAATGGAAGCTTCAAAAGCGTTTGATGCAATAATAGAAAAATTAGAAGAAATGGGAAGAGGAAAGAAAACAGTTAACTATAGATTAAGAGACTGGTTACTTTCTAGACAAAGATACTGGGGATGCCCAATACCTGTAGTATACTGTGATGAATGTGGTATAGTTCCTGAAAAACAAGAAAACTTACCTATATTATTACCAACAGATGTTGAATTTACAGGTAAAGGGGAATCACCACTTACAACTTCAAAAACATTTATGAATACTACTTGTCCTTGTTGTGGAAAACCAGCTAGAAGAGAAGTAGATACAATGGATACTTTCGTTGATTCTTCTTGGTATTACTTAAGATACATAGATCCTAAAAATACTGAAGAACCATTTAGTAAAGAAGCAGTTAATAACTGGATGCCAGTTGACCAATATATAGGTGGAGTAGAACATGCTATACTTCATTTACTTTACTCAAGATTCTTTGTTAAAGCATTTAATTCAATGGGAATGTTAGACTTTAAAGAGCCATTTAAAAACCTATTAACTCAAGGTATGGTTTTAAAAGATGGAGCTAAGATGAGTAAGTCTAAAGGAAATGTTGTATCTCCTCATGAGATAATAGCAGAGTATGGAGTTGATACTGCTAGATTATTCGTATTATTTGCTGCACCACCAGAAAGAGATTTAGAGTGGTCAGATCAAGGTGTTGAAGGATGCTTTAGATTCCTAAATAGAGTTTATAGATTAGTTGATGAATTAGCTGATGTAGCTAAATCTAATGCTACTATGTGTGAATTAACTAAAGAAGATAAAGCAATGAGATTTACTATAAGTGCTACATTAAAGAAAGTAACTGAAGACTTAAATGAAAAATTTGGATTTAATACTGCTATATCTGCATTAATGGAATTAATAAACGAAATGTACAAGTACAAAGAGTTAGAAAATAGAAATGATGCAGTTATAAAAGAAGGTATAGAAACTATAGTTACTATACTATCTCCATTTGCACCACATATGGGAGAAGAGTTATGGGCTATGATAGGAAAAGTTGGAAGTATATTTGATATATCTTGGCCAAAATATGATGAATCTGCATTAGTTAAAGATGAAGTTGAAGTTGTAGTTCAAGTAAATGGTAAAGTTAGAGGTAAATTAAGTGTAGCTGCTAATATATCAAGAGAAGATATGCAAGAAGCTGCAATGAATGATGAAAAAATAAAAGCTTTAGTTGATGGAAAAACTATAGTTAAAGTAATAGCTGTTCCTAAAAAGCTTGTTAATATAGTTGTTAAATAAAAAGAAGGTCTTTTAAAAGACCTTTTTTTATTTTAAATATAAAATTTATAAGATATATATAAGTAAATAATATTTTAGTATTTTATATTAAATATTAAAAAAATAAATAGATTAGATTTAAAAAGTTATATTTTTTTTAGAAATTTTATTGTTAAAATTTAAAATATAAAGTTAAAAAGGTTTGTTATCTAACTAAAATTAAAGATAAATTTTATATTTTAAAATGTAAAAACGTATAAAAATAAAATTAAATTTAAAAAAATAATTTTTTTTTAGATAGGAAAACGTTCAGGAAATTAGAAAAAACAATGGTTTGTAAATTTTTTGACAAGTTAAAAAATTACAAAAAAATGTTTTCCTGTTGATTTTTGTTGAGAAACTATATACAATAAAGATGTCAAACAAATAAACTAAATCTACATATTATGGGAGTGAGTAAAAGATGACTAGAATTACATTACAAGACGTTCAAAAAGCTAGAGAAACTATAAAAGATATAGTTAAAACAACTGATTTGTTAGAAAGCGTTAAGCTTAGTAAAAAGACTGGGGCAAACGTATACTATAAATGTGAGAACTTACAAAAGACTGGATCTTTTAAAGTTAGAGGGGCTTGTAACAAAATAGCAAGTTTAACTGATGAAGAGAAGGCAAACGGTGTTATAGCATCAAGTGCAGGAAACCATGCACAAGGGGTTGCTTTAGGAGCTAAATTAAGTGGAATAAAAGCTACAATAGTAATGCCAGCTACTGCACCACTTGCAAAAGTTACTGCAACTAAAAGTTATGGAGCAGAAGTAGTTTTAGAAGGTTTAGTATATGATGATGCATATGCAAAAGCTGTAGAAATACAAAAAGAAACTGGAGCAACTTTCTTACATCCATTCAATGATCCTTATGTTATGGCTGGACAAGGAACAATAGCTCTTGAAATATTTGAACAATTAAATGATAAAGTTGATACTATAATATGCCCAATTGGTGGTGGAGGAATTATAGCTGGTATAGCAACTGCTGCTAAAGCTTTAAATCCTAATGTAAAAATAATAGGGGTTCAAACAGCTAATATACCATCAATGAAAGAATCTATAGCTCATGGACATGTTACAACTGCATTTAAAGCTACTACAATAGCAGATGGTATAGCAGTTAAAACTCCAGGAGATAATACTTTCGAAATAATAAAAGAATTAGTTGATGAAGTTATAGTTGTTGAAGAATATGAAATAGCACAAGCTATGTTATTCTTATTAGAAAATCAAAAATTAGTATCTGAAGGTTCAGGTGCTGTATCAACAGCTGCATTATTAAGTGGAAAATATAAACCAGCTAAAGATGAAAACGTTGTATGTGTAATATCTGGAGGAAATGTAGACGTTAATACTTTATATAGAGTTATAGGAACTGCATTAACTGAAGATGGAAGAAGATATGCATTTAAAACTAAAATACAAGATAAGCCAGGCGGATTAGCTGAATTAACTCAAATAATAAGTAAATTAAATGCAAACATATTAAATGCAAATATGTCAAGAATTTCTAAAGAGAACTCACTTGGAAGTTTATATCTTGAAATACAATTAGAAACATTTAACCAAGAACATAAAGATAAAATAAAACAAGCTGTAGAAGCAGCAGGATTTGTAATAGAAGATTAATTTATGATATAATAATACATAAAAAGTGGGAATATATGTAAAAAGTATATTTTTCACTTTTTACTACAAAACTGTATACAGTGTGTACAATTTAGTAGTATAATATTATTGAAAAAAGTATAATATAAATACAAAGTTATGTTATAAGAGAAGGAGAGATTGGATATGAAACAAGTAATACATACTGAAAAGGCTCCTAAAGCAATAGGGCCATACTCTCAAGCTATAAAAAATGGAAACATGGTATTTGTATCAGGACAAGTTCCATTTAACCCAGAAACTATGGAAGTAGTAGAAGGTGGAGCTAAAGAGCAAGCTGCTAGATCATTAGAAAGTTTAAAAGAAATATTAGCAGCATCTGGAGCAAGTTTTAACGATGTAGTTAAAACTACAGTATTCATAAGCGATATGAATGATTTCGCTGAAATAAATGAAGTATATGCTTCATACTTTGGTGAAAACAAACCTGCTAGATCTTGTGTAGAAGTTGCAAGATTACCAAGAGATGTTAAGGTTGAAATAGAAGCTATAGCTATAGTAAAATAATAAATGTAATCAAGATGGCCATGCCTATTTTAGGCTGGTCATTTTGAGTTAAGGCATAACTGGAAAAGTTTTCCATAAAACAAAAGAAAAAGACAATTTAAGAAAAGAGGTATTATTAATGGCTAAAGATTATAGTGTATTTGATGTCGTAGGACCAAACATGATAGGTCCATCAAGTTCGCACACTGCAGGTGCTGCTAGATTAGGAAAAATGGCATTAAAAATAGCAGGAAAGCCTGTAAAGAGTGTTAAGTTTTACCTACATGGATCCTTCGCTGAAACATATAAAGGACATGGTACAGATAAAGCATTAGTTGGAGGAATCTTAGGATTTGAGCCAGATGACGCTAGAATAAGAAATTCTTTTGATATAGCTAAAGAAAACGGTGTTGACTTTGAGTTTATAAAAACTAACTTAGGAGAAAACGAACACCCTAATGCTGTTAGAATGGAAATGACTTTAGAAGATGGAACTGTTGCTATTGTAAAAGGTGCATCTATAGGTGGAGGAAACATCAAACTTACTGAAATGGATGGATTACCACTTGACTTTAATGGTTCTAGACCAGCTGTTATACTTGAAATAAAAGATATACCAGGTGCGGTATCTTTCGTAACTGGACTTCTTGCTCATAATAACAAAAATATAGCAAATATGTCTACTAACAAACCAGCAGGATCTGACTATACATTTGTTACTATAGAAACAGATGAAGCATTAGACAAAGATGTATTAGAACAATTAAGAAAGTTTGAAGTTATAGCTAAGGCTGTAGTTTTAGATAAATTCTAATGAGTGAGGAAGGGTGACATAATATGAAATATAACTTTACAAGCGGAGCAGAATTAATACAAAAATGTAAAGAGCTAAACATGACTATAAGTGAAATGTGTATAGCTAGAGAAGAAGAATTAACAGGACGTTCTAAAGAAGAAATAAGAGAAAAAATGGCTGTTAGTTTAGATATAATGAAAAAAGCTACTGAAAGAGCTGTAACAGAAGATATTAAATCTGTTGGGGGTCTTATAGGTGGAGAAGCTAAAAAATTAGACAACTACAGAAATAACCAAAGAACTGTTTGTGGTGGATTAATGAATAAAGCTTTAGCTGCTGCAATGGGAACAATGGAAGTTAATGCTTCTATGGGTCTTATAGTTGCTGCACCAACAGCTGGTTCTTGTGGTATATTACCAGGAGCTATAGTTACTATAGGTAAAGAATACGGATTTAGCGATGAAGAAATGATAAATGCATTATTTACAGCTTCAGCTATAGGAGCTATAATAACTAGAAATGCAACTGTTGCAGGTGCTGAAGGTGGATGTCAAGCTGAAACTGGTGCTGCTGCTGCAATGAGTGCTGCTGGTATAGTTGAATTAATGGGAGGAAGCGTAGAAGCTGCTGTTTCTGCTGCATCTCACTGCTTACAAAATGTAATGGGATTAGTATGTGACCCAATAGCAGGTCTTGTTGAAGTTCCATGTCAAGGAAGAAACGCTATAGGTGTTGCGAATGCTTTAATATCTGCAGAACTTTGTTTAGCTGGAATATTAAATATAATACCATTTGACGAAACTGTTGAGGCAATGTATAGAGTTGGTAAAGGACTTCCAATGGAATTAAGAGAAACTGCATTAGGTGGAGTTGCTGCAACTTGTACAGGAAACTGCTTAACTAAGAAAATATTTGGATAATAAAAAAGAGGCATTTGCCTCTTTTTTTATCTTCTTCTTCTTTTGTTTGAATAAATCTTTTTCTTTTTATTAGCATAGATTTTTCTTTTTTTATTATACATTAATCTTCTTCTTTTTCTTCTTATTTTTTTTCTAATTAAAACTAATGCTATAAATACTGCAACTAATGAAAGTGCTATTAATACTAATGATTTTATAACTTTTACTATAGGATTATTTAAAATTGCTTTAAATAAGCTATTAACATCGTTTTGTGCAATTAAAGGAATATTAGCTACTGGTTTAGAATCATTATCTTGATAAACTTCTAAAGTTCCTACTTTAGAACCCTTTTTTATAGGCAGCTTTATATCATCTAACTTAGTTTTAGTTGTAAAATTAGGATTTGTAGCACCTTTTTCAACAATAGTGTAGTAGCTATATTTTGGCATGTATTCTAATTTTCTTTCTTTAGAATACCAAATAGATTTAGATTCTAAAAAATTATTTCTATCTATAGCTTTTTCTGACTTAAAATTGTCAAATCCGTAATCTAAAAGAGTTCTACTATCTATATACATATTATCTCCTTCAGTTTTGAAAACTGCAGAGATTAATCTCATATCATCTTTCTTTGCACTAGATAATAAACATCTACCAGCATCATCTGTAAATCCAGTTTTTATACCGTCTACTATATCATACTTTATATCTACCATTTGCCCTTTATAAGGTATTTTAGTATCTCCAGTTAAAAATTTATTAGTGTTTTTTAAAAATCTTTCTGGGTAAAATTCCGTAGCAGGTAATCTTAATAATTTTGTATCTACTATTTGTCTAAAAACATCATTACTCATAGCTTCTCTAGCCATTAAAGCCATATCATAAGCTGAAGTATAATGCTGTAAATCTGGTAAACCATTAGCATTGTTAAAATGTGTATCAACAGCCCCTATTTTTTTAGCTTCCTCATTCATAAGCTTTGCAAATTCAGGAACTGAACCACTAACATGTTCTGCTAAAACAACAGCTGCATCATTAGCCGAAACTATAAGTAAACCTTCAAGTAATTCTCTAACTGTAAGTTTTTCCCCTGGTTTTAAATACATACTAGACCCATCAATATCACCAATATTACCTATAGAAACTACTTCATCAAGGTTTTTTACATGTTTTAAGGTAACATATGCAGTCCAAACTTTAGTAGTAGAAGCTGGATACATCTTCTCGTGGGGATTTTTTTCATACAATATTTTTCCGCTTGTATAATCCATTAATACTGCATATTTTGCAGATATACTTGGTGCTTGTGTTTCTGCAAATGAAACATTATTAAATGTAAATACATTAATAAAAGTTAATATGAATGCTAATAATATTGAAACTTTTTTTAACATTTTTTGTCCTCCGATTTTAAACTTATATTTTAGTATAACATATTTATGTCAATAATCAAATTTGAAGGAGTGATAAAATGGAAAAAATAAAGAGCTTTTTACCGATAATTATAATAATACTTGTAAGTTCTGTATTTATAGTAAAAAATAGTGGATTTATATCAAGTGATGATAATTATGTTGTAAGTGAAGCTGAAGATAAGAATATAAATAATGAAAAGTATGTAAATAACAATCAAATGAATTACGATACTAATACAAATTTAAATGAATCTATTAAAGATAGCAATTTAGATAGTCTACAAAAATTAAAAAATGATGAATCCATAAAAAAGAAGATAACAATTTATATAAGTGGAGCCGTAAAATCACCTAAAGTTGTAGAATTAGATAGTGAAGACAGGCTTATGGATGGAGTAATGCTTTGTGATGGGGTTAGTGATGATGCAGATATGAATAAAATAAATATGGCTATGAAAGTAGAAGATGGAGGACATTATATAATCCCTAAAATAGGAGATGAAACTTTAAATAATAATGAATCTACAAATTATCAAAATAGTGAAACTAAAAATAAGGATTTAAGTGTTAGTAACAATAATAATTCTAGTAGCGATAATAATAAAATAAATATAAATAATGCATCTCTTGCTGAACTAGATTCTTTGCCTGGAGTTGGAGAAATAACAGCGCAAAAAATTATTGATTATAGAGAAGAGAATACAAAATTTAAATCAATAGAGGAAATAAAAAATGTAAAGGGTATAGGCGAAAATAAATTTAATAATTTGAAGGATTATATCTGTATTCAATAAATGTTAATTATGATATTATTAGTTATGTAATGCTTTAAAGGGAGGAGACATAATTATGGAAATAATGAAAAAACTTACAGATATGACAACATCAGGAGGATGAGCGGCTAAAATAGGGCCAGAGGTTCTGGCTGGAGTTTTATCTAAGTTACCTAAAAATACATCAGATAAAAAAGAAAATTTATTAGTAGGGCTTGAGACTTCAGATGATGCAGCTGTATATAAGTTAAATGACGATACTGCATTAATTCAAACATTGGATTTCTTTACGCCGATGATAGATGATCCTTATATATTTGGACAAATAGCAGCATCTAATTCATTATCGGATGTTTACGCTATGGGAGGAAAGCCTTTGGTAGCTATGAATATAGTTTGTTTTCCTTCTTGTCATGATATGAATGTATTGGCAGAAATTCTTAAGGGTGGTATGGATAAAGTTAAAGAAAGTGGAGCTTTATTAGTAGGTGGTCACACTGTTGATGATAAAGAGCCTAAATATGGATTATCTGTATCGGGAACAGTTCATCCAGATAAAGTTTTATCTAATGCAACTTCAAAGGTAGGAGATAAAATAGTAATTACAAAGCCTATAGGAGTAGGAATATTAAATACTGCTATGAAGGAAAATTTAGTTGATGAAGAAACTTCAAAAACTGTAGTTGAGACTATGGTTCATTTAAATAAATATGCAGCAATGAGTTTTGACAATATAAATGTAAACTCAGTTACAGATATAACAGGTTTTGGACTTTTAGGACATGCTTTGGAGATGGCTAAAGCATCAGATGTTAGTATAGAATTACAAGCTAATGAAATACCTATACTAAATGGAGCTGTTGATATGGCTAAAATGGGTATAATACCAGCTGGTATGTATAGAAATAAGCAGTATATATCAAAAGATGTATATATAGAAAATATAGAAGAAGCTATAGAAGATATCTTATATGATCCACAAACATCTGGGGGATTATTAATATCTGTAGATAGCAACTTAGCAGAAGAACTAGTTAAAGATATGAAGAAAAATGGTTCTATAGAAGCTAAAATAATAGGAACTGTTAAAGAAAAAGGACAACATTATATAACAGTTAAGTAAGGACTTATAAGGGGAGTGTGTTTTCAATGAATAAAAGAGAGTTATTTGCTCAATTACCTTCAGTAGATGAAATGTTAAATCAAAAAAAAATAATAGATGCATTAAATAGTTATCCAAGAAGTATATTACTTGAAGCTATAAGAGAATCAATTGACGAAAAAAGAAGAGCTATAGTTGATTTAAAACAAAGTGATTTTGATAAATTCGAGATATCAATAGATAAAATAGCTCAAAGTACTATGAATAAATGCAACTTAAAATATTCATTATCACTAAAAAAAGTTATAAATGCGACAGGTACTGTACTTCATACAAATTTAGGGCGTTCTCTTTTAAGTGAAAGCATAAAAGATGATTTGTGGGAATCTGCATCTAGATATTCAAACTTAGAATATAATATAGAAAAAGGACAAAGAGGTTCAAGATATACACATTTAACTGATACTATAAAAAGACTAACAGGAGCTGAAGATGTTTTAGTAGTTAATAACAATGCAGCAGCAGTACTTTTAGTACTTAGTACTATGGCAAAAGGTGGAGAAGCTATAGTATCAAGAGGAGAATTAGTTGAGGTAGGGGGCTCTTTTAGAATACCGAGCATAATGGCTCTTAGTGGAGCTGATTTAGTAGAGGTTGGATCTACTAACAAAACTCATTTAAAAGATTATGAGGAAGCTATAAATGAAAATACAAAAGTATTGATGAAGGTTCATACAAGTAATTATAGAATACTTGGATTTACAGAAAGTGTAGATGTTGATAAATTATGTGAATTAGGGGAAAAACATGATATACCAGTTATTGAAGATCTAGGTAGTGGGGTTTTTGTAGATGTATCTAAATATGGATTAAGTTATGAACCTACAGTACTTGATTCTATAAGAAAAGGTGCTGATATAGTTACCTTTAGTGGAGATAAAATGCTTGGAGGACCACAAGCTGGTATTATAGTTGGTAAAAAAGAATACATAGAAAAAATGAAGAAAAATCAACTTACAAGAGCACTAAGAGTAGATAAACTTACTATATGTGCATTAGAAGCTACTTTAAGAATGTACTTAGATGAAGAAAAAGCTAAAAAAGAAATACCAACACTAAAAATGCTAACTTATTCTATAAAAGAATTAGAAGAAAAAGCTAACAATTTATATTCTAAAATAGAATACTTAAATAATTATGCAGATATAAAAATAGAAGATGGATTATCTCAAGTTGGAGGAGGTTCTATGCCAACTGAGACTATGGAGTCTAAAGTTATAACAATAATTCCTAAAAATATAAACGTTTCTACATTAGAAAATAGATTAAGATTAAGTGATGCACATATAATAGCAAGAGTATATGATGATAAGTATGTTTTAGATGTTAGAACTATATTTGAGGATGAATTTGAAGTTGTTAAAACTGAATTAGAAAAAGCTTTAATAGGGGGATAAATATGAAAAACGTAATAATAGGAACAGCAGGACATATAGATCACGGTAAAACAACTCTTATAAAAGCACTTACAGGAAGAGAAACAGATACCTTAGCTGAAGAAAAAAAGAGAGGTATTTCTATAAATTTAGGATTTACTTATTTTGATTTACCAAGCAATAAAAGAGCTGGGATAGTAGATGTCCCAGGACATGAAAAATTTATAAAAAACATGTTAGCTGGAGCATCAGGACTTGATATGGTTTTATTAGTTGTTGCAGCTGATGAAGGAGTTATGCCTCAAACTATAGAGCATATGGATATATTAACTTTTTTAAATATTAAAAAAGGTATGATAGTATTAACTAAAAGTGATACTGTTGATGAAGACTTTATAGAATTAGTAAAAGAAGATGTTAGGGAAAAAGTTAAAGGAACTTTCCTAGAAGATGCTGAAATTATAGAAGTTGATTCAATATCAAGACGTGGAATGGACGAACTTATAACTAAAATTGATAAAATGACTGATGAAATAGAAGATAAAAACTTAAATGCACCAGCAAGACTTAATATTGACAGAGTATTTTCTATAAAAGGGTTTGGAACTGTTGTAACAGGAACTTTAATAGAAGGTAAAATAAATGTTGATGATGATTTAGTTATATATCCAAAAGAATTAAAAGCTAAGATAAGAAGTATACAAGTTCATGGTGAAAGTGTAGAAACTGCTTATGCTGGGCAAAGAACGGCTATAAATATATCTAATGTCAAGGTTGAAGAAGTAAATAGAGGAGATGTATTAGCATCAGAACACTCTCTAGAAGAAGCTATGATGTTAGATGTTAGACTAAGTATAGTTAAACATACAGATTTAGGACTTAAGCACTGGGATAGATTAAGACTTTATCATGGTACTAGAGAAATACTTTGTAGGGCAGTACCTCTAGAAGTTGAAGAAATAAATCCTGGTGAAAGTGGATTAGTTCAATTAAGACTTGAAGAAAGTATAGTAGCTAAAAAAGGGGATAAGTTTGTAGTTAGAAGATACTCTCCTATGGAAACTATAGGTGGAGGAATAGTAATAGACACTAATCCTAAAAAGCATAAAAGATTTGATAAAGCTATAATAGATGCTTTAAAGGTTAAAGAAAAAGGAGAACTTAGTGCTATATTAAAAGAATATTTAAAAAATAATTCTAGAAATTATCCTAACATAAAAGAAATAATGAGTTATAGTGGAGAAAGCGAAGAAAATGTAAAAAAAGCATTAAATAAGCTTTTAGATGAAAAAAGCGTTGTTTGTGTAAATAACATGTATATGCATATAAACCAGTATAATTTATTAAAGGAAAATACGGAAAATGAATTAAAAACATACCATAAAAAATTTAGACTTAGAAAAGGTATGTTAAAAGAAGAAGTAAGATCTAAAATTGAAAGTAAGTTTAAAACTAGAGAATTTGATATTTTATTAGATATGTTTATAAATGATGATATCGTAAAAGTTGAAGATAATATTGTTTCTTTAAAAGATTTCAAAGTAGTTTTAAATGAAAAACAATTAGAAATTAAAAATGAAATAGAAAAAACATTAAACTTAGCTGGACTTAACAATATATATACTATTGAAGATATAACTAACAATAAAAAAGAATATGAAGAAGTTTTAGAATCTTTAATAGGAAATACTGTTTGTAGACTTGAAGATAGTTATATAATGTCTACTAAGGTTTACAATAATGCCAAAGATAGATTAGTTAAGTATTTAAAAGAAAATAATGAAATAACTTTAGGAGATTATAGAGATTTAGTTAATTCGAGTAGAAAAAATTGCATGATAATTCTTGAAGATTTCGATAGAAATAGAATAACAAAAAGAATAGAAAATAAAAGAGTATTATTTTAAAAAAACTGGTGAATAGCTTTAAAAAGTTATTCACCAATTTTTATTAAAGAAAAATTTTAGTTTTTAATAGTAAAAGTAGAATCTATAAGTTTAAAAGAATCTTTAAGTCCTGATGATAAGTAAATATCTTTATCTTTGGTTATAAATATTGCTTGTGTATTTGGCAAAGATTCGATTAATTTAAGACCTTCTTTTGTTCCAAGTGAAAATGCAGTTGTAGATAATGCATCACAATTCATTGAATTATCTGAAATTATTGTTACACTACTAAGTTCATTATCTATTGGAAAGCCTGTTTTAGGACTTAAGATATGATGATATATTTTATTATCCTTTTTTATATATCTTTCATATATTCCAGATGTAACTACAGATTTATTTGATAAGCTTAAACTACCGATTGAATTTCCTCTAGGTTTTGTTGGGTCTTGGATTCCTATATTAAAATTAGCATCTTTATCTTTTGTACCTAATGTATATATATTACCTCCAAGATTTACTATGGCTCCTTTAATTTCTTGATTTTTTAGGTACTCTACCACTTTATCTGCTGCATACCCTTTAGCTATTCCGCCTAAATCTATTTTAGAATCTTTATTTTTTAACATTATTTGGTTATCTTTATCATCTAAAGTTATATTTTTATAATTTATAGTAGATAAAGCTTTATCTATTTCAGATTTCATAGGAACTTTTGCATTTTGATTACCTATATTCCAAAGATTTACCAATGAACCTATAGTTGTATCAAAATTTCCATTTGATATATCTGAAAAATGTATAGATGTTTTTATAACCTTATAAGTGTCTTTTGATACTTTAGTAAATTTTTTTCCAGCATTTTGATTTATTTTATAAATATCACTAGATAGTGTAGATGGATTCATTTTATTATCTATATCTTTTATTATTTCTTCACATTTAGAAAGGATTTTATTTGCTTTTTCTTCATTGGAATTGGTGTATATTGTTATTTCATTAACTGTTCCAAGATAATACATGGTTTTAGAAAATTTATTGACTTTTTTATTAAATATAAAAAAAACTGAAATGATTGATATAATAAAAATAGTTATATAAAATGTAAGTTTTTTACTTTTCATAGTGTCTCCCCTTTATATTTATGATATATTTAATTATATTATAAATGGTTGGGGGATAAAAATGAAGAAAAACGATTTTTTTCTTGTTTTATTAGTTCTTGTAGTGATAGTAGCAGCATTAGCTTTTAATTATTTTAAACAATCTAATGAAGGTGATAAAGTAGTTATATATGTAGATAATAAAGTTTATAAGGAAATACCTATAAACAAAAAAGAGGAATTAACAATAAAAACTGAAAATGGATATAATAAAATTAAAGTACATGATGGTGGAGTAGAAGTAAGTGAAGCTTCTTGTCCGGATGATATATGCGTAAAAACTGGATTTATAAAAAAATCTAACAAGAGTATAGTATGTATACCTAATAAAGTTAGTATAAAAATAGTTAGTAATGAAAAAAATGATATAGATATAATAGCAAATTAAAAGTAGGTGACATTATGGTTAAAATAGGAAATGATTGGGATGAAGTTTTAGAAGGCGAGTTTGAAAAGCCGTATTATTTAGAACTTAGACAGTTTTTAAAAAATGAATATGAGACACAAGTTATATATCCTGATATGTATGATATATTTAATGCTTTAAAATATACTTCGTATAAAGATACTAAAGTTTTAATTTTAGGACAAGATCCTTATCATGGAGAAAATCAAGCTCATGGGCTTGCGTTTTCTGTAAAGCCAGGAGTTAGGATTCCTCCATCTTTATCAAATATGTATAAAGAGTTACACGGGGATTTAGGATGTTTTATACCTAATAATGGATATTTAGTTCCTTGGGCAGAACAAGGTGTTCTATTACTTAATACGGCTCTTACTGTTAGGGCACATCAGGCTAATTCTCATAAGGGAAAAGGGTGGGAAGTATTTACTGATAATATTATAAAGTTATTAAACTTAAGGGATGAACCTGTCATATTTGTTCTTTGGGGAAATAATGCGAGAAGTAAAAAGAAATTAATTGATACAAACAAGCACTATATAATAGAATCAGCTCATCCAAGTCCATTGTCAGCTAGTAGGGGATTTTTTGGATCAAAGCCTTTTTCTAAAACTAATGATATCTTAATTAAATTAGGAAGGGATCCTATAAATTGGCAAATACCTAATTTATAAATTTATATATAAAAATGAGTTACTTGATAAATAATTTTAATAATGAAAAAATATAAAAGGATATAGTGGATTATAACTTAAAAGGTACAAGTTTTTGTGCCTTTTTTAATGTTAAAAATAAATTTATAATATAAGTTTTGAAGCTTAATTTAAAATTATTGCAAAATATGAAAATGTTTGCTGAAAAATGGTTGCACTATAATTAAATATATGATAATATAAGTTTGTAAGTGAGAGGACATCCCATATGGGGGTGGATGGGTGCTGGTGTGCCCTCTAGTCTTCAAAACTAGTATGAGGAGTTAGGAGCTTCTTGGGTGGGTTCGATTCCCACGCACTCCCGCCAATAAGATAAAAAAGGAACTCTAGTTGGAGTTCCTTTTTTATTTATTAAATTGAATCTTTGCTTATTACAAATTTATTTAAGTTATTATCCCAAATATATAATTCTTTTAAAATTTTTTTATCTAAAGCTTTTTCCATGCTTGAAACAGTGGAAACATAAAGTATCTTAGGAGGATTATCATCTAAAAAATCCATGCTAGCAGAAAGTATGCTTTTATCATCATTTTCTAAATCTATTATTTCTATATATAAATCCTTTTTTAATTTAGATACAAATATAGATTTTTCTTTATAAAATATTTCTATAAATTTCTTATCATTTAAATAATTGTTATCATCTTCTGAAATTTGTTCAATAACTAGAAAATTTTTATAAAAGTAAAAGTTATCAATGTTACAAAGGTTATCGACAATACAATCGAAAGAATATGTATCATCACTATTTTTTTTGTAAAAAGCTATAAAAGATTTATTTTGAGGTAATGTTATATTAAAAGCGGTAAAATTATTTGTATCGTTTTCTATATTTTTAAAAATATTAAGTTGCATATAATCTATATGTTTTATAAAATCTTCTTTATGAGTGTCTTTTAATATTTGAACAATTAAATTATAATTATCGTTATTAGACATTGCTTTTGTTATAGCAGATTCTTTTATAGAACATTTATTAGAATTAATATTTATAATTAGTAACAATGAAACCAATATATTTACAATTAATACGTACAGTAAAAAAGTTATTAATTTCTTCAAAGCATCACCTCTGTAAATCGAAAATTTGCTATTATTATAGGGATAGTGGGTTAATTAATAGATATTAAATTATATTCTTATATATAGAAAAAATTACATCAAGGAGACATAATAAATATGGATAAGAATTTTAGAACTAGAACAGCTCTTATAGTTGGAAATGAAGGAGTAGAAAAATTAAAAAATTCCAATGTTTTAATTTTTGGAGTAGGTGGGGTAGGAAGTTTTGCAGCTGAAGCTATAGCAAGAGCTGGAGTTGGAAAAATGACTATAGTAGATTTTGATGATGTTGATATAACTAATATAAATAGACAGCTTCCGGCACTTCATTCAACTGTAGGAAAAGATAAAGTAGATGTTATGAAGGAGAGAATATTAGATATAAATCCAGACATAGATATAAAAGCTATAAAGTCTATGTATACAGCAGAAAATAGTGATGAGTTATTAAGTGGAGATTATGATTATGTAGTTGATGCTATAGATATGGTAAGCTCAAAAATACATTTAATAGAAAGTTGTGTTAAAAAGAATTTAACTATAATTAGTTCTATGGGAATGGGTAATAAATTAGATCCTACTAAAATTGTTGTTACTGATATACACAAAACTCAAATGTGTCCACTTGCTAAAGTGGTTAGAAAAGAATTAAGAGATAGAAAGATAAAAAAATTAAAAGTTGTTTATTCAACAGAAAAACCAATAGAGTTAAAAGAGAGAATAATGAATGGCAAAAAAATAACTCCAGGAAGTATATCATTTGTGCCATCTGTAGCAGGACTTACAATAGCTTCTGTAGTAATAAATGATTTAATAAAATAATTTGATTTAAAAGGGTAACATGAAGCTAAGCTATACTGTTACCTTTTTTATTTTAATTAAGATTATTTAGGAGGAGAAGTAGTAGTTATAGTTTCCCCGTCACTGTAAAAAGATATATGACCTTGTTTGTCAGTTCTATAGACTTTTGTATTGGTTTGAGTTAATCTTAAAAGTGTATCTTTATGAGGATGACCATATTGATTATCATATCCACACGATATGGCAGCTACATCAGGAGATACTGCATATAAAAATTCTTGACTAGAAGAATTTTTACTCCCATGGTGAGATATTTTTAAAAAGTCTACATCTTCAAGATTAAAATTATTTATAATATCTATTTCATTTTCATATGTACAATCTCCTGTAAATAAAAATGATTTGTTATTATAGTCTAATTTAAAAACTATAGAGTTTGAATTGTTATCTGTATGGGTATAAGAAGGATTTAGAACAGTTAATTTTATATTACTATCCAGACTTATTATATCTCCTCTAGACAAGTATTGAGGATTTATACTTTTCTTATTGCAAGATTGTATTAAATTATAATAGGAGTCACTTTTAGTTTCTTTGTTTGGTAGGTAAACTTTTGAAACATCAAATTTATCTATTATATCATCTAAACTTCCGATATGATCTGTATCAGGGTGCGTTGCTATTATGAAATCTATGTTTTTTACTTTTTTACTTTTAAGAAAATTTTTTATAATAAGTGAACTGTCTTCATTACCACCATCAACCAATATATTAGAATTATTAGGTGTTTGTATTAATATACTATCACCTTGTCCAACATCTATTATATGTATGGATAGTGATGGGGCTTTGCTACAACCAACGAAAAGTGTTATTATAATAAATATTAAAACTGTAATTTTTTTCATTTTTTACTCCAATCATTACCTGTTTATATTGTATGTATAAAGTCAATATTAATTAATAAAGCAATTGTTTAATAGTTTTGACTATTAAAAGAAACTTAATTCATATATTTGGTAATTATTTAGAGTGAAAAATTAAATATATAAAAAGTATCAAAAGGAGAATTAATTATGATTTTTAAAGAGATTGACATAAATGCATATGAGGAATTGAGACCTTACTTTAATTCAGTAGACTACGAAGCTTGTGAGTATTGTTTTACCACCTTGTATATGTGGAGGCACACATATAAAACTAGTTATTATATAGGGGATGAGTTTGCAATAATAGTTGGTGAATATGAAGGAGATAGATTCTCTGTATTACCACTTGCTAAAAAGGATAAAATTCATAAAGCACTAGATTTTATGATTAATTATTTTAAAACAGAAGATCATCAAATATATCTAAGAGCTGTAACTAAAGAGGTCGTAGAGCTTTTACAAAAGGATTATCCAGGTAAATTTAAATATATAGAAGAAAGAGATTATTTTGATTATGTATATGATGCGGAAAGTTTAAGAACTTTAGCAGGTAGAAAAAATCAAAAGAAAAGAAATCACATAAATTATTTCTTAAAAGAATATGAAGGAAGATTTGAATATAAAAAGCTTGAAGAAAAAGATTTTGATCAGTGTATAGATCTTTTAAAAGCTTGGGCTAATAATAAAGCTGAGCATGGGGATACTGATGATGGAATAGATGATGAGTTTATAGGGGTAAAAAAAATATTTGATAATTATGATGTATTAAAACAAGATGTAAAGATAGCGGGTATATATATAGATTCTAAATTGGAAGCATTTACAATAGGAGAAAACATAAATGAAAATATGGCTGTAATTCATATAGAAAAAGCTAATCCTGAAATAAGAGGATTATACCCATATATAAATCAACAATTCTTAGTTCATGAATTTAAAGATGTTGAATTTGTTAATAGAGAAGAAGATTTAGGAATTGAAGGACTTAGAAAAGCTAAACTTTCATATCATCCATGCAAGTTTGTTGAAAAGTACACAGTTATGGAGGCATAATATGAATATAAGATATGCTATAGAAAAGGATTTAGAAAATATTAAGGATATATGGAATTATTGTTTTGGGGATGAAGAAGGATTTGTTAATTATTATTTTGACAATAAATATAAACCGGAAAATACTATATTAATTGAGGAGAATGATGAATTAATGTCATCTCTTCAATTAAATCAATATAAAATAAATTTAAATAATAAAATTTATGACACGTCTTACGTAGTGGGAGTATCAACATATCCAAATGCTAGAGGCAAAGGTTACATGAAAGATATGATGGACTTTGCATTAAATGAACTTTATAAAAAAGATCAGTTAGTTTCTTTACTTATGCCTATAGATTATAGATTATATAAAAAGTATGGATATGAACATTGTTATGATAAAATAGAATATAAGTTAAATATAGAAGAGTTAAAACAATTTAAAATAGTTGGCGATTTTGAGAAAATAACTAATAATCATATAAACTATATGATGGATATATATAATGAATTTTTATTAAATACAAATGGATACGTTGTTAGAGATAAAAATTACTATGAAAATTTATTCAAAGAAATAAAGTGTGAAAATGGACATATGTATATACATAAAGAAGAAAATTATGAAGGATATATAATATACTTTATTATGGAAGATACAATGTTTATAAGAGAAATATGCTATAAAAATATAAGTTCTTTAAAGTCTATGTTAAAGTTTATTTATAATCATAACACTCAATGTAAAAAGGTAACTATAATGTCTCCTGTAATAGACAGTATAAGATACATATTACCTAATTTAAAAACTAGTGAGATAAATATTAAACCTTTTATGATGGGTAGAGTTATAAATTTAGAAAAATTTTTAAATACTTTAAGTATAGAATGTAATGATTTAGATGGTGTTTACATAGAGATTATAGATAATCAAATTAAAGAAAATAACAATGTATTTGAAATACGTGTCAAAGACAATGAAGTGAAAGCAATAAAAAGTAATAAAAAAGCTGATATAGGTTTAAGTATAAATTATATTAGTCAATTAGCATTTTCATATATAGATATAGAAAAAGTATTATTCCTAGAAAATATAACTAAAACTAAAGAAAACACAAAAGCTATAAACTTATTAAAATCTATTTTTAGTAAGAAAGAAAACTATATAAATGAATATGTATAATCAAAAGTATCCATTATAAGTGATTTCACTTATAATGGATATTTTTGATTTTAGAACGTAAATACATCTGCGTATTTACAACTGTAAAGACAGCTGCTAAAATAATCTTGAAGTCAAATGATTTAAGGAGGGGTATATGAGGAATTTAAGAAAGTATCTAACAGTGTTTATGATCACAGTATTATCTATAAGTGCAGTTGGATGCAGTAAAGAAGAAGAAGATAAAAAAAGTAATACAGAAAGTAAAGATAGTAAATTTTCTGTAGGTGTTGTATTAGGAGAAGGAGGAGCTAATGATCAAAGTTTTAATCAATCTGCTTTAGAAGGGTTAGAAAAAGCAAAAAAGGAATTAAAAATAAAGGGTACATATTTAGAATCAAATCAAGACTCTGACTATGTGCCAAATATAGAAACTTTTATAGATGAAGATGCTGATTTAATAGTAGGTGTTGGATATACGACAGCAAACTCTATGTTAAATGCAGCTAAACTTTACCCAGATAAAAAGTTTGTTATAGTAGATCATAATTATGAAGAGGAAGGGCAAGAAATTCCTAAAAATATGATATGTATGACTTTTGATGAAAGAGAAGCAGCATACTTAGTAGGGTTAATAGCATCTAAAATGAGTGAATCTAATAAAATTGGATTTATAGGTGGAATGAAAATACCTAATATAACAAGATTTGAAGAAGGGTTTATAAAAGGGGTAAAAGAAGGAAAGCCTGATGCTGAATGTATATCACAGTATGCAAATTCATTTGACGATGCAAGTTTAGGTAAATCAATAGCAAATCAAATGTATTCAAAAGGAGTCGAGGTTATATTTTCTGCAGCTGGAGGAGTTGGAACAGGAGCTATAGAATCAGCTAAAGAAAGAAATAAATATGCTATAGGTGTAGACATGGATCAAAATAGTTTAGCACCTGATAATGTTATAACTTCTGCTATGAAAAGAGTGGATATAGGAGTATTTGATATTATATCAAAGATTAAGGATGGCAATTTTGAAGGTGGAAAATCAGTAGTTTATGGATTAAAAGAAAAAGCAGTTGGAATAGCTCCTTCTACATCAAAGAATGTATCAAAAGATATATTAGATTATGTTGATACTCAAACTAAAAAAATAATAGATGGAAAAATAACTATTACATCATCAAAGTAATTGTAAAAATTATAGGATATAAATATTTATATCCTATAATTTTTTTATTTTTGATTTAAAAAAATCTGAATGTATATAATTTAGAAAATATATATTTAGGAGTTATACATGAGAAGGCCATTATTATTAGTGTTTTTTATAGTAATAATTATAAGCTTAATTATTACTAATTTAGAAAATAAAAATGAATATGAAACAAATAAATTAATAACTGTAGAAGGACTCATATCTGAAAAGGTGATTAAAGAAAAATACACGCAATATAAATTAGATAATTACCTTATAAAGGATTATTCTAAAAAAGTAAATATAAATCCGGGAAGCGTAGTAAAAGTTACGGGTAAATTTAAAAATTATAAAGATCTAAAATTTGAAGATTTTGACTATGGAAGATACTTAAAAAGTCAAGGTTATGAAGGGACTATAGATATAAAGTATTATAATATAGTAAAAAAGAACTTATTTTATTCGAAGTTATTTAATGTAAAAGATAAAATTAGTAAGTCAATTAAATATTTATATAAAGATAAATCCAAATTTATAAATTCAATATTAATAGGAGAAAAAGAAAATTTAGATGAAAGCCTTAAAGAAGTGTTTTCAAAAACAGGTGTAAGTCACATCTTAGCTTTATCAGGTCTTCATGTTAGTATTTTAATTACAATTATAGGATATAGTTTAGGAAAAGTTAATAGGTTTTATAAGCTTTTAATAATAACTATTATATTATGGTTATATAGTATTATGGTTGGACAATCACCTTCTATAATTAGAGCTATAGTTTGTAGTGTTATATCTTACTTATCTATATTTATTCATGAAAGAACAGATGGGATATCGAGTTTATCTTTTATAGGTACAATTTTAGTTGTAAGTAACCCATATATAATTTATAATATAAGTTTTCAATTGTCTTTTTTAGCAACATTGTCTATAATATATTTCTATGGTTATATAAATTCTAAGATTAAATTTAAATTAATAGCGCTTACTTTAGCCGCTAACATATTAACTATACCAATAGTATATTTACATTTTAAAAATATATCATTGGTTTCTGTAATTAGCAATGTAGTAGTTGTGCCATTTTTAAGTATAATAATATACATAAGTATTATAAGTGTTATAATATTACCTATGAGTTTTACTTTATCTAAGTTTATGGTTATAATAAATACTTTCATAATAGATAAAATAAATATTATTTTAGAAAGTTTATATAATCTAAAATTTAGTTATATTGAATTTGAAAAAAGCAACAAGTTGATTGTTATTATTTACTATATTTTAGTAGGAATATATATGATATATAAAGAAAAAAAGACGATAAAGGAGCAAAAGAATGGATTACAAGGATATCATCAAGAGCATGAACAACAACGAATTTAAAAATGTATATCTTTTCTACGGAAGAGAATTTTATTTATTAGAAAATGTAATTAAAACTTGTAAAAAAAGTTTAAATGAAAGCATGATTGATTTTAATATGGATATCCTTGATGGAAAAGAGCTTACATTAGATCAAGTTTTAAGTAATGCGGAGACTCTTCCATTTATGGATGAGAAAAAAATATTAATAATAAAAGACTTTGAATTATTAAAGGGTAAGAAAAAGAATTTCTCAGATAGTGATGAAGCTGAAATTATAGACTATTTAGATAAAATACCAAATACAACTGTTATAGTTTTTATAGTATACGGAGATGTAGATAAGAGAAAGAGTTTAGTTAAAAAGATTAATAAAGTTGGTATAGTAAACCATTGCGATAAGTTAAATGATATGGACTTATTTAGATGGGTTAAAAATAGATTTAAAAAAAGAGAAGTAGTTATTAATGATTCTGAAGTAATGTATTTTATAGAACAAGAAGGATATAGAGATAAAAATAGTGAAAAGACTTTATCTGATTTAGAAAATGAAATTAATAAAATAGGATCATTTGTAGGTAAAGGCAATAATGTAACAAAATATATAATAGATAAGTTATCTCAAAAGAAGGTTGAAAATGATATATTTAAATTAATAGATGAGATAGGAAGTAAAAATTCATCTCATGCTATGAAGATAGTTACAGATATGATTTTAGAAGGTGAGTCTGTTCTTGGAATATTTGCTATGGTTTCTAAACAATTTAAACTTGTTATGCAAGCAAGACAACTTCAAAATCAAGGATATTCATCAAAAGTTATTGCAGAAAAATTAGGAGCTCATCCTTTTGTAATTTCGAAAGCTTTAAAGCAAGGTAGATTATTTTCAGATGATATTGTAGTTGATATGTTAAACTATATATTAGAAAGTGATTTTAAAATAAAAAATGGATTAATGAAAGATACTCTTGCAGTAGAGATACTTGTAAGTAAGTATTGTCAGTAAGGAATTGTTTAAAATAGATTTATAGCGTAATCAGCGCTACATGTGAATATAAAATTTTCCTCCATGCAAGCTAAAAAGATGCTTGCAAATGTCGGTTAAATTCTATATTCACACTTCGCTAGGTTACTTGGTAAATCTGAAACTTAAACAATTCCTTATTTTTATACAATAAAGTTTAGAATAGGAGGAAATGATGGCAAAAGAAAAGACCCTTGATAAAATCAAGGGTCAATATCTATTCTGAACGGATAATTAAGCGTTCATTCCGTTTAACTTTTGAGCTAATTTAGCAACTTTTCTAGCTGCAGCGTTCTTGTGTATAGTTCCTTTTGAAGCTATTTGAGATATTCTCTTTTGAGCGTATTGGAATCTAGCAACAGCTTCCTCTCTGTTTCCTGCAGTAACAGCTTCTTCAAACTTTCTTATTGCAGTTTTTATTTGAGATTTTCTAGCTCTATTTAAAGCAGTTTTCTTTTCGATAACTTTTATTCTTTTCTTTGCTGATTTTATGTTTGCCATCCGTTTCACCCCCTCGTGAGTAATTTATATTATTCATCGTCAACATATTAGATTTTAACAGAAATAAATCTAAAAATCAAGGATAATTATTAGTAAGTTCTTAAATATCTTTCCATTTGACTTTTTAGATTATAACCTATATCAAAATATTTTACAACATAGAAATTAATTATTATAAAAATTTTTAAATTAATCTGATTAAGTTATAAAATTATAAAAGTTGTTAACAATCTTTAGTATGATTTAATTTAAACTTTTGAATTGGAGGAAGTTTTATGATAAGTTTAAGAACTGATTTAGCGCTAGAAGCTAGAGAAATATATGAACAAGGAAATGATGCTAGTCATATACCTGGAGTTAAGATAGATACAAAGGAATTAGATAACTGTATTGTAAGTAAAGTAGAAGTTTTAAATGAAGAAGGCGCTAATATTATGAATAAGGGTATAGGAATTTATACAACTATAGAAAGTAAATTAATGAAGTATGATGATGATGAGTCAAGAGAACAGATTATAGAGTATTTAAAAGATGAATTAATAGACATACTTGGAACTGATAAAAGTAAAAAAACTTTGGTCATCGGACTTGGGAACTGGAATATAACTTCAGATGCCTTAGGTCCTAAGGCAGTTTCAAAAACATTAGTAACTAGACATATATTTAAAAATTACAATAAAGATTATGATGATGATTTTACAGAAGTTGCAGGTCTTAGCCCTGGAGTTATGGGTATTACAGGGATTGAAACTAGTGAAATAGTAAAATCGATAGTAGATATGATAAAACCAGACAGAGTTATAGCAATAGATGCACTAGCTTCTAGGAAGATGGAAAGAGTAAACTCTACAATACAAATATCAACAGCGGGTATTTCTCCCGGTGGAGGGGTAGGAAATAAGAGAAAAGCATTAAATAAAGAATATCTAGGAGTTGATGTAATAGCTATAGGGGTTCCAACTGTTGTTGATGCAGCAACACTTACTAGTGATGTATTAGACCTTGCTATTGACAATTTAATGAGCCAATCTAAAGAAAGTGAGAGTTTTTATAATATGTTAAAGACTTTAAAGGAAGATGAAAAGTATCATCTTATAAAAGATTCGCTAGAACCATATGATAAAAACTTGATAGTTACACCAAAAGATATAGATGATACTATAGAAAATTTATCAATAATCATAAGTGAAGGTCTAAATAGGTCGTTGCATCCTGGTAGAATTGTAAATTAAGGAGGAGATAATATGGTATCAAAAAGACTTATAAGTCTCAGTCTTATAACTTGTATAGCTTGTGTAGTATGTTTAAAGAAGTCTTATGCATTAGAAAATGATGAATTTTTAAAGTTTCTTATGAATACTAGCTATCCAGAAACTAAATTAGAACAGCCAAAAGATGAAAAAGAAGCTAAAGATGATAGTAATAATGAGAATAAATCAGATAAAAAAGATGATGAATTTGTAAAAATGTATGTTGGGGAAGAAAATTTACCTACTGTAGAAAGTTCGAATAAAGCATCTTCTGAAAGTGCTAAATATGTGGACAATGTATTAGTAACTAAAAATGAGCCACAAATACTTATATATCATACTCATGGGGGTGAAACTTATGCAAATAATCCTGCAGGAAATTACCACTCAGAAGATAAAGCAAATTCTACTTTAGAAATAGGAGCGTCACTTACTCAACAATTAAATAAAAGAGGTAGAGCAGTAGTTCACAATACTACATATCATGATATTCCTCAGTTTGTAGGTGCATATGGAAGAAGTTTAAAAACTATAGAAACTATGCAAACTAAATATAGTAGTATAGATATGATAATAGATTTGCATAGAGATGGAAGAACTTTAAAAACGAAAGAAGATGAGAAAAAATTCAAAGATGCATGCACAGCCAACATAAATGGAGAAAATGTAGCTAAATTTTTATTTGTTGTAGGGAAAAAAAGCCCTAACTATTCTAAAAACTTAAAGTTAGCTGAGGAAATAACTGCATTTGCTGAAAGTAAGTACCCTGGAATAACAAGACCTGTAGTAACAAAGGGAACTGGAAATGCAAGATACAACCAACACAAATCGGACAATCCACTTTTAATAGAAGTAGGAGGTCAAATGAATACTACAGAGGAAGCAAAAGCATCTACTAAATACATAGCAGAAATAATTGATGAATTTTTAAAACAAAAAGGTATGTAGGTTTACTTTATGAGCCGTGTAGAGCGAAAATTAGAAGAAAAAAATAAGAAAAAAGCTAGAAAAGCTATTTATAGATTTATATTTTTAATAGTAATGACTTTTATAATAAGTATTTGCGCATTTTTTATAGATAAAGAAGCAACACTTATGATAGGTGAAGTCAAAGAATATAATATAGAAGTTTTTATAAATAATTTTGGAAATTCTGTTATGGATACTATAAAGGATATAGAAAGAAAGTTAAGTAAACTTAATAACTTAAAATAAATTAGGGTTATCATTTTGATAGCCCTAATTTATTTTAGAAAGTAAGTCTTTAAATTGTAGTATCAATATTTACATAATGACGGATATATTATAAAATAAAAGTTATGATAATAATAAAAAGGAGGAATAAAAGGTGGACAGCAAACAAAGTAGAACGAGAAATTTTAGTATAATAGCACATATAGACCATGGTAAGTCTACCTTAGCAGATAGATTAATTCAGCATACAGGGCTTGTTAGTGAAAGAGAAATGAAAGATCAGTTACTAGATAATATGGATCTTGAAAGAGAAAGAGGAATCACTATAAAGCTTCAAAATATCAGATTAGTTTATAAAGCTAAGGACGGGAATGAGTATTTCTTAAATTTAATAGATACTCCAGGTCACGTAGACTTTAACTATGAGGTTTCAAGAAGTTTGGCAGCTTGTGAGGGAGCATTACTTGTAGTTGATGCAGCACAAGGTGTTGAAGCTCAAACTTTAGCTAATGTTTACTTAGCACTAGATCAAGACTTAGAAATATTACCAGTTATAAATAAGATAGATTTACCAAGTGCAAGACCGGATGAAATAAAAGCAGAAATAGAAGATATAATAGGACTTGATGCAAGTGAAGCTCCACTTATATCAGCTAAAAGTGGTTTAAATATAGAAGATGTACTAGAAGATATAGTAAATAATGTACCAGCTCCAACAGGAGATAAAGATGCGCCTTTAAAAGCTTTAATATTTGACTCATACTATGATGCATACAAAGGTGTTGTAGCTTATGTTAGAGTATATGAAGGTACTGTTAAAAAAGGCATGACTATAAAGATGATGAACACTAACAAAAAGTTTGAAGTAACTGAAGTTGGTGTTATGGCTCCAGGACAAAGAGAATTAGATGAGTTAAGTGCTGGAGATGTTGGTTATATTGCAGCTAGTATAAAAGATATAAGAAGTTGTAGTGTTGGTGATACAATAACTGATGCTAACAACCCAACTGATGAACCGATGCCAGGATACAAAAAAGCTACTCCAATGGTTTATTGTGGTATATATCCAGGTGAAGGTGAAAAGTACGAAAACGTAAGAGATGCTTTAGAAAAACTTCAAGTTAACGATGCAGCTCTTGAGTTTGAAGCTGAAAGTTCAGCAGCACTTGGATTTGGATTTAGATGTGGATTCTTAGGATTATTACATATGGAAATAATCCAAGAAAGATTAGAAAGAGAATTCGACCTAAACATAATAACTACAGCTCCATCTGTTATATACAGAGTAACAAAAACTGACGGAGAAGTAGTTATGGTACAAAACCCTGCTAACTTACCAGAACGTGATGAAATAGATATGATAGAAGAGCCTATGGTAAAAGGTGATATAATAGTTCCTAAAGATTATGTCGGTACTGTCATGGAACTTTGTCAAGAAAGACGTGGGGACATGATAAATATGGAATATATAGATGAAAAGAGAGTTATGCTTCACTATGACCTTCCACTTAATGAGGTTGTTTATGATTTCTTTGATGCCCTAAAGTCTAGAACAAGAGGATATGGATCATTAGATTATGAGTTAAAAGGATATGTTCCTTCTAAGCTTGTAAAACTAGATATATTGATAAATAAAGAACAAGTTGATGCACTTAGCTTTATAGTTCATGAAAGTAGAGCTTATCCAAGAGGTAAGGCTATGTGTGAAAAATTAAAAGGTGAGATACCAAGACATCAATTTGCTGTACCTATACAAGCAGCAGTTGGTAATAAGGTAGTTGCTAGAGAAACTATAAGTGCACTTAGAAAAGACGTACTTGCTAAGTGTTACGGTGGAGATATATCTCGTAAGAAGAAACTTCTTGAAAAACAAAAAGAAGGTAAGAAACGTATGAGACAAATAGGATCTGTTGAAGTTCCTCAAAAGGCATTTATGTCTGTATTAAAATTAGATAGTTAATAAAAAAAGATGCTTAAATAAGCATCTTTTTTTATTGTATTAAATTTAAATTGATAAATTTTATTATTTACAGATTTGAAGTTACACACAAGCTTAAAAATTAAAAATATTTATACAAAACAGAATGAAAATTTAATAAATAATTAGAGAAATGTTATCATAAATAATTAAATAAGGAGTAATTGTAAATAATAGACAAAAAAATAAATAAAAGTGTCGAAATCTATTGTTATTTATAATGAAATGTAGTAATATTCAAATTGGACATTTTAATAAATCAAAATATAAGGAGGAAAACGATGAGTAACAAAGGACTTCAAAAAACTTTAGGTCTTTCAGCAGCGCTTTCTACAGTTGTAGGTATGGTTATAGGTGCAGGTGTATTCTTTAAACCTCAAGCTATATATCAAGCAACAGGTGGAGCTCCAGGATTAGGTATGTTAGCATGGGTTATTGCTGGTTTCATAACTATCGCAGCAGGACTTACAGCGGCAGAGGTTTCAGCAGCAATACCAAAAACTGGTGGGATGATGATTTATATCCAAGAGATATATGGAGAAAGATTAGGATTTTTAACAGGGTGGATGCAAACGGTATTATTCTTCCCAGCAACAGCTGCGGCACTAGGTGTAATATTTGCTCAACAAGCAGCAACTATAATAGGACAAAATGAAAACAACATGTCAGTTGTTTTACCAATAGCATTAGGAATTATATTATTTTTAGCTGTATTAAATACAGTAGGTTCAAAATTAGGTGGAACAATACAAACTGTTGCCACTATATGTAAGTTAATACCATTAGGTGTTATAATGATATTTGGATTTATAAATGGATCTGGTGATAACTCAATAACTACTCCATTAGTAGCACAAAACTTATCAGTAGGAACTGTTTTAGGACAAGTATTAATAGCAGCGTTATTTGCATATGATGGATGGATAAACGTTGGAGCTATAGCTGGAGAAATGAAAAATCCAGGTAAAGATTTACCTAAAGCTATAGTTGGTGGATTATCAATAGTTATGGCAGTTTATGTAATAATAAACTTAGCATACTTATGGGTTGTACCAGCTAATGAAATGGCACAAGTTAGTGCTCCTGCAGCTTTAGTTGCAGAAAAGATGTTTGGACCAATAGGTGGTAAGTTAGTTACTGCTGGTATATTAATATCAGTATTTGGTGGACTAAATGGATACTTATTAACTGGACCTAGAATATCTTATGCTTTAGCTTGCGAAGGTACATTACCAGGAAGCAAATCTTTATCTAAGTTAAATAAAGGTGGAGTTCCAGCAAATGCTACTTTCTTAATGGCAATACTTGCTTGTTTATATGCTTTATCTGGACAGTTCAACTTATTAACTGACTTAACAATATTTATAATATGGGTATTTTATGTATTAACTTTTATAGGTGTAATGAAGTTAAGAAAAGATCAACCAAACTTAGAAAGACCTTACAAAGTACCTTTATACCCAATAATACCATTAATAGCTATAGCAGGAGGATTATTCGTTATAGTTAACCAATTAATGAACAATACTTTAATAGCAGCAGGTGGATTAATAGTTACAGCTATAGGATTACCTGTATATTCAATAATGAAAAAGAAAAACTAATAATTAATTACATATAAAGAGATAGTATTAATACTATCTCTTTTTTTATTATATAAAAAAGTATTATATGTTTATAAGATTAGAATACTTTATATAATGATGTATAATATATATAATTATATTTAATAAAGGAGATATTATGTTAGGACTATATATACATGTGCCATTTTGTGCACAAAAATGTTATTATTGTGATTTTAATTCATATAAAATTAAAAGTAATGAAAAAGAAGATTATTTAATAAATATAGAAAAAGAGATGAAATTTTATAAAGAGGAATTTAAGGACAAGTACTTTGATACTGTATTTTTTGGAGGGGGAACTCCAAGTATATTAAAAATTGATGAATTAAGAAAACTTGTTAATTATATGTTTGAGAATTTTAATATAAAAAAAGATGCAGAAATAACTGTTGAATGCAATCCAGGAACTATAAATAAAGAAAAATTAAAAGCTATGAAAGAAATGGGGATAAATAGATTAAGTATAGGTCTTCAAGCTACTCAAAATTATCATTTAAAATCTATAGGAAGAATACATACATATGAGGAATTTGAGAAAAACTATTATGATGCTATAGATGTAGGATTAACTAATATAAATGTAGATTTAATGTATGCTCTTCCAAATCAAAAAGAATATGAATGGAAAGAAACATTAGATAAAATTATAAAGTTAAATCCATCACATATATCAGCATATTCTCTTATATTAGAAGAAGGAACTAAACTTTATGATATGTATGAAAATAATGAATTTAACCTTTTAGATGAGGATACAGATATAGATATGTATGAATATACTATAAATACATTAAAAAAGCATGGATACAATCAATATGAAATATCTAATTATGCAAAAAAAGGAAAAGAGTGTAAGCATAATGTAATATATTGGACATGTGACAACTATTTAGGGTTAGGACCTGGAGCTTCAGGGTATATAAATGACGTAAGATACTCTAATATAGAAGATTTAAATGAATATAATAATAAAATTAATCAAAATATAAAACCTATAAGTGAAGAAAATAAATTAAGTGAGAAAGATAAAATAGAAGAATTTATTTTCATGGGGCTTAGAATGAATAAAGGTATAAATCTAGAAGTATTTAAGGAAAGATTTAAGATTGATTTTTATGAATTATATAAAGATGTTTTAGACAAATTATTAGAGCGTGAACTTATAAAATTAGACAAATTTAATTTGTCTTTGACTCAAAAAGGAAGAGAAATTTCAAACAGTGTATTTATAGAATTTATAAATTAATTAAAAACTGTTGACAAAGAAAATTTAAAGTGTTATAAAATATATATAATCTTTTAGCACTCCAACTAAATGAGTGCTAACAAAAGAGGAGGCTTAGGATTATGGTGGAACTAAATGAAAGAAAACTAAATATCCTTAAAGCTATAGTTAAAGATTATATAGAAACTGCAGAAGCTGTAGGATCTAGAACTCTTTCTAAAAAGTATGAGTTAGGAATAAGCGCAGCCACTATAAGAAATGAAATGGCTGACTTAGAAGAATTAGGATATTTAATTCAACCTCATACCTCCTCAGGGAGAATTCCTTCAGAAAAAGGATATAAGCTTTATGTTGATTCTCTTATGAAAGAACATGAATTAGATAATGTTGAAAAAAAATTAATAAAAGAATCAATAAATAAAAATATAAACTATATGAATGATTTAATACATGAAACATCTAAGTTGATATCAAAGTTAACTAATTATACAACTATAGCTGTTACTAAAAATGTATCAAGTTTACAAAATATAAAACATATACAGTTAGTTGGATTAGATGAAAAAAGTATAGTTTTAATAGTAGTTACTGAAAAAGGCGAAATTAAAAATACAAATCTTTCAACTAATGTGCCTATTGATCAAGCTAAGCTTAATTTAATTTCTGATAATCTTACTAGAAAGCTTTCAGGTAAAAATATAACTGAGATAGACGACGAGTTTTTAAACTACATAAAATACGAGATTACAGAAAACTCTTTAGTTATAGATAAGCTTATAGATTCATTAAACTTTGGTTTTGAAGAAAATGATACATCAATTTCTTTAAGTGGAGCAACTAATATATTTAATTTCCCAGAGTTTAGTGATGTAGTTAGAGCAAAAACATTTTTAACTATGCTAGAAGAAAAAGAAAATATATCTAGTATGTTAAAATCAAGAGGAATTCAAAAAGAAAATCTAAATATAATTATCGGAAGCGATAATGAATGTAAGGTAGCTCAAGATTGTAGTATTATAACTGCAACTTACAATATAGATAAAAATGTAGTAGGAAAGATTAGTTTGATTGGTCCAACTAGAATGGATTATGCAAAAGTATACTCAATACTTAATTATATGGGACTACTACTAAACAAAAAATAGTTAGGGGTGTAAGTTTTGGAAAAAGATATGCAAGAAGAATTACAAGAAGAAGTAAAGGAAAATGCTTCAGAGGAAGTTGAAGAAACTATTGAAGAAGCAATAGAAGAAGCTACAGAAGCTAAAGAAACTTCGGAAGCTGATGAAAAAGACAAAAAGGTAGAAGAATTAACTGATACTCTTCAAAGACTTCAAGCTGAATATGCTAACTATAGAAGAAGAACTCAACAAGAGAAAGAAACTATGGGCATATTTGCTAATGAAAAAATCTTAAATGAGTTAATACCAGTTATGGATAATATGGAAAGAGCTATGGATGCTTGTACTGATAAAGAAGATAGCATGTATAAGGGAATTGACATGGTTCAAAAACAATTAAAAGCTACATTTGAAAAATTCGGACTAGAAGAAATAGAAGCTGAAGGTCAAGAATTTGATCCAAACCTACACTTAGCAGTTATGCAAGAACCCGTAGAAGGCACTGAAGCTAATAAAGTGGTTATGGTTTTACAAAAAGGGTATAAATTAAATACAAAAGTACTAAGACCTGCAATGGTTAAAGTATCTTGCTAATAAATAAACAATTAAGATTGAATTAATATCAATATTATATAGAAGAATTCAAGGAGGATATTAAAATGGGAAAAATAATAGGAATTGACTTAGGAACAACAAACTCTTGTGTTGCAGTTTTAGAAGGTGGAGAACCTCAAATAATACCAAACTCAGAAGGAATGAGAACTACTCCGTCAGTAGTTGCATTCACTAAAGATGGTGAAAGAATAGTAGGAGAACCTGCAAAAAGACAAGCAGTTACTAATGCTGATAGAACAATAATATCAATAAAAACTCACATGGGAACTGATTATAAAGTTAATATAGATGGAAAAGATTATAGTCCACAAGAAATATCAGCTATAACATTACAAAAATTAAAAGCTGATGCTGAAAGCTACTTAGGGCAACCTGTAACTGAAGCTGTTATAACAGTTCCAGCATACTTTACAGATGCTCAAAGACAAGCAACTAAAGATGCAGGTAGAATAGCAGGACTTGATGTTAAGAGAATAATAAACGAGCCAACTGCTGCTGCACTTGCTTACGGTATGGATAAATTAGATCAAGAAAAGAAAATATTAGTATTTGACTTAGGTGGAGGTACATTTGACGTATCTGTTCTAGAAATCGGAGATGGAACATTCGAAGTTTTAGCTACTGCTGGTAACAACAGATTAGGTGGAGATGACTTTGACCAAGTTATAATAGATTACTTAGCTGAAGAATTCAAAAAAGCTGAAGGTGTAGATTTAAGAAACGACAAAATGGCTCTTCAAAGATTAAAAGAAGCTGCTGAGAAAGCTAAAAAAGAGTTATCTTCAACAATGAGTACTAACATAAACTTACCGTTTATAACTGCTACTGCTGAAGGACCAAAACACCTTAACATAGATTTATCAAGAGCTAAATTTGATGAATTAACTGCTCACTTAGTAGAAAAAACTATGGAACCAACAAGAAGAGCATTACAAGATGCTGGACTTTCAACTTCTGATATAGATGATGTATTATTAGTTGGTGGTTCTACAAGAATACCAGCTGTTCAAGAAGCTGTTAAGAAATTCATAGGAAAAGAACCTCATAAAGGTATAAACCCAGATGAATGTGTTGCTGCAGGTGCTGCTATACAAGGTGGAGTTTTAGCTGGAGATGTTAAAGACTTATTACTTCTTGATGTTACTCCATTATCATTAGGTATCGAAACTATGGGTAATGTAATGACTAAGATAATAGAAAGAAATACTACTATACCAACTAAGAAATCACAAGTATTCTCAACTGCTGCAGATAACCAAACTGCTGTTGATATACATGTACTTCAAGGTGAAAGAAGTATGTCTTATGACAACACTACTTTAGGTAGATTCCAATTAACTGATATACCACCAGCTCCAAGAGGAATACCTCAAATAGAAGTTACATTTGATATAGATGCTAACGGTATAGTTCACGTTACAGCTAAAGATTTAGGAACTGGAAAAGAACAAAAAGTTACTATAACTTCAGGAACTAACTTAAGTGAAGAAGAAATACAACAAAAAGTTAAAGAAGCTGAAATGAACGCTGAAGCTGACAAACAAAAGAAAGAAAAAATAGAAGCTGTAAACCAAACTGAAGCTACTATATATCAAATGGAAAAAACTTTAAATGAAGCTGGAGATAAAGTAGATGCTGCTGCTAAATCTGAAGTTGAAGCTGAAATAGCTAAATTAAAAGAATTAAAAGCTAAAGAAGATGTTACAGCTGAAGAATTAAACAAAGCTTTAGAAGAATTAAACAACAAATTCCACAAAATAGCTGAGCAAATGTATCAACAAGCTCAACAAGAGCAAGCTCAAGGTGGAGCTCAAGAAGAAACTAAACAAGATGACAATGTAGTAGATGCTGATTTTAGAGAAGTAGATGATCAAAAATAGTATTTAAAAAACAGAGTTACTTGTATATAATAAATATATAAAATTAATAATAGCTTGTAGACGTCTACAAGCTATTGTTCTGTAATTAAAGGTGGTGGCAAGAGTGGCTAAAAGAGACTATTATGAGGTGTTAGGCGTTGATAAAGGCGCTGATGCACAGGCGTTAAAAAAAGCATACAGAAAACTTGCGATGAAGTATCATCCAGATAGAAACCCGGATGATAAAGAAGCAGAAGCAAAGTTTAAAGAAATAAATGAAGCATATGAAGTATTATCAGATGAAACAAAAAGAGCTAACTATGACCAATTTGGACACGAAGGTGTAAACGGAGGATTTGGTGGCCAAGGAGGATTTGGAGGCTTCGGCGGAGGAGCTGGAGGATTCGAAGATATATTTGGAGATATATTCGGTGACATGTTTGGTGGAGGCTTCGGCGGAGGAAGACCTAGAAGAAAAGGTCCTGAGCGTGGAGCTGATATAAAACAATCTGTTACTATAACATTTGAAGAAGCTGCATTTGGAGTTAAAAAATCTGTAAAAATAAACAGAACAGAAGAATGTAGTGAGTGTCACGGAAGTGGATCTAAAAATGGAACTGGCAAAAAAACTTGTCCTACATGTAATGGTACAGGAGAAGTTAGAACTGCTCAAAGAACTCCATTTGGTAATATAATGAGTACAAGAACATGTTCTACATGTAACGGAGAAGGGGAAATTTTAGAATCTCCATGTCCTAAGTGTTCAGGCTCTGGTAAAGTTAGAAAAACTAAAACTATAGAAGTAGATATACCAGCAGGTATAGATGATGGACAAATAATAAAATTAAGTGGTCAAGGTGACTTAGGTTCTAAAGGTGGACCAAGAGGAGACTTATACATTGTAGTTAATGTAAAATCACATCAATTATTTACTAGAGATGGATATGATGTTTACTTTGAATTACCTATAACATTTGTCCAAGCTGCACTTGGAGATGAAATAGAAGTACCTACATTAGATGGAAAGGTAATGTATACTGTACCATCAGGAACTCAAACAGGAACTGTATTTAGATTAAGAGAAAAAGGTATACCAAAAATGAGAGGAAACTCTAGAGGAGATCAATATGTTAAAGTAGTAGTTGAAGTTCCTAAGAAATTAAATGAAAAGCAAAAAGATATATTAAAACAATTTGCTGAGTCTTGTGGTGATGAAGTTCACGAAAAAAAGAAAACTTTTGGGCAAAAAATAGAAGATTTCTTTAAAGGAAAATAAATAGATAAAAACTCCTAGATTATCTAGGAGTTTTTATTTTTACCTAAAAACCGGGGTTATTTACTGATATTTAAGCCATAAGAAATACTAAATAATAAAATTTTAACAAAATGAATTTTATGAAAATTGTCATTAACTAGAAAATATAGAAAAAAACTATAATAAAATATTTAAATATTATAAAAAACTATACTTAATAAAATTTATTGACGATGATAAAAAATTTAAATACAATGTATTTCGTGGCCACAAGAAAATTAAAACATCTAGGAAAGGGTTTTAGGAATGAGGGAATTTTTTAAAACGTATAAGTCTTCATTTATTTTACTAGGATGTACCATATTGGGTGCTATAATTGGATTAGTATTAGGGCCAAAGGCAACAGTTATTAAACCATTTGGAGATTTATTCATCAATTTAATTATGATGATCGTAGTACCACTTGTATTCTTTAGCGTTGCATCTGGGGTTGCAAACGTAAAGAGTATGAATAGATTTGGTAAGATCATGAAAAATGTAGTAGTAGTATTTACATTAACTACGCTAGTTATGGCGGTAGTAGGAATTGTGGGGTCTATAATATTTGATCCAGCAAAAGGAATTGATATAAGTTCAGTAAAGGAAATGATGGTAGCACCAGACCAGGAGAAGCTAGCATCAAAAGGAAGTTTGTTAAATCAGGTTGTAAATTCAATTACAGTTTCTGATTTTAGTGAATTATTCTCAAGTAGCAACTTACTTCAACTTGTAATATTTGCAGTATTAGTAGGAACTTCAGTTTCAGTTTTAGGGGAAAAAGCAGATAGTATAAGAAAAATACTAAATGAAGGAACTAATGTAGTTTTAAATATAGTTAACATAATAATGAAACTAGGACCTATAGGATTAGGATGCTATACGGCATCTATTATAGGTGAACTAGGACAAGAAATAATTACAGGATATATAAGGGTGTTTATTACTTATTCTGTAATAGCAGTATTATACTTTGTTATATGCTATACATTATATGCATATTTATCAGGGGGTAAAAAAGGAGTTAAGAGTTTTTATAAAAATTCAATAAGTCCAATAGCAACGGCACTTGCAACATCTTCAAGTTCTGCTTGTATACCTTCTAACTTAGAAGCAAGTAAAAAAATAGGGGTGCCAGATGATATAGCTGAAACAGTTATACCTCTTGGTATTAACATACATAAAGATGGATCTGTATTAGCTGTTATAGTTAAGGTTGCATTCTTAACTGGAATAATGGGTGGAAATATGGGTAACCCAGAAACACTATTAAGTTTATTAGTGACAGTTCTTGTAGTTGGAGTATTTATGGCTCCAGTAGCAGGCGGCTGACTTATAGGTGAGATGCTCGTGGTAAGCATTTTCGGATTCCCTGTTGAAGCGATACCTTTATTAACAGTAATAACTACAATAACTGATATACCAAATACAGTACTTAATACTACAGGAAATACAGTAAGTTCTATGTTAGTAGCAAGATTGGTAGAAGGTAAGAATTGGTTAAAAGATGAAGTTCAAAGTTTAAAAAAGGTTGGATAACAGGAAAAAAGGTAGTAATCTTAGGTTAAGATTACTACCTTTTTGTTTTATTAAGAACAACTTTAATAACATAGACATAATATATACTACTATAAAATATTATAAGGTGGGAAGTATTATGAGTAATTTAAACTTCATTATAGATGATAAACATATTACTAATGAAGAAGAGCTACATAAATTTATACTAGAAAAAATAGATTTATGTGGTGAAGAATTCGTAGAAGATGACAACTGTAGAGGCAAGAAACATAAGCATAAACATAAAAAGAAACAATCTGATTGTAAGCCACCAGGGCCTAAGCATGTTCATTTGAAGTTTATGTTTCCATATAAAATAGATGTAGCTTGTGGATGTAAACAAATTATACTTGGAGTTTTGATAGATTGTGATGGAAAACCTATCAAAAACCCTATTGTTGAATTTGAATTATCGGATCATAGATTAGGTAATATTGGATTTAGCCCTGCTATTAGTTTTGGAGATGGATGTTTTTGTACCACTTTTGTAGGGGAAAGACCTGGATGCGGATTTATAAAAATGTGTTGTGTAGGTACAGATTTAGATAAAGTTATGCATGTAGAAGTTAGAGATAATAATTATTATTAAAAAGTGCTGACTAAAGTTAGCACTTCTTTTTATTTAAAAAGATACCTATGTTATAATATAAAAATAGATTAAAAAAATAACATATTATAAAAAATGAATAGAGTATTATAATAGGTAGAGGTGAACGCATGAGACAGTATAAAAATTTAATATTCGATTTAGATGATACTTTATTAGACTTTCAAGATAATGAAAGAAATTCTTTAGAATTTATCTTTAAAAAATACAATATTCCATTTGATGAAAAATCAATTAATCAATATAAGACTATTAATAGGAAATTTTGGAGTCAAATAGAACAAGGTTGTATAAAAAAGGAAGAAGCTTTAACTAAAAGATTTGAAGAATTCTTCGCCTTATATGGATATAATATTGAAGGTGAAATAATAGAAAATGAATATCAAAATTGTTTAACTAAAGGTCATAAAACAATTCCAAAAGCCATGGAAACTTTAATAGAGCTAAGAAATAGAGGGTATAAAATATTTGCAGGAACTAATGGAATAGGACAAACACAAAAACAAAGACTTAAAGATTCAAAATTAATGAATTTATTTGATGATGTATTCATTTCTGAAGAAATGGGAGTTGAAAAACCTAATTCAAAGTTCTTTGAGATGATTTTTAATAAGTATGATTTTATGAAAAAAGATGAGACATTGATGATAGGTGATAGTTTAGCATCTGACATTAAGGGTGCTAATAATTTTGGAATTGATTGTGTATGGTTTAATATTTTAAATAAAGAGTGTAAAGATATAAAAGCAACTTATGAAATACATGATTTATCTGAATTACTATTAATGTTAAATAGAGAAGCTAATGCAGCTGTTTAATATATATAGTTAAAATTAAGTAAAGTATTAAAAGGGGCATAAGCTCCTTTTTTTTATTTAATAAATAATAAATTGTATTATTGTCTTAAAATAGTATAATATGTATAAGTATAAAATAATTTTAAAATATAGATAATGTGGGAGGAATTATATGATAATAGGAATTCTTGGACCACTAGACTCAGCTGTAAGAATAGAAAAACATTTAAAAAACATAGATAGTAGTTTAGAGACAAGATTATATACAAAAGAGAAGATAATAGAATCGGTAGATTTAATAGAAAAGTGTGAGCATGAGTGTGATGGGATTATATTAACAGGATGTGGAGTTTATGAAGAAATAATAAAAAATCATGAAATAAAAAAGCCTCATTCATTTGTTCAAAGAAGTGATACAAGCATTCTTAAAGCATTTTGGGATATACGTAATTTAAATATGGAAATAGATAAGTTTAGTATAGATGTAGTTGAAGATGAAATGGTAGAAAATATAATAGATGAATTTGAGATAAAGAATACTGAAATGTTTTGTTTGCCGTTTTCAACAAATATAAATGAAGATAATTATTTAGATTGGCATATTAATTTATATAAAAGTGGCAAAATCAATATAATGATTACAGGATTTATGAATATATATAATCAAATTAAAGAAAAAGGTTATCCAATTGTATTGCTTAGACCAACAAGGTCACTAGTTAAAGCATCATATGATGAAGTTATGAGTAAACATGCTATTAGTAAAGCTGAGTCTTCTCAAATAGCAGTAGAAATATTTAATTTTGGAAATTATAGTAATAATATAGAAAATTATTATTCAAATATGATAAAGAAAACAGATATAGATAAATATATAATCTCTTATGTTAGAAGTATAAATGGAGCAGTATTTCCATTTGGGCGTAATGAGTATATTATATTTAGTAATAAAGGATCTGTAAATAAAAATAGTAACTATGAGAAATTATTAAAATTACAAAAGGAAATTAAAGCATTAGGATTTGATTTAAATATAGGAATTGGATTTGGAGCTACTGCTTTTAAAGCAGAAATAAATGCGACAAAAGCATTAGAAAGAGGAATAGATTCAAAAGAATTTTACATATACTCAATTGATGAAGATGAAAATCTTACAGGACCATTAGGAATGGATAATGAAATTAGTTATTGTATTATACCTAATGATAAAAGCATTTTAGAAATATCAAATCAAACTGGCTTAAGTTGTGAAACTATTTCTAAAATTATTGGTATAAGTGAAGTTAGGGGAAGTAAAATTTACGATTCGAAAGAATTAGCAGGATACTTAGATATAAGTGATAGAAGTGCAAGAAGAATTTTACAAAAAATAACTTCAGCAAAATTAGGAAAGGTACATGCCAAAGAAAGTAGTAAAGGTGCAGGTAGACCTAAAAATTTAATAGAAATATTGTTTTAAATAAAAGTGCCTAAAAGTAAATTTTAGGCATTTTTTATTTTTCTAATTTAAATATTAATAACATAGTTTGATATATATTAAAAGTAAATGAAATTTCTAAATAATTAAAAAAATATAGGAAAAAGTTTTTTTATTTATATTGACAATATTCTACAAATATTATATTATCCAATTAAGGACATATTATGGACTTGTCAAAAAATAAAAAATGACAAGAAAACGTTTTTAAAACAAAGGAGGAATTATGATGGATAATTTAAGAAGTGTATTTGAAGCAGATTATTTAAAAATGGCAAATCATCCTTTTATGTGGATAGCTGCAGGGTTAGCTGTAATGGTTGTTGTGATTCAATCCATAGTATTTTTTAGAAAATCAGTAGTAGCTGCAAAAGAAATGGGAATAAAAGATACTCAAGTTAAAGCAGCTATAAAAAGTAGTGCAATATCATCAATAGGACCATCGATAGTTATATTAGTTGGTATGATATCTTTATTAGTTTCAATGGGTGGACCTATGTCTTGGATGAGACTTTCATTTATAGGTTCGGTTAACTATGAACTTATGGCAGCGGGATTTGGAGCAGAAGCTATGGGTGCAAAGCTTGGAGCTGGAATGGACCCAATGGTATTTGCTTGTGCTATATGGGTAATGGTTTTAGGTTCTTTAGGTTGGTTAATATTCACTTTATTATTCACTGATAAAATGGACAAAGTTAATCATTTATTATCAAGTGGTAATGAAAAATTAGTTCCAATAATATCAGCTTGTGCAATGCTTGGAGCATTTGCTTACTTAGCATCAGGAAACTTCATAACAGGAGAAGGTTCAGTAACTTTCACATCACCAGCAGCAGTTGCTACAATAATTGGTTGTGTTGTTATGATGGGATTATCTAAGATTGCAAAAGATAAAAACATACAATGGATAAAAGAGTGGGCTTTATCAATATCAATGTTTTCTGGAATGATAATAGGAACAGTATTAATAAACGTAATATAAGGAGGACAAATATATGAGCAATAACAATTATTATTCAAAAAAATACATACCAAGTATAACTAAATGGGGTAAAGGTACTTTATTATTAGGAATTATATTATGTTTTGCACCAGTATTAGTTGTGTCAGGAATATTTGGATATATGCCTCCAATAGCAGCTATAATAGCTGGGACAATATCACAAATAAGTGTTAGTGGAGCTTTTTATGTGGTTGAGCCTATAGCATACTTCCCGATACTTGGAATACCAGGTACATATATGACATTTATATCAGGAAATACTTCAAACATGAGAGTTCCATGTGCAATGGTAGCTCAAGAAGCAGCAGATGTTGAACCAGGAACGGAAAAAGGTTCAGTAATATCTACAATAGGTATAGCGGTTTCTATAATAGTAAATATAGTTATATTATCAATTGGGGTTGTATTTGGACAAGCAATATTATCAGTATTACCTCCACAAGTAACAGCAGCATTTGATTTAATATTACCGGCACTATTCGGAGCAGTGTTTGGACAGTTTGCTATAATGAAGCCTAAGTTTGCAGCAGTTGCAGCATTAATAGCAGTACCTATGAACTTCTTATTAAAAAATGGGGTATTTGATTTTATGCCAGGAAGTGGAAGTCCATCATATTTAGTTATATTAACTGCAGTATTTGGAACTATATTAATCGGTAAGAAAATAAACGAAAAAGAAGAAATTAAAGAAAGCCAAAAGGCAGCATAGGTAAGCAAGGGGTGTCTGAGGCATCCCTCTTATTATAGGGTAGGAAAATTAAAAATATAAGGGGAGATTATTATGTTATCTAGAGAAAGATTAGTAAACAATTTTATAGATATGGTAAAGGTAGATAGTCCTTCTAACCAAGAAGTAGAAATGGCTAAATGGTTAGTAAATTACTTAACTGAAAGAGGTATAGAGGTTAAGATGGATGATGCGGGAGATAAATTTGGTGGTAATTCAGGAAATGTAATAGCTTATATAAAAGGACAAGATAGTGAAAATCCAATATGCTTTGCAGCACATATGGATCAAGTAGCACCATGCCTTGGAGTAAATCCAGTTATCAGGGAGAATATAATAGAAACGGATAAAACAACAACACTAGGAGCAGATGACAAAGCAGGAATAGCTGCTATATTAGAAGCATTAGAATGTATAATGGAAGATAAAATACCTCATAGGGATATATACTTATTATTTACTGTATGTGAAGAAGCAGGAATGTTAGGTGCTAAAAACTTTAATCCTGAAAATCTTCCTTGTAAAGATGTAGTAATTTTAGATGCTGGTGGAGCTACTGGAGTAATAGCTTATAAAGCACCAGCACAAGAAAATATAAAAGTAACTTTTTATGGTAAAAAAGCACATGCTGGTATAGAGCCAGAAAAAGGGATAAATGCAATAGTAGCAGCTTCTAATGCAATAAGTAATATGCACATAGGAAGAATAGATGAAATGACTACTTCTAATATAGGCAGAATAGAAGGTGGAGGAGCTACTAATATAGTAACGGATAAAGTTAGTTTCACTGCTGAAATAAGAAGTCATATAACAAAAAGATTAGAAGAAGAAATAAATCATATGAAAATTTGTTGTGAAGAAGCAGCGAAAAATATGAATACAACTTGTGATTTTGAGCATACAAATGCATATCCAAGTTTTGAATTAAGTTTAGAAAGTAAAGTATTTAAATTAGTTGAGGAAGCTACTAAAAAGGTTGGAATAGAGCCAAAGCCTATGGTAATAGGTGGAGGAAGTGATGCTAATATAATGGCTAACTTAGGATATCAAAGTGCGATAATAAGTTTAGGAATGTATGATGTACATACAGTAAACGAGTATGTAAATATAGATGAATTATATGATGCTACTAAAATAGTTTATAACATAATGGCTTTATAAAGTAAGGTGGATAAAATGGATATAAAAGAACTTAAAAGATTGGTTTTGGAAGAAATAGATAAAAACAAAGATAGAATAATTGAGGCTGGAAGAAGTATATACGAAACTCCAGAGCTTGGGTACAAAGAAGTAAAATCTACTAAAACTGCTTCAGATTTTTTAAAAAGTTTAGGTGTTGAGGTAGTTGAAAATATAGCAGTTACAGGATGTATGACATCTTTAAATAAGGATAAAGATGGACCGAAAATAGCAGTAATGGGAGAGCTAGACTCGGTAGTTTGTCCAGATCATAAAGATGCAAATGAAATAGGTAATATTCATTGTTGCGGACATAATATACAAGTAGCTGGTATGCTAGGATGTGCATTAGGAATTATAAATTCAGGAGTGCTAAAGCATTTAGATGGTAAGATAGATTTTATGGCAGTTCCATCTGAAGAATGTATAGACTTAGAGTTTAGAAAAAGCTTACAAGATAAAAATGAGATAAAGTATGTTGGTGGTAAACAAGAATTATTATACAGAGGAACATTAGATGATGTGGATATGGCAATGATGTTTCATGCATTAAACTTTGAAGAAAATAAAAACTGTGTAATAAAATCTTATACTAATGGATTTATAAGTAAGCATGCAACCTTCATAGGAAGAGCATCTCATGCAGGTATAGCACCTCATGAAGGTATAAATGCTTTAAATATGGCAAGTTTAGCTGCTAACAATATAAATGCTCAAAGAGAAACTTTTAAAGATGAAGATAGAGTTAGAGTAAGTACAGTAATAAATCATGGTGGAGATATAGTTAATGTTGTTCCATCAAAGATTACAATTGAAGCTATGGTAAGAGCGGCAAATGTAGAATCTATGATGGATGCAAATGAAAAAGTAAATAGATCACTTCATGCAGCAGCAATGGCTTTAGGTGGAGAGGTTATAATAGAGGACACTATTGGATATCTTCCACTAGATTCTGATAATAGTATGGACTTGGTATTTAAGAAAAATTACATGGAATTAGTTGGTGGAAGTGATGAATCTATAATAGATGTTATAAAGTCATCTGGGTCAACTGATTTTGGAGATATATCTCAAATAATACCATGTATTCATCCTTGGATAGGAGGGGTAAGTGGAAGCTTACATACTAAAGATTATTATATAAGTGATGAAGAATTAGCTTATATAATACCAGCAAAAGCTATGGCCATGACTTTAATAGACTTATTAGCAGATGATGCTAAAATCGCACAAGATATTATAAAAAACTTTAAGCCTAAATTTACTAAAGAAAGCTACTTAGATTTTATGAATAAAAATACAAATACATATAAATACGATTATAAAAATTAATAAAAAGCAGTTTGGGAAAATTCCTAAACTGCTTTTTATTTTAATTTCCTTACTCACTAATTAATAATTAAATGCATAGTATACGTAAAAATGCTTTTTTAGGAGGGAATATGATAAACGATCAAAGATATGTGATTTTATCACTTGAATTACATTTATTTTTTTCTAGAATAATGAAAGAACACTCTATATTTTTAGAAGCTGGATTTACACCTAAAGATTCAAAACTTGCTAATGAAGCTGATCATTATAAAAGAGAATTTGAAAAATTATTATCATATGCAGTAAGTGCTAGTAATGGAGTAATTAGATCAAATGTTTTAGAATCTGGAGAAATTATTACTGATTATACATTAGGTACAGAACAAAAAACACAAAACTTAACAGGCATAGAAATAAATCAAAATATAACTACACTACAATCGAGATTACGTAGTGGAAAAAATCCAAGAGTTAATTCTGAATTAGTAAACTATGTAGATCAACTTAACTATAATGCAAAAAAACTTCTTAATGGAATTATTAATTTTAAACAAAGATTATTAGATGGTGTATTATCTTGTAGTTTATTTACAGTTAACTATCCATCACTTATTGAACATATACTTCGTGAAGCAAAATTGTATCTTTCACTAGTAGAAGATCTTGAAAATAGAGTTGATATAGATTCCTCTAATACTAGAGAAACAGAGTTATTCTGGAATCAAATTATGATGGAACATTCCTTATTTATAAGGGGATTACTTGATCCTTATGAAGAAAAATTAATTGAAACTGCAGATGAATTTGCAGATGATTTTGAAGATTTAATAGAAGAGGCAAAAACTATGACAACTACGACAATAAATAGTATCACAGATGAAACTTTAAATAAAACTATTCAACTTAAGAATTTCAAAAAAGCAGGAACAGAAGGGATTGCAAGTTGTAAAATAAGATCTATAATACTTCCACTTCTTGCAGATCATGTATTAAGAGAAGCTAATCATTATATAAGACTTTTAGAAACATATAAAGAGATGTAATTTAAATTAGTATATTTTTAATTTTTCAAGTAAAAAATATAGGTTAAGAAAAATTTATATCTTTAAATTAAATAAAATAGCTACTTTTTTAATTTTAAAAGTGGCTATTTTGTATTTAAAGAAAAAAGTAAAGTTTTAAATTTTAATACTTAAAAATATGAATTTGATTACAGGTTTGATACAAATTATAAAAAAACTTGAAATAAATTTAGAAAAAATATAATATAGCAACAAGGGATGGTGATAAGTATGGAAACACTAACACTAAGTCAAGCTATAATAAAAGTAGCAGAATTAGAAAAAATATATAGAGCAAAACTTAATCAAATATCAGATGTTCAAAATTCAACTGTTTCATACATATTAGAATCAGACGGTCAAAAATATCAATGTAATGATGAATTTGACTTTGAAAAAGAATTTAAAGAAACTTTAGAAATTGGAAATACAATAGAAACTTTAAGAACTGAAATAGCTAAATTAAATAATATTACTATAATAGATATAGAAAAAGAAGATTTAACTATACAAGGTGGTTTAAATAGACTTAAAAGATTAAGAGAACAAGTAGATATAATTGATATGATTATTGAACAATCTAAAGCATCTAAGCAAAGAAGAGTTGATGCAGCTGCAACTTCAGTATATTACAAAGTGGTTGAATCAAACTTTGATAAAAAAGATATGAAGTTGCTTTTAGAAAGTATAAATAATGAAATATTAGCTTTAGAGTTAGCAATAAACAAAGCTAATAATGAGACAGTTATTACTTTAGCTTAAATGCTAGTAATATATATATTAATAATTGAAATTTAGTTTGATTGATTAAAATTAAAGAATTTTAAAATTAAAATACAAATTACAAATCACAACTTACAATTAAATTAAGGTTATATACCTAAAATTACAATTTAAATTTAATAATTACAAATCAAGCGACCATGTATATAAGTGTATATTTAAAAATTTCAATTATGCAAAAAGAGACTATTTTAAATAGTCTCTTTTTTATATTTAAATATCAAATTTGATATTATATAGCTAAATTGTAGTCCGTAGCTTCAGTTATAGCTATTTTTTAACTATAGTCTTGACGTTATCATCAAGACCACAATCGAATTTGATTTTTAAAGTAGATGGATTTTTAGTTTCTGTAACTGCCATTTAAATCACCTTCATTTAACTTGTTAATATAAGTATAGGAGATATATAAATTTTAAAATATTAAATAAGTTTAGAAAAAGTTAGGTATTAAGTTTAAAATTAATGTTAAAAATGTTGTATAATATATCAGATATATATGATTAAATTGGGTATAAGATATATATTGAGAAAAGTAAGAAAGAAGGTGTGCTTATGAGTCATGAAATACAGGTACAAAGACCGTATAGACATTTTAAGGGGAATTTATATTATGTACATAGTATAGTGAAACATTCAGAAACTGATGAGGAGTTGGTTTCTTATCAGATGTTGTATCCTCCTTATGATATGTATGTTAGACCACTTTCTATGTTTAAGGAAAAGGTTGAAGAAGGTAGAGAAGATAATGTAACAAATCAAGTTTATAGATTTGAATTATATACAGGAAAATAAAAAAGAGGTGAATAATAATGGCAGGTATAAAATTTGAGATAGAAGAGAATTTTGGAATTATTTCAAATTCAAGTAATGGATGGAGTAAAGAGTTAAATTTAGTTAGTTGGAATGATAGACCGGCTAAGTTTGATATAAGAGATTGGGATGAAGATCATCAAAAGATGGGTAAGGGAATTACTTTAAGTATTGATGAGGTAAGAGAGCTTAAAAAGATTTTAAATGATATAGATTTATAGATGAGAGTACCGTTTTGGTACTCTCTTTTTTAGAGTGTAAAAAGAAAACTAGAATTAATTCACGATATAAAAAATTAAAAAATTCTAAGATAAACATTTTCTATAGTAGTTAAATTTTATAGAGAGATTAATTATAAAATATTATTTATTATATTTTAAAAACTATACAATAAAAATATTAATGCTAAGTTTTACTAATTTTATATGGAATATTATTTAATATAGTGGTCAAAATATAACTGTAAAATAAAAATAATAAATATATATTTATTATGAAAATCTAATTATTTAATTACTATTAAGGATTTATTTGAAAAAATTTGATATTTAAGAATTAAAAAGTAATTATAAAATTTTATTAAAGGAGTGTCTTTTATGGGATATGATAATAATAAAAACAAAGAAGGTAATGGTAGTTTATTAAGATGGCTAGGAAGATTTATATTAGTTGCAATTATTCTTATGGTAACATCATTTGTAACTCCAGGATTTTCAATCAATGGAATGTGGTCATTTTTAATAGCTGCTGTTGTAATATCTGTACTAGATTATTTAGTAGAATTATTTATGGGAGTTGATGCATCTCCTTTTGGAAAAGGAATAAAAGGTTTTGTAATTGCGGCTATAATAATATACTTAGCACAATTTTTAGTTCCTAATATGGGAGTAACTATTATAGGAGCAATATTGGCAGCTATAGTTATTGGAATTTTAGATGCGATATTTCCTGTTAGAGCTATGTAATGTTAAATACATTAACACAACAATTTATAAAAAAATTTAATTTAAATAATAACAAAAAGCCGTATCATAGGAGTATGATACGGTTTTTATATTAGTAATTTTTAAAAAAATATATTACTGGTTAAATGTGATTAATTTATATTTCGATAATTATAAGATACATATAATAAAGCTAAATAAAGTAATCAATACTTTATTTAGACTATTTTGCGTAGTAAAATATATTAGTCATAATATATTTAAAATCATAAGAAAAGTAGATTAATTATTAATAATTTTGGGTATTAGAATAACCCTAAAATAATAGAAAGGATTGTAGTATGAAAAAAATATTTAAATTATTGAGTTTATCAATTTGTGCTGTAATAATAAGCGTATTTTTTGTAGGGTGTAGCAAAAACTCTTCAGAGCAAATAAGCTTTCTTAACTATGGAGAAAACATAGACAAAGAAACTGTGAAAGAATTTGAGAAAAAATACGGTATAAAAGTTAATATTGAAACTTTTGATGACATGGAAACAATGTATCAAAAAATTAGCAAAGGTGCAGGTCAATATGATGTTATTTTAGTATCTGATGCTTTAATGCCAAGAATGATTAAAAATAATCTTGTTCAAAAACTAAACAAAGACAATATACCTAATATATCTCAAATGGATGAAGATTACTTAAATTTAAAAATAGATCCAAACAACAAATATTCAGTTCCTTATATGTTTGGAACAGTAGGACTTATTTATAATAAAGATGTAGTAAAAGAAAAAGTAGATAGTTGGGATATACTATGGAATGAAAAATATAAAGATAAAATCTTTATGTTTGATACTTATAGAGATACAATGGGAGCAGCCTTAAAGAAACTTGGATACTCTTTAAATACAAAAAATCCAAAAGAAATTGAAGAAGCTAAAGATTTATTAATAAGTCAAAGAAAATTAGTAAATCCAATATATGGAGTTGATAATGGAACTACAATGATTCCATCAGGTGAATCTGATATAAATATGATTTGGTCTGGAGAAGGATTAAATCTTCAAGATGAAAATCCTAACTTAGTTTATGTAGTGCCTAAGGAAGGTGCAAACTTCTGGATTGATAGCTTATGTATACCACATAATGCCAAAAATGTTGAAGGTGCTGAAAAGTTTATAAACTTTGTAAGTGATAAAGAAAGTGCGTTAAGAATAGCAGATGAAATAGGATATACAACTCCAAATAAAGAAGCTAGATTAGAGCAACCAGAAAATGTTAGAAATAATCCTAATGCATATATGCCTAAAGAGATAATGGATAGATGTGAAATCTACACTGATTTTTCTAGTGATGTTAAAAGAATATATGACGATGCATGGACACAAATAAAATCAGATAATTAAAGAAAATAAGGAAAGGTCAATAAAATGACCTTTCCTTATTTTTATATTACTTATTAAATTATATTTATTTACAAATTTATATTAAACTCCAAATCGAATAGATGTTAGTATAACAACTATAGTGGTTACAAATATTGGAATAACAACAGAAGTTACAAACATATCTGTATAAGCTTCTTTATGAGTTAATCCACAAATAGCAAGAGTAGTAATTACTGCTCCATTATGAGGTAGAGTGTCTAATCCACCTGAAGAAAGTGAAGCAATTCTATGAAGAATTTCTGGTGGAATATTTAAAGCATGACTTATTTGCAAATAAGTTGGAGCTAAGGCATTAAGCGATATTTCAAGACCTCCAGAAGCTGAAGCCGTAAGACCGCAAATTAAATTTACTGATAAAGCTTCAGATATTATTGGATTTGATGAAATACCAAAAATAAATGATTGTATAACACTAAATATTGCTAAAGACTTTATCACACTTCCATAGCCAACTATAGCACTAGAGTTTAATAATGGTTTAAAGGAATTAGTAACACCTATATCTAGTACTGATTTTATATTTTTTATTTTTTTAAAATTAGTTAATAAAATAAATATATCAGATAAAACTATAGCTATTATTACACTCCAAGTACCTGAAACATTACTTAATGTAGTGTTAAACTTACTTAAATAGCTTCCATCGATATTTTCATAATAAACTTTTGAGAAGAATAAGTTGATTATAAAAATTATCATTATAGGAAGCATTGCTTTAAAAATACTTGGCAGATTTTCGTAGTTTTCTTCAGCTATATTATCACTATGATTTCCATAACCTTCATTATTAGCTTTAGCAGATTTTACACGTTTTGTAAGCCAAATCATACCAAGTGATAACATCATAATACTTGCAAATATTCCTATAACTGGAGCTGCAAAAGTATCTGTTCCAAAGTATTTCATTGGTATAACATTTTGAATTTCTGGTGAACCAGGTAGTGCAGTCATAGTAAAAGTAAAAGCTCCAAGTGCAATAGTTCCAGGTATAAGTCTTTTTGGAATATCTGCTTCTTTAAATAACATAGATGCAATTGGATAAAGAATAAATGCTACTACAAATAAAGAAACCCCTCCATAAGTAAGAATTGCTCCAGATAGAACTACTGCTAATACTGATTTATCTTTTCCTAGTTTTTTAGTTATAAAATGTGCTATTGACTTTGCATAACCAACTTCCTCCATTAATTTTGCAAAAACTGCTCCAGTCATAAAAAGTGGGAAGTAGTTTTTTATAAAGTTTGCAAAGCCTGACATGTAAACTTCTGTATAATTTGCCATTAAATGAGCGTCAAATCCAGTAGTAAGGATTATTGTTATCATTGCAATTATTGGCGCTGTTATTATTGTTGAGTATCCTTTGTAAGCAAGATGCATTATAAGTATTAACGATAAAATTAATCCTAAGATGCTAAACATTATAATTTAATATCAAAATAATTTTGATAATCTCCTTTCTTTAGCTATTTTTATAGATTTTCTAAGTATTTTTTTATTTTACCCGTTAAATAGCTGTATAAACCAATTTAATAATAATTTGAAAATATTAAGAAAATTAACATTAATTATATTGTGATTAAGTTCTTTTTTATTTTTATATTTAAGTATCTAGATAAAGTTATATATAGGTACATATTTAAAACTATTTAAAAAAGTATTGGATAAAAAAGAATTAAAGTTTCTAAAAAAGCTTCTATATTTGATTTTAAAGAAATTGGCTTTTGTAAATTCACTGATGAAACTAGCATTAAGAGAAAGAAGTAATAAAAATTAATTAAATTAGTACAAAATACTACAAAATATGAACTTTTTTGATATTTATTCATATTATATAAAGAGGTTCTTTATAAGAACTTTTTAATATATATAATGGAGAGATGTTAAAATGAGCTGTCAAGATTATAAATGCAAAAAAAATTGTAAACACTGTTGTTCAGATGATTATTGGGATTGCAATAAATGGGATAAATGGGATAATTGGTATAACTGTTATGAAGATGAAATGAGACATGTTCATGAATATTCAGAAAGTGTAAAACTAGCAGAAGAAGGCAATGATAGACATAACCACCGTGCTGCAGGAGTTACAGGAGAAGCTATACCAATATATGGTGGAACTAACCATGTTCATAAAATAAAAAATGATAATACAGATTTCCTTGATCATTTTCATAAAATATGCACTACAACAGGACCAGCAATTAATATACCAGGTACTAATAAACATGTCCATTTAGTATCTGGAAATACTACTATTGCTGATGGTCACTTCCATGCATTCCTTTTTACTACTCAAATTGATGCACCTTTAGTATAGATTCAAGATATAAAGTTTATATGGGACTATGATTATAATTTTCATAGTCCTTTTTAAATATATTTTTTATTTGATAAATACAGGAAAAGCGATTATACTAGCTGATACAGGAGTGCTTATAGTATTTTTTGATTTTGTAAAAAATTATATGTTTATTTGGATGAGTTAGTATAAAAATAAAAGAACAATGGATTGATTCGTAAAATTATAGGGTATCAAGAGGAAGTTATATTGAAAAAAATGTATATATTCTATAAATCTAGTGTTTGCAATATCAATAATTTATGAATAATTAAAATATATATTTACTTTAAAGTAAGACGTAAAATTTTATCATCAGTTTCATCTGGATTACCTCTACCATCTCTATTACTTGTTGCAATGTAAATTAATCCATCTTTTCCTTGAATGACTTCACGTAAACGACCATATTCATTTTTAAATAATAATTCTAAATTTTTTACTAATGTTCCTTCTTCATTTAACGTTAGAGCAAGTATTTGTTGCCCACGTAAATTAGTAACTAATAACTTTCCTTCCCATGGACCTTGATTTACAAAAGCAATCCCAGAAGGAGCCCATGTATTTTCACCACTGTGTATCAAAGGCTTTTGTACTGTAATTTCTGAAAAATTTTCATCTCCTTGAACTATAGGCCAGCCATAATTTTTACCTGGATATATTATATTTATTTCATCATGAGCAGATTGACCATGTTCAGATGAGTATAATACATTTTCTAAATTCCAAGCTAATCCTTGAGGATTTCTATGTCCTAAGCTATAAACAGGTGAATTAGCAAATGGATTATCATTAGGAATACTTCCATCTAGTTCTATTCTAAGTATTTTTCCTGCTTTACTTTTAATATCTTGTGCTAATTCAGGATTCCCTGCATCCCCTGTTGTTATATAAAGTTTTTTGTCTGGTCCTATTTTTATCCTTCCGCCATTATGAATTCGTCCACCAAGAATTTTATCGATAAGAACTTTATCAATATATGCACTATTATTTTCTTCAATTAATCTAACAACTTGATTATATATTTTATTATTTTCTCTATATGAATACATAACGTATATATAATTATTTTGTGAAAAATTTGGATCTAGGGCAATACCCATTAATCCACCTTCGCCTTGAGTTATAAATGGAGAAGTAAACTTAATTAGTGGTTTTGGATTAAGTTTGCCATCTTTAATAACTCTAACTGAACCAGAGCGTTCTGTAAAATATATATTTCCATCATCACTTATATCTATAGCCCAAGGTACATATAAATTTGTGGCAATAATTTCAATTTCATAAGGGAATTGTCTTGATTTGATTGACTTTATTTTTACATTAGAAAAATTATTATGAGGCATTATATTCGATAAAATATTTTTAATCATCTTTTTCATATTGTTATCCTCCAAATATAAATGAATGTATCCTAATTAATATAGTATTCATTTATAGATTTGAATGTGATATTAAAAAATTTCATAAATATTTTTAATATATAAATTTTTAAAATTAAAATTATAAAAACTACATGGGTTATAACTTTATAGTAGGGGGTATATAATCTATTAAAATATATAGATTGGAGTAGTTTCATGGATATAAAAGACATAATTATAAGAATCTTATTAGCTATATGTATAGGAGGAACTATAGGTTACAATAGAGAACGTGAAAATGTATCAGCGGGATTTAGAACTCATACACTAGTGTGTCTGGGAGCTACTGTAGCAGCGCTTATTCAAGTAGAATTAGCAAATCTTGCTTTAAATCAAATTGCTAAAGCACCAGCACTTTCAGGAATAATAAAATTAAATGATGGAAGATTTATAGGACAAGTAGTATCAGGTATAGGGTTTTTAGGAGCTGGAACTATAATAAAAACAAAAGGAGCTATAAAGGGATTAACAACAGCAGCATCTATATGGGCTGTAGCTTGTGTTGGGATTGCTATAGGAATGGGGTTTTATAATATAAGTATATTAAGTGGAGTTAGTATAGTAATAGTTCTTGTTTTTCTAAAGAAATTTGAAGATAAATTTATGAGTAAAGCTAATATTATTAAAATAAAAATAAAATATAAATCTAGGATTGAAGCTATAAAAGAAGTTAAGGAATCAATTGAAAATTGTGAAATAAAAATTGAAAGTATAGAAGTTATAGGAGATGATGAATGTTTATATACTTTAAGAAAGTCAAAATTGATTAGTATAAATGAAATTATAAGTATGTTAATTGAAAATAAAAGTATAGTTACAGCAACTAAATTATAGATTTAATTGTATATATTAAGGGGGTACCATTTTAGTACCCCTTATTATCTAAACTAAAAAATACAAAATGTTTTTTATGAAACTGTGTCGATATCACTTTCAACAAAATCTTCAGATAAAGAATCTATATATTCTTTAAGTTTACCTTTATATATTTCCTCGAATATATAAAAGCCTAAAGCTCCACCTAATGTATTTAATATCAAATCATTTACATCAACAATTCTATAGTCAGATATATTTAAAATATTAGTTATTAATTGTGTTAATTCTATCGAAATTGATACTAAAAAAGAAATTATTGTACAAGATTTTAGATTTCTTATACAAACTTCCATGGCACATAAATATATTATTAGAGGAATTAGTAACAAAAAATTACCTAATAAAATTTTAATAGAAGATATTTTATAAATATTATAATTAAAAAAGTCTACAAAAGGTAAAATATTTAAATTGCACTGTTCAGCAAAACTTAATTGCTCTGGCCAAGGTAAACGATAACCTATATGTATAGGAAAAATACGTATTCCTAAAATAAAAAATAAATACAATACAAACAAATTGACTAAAATTTCACTAAATAAGTTGATTTTAATTTTGTCTTTTTTTCTTTTAAACAATATTAAGCATCTATAAATTAACCAGAATGGGAAACAAGTGCTTAAAAGAAAACTCATATCAAAAGTCATTTAAATAAATCCTCCGGCTATAATTATTACATATATTTCCATTTTAACTTGCTTTGTACTTATTTACGATTAAAAAAAAGTAACAATTATTTCAAAATTTAGGCTTTTTATAATTAATAAAGTTTTTGAGTATAGTTAATGTAAAAAAATTAAATAATATAAAAAACTTCATAATAAAATTGAAGATATGAAAGGAGGCTGTCAAAATTACTAATATTATATATTTATGGTTAAAATTTTGACAAGAATTATGCTCAGAAGAAGTATTATAACAGTTTTTATTTTATTTTTTATGTTAAGTACTACAGTAAGTAAATGTGAAGAAAAGCAGTTAATACTTGGAGGACAATATATAAAATTATTAAATTTAAAAGAAGATAAAAAAAGAAATGACACTGAGCAATATAAAAATCAAGAACGATTTTTTAGACCATCTAAAGCTCCTATATTAAATAATAAAATAGATGAAATCTTTTATAATATGTATGGAACAGATACATCTAAAATTAAAATACCTAATAAATTTTTAAAAAATCCTGAAGATACTATAATCAATTACTTTAGTGTTTTAAGAGAGGCAGCTAATCCTGTAGAAGGTTCTGAAACTGGATGTGGAAGTTTAGGAGATACAAGAGCACCTTATCCAATTGCATATAAGTTTTTATCCGATTCTTATAAAAATAAGGTGTCTTATGAAAATTATTTAAAGTCTTTTGAAAATACACTTCATATTAATTTAATTAAATTAAATAAGGTAGGTTCAGATAAGGAAAATCCCGACATTATAAAATATTTTGTTGAAATTGAAACAATAGAAGGTACAAATGAGTCAAAAGGAGTTTTTGCTTATTATTTTGGATATATTTATTTACAAAAGCAAGGTGAAGTTTATAAAATTGTAAATATGAATTTCACTCCAGAAAATTATTTATGCGCTCCTTATCATGGATGGTCATATGATGCTAAATCATTTGTTGAAATTGAATATGGAAATTGGTGTTCTTTAATAGATAATAAAGTTTATGTAAAAGAAAATGGATATGAAAAGAAAGTTTATTTTAAAGATAAAAATATGAACGAGTATTATGTACTTTTTTATCAATTAACTAATGGTGTTGATATTAAAATTGCAGATTATAAAAAGAATAAAGATGGAAAATGGGATCAAATATATATTGACCCAACAAAGTGTTTAGAAAAAAATAATAAATAATGAAATATTCACATTTTATAACAAAGGTAATAGCTTATAAAGCTATTACCTTTAATAATTAAATATATTAAAAATTATAATTGTATAAGAATACATTTAAAGATGTTTTAAGTGATTTAAAATAAATTTCTTTTTCACCTATACGATTAAAGTTTTGAATATCATAAAACTTGTAGTTACATCTAGTGTCTGTATATAGATACAAAGATTTTACATCCATTTTTCTCATATAATTAAATAAATGATTAACTAAAGACTTACCAATACCTAAACCTCTATATTTTTTTGATACAATAAACAATTGTATACAACCTTGAAAATCATTTTCTCGTTTTCTTATAAGTTCTTTATACGTATCTGTAATTTTTGAAAATTCCTTGAAAAGGTCTTTGTTTTTATCATCATTTATAATTGAATCAACCTCATTAGGGTCAATACTTAAAATATTGTTACAATTTTCAAAACGATTTTTATCTTTTTTTGCACTACCTAAAATAAATCCAACGACTTGATTATCTTTTTGAGCAACTTTACTAAATGAACTTTCTAAAAGACATTCTTTAAGATACCCTGCAAGTAATATATCTAAAAGTTTCTTATCTTTGACAAATTCATTAAAACCAAATGCTTCACCTATAAATTCTTTCATAGTTTCATAATCTGTTTCTACTAAATTTCTATAAATTACTTTACCCATATTAAATACTCCTTTTATATAATTAAATTTAGATTTAGTATTAAATTTAAATACTTTATAATGATAATAAGATGTACCCTAAGGGGAGAGTCAATAAAAAGGAGGAGTGAAATGAAGGATTTATTTTCTATTGGGGAAGTTGCAAAAATAAAAGATATTACAATAAAAGCTTTAAGATATTATCATAAAATGGGTATTCTTATTCCAAAATACATAGATAATGAAACGGGTTATAGATATTACTCTATAGATCAATTTATTTATATAGATATTATAAAAGGATGTAGAGCTTTAGGAACTAGTATAAAAGAGCTACAAGAAATTTTTAAACAATGTGATACTGACAAATTACTAGAATTTTTACAAATAAAAAAATGTGAAGCACAAGAAAACATAAATAAAATGAAAGAAGTGATTAAAAATATTGATTCTTTAAATATGAGTGTAGAAAACTCTAAATATATATTAAATAATGATGATATAAATATTAAGTTTTTTGAAAATCGATATATAATTACAGCTCCTTGTAAAGAAGTAGGAAGTTTAAAAGAGTTACTTTACTACTCAGATTTAGAAAAAATATTTGAAGATAAAAATTTAAATATGTCTATGGATAGAGGTATAATATATGAACTCAATTCAGACAACACTATAAAACCAAGATATGTTTTTAGCGGATTTGAAGGAAGTATAAATATAGAAGATGAAAATAATATAAAAATACTACCAAGAGGAAATTACTTAACCTTATCTTACAGTAAAGAAAATGAAAATGAACGTAGGAAAAAAATAATTAATTACGTAAAAGAAAATAATTTAAAAATCAAAAACATTATTGAAATTGAGTTATTTAATGATTTTTTCAATATAGAATCTTATAATTGTCAAATCCAAATATTTATAGAAGATAATTAAGTAATTTAAAGTTCTAGTAAAAATATTTAAAATTTAAAATATAAATAAGCATATATATTTTAAATGGTAATCCCAATCAAAAATTGTAAATATAAAAATTCAAAGGAATGTAGGGCAAAAGAAGTAAAAATAAATACAAGAACTGGTAGTTGTGAAACTTTTATACTAAATTATACAATAATATAAAATCTATACAAAAGGGAGTACTATTTTGGGACTCCCTTTTGTATTTCAAATTTAATGATATATCTTTTTTACTATAATATAAATATGAAATTACATTTAAATAAAATTAGAAATTATAATTGATTCTATAATATCTACAAGACAAAGATTGACAAAATATCACAAAATATATAATATTAAAAAATGATTATGCACAATAAAATAGGAGGCTTAAATAATGAATTTTTGGGAGAAAGTATTTAATTCAATAAACGGATTAGCAGGAAAAAATTCAACATTAGATAGTATAATGATTTTTACTTCAAGAAAAGTGCCTTTAATATTAGCATTAATGGTAGTTATATTATATATTGTTGGAGTTATAAAGAAAAATAAAAATGCAAGAGAAGTAGCTGTAAATACAGTAATATTTACAATTTTAAATATGGTTTTATCGGCTATATTAGCTGGTATATGGTTTGCACCAAGACCTTTTGTAAACAATAGTTCAGCTAATTTATTATACCCTCATAAACCAAACTCATCTTTTCCAAGTGATCACTCATTAGCTAGTATGAGTATTGCATTAGGGTTAAACGTATATAGTAAGATACTTGGAGTTGTATCAATATGTCTATCACTATTAATAGGATTTTCTAGAGTATATGTAGGACATCATTATCCAGAGCATGTTGTAATATCATATATAATAGCTATTATAACAAGTATTTTATACAATAAATTCTTAAGAAAAAAAATTAAAAATCTATATTTCAATATAGAAAAGCGTACGCCAATATTAAAAGATATGGTTAAAGATAAAAAATAATATAAATTAATTATACAGATATGGAGTATCATTTTGATACTCCATTTTTTATTAAAAAATAAATATAAAAAGAATTATATATATTTTTTTTACAATTTAAAGAAAGTAAATAAAATATAAACTAAAATTATAATAAAACGAATATAAAAAGGAGGTAGTTATGGAGGTAACAATAAGGGCAGTAAAAATAGAAGATTCACATGCTATAAATGAAATAAGAAAAATGAAAGGTGTAAAAGAAAATACTTTAGCAATAAGTTCTGAAAGAATAGAAAAAACTAAAAAAATAACTGAGAATTTAGATATCAATAATCATATGATGGTAGCAGAAGTAATAGAAAATAATGATAAAAAAGTAGTAGGAGTAGCATCTTTAAATGTAAATACATCGCCAAGAATAAGACACAGTGCAAGTATGGCAATAAGCATACATACAAATTATCAGGGAAAAGGTATAGGAAAAAAATTAATGGAGGAACTAATAGATTTAGCAGACAACTGGCTTATGTTAGTAAGATTAGAATTAGGTGTATATAAAGACAATGAAAAAGCTATTAAATTATATGAATCGCTAGGCTTTGAAAAAGAAGGAGTTAAAAAATACTCAGCGATAAAAAATGGAGAGTATGTAGATGAAATAATAATGGGAAGATATAATAAAAAGTTAATTAATTTATACAAATAAATTTTCTTTAATTGAATAATATATTAAAAGCTTTTAGGGGGAATGATATGGAGCGTAAAGTTAGCCTTCTAATAAAGAATTATGAATCATTAAAAAATGTAAAGACTGAACCCTGTATTAAATTAACACTACATGAACGTGCACTTAAATATACACTAAAAGATAAATATATAAATTTTAAAGAAGTAAATGAATGTACAGACATTATAAGAGAAAGCACTTCAATATTTTCAGATTTTAGAGGAGATATCTCTATAAATACAGCAATAATAATATCATTTCAATCACAATTCAAAGAAAGCTTAGAAGAAATTCTTAAAATACACAAAAAACTAAGACAAAATAAATTCTATTCAGGAGATTCTTTAGCACTAATCTCAAATATGATTTTTGAAAATAAAAATAAAATAGATATTGATGAATGTATAGAAAAAACAAAATATGTATATGAATTTATGAGGAATAACCATCCGTTTTCAACATCTATAGATGATTATATCAACGCTTGTATAGTAGCTATTAATTCACAAAATATAGATGAAGAATTAATTGATATGGAAGAGGCATATGTTTATTTATGTAAGAATGGTTTTTATAAAAATAATACACTAAAAAATTTATCTCAGGTAATTTCATTAACTAGAAAAAAAGAAGTTTGGGAAAAATGCATATATGTAAAAAAGGAATTAGAAAAAAATAATTGCAAATTTCATAAATTTGGATATCCATTGATTGGAGTTATGGCATTTTTAGAAATAAAAGATATGAAAAGTACAATAGAAAAAATAAAAAATATATCAGATAAATTAAAAATATATAGGGGATATGGAAGCTTTGCATTAGATGAAAATTATAGAAACATTATAGCAGGATTTTTAGTGATTCAAAATTATATATCTAATAAAGATAAAAATAGTATTTTAATAAGTAAAACAATTGATGATATAAATAAGGCTATGAATATAGCTATAATGACAGCAACTACAAGTTCAATAATTTTAAATAATATATGAACTTAATTTATACGTATAAAAAGATAGAGTTAAGTAAATTATTATTTAACTCTATCTTTTATTTAATTATTATTAAATTTGGACATTGTATACAAAATTGAATTAGTTTGATAATCTAAATATATGTATTAAAGTATAAAAGATTATTTTAAAAGACAATAATAAATATGATATAATAAAGTTTACGAAAAACTGGAATTTTAAAAGGAGCGTGTACATAAATGAAATGGGCAGAAATTACAATAAAAACAACAACTGAAGCAGTTGAAGCTATAACTAATATATTATATGAGCAAAATGTAGGAGGAGTTTCTATAGAAGATCCTAAAGATTTCAAATTCCAAAAGAAAAATGAATATGATTGGGATTTCGTTGAAGAAGAAATATTTAACAGCGGATACGATGGAGTTATAATAAAAACTTATATAACAGAAGAAAGAGACGTTACGGATGATATTAAATTAATAAAAGAAAAGATAGACGGTCTTAAAGAATTCGGAATAGATGTAGGAGAAGCTATAGTAGAACTTTCTCAAGTAGATGAAGAAGATTGGGCTAATGAGTGGAAAAATTATTACAAGCCAACTAAAATAGGTGAAAAAATAGTAGTAAAACCAACTTGGGAAGAATATGAAAAAGCTGAATCTGACTTAATAATAGAACTAGACCCAGGAATGGCTTTTGGAACAGGAACTCATGAAACTACAAGCATGTGTATAAGAGAGTTAGAAAAATACGTTAAGCCAGAATCAAAGGTATTTGATATAGGATGCGGAAGTGGGATACTTGCAATAGCAGCAGCAAAACTTGGAGCTAAAGATGTATTAGCAGTTGACTTAGATGAAGTAGCTGTAAAAGTATCTAAAGAAAACATAGAGTTAAATAAAGTAGAAGGTAGTGTAACTGCACTTCACGGAAACTTAATGGAAGTTGTAACTGATAAAGCTGATATAGTAGTAGCAAACATTATAGCAGATATAATAAAAATATTAGCTAAAGATATAAAACAATTCATGAAAGATGATGCAGTATTTATATCTTCAGGAATAATACACGCTAAGGTAGATGAAGTTAAACAAGCTTTAACTGAAAATGGACTTGAAATAGTACATGTAGAATCTTTAGGTGAGTGGAATGCTATAGTATCTAAAATAGCAAAGTAGGTGGAATTCATGGATAGATTTTTTGTAGAAAAGAAAAATGTAAACCTTGAAAACAACACATGTATCATAGAAGGTGAAGATGTAAAACATATTTCTAAGGTTTTAAGATGTAGAGTTGGTGAAGAATTAGAAATATGTGATAATGACAACAATGAATATATATGTGAAATAACTAATATAGATAAATCTCAAGTTAATCTTAATATATTAAAACGTGTTGATATAAAAAGAGAATCAGATTTAAAAATAAAAGTATATCAAGGTCTTCCAAAAGGGCCTAAAATGGAAATGATACTTCAAAAGTTAACTGAAGTTGGAGTTGATGAAATAATATTAGTTCAAACTAAAAGAACTGTTGTTAAAGTAGATGACAAAAAAGAAGATAAGAAAATCGAAAGATGGGAAAGAATAATCTATGAAGCAGCTAAGCAAAGTAAGCGTGGAAAAATTCCTAAATTAAGAGGGGTTTTAAGCTTTAAAGAAGCTTTAGCTGATATGAAAGAAAATGACTTTAACATAGCTCCATATGAAAATGAAAAAACAAAAACGATAAAACAAGCCATAAAAGGAAAAGACATAAATAATATAGGTATTTTCGTAGGACCAGAAGGTGGATTTGAAGATACTGAAATTAATGCTATAGAAGAAATAGGTGGACAATCAGTTTCTCTTGGACCAAGAATATTAAGAACTGAAACAGCATCACTTGTAGCTTCATCTATAGTATTATACGAATTAAGCGACTTAGGAGGAGGCGAGTAAAGTGAAAAAGGTAGCTTTTTATACTTTAGGATGTAAAGTAAATCAATATGAAACAGAAGCTATGCTTGAGATGTTTAAAAAAGATGGATACACTCAAGTAGATAGCGAAGAGTTTGCTGATGTTTATGTTATAAACACTTGTACAGTAACTCATATGAGTGATAGAAAATCACGTCAATATATAAGAAGAATGAAAAAGAAAAATCCAGAAGCAATAATAGCAGTTGTTGGATGTTATTCTCAAGTTTCACCAGAAGAAATACTTGAAATAGAAGAAGTAAACTTAGTTATGGGTACTAACGAAAGAAGACAAATAGTTGAAGAAATTAAAAAACTTGATGCTTCTAAAAAAGCTAGTACAGTTGATGATATAATGAAAGTTAGAGCTTTTGAAGAAATAGAAATAAATCAAACTAATGGAAGAACTAGAGCATTTATGAAAATACAAGATGGATGCGATAGATTCTGTTCTTACTGTATAATACCTTATGCTAGAGGTGGTAAAGTAAGAAGTAGAGATTTAGAAAGTGTAGTAAATGAAGCAAATAAATTAGTTGATAATGGGTATACAGAAATAGTTCTAACAGGTATACACGTTGCATCTTACGGAAAAGATGTAACTGATGCAGAAATTAATTTATTAAGTGTTATAAAAGCTATAAATGAAATAGAAGGTGTGAAAAGAATAAGATTAAGTTCAGTTGAACCACTTCTTATGACTGATGAATTTATAGATACAGTTTCTAAAATGCCAAAAGTATGTCCACATTTTCATTTATCACTTCAAAGTGGATGTGATGAAACACTAAAGAGAATGAATAGAAGATATACAACTAAAGAATATAAGGAAATAGTTCATAAATTAAGAGAAAAAATGCCTAATGTAGCAATAACTACAGATGTAATAGTAGGATTCCCTGGAGAAACTAATGATGAGTTTAATCAAACTTATAAGTTTTTAAGTGATGTTGAACTTTCACAAATGCATATATTTAAGTATTCACCAAGAAAAGGAACTCCAGCTGCTACTATGGAAAATCAAATAGATCCACAAATGAAGCATTTAAGAAGTGACAAATTAATAGCTTTAAATAAGAAAAACTTCAATAAGTTTGCAACTAGGTTTATAGGTGAAGAATTTGAAGTTTTATTTGAACAAAACATAGGAGATAACAAATACGAAGGATTAACTCCTAACTATATAAGAGTAGTAGTTGAAAGTGATGAAGATATACAAGGTAAAATACTAAATACTAAAATATCTGATGTAAAAGATGAATACGTAGAAGGAATTTTAGTATAATATGTAGAAATAAATAATATAACAGATGGGAGGTGTAAGTATGAGTTGTATATTTTGCAAAATAATAAATGGAGAAATACCATCAAATAAAGTTTATGAAGATGATAAAGTCTTAGCTTTTAATGATATAAATCCAGTTGCACCGTTTCATGTTTTAGTTATACCTAAAAAACATTACGAATCTATATTAGATATAGATGATAATGATATGGAAATAATTGCACATATTCATAAGGTTATTAATAAATTAGTAAAAGAAAAGGGATATGATAAAACTGGATTTAGAATAATAAATAACTGTGGAAGTGATGGATGCCAAGAAGTTAAGCATATTCACTACCATGTATTAGCTGGAAAGAAACTAGATTGGTACGACGCTTGTAAATAAGTTTTTATAAATTAAAATTTTAACTGTATTATTCATAAAAATACTTGAAAAATTAAAAAAATTAGTTTATAATAAACAAAGTGTGAGGTTGTAATGCATATTATGCAGATATAATCGAGTTACAGTCCCAGCATAATTTGCGCTATCGGAGGGAGGGAAAAAGAATGTCAGAAGTAAGAGTAAGAGAAAACGAAACATTAGACAGCGCTTTAAGAAGATTTAAGCGTTCATGTGCTATGTCTGGCATAATGTCTGAAGTAAGAAAAAGAGAACACTATGATAAGCCAAGCGTAAGACGTAAGAAAAAAGCTGAAGCTGCAAGAAGAAAAAACGCTAAGAAATAATTTTTGTAGATAAGAGGTGAAGGGATATGTCCCTTAAAGCAAAGTTGCAAGAAGACTTAAAACTTGCTATGAAAAACAAAGATACAGTTAAAAAATCTGTTGTTACTTTAATAAGAGCTGCAATCAAACAGCAAGAAGTTGATACTAGAGTAGAACTTGATGATGACGCTATTATAGACGTAATAACAAAGCAGTTAAAGCAACGTAGAGATGCTATGACTGAATTTGCTAAAGCATCAAGAGATGACTTAGTTCAAGAAGCTGAAGCTGAGATTGAAGTATTAATGGAATACCTACCTCAACAGCTGAGCAAAGAAGAATTAAATGAGATAGTTAAAGAAACTATATCTGAAGTAGGAGCTACTTCTATGAAAGATATGGGTAAAATCATGGCAGCTATAAAACCTAAAACAAAAGGTAGAGCTGACGGAAAAATGATAAATGAGTTAGTTAAATCTAACTTACAATAGATTAAAAAGCCTAGAGCAAAAGCTCTAGGCTTTTTGCTTTGTCCAAAAAAATAGTAATAACTTTAAATATTTGTACATATTTATAAATTAAGTATAGATAAGGAAAGGGTGAATTCATTGATTGTATCTGCAAAAGATATAAAAAAATTTATAGTAAGTGTTTTAATACCGCTTATAATAGGTTTCTCAAGTAATTTTATAGCAGAGATTATAAGTAAAACAGATTCAAATATTCAGTACTTAGAGTTAATAAAGCCAGGATTTTTCCCTCCTCCATACATATTTCCTATAATATGGACTATTTTATATATACTTATGGGAATATCAGCATATTTAGTTTCTAAAAAAGATTTAAACTCTCTTAAAGTTAGAGATGCTATGTTTTATTACTATTTACAACTAGGATTAAATTTTATATGGTCTATATTATTCTTTGGATTAGGGCTTAGACTTACATCACTAGTTGTTATAGGAATTATGATAGTTGTGGTTATGGTAATGATAATTAAATTTACTAAAGTTGACAAAAGAGCGGCTTATTTAAATCTATTGTATTTAGCTTGGTTATTTTATGCTTTCTTTTTAAATTATGTTATATGGTCAATAAATAGATAAAAAATAAAAGCCGATCTGGCTTTATTTTTTATTAAATAAAAAGTCCCCAAATTTATATTTAGTACATAGTATTATATATAGTTTACTTATTAATACAAGTAATTAAAATTATGAATATACATAGAATATATTAAGGGGGTATAAGTATGATAGAGGTTCCAACTGATTTACAGGTAAATCAGCCAAGTGTAACTATATTGAGCAATTCATTTATAAGTATAGAAAACTATAAGTCTATTCTTGAGTATGATATAAACTTAATTAAAATAAAAACTAAGATAAATACTATAAAAATAAGTGGAGATAAAATGTATCTAAAGTACATTACAGATACAGAAATAGGAATAAAAGGGATTATATATAGTGTAGAATACACTACATAAGGGGGAGTTACTTTTGATAAGTTATATTAGGGGATACTATGTGATAACTGTAGAGGGTATAAATACTGAAAAGTTTTTAAATATTCTTATAAGAAACAAAATAAATATATATGAAGTTAAACGTGTAACAAATACTAAAATTGAAATTAAATTGGATAGAAAAGATATTAAAGCTTTTAAAAAAATATATAGAAATAGTAAATATGATATTAAAGTAAAGCAAAAAATGGGATTACCTTTTTTAGCTAAAAGAATATATAAATATAAGGGAATGTGGATTTGTGCCATAATTTCCTTATTAATTTTAATGAGTACATCGATGTTTGTAACGGATGTTTATATACAAGCACCAGAAGGCATAGATAAGGTGCTTGTAAGAAAAGAATTAGAAAAAGCTGGCGTTAAGCCTGGGGTTTACAAAAAAAGCATAGATAGAAAACAAGTAAGAGATATTGTTATGGGAAAATTTGATGATATAGCATACGTTTCTATAAATGTAAAAGGAACTAATATATTTGTTACAGTTACTAAAAAAGATGAGTCTCTAAAAGAGAAAAAAGAAACCAATTATTGTAATGTAATTGCTAAGAAAAATGGTATAATAGATAAAGTAATACCAAGAAGTGGGAATCAGGTAGTTAATGTTGGAGATATAGTAAGAGAAGGTGATGTATTAGTTTCTGGAGCTAATACAAAGTCTATCCCAGAAGTTTGGGCTGTTACTTTTTACGAATCTAAGCAAAGTGCAAGTTACATAGATAAGGTAAAAGTAAAAACTGGAAACAAAAAAACTATATATACTCTTAGATTTTACAATAAAAAATATACATTAAGACGAAATATAAATTATAAAAACTATGAAATAGAAAATAAAGATTATGAATTAAAAATTGGAGATTATACTTTCCCGTTAAAAATACAAGCTAGCACTTTTTATGAAGTTAACATAAAAGAAGTAAAAAGAGACAAAAATAAAGTTAAAAAAGATTTAGAAAAAAAAGCTCTTAAAGATTTAGAATACAACATGCCAGTTGATACTAGAATAAAAGATGTAGAACATCAACATAAAGTAAAAAATGGTAAACTTGAATACATATTAACTGTTAAAACTTTAGAAAATATAGCTAAAGTACATTCTTTAAGTAAATCAGAAGCAGAGGAATTAATAAGACAAGAAAATGAGAAAAAACAAAAAGAAGATGAAGCAATACCTTCAAATCCACAAAAAAGACCTATAAATGACATAAGAAATGAATTTGAGGATATAAATAAAGATAAGGACAATGAAAATAAAGATAAAAATAAAAAGGAACTAGAAACAAGGGATAACTAAGGAGGACATAAATTGATAGTACAAAAGAGTTTTGAAATAACTGATGATAAATTTGAAAGAGAATTATTTGGAAACTTTGATGAAAATATACAAATCATAGAAAGAAGTTTAAATGTAGATGTACTTTTAAGAGAAGGTAATATAGTCTTAATAGGTCAATCTAAAAATGTAGACAAAACTATAGAATTTATAAATGAACTATATAAGAATTTTAAAAAAGGCAAAACTCTAGATAAACAAAGTATTAATTATGCTATATCACTATTAATGGAAGGCAATAAAGAGCAAATAGAAGAACTAGAAGACACTATAGCAGTAACTAAAAAAGGAAGAGAAGTAAAACCAAAAACAATCGGTCAAAAACACTATATAAATCTTATTAGAAACAATGATATAACTCTTGGTGTAGGGCCTGCAGGTACTGGTAAAACTTATTTAGCTGTAGCTATGGCAGTTAGAGCATTTAAAAAAGATGAAATAAGTAGGATAATACTAACAAGACCAGCTGTTGAAGCAGGAGAGAGTTTAGGATTTTTACCAGGAGATTTAAAAGATAAAGTAGACCCATATTTAAGACCTTTATATGATGCATTATTTGATATGCTAGGAGATGAAAAGTGTGCTAAATACCTAGAAAGAGGTATAATAGAAGTTGCTCCATTAGCATTTATGAGAGGTAGAACTTTAGACAATGCTTTTATAATACTAGATGAAGCACAAAATACAACTCCAGAACAAATGAAGATGTTTTTAACTAGACTTGGTTTTGGGTCAAAAGCTGTAGTTACAGGGGATTTAACACAAATAGATTTACCAAGTAAAACAAGAAGTGGTCTTATACAGGCTATGGATGTTTTAAAAGATGTAGATGGAGTTGGTATAAATAAGTTTACTGAAAAAGATGTTGTAAGACATGAATTAGTTCAAAGAATAATAAAAGCCTATGAAAAGTATGATGAAAAACAAGAAGAAAAAAAGATATCTAAAGAAGAAAGAAACAAAAGAAAGAAATAGGAGATGCATTATGGAAATTATATTAGACGACAGACAAGATAAAATAAAAGTAAGTGAAGACCTTTTAGAAAAAATACATGATATAATAGTAGAAACTCTACATTATGAAGGGTATGATGATAACTACGAGGTTAGCTTATCTTTTGTTGACAATGAAGAAATACATGAGTTAAATAAAGAATTTAGAGGGGTAGATAGAGCTACAGATGTTTTATCTTTTCCACTTTTGACAGATGAGTTTGATGTTGAAATAGAAGAAGAATCTTTAGGAGATATAGTAATATCTTTAGAAAGAGCATTAGAACAAAGTGAGGAATATAATCATAGCTTTGAAAGAGAAGTATGCTTTTTAGTATGTCATAGTATGTTCCATTTATTAGGATATGACCACGATACAGAGGAAAATACTAAGGATATGAGAAAAAGAGAAGAAGATGTATTAAATAAGCTTAATATAACGAGGGAGTAAATTTATGGGGAAGAAAAAAGGTAAGCAAGGCATAATAGAAGCTTTTAATGCTGCTATTGCGGGAATATTATATACCTTTAAACATGAAAGAAACATGAAAATACATTACTTTGTAGCTGTATTAGTTCTTACTGCTAGTTTATTTTGTGAATTTAACAGATTTGAAATGATTCTTTTACTTTTTACTATAAGCTTAGTTGTAATATCTGAAATGTTTAATACAGCTATAGAGAAAACTGTGGATATGATAACTGATACTTATCATCCGCTAGCAAAAATTGCAAAAGATGTTGCTGCAGGGGGAGTTTTAATAGCAAGTTTAAATGCATGTGTAGTAGGATATTTATTATTTGTTGATAAACTTGAAAGTTTAGGAAACACAGTATTTTTCACAATTAGAAAATCACCTATACACGTTACTTTAATATGTATAGTATTGGTTTTAATAGCTGTAGTTGTAGTGAAATCACTAACATCTACGGGAACACCATTGCAAGGTGGTATGCCAAGTGGTCACTCAGCGCTTGCTTTTGCACTAGCTACACTTGTGACATTTATGACAGAAAGAGTTGTCGCTTCAACTCTTGCATACTTAATGGCAATACTAGTTGCACAAAGCAGGATAGAAGGCAAAATACATACTTTTTGGGAAACTGTAGCTGGAGCTTTACTTGGAGTTTTAGTAGCTATGTTAGTTTTACAAATAGCTCAATATTAGAAAGTGGGAGATTTATTCCCACTTTTTTTGAAACTAAATATAAATTTACTTTGTTCTTTTTTTCTATTTTGGTATAATGTAATATACTACTTGAAAATATTAAGGGACAGATACCTTACTGGGAGGTTAAATATATGAACAATAAAGAATTATTAGAAATAGCAGAAAAAGCAAGAGAAAACTCTTATTCACCATACTCAAACTTTAAGGTTGGTGCCGCACTTTTAACTAAAAGTGGAAAAGTATTTACAGGATGTAATGTAGAATGTGCATCTTTTTCAGGAACAAACTGTGCAGAAAGAACTGCACTATTTAAAGCTATATCTGAAGGACACAAAGATATAGAAGCTATAGCAATTGCAAGCATTAATTCAGAAAAAAATGAACCTACATATCCATGTGCAATATGTAGGCAAGTTATAATAGAGTTTGGACCAAATATAAGAATAATAACTGGATACTCAAAAGGAGATATACAAGAACATACTATCGCAGAATTAATTCCACATTATTTCTCAGGTAGTGACTTTAAATAAATTAAAAAAGACAAAAGACAAGTTGAAAAGAGGAATTGAAATGTTTAAATCAGGATTTGTTAGTATAGTAGGTAGACCAAATGTTGGTAAATCTACTCTTATGAATAGTGTAGTAGGAGAAAAAATAGCAATAATGAGTGATAAACCTCAAACTACAAGAAATACTATTCAAGCAGTGTACACAGATAAAGAATGTCAAATAGTATTTTTAGACACACCAGGTATACATAAGCCTAAAAATAAATTAGGTGAGTTTATGGTAAAGTCAGCAACAGATGCATTTAAAAACGTAGATGTAGTTTTATATGTTGTTGATGAGTCTAAAAAAATTGGACCAGGAGACAGAATGATAATAGAAAGCTTAAGAGGCATAAAAACTCCTAAGATATTAGTATTAAATAAAATTGATATGTTAAGTGAAGAAGAATTATTTGACTTAATAAAAATGTATGATGCTGAAAATATGTTTGATGATATAGTTCCAATATCAGCATTAAAAGGAAAAAATACAGATAGATTATTAAAAGTAATAGAAGGATACTTAGAAGAAGGACCTCAATACTTCCCTGAGTATATGATTACAGATCAACCAGAAAGAGTATTAATATCTGAACTTATAAGAGAAAAAGTACTTCACTATGTTCATGATGAAATACCTCATGGTGTTGCTGTAGAAATAGAAAGAATGAAAAAAAGACCTGATAAAGATATAATAGATATATCTGCAGTTATATATTGTGAAAGAGATTCACATAAGGGTATAATAATAGGTAAGAATGGAAGAAAATTAAAAGGTATAGGAAAGTCAGCCAGAGAAGAAATAGAATTATTATTAGGTTCTCAAATTAACCTTCAAATATGGGTTAAAGTTAAAGAAAACTGGAGAAACCTGCAAAGCTTTATAAATAACTTTGGTTATACTGATAAATAGTAAAAGGTGGGTTTTATGGATAGGAAAGACGAACATTCCAAGGAGCTATTAAATCAAGTTGAAGATTTAATAGACAATAATAAGATATTAGAGCTAAGAGAATTAATGGAAGAGTATCATAATAGAGATATTTTTGATATTCTAGAAAATTTAGATGAAGACAAGCAAATAAAGCTATTTGAAATATTGCCAATAGACATGGCGGCATCAATACTTGATGATGCTGATTCTGAATTTTTTAAGTATATTCTTTCAAAGCTAAATACAGAGCATAAAGCTAATATACTAGAAATGATGTCATTAGATGATATGGCTGATATATTAGCTGATTTAGAAGAAGATGAAAGAGAAGAAGTAATAAATCTTTTAAATCAAGAAGATGCTCAAGATGTTAAAGAACTTCTTATATATGAGGAAGAATCTGCTGGAGGTATAATGACTACAGGCTATATAGCTATAAATAAGCATATGACTGCAAAAGAAGCTATAAGCTATATGAGAGAAAATGCCATAGATGCAGAAACTATATACTATATATATGTAGTAGACAACTTTGAAAAATTAGTTGGAGTATTATCTTTAAGAGAGCTTATAACTTCAAGGGATGATAGTATAATAGAAGATTTAATGAGTGAAAATATAATCTCCGTATATGTAGATGAAGATAGAGAAAAAGCTGTTAAATTAGTTTCTAAATATGATTTAATAGCAATACCTGTAGTAGGTAGAGATGATACTTTAAGAGGGATTATAACTGTTGATGATGTAATAGATGTTATAGAAGAAGAAGCTAGTGAAGATATGTATAAGTTTGCTGGAACATCTGAGCAAGAAAGAGATATAATAGAGCAAAGCAATGTAGATCCTAAAGATCAAGTTATATCATCTTTTAAAGCTAGAATACCATGGCTTATAGTAACCTTATTAGGCGGTCTTTTATCAACTTTAATACTATCAAGTTTTGATTATGTAATTGATTCAAAATATTTCCCTTTAATATATTTTGTACCTGTAGTAACAGGTATGGGTGGAAATATAGGTACTCAAGTTTCTGCACTTACTGTTATGGCGCTATCTAATAAGCACTTAGATTTTAAAAATGTTTTATTAGAAGGATTAGTTGGGGTATTAACAGGAATAATTTGTAGTTTAATTTTAAGTATAACTACTTATGTTTTTGTCAAGGATATAAATATCGTTTTAATAGTTTCTTTATCACTTTTTATAAATATGATAATTGGAGCTATGTTAGGATCTTTTGTTCCTATGATATTAAAAAAAATGGATGCAGATCCATCAATAGTATCTGCCCCATTAATTGCTACGGCCCTTGATATAATTGGAATGATGATTTATTTTATAATCACGACAATTATATTGGCAAAAATTGTCTAACAACTTAATGCATTTTTTCCCCCTTTCTTACTAAAGATATAATATAAGCGTAAGAAGGGGGTTTTTAAAAATGAACAATTTATGTTGGGAAGTTTTTAAAAAGACAGGAAGTATAGAAGCATACCTATACATAAAAAATAAAACTAATATAAATGAAATAAATGATAATATAAATAGGGAGATAGAAATCGACTATGATAATTGTAAACACCCAGGGGATAGTACTACGATCAGCGAGATATAAAGAAAGCGATTTAATATTAACTATATTTACAAGAAAACTTGGGAAAGTATCAGCTATAGCAAAAGGTGCTAAAAGAAATAAAAGTTCTTTGTTATCATCGTCTCAAGTTTTCTCTTATTCTAATTTTACTTTAAAAAAACAAGGAAATATGTATAGAGTAAGTCAAAGTGAAACTATTAAAAGCTTTTATGATATAGCTTATGATATAGATGCTTTTTCATATGCAACATATATAACAAGCTTAGTAGAAGGATCTATATATGAAAATCAAAGCAATAATAGGCTATTTGTACTATTAGCGCAAACTCTTTATTTATATACTCAAAAAGATATAGATAAAGAATTTATAACAAAAGCATTTGAACTAAAATTTTTAGATTATGCAGGATTTAAACCTATTGTAAATAGATGTGTTAACTGCAATACCACTAATCTTAAAAACAGTGTATTTAATGTTGATGAAGGTGGTATACTATGTGAAAAGTGTAAAGAAAATCATGTATATAATTTTAAAATAGATAGCACAACCATAAAGCTTATGGATTATGTATTTAGAAACGACATAATAACTTGTAGTAAAGCAAAGGTATCTAAATATATAGTAAATGAACTAGACAAAATTTTAAAAGTATATATTCAAGTTTACATTGACAATGTAAATATAAAATCGTTACACTTATTTCAAGGAATAGAAAATAATAAGGGAGCTGATAATAATGACTGATATAACATTAGAAAAAATAGATCAAGTATTAGAAAGAGTTCCAAGTGCAAGTTACAAAGAAGCCAAAGAAGCCTTAGTAGTTACAAATGGAAATATAGTAGATGCAATAATATATTTAGAGCAAAACAAAAAATCTACTAAAGTAAAAGCTAAAGCTAAAGAAAAAATGGAAAATGCTTTAGGCAAAGATGCAGAAGAAATGAAATGTCAACTAAAAGAGATGTTAAAAAGAAGTAATGTTATAAGAATAATAGTTGAAAAAGACAACAAGACAATAATGAATATACCTTTAACAGTTGGAGTTGTTGGTTTAGCTTTAGGGCCATTAGTCACATTAGTAGGACTTTCAGCAGCTGTAATAGGTAAATTTAATATAAAAGTTGAAAATGAAGAAGATAAAACAGTTGTTGATTTAGGAGAACTAAATGAAGAAAAACTGAATATATTAAAGAATATGTTAACTAGTACTGCAAAGGAAGTTACTGGTGTAGTTAAAGAAAAGAACAAAGACGACAAAGATATAACTGAAGAGTTAATAAAAGAAGAAGATGACAATGTAACTAAGTATTAAAAAGCATTGACATACACTAGCTTAAGAATATTGACAAATTTCAAGGATTTTGATATTCTAAAAGTTAGAAAATAACCATTTAATGGCCTTTCGTATAGCACGAAAGGCTTTGTTTTTAGTATAGGAGGGTATTCGTATGAATTTTCAAAATATGATACTAACATTACAAGATTATTGGGCTAAGCAAGGATGTATAATGATGCAACCTTACGATGTAGAAAAAGGTGCAGGAACAATGAATCCAAATACATTTCTTAGATCTTTAGGTCCAGAACCTTGGAAAGTATGTTATGTAGAACCGTCTAGAAGACCGGCAGATGGTAGATATGGTGAGAATCCTAACAGATTATATCAACATCACCAATTTCAAGTTATATTAAAGCCATCTCCAGATAATATACAAGAATTATACTTAGGAAGCTTAGAAGCTATAGGAATAGATACAAAAGCACACGATATAAGATTTGTTGAAGATAACTGGGAAGCAACAGCAGTTGGTGCCTGGGGACTTGGATGGGAAGTTTGGTTAGATGGAATGGAAATAACTCAGTTTACTTACTTCCAACAAGTTGGTGGTATAGAGTGTGAACTTGAAACTGGAGAAATTACATATGGACTAGAAAGATTAGCAATGTATCTTCAAGAAGTTGAAAGTGTATATGATTTAAAATGGAATGATGAAATTACATACGGAGAAGTGTTCCAAAGAGCAGAATATGAAAACTCTGTATATGCATTTGAAGAGTGCGATGCAGATTTATTATTTAACTTATTCGATGTATATGAAAAAGAAGCATTAAAACTTATGGAAAAAGGATTAATAACTCCAGCATATGACTATGTGTTAAAATGTTCTCATACATTCAATACTTTAGATGCTAGAGGAGCAATAGGTGTAAGCCAAAGAGCTTCATTTATAAGTAGAGTAAGAAACATGGCTAGAACAGTAGCTAAAGCTTACGTTGAATTAAGAAAAGAAATGGGATATCCACTTTTAAAGGAAGGTGACAAGTAATGAATAATTACCTTTTATTTGAAATAGGTGTTGAGGAATTACCAGCAAGATATGTAAATTCATCAATGGAACAATTAAAAAATAATGTTGTTAAAGCATTTAATGAAAATAGAATAACTTTTGATAATGTTAATGTATACTCTACACCAAGAAGATTAACTGTTATAGTAGAAAATATTTGTGAAAAACAATCAGATTTAGAAGAAGAATTAAAAGGTCCAGCTAAAAGAATAGCTGTTGATGCTGATGGAAACTTCACTAAGCCTCTTTTAGGATTTATGAAAAGTAAAGGTATAAAGGAAGAAGATTTATACTTTAAACAAGCAGGAAAAGAAGAATATGCTTTTGGTAAAATAAAGCAAGAAGGAAAGTTAACTAGTGAAGTATTAAAAACTATACTTCCAGAGGTTATAAAATCTATGACATTCCCTAAAGCTATGCGTTGGGGTGGAAAGAACATGAGATTTATAAGACCTATAAGATGGATGGTTTGTATATTAAATGATTCATTACTTAACATAGAATTAGAAGGAATAGTATCATCAAATGTTACTAAAGGACATAGATTCTTAGGACAAAGTGAATTTGAAGTTAATACTTTAGATGAGTACTTAACTAAGTTACAAGAAAACTTTGTAATATTAAATCAAGATGAAAGAAAAGAACTTATAAAGAAACAATGTGAAGATGTTGCAAAATCTTTAGGTGGAGAAATAGAATTTGATGAAGAATTACTTGAAGAAGTAACTCATCTAGTAGAATATCCAACAGCTTTCTATGGAGAGTTTGATGAAGATTATGCTAAACTTCCAAAGGAAGTGGTAATAACTCCTATGAAGCAACATCAAAGATATTTCCCAGTTTTAAAAGATGGAAAATTACTTCCAAACTTTATAGCTGTTAGAAATGGGGACAGCCATAAGATAGATAATGTAAAAAAAGGTAATGAAAAAGTTCTAGAAGCTAGACTTGCAGATGCATTATTCTTCTACAAAGAAGATACTAAGAAGCCTTTAGAAGATTACATAGAAAAATTAAAGACTGTTGTATTCCAAGCTAAACTTGGAACAGTATACGATAAGTCTTTAAGAATAGAAAAATTAGCAAATGATATAATAGATAGATTAAATTTCCAAGATATAAAAGAAGATACACTTCGTGCAGCTAAATTATGTAAAGCAGATTTAGTTACAGGTATGGTGTTTGAATTTACAGAACTTCAAGGAATAATGGGAAGAGAATATGCAAAAGTAAGTGGAGAAAATGAAAATGTAGCAGAAGCTATATTCGAACATTATTTACCAAGATTTGCAGGAGATATACTGCCAAAAACTAACCATGGAGTTATATTATCAATAGCAGATAAATTAGACTCTATAGCAGGGTTCTTTGCAATAGGAATACAACCAACAGGATCTCAAGACCCTTATGCACTTAGACGTCAAGCATTAGGAATAATAAATATATTAATGGATAATAATCTAGATATAAGTTTAAGAGAACTTGTAGATTTAACTTTAGATAACTACTCATTTATAGAGTTTGACAAATCAGAAGTTGCAAATCAAATAATGGAATTTTTCAAAGATAGAATAAAGAATCTATTTAGAGACTTAGGAATAAGATATGACGTTATAGATGCTATATTAAGCTCTAATATAGATGATATAGCAGATATGTATGCTAGAGCTATAGCACTAAACTCATGGATAGATAAAGATGAGCTAGTTGAAATGTTAACAGCATTTAATAGAGTTGCAACTTTAGCTGAGAAAGCTGAAACTAATGTGGTTAACATAGGCTTAATGAGAGAAGAAGCTGAATTTAATTTATATCAACAATTCCAAGAAATACGTTCTAATGTTGAATATTTATTAGCTGATAAAGAATACACTAAAGCACTTGATGCCTTTGCATCTTTAAGACCAGCAATAGATAATATGTTTGACTCTGTCATGATAATGGACAAGGACGAGGCTATAAAGAATAACAGATTAGCTATACTAAGACAAATATATGATACAATGTTAAATATTTGTGACCTATCTAAGATAGTATATAAGTAATCTGCTTAAATGACCGAGGGAATTTTTCCTCGGTTTTTATATCTTTATAAAAAATATATTTAATTTTCTTTTTAAACTAAATATAAAGTTCAACTTATTAAATTTAAGTAACATACCTATTTTAAGCCACTTATGGATAAAATATTTTAGGTATTTAGTTAATAATTAAAATAAATTTTAATTTCTGTATTTACATTATACTATAAAAAATATATAATATACTATATAAAGATAAATGAATAAATAGTATATCACAATAATGAGGAGTGTGATTATTATTCAACTTAATAATAGACAACTAAAGATAATTGATATAGTAAAAGATAATGAGCCTATAACAAGTGAAAGTATAGCATCAATGCTTAATGTAACTAGAGCTACTTTAAGATCTGATTTAGCTATTCTTACAATGACAGGTGTTCTAGATGCTAGACCAAAGGTTGGGTATTTTTACTCAGGCATAGATAAAGTCAACTTATTAGGCGATAAAATAAAGGAAAAAACTGTAGCAGATATAATGAGTATGCCTATAATGGTAAGACAAGATACTAATGTATACGATACTATAGTTAATATCTTCTTATCTGATGTAGGTAGTATATTTATAATAGATAACAAAGAAGATCTATGTGGAATAGTATCAAGAAAAGATTTATTAAAAGCAACTATAGGTGGAGGAGATATAAATAAAATACCAGTAGGTATGATAATGACAAGAACACCTAATGTTGTAACAGTTAAAGCGAATGATACTGTTGTTTTAGCAGCAAAGAGAATAATAGAACATGAAGTAGATTCAATTCCAGTTGTAGAAGAAGTAAAAAAGGATAATGAAACAATAAATAAGGTTGTAGGTAGAATTTCTAAAACTAGTATAACAAAATTATTTCTAGAAATAGCAGATAATTAAGGAGGAGTACATGGAGAATTTAGTCATATATGTAATATCAGACTCAGTGGGGGAAACAGCTCAACAAGTTACTAAAGCTGCTATATCTCAATTTCAACTAGAGGATGACTATGAAATAAGAAGATTTCCTTATGTTGTAGAAGTTAATTTTTTAGAAGAAATATTAAAAAGTGCTAAAGAGGAAAATGCAATAGTTATATATACATTAGTAGAACAAGAACTTTTAGAGTTTACTGAGCAATATTGTGAAAAGGAAAACTTAAGTTGTGTAGACTTGATGACTCCAATATTAAAACAAATAACTAATAAAATAGGTGTTACACCAAAAAGAGAACCAGGCATTATAAGAAAATTAGATGAAAGTTATTTTAAAAGGGTTGAAGCTATAGAATTTGCTGTTAAGTATGACGATGGAAAAGACCAAAGAGGAATTTTACAAGCTGATGTAGTTTTATTAGGGATATCAAGAACATCTAAGACACCACTTAGTATGTATCTTGCAAATAAAAATATAAAGGTTGCAAATGTACCTTTAGTTCCAGAGATACCAATACCTAAAGAAGTGTTTGAGATAAATCAAAAGAAAATAATAGGACTTACTAATACTCCAGAGAAGTTAAATCAAATAAGACAAGAAAGATTAAAGTCTTTAGGGTTATCAAGTAATGCAAATTATGCTAAGTTTGATAGAATACTTCAAGAGTTAGATTATTCCGATAAAATAATGAAAAAAGTAGGTTGTCCAGTTATAGATGTTTCAAACAAGGCTATAGAAGAAACAGCAGGTATTATAATGGATATAATGAAAGAAAACGGACTTAAGATATTTAAGGACAGTGATAAATAATATTTTAGTGCACATCGAAAGTAAATTGATTTTCGGTGTGTATTATAAATCTTATTTACTACATTAAATTTTATTAAAAGTGTATAGTAAGGTTTTTATGAAAAGTTAATATTTAGGGAAGCTTTTAATTAAGCATTTTTAAGTTAATATCTAAAAATATTATTTTGATATTAATTATATATTTTAGACACAACAAAGCTAATTACATTTGAATATAAATATAAAATACAATTTCATATTTATATCTAGAAAATTATATTTAGGAGGAGTTTTCCATGAGTAAGTTTGTTTATAGTTTTGGTGAGGGTTCAAAGGAAATGAAGAGTCTTTTAGGTGGTAAAGGTGCTAACTTAGCCGAGATGACTAAGATAGGCTTACCAGTACCTCCGGGATTTACTATCAGCACTGAGGCTTGTAATGATTATTATAAAAATAATGAAAATATAAGAGAAGATATAATAGTTCAAATAGAAGAAAAGTTAGTTCAATTAGAAAAATCTTTAAATAAAAAATTAGGATGTAATGAAAATCCTTTATTATTATCTGTACGTTCTGGAGCAGTTTTTTCAATGCCAGGAATGATGGATACAATACTAAACTTAGGATTAAATGATACATCTGTTAAGGCTTTAGCTAAAAATACTCAAAATGAGAGATTTGCTTATGATAGTTATAGAAGATTTATACAGATGTTTTCAGACGTTGCTATGGAAGTTCCAAAGTACAAGTTTGAAAATGCTTTAGATAGAATAAAAGAAGAAAAAAATTATAAATTTGATACAGATCTTACTAGTGAAGATTTAAAAGTCTTAGTTGAAGAGTATAAAAAGATATATAAAAAAGAATTAAGACAAAACTTCCCAGAAGATCCAAAAGAACAATTAATGTTAGCTATAAAAGCAGTATTTAAGTCTTGGGATAATCCAAGAGCTAATGTATATCGTAAATTAAATGATATACCTCATAATTTAGGAACTGCAGTTAATATACAATCTATGGTATTTGGTAATATGGGAGAAACTAGTGGTACAGGAGTTGCATTTACTAGAAACCCATCTACTGGGGAAAATAAATTATTCGGAGAATATTTAATAAATGCACAAGGGGAAGATGTTGTTGCAGGTATTAGAACTCCTCAAGATATAGAAACTTTAAAAGTAGCTATGCCAGCTATATATGATGAATTTGTTAAGATAACTCATATACTTGAAAATCACTACAAAGATATGCAAGATATAGAATTTACAATTGAAAATGAAAAATTATATATACTTCAAACAAGAAACGGAAAGAGAACTGCAAAAGCAGCTATAAACATTGCAGTTGAATTAGTTGAAGAAGGGATAATAGATGAAAAAGAAGCTATAATGAGAATTGAACCTAATCAATTAGATCAATTACTTCATCCAAACTTTGAAGAAAAATCTTTAAAAAATGCTAAGCTTATAGCAAAAGGGTTACCAGCTTCTCCTGGTGCTAGTTGTGGTAAAGTATATTTTAATGCAAATGATGTTGTTAAAGCAGCAGAAAAAGGCGAAGAAGTTATACTTGTAAGATTAGAAACTTCACCAGAAGATATAGAAGGTATGGTTGTAGCACAAGGTATACTTACAGCTAGAGGTGGAATGACATCTCATGCAGCAGTTGTAGCTAGAGGTATGGGTAAATGTTGTGTAGCTGGATGTGGAGAAATAAAAGTTGATGAACGCTACAAAGAGATAACTGTAGATGGTTTAGTTATAAAAGAAGGAGATTATATATCTTTAGATGGATCAACAGGATGTGTATACTTAGGGAAAGTAGAAAAAACTGATGTTGCACTTACTGGAAACTTTGAAACTCTTATGAACTGGGTTGATAAGTATAAAACTTTACAAGTTAGAACTAATGCTGATACTCCAAGAGATGCAAGTGTTGCTATAAAATTTGGAGCAGAAGGTATAGGACTTTGTAGAACTGAGCATATGTTCTTTGATGAAGATAGAATACCAGCAGTTAGAGAAATGATATTATCAAGAACATTAGAACAAAGATTAGTAGCTCTTGAAAAATTATTACCAATGCAAAGAGAAGACTTTACAGAAATCTTTAAAGTTATGGATGGAAGAAGTGTTAACATAAGATTATTAGATCCTCCTCTACATGAGTTCTTACCACATGATGATGAAGCAATAGAAGCTTTAGCAAAAACTATGGGACTTGAAGTAAAAGAAATAAGAAAAAGAATAGTTGACTTACAAGAGTTAAACCCAATGCTTGGACATAGAGGTTGTAGACTTGCTATAACTTATCCTGAAATAGCTATGATGCAAGCAAAAGCTATAATACAAGGTGCAATAGAAGCTAAGCAAAGTGGTATAGAAGTTAATCCTGAAATAATGATACCTTTAGTTGGTGAAGTTAAGGAATTAAAAACTATAAAAGAAAATGTTATAGCTGTAATAGAAGAAGAATTAGAAAAATCAGGAGTTAAAGTAAATTATACAGTAGGAACTATGATAGAAGTTCCAAGAGCTTGTTTAACAGCAGATGAAATAGCTAGTGAAGCTGACTTTTTCAGTTTTGGTACAAACGACTTAACTCAAATGACATTTGGATACTCAAGAGATGATGCTAATAAATTCTTAGGTGAGTATGTAAATAGTGAAATTTTAGAAAAAGATCCATTCCAAGTTTTAGATCAAAATGGAGTTGGTAAGTTAGTTCAAATGGCAGCTAAGTTAGGTAGAAGCGTTAAACCAAATCTTAAATTAGGTATATGTGGAGAACATGGAGGAGAGCCATCTTCTATAGAGTTCTGTTATAAAACAGGATTAAATTATGTATCTTGTTCACCATACAGAGTGCCTATTGCTAGGCTTGCAGCAGCTCAAGCAGTGATAAAAAATAAATAAAATTTATATAAAACAAGAGGAATTGGATTATCCAATTCCTTTTTTATTTGTTTATAATTACTTTTAGAAACTTATATCACAAATATAACATTTACCATATTATATATTATTAAAATTTATATATAGTATATTGGGGGGATAGTTATGATTAAGTGTCCAAGATGTGGAAAAGAAGTTTCGAATAGGCCAGGAACTGTTTGTCCAAGATGTGGTCTTGATGTAGGAAGGGTAACTGAAAAAATAAGATGTCCAGAACCTAGTTGTAAAGCTTTAGTTTCTAAAAAGTTAGAATATTGTCCAAAGTGTGGGTGTAAATTAAAGGGATACAATCTAAGTGAAATATTAAAAATAGCTAAAATGAGATTTAATGGAACTTTTTCTGATGAAGAATAAAAGGAGTAAAAAACTCCTTTTATTTTGATTCGTTTTAAATATATGATTGTGTATAAATAGTAACAAATTTATCAATAAGGAATAAAATGTAATATAAGATTCAGTATAAAATAATTTTAGGTATATAAAACCAAGTAGGGGGTTTTTTAGTATGACAGAAAATATAGCTACAACAAGGTTAAAAGGAAGTGGTGTAGATATTATAAAGAAAAAAATAATACTTGCGCCACCAGATAAAGATGCAATTATAAAAATTACAGATAGAAAAGATGAGATAATAATTGAAAGTGCTGAGATAGTTAAAAATGGAGATTATGCTATAGTAAAAGGATATTTAAATAAGAGTATAACTTATAATACAGCAAATAAAGAACAGTTAAAAAAATTAATAGTGAATCAAGAAAATCAAGCTGTTAATTATAGATCATTGACGCCAAAGTTAGAATTAGTTGCAGCTGATGGAGTTGTAAGACACACAACAACATGGATTCCATTTGAAATATTAGTCTTTGTAAAAGGAGCTAGTGAAGACGATAAAGTAATTATTGAAAATAAATCTATAAAATCTTTATGTGATAATGACGAAGAAGTAGAAGATAAATTTATAACAGGAATATTAGTACAGGATATAATCAATATAGATATAACTGTAATAAAAACAGGGGGATAATTATGGCCAAAAATTTTGAAATTACAGTAAAAAGAAAACAGGAACAAAATGATTATATTGAAGATACATTATCACCATCAGCTACAGTAAATGATTTATTTATAGATCAGGAAACAAAAGATAGTACAACTAATAAACCACGTAATGTATCTAAAGATATAAATGAGGTAGAGAGTGAAGAAAAAACAAAAGAAAAAGAAGACAAAAATGATGAAAAAGACATAAAAGAAATTGAAACTATAGAAGAAGAAAAAGAAGAAGATATGGAACATATTGAAAATATAGAAGAAGTAAGTGAAGAAAACATAGAGGAGACAGAAAATAAAGAAGATAATGAAGAAAAAAATATAGAAGAAATTGAAGTTAAAGAAGAATTAACGGAGAAATATATAGAATATATTGAGACTTTAGATGAGGAAACTAAAGAGGAAGATAACGAAAAAATTGAGATTAAAGAAGAAAAAAAAGAAGAAGTTATAGAATCTATCGAAGAAGAAAAGGAAGAAATAATAGAAGAAATTAGAAAAGAAGAACCTGAAAACAATGAAGAAAAGCTAGAAAATTTTAATAAAGATATATTTTGTGGAAGATGTAGAGTATATAGAAGTAAAAAAATAAATATTGATAAACCTAAAGAAGATATAGTTGTTAAAGTAGGCAATATAGACAGGAGTATGTATATAGAAAGTGTAGAAATGTTAAAAGGTGGAGCTAACATTGTAACTATGGTTGTAGAAAATATAACTTATTATACTTCTAAACCATTATCAAATAAAAAAGATAAAGAAGAATATAAAAGAAATAAATCTATATGCAAATCTTATGAAAAAGAATGTATATGTTTTGATGGAGATGTTAGAAATACAACAGTTATGAAACCATATTTAATTTATATAGATGTAGCTGGAGCAACAGAAAATGATGATTATGAGATAGAGAGTACATCATTGGATTGCATAAGTACTAAATATGTACTAGATAATGGAGATATAATTGATGATAATAATTCTTTACCATTTAACTATATAGAAAATTTGATACAAGAGTATGAAATAACTATAAGTATAATATTAAAATAAAAATAAAAAAGAGTATCTAATGAATTTAAGATACTCTTTTTTATTTTACATACTTACTATAAGGTTAAATAAATTTTTTATTATATTACGAAAATGTAATATAGATGTAAGGTTATTAAATGGATCTATTTTTTATTATAAGGTAAAATGTACTTAAGATAAAATAGGAGGTATTTTTATGATAAAGTTTAATGCATTTGAATTAAAAATGATTGCACTTGTACTTATGTTGATGGATCATTTATATATTGCTTTTCCAAATGCATTTTCAGCGTGGTATTATCCTTTATCAAGGGTAGTAGCACCTATATTTGGATTTTTATTAGTAGAAGGTTTATTTCATACTAGAAATAAGTTAAGATATAATATTCGATTATTTGGGTGGGCAATATTCATGCAAATTGGGAATGTTGTAATTAATATAGCATTAAAATCAAAAGAAATATCAGTTTATAATAATATATTTTTAACATTGACATTAGGACTTACTATTATAAATTTAATAGAGTTTAGTAAAAATAAAGAAGGTATTAAGAAAATAGGTATATTATTTATTTCAATATCTTTGATTTCATTAGGATTGTTTACAGAAGGAGGAATAGTTTTAATACCATTTATTTTAATAACATATTTATTTAGAGGTAATGAAAAAAAACAGATAGTGTTATATTTATTTTTATCTATAATACTATTTAGTGTGAATTATAACACATATTCTACTGCAAAAGAAACTATAAGCATGTTAATGTTTAACTCAGATTTTTTATTTATATTGGTAGTACCATTTATGATTTTATATAATGGTAAAAGAGGTATGAATAATAAATTTAGTAAATATTTATTTTATATATTTTATCCATTACACTTATGGATAATAGCTATATTACAATTTAGATTTCAATATTAATAGTCTCTTGAATTTTCAAGCGACTTATTTTATTATAAGTTTAATATATAAAGTAAAGAAATTTGTGAGGGTGAAATATGGATAGAGAGTTTTTAATAGAAGAAACTAAAAAATTTGTTAAAAGTAAATTGTTTGGAGAAGGTAGTGGACATGATTGGTATCATATAGAGAGAGTATATAATTTGGCCAAATTTATAGGGAAAAAAGAGAAAGCAGATGCTTTTATAGTTGAAATGACAGCTTTACTTCATGATATAGACGATTGGAAATTTTCTGATGACAATGACAGCAAGGCTACAGTTGCAGAAGTATTTTTAAACTCTATCAAAATAGACAAAAAAGATATAGATAGTATTATTAATATAATAAAGACTATGTCATATAAAGGTGGAATAGTTGACTCTACTCAAGATACTATAGAAGGAAAAGTAGTTCAAGATGCTGATAGATTAGATGCAATTGGAGCAATAGGAATTGCTAGAACTTTTGCTTATGGTGGAAATAAAAATAGAATTATTTTTGATCCAGATATTAAACCTATTAAGTTTAATGATTTAGACGAAGTAAAAAATGCTAAAAACCATACGATTAATCATTTTTATGAAAAGCTATTAAAATTAAGAGATTTAATGAATACAGAAACAGCTAGGTCAATAGCTAATAAAAGACACGAGTTTATGGAAGAATATTTAAATGAATTTTATTATGAATGGAATTTTAAAGGGGAGTAACGATTTATTACTCCCTTATTTTAAAAATATGATTTTAGTTAGTGTAATTAATTAACTTATTTAGAGCTGGCTTGTACTTATAAGATGCAGAAAGATTAAAATATTTAATAGCATTTTCTAAATTATTAGATAGTTCATAAAAAATTCCTAAATTAAATGCCGCTAAATAACTACCTGTACCTTCAACTATTTCATAATCTAATTGCAATGCATTTAAGTAGCAAATATCTATGTTATTAAAATAAGATATATATTTATTTGAATCATAAGCAACTAATTCTGTAAAAAATAAACCACAAACAAAGTAAAAATCACAACAATCACTCATAAAATCAAAAGTATTTTCAATAACCATTAACCCTTTTTCAAATTCATTAACTTTAATTAGATTATATAAATAAAGAATTAATCCATCTTTAATAAAATCATAATCATAAGAAGAAATATTAGAGTAAAATTTATCAAAATAAAAAGAAGCTTCTTTATACATTTTATTAGAGTAATATGTTTTTGCGGCTTGATATAATAAATATGTATCATTTTCAGATTCCTTTAATTCATTAAGTATAAGACTTATATTTCTTTTAAATTTATCTGTATATAAATATCCATCATGTTCTACTTCAATATTAATTTGTTTTCTAGGCAAAGTAGAATCTAATTGTTCATGGATACTACCTGTAAAATAAACGCCTTTTGGAGCAAGTCTTGAGATAAAAGAAGTAGATTTTCTTATTTCATTTTCTTGTTCAAATAAGTTAACTATTTTGATTTGGCCTATAAATTTTTCATTACCATTTAAAATCTGATAGATACTATCAAAGTCAAAATTTGAAATAAATTCATCTGCATCTAATATAAGATTCCAGTCTGAATTAGATTTTTTTAAGCCAAAATTTCTAGCATTGGAGAAATTGTTATCCCATGAATAATCATATACAGTAGCTCCAAATTCTAAAGCTATGTCTTTAGTACTATCAGTAGAGCCTGTATCTACTATTATTATTTCATTTACAAAATTTTTTACTGAATCTAAGCATCTTTTTAGTTTAGACTCTTCATTTTTTGTAATCATGACCAAGTTTAAATTTTTCAATATAATATCCTCCATTACCTATAATACACTAATTATACGGATAAAAAATAAAAGTATTAAGCTGTATATTTATTTAAATTTTGAATAAATCTTCAGTGATACCTAATTCAAGTTTACCACCTTGAATATCAACTAAATTATTAGCTATAGAATTATAAATAAAAAGGAAGGTAACAAATAGTTACCTTCCTTAAATTATGTAAATTTGTATAAATATTCATGTTCGTTTTATGTAATGTTAAAAAATGTACATATTTCTCAGCACAATTTAAAAAATTGTAACAAGAAATTTACTCATTTTTAGTTTAAATTAATCTTCGTACATATAAGCTCTAGTCATTTGAATATCGTTGTTAACACCTTTGCTTATTAAAATTTGATGTAAATCGATAACTCCATTGTTAAAGCAAGCAGCGCAAGAAGTTAGATATAAATCCCACATTCTTACAAACTCTTCACCAAACATACCTTTTACAGTATCTCTTTGTTTATCAAAGTTTCTATACCATTCTATTAAAGTTTTTGTATAGTGTCTTCTTAAACTTTCAACATCTAATGTATAGAAATCATATTTAGGGAATAAATCTATAATCTCACGTAAAGATGGACAAACACCGCCTGGGAATATATATTTTTTAATCCAAGCATCACCAGGAGATTCAGTTAAACCACTTATGTAATGTAGTAAAAATAGACCTTTTGGTTTTAATACACTATTTACATTTTTTAGATATAAATCATAATGTTCACGACCAACATGTTCAAGCATACCAACACTTACAATTTTATCAAAAGACATTCCTGAGTGTTCAAGGTCTCTGTAATCCATAAGCTTAACTTCTAAGTAATCTTCAAGACCTTCTTGTTCAATTCTTTCTTGGAATTTTTTATATTGTTCTTCACTTAAAGTGATACCAGTTCCTTTTACTTTATATTTTTTTGCAGCTTCTATAAGTAAATAACCCCATCCACAACCTATATCTAATAAAGTTTCACCTTCTGATAATTGAAGTTTCTTTAAGATATAATGGATTTTATTCATTTGAGCTTCATATAATGTATCGTTTTCATTTTTAAAATAAGCACAAGAATAACTAAGTGTTTTATCTAACCAAAGACTGTAAAAGTCATTACCAAGATTATAGTGGTAGCAAACTTCAGATTTTTGTTTCTTTTCGTTACCTGCTTTATGAAATATTTTACCAAGTTTTGAGAAATTAGTATGGAAATGATCTTTTTGACAACTAAATAGAGTATCTAGAGCCAATAATAAATCTCCTGAAATCTCAATATCTTTTCTCATATAAGCTTCACCTAGATATAAAGAAGTACTAGTTAATAAATCTTTTTTACTTATAGGATTGTTAAAGCATACTTTAAAGATAGGTTCACCTTGACCAACTAAAAATTCTTCTCCATCCCAAAGTTTAACTTGAAACGGATTTGAATCAAGCTTTGTAAGAAATTCTTTAATAAATATTTTATCTATAGTATTCATATTAAATGTCACCTCTTTACTCTAAATACCCATAAATTTCCACATGAAACATAAAAGTTAAAAACTTAACTAAAAAATATCTTTAAAAGTTAAATTATCCAATATTATATTTTCATAAAAATTATTTCCAATAGATGTTTTTATGAATTTACTTTTATTTTAAAAATTTCCTATTGACTATATGGTAAATATATATATTATCTTATTAATATAATAAAAAAGACATATGGTAAGGGAGGATGTATGGAAAATTCATTAGCAAAAAGTTTTAATTTCTCATCACTTATAAAGTTTACTATACCTTCTATTGTTATGATTGTATTTATATCTTTATATACTATAGTTGATGGAGTGTTCGTATCAAGATTTGTAAATACAGATGCACTATCAGCGGTAAATATAGTGTATCCATTTATAAATGTAGTAATAGCTGTAGGAGTTATGTTAGCTACGGGAAGTAGTGCAGTTATAGCTAAAAAATTAGGAGAAAATAAAGAAAGAGAAGCCAAAGAAAATTTCACATTAATAATATTACTTGGATTATCACTAGGAATTATAATAAGTTTAATAGGATTTATTTTCTCAGAAAAAATAATATCCATATTGGGATCTACTAAAGATTTAAATGATTACTGTATGGATTACTTTTCAGCATTACTTTTTTTTATACCGGCATATATAATTAATTTATTATTTCAATATTTATCAATAACATCAGGAAAACCAAATGTAGGATTAATATTAACAATCATTGGTGGGCTTACAAATATGATATTAGATTATATATTTATAGTACCTATGAATATGGGTATATCAGGAGCTGCATATGCAACTGGCATGGGAAATTTATTACCTGTAATTCTTGGAACTATATATTTTACACAAAGAAAATCAACATTATATTTTGTAAAGCCTAAGTTAGATTTTAAGGTTATAATAAATTCGTGCACTAATGGTTCATCAGAGATGGTTACTAACTTAGCTACAGGGGTAACTACAATGTTATTTAATATAGTAATGATGAAACTTTTAGGATCAAATGGAGTAGCTGCTATAACTATAGTATTGTATGGAGAGTTTTTAATAAACTCAGCTTATATAGGGTTTTCTTCTGGAGTTGCACCAATAATAAGTTATAATTATGGCAATGAAAACAAAAAAGAACTTAAAAAGATAATTAAATACAGTACTAGGTTTATAGCTATAAGTTCATTGGTATTATTTACAATATCAATGATATTTGCACCTAGTATAGTAGGTACATTTTCACCTAGAGGAACTAGGGTATTTGATATAGGATATAAAGGATTTAAGTTATTTTCTATAGGATTTTTAGTAACCGGAGTAAATATTTTTGCATCTTCTATGTTTACAGCATTTTCAAACGGGAGAGTATCAGCAACTATATCGTTTTTAAGAACATTTGTATTTTTAATAGCAGGAATAATTATACTTCCTAAGTTTCTAGGAGTTAATGGGGTATGGTTAGCAGTGCCATTGGCGGAGATGTTATCAATGATAATATCTCTAGTGTATATAAATAAATATAAGAGTGTATATGGATATGGAAAAGATATTGATACTCAAAACAAAGATAAGAAGCAATCATATAAAGATATAAAGGAGCTTTAGTATGAAAAAAAAGATAGAAAAACCTAAGATAAGTAAATGCTTAGAAGAGGTTTACGATGTAATTAATGAAATTTATGATGAAGAATATTTAGAAGATAAAATAATAGAAAACATTACTATATCGGATATATACGAGGTAAGAGTTAGATTTAATTCTTGTATATTTAAAAATGTAGTATTTGAAAACTGCGATTTAAGAAAAATTGATATTACTGATGTTATATTTGAAAACTGTAATATGTCTAATATAAATTTTAGTGACAGTGGAATATATAGAGCAGAGTTTATAAATTGCAAACTAACAGGAACAATATTTGAAGATTCTATATTTAAAGATGTAGTTTTTAAAGATAGTATAGGAAGATATTCAAACTTTTCATTTTCAAAGTTTAAAGGAGTAAGATTTAAAAATTCAGATTTTCAAAGTGGAGTTTTTCAAGAAGTACATAATCATAATCTAGAAGTAGAAAATACAGATTTAAGTAAATCTATATTTAATGGAATTTCATTAAAAGGTGTAGACTTTACAACTTGTAATATAGATGGGTGTGAATTTAGAGTAAAAGATTTATCTGGAGGTATTTTCTCAGTTGTCCAAAGTTTAGAATTAGCTAAACTTATGGGAATAATAATAAAATAAATACTTAAAAGGTCATTTATAAATTAAATATTTTTATAAATGGCCTTTTGTTTATCGTTAAATTTGTGCTAATGCATAAAATCAAAATAAGTACTAACAATATATAAATAATAATTCAAGGAAGGATGAATATTATGAGTCAAGAGCATATAATACTTTATTGGATTTATGTAATTGTTATGCTTACAGGAGCATTAGTAATAGCTATAATGAGTAGAAATTCTAAAGGAGTTCCTAAAATTAATTACTTTATATCACTTTTTATACCAATGTGGTCAGCTATTTTATATATACCTATAGCTACTTTAATAGGAACTAATAATATAAATGCCAAAACTATATTTTATGCTAAATATTTAGATTGTATAGTTACAATACCTCTTTTGCTGATATTACTTTGTCTTACAGGCATGTATAATATGAAAAAAAATAATACTATTTTATTTGGAGTAGCTTTTAGTAGCATTATAATGATACTGTTTATATTTATAGGAAGCTTACAGATAGGAATTAATAGATATATCTGTTTTTTCATAGAAGCGTTAATCTCTTTTATTGTTTTATGGGTAATATGGGGGCCTATTGAAAATATCGCTAGTACTCAAGGATATAAAGTTTATAGGTTATATAAAAATATGGCATTATATTTTACAATTTTTTTTGGAAGCTATTTTATATCATGGATTATGAGTTCATCAGTATATGATTTAGTAAGCAAAAAGTTTTACATATATATATTTATAACAATTTCCGTATTATTCAAACTAGGTTTTGGGTTAGTGAATATAATAGGTCTTAGAAAATTAGAAGAAAATGAATAAAATTAATATATTGCTAGATATAAATAAAACTATATTTAAAATTATGATTTAATATGTTATTTTAATTTGTCATAAAATAAAAATTTTATAAAAAATATTTATTTTATTATAGATTTTATAAAAAAGCTGTAGTACTATGTATACATAAGCAACAAGATTAGACAAAAAATAAATAAAAGACAATAGGAATTGACATAAATTTTAAAAATATAAACGTAAGAATCATTTATAATTATTGATTCCTTATAACCTTTAGATAAAATACTATCCCCCCATAAAATAGTATTTTAAACCTAATACCCACCCAATTTGAAAAGACTGTATCGGAAGCAGTCTTTTTTTTATATATTTTGATACTATAATAAATTAGGTAATAATTAGATATATTTATTAAGGAGAATATTATGAAAATATTAATAGATGCAGATGGATGTCCAGTAGTAGATATAACAATAAAAGTAGCGAGAAAGTTTAATATAGAAACAATAATAATGTGTGATACATCACATATATTTAACAAACCAGGAATTGAAACCATAATACTTTCAAAGGGAGCAGACTCAGTAGACTTTGCGCTTGTAAATAAAGTTAATAAAGGAGATATCGTAGTAACACAAGATTATGGACTAGCAGCAATGGTATTATCTAAAGAAGGTTATCCTATAAATCAAAATGGGAAAATATACACTAATGAAAATATAGATGAGTTGTTATTTTCGAGGCATTTATCAAAAAAAGCAAGAAGTTCAGGTAAGAGAATGAAAGGCCCTAAAAAAAGACAAAGAGAAGACGATATAAAATTTGAGGAAAGTTTAAATAATCTAATATATAAATACCAATAGATTTATAATAGGATTTAATAAGAACTTCATTTTATTCTTTAACGAATTAAAAAGAGGAGTAGAACTACTCCTCTTTTTCAAATTCCATATCCCAAGCAAAATAACCATTATCTTTCTTTGTGTATTTTAATATCGCATCAAATTTAGAGCCATTTTTACTTGTTAATCCTTTGACTTTAGCAAATCCATTTTTAAGAATGCTTTTTACCATAGTTTTAGTAGGCTTTTTCTTTAAAGCTAAAAGAAATCTATCACTATTCCAAATACCAAATTTACAATTTTTATAATTAGTACAAATATATCCCTTAGAACATTCAACAACATCATTTTGACAAACTGGACACTTACCTAAACTTTCTTGCTTTGATCCGTCATTAGAGAAAGTCCCTTTAGAATATCTCTTAGTTTTAGGATTATAACTATAAACTTCTGTACTAATATTTTTATTTGAATCTCTTTTAATAGTTTCAACTCCATTAACAATAAAATTCATTATATTAGTCAGATATTCACTTCTAGTAAATTCGCCTCTTTGAATATCACTTAAACTTTTTTCAAGTTTACCAGTATAATCAACATCAAGTAAATCTTTTAATGGAAATATCTCGACTAAGTTTTTACCTAAATCAGTTATATAATATGATTTACCTTTTTTATTAACATATCCAACCTCTGCAATTTTCTTTAAGACATCAGCACGAGTTGCAGAAGTCCCTATAGAATATCCAGATAAAACAGTAGTATCTTCATCAGAAACATTTTTGCCACAATTTTTCATAGCTTTAAGTAAAGTATCTTCTGTATATGATTTAGGTGGAGTAGTTTGTTTAGTTAGTATATCCATATTAATAACATCGACAACCTCATCTTTATTAACCAAAGGAAGTAAATCATTTTTTTCTTCTTTATTATATACTTCTAAATATCCCTTAACTTTAAGCACTTTTCCTTTAGTTAAAAACTTATTATCATCAACAAATGTATGGATTTCAGTATTTTCATATTCAGCAGGTGGCATAAAGTTTGCTATAAATCTATCTTTTATGGCATTATAAACAATTTCTTCATCAGGAGTTAACTTATTAGGTATTATATAAGTTGGAATTATAGCACTATGGCTATCTACTTTTGAAGAATCAAAAACTCTTTTTGTTTTAGCAAATTTTATTTTATTCTCATAAGGAAGTCCAACCTTAAGTTTTTCTAAAGTTTGAGATGCCTTACCAGCTAAACTTTCTTCCAGATATATAGAATCAGTTCTTGGGTATGTTATATATCCACCTTTACCTTTACCTTCGTATAAAGATTGACAAACTTTTAAAACTTTATCAGAAGTAAAGTTAGAATGTTTAGACGTTATATATCCTTGAAGAGAAGTTAAACTAAATAGCTTAGGTGCATATTCCTTAGATTTTGTAACCTTTTTATCTTTAACAACACCAGTACTTGAAGATATGCTATCTATTATTTTATTAGCGTCATCTATACTATCAAATTTTGATTCTTTTCCTTTTATATATTTACCTTTATATTTACCATTTGTACATTTGAAATTTCCTTCTATTTCATAATATGTTTTTGGAACAAAGTTTGCTATCTCCATATCTCTATCATAAACTAACTTTACAGTAGGAAGTATTACCCTTCCTATGTTTAAAAGTTTTCCATTACCATATTTTAATGTAGTCATAGATGTAAAGTTAATTCCTATTAGCCAATCTGTTATAAGTCTAGTATATCCTGCAGCTTGTAAATTTCTCATTTGTTCATCAGTTTTTAAGTTATTTAAACCTCTTTTTATATCTTCTGGAGTCCATTCATTGACTAAAATTCTTTTTATTGGTTTTTTATTTTTAGCTGTTAGAAAAATTAAAAAAGCTATCAGTTCACCTTCACGGTCGTTATCTGTAGCGTTTATTATTTCATCAACATCATTTCTATGAATAAGTGATTTTACTATATTAAATTGCTTGCTCTTAGAACCATCAACTTTAAATCTAAATTTATCAGGTATAAATGGAAAGTTTTCGCTTTTCCAAGAACCTGCATAAGCTTTATCATAATCTTTAACATCATATAAAGAAACTAAATGCCCAACAGCATAAGTTACTATATAATTATTTCCTTCAAAATATCCATCATGTTTAGTTTTAGCACCTAAAAAAGATGCTATCGTTTTTGCAACAGAGGGTTTTTCTGCTAATATAAGTTTCATACTTAACCTCCTTAATAAAACCTAATAAATATATTAGCATATAAAAATAAGATACATCAACAAAACCACATAAATTCTTAAGTATATAAATAAAACTACATTTACTTGGATGAAGATGTAATAAATGGCAAACTATTTATAATTATAGACAATTACTTACAATTTTGTAATAATGTTTATAGTATAAAATAATTTATATTACAAACATATTGGATCCGATTTATAGGGAGAGGAGTTAAGCAGTACATATGAATTTTAAAAGAAAAAGTATGGTAGCTGGATTAATTTCAGCAGCAATCATAATACCAACCTCAACTGGAGTGTCATTTGCAAATGGAGTTAATGATGCAAACACACAAACAAAAACTATTGATTACAGAACTATAACTGGAAATTCAGTAAATTTTAGAAAAGGACCAGGAACTAACTATTCATCTTTAGATAAATTAAATAAAGGATATAAAGTAGAATACTTAGAGACTGTAGGGTCATGGATTAAGATAAAATATAATGGGTTAGAAGGATTTGTACATGGAGATTATGTGTCTGGTTCTTCAAATAATAATACTTCAGAAGGTGACAATACAATAAAGACTACAAAAGAAGTAACTGGAAGTAGTGTAAACTTTAGAAAAGGACCAGGGACTAATAACTCAGTTATAAAAGCTTTAAGTAAAGGAACAAAAGTAGGATTTATATCAGAAAGTAATGGATGGGCTAAAGTAAATTATAATGGAACAATAGGGTATATATCATCTAAATATTTAGGATCTGTAAATTCAGAGAATAATAATGTAGAAACTGATAATACGGTAAAAGCTGATAAAGAAGTAACTGGAAGTAGTGTAAACTTTAGAAAAGGACCAGGAACTAATTACTCAATTATAAAAACTTTAAGTAAAGGAACAAAAGTAGGATTTATATCAGAAAGTAATGGATGGGCTAAGATAAATTATAATGGAAGTATAGGATATATATCATCTAAGTATTTAGGGGCTATAAACTCAAATAATAATAATACTAATGAAGAAGCTGATAACACAGTAAAATACAATAAATCTGTAACAGGAAGCAGAGTAAATCTTAGAAAAGGGCCAGGAACGAATTATCCAGTTGTTACATCTTTAAGTAGAGGAACAAGTGTAGGAGTTATATCAGAAAGTAACGGATGGTCAAAAATAAATTACAATGGAAGCATAGGATACATGTCATCTAGTTATTTAGGAACTATAAACTCAAGTAGTAATGAAGGGGAATCTACAAATTCATCATCACAAGCGGATAGAGTTATAAATTTAGCAAAACAGCAATTAGGTAAATCATATGTTTGGGGAGCGGAAGGACCTAATACTTTTGATTGTTCAGGATTTACACAATATGTATTTAAAAATGCTGTTTCAATAAATTTACCTAGAGTATCTAGAGAACAAAGTAAATTTGGGCAATATGTAAATAAAAATAATCTTCAAAAAGGTGATTTAATATTCTTTGATACTGACAAAGATGGTTCAGTGAATCATGTGGGTATATACATAGGAAATAATGAGTTTATACATGCATCATCTGGAGGTAAAAAAGTTATAATATCTCAATTAAATGGATATTATTCATCTGTTTATACAAATGCAAGAAGAGTTTTATAGAAAATAAAAAGCGAAAGCTTTTTATTTTTTTATTTTATATGTATAAATATCATGATAATTTGAAAATACTAATAAAGTCATCATAATCATATTGTAAATTTTAAGGAGAGTAATCATGTGTGTAATAACTGATTTTTACCAATTTAAATATAGTAGAAATAACTATTATATAGAGTTTTATATGAATAGAGATGCTGTTATAAACATAGAAAATGCTTTAGATGAAAGACTTAGTGAATATACAGTCAATAGGGACTCTGAGTGTGCATACATGAGGCTAAAAGAACTATTTCAAACATCTAGAGTAAATAGTAACTTACCATATGTAGAAATCAGAATGAATAAATGCTTTATAATTTATATATCTAATTTACAATTATACTTTAGAAATAAAGTTCAGTATGAAGTTTTAGATGTGCTTTACAAATATTTACAAACTTACATGGCTTTAGAATATGACACTTTAAGTATATTTAATATACTAGATGAAGATACAAAAATTAGGGTTTTATCTACGGTATAATCAAAAAACTTAAGTAGCTTCTATAAAAATATAGAAGCTACTTAAGTTTTTTATTAATATATTTGTTTACTTTCTTGGAAGTCATAAACATCCATTAAAGCTTCTCCAAATCTTTGATAGTGAATTATTTCTCTTTCACCTAAGAATCGAAGTACATTTTTCATATCTACATCATCAGTTAAGTTTACTAATTGATAGTAGGTTGCTAGTGCTTTTTGCTCAGCTGCCATATCTTCATGAAGATTAGTAACAGGGTTTCCCATAACAGCTATTGTAGAAGCAGAAAAAGGTACACCGTGAGCATCAGCTGGGAATATTCCAAATCCATTTTGAGCATAGTTAGAACCTAACCCTGCTTTTCTTAATTCTTCTGGAGTAGCATCTTGAGTAAGTTGATAAACCATAGTAGCAATCATTTCAACATGAGCTAGCTCTTCTGTTCCTATATCTGTCAAAAGTGCTTTTGATTTCCCTGTAGGCATAGTAAACCTTTGAGATAAATATCTTAGAGCAGCTCCTAGTTCTCCATTAGGTCCACCAAATTGTGTAATTAAATATTTAGCCATTTGTAAATCCTTAGACTTAAGATTTACAGGATGTTGTAATGTTTTTTGATATATCCACATAAAAATTTCCCCCTTAATTACATTTCATAAAATTTATTTTCCCAAGGCCAAGGACTTTCTACCCATTGAAAGGGGCATTGACTAGGAGAATATCCAAAGTTATTTAAAGGTCCATATTTCTTTTCATAGCACATTCTAGCTTTAGCAAACTCAGCACAAAGTTTATTATAAGTAGCTATAGCATTTGCATCTTCTGTATGAGTATCTAAATATAAGTTCATATCTAAACAAGCAAAACAAAGCTCTTCTATATTAGTTAACATTTCAGCTCTTGTAGCCATTATCTTTTACCCCCATTTTTTATTTTTTTACCTCTATATAAATTCTTATTATACATAGTAGAATCCCATAAATTTAATTCAGGAAAAATTGTCCCATACTCTAATGCCTTTGGTAAGTTGTACATTTTGCTAAATATCTGGTCATTGACGTAAGGTCTAGCTAACTCACACCCGCAATTTTTTTTCACCATTCTATCGTTCACCAAAATTCCTCCAATCCTAATTAATTTATAGATGATATAGTTAATAATTGTTGTATTAACTGTATCTAATAGCATAATATTCATATATAGATAAATAGTTACACAAAATCTAAAAAATTAAAAAATGATGCAAAAGGTAGAAATTTAAATAAAGCAACATAATAAAAAGATTTTCTGGGAAATAATTAGATATAAGGTATGAATATCTTGAACTAATATTGGGCTTTATGATAAAATAAGTTGCATGTTCACAAAAAAAAGAGGTGATTTAATGAGCGAATTAGCAGGAAAAGGCTGTGAGATTATAGTTCCTTTTGATGAAAGACAGCCACTTAAAGATATTGAAAGAAGTATAGTAAAAAGATATAGAAAAAATTTATGGTCAAAATTTATCAAAGCAATAAGAGCTTATGATTTAGTAGAAGAAGGCGACAAAATCGCAGTTGCTATATCTGGAGGAAAAGATAGTTTACTTATGGCTAAAATGTTTCAAGAATTAAAAAGACATAGTCCAGTAAACTTTGAAGTAGAATTTATAGCTATGGACCCGGGATACCACAAAGATATAAGACAATTATTAGTAGATAACTGCGAATACTTAGATATACCTATACATCTATTTGATTCTAGAATATTTGAAATTGCAGATGAAATAGCTAAAGACTATCCTTGCTACATGTGTGCTAGAATGAGAAGAGGAGCATTATATTCTAAAGCTGAAGAATTGGGATGTAATAAATTAGCACTTGGACATCACTACGATGATGTTATTGAAACTACAATGTTAAACTTATTATGTGCTGGAAACTTTAAAACAATGCTTCCAAAGTTAAAATCTACTAACTTTGACGGAATACAAATAATAAGACCTTTATACTATATAAGAGAAGAACACATAGTAAGATTCATACAAAACAGTGGTATATGGCCACTTAACTGTGCTTGTATGGTAGCAGCTAAAAAGACTGGAAATAAAAGATATGAAATAAAAGATCTTATAAAAAGTTTAGGTGATAACTTTAAAGATGTTGAAAAGTCTATATTTAAGGCGGCGGAAAATGTAAATATGGATTCGGTATTAGGATGGCAACAAGATGGAGTTAAACATTCATTCCTAGAAAGATTTGAGTAGGATGTACTTAGTACATCCTTTTTCTTTTACGTTGATATTGAAGATAATGTATTATAAAATTATACTAGAATAAATTAACAATTAGTAAAATGTACTTTTAGGGTTTTAGAAAGGATGAAGGGGATGAAAAAAATATATGTAGATTTTGAGATGAATATGTCAAATTCTAAGTATGGAAGAGATATAAATAATGCAGATATTATTGCTATTGGGGCAGTTAAATACGATACAATAAATAAAAAAATTTCTAATTTTAAGTCTTTAATAAAGCCTGTTAGTAATATTAATATATACCCTCATATAGAGGAACTTACAAAAATAACTAATGAAGATATTATTAAAGCACCCACCTATGAAGAAGTTATGAGGGATTTTAAGAAATGGTTAGGAAATTTTACAGAAATTGAGGGGATTTATACATTTGGAAATTTAGATTTAACTTGTTTTTCAAATACAGATAGAAGAAGTGCACAAAAGAACAATCATCCTAGATTTGTAAATAATATAAAAGATTTGTTTATAGATATAAAAAAACAATATTTAAACGAAGGGATTAGGTGCATTAATTATGTATCATTAAAAAACTTACTGGAGTATTCAAATGTAGAATTTGATGGAGATGCACATGATCCTTTAGCTGATGCATATAACTTATTTATACTAGACAATACACTATCTTCCAATCGTAAAATAAGAGAATTATTAATTATTAAGGATATCATAAAAAATCCATTTATAGAAATAAATAAAGATTTAAAATCTAAATTTGAAGAATATAAAGATTGTATACATAATAAAAAAAGTAATATAAAATTAGATGACTTATCTATAGAAATATTAAAAACATTTAAATTATATTTAGAATCTATAATTGATATTGATATACATAATATTGAAGAAATAAAAGATATAAATAAAAAATTACTTATATTCGATAATCTTATCGATATAAAAAATGGAAATTTTTATTTATTAGAGAGTACATACTTGGATATGATGGATTTAGTCGATGATTTATTTTATTATAGATTAAATAAAGAGGAATACAAGCAAGAATTAATTAAGATTATAGAATTATTTGAAGAAGATTTAGAGTATGAAAATATAAATATAAATATAAAAAGTTTACTAGAAGCCAGCTACTAAGCCGATTTGAGCAGTAGCTGGTTAGTTTTTATGCCTATAAAAAATATTAAATATAGTAAAAAAATTTAGAAAATTTATTGCATTATGGTAAGAAAATAGAATATAATAGAGGAAAGAAAAACGTTTTGCTACTTGAATAAGACAAGAGGAGGCTTTAAAATGGAAGTTTTAAAAGGAACAATTCTATTACTAATGGTGCTGGCCGCATTTTCTATATTTAGTTATAAGGCACCACATGGTATGAAAGCAATGGGGGCATTAGCAAATGCAGCATGTGCTACATTCTTAGTCGAAGCAATACAATTCTCACTTCTAGGAAATACAATCGGGATACCATTTCTTAGTGAATTAGGATCAATTAGTGGAAAATTAGGTGGTTTAGCAGCAGCATCACTAACTATGGGTGCTTTAGGAGTTTCGCCTGTATATTCAATGTTACTAGGAATAACATGTTCTGGATTAGGAATATTACCAGGATTCATAGCAGGATACTTAATGTCATTTGCCGTTAAATTCTTAGAAGAAAAAGTACCACCAGGACTTGATTTATTAGTTATGGTAATTGTAATGGCACCTATAACAAGAATGATAGGGGTATCATTAGAGCCTGTAGTAAATTCTACTTTATTAAGCATAGGTGATATAATCGCTGGTTCAACAGACTCAAGCCCAATAATAATGGGATTAATTATAGGAGGATTCTTTACTTTATTATCAACATCTCCATTAAGTTCTATGGCACTTACAGCAATGCTAGGTTTAACTGGACTACCTATGGGAATAGCTGCATTATCTATATCAGCTACATCTTTTGCAAATTTCGTATTATTTAAAAAATTAAAATTTGGAGATACAAGAGATACTATATCTGTAGTAATAGAACCATTAACTCAAGCAGATATAATTTCAGCAAATCCAATACCAATATATGTAACAAACTTCATAAGTGGAGCTCTTTGTGGAGTAGTAGTAGCAGCTATGGGACTTATAAACAATGCACCGGGAACAGCAGCACCTTCAGCTGGATTACCTGTTATGTTTGCATATAACCCAGCACAAGAAGTTTTAATATGTATGGCTATATGTGCTGTTATAAGTACTATTGTAGGATTTACAGGAAGTTATGTATTTAGAAATCACAAAATAGTTACAGCAGCAGAAATAAGAGGTTAGATTAAAAAAATATTAAATTATAAAATAATAGGCTATATTAAGATAAAGTTAGTTATGTAAAAAATATTACTTACTAAATTTATTTTGATATAGTCTTTTTTTATTAGTATTAATATGTCGTATGATTAAAATCATTTTTTTGGACTTGCATATATAAATTTATATTATAAGTATATATGTGGGAGGGATTTTAGTGGATAGTATAAAGTCATATTTTGAAATAGTATTTTTAATTTTTATTATTTTATCAGGGATTTTTATAGGAATGAAGTTGATTTTAACAGTTATTGAAATTAGAAAAAATACTTCAAGAAAAATAGTAAGTAGATGTAAATCAAATAAACCTACTTTATTAAGAGGAGAAAGTGGTGATAGTTATAATCAAGGTAGTAGTTTTTTAAATAGTGATATGTATACGTCCAAGAAAAAAGTTAAAAAACATGATAAATATGAAATTGTAAAATATGACAATGGAGATATTTATAAAGGAGAATTGATAGAAGGAAAGAGAAGTGGATTTGGAGTTTGCATATTTGCTAATAAAGATAGATATGAGGGATTATGGAAAGAAGATTCAATGCATAGTATAGGAAAATACTTATATACTGATGGGTCAATTTATAGTGGAGACTTTAAGTTTGGAGTAATTGAAGGTATTGGAATGTATACATTTCCTAATAAAGATATATATAAAGGTGAGTTTAAAAATGGACTTAGAACAGGTAAAGGAATCATATCTTACAATAATGGAGATAAATTTATAGGGATTTTTAAAGATGGATTAAGAAATGGAAGAGGAAGATATATATCAATTAATGGAGATATTTATGAAGGAGAGTATAGTGAAGATAAACTAAATGGTAAAGGAACTTATTCTTATTCATGTGGGAGTAAGTATATTGGAGAGTTTAAAAATAATGTGTATAATGGTCATGGATGTTATACAAATGAAAATGGTGACATATATGAAGGTGAATTTAAATATGGATATAAAAAGGGATATGGAGTGTTAAAGTTTAAGAATGGAGAAATTTATAAAGGGGACTTTAAAGACGATTTATTTCATGGTAAAGGAGCTTACTTTTATAGAGATAAATCTATATATGAAGGTGACTATGAAAATGGGTTAAGATGTGGAGTAGGTGCTTTTACTTGTGATATTTATAGATATATCGGTGAATGGAAAGAAGATTGTAAGTATGGAGTTGGAACATATTACTTATTAGATAAAGCAAAGTTTGAAGTAAATATAAAAGATAATATTATAACGCAAGGTACTTATATAAAAGAAAACAAAGAAGATATAAAAGTAAAAGATATAGATATAAGTAAAGATGAAAAAGAAATTATAAGAAATTTATCTAAGATTATAAAGTAGTTACAATAAAGATACAAAATATATGTTAATATACAAAAATATTTAAAATAAATATATATTATATTTAAGGAGGAGGTTATATGTTTTTAACATGGATTATAATAGGGATAATATTACTAATAATTGAGTCGAGCACCATAAGCTTTGTTTCTCTATTCTTTGCTATTGGATGTTTTGTAGCAGGATTATCCTCACTAATAGTTTCATCAATAGGAACTCAAATCATAATAATGTGTATTGTTTCAATTATAGGAGTAATATTTGGTAGAAAAATACTTCAAAAATATTTTGATGTTAACAAAGAAGTAAAACCATCTACTATAAATGCTTTAATTGGAAAAATTGGAGTTGTGACAAAAGAAATAAATCAAGATGGTATAGGTTTAGTTAAAATAGAAGGAGAAGTATGGAGTGCAACTTCAGTTGATTCAAAATATATACCTAAAGATGTAAACGTTTTAATAAAGTATATAGATGGAGTAAAATTAGTAGTAGAAAAAATATAAGGGGAGGTAAATTTTAATATGTTTACAACAATATTTTTTACTGTTTTAATAATTTTAGTTATAGTTTTAGCTATATCTACTATTAAAATAGTAAAGCAATCAGAAGTTATAATTGTAGAAAGATTAGGAAAGTACAAAATGACAGGAGAGTCAGGTCTTAACATAGTTGTACCAATATTAGATAGAGTAGTTAGAAGGATTGACCTTAGAACTCAAGTTATAGATTCACCGCCACAAGCTGTTATAACTAAAGATAATGTTACTATGTCAATAGATACTGTAGTTTATTATCAAATAACAGACTCATTTAAAGCTACTTATGAAATAGCGAACTTAGTTCAAGCTATAAAGTATTTAACTACAACTACTTTAAGAGATGTAATAGGTACTATGGAATTGGATAAAACATTATCTTCAAGAGATGATGTAAATAATAAGTTAAGAATTATACTTGATGAAGCCACTGATAAATGGGGCGTTAGAGTAGAAAGAGTTGAAATAAAAAATATAGAACTTCCAGAAGATATAAAAGAAGCTATGGAAAAACAAATGAGAGCTGAAAGAGAAAAGCGTGCTATGATACTTCAAGCAGAAGGTAAAAAGCAAGCTGCTATAACTGAATCTCAAGGTCTTAAAGAATCTCAAATATTAAAGGCAGAAGGTGAAAAACAAACTGCTATTTTACATGCAGAGGCACAAAGAGAAGCTCAAATAAGAAAAGCAGAAGGTGAAGCTGAAGCTATTAAAAAAGTTGCAGAAGCTGAAGCTAGTAAAGTAAAAATGGTATATGATGCACTTAAAAATGCAAATATAGATGAAGCTATGTTATCTGTTAAGTATGTAGAAGCTTTAAATGAAATGGCTAAGGGTGATAACAAGGTATTTGTACCTTATGAAGCACAAGGTCTACTTGGTAGCATAGGAGCAATAAAAGAAATAATATCTGATAAAAAATAAAAATTAAAAAAATTTAAATATATAATTTTTAAATAAAAAATGTTTCAAAAAGTTTTTATAACTATTTTGAGGCATTTTTTTATTTGAATAAATAACATATCCTTTGTAATTATCACAATATAACAATTAAGTGTATATAATTGAGTATAAAATTTTATTTAGGTGGTGTGTTTTTATGTATAAAATGAAGTTATTACCTTATAAGGTTACTGAAGTTGGTAGAGATATTAATGTAAGTTCTTATGGAGTAAAAATGATTAGGGCTGATAAATTTTGGAATAAGTCTAGTAGTGGTGAGGGTATAACTGTAGCTATTATAGATACAGGATGTGATATAAATCATGTTGTACTTAAGGATAAAATTATTCACACTAGAAATTTCACTAAAGATGATGAATCTAATAAATTATTAGTTAATGATTATATCGGACATGGTACTCATGTTGCTGGGATTGTTCACAGTGTAGCACCTGCTTGTAATTTAATGATATTAAAAGCCTTAGATAGACATGGAGAAGGTGAGTACAAGTGGACTATAAATGCTATAAATTATGCAATTAGCCAAAAGGTAGATATTATAAGTATGTCGTTAGGAGGATATTTAGATGATGAAAATTTGCATAAAGCTGTTAAAAAAGCCGTAAGTAATAATATATTAGTAGTTTGTGCAGCTGGAAATGATGGAGATAATAATTCTATAACTAATGAATTTTCTTATCCTGCTTCATATAGTGAAGTTATTTCAGTAGGTGCTGTAGATGAAAAAGCTAAACCAGCTTATTTTTCAAATAGTAATAATTTAATAGATGTTATGGCTCCAGGAGTTGGAATTTTGTCAACGTTTAAAAATAACTCATATGCTATTTTAGATGGAACTAGTATGGCGGCACCTCACGTTAGTGGTTCTTTAGCACTTATAAAAAATTATTCAAACAAAGAGTTTAAAAGGATGTTAAGTGAGTCAGAGATATATGCTCAACTTATAAAATTTACTTTAGATTTACATTATGATAAAAATATGCAAGGAAATGGATTAGTATTTTTAGAAACTCCTAAAATGCCTAAGAAAATGTTTAAAAATGGACAAGTGAAAATTACAAAGTGATTAAGCTAAATTTAAATTTTTTTATTAGTATTTTAAGGCAATGGTAAATTTCATATTATCATTGTTTTTTTATTTGTTATAATTATATATACTTATACTTATGAAAATGAGAGGAGTAATTTATGAAAAAAGATTATGTAGTAGTAGATTTAGAAACTACAGGCCTTGATCCATATAAAGGCTGTGAAATTATAGAAATAGGAGTTACAGAGATAAATAATAATAAAATAGGAAGAAATTATTCTAGGCTAATAAAACCAAACGGAATAATTCCTAGTCTTATAACTGATATAACTAATATAAGTAATGAGATGGTAGAAAATGAAAAAAGTCTAGAAGAGGTTTTACCCAAATTTAGACAATATATAGGTGATAAAACTATAATTGCTCATAATGCTAAGTTTGACTTGAAATTTTTAAATTATTATTTAAATAAAATGGGATTAGAGCCTATAAATAATTATATATGTACATTAGAATTATTAAAACAAAATAAAGAATATAAAGGTAAGAATAAAAAATTAGAAACTGCGTGTGAATATTATAATATAGAAAATAAAAATGCACATAGGGCAGATAGTGATACACTAGCAACTGCTAAATTATTTCTTATACTTAATAAATAATAGAGAGCTTTCATATTAATTTAAATTAGTGTGAAAGCTTTTGTATTTTTTGTGTTTATTTAGGAATTAAAATCATAGTATATATAAGTTACAATAAGCACAGTTAGGAGTGACATTTATGGGGGTTGTATTAGAATTATTTTTAGGTGGTGATACTATATTATGAATATAGTTACTAATATAGATTTGAAAATAATAAAACCTTTAAAATCAGAGGGGGTTAACTCTAAGTTATATTTAGTTGAAGATACACAAATGGGAAGACAATTTATAATGAAAAAAATTAAAAAATCATCTTTTAAAAATCCAGATAAATACTTTGAAGAATCAAAAAAGATTTGTAAAGCTAATCATCCTAATATAATAAATATAAATCATGTTTCTTATGATGATGAGCATATATATATAACTATGCCTTATTATAGAAATGGATCTCTACACCACTTATTAGAAACAAAAAACCTAACTATAAGAGAAATAATAAACTATTCTTTAGATTTCTTATCAGCTATTGAATATCTACACAAATTGGGAATTTCTCACTGTGATATAAAACCTAGTAATATACTCATAAATAATGAAAATAAAGCTGTATTAGCAGATTTTGGATCAGCTGTATATTTAAATAAAGATGGAGTAGGTAAATTAAGAAATGTTTACTATAAACACATAGCACCTGAACAGTGTAAAAGTACATTCATAACTAATAAAGTTGATATATACCAAATAGGTACAACTTTATATAGAATGTGCAATGGTAACTTAGAATATAATACTCAATTAAAAAAATATAAAGATATAAATATGGTAAAAATTGCATCAGCCAGTGGAAAATTTCCAAAAAGAAATAAGTACTTACCACATGTACCTAGGGCTATGGTAAATATAATAGAAAAATGTATAAATGTTAAACCTGAAGAAAGATATGAAAATGTATCTGAAATAATTGCTGATATTGAGAATATAAATGAAAATTTAGATTGGAAATACGAAGGAAATGATAAACATTATTATTTTACAAGAAAAAATAATGATAATACTATTATGCAAATTATAGTTAGTGAAGATGAAGGTTATTATAATGTGAAAACTGTAAAATTGAATAAAGAAAATAGAAAGTACAGTGTATATAAGGGTTATTGTTGTGAATATATTGAAAGAAAATCAGATGCTTTTAATGAAGTGAAAAAAATAATAGCCTTACTTTCATACCGATCAAAGTAAGGCTTTTAAAGGGGTAAAATATATTATAAAAAGGGGTTTATTAGGGAATATATTTTATTTGGGGAGTAAAAATTTAAGGTTATCAGGGGAATAACCTTGTAATAATAATAACAAAGTTCGACAAAGCTGTCAACAATTTTCGACAAAAAATATTAAAAAAATATATGAATGAAAAAACATCCTTTGAACAAACTATACCATATTATGTTATAGGAGGAAATTAATGATATACAAGATAAAAAGGATATTTTTAATTTTAAGCATTTTAAGTTTATATATAATAAGTAAAAATAATGTAATTGCATTAGAGAACAATAGAAATATTATATATAATGATATTAATATCAATTATAATGACACCTTAGATATAAAAGTAAAAAAAGTTGATTTGAAAAACAAAAAAGTAAAATTAGATAAAAATTATGAAGGAATGGCTATAATAACATTAGAAGTTAAAAATAAGGATGTAGTAGATGTAGAATTATCTAATATAGATGTATATCCATACCAAAATCATAAATCTACAGAATGCTTTGTAATAACTCAACAAGGAGAAGTTACAGGTATGATTGGTAATTTACAAAGAGGAGATAAAAAAGATATTAAAATAGGTGTAGCTTTAGAAAGTTTAAAATCACCATTAAGATTAGAATTTAAAAATATTGATAAATTTCAACAATACCAAGTTATCAAAAATATTAATTTAAAATAAAAAAAGAAAAGCAATTTGCTTTTCTTTTTTTATATGTATTATTCTGGTTGAGGAGCATCAACAGGACATACGCTGTTGCAAGTTCCACAGTCTATACATGCTTCTGAATCTATAACATATTTATCATCACCAGCAGATATACAACTAACTGGACATTCAGGTTCACAAGCTCCACAACTTATACAAGCATCACTTATTTTATAAGCCATAATAAATACCTCCTAAAAAATTATTCAAGTATATTTATACCACTAAATTTAAATCTTAAACAAAAAAATATAAATTTTTTAAATTAAATTTAAATAATTATAGTTAAAATATATAACAATATAAATCAAAGGATAAAATGAATTTTACTCTTTGATTTATTTGGAATAAAAAGGTATAATTACTCATATATTTAAAAAGGAGCGTAAAAAATGAGTTATTATGATGATGAAAAAAATAAAATAAGACGTAAAAAAGTTAGCTCTAATAATACAAGCTCAAGATCTCAAACTAACCATAAAAGGGTGGAAAACAAAACTGAGAATAAACAAACAAATAATAATAGAAACAATTATTCAAGCAAAGGAAAAAGAGCTAATAAAGGTAGAGCTAAAAAGAAAAAAAAGTCTAAAATGTTTGTTAGTATAATAAAGAAATTACTAATATTTTTATTGATAATATCTTTTATAGGAGCTATATCAGCAAATGTAATTATGAATATAGCATTAAAAGATAGTCCTAAACCTACATATTCTTATATGAAAGAAAAGTCAGTAAGCAGTGAATATGTAAGTATAAGCAAAATACCAGTGGATCTCCAACATGCAATAGTATCTATAGAAGATGAAAGATTCTTTGATCATAAAGGAGTAGATTACTTATCTTTAACTAGGTCAGTTGTTCATAATATATTTAGTAAAAGTACACAAGGTGGAAGTACATTAGAAATGCAAGTTTCTAAGAATCTTTTAACGAGTATGGATCAAACTATAAAACGTAAGATTAAAGATATATACAATGCAAGACAAATGGACAAGAATATGAATAAACGAGAAATATTAGAACTTTACTTAAATAATATGTATTTGGGAAAAGGCATATATGGAGCTCAAAAAGGAGCGCAAGTTTATTTTGGAAAAGATGTAAGTGAATTAAACTTAGGAGAATGCGCTTTACTTGCAGGCATAACAAATAGACCTGGATTATATTCTAAAGATTATAATGCAGCTAAAAAAAGAAGAGACATAATTCTTTATAAAATGCAGGAATTAGGATATATAACAAAAGATGAATATGAAAAAGCTAAAAAAGAAGAAACTCCAATGAATATTAAATAAAAGAGGTGTAGTATGAGTATTTATAAATTTAAGTTTAATGAAAAAGATTATGAATTATCTAAAGAAAATTGTAGTGGATTAATAAATGATGAAGAAAAGCCAGTATCAAATATTAATTTAGATGATATATTAAATATTTTAAATCAAGCACAAGATGTAGACTTCGATTTAGAATATTATCAAGAGGCATGTCCAGAATGTTTAACAGGAGTAAAAGAAAAACAAAAATTCTTTGGATTCTTAGAATATCACTTTTATATATTTACTAAAGATGGTAAGTTTGTAATAAGCGATATAAGTAAAGACTATGAAGGTTTATCATTTAATAAATTAAGTAGAGCTGGAAAAGTAGATGATAGTTATATAGTTAGCGTAATAATGTGTGAACACTGCCTAGATTATATAATTCAAATAGAAAACTGTATAGTATAAAAAAAGCTGCATTCTATGCAGCTTTTTTATTATTTGTTATCGTCCTTATCTTCTTTATTTTCTTTTTTTCTATGTTACGTTCAATATAATAATTCTTATACGTATGGGTACTTTCTACAAAGCCAATACTTTTTAACATTGAATCAAATTCTTCTGGAGTTGGTATATCTTTTTTATCACACATTAAAATATCCTCCTTTTCTATTTTATTTAATAAAAATTATAAATAAGTATTAAAAATCATATTAACTTGAGCTGTAACTTCTAAATCTCCTGAAGATAAATATGAAGAACCAGAATAGGATACATTTTTTTGACTTATAGAGTATTGAGATATACTATTTTCAGATATATTTTCAGGAAGTGGTCTCAACTTAATTGAAAGACTTTTAGCTAAAAGTGAAGATTTATTTAAGGCATCTTGAGTAGCTTTTAAAAGAGCTTCATTATAATGAGGCGATACATTAGATATAGTAAATGTTAAATTAACATTACTATTAGCTCCATTTTCAATAGCTAAAGTATAAATATCACCTAAATTTTCTAAATTAGATACTTCTATTCTTATAGTAGTCGTTATTTCATAAGCTATCAATTCATTTGTTACATTATCATACCTTTTATTTATAGTTACATCATCTGCATTTATTTTTTCTCTTGGAATACCAAAGTCTGATAAACTTAATATAATGTTATTTACAGTATTAGCATTTTCTACTTGAGCTACCTGAACATCTTTATTAGATGTTGTAACTCCAACTGTTAATATTGCCAAATCGGCTTTAACTTTAACTATTCCAACTCCATTTACAGATAACTGTCCTTTTTCTCTCATTGTATTCATATTCATATACTGCATAAATTACCTCCTTTAAAATTACATTTAGTATAAATATACTAATAAATAAGAGAAATTATGATTACAGTATAATAGAAAGCTAGCAAAGTATTGTATAGATGCAAGAGACATTAAAAGATAGTATAATAAATTAATATATTAAAATTAGGAGGAGCGTATGCAACCATTAGCAGATAGATTAAGACCACAACAAATAGAAGATATGGTAGGACAATCTCATATAATAGGCAAAGGAAAAATTATAAATAAACTTATAGAAAATAAAACCATTCCAAATATGATACTATATGGACCTCCTGGAACTGGAAAAACTACGTTGGCAAATATAATTGCTAATGTTACAGGCAAAAAATATGTAAAATTAAATGCTGTAAACTGTGGGGTTAAAGAAATAAATGAAGTTATAGATTCTGCTAAAAGAGATTTATTTTCATACAATGGTATAATTTTAATGCTAGATGAGATTCAGGCATTAAATAGAAAACAGCAACAATCCTTACTTGAAGTTATTGAAGATGGATCGGTAACATTAATTGCAAGTACAGCTGATAATCCATATTTTGTAGTATATAAAGCTATTTTAAGTAGAAGCACTATATTTGAATTTAAACAAATAAATAAAGAAGATATACTTAAAGGACTTCAAAGGGCAGTAGAAAGACTAAAAAGTATTAATACATATGATAGTATTAATGTTGAAGATAAAGCACTAGAATATATAGCACAGACTTGCAATGGAGATATGAGAAGTGCGTTAAATAAATTAGAATTAGTTTTTAATGTAGGAATAGATATTGTTTCTAACACTGTAAATATAACTCTAGATAATGTAATAGAGTGTTCGAGTGTAAAAATGTTAAATTACGATAAAGGTGGAGATGATGGATATTCTATACTTTCAGCATTTCACAAATCTTTAAGAGGCTCTGATATAGATGCATCTATACACTATCTAGCAAGACTTATTAAGGCTGGAGATATTCAAGGAATAACTAGAAGATTACTTTGTGTAGCAAGTGAAGATGTAGGACTAGCAGTGCCACAGGCTATAACTATAACTGAAGCTTGTGTTTCATCTGCACTGCAATTAGGGTTTCCAGAAGCACGAATACCTCTTTCGCAAGCTACTATTTATTTAGCACAGTGTCCAAAATCAAATTCAGCAGTTATGGCTATAGAATCAGCATTAGCAGACTTAGACAATATAGAAACAGGAGACATTCCTCTACATTTAAAAGATGCACATTATTTAGGTGCTAAAAATTTAGGTAGAGGTGTTGATTATAAGTATCCTCATAATTATCCTAATCATTATGTAAAACAACAATACCTACCAGATGCTATAAAAGATAAAAAGTATTATATTCCAGGAGAAAATAAAAATGAAAAATCATTTGAACAATATTGGAATAGTGTGAAAAATAACAAATAAAAATAATGGTGGTAAAATGTTTACTACCATTATTTTTATGCAAAATTTAACTATACTCTTTTATAAATAATTGGATCAACAAATCCAAAAGTTATCTTATCATTTTTATAGAAAACTTCACTTACATACAAAGTTGAAGCTTCTATCTTTTCTTTAAGCTCAAATTTAGTAACAGGAGTGAAATAACTAATACTTTCGCCTGTAAATACACCATTACACTCATTATATATCATAGGTGTAAACTTTTCTGATTTAACTAAATTGTTATAGTCCATAACTAAATCATGATTATCATTTCTAAAATCCTCTTTAGATATTTCCTTAGGAAGCTCATAAGAAGTTAAAACAACTTTATTATCTTCATTCAAAGTAAATAAAAATAAATGAGGCAAGATATTGTTAAAGTTTCCTTGTTTATAATAACTTTCTTCTATAACAAAATAACCATCAAAATTATCCGGTAAGTTTTTAATCTTATTATTACATATGCCATTTATATGTTTTGCATAAGGATGTTTTATATCACCATTTTTAAGCTCTTTTTCTATTTGTTCGTCGTTATTAAATGTACCGCATAAATTTTTTACAAATATATCTAATACAGTCATAATTAATCCTTCTTTCTTAAGTTTGATATTTAGTTACTAAAAAGCTTAATTCTTTAAAATAAATTTACCACTAGAAAAAATTTATTACAAGTATGTTTATTGAAAAAATTTCCAAAAGATTTATATGCAAATATGTTTATGAAGGAAAGAATTAATTAAGCTAGAATAATTAATTTATTAAAAACATATTATTTAACATAAAATTTAAGTATCGGAGGCTATAATGATTTTAAAGTTAAGTGAAGATTATGATAATCAACTTATTAATTATTTAAATCAAGAAGAAAATTTTAATTTAGTAATCGGTGAGGATATAAAAAGATATGGATATGATAATTGTTTTTTTAACATATGGGCAAACTTTGATTTAGTTGGTAACATAAAAGGTCTATTAATTCAGTATTTTGATATACTTACACTTTATTCTTATGATAATGATGATGTAGTTAGCTTTGTTAATTATATAAACAAACTACCGTATAGAGTTATAAATGGTAAAATAGATACTTTAAAATATATAGAACCTTATATTTCTTATGGTAAAAAAAGAATAGTAAATTTTTGTGCATTAAAAAATTTAAAATTTTTAAATGATTATGAAATAGATTCAAGCGTAAAAAAAATAAGATTTGGGAAGATAAATAAAATACTAGAGCTTTATGAAAATATAGGCGAATTTGAAAATACTACTATAAAGAGTATAAAAAGTAATTTGAAAAGTGGAAGAGGTTATTATATAGAAGAAAATAAAAAAGTAGTATCTATGGCAAAATCAACTTCTGAAAATAGCACTCATGCTATGGTTGTAGGTGTAGGAACTCACCCAATGTATAGAAATAAAGGATATGCAACTAAATGCGTGGTAAAATTATGTAATAGTTTATTAAATGATAAAAAAACACCTTGTCTTTTTTATGATAATGAAGAGGCAGGAAAAATTTATAAAAAAATAGGGTTTAAAGAACTAGGTCAGTGGGTAAATTATTATAAGTGAATTTATTTAAAGGAGTGAATAATATTAGAATTTACTCCTTTTTTAATTCCTAGAAAAATACTATGAATTTAATGTTGACAAAAATACTATGATATAATAAAATAAATTTGAAGATAAAACCTAGTAAGTTAGTCGGGAATACCTATTTGAAAAGAAGGTGTAAAAAATGAAGCTATCAACTAAAGGTAGATACGGACTAAAAGCAATGTTTGAGCTTTCACTTACTCAAAGAGATGGACCAGTACCATTAAGGCAGATAGCTCAAAGACAAAATATATCAGAACAATATCTTGAACAGATATTTTCATCACTTAAAAAGTCTGGATTGATAAAAAGTGTAAGAGGTGCTCAAGGAGGATATTTATTAGGTAAAGAACCTAAAGATATAACAGTTGGAGATATACTAAGAGTACTTGAGGGACCTATTTCAATTTCAGATTGTGTAATGGATGAACATGCATGTGAAAACTCTGGAATTTGCGTTGCCAAAGTTGTTTGGGAAAGAATTAAGCAAGGGATAGAGGATGTTATAAACTCAATAACACTTCAAGATATGGTAGATGATTATAATAAAAATAAAAATAAAAATATAAATGATATAACAGATTTAATTATAAAATAGATTTAGGAGATGAATAAAATGGAAAAAAGAAAGATATATATGGATTATTCGGCTACAACTCCTGTTAAAAAAGAGGTATTAGAGGCTATGATGCCTTACTTTACTGAAACTTTCGGAAATGCATCAAGTTTCCATTCTTTCGGGAGAGATGCTAAAAACGTATTAGATAAATCAAGAGCAACAGTTGCAGAACTTATAAATGCAAAACCAAATGAAATATACTTTACAGCTGGTGGAACAGAAAGTGATAACTGGGCTATAGAAGGAGTTGCTTTTGCAAATAAAGCAAAAGGAAACCATATAATAACTTCTAAAGTAGAACATCATGGGATACTTCATGTTTGTGAATACTTAGAAAAACATCACGGATTTGAAGTAACTTACTTAGATGTTGATGCAGATGGTAGAGTAAATGCACAAGATGTTGAAAAAGCTATAACAGACAAAACTATATTAATAAGTATAATGTTTGCTAATAATGAAGTTGGAACAATTCAACCTATAAAAGAAATAGGGGAAATAGCTAAGAAACACAATGTTATATTCCACACAGATGCTGTCCAAGCTGCAGGAAATATACCTATAGATGTTAAAGAATTAAATATAGACTTAATGAGTATGTCATCTCATAAAATCTATGGACCTAAAGGTATAGGTGCTTTATACATAAGAACTGGTGTTAAATTACACACTTTCGTTCATGGTGGAGCACAAGAAAGAAGAAGAAGAGCTGGTACTGAAAATATACCTGGTATAGTTGGATATGCTAAAGCATGTGAACTTGCGAAAGCTAATATGGGTGAGCATATAGAAAGATTAACTGCTTTAAGAACTAGACTTATAGATGGTATATTAGAAAGAATACCTCATACAAAAGTTAACGGAAGTTTAGAATATAGACTTCCAGGAAATGTAAACTTCTCATTTGAATTTATAGAAGGAGAAGGAATATTATTAATGTTAGATATGTTAGGTATAGCTGCATCAAGTGGATCAGCTTGTACTTCAGGATCACTAGATCCATCTCATGTACTTATGGCTATGGGATTACCTCATGAGATAGCTCATGGTTCATTAAGACTTAGCATAGGAGATTTTACAACAGAAGAAGATATCGATTTTATAATAGATAATTTACCAAAGATAATAGAAAGATTAAGAAGTATGTCGCCATTATATAACAAATTAGACAAGGGAGGTAAGTAATATGCAATACAGTGAAAAAGTTATGGACCATTTCATGAATCCAAGAAATGTTGGAGAAATAGAAAATGCAAGTGGAGTAGGAGAAGTTGGAAACGTAAAATGTGGAGATATAATGAGAATATATCTTGATATAGATAATGATACTAAAGTTATAAATGACGTTAAGTTTATGACTTTCGGATGCGGATCAGCTATAGCAAGTTCTTCTATGGCTACAGAATTAATAAAAGGAAAAACTATAGATGAAGCTTTAGAAATAACTAATAAAGCTGTTGCAGAAGCTTTAGATGGTTTACCACCAGTTAAAATGCACTGTTCAGTTTTAGCTGAGCAAGCTATAAAAGCTGCGTTAATAGATTATTCTAAAAAGAATAATATACACATAGCTGCATTAGATGGTGTTGTTATAGAAGATGATCACGATCATCATCATGATGTTGAAGAAGAAGAGTAAGATAATATTAAATTAAAAAGGAGCATTTGCTCCTTTTTTTTATGTGAATTTTTATATTTAATGAAACTATTTAAGTGTGTATTTCGTCTAATATATGATAAGATTTTTTAAATTGTAAGAAAATCTTAAGATTTATATTAATTATTTCTTAAGATTTATACTTTATTATATGAATATAGAAAAAAGTAGGATTAAGAGGGTGTAATAATGTATAATCAAATTCGATGATTAATTTAAGAGAGGTATATAAATGAGCAATATTTTAGTAGTAGATGATGATAAGGAAATAGTAGATTCTATTGAAATTTATTTGAAAAATGAAGGGTTTAATATATTTAAAGCTTATGATGGGATAGAGGCTTTAGATAGACTAATTAACAATGATATACATTTAATTCTCATGGATATTATGATGCCAAAATTGGATGGAATAAAGGCAACTATAAAGATTAGAGAAGAAAAAAATATTCCTATAATATTGATTTCAGCTAAAAGTGAAGATAGTGACAAAATTATTGGATTAAATATAGGGGCAGATGATTATATAACTAAGCCATTTAATCCATTAGAACTTATAGCTAGAACTAAATCTCAATTGAGAAGATATATAAAATTAGGAACCTATGAAGCACAAGAAAATAAAGATATTCTTCAAAGTGGAGATTTAAAATTAAATATTAGTACAAAAGAAGTTTTTGTAGAAGATGAATTTGTAAAACTTACTCCTATAGAATTTAAGATACTAAATCTTTTATTATCTAATAAAGGTAGAGTATTTTCTATAGATGAAATATATGAAAAGGTGTGGAAAGAAGATAGCTTTAATGCAGAAAATACTGTAAGTGTACATATTAGGAGGATTAGAGAAAAAATAGAGATTAATCCTAAAGAACCAAGATATTTAAAGGTGGTGTGGGGAGTTGGCTATAAAGTCGAGAAGTTATAATATATTCAAAATAAAAAGATGGAATATACAATTAGTTTTACATTTTGTAATGTTACTTATATTTTTCTTTTTTACTCAGTTAGGGGCTGTATTAATAGGATGTACATATTTAGAAGGAAAAATAATATTACAATTTGTAGGTTTAATTATTGCGAATTTTATATTTTATAAAGCTATGACTGGGATGAATTTATTGTAAAAAGAAAAGCAGGTGGACAAATGGGAAAATTAAATAAAGGTAATAAATGGATAAAAATTGTATTTTTAATTATATTTTTGATATCAACTTCAATATTTTTAGCAACAGGGCAAAAAATGATAGAGGGATATGAATTTCATTATATAAAACAAAGTAACTTATTAGAAAAAAGTAATAAAATATATGCAGATAATTTTTTTGAAACGGATAACTTTGATAATCAAATTCTTCAAAATTTAATAGATAGAATGGTGGTAGCAACTTCAAATTCAGGTGATTATGAAAATGAATCGATAGAAAATGCAAAGAAAGATTTAAGTGAATTTAAAGATGTAAAATTTTTTATAAAAAATAATTCAACAGGTAAAGTTTATACAAATACTAATTATGAAAGTAATAAAGTTTTTAGAGAAAATCAAAAGGATTATTGTAATATAGAAATTGATTTAAATAATAATGAAGGCACATATACAAAAATAATCGATAAAAAAAGATTATCATCAAGTATATATTCAAATTATTTTTGGGTAATGCAAGATAAACCAGAACCTATATCAATAAGTATATCAATTCCCAAACAGATAAATAATTATGAGCCATTTGGATTAAGGTCATATCAAGATGATTTTAAACATTCACGTAATAATATAGATATTTTATTTAAAGTTTTAATATCTTCTGGTATTATAAGTATAATTTCTTTAATAGCGTGTATAAAAGCTAAAGGAAAATTTATTAACAAGGATGGATTACTTTTAAATATATATAGAAAAATACCTATAGAAATTCATATTGTAGGCATAACCATGCTACTCTTTTTATTGATTTTAAATTTTAGTTATATTATATCTATAATTGCTAAATTTATATCCATTACATTAATTATAGTGTGGATAATTTACTTTAAAAATCTAGATAAAAAGAAAGATTTAATAACTAATAGCATTACTTACAATATATGTAGGTTTTTTATAAACATAATTAAAAATATTATTAAGTATAAAAATAAACTACCCTTAGTAAAGAGATTAATTTTAGTAGAATTAATAATAGTAATTATTGCAGGTTTTATGTTTATATTTTTATATACAACTTGGTATTGGCAAGACCCATTTTTTATGCTAATTGCAATAATTGGTTTTTTAACTTTAAGTTTAATTATAATAACAGGTATTATATTAAATAAAATAGATTATTTAGATAACATAATAGAAGGAACTAAAAAAATAAAAAGTGGAAATATAAATCATAAAATAGAAGTAAAAGGTAATGATAGATTGGCTACATTTGCACAAGATATAAATAATTTGAGTGAAGGTCTTGAAAGTGCAATAGATGAAAAGTTTAAAAGTAAGAGAATGAAGGCTGAACTTATAACAAATGTAAGCCATGATTTAAAAACACCATTAACTTCTATAATAAACTATGTAGATTTGATAAAAAAAGAAGAAAATATACAACCAGAGTATTTAAAAGATTATATAAATGTATTAGATAATAAATCAAAAAGATTAAAAGTTCTTATAGAAGATTTATTTGAAGCTAGCAAAGCTAGTAGTGGTAATATAGAACTTAATATTGAAAAGTTAGATTTAAATCAATTATTAAGACAAAGTATTGGAGAAAATGAAGAAAAACTTACAAATTCTAATTTGAATTTAAAAGTAAACTTACTAAAAGAACCTGTATATATAAATTGCGATGGGAAAAGAATGTATAGGGTATTTGAAAATTTATTAATAAATATTTCTAAGTATTCACTTGAGAATACTAGAGTTTATATAGATATGAAAGTAGATGAAGATAAAGTATATTTATCTTTTAAAAATATTTCAGCTTATGAACTTAATTTTGAAGCAGATGAAATAATTGAAAGGTTTAGAAGGGGAGATTTATCTAGAAACACAGAAGGTAGTGGATTAGGGCTTGCTATTGCTCGTGATTTAGTGGAACTTCAAGGTGGAGAATTTAATATACAGATAGATGGAGATTTGTTTAAAGTAAACTTGGAATTTAAAAAAGTATAGGGAGTAAAAAAAGAACCTGTTGCCAGGTTCTTTTTTATTACTTCATTTCTACTAATAATTGTTTATCCTTTACAAGTTCATCTTGTTTTACAAGTATGTCTTTAATTATGCCATCAGTTTTTGCAACTATAACAGTTTCCATTTTCATAGCTTCAATAACTATAATTGGCTCATTTTTCTTAACAGATTGATTTTCTTTAACTAAAACTTTAACGACTTTTCCTGGTATACTAGCACCTATTTGTAATGGGTTATTCATATCTGCTTTTACTATATCTTTTATATTTGAGCAGTAGTTATTATCCTTTATTTCTATATCTCTCATCATTCCATTTAGCTCAAATGATAAGGTTCTTGTTCCATCTTCTTTTACATCTCCAATTTCTATCAACTTTATAGTTAAAACTTTACCTTCTTCAATTTCTACCTCACATTCTTCACCAATAGATAAACCATAGAAGTAAACATGACTTTCAAGTTTAGATATATCATTATATAATTGTAAATGCTTTAGATAGTTCTCATAAACCTTAGGGTATAGGGTATAACTTAATATATTTCTGATATTTGAATCCATTTTAAATTTATCATCAAGATACTTTTTAATATTTTCAAAGTTTTCATTTTCTATTAATGTTCCAGGTCTAGTTGTTATAGGTTTATCCCCTTTTAATACTATTTTTTGAATATCCTTAGGAATGCCACCTTCAGGTTGACCTATCATACCTTTGCAATAATCAACTACTGAGTCTGGGAAAGCTAAGTTTTTCCCTTCTATTAATATATTATTTTTATCAAGTTTATTTTTTACCATAAATATAGCTAAGTCACCAACAACTTTAGATGATGGAGTTACTTTTATTATATCTCCTAATATATAGTTTGATTCTTTATATTTTTCTTTTACTTGGTCAAATTTATCAGATAAACCTAAGCTATCAACTTGAGGTTTTAAGTTAGTGTATTGACCACCAGGTATTTCATATTTATATATTTCAGCAGATGGATTACTTAAATCACTTTCAAATTTAGAATATACTTTTCTCAAATCTTTGTAATAATTTCCTAATTCTTCATATCCATATAAATCTATTTTAGTATCTCTTTCTGTATTTTTTAAAGCTTCCACAATAGCATTTAAAGATGGTTGGCTTGTAAGAGACGACATTGTTTCAAGTGCAGTATCTACAATATCAACTCCAGCTTCACTAGCCATTAAAATAGTTGCAACACCATTTCCACTAGTATCATGTGTATGAAGATGAATAGGAGCATCTACATTTGTTTTTAACTCTTTTATAAGCTTATAGGCTGCATAGGGCTTTAAAAGTCCAGCCATATCTTTTATACATATTATATCTGAACCTAATTCTTCTAGCTGCTTAGCCATATTTATATAATATTCTAAGTTATATTTACTCTTTGAAGGGTCTAGAATGTCTCCTGTATAACAAATTGTAGATTCTACTATTTTTCCAGCTTCAAGAGCAGTATAAATAGATGGTTTCATATTTTCTACCCAGTTTAGAGAGTCAAATATTCTAAAAATATCTATACCTTTATTAGAAGACTCTTTTAAAAATTCCTTTATAACATTATCCGGATAATTTTTATATCCAACACCATTAGAAGCTCTAAATAGCATTTGAAACATTATATTAGGTATTTCTTCTCTTAATTTTTCTAATCTTAACCATGGAGATTCTTTTAAAAATCTATAAGCTACATCATAAGTAGCACCTCCCCACATCTCAAGGGAAAATAAATCTTTCATATATTCATTTGTTGGTTTTGCTACTTTTAGCAAATCATAGCTTCTAAGTCTTGTAGCAAGAAGCGATTGATGAGCATCTCTCATTGTAGTATCTGTTATTAATAATTTTTTCTCATTTTTTATAGTATCTATATATTTTTTCTTACCAAGTTTATTAAATAAATCTCTACTGCCTTCTTTATTTACAATAGAATCTTCTAACTTAGGAGTATATATAGTTTGGAACTTAGGCTTTTTGCTACATTTATTTTCATTAACTATTGTATTTCCTATAAATTGCAGTAATTTTGTTCCTCTATCTTTACTTTCTTTTATATCAAATAAATCAGGGTTTTCATCAATGAATTTGGTACTACATTTTCCATCTGCAAATATTTTATTATTTAATACGTTAATTAAAAATCCAACATTTGTTTTAACTCCTCTAATTCTAAGTTCTTTTATAGAACGGATAGTTTTATTTATTGCCCCTTTAAAAGTTCTATCCCAAGAAATAGTTTTGACTAATAAACTGTCATAATAAGGACTTATAGTAGAACCTGTAAATCCATTGCCACCATCGAGTCTTATACCAAATCCTGAACCAGTTCTATAAACTTGAACTTTTCCAGTATCGGGCATAAAATTATTTTTTGGATCTTCAGTTGTTATTCTACACTGAATAGAGTAGCCTCTTATTTGTATGTCTTCTTGATTTTTAATATTTATTTCTTCACCATCTAATCTATGACCTTGGGCAATTAATATTTGACTTTGAACTATATCGATTCCTGTTATCATTTCAGTAACTGTATGTTCAACTTGAACTCTAGGATTCATTTCTATAAAATAAAAATTTTCATTTTCATCAACTAAAAATTCAAGTGTACCAGCATTTACATAGCCTACATGTTTGGCTATTTTTACTGCACATTTGCATATTTTTTCACGCAATTGAGTAGATAATGAAAATGCAGGAGCATATTCAATGATTTTTTGATGTCTTCTTTGAACTGAGCAATCTCTTTCGTATAAATGAACAATATTTCCATACATATCACCAAGTATTTGAACTTCTATATGCTTAGGATTTACTATAAATTTTTCTATAAAAATTATATCTTCACCAAAGGCTTTTTTAGATTCACTGCAAGCAGTTTCATATTCTATGCCTAAATTATTTTCATCATATACAACTCTCATACCTCTACCGCCACCACCATTAGAGGCTTTAAGCATGATAGGATATCCTATTTGACTGGCAATTTCTTTAGCTTCTTCAATACTCTTAATAGGTTTGTCAATACCAGGGATAGTAGGGACACTTACGTTTTTTGCTATTTGCTTAGAGTTTATTTTATCTCCCATCATATTCATTATATCTGCAGATGGACCTATAAATATTATTCCGTTTTCTTCACATTTACGTACAAATTCTGGATTTTCAGATAGAAATCCATATCCAGGATGTATTGCATCTACGTTTTTTTCTTTAGCTAATTTTATTATTGCATCTATATCTAAATAAGCATCTATAGGACCTTTATCTTCTCCAATTAGATATGATTCATCAGCCTTAGTCCTAAATAATGAATATTTATCTTCCTTACTGTATATACACACGCTTTTTATTCCTAATTCAGAGCAAGCTCTAAATATTCTAATGGCAATTTCACCTCTGTTGGCAACAAGTATTTTATTTATTTTTTTAAGCATAAAAGCAAAAACTCCTTTCGTTTCTTTTAATATTAAAGAGTATATAGTATTTAACTTTAATTTTAAATAGTAAAAATGAAGTTCCTTAATAAATAAGATGAATATATATATTTGAATAATTTTTATGGTTTGAAAATATATAATTATCTTATTAAATAGGGGTCAAAAAGTTTAAAATCCTTAAAATGTATAATTACTTCATAAAATTTAAGTATATTGCTTTTAAAACCTTAAAATAGGAATGCTTAAATAGTTTAAGGCATAGAAAATTAAAGAAAATTGTTAGTTTATAATCTATGTTATAATACTTAAGTGTTTAAAAAAATTTTATAAAGGAGTACTTAAATGAAAAAAATTAGATATTATTTTGTTATATCATTTATATTAATCGCTTTATCATCCATAATGTTTTTTATACATTATCTAATTTTTGGTCAAGCACTAAACACTGCATATTATTCCCTTATGAATTTATGTTTTATTCCTATAAACAGTTTAGTTGTGACTATAATGCTTGAAAAATTGATAGATTATAGAGCTAAAAAAGATAGAATCGAAAAAATAAATATGTTAGTAGGTATATTTTTTACAGAAGTTGGTGGGAAATTAATGCATTTTATTATAGATGCAGATAAAGATGCAAAAAACTACATAACAAATTTTGAAGATTTAAATAAGATAAAAAAATGTTTATATGAATATAATTATAAAGTTGATATGAAGTATATAGATTTATGTGCAATAAAAAATATATTAGTAGAGCATAACAATTTGTTTGTAACATTAATAAGTAATGAGAGTATACTACAACATCAAATTTTTACAGACTTGCTTATGTCTGTAATTCACTTAAGAGATGAAATTATATTTATAGAAAAAGATAAGGATTCAGGATTTAATATAAACCACTTAGAAAATGATGTTATAAGAGTATATAAAAATATTTCAATACAGTGGATTTCTTACTTAGAGTATTTAAGTAAATCATATCCATTTTTATACAATAATGCTATAAGAGTTAATCCATTTAAGTTTGATTAAAAAGAATTGAGAATAGATTTATCTATTCTCAATTCTTTTTTAATTTTATAAATGAATAAATATTTTTATAATGGGTATATGAATTATTGATAAAAATAAAAATTTAACAAGGTAATTAATGTAAGTTAAAAATTAAAAATTGTAGTTGTTTTAGGATAGAATATTTTTAATATTGGATTTTAAAATGATTATAACTGAACTAAAATTATGTCTCTTACATTAATTAAGGTAAAATTTAATTAACAGGAGTGTATTTTTATGAGCGGATCACAGAAGAAAAACAGTACAGGGATAGCTATGTTAGTTTTCTTACTTGGAATTTTTATGGGGGCTATGGATTCAGGTATAGTATCTCCAGCAAGGAACGTAATAGCTAATGGACTAGGCATAACTGAGTCTGCTAGTGTATGGATGATAACTATATATACATTAGCTTATGCGGTTTCTATGCCAATTACAGGAAAATTAGCCGATACATATGGTAGAAAAAAGGTATATATGTTATGTGTTATATTATTTGCAACAGGCTCATTACTTTGTGGAGTATCTGATATAGTAGGAAGCTATCAATTTTTATTAACTTCAAGAGTAATTCAAGCAATAGGTGGAGGAGGTATAATGCCAATTGCTACAGCTTATATAGGAGCTTCTTTTCCAGAGGAAAAAAGAGGTTCAGCTCTTGGTATGGTAGGTGGAGTATATGGTATAGCAACAGTACTTGGACCTACATTAGGAAGTTTTGTACTTTCTATGGCAGGAGATAGTAGATGGGGATTTTTATTCTTAATAAATGTTCCAATCAGTATAATTATAATAATTGCGGCATTAAAATTAAAAGAAAATAAAAAAGAATCTAAAGTTAAAAAAATGGATATATGGGGCTCAGTTGTATTAAGTGTTATGGTTGCATCAATAATGTATGGGTTAACAAACTTAAAATTCTATGATTTTGCAAATTCAATTCAATCAATGGATGTATGGCCTTATTTAATAATATTTATAGCTTTTATTCCATTGTTTATATCTATAGAAAAAAGAGCAGAAGATCCTGTTTTAAATTTAAACTTCTTTACAAATAAGCAAACAGCATTAACTTTATTTTTAAGCTTTATAGTTGGATGTGGACTTATGAGTACAGTATTTTTACCACAATTCTCAGAAAATGTACTAAGAATTAAAAGAGGTAGTGGAGGGTATGTAGTAACACTATTTGCTGTTTTTACAGGTATAGCGGCACCTTTAGGTGGTAAATTCATAGACAAATTTGGAGTTAAAAAATTACTTTTATTAGGGTTTGGTGTAAACATAATAGGGGTGTTATATCAAGCATTAGTAACAGCAAATCATCCAAATTTTACAAACTTAACAATAGGCTTAGTATTTATGGGAGCTGGTATGGGATTTACTATGGGAACTCCAATAAATTATTTAATGATGAGTTTGGTTAAACCTGAAGAGATATCTATGGGGCAATCAACTGTATCATTACTTCGTTCAATAGGAGTTGCAGTGTCACCAAACTTACTTATAAACTTTGTATCAGATGCAGGGAGAAAAGTACCAGGTGCAATTGAAAAAGTAATGCCACATATTCCAGGTGGGTCTTTAGGAAGCGGACATATATCTTCTCAAATGATGGAAAAGTTTCAAAGTGCAGATGTCACAACTATATTTAATACTGTAAAGTCATTTGTAGAATCTATGTTTAAGGGACTTCAACACACAATGGGAGCTAATCCTAATATGAATTTTGATATATTAAAAAATAATTATTTAGTTAGTTTGGATAAAGCTAAACCGGCAATAGAGAATGCATATCAATATACTATGAACCAAGGGTATGCACATTTATTTATCGGGACAGCAGTTATCGCATTATTAGGATTAACTGCATCTTTATTTATAAAAAATCATAAAAATAAAGCTTAAGAATAAATATATAAAAAATAGTTATCTTTAATTAAAGATAACTATTTTTTATATATTATTACAAAATTTTGTATATGATATAATATACTAATATTAATAAAACTAAGAAAGAAGGAATTACATGGAAATAAGAAAAATGACTGAAGCGGCTATTATGTCTGCTTTGTTTGTAGTTTGTAGTATTTTTGCAATATCAACAGGTTTTTTATATGCACTTTATATAGATATGATAGTTCCAATATTTATTGCAATTATATACTTAAGATGTGATTTTAAGTTTAGCGCACTTGCTATGTTAATTTGCTTAGTTATAATAGGTTTAATTATGGGAGATATAGCTTCAGCAATTTGTATGAGTCAAAGTATGATAATTGGAATCATGTGCGGTTTTATAATTAATAAAAAAACTAAAATGCTAGATGACTTATTTTATTTAAGTATAATATCTTGTTTTATAATGGTATTAGTAGATGTTTTATTTTCAAACTTAATTGGATTTAGTGTTATGAAGGACTATCAACAAATGTTAGCTAAAGTTCCGATTAGTGAAAGCATGAAATCTTCATTAGTTTATATTCTTATTGCAACTCTTCCTTTAGGAACGATAATAATGACTTATTTTGGAAGCTTATTTATAGGAAGTAGAATAAAGTGTTTAAAAGAAGTGGCAAGTCAAAAGTTTTATATATTAAAGAATATAAGAAAGTATGCAAATTTTATATTTTGTTCTAAAATTACAGTATATATAGGATTATTATATTTGCTTATTCTTCAAATTAAAGATTTAACTGGATTTGAAATACATCATATCTACTTACTTACAGTGACAGAAACTATAAAATATATAATTTATTATTTTTTAATAAGGGATGCTTATGCATATCTTAGATTATATACTTATCAAAGAACTAAATCTATAAAAGTTTTAAATATAATGGGAATGGCTTTTTTAGGATCCATAGTTTTAAAATTTAAGATAAGTTTTTGGGTAATATCAATTATTTCATTTTTTTATGTGCCGAGAAAACTTCAAACGTTATAAAAAACCCCGTAAATTTCATTACGAGGTTTTTTTATATTAATGATTAACAGGCTTACCAGCTTTTAAAGCTTCACGCTCTTCTAATAAATTACTTACTAAAGTATTTACATTCCAATTTACAGAAGTTTCTGTAACTACAGCTATTAAAGGGTTAGAGATTCTAAATTTCTTTAAAGCATCTATAAAAGAATGAATTTTAGAATGGTCTACATTATTAAATATAACAGCTTTATTTGTTAAACCATTTTCACAATTATCATCTAATTTTCCTTCTAAAACATCTTTAATCAAAGAATTTCCATTCTTAGGAGTAAGAACTATTTTTTCTTTAACCCCTATTAAACCACATATATTTTTTAACATAGTTAATTCTTTATTATTAAAATTGTATAATATTGCGCAAACATTTTCATTAGAAGTAGATAATTTCTTTATATCTTGAAAACTCATATTAACCTCCAAAAATATATTAATAATATTATTAATACCTATTTAAATTTATTCTAAACATTATAAATAACGATTTGTACTTATTAACAGCAATTAATATAAGTGGAACAAATTTAAATGCTAGTCAAAATGGATAATTACAAGTTATAATAGATAAACTTGTAATTTTATAGATATTTATAAAATCATAAGTTCTTTAGGGAACCTAGTAAATATTTCTATTCCATCATCTTTTACAAGTACAGTATCTTATATTCTAACTCCACCAAATCCAGGTATATATAGGCCAGGTTCCATAGTTATTATACAACCTTTTTCTATTACTTTAGTTCCATAGTTACCTAAAAATGGCTCTTCATGAAGGTTCATTCCAACACCATGACCTATTCCAGGATAGTAAAATTTTTCATATTTTTTAATAAATTCTCTTATAGCTTGATCAGGTTCATCTTTTATATATCTCAAAGATTCTATAATACCATCAGTTCCCACAAGTTCTATATTACATAACATATTTTTTAACGCTTCATATCTATCAAAAGTTATATTACTTCTTTCAAAACCTAATCTCTTTACACTATTTTCAGCACAAATATGACTAACTGCTTTTATAATATTTTTATCAAATAAATGCAAGTTTACAACTTCAAAACCTACACATTCTTTTTGAGATAATTCAGTAAATCTACCATCAGTTGTAAGATAAAATTTATCTTTATACGTTAAAACAAATGCAGCTTCATCAGTAAATTTACTAATATAATTTACATTAGAGCGTTTTGTTAAAAATATTGCATCTAAATTATTATCATTTAGTAATAATGAAAGTCTTTATGTTCTTTTCATAATTGGCCCCCTTACAATAAGAGAATGTTTTCTTATCGATATTATATCAATAGTTAAAGATAATTTAAATATTTTAAAGATAAACACTTGTTATAAGTACATCAAAAAAGATATTATAGTATATAAAGTTTTATCTAAGAGGAGTCTAAAGGAGTAGTTTATGAATAGAGCTGAATTTTTAAAACATTTAACTTTAAAAATATCAAAGAGAGCAAATAAGGGAAAGCATATAATAGTAAAAAAAATTTTAGAAAAAGTATTAGAAAAAGTATCTAAAGTTTTAATAGTTCCGCCAATTGTGTTTACTGGTGTGATGATTGTGGGTATGCTATTATTGTTAGGAATGAGCATGTTTACTATAAACTTTTTTCCTGATTTTGTTCATATGATGGATAATAGGTTAATATTGGGAACTATAGGTATTGTTATTAGTTTAATATTTACTAGTTTAAGTATAATTGGGTGGCCTATATATATAATAGTTTTAGTAGGTGGAATTTGGTTTATAAGATCATATAGAAAATTTATAAAAAATCATTATTTATATAAAAGAGCAAATGATTTTATGGATAGTGTATAAGTTAACACTTTAAAAAACAAGTCAAAGTATATATAATATAAAGAACGAGGTGATAATATGAAAAAGAGAGTAATGATCGGTATGAGTGGTGGGGTAGACAGTTCTGTTGCCGCATATCTTTTAAAAGAACAAGGCTATGATGTAATAGGAGTTACTATGAAGTTATGGCAAGATGATGATGATGAACTTATAGAAAATGAAGGTGGATGTTGTTCACTTGCGGCTGTTGAAGATGCAAGAAAAGTTGCAGATAAAATAGGTATACCTTTTTACGTATTAAACTTTAGTGATGTATTTAGAGAAAAAGTAATAGAGCCATTTATAGATGAATATTTAAACGGAAGAACGCCAAATCCTTGTATAGCTTGTAATAAACATATAAAGTTTGATGACTTTTTCAATAAAGCACGTCAAATAGGATGTGATTATGTAGCTACAGGACATTATGCTAAAATAGAAAAAGATGAAGAAACAGGTAGATATTTACTTAAAAAATCTGTTACGGATAAAAAAGATCAAACTTATGCTCTGTATAATTTAACTCAAGAACAATTAGAACATACTTTACTTCCAATAGGAGATTACGAAAAAGATAGAGTAAGAGAAATTGCAAAAGAAATTGGTATAGATGTTCATAATAAACCAGATAGTCAAGAGATATGCTTCGTAAAAGATAATGATTATGCTGGATATGTAAAAAAACATTCTAAAAAAAGAATTGACCCAGGATTTTTTGTAGATACTAAAGGAAATGTATTAGGAAAGCACAAAGGTATAATAAACTACACTATAGGTCAAAGAAAAGGACTTGGAATAGCATTTGGTAAGCCTATGTTTGTAGTTGATATAGACCCTGTTAAAAATACAGTTGTATTAGGAGATAATGAAGATATATTTTCAAATGCATTAATAGCTAAAGATGTAAATTTAATATCAATTGATGATATAAAAGAACCTATAAGAGTACAAGCTAAGGTAAGATACTCAGCAAGACCATCTGATGCTACAGTAACTAAAATAGGTGAAAATACTGTTAAAATAGTATTTGACGAGCCTCAAAGAGCTATAACTAAAGGTCAATCAGTAGTAATGTATGATGGAGATAAGGTTGTAGGTGGAGGAATAATAGAAAAGAGCTTATAATAAAAATTCACTTTGCTAATAGCGCCAACGACTACGTACGTTGTTAAAAAAACTATTGATTATTTTAAGAAAATTTAGTAATATAACTATAATCAGATAGAAAATATATAATTTAAATACAATGAAAAGAAGTAGTAAATTAATTGATGCTTTACAGAGAGAGGGATTAGGTGAGAGCCCTTACGATAGATTAATTGAAGCAGTCTTGGAGTATCAACTTTGAAATTAAGTAGGAGTTGACGGTAGTTCCGTTATAACTTAAGGTTTTCCGAAGATACTGTGATTTTTACAGTAATTAGGGTGGTACCGCGAGATATATCCTCGCCCCTATAGTTTTATAGAGGCGGGGATTTTTTAATACAAGGAATAATAAAGACATAAATTATAGGAGGAAATCAAAATGCAAAAAATGGGATTAAACGAAATAAGAAGTAAATTTTTAAACTTCTTTGAATCAAAGGGACATTTAGTTCAACCAAGTTATTCATTAGTGCCACATAACGATAAGAGTTTATTATTAATAAATGCAGGTATGGCACCACTTAAAAATTACTTTTCAGGTACAGAAATACCACCAAGTAAGAGAATGACAACTTGTCAAAAGTGTGTAAGAACTGGAGATATAGAAAATGTAGGAGTTACAGCTAGACATGCTACATTATTTGAAATGCTTGGAAACTTCTCTTTTGGAGATTACTTCAAAGAAGAAACATTAAAGTGGGGATGGGAGTTTGTTACTGAACACCTAAATATACCACAAGATAAGATATGGGTAAGTGTATACCTAGAAGATGATGAAGCTTTCGAAATATGGGAAAAAGAAATAGGTATACCAAAAGAAAGAATAGTAAGATTAGGTAAAGAAGATAATTTCTGGGAAATAGGTACTGGTGCTTGTGGACCATGTTCAGAAATACACTTTGATAGAGGTGAAGAATATGGATGTGATAACCCAGATTGTAAACCAGGATGTGATTGTGATAGATATTTAGAGTTTTGGAATCATGTTTTCTCTCAATTTAACAAAGATGAAGAAGGAAACTATAATCCACTTGAAAACAAGAACATAGATACAGGTATGGGTCTTGAAAGAATAGCTTGCATAATGCAAGGTGTTGATACTATATTTGACGTTGACACTATAAAGCATATATTAAATGCTGTTGAAAAAATGACAAACTCTACTTATGGAAAAGAATATAAAGTTGATAAATCTATAAGAATAATAACTGACCATATAAGAAGTGTAAGTTTCTTAGTTGCAGATGGAGTATTACCATCAAATGAAGGTAGAGGATATGTTCTTAGAAGATTACTTAGAAGAGCAGCAAGAAATGGAAAGTTACTTGGAATGAAAGAGCCTTTCTTATATAAATTAGTTGATGAAGTTATAGCTGTAAGTGGAGAAGCTTACCCAGAGTTAGTAGAAAAAGCAGACTACATCAAAAAAGTTATAAGAATAGAAGAAGAAAAATTCAATGAGACAATAGATAAGGGAAGCGAAATATTATCTTCATATATAGAAGAATTAAAAGCTAAAAATGAAAAAACTCTAAGTGGAGAAAATGCATTTAGATTATATGATACTTACGGATTCCCAGTTGACTTAACTAAAGAAATTTTAGAAGAAGAACATCTAGAAATAGATGAAGAAGGATTCCAAGCTGAAATGGAAAAGCAAAGACAAACAGCAAGAGATGCTAGAGGAAATATGGACTCAGAAGCATGGAAAGAAGATGCTATAGCTAAGTTAGATAAAGATATAGTTACAGACTTTGAAGGATATGAAACTTTATCTATAGAATCAACTGTTAAAGGAATTGCTAAAAACAACGAATTAGTAGAATCAGCTTGTGTTTCAGATGAAGTTGTAATAGTTCTTGATAAAACTGCTTTCTATCCAGAAGGTGGAGGACAAGTTGGAGATAAAGGTCTTTTAGTTAATAAAAATGAAGATGTAGTTTTAGAAGTAATAGATACTAAAAAAGGACCAAATAACACTATAAAACATATATGTGTTGTTAAATCAGGAATGATAAATGTAGGAGATGTAGTATATACTAAGGTTGATAAAGAGGTAAGATTAGCTTCAGCTAGAAACCATAGTGCTACTCATATACTTCACAAAGTATTAAAAGAAGTATTAGGAGAACATGTTAACCAAGCTGGATCACTTGTAACTCCTGAAAGATTAAGATTTGACGTAACTCATTTTGAGGCTATATCAAAAGATGAATTAAAACTTATAGAAGAAAAAGTAAATGATATAATATTTGAAGCACTAGATATAACTTGTGAAAATATGAGTATGACAGATGCTTCTAAAAAAGGTGCTACTGCATTATTCGGTGAAAAATATGGAGATGAAGTAAGAGTTGTATCTATGGGAGATTATTCAATAGAATTATGCGGAGGAACTCACTTAACAAATACTTCTCAAATAGGTATGTTTAAAATACTTTCTGAAGGTGGAGTTGCAGCAGGTGTAAGAAGAATAGAAGCTATAACTGGTAAAGAAGTATATAACTTCCTAAACAATAAACAACACTTAATAAATGAAGTATGTGCAACTATAAAAGCTAAAGAAGATAATTTAACAGCAAAAGTAGCACATTTATTAGATGAAACTAAATCATTAACTAAAGAATTAAATGAAGTTAAAGCTAAAATGAGTTTACAATCTGCAGACTCTATATTAGACTCTAAAGTAGATATAAATGGAGTAAACATAGTTACAGCTAAGTTTGAGGATATGGATATGGACACACTTAGAAACACTGCTGATACTTTAAGAGATAAATTAGCTTCAGGGGTAGTAGTATTAGCAAATGTAGCAGGAGGAAAAATAAACTTTGTTGCTACAGCTACTAAAGATGTAATTGAAAAAGGAGTTCATGCTGGAAACATAGTTAGAGAAGTTGCTCAAACTGCTGGTGGAAAAGGTGGAGGAAGACCTAATATGGCACAAGCTGGAGCACCAGATGTAACAAAAGTTGATGATGCTTTAAATCATGCAAAAGATGTGTTAAAATCTCAAGTAAAGTAACAAAACAAAAAAACAAATAAAAATAAAAGAAATAGGGGTGTTGTAGTATGGATGAAAATATGGATTATACAATGAAATTCGAAGGTATAACATCTGAACAAATGAGTGTTAGCGAAGCTATAGATGTAGTTTATAGCGCTCTTAAGGAAAAAGGATACAACCCTATAAATCAAATTATAGGATACATTCTTTCAGGAGACTCTAGTTATATAACAAGTCATAATAATGCTAGAGGAATCATGAAAAAATTTGAAAGAGATGAAATTTTAGAAGAGGTTATAACTTATTACTTGAATAATAGAAAGTAGGTCAATCTTATGAAAAAAAAGATTGTATCCTTATTAACTACTTTAATAGTACTTATAAGCTCTATATCTACAGTTAGTTTTGCAAGTGAAAAAGGTAAAGTTATATTAATTAATATGAATAGGACAAGCCTTGAGGACATGCTAAGTATAGATGCCTTAAATAAAAAGCTTAACAAAGAAGGCTATATAGGGCTTATGAATATCAGAGGTGACCGAGGAACTGATGATAGAAGGTCATATGCAGCTATAGGTGCAGGAGGCAAAGTTACAATGCCAAGTCAAAGTCTTATAAACTTTGAAGAAGTTAATAAAGACAATGGAGTAGCCTATAAAGCTGAAACAGGACACAATCCTAAAAAAATAAATGACATGACTATAAACTATTCTCTAAGTGAAAACTTAGAGAATGGGTCTTATGGGTCAAAACTTGGTTCACTAGGGCAGACTTTAGCGGACAAAAAAATAAAGACTTCTGTTATAGGAAATGCTGACAAAGTTAATAATGGAGAATTATTAAAAAATAGAAATATAGCTTTAATGGCTATGGATAACATAGGTAGAGTTGAATCTGGTAATGTTGATAATATAAACATTAAAGATAATACTATGCCTTATGGAATGAGAACTGATTACGATAAGTTAAAAAACGAAACAAAAAAGTTTTATGATGATAGTGAAGTTGTATTTATAGAACTTGGAGATACATATAGATTAGATGAATATAAAAATTATTTAAATGATAAAACTTATAAGAATATGAAAAATAAAATATATAAAAATATAGATTCATATTTAAAAGAAGTTTTTAAAACAGTAAATGAAAATGATACAGTTTATATAATGTCTACATTTCCAAGTAAAAAAGACTATAAAGAGCAAAAAAGATTATCACCTATAATTAAATTTGAAGGCTCTGGAAAAGGAGTTTTACGTTCAGCTACAACTAGACGAGATGGAGTAGTTGGTAATATTGATATAGGTGTAGATATACTTTCTAAGTTTGGTATAGAAAATCCACAAATGGTAGGAAAAAAACTTATAAAAGTTGAAAAAAAAGATAATATAGGCTTTATAAATCATGAATTTGAAAAAATGGTTTCTATGTTAGGAGTAAGAAGTACTATAGTTAATGCTTCTGTTGGGATAGTAGCTGTAGCAGGTGTTATCGCAACTATATTACTACTATTTTTTAGAGATAAATTACCTAAGAAAGAAATGATTTTTAGTATTTTAAAAGAGTTTTTAAAATTAGGTATCTTAATACCTTTAGTATTTATAGTTTCACCTATATTTAATTTTTCAACTAAAGGTAGTATAACTATGGGAATATTAGGAACCCTTGTAGCTTTTTATATAATAGGTAAAAAGTTATTTAAAGATGATATAGCTTATATGGGATTTTTCTCTATTCTCACTATAATAGTTATTGTTATAGATTCTATGTTTGGGACACATTTAATGCAAAATAATATTATGAGTTATGATGCTATAATTGGTGCTAGATATTATGGAATAGGAAATGAATATGAAGGAATAACTATAGGTTGTGCTATTTTTGCTTTATCAGTTTTAGTTAATTATAAAAAAATACCAAATTGGTTTGTAGTTGTCCTTGCTTTAATAATATTAATAACAAGTGCTTATCCTTCAATGGGAGCAAATGTAGGAGGTTCAATATCTGAATCTGTAGCATATGTGTTGTTTATATTACTTATATTTGATGCTAAGATGGATTTAAAAAAGTATATACTTTTAGCTTTAGTGCCAGTTATAATTGTTTTCTTATTTGCAGCACTAGATATAGTATCTAAAAGTCAATCTCATTTATCTGTATTTGTAAATCAAATAATGGTTGATGGACCAGGAGCTATAATTCAAACATTTGTTAGAAAGATACAGATGAATATAGATATAGCTACAAGTAATGTATTTATCATAATTGTATTTGTAATTGTAGGGTTTATATCAAGCTTTATATTTAAACCGTCAAGACAATTTAAAAAAATATCAGATAAATATCCTTATATATTTAAAGGGTTTGTTGCATCTACTGTAGGATGTATAGTAACTTTATTAGTTAATGACTCTGGAATAGTAGCTGCAGGTACTACTTCAATTTATATACTTATACCATTATTAATTATGAGTATAAATATGATGATTTTTAATAAAGAATAATATAAAATTAACCTAGTTACTTAATATTTTAGTATCTAGGTTAATTTATTTTTGCACATAATGTCTTGAATTTAGAGAACAATAAGAATATAGTATATACATATAGTGAAAAATTGCTAGAAATTTAGTTAATCAAGGAGATTTATATGATATTAGACGGAAGAATAATGGGTCTAGATGTGGGTGATAAAACTATAGGAGTTGCAGTTAGCGATCTTATGGGAATTACTGCTCAAGGTGTTAAGACTGTTAAAAGAGTGGGTAAGAAAAAAGATATAGAAGAATTAAAAACTATAATAAAAGAAAGACAAGTAAACAAAATAGTTTCAGGACTTCCTAAAAATATGAATGGTACACTAGGACCTCAAGGGGAAAAAGTTATAAAGTTTTGTGAACTTTTAGAACAAGAAACTGGAATTAAGATAGAGTACTGGGATGAAAGACTTTCTACAGTTGCAGCTGAAAGATCTTTAATAGAAGCAGATGTTAGAAGAGATAAGAGAAAAAAAGTTATAGATATGCTAGCAGCAGTAATAATTCTTCAAGGATATTTAGATAGTAAAAGAATTTTTTAAAACAGGTACAAAATAATGTAGATATACGTTATAATATATTTAAATAATTAAATTTTGAGGTGAAATGAATGCAAGAAAATATAGTGAACTTAATAGACCAAGATGGAAATGAAATACAATTTGAAATAATATTAACTTTAGAAGCAGAAGGAAAAGAGTATGCTATACTTATGCCTTTAGATGATAATGAAGCGGAAGAAGCTTTAATATTTAGAATTGATTCAGATGAAGAAGGAGACATATTAACTCCTCTTGAAAATGATGATGAGTATGAAACAGTTGTAGCTGTTTATAATACTTTAATGGAAGAAGAAGGATTAGATTACGACGAAGAATAATTAATATTTAAAATTGTATAGTTTATAAATGGGAGTATCTATATGGTACTCCTTTTTTAAATGAAAAATGTTTATAAATGTGTTTTTAATTTAATTAAATTTTAGTAGGAGGTTTTTAGTGATTAAATATTTGGATTTACTTATAGGATTATTATGTGTATTTTATTATCTTTATTTAGAAATAGTTTATAATGGTATGGCATTTGATACATTTTTTATGACTGTAGGAATTGTTTTAATACTGTATCATTTTATAAAGAAAAAAATACATTTAAACAAAAATTTAAAAAAAGCATTTAATATAGTTTTAGTTATAGGATTATCTATATTTTTTATAGTTGAATCTATATTAATATTTTTTCCAAAACACAATTTAAAAGATGATTGTGATTACTTAGTAATCTTAGGAGCTGCAGTTAAAAATAATGGACCTAGCCTTACATTAAAAGGTAGATTAGATAAAGCTATAGAGTACATAAATAAAAGCAATGATGATTGTTATATAGTTGTATCTGGTGGAAGGGGAAGTGATGAAAAAATATCAGAAGCTAAAGCCATGGAAGATTATTTGATAAATCATGGAATATCTAAAAAAATGATAATTTTAGAAGACAAATCTACTAACACGTATGAAAATTTTAAATATAGCAAAGAAAAAATAGAAAAAATTAGCAGTAAAAGTATAAATAAGTTAAATATAAAAGTTGTAACCACAGATTTTCATAGTTTCAGAAGCTTTTTATTAGCAAAGAAAAATGGATATAAAAATATAAATTTTTATACTGTTAATTCAATAAGTCAATTTATACCTGTTTACTATTTAAGAGAGTTTTTTGCATTAATAAAAACTGTAATATTTAATATGTTGGAAATATACAATGATTTAGCTAAAAATGTTTTATAAAAAAGATTTAAATTTATTTATATGGTTAAAATAAAATTAACAAAGTAATTAAGGGGAAATGAATATGAATAAATTTAAAAAATATTGTATTAGTTTAAGTATATCAGTTGTAATATTTTCAACTATAAGTAATGTATATGCATTAAATAACTATAGAGAAGTTACAAATAAATCAAATGAAAATATGATTCAAAGTAATAATGATAAACAAGAGAAAAAATTTGATTCTTCAAAAAAAAATAAAGGCGTATCAAATATTCTACTAATCGGAAGTGATTCTAAGAATTTCGATAATGTAGGACGATCAGATGCTATGATGATTTTAACTATAGACGACAAAAATAAAAGTATAAAATTAACTTCTTTAGTAAGAGATACTTTAGTAAATATCCCTGGACATGGATATGAAAAATTAACACATGCATATGCCTATGGAGGGGCAAAATTGTTATTAGATACAATTGAACAAAATTTTAAAATAAGTATAAAAGATTACGCAGCTGTTAATTTTAATTCATTTATAGATTTAGTAGATGTATTAGGTGGAGTCGAAGTGAATGTTAAAGAAAAGGAAATAGATCATTTAAATGATGTGATAGTTAATTCATTTAATACATCTAATAAAGAAGCAGAAGAACCACAATTTATAAGAAGTGATGGAAAACAATTATTAAATGGATATCAAGCATTAGCATATGCAAGAATAAGAAAAGTTGATAGTATATATGAAAGAGATACAAGACAAAGGGAAGTTTTAAAAAGCATAGCAGATAAATTAGTGGAATTACCTATAACAAATTACCCTAAGGTAATAAAAAAGATATTACCATACGTTGATGTTAATATATCAATGTCTAAATTAATAAATTTAGCAATTACATCTAAAGAAATATATAACTATGAATTAAAGCAAATGGAATTTCCTTTAGAAGATTATAGAGAATCAGGAAGATTAGCGAAAGATAATAGTTTTGTGGTAAAATGGAATAAAACAGAAAATTTAAAAAAATTAGATGATTTTATTTATAATAATTAAAAATGTTATTAAAAAAGTTAAAATATGGGTATATTTATAAAAGTAAAGATATAGTATATCTTTACTTTTATTTAGTTTAAGATAGTATAAGTGTTTGCATATGTTGACAAAATTAGCTTTATCAATTAAAATAATTAATAAAGATTATCAGTTGAAAAAAGGTGGTAAATATTGATGAATCAAATAGATATATTAAAAGAAAAATTGAAAGAAACTGGATTTAAGATAACACCCCAAAGAAGAGCTATCGTCGAGACGTTATTAAAGCATAAGGATAAACATCTAAGTAGTGAAGAAATATATGATTTAGTTAGAGCTGATTGTCCTGAAATAGGGCTTGCTACAGTTTATAGAACTATGCAGTTATTAGATGAAGTAGGTGCGATTTCTAAATTAAATTTAGATGATGGATGTATAAGGTATGAAATTGATTTAGATGATTCAGATGCTCACAATCATCATCATTTAATATGTAAAAACTGTAATAAAATAATAGAGGTAAAAGAAGATTTATTAGACTCTATAGAGTTAGAAATACAAGATTTATATGATTTTAGTATATTAGATCACGATCTTAAATTCTATGGTTTATGTAAAGATTGCAAATAAAAACAAGCCCCGTAATGGGGCTTAAAATTTTATCAAGGTTAATATTATTAAAATTATTAAAAATAAAACGAATATAATTTCTAAAATATTACTTAAAGTCCCTCCAACTCTTAAAAAACCAAAAGAAAATTTCTTTTCACTAAGAGGATAAAAAAGTGGTATCCCTGATTTTGTGAACAAATCACCTAAAAATAAATGAGATGAGTATCCAATAGTTCCAAAAAAGCATATATTTGATATATTAGTTAATAGTTCTATTTGTTTAAGTAAAAAGTTTATTATTAAAATAGCTAGTAAACTATGAGAAAGCTTTCTATGTTTTAGCCAAGGGAATAATGCTAATATTATAGTAAATAGAATAAAATAAAATTTACCATTAATTAGATATATACAAATTGCTAATAAAATAAATGTTAAGGATAAAAGTAATTTCCTTAAAAATCCATGTGTTATTTTAGCTTCTAGTATTATTATTGATATGAAAGTTACTATAGAACTTATTAAAAAGTTACCATTTATTTTTAAAGATATTAGAAATATTAAAATATTTAAAGTATATATAACGATTTTATAAATTTTTTTAGAAAAATGATGATTTAAAATCGTATTAGATATAATTGAATTTGATGTGTCTAAATCAGGTAATATTGAAAATAATGAACAAACTACGACGTTTATAAGAGACAGAGGTTTATTAAATAGCATAGAAGCTTGTAACGAAGCTAATACACCTATAGTTAAGTGAGTTTTACCACGCATTAGAACCTCCTGTAAATATTATAGTTTGAGAATACCAAAATAATTATAGTTTGTCAAAACAATACGTTAAATGTATTTTAAATATATCTTAAAATATAGTTCAAGTTGTGATACAATTATAGTAACTGGTAAAGAGTGCGTGATTTTATATTATCTGTATATTAGTGAAGAACGTTTTAAAGTGCGAAAAGTCAAAGTGAAAAAAGACGCAGACAAAAGGAGATGATACAATTGTTTAAAAAGAGTTTAAATAAAATAAAAGTTATGGCTCTGGGAGGATTAAACGAAGTCGGGAAAAATATGACTGTTGTTGAATATAAAGATGAAATTATAGTTATAGATGCAGGGTTAAGTTTTCCAGAAGAAGAAATGCTAGGGGTAGATATAGTTATACCAGATATAACTTACTTAGTTAAAAATAAAGATAAAGTAAAGGGAATATTTATAACACATGGACATGAGGATCATATAGGAGCATTACCTTATGTATTAAAGAAAATAAATGTTCCTATATATGCTTCTAAACTTACTGTAGGGCTTATACAAGTAAAATTAAAAGAGCATAAGCTAAACAATGTGAATTTAAATGTTATAACTCCACAGGAGATTATAAAACTTAAAAATTTCGATGTTGAATTTTTAAAAGTAAATCATAGTATACCAGATGCTTGTGCTATAGCTATTCATACAGATCAGGGAATAATTTTTCACACAGGAGATTTTAAAATAGATTTAACTCCAATAGATGGAGAAGTTATGGATTTTCATAGAATTTGTGAGTTAAGCAAAAAGGGTGTATTATTAATGCTTGCTGATAGTACAAATGTTGAAAGACCAGGATATAATCCATCTGAAAGAACTGTAGGAACAGGCTTAGATGGGTTATTTACAAAAGCAAATAACAGTAGAATAATAGTTGCTACTTTTGCATCTAACATACACAGATTACAACAAATAGTTAACACAGCTCAAAAGTGTGGCAGAAAAGTTGCAGTTTCAGGTAGATCTATGGTAAATGTTATGGCAGTAGCTAGAGATTTAGGTTATATAGATATAGAAGATGAAGTGCTTATAGATTTAAATGATATTCATAAGTATGAAGATAATGAATTAGTTATAATAACAACTGGATCTCAAGGAGAACCTATGTCAGCTCTTGCAAGAATGGCATCTGCTGAACATAAAAAAGTTGAAATAAGACAAGGTGATTTAGTAATAATATCTGCTCACCCAATACCAGGAAATGAAAAACTTATATCAAAAGTAGTTAACTGTTTATTTGAAAAAGGAGCAGAAGTAGTATACGATGATGCAGCTGATATACATGTTTCAGGGCATGCAAGACAAGAAGAATTAAAGTTAATGCATAGATTAGTTGCTCCTAAGTTCTTTATGCCAGCTCATGGTGAATTTAGAATGCTAAAAAAACATGCAGAAGTTGCAGAAGATTTAGGAATGCCAAGTCAAAATATATTTGTTATGAAAACTGGAGAAGTTTTAGAACTAGATAGAAATTCAGCTAAAGTTGCATCACATATTCCAACTGGAAATGTGTTAGTTGATGGACTTGGTGTTGGAGATGTTGGAAATATAGTATTAAGAGATAGAAAGCATTTATCAGAAGATGGTCTTATGATAGTTGTTGTTACTATATCTAAAGAAGATGGGAAAGTTTTAGCAGGTCCAGATATAATATCTAGAGGATTTGTTTATGTAAGAGAATCAGAAGATTTAATGGATGGAGCCAAAACAGTAATTAAGAATGTATTAGTAGCTTGCGAACAAAGTCATATAAAAGAGTGGGCTTACTTAAAAAATAATATAAAGGATAACTTAAAAGAATACTTATACCAAAGAACTAAGAGAAATCCTATGATACTTCCTATTATAATGGAGGTATAAATAAGAAAGATTGAATATAATATATTATATTCAATCTTTTTTTATAGGAGGAAATTTATGAGTGTTTATGATAGTACTACAAAACTTGCAAGTGATATAAAGGAGAGTAAAGAGTATAAAGACTTTAAAAAAAATATGAAGATTATAAAATCTAATCCAAATTATGAAGTAATTTTAAATAACCATAGAAAAATTCAAATGGATATTAAATCGAAAAATTTAAATGGGGTAACTATAGATAAAAAAACTTTAAAATTAGCACAGGACTTGAAAAAAACAATATCTAGCAATAAAGATTTAAGCAGATATATAGATTCTGAGTATAAGTTCACATCTATGATGGATAATATAAATAAAATTTTAGCATCTGCTGTGTATGAAGATTATAAGTAAATCAAATTCTTGTATAATTTGAATGAAATAATTTAGTTAATGTAACTATATATGAGAAAACGTTTTTGGACTATACTTTAACTATATTAATTATAGTTGGGGGAGATATAAATTATGGCTGAGGTAATTTTAAAAAGTATAGGTAAATCTTATGATAATGGATATGAAGCTGTAAAGGATGTAAATATAGACATACAAGATAAGGAGTTTGTTGTTTTAGTAGGGCCATCTGGATGTGGTAAATCAACTACTTTAAGGATGATAGCTGGACTTGAAGAAATAACTTCAGGTGAGTTATATATAGGAGATAAAATAGTAAATGATGTAGCTCCAAAAGATAGAGATATAGCTATGGTTTTTCAAAACTATGCATTATATCCTCATTTAAGTGTTTATGAAAATATGGCATTTGCACTTAAACTAAGAAAGATACCAAAAGCTGAAATAGATAAAAAAGTAAAAGAAGCTGCAAAAATACTAGACTTAGAATCAGTTTTAGATAGAAAGCCAAAAGCATTATCTGGGGGACAAAGACAGAGGGTGGCATTAGGTAGAGCTATAGTTAGAAATCCTAAAGTTTTCTTAATGGATGAACCCTTATCAAATTTAGATGCTAAACTTAGAACAGCCATGAGAACAGAAATAACTAAACTGCATAAAAAGCTTGGAACAACTTTTATATATGTAACACATGACCAAGTTGAAGCGATGACAATGGCTGATAGAATAGTTATAATGAAAGATGGTGTAATACAACAAATAGATACACCTCAAGAAGTATATGATAATCCAGCAAATATGTTCGTAGCAGGATTTATAGGAGCACCTCAAATGAACTTAATAGATTGTAATATATCTGAAGAAGAAGGTGTAGTATATGCTATATTTAATAATTTTAAAATTGCACTAGATAAAGTTAAATCTGATTCATTAAAGAAAAATGGATATGTAAACAAAGAAATTGTTTTAGGGATAAGACCAGAAGATATTCATATAGAAGATATATTTATAGATAATAGTCAAGATACAATATTTGATGCGACAGTAGATATAAGTGAACTTATGGGAGCTGAAATTTATGCTTATTTAAATGTTGAAGGTAAAAATATTACTGCAAGATTTGATTCAAGGTATAATATAAAGTGCGGGCAAAAGCTAAAATTAGCTTTAGACAAAAATAAAGTTCACATATTTGATAAAGAAACTACTAATGCCATAATATAAAAATTAATTTTAAGCTGTAAAACTAAAAGTATATTTTAGTTTTACAGCTTTTTAATTTATAATATAAGAAATATAGTAAAATCTAAGGGATAACATATATGGGGTGAGATATTGAAGGGGCTAATAGAATTTTTTGAAGAACAATTGGGGAAAAAAATCAAAGTTTATAAATATAAAGGGGGAAAATTACTAAAAAAATCACAACAAATTGTATCATGGAACAATGAAACTTATGTTATCGAAGTAATAGAAAATGATATAAATCATAATTTGGATGGATATTTTTATTTAATTTATCAAAAAAATTTAAATGAAGAAATTTTAAATCAAGTTTTTAAAAGCTTATATGAAGACATTAATATTATAAACTATAAGGGTAATTATATATTAAATACTAATGATTTAAATTTGATAGATAAATATACTCCTCAGATTATAGAAACTGAGTCATATACAAAGACATATATAATTAACTTAGGTAAAATAAATAATAAAAAAGAGTTTGACTTTAAAATTGATTTAAGTAATAGATTAAAAAAATATATATTTATTGAAAATAGCAATAGAAAATATTTTAATATATATGACTTAAATTTATATAATCTTATAGATTTAATTGGAAAGGATAAATCATATCCAATTTTATTTGATTATAACTTAATAGACAAAATAGATAAATTGGTACTAGAAGCAGGTATAGCATTTATAGAAAATGGGTTTAATATATCTAAGACATCTAACAATATATATCTTCATAGAAATACACTTATATATAGATTAGAAAAAATAAAAGATATATTAGGAATGGATATAAGAAATTTCAATGAAGCATGTATTTATTATTTAATAGTTAAAAATTATTTAATAAACAAAAATATATAAATCTACGGTGAAAATATGAAAATAATAATTATGAAAATCACATTAAGAGCAAGTTGGGTTCATTCACTTAAAGAAAAAAGAATGGTAGTAAAAAGTTTAGTGAAAAAACTTCAAAATACATTTAACGTATCAGTTAGTGAAGTTGAAAATCAAGATATTCATAAAAATATAGTAATAGGAATAAGTGGCGTTTGCATAAATAATAAACAAGCAGATTCTACAATGGAAAATATTATAAACTTTGTATATGAAAATACAGATGCAGAAGTTATAAATATAGATTCTACTATTGATGTTTATTAAATACTTCGCATAAATTTAGGTAAAATGTGAAAAAATAGTATCAAATAAAACATCAAGAGGTGAAAGTAATGAGACGATTTACCAGTATAGTTTTAGCTATGATAATGGTTATTATGTCTTTAAGCACTACTGCATTTGCAGATGATAAAAAAGTTCAAGGACCCATTAATATATCATCTAAAACAGCTATATTAATGGATGTAGGTAGTGGACAGATACTATTTGAGAAAAATCCACATGAAAAACTTCCTCCAGCTAGTGTTACTAAAGTAATGACTATGTTACTTATCGTTGAAGCATTAGATAGCGGAAAGATAAAGTTAGATGATGAAGTTCAAATAAGTGAAAGAGCATCGGAAATGGGAGGAAGCCAAATATTCTTAGAACCAGGAGAAACACAAAAAGTTGATGACCTTTTAAAGGGAATAGCTGTTGCATCAGCAAATGATGCTTGTGTAGCTATGGCAGAATATGTAGGCGGTAGTGAAGAAGAATTCGTAGCTATGATGAATAATAAAGCTAAGCAATTAGGAATGAATGATACTAATTTTTCTAATACTAATGGTTTGCCAATAGAAAATCATTATACATCTGCACATGACATAGCTATAATGTCTAGAGAATTGTTAAAACATGACAAAATAACTAAGTATTTAACAACTTGGATGGATCAAATAGTAGTTGGTAAAAAGAAAACAACTATAGGGCTTGCAAATACTAATAAAATGATAAAACATTATCAAGGAGCGACTGGTGTTAAAACTGGATTTACACAAGAAGCAAAATATTGTTTATCAGCTTCTGCTAAAAGAGGAGAAACTCACTTAGTTGCAGTAACATTAGGTGCACCTACAACACAAGAAAGATTTAAAGATTCATCTTCACTATTAAGTTATGGATTTGCAAATTATGAAAGTGTTAAATTATGTTCTAAGTCAGATAAAATAGCTACATTAACACTAGATAAAGCAGATGATAATAAAGTAAATTTAGTTGCAAAAGATGATTTAACCGCGCTTATAAAAAAAGGTGAAAGTAAAGATTTTACTAAAAAGATAGACGTATCTAAAAATATAGATTTACCTGTAAAAAAAGGAACTAAATTAGGAACTATAAGCATTTATAAAGGTGATAAACAAGTAGGTAAAATTGACCTTATAAATGAAAAAGATATAAATAAAGCAAGCTATTTTAAAATGTTTGAAAGAGTTATAGACAATATATTTTAGAGGATAAGACCTAGTATAACTAGGTCTTTTAAATTTAATCAAATTACTTGTTTTTAAAGGTATATATTAAGTTAAAAAGTAAATTTTTAGTTTAAATCTTAGTTTGATTATAAGTATATATATTGTTATAATAGTATTAAAACTTAAAAAATAGGAGAAAAATAAATGAATATGTTAAGCCAGTTTTTAGTAACGGCAGTAGGTATTGCAGTGGCTATATCTGTACATGAATTTGGGCATGCATATGTAGCACATCTTTTAGGAGACGATACTGCAAAAATGAGTGGAAGAATGACTTTAGACCCTATAAAACATGTTGACCCCTTTGGGCTTGTAATGCTTATAGTTGCACATTTTGGTTGGGCTAAACCAGTTCCAGTGAATCCAAATAACTTTAAAAACTACAAGGTGGGGAATTTAATAGTTTCATTGGCGGGACCGTTATTTAATGTTATAACAGCTATAATAGCTGTAAATCTTATTAGCTTTGTTAATATGAAAGCTCTATACCTTATATTTGATAGTATATTTACATATAGTATAGGATTTGCGGCATTTAACCTTTTACCATTACCTCCACTTGATGGGTGGGGAATAGTATCTAGTTTTATACCAGCTAAATATTATGATGTTGTTTATAAGTATGAAAGTATGAGTACAATTATATTTATATTTTTAATCATAACAAAGTTTCACGTGATAATATTAAATCCTATAATTAAAGTATTATTAAGTATAGTTAATTTATTTATAATATAGTGATAATTCTATAGAATTTAGAGGTAATTTATGAAGTATAGTGTACAACTTAAGGTATATGAAGGTCCTCTAGATCTTTTATATGACCTTATAACAAAACATAAAATAGATATAAAGGATATATCTATAATAGAGATAACAAAGCAATATCTAGCTTACTTAGATATGCTTGAAGAATTTGACCTTGAAATAGCAAGTGAATTTATTACAATGGCATCTAAGCTTTTACAAATAAAATCCAAGTATTTACTATACAAGCAAAGAAATGATGAAGAAGAAGAGGATCCAAGACTTGAACTTATGGAAAAGCTTGTTGAGTATAAGAAATTTAAAAACGCTACAGAGGATTTAAAAAATAATGTAACTTACATAGAAGATGTATTTTATAGAAAAAAGGAAGAAGTAGTTATAGAAGAAAAATTAGATTTAGAATCTATATCTTTAGATGCTATAGTTAAAATACTTCCTCATATATTAAATGTAAAAAAAGATGAATTAGAAGAAGTAAAAGATGATAAGTTAAACAAAATTGTTAGAACTCGTATTATATCTGTTGAAGAAAAAATGCACTATGTAAGAAATATTATTAAAGAAAAAGAAGATATTAGATTTACAAGTTTAATAAATGATTATGAAAAAGACGAAATAATAGCAACGTTTTTATCTGTATTAGAACTTATAAAAAGTAATGAAGTAATTGTTGTTCAGGATTTATTCTTTGATGATATCTTAATAAAGAGAAATATGGAGAGTTAATATGAGACGTGATGAGATAAAAAGTATTATAGAAGCTATAATGTTTGCATATAGCGACCCTATAAGCATAAAAGAATTAAACAATGCTATAAATGAAGAACTTTCTTCAAAAGAAATAGAAATAATGTTAAATAGTTTAATTGAAGAGTACAAAGAAAATAATCGTGGAATACAAATTATAAAATTACAAGATAAATACCAAATGTGTACAAATAAGGAGTACTCATCTTTTGTAAAAAATATATTAGAACCTAAGAAAAAGAAAACTCTAAGTCAAGCTACATTAGAAGCATTAACTATAATAGCTTATAAACAGCCTATAACTAAAGTTGAATTAGAAGAAATAAGAGGAGTAAAAAGTGATAAGGTAATTCAAACTCTTCTTGAAAATGATCTTATATATGAAGCTGGTAGATTAGATAAAATAGGAAAACCTATAATTTATAAAACTACTAATGAGTTTTTAAGACTATTAAATATAGAAAAATTAGAGGACTTACCACCTATTGAAAATTATGAAAAAGAATAGATCAAAAATAGTAGATGATGATTAAATATTTTTATTTATCTATCATCTACTATTTTTTTGTATAGTTTTAAAAAAATGGAAAATAATATAGATATGAATTATAAAGATTTATTAATTTTTTTTATAAAAATTTTATTACCTATTTCTTTGATAGTATTTTTTCTCTTAAAAAGTACTATTCACGTAATCATAACATCTAATATAGATAATAAAGATGTAGAAATTAAGGTATCATTTAGATACTTTTTTAATTTAATTAATATAACAAAGACTATTTATCCTATAAGTAAAAGTGATGAAGAAAAACATGAAAAGAAGAAAAATAAATATAAGGAGGATAAAAGTAGACTTAAAAAACTTGATTTAAAAAAAATAGAGTTAGAAAATTTAATAGTTTTATATAAAATTCTTAGAAAGGTTAGAATAAGTGAGATATATTCTAATTTAAGTTATGGAAGTGAAAATATACATCTTACATCATTTATATATGTTTTAGTTAATATGTTTTATGGTAATGTAAGTAATTACTTTGAATCAGATAAAATATATCTAAAAGTATCTACATGCTATAACCAAAATTTTATAAAGCATAAAGGGATACTACATGTAAGTCCAACTATAAAAGATATAATTATTTTTATAAAAGGCATGATTCATATATATTTTAAAATTAGAAAATATAAAAAAGTTAAATATGGTAAGGAGGCCAGAACAGATGAGATCGACAAACTCTATAAAAGATCTAATGGACACAACGCTTGATTCAATTAAAACTACAATTGATGCAAACACTATTATTGGAGATCCAATTAAAGCAGAAAATACAGTTGTTGTACCTATATCCAAAGTTACTATAGGATTTGGTATAGGTGGAGGAGAATATTCAAGAGACTGCTCAGATAAAAAAAGAGAAGAAAGAGATTTAGATGATACAAATTTCGCAGGAGGTAGTGCAGGAGCTGTATCTCTACAACCTGTAGCATTTGTAGTTGTAGAAAATGGAGAAACAAGGCTTATGAGTTTAGACCATAGTATAAATATGGTAGATAGCATTTTAAATATAACACCTAAAGTATTAGAAAAAATTCAAAAATTAAAAAATAATGAATCAGAAATTAAAGACGATAAAAAATGTTAATAATATAAATAAAAGCTATAGTATTAAGGAAATTAAACTTTATTACTATAGCTTTTATTTAGTTGTAGAATGCTTAATTAAAAAAATATTTTACAACTAAATAATTTTGAACTTAAAAAATTAGAAAAATAATAGTATAATATATATTAAGAATTAGAAATTAGTACTTATTAATATACAATGAGGTGAATATATGGAAAATAAAAATATATCAAAACTTTTATTAAAAAGTATGAATAATTATCAAAATTTAATAAAAAGTACAAATACAGATAGATATAAACTAGGTAAAGTATTAACTAAAAAACAATTTTTTGCATTAGGCGAAATACAAAAACATGAAAAGATAGAATTAAAAAATTTAAGTAGAGAATTATATGTTTCAACATCAAGTTTATGTATACTTCTAAATAAATTAGTTGAATTAGGTTATGTTTATAGAGAAGAAGACTCTAATGATAGAAGAAATACTTTTTATGGGATAACTGATGAAGGTGAAGTAGTAATTAATACAGAATTAGATAAGTTTATGGATATAATAAATGAAAAGATAGATAAATTAGATTTAGATAAAAAGAAAGAGTTAGAAGAAAGCTTACAAAAAACTATTGATATAATGAAAGATATAATGTAGTTCATGTAGAATAAATTTATGGTGGATATATTTATAAATAGGGTAAATATAAAATACTATAAATTTAAATGGAGGTTTTGATATGAACATACAAGTTATAAGTAATAAAAACTATCTCGAAGAAAATGAACTAAGTGTATTTTTCGTATATGAAGACAATAACGTAGATTTAAAAAATGAAGTATTAAATACTTTTTTTAAAGACTTTGAAGCTAAGTATTCTAAAATAGATATATGCAAAATTTTTAAAGATGATAAGTTAATAGATTTAATGTTAGTTGGATTGGGTAAAAAAAATGAAATATCTATAGATGATATAAGAAATTTAGGTGGTAATATATCTAAAAAATTAAAAAAATATAATATAAAAGAAATTAATTTTTTAAATATAAAAGAAAATCTAAATTATAGAGAAATTGAAGCCTTAGTAGAGGGACTTAAGTTAGGAGAATACACTTTTGATAAGTATAAAAGTGACAAAAAAGAAAGTGTGGATAAAAATATAAACTTAAATTTAGATGAAAACTATAATGATTATATAAAACAAGGAGAATTACTTGCTGAGATAGCTTTAATATCAAGAAATTTAGTAAATGAACCATCAAATGTTATATATCCAGAAACTTTAGCAAATGAAGTTATTAATTTAGGTAAGGAATATGGGTTTGAAACTGAGGTCTATGGAAAAGAAGATATTGAAAAATTAGGAATGGAATCATTTATATCAGTTGCTAAAGGCTCAGATAAAGAACCTAAGCTTATAGTCATGAAATATAACGGAGATAAAGAGAGCAATGAAATACTAGGATTAGTTGGAAAAGGACTAACATATGATTCTGGTGGTTATTCTATAAAACCTACAAATTCTATGGTTGATATGAAAACTGACATGGGTGGAGCAGCAGCTGTTATAGGTGCTATGTGTGGAATTTCTAAATCTAAACTTAATAAAAATGTAGTTGCTGTAGTTGCTGCATGTGAAAATTTAATATCAGGACATGCATATAAACCAGGAGATATAATAAATTCAATGGGTAAAAAGACTATAGAAATATTAAATACTGATGCAGAAGGAAGATTAACATTAATAGATGCAGTTTATTACGCTATAAATAATGAAAATGTAACTAAAGTAGTTGATATAGCAACATTAACAGGTGCTGCAGTAGTTGCACTTGGGACAGTAGCTACACCTATTATATCTAATAACGATGAATTTTATAACAAATTAGATAAAGCAGCAAGTTTATCAGGTGAAAAAATATGGAGAATGCCTGTATTTGAGGAATTTAAAAAGGTTTTAAAAGGTAAAGAAGCAGATTTAAATAATAGCCCAGGAAGAGATGGAGGGTGTATAACTGCTGGATTGTTTATAGGTGAATTTGTAGGAAATACTCCATGGATTCATATGGATATAGCAGGAACTAGTGTAAGCTCTAAAGATTTTGGTTATAAATCAAAAGGAGCTACAGGTGAAGGAGCTAGAACTTTATATAATTTAGCTAAGTTAATTTAAATGATTATTTTATTTAGTTCAATTAAGTACAATATAGGGAATTTGTGGTATAATTAAACTAACCTAAGATTTTAAATTTTCTTCTTACATACTAAAGTATATATTTACTCGCTTAATGGCGAGTATTTTTTTTATAAATCTGAATATTAAAAAAAGAAGCGGTGCATGTGATATAATTAATATATATAAATATTTTAAATTCAATGGGGTGAATTTATGGGGGATAGTAGGATAAATTACACAGAAGAAAATTTTAAAGTATATACTAGCATGGTAAAGTATATAAGGAATTTAAAGATGTTGGATATTCACAAAAGAGAAATAAGTCAAAAGCTTTATAATATGTATGTAAACTTAAGCTCTAAAAATATTAATTTAGAAAAACATATAGTTAATCCAAAAGAGTTTTGTGATAAGTTATGTGAAAATTATATAAAAAATACATCTTTATATATTGTATATTTAGAAACGGTTAAAAAGTTTTCAATTGTAGTTGCTATACTAGCTTTAGTTTGTGATTTAATTTTATACAAGCCTTTGGTAACTAAATACTTTGTTTACATATTATTAGGAGCACTTGTGGTTTCATTAATATTGACATATTTAAAATTGTATAGAGCTAGTAAGTATGGATTAAATGAAGAATCATTAAAATATAAGATATTGTATAATACTATAGCTTTGATATTAATAGTGCCAATGTTTTTTATAAAAGAAAATATAAAATTAAATGGAAATATTAGTTTGATACTTATAGGAATTGTATCTATATCTATATTTTTTATAATTTCATTTGTAGTAAAAATAAATAAAAATAGTATAGATAAAAAAATAAGTTGTAAGAGTATAATTTAATACTCTTACAACTTATTTTTTCTTTTAAAATTTAAACTTAAATTGTCTTTGTCGTTGATTAGAGAAGGGACATAAATTAATGATGAGGCTATTACAAATAACAGCATACTATATATATTGTTATTTGAAAAAGTATAATCATAATTTGCATTAGTGAAGGTATTTAATAAAAATGTAAATGAGAAGTATAGTGAGCACGCTTTAATATTATCTATTATACAATTTGAATTTATTTTGAATTTTCTAATACCTACTAAATAAACTAAAGAATATAAAAGTAATAATCTAGATGTTATATAAAAAAAGTATAGTATATGAGGAAAATCAACTGGAATATCCTTAAAGAAAATCAAATCTCCTATAGAACAAACTATGCTCCAAGAAAAAAAAATATTAAATAAATGGTATTTTTTCAAAAGTAAAATCGCAATACATATATATGTTGTAATTCTAGTTATCCCTATTGGTAATGAGTATAAAACATTATAACTTCTTAAGGATATTAAACAAATTTGTTCTAGTATAATTTCAAATATAAATGATATGCAAATTATTTTTTCTATTAAATAGCTATACGGAAGTAGGTTTTTAGTTAATTTAGGTAATGAAAATAGAAATATAGCAACAAATATTAGAATTATTAAGTGTTGAGTAGAAAATACAAAACTAGGATTCAAGCCGTTCCCCCCTAACTATTGGTTATGTAAAATAAAGATAAACATATAGTCATGTCCGTTTATACATTATATTCAGTACATACATAGATGATAATAAAATTTTAAAATTTATATAAATATTTAATTGTAACAAAATATTAATTAGTTAATAAATTAGTATTATAGAAATTAAAAAATAGACATTTAAAATTGATCTAAGGGAAGTGATTCTTTGAAAAGAATATGTATACAACCATGTGCAGATTGTGGTAGCAAGTATTGTCCATGTCATTTAGCGTATTCAGGGGATTGTATTCAGTGTAGTTTAATTCAAGGCAGTAAAACGTGTGATTGTATATGGCAAGGGGTATGTATATACAATGAATTAGAGCACAATAAAAATGTAGCTTGTAATCAAAAGATTGATACATTATGTGATGTTAAGGTAAAGAAAGAAATTTTAAAAGACATATATTTATTAGAAATAAAAACTCCTAAGAAGTTATTAGAAGAATTATTAAATCCAGGGTCATATATACTTCTAAGAGGTAAAAATGAAATTGACTCAAAGTATAATGTACCTATATCTGTTATGGATGTAGATCTTGAAAATGAACTTTTAAAAGTAGTTATAAAGGAAGTAGGACACAAAACTAAAAGTTTATTAAGTTCTAATGAGGTTTGGGTTAGAGGACCTTATTTAAATGGGGTACTTGGACTTAGAGAATTTAAGTTAACTACAAATAGTAATGTAGCTGTAATATTAAGTGGATTATCTCAAGTTAATGCTCCTAAAATAATAAAATATATTTTGAAAAATAATAATTACGTAGAAGTATTTATAGATACAAGAAGAACTATAGTAGATGAAGTTATAGAAAAAATTAAAGATTTAAACGTTAATATTCACTTTATAAATACAAAAGAAGATGAAGAGCTAATAAAAGATTTCATAAGAAGAAATAATGTTAAGTTAGTATATAGTGGAGGGTTTAATTCATTTAATAAAGATATAATGAAATTAGTTGATAGCGTTGATGAAAATATTAGATTTGCTATAGCAAATAATAATTTAATTGTTTGTGGAGAAGGTATATGTGGGGGTTGTACAGTTGTAGTTGATGGAAAAAGAATAAAATCTTGTAAGGCTCAGATAAATGGAAGAGATTACTTGAAAAGTTTAAAATAATATAATGTTTATATTGTTAAGGGGGGAATACAAATTGGCAAAAGTAGTGGTTATAGGTGGAGGATGGGCTGGTTGTGCAGCCGCAATATCTGCAAAAAAAGCAGGTGCTGATGTTGTTTTGTTAGAAAGAACAGATTTATTGTTAGGACTTGGTAATATTGGCGGGATAATGAGGAATAATGGTAGATATACAGCAACAGAAGAAGCCATAGTATTAGGTGCTAGTGAATTATTTGAATTAACAGATAAATATTCTACACATAAAGACATGGATTTCCCGGGACATAAGCACTCTACTATATATAATGTTACAGAAATAGAGAAACCTGTAAGAGAAAAAATATTAAATATGGGTATTGATGTAAGATTTTTTGCTAGAGTGGTTGATGTTAAGTTAAATGGTAAAAAAATAGAGTCAGTTATTCTAGAAGATGGTGAAATTATAAGTGGAGATTCATTTGTGGAGACAACTGGTTCATCAGGACCTATGGGCAATTGCGCCAAGTATGGAAATGGTTGTGCTATGTGTGTGCTAAGATGTCCATCTTTTGGTGGTAGGGTTAGTATAACTGCTAAATGTGGTGTTGAGGATATGGTTGGAAGAAGAAATACTGGAGAACTTGGCGCATTTAGTGGGTCTATGAAACTTTTAAAAGAAAGTTTAGGTGAAGATATACAAAAGGATTTAAATGAAAAAGGGTGTGCAGTAGTACCTTTACCTGAAGAACTTATAAATACTGAAAAGCTTGATATTAAGGTTTGTCAGCAGTACTCTCTTCCTGAGTTTGCTAAAAATTTAGTTTTAATAGATACAGGTCATGCAAAACTTATGGCTCCATTTTATCCACTTGAAAAATTAAGAAAAATTCCAGGATTTGAAGGTGCTATAATAGTAGATCCATACTCAGGAGGAAAAGGAAACTCTATAAGATATTTATCTGTTGCTCCAAGGGATAATTATATGAGAGTTACAGGAGTTGATAATTTATTTGTTGGAGGAGAAAAGAGTGGATTCTTTGTAGGTCACACAGAAGCTATATGCACAGGTTCTTTAGCAGGGCATAATGCAGCTAGAAATTCAATAGGTATGTATTTGTTACAACTTCCTACGAGCATAGCTATAGGCGATTTTATTGCTTGTGCTAATAAAGAATTAGGTAAAGAAGGTGCAGATAGATTAAAGTTTACTTTTGCTGGTAGTGTTTACTTTAACAGAATGAAAGAATTAGGATTTTACACTACTGATAAAAAGGTAATAGAAGATAGAGTAAAAAAAGCTGGATTAGAGGGTATATTTAATAAAAAAATTATAAAGTAACTTACAGGTGGTAACAAATTGTTACCGCCTTTTTAAGGTTTAAAGAATATGAATATGCAATATAAATACAAAAAATTGATTTACAGATTATGGGCAGGTAAAATGGCTAAATACTGTATTTTAGTACAAAAATTTAAATAAAATTAATAAAAAATACAAATAAGCACATAAAATTACAAAATTGTAATTGAATATATTGCTCTAAAGTAATAATATATTTATAGATTATTACTTTAGAGGAGTATAAATATGAAAAAATTAACTTATTTCATTATACCACTATTAATAGGAGGTATATTTTTATTTGGATTAAATAAATTCCTCGATAATAAAATCGATGAATTACTAAAAGATAAGGATTTAGTTCCTATTATGAATGATTCTTTAAGCAATATAAAAGACAAAGGAATTATTGCAAATAATTATTTCTTAAAAAACCATGATATTATGATGTTAGGATCATCAGAATTAGGACATTCAACAAAACAACATCCAACATATTACTTTAATACTAATAGAAGTAAAAATGGAGTATTTACTATTGGTAGAGCATATACTCAAAGTTTACAAGATGCAACTATCATAGGAAGTGTAAATCCTAATATAAAGGATAAAAAAGTTGTTTTACTAATCTCAATGCAATGGTTTATGGATAGAGAAGGAGTTACACCACATCATTATCAAGCTAGATTTTCTCCAACTCAATTTTATGCATTTTTAAATAATCCTGATATATCAAAAGCAAATAAATTAAAGTTTGCAAAAAGAGCAAGTAAATTGTTAGTTGGATCAGGGGAGTATAAACCAGAAGCTGTATATGCAAAGTTATACGATTCTAACTCATTAATTTCTAAAATTGAAAAGTTTTTATTAGCTCCTTATTTTGAGGGAAGAAAATTCTTTGTAACTCTTAAGGAGAAAGGATTGTTATATGAGAAATTAATTACTTTAAAAAATAAAAAAGAAGTAAAACCAGGGAAACCTATTGATTGGAATAAAGAAACAGAAAAAGCTATAGAAGATGCTAAAAAAAGAGTAGGTAAAAATGATTTATGTATAGATAAAATCTATTACAAAAAGAATTTTGGACATAACTTAGATAAAGTAAGAGGAAAATATAAAGACGTTAATTTGTTAAAATCAAAAGAATTCTTTGATTATAAACTTACACTAGATGTATGCAAAAATTTAGGTATTAAACCTGTAATAGTAATGATACCTGCTATGGACAAATTCTATAATGTAACAGGAATATCTACAAAAGAAAGACATGAATTTTACGATAAGGCAGAAAAAATTGCACAAAAAGAAGGTTTTGATGTAATAGACCTAAGAGAAAAGGAAACAGAGAAATACTATTTAAGAGATGTAATGCATCTTGGTACGAAGGGATGGGTAGATGTTTGTGAAAAATTATTTGAAAAATTTAATCAGCAATAAATATTTAATGATGAGTATCTGTTTTACCGTAATTATAATTGCGGCTATATTAGTACTGACATTTACTCCATTTAAGGAATTACCATTTATATACAATGAATTTTAATAAGGAGGATTAAGTAATGAAAATTATTGAAGGTATAAAAAAGTATGCAAGCACAGATAGAATAGCATTAAAATGTAATGAAGAAACTCTTTCTTACAAAGATTTAGATAAGTATTCAGAAGCAATAGCTTTATACTTAAAAGATATTTATAAAGAAGAAAATACACCAATAGTTATATATGGAAATAAAGAAAATCTTATAATGGCTTGTATGATAGGGGCTTTAAAGTCAGGAAGAGCGTATGTTCCTCTTGATATAAGTTTTCCTTTAGATAGAGTTTTTGAAGTAACAAAAGAAGTTAAGCCTAAAGTAGTGTTTAACTTTAGTGAAGAAAGTAACTTTGGAGATTTAAATGTAATTGATGAAGATAAACTTAAATGTATAATAAAAGAGTACGAAGGAAAAACAATAGATCAAAGTAATTGGGTAAAAGAAGATGAAAATGCTTATATATTATTTACATCAGGAAGTACTGGAAAACCTAAAGGAGTTCAAATAAGTTCAAACAACTTAGATAGCTTTGTTGATTGGATTAGTACTTATTTAAAAATTGATGGAAGTGAGAAGGTAATTATGAATCAAGCTGCATATTCGTTTGACCTTTCAGTAACATCAATATACCCAGGATTAGTTCATGGGGCTACATTATTTTCTTTATCAAAGAAAGTATTAGCAGATTATAAAGAGTTATTTAATCAATTTGAAAAATCAAATATGTCAATTTGGGTTTCAACACCGTCATTTGCAGGTGTATGTGTAACAGAAAATAGTTTTAATCATGAAATGTTACCAAAATTAGAATCTATGATATTTATAGGTGAAGCTTTACCAAAGAGTTTAACTAAAGAGCTTTTAGAAAGATTCCCAAATACAAGGGTTATAAATGGATATGGGCCAACTGAGGCAACTGTCGGAGTTAGTGTAAATGATATGACACAAGAATTAATTGATGATGAAAAGAGTCTTCCAGTTGGATATCCTATGGAAAATTGTAAAATTAAAATTATAGATGAAGATGGAAATGAACTTAAAGAAAATGAAAAAGGGGAAATTGTAATAATAGGGCCTTCAGTATCTAAGGGATACTTTAATAATAAAGAAAAAACTGATGAAGTCTTTTATTATGACGAAATAAATGGAGTTAAACATAGAGCTTATAAAACTGGAGATATGGGTTATATGTTAGGAGGAAATATATATTATTGTGGAAGAAAAGACTTCCAAATAAAATTAAATGGATTTAGAATTGAAATAGAAGATATAGAAAATAACTTAAGAAAAGTTGATAATGTAAAAAATGCTATAGTTCTTCCTGTTTATAAGAATGAAAAAATTGCTTATTTAAAAGGTATTGTAGAATTAAAAGAAGATAATGAATTAGGCAATATTAAAAATGGTATGATAATCAAGAAGGAATTAGGAAAGTATATACCTTCATATATGATTCCAAGAAATATAAAAATTATAGATGAGTTTCCAACAAATATTAATGGAAAAATAGATAGAAAGAAACTTATGGAGGAAAATTAATGACTTTTTCACAATATGGAGATTATTTTTATCTTTATATATTACTATTAACAGCAATACCTGCAATAATTTTAGGGTTAAGTGGTAAAAACATAAAATATTATGGTATGATAGCAAGTGCATTTATGATATTTTTAATAGTTGGAATAAATGTGCATTTATCATTTTTATTATGTTTTATAATAATTGAAGTTATAGTAGTTAAAGGGTATGAATATGTAAGGAAAAAAACTGATAATAAATTTGTATATAGGCTATTTCTATTAGCATCAATGTCTCCAATAATAATTAATAAAATTTCACCATACACATCATTTGGAGTTATTGGATTTATAGGAATATCATATTTAAATTTTAGAACAATACAAATGGTTATTGAAATTTATGATGGAGCAATAAAAGAAGTTAAAATATCTACAATGCTTTACTTCGTATTATTTTTCCCAACATTAAGTTCAGGGCCTATTGATAGATCAAGAAGATTTGAAAAAGACTTAGAAACAAAAATACCAAAAGAGGAATATATAAATGACTATTTAATTCCAGGAGTAAAAAAAATAGTTATGGGTATTGGATATAAATATGTAGTTGCATTTTTAGTTAACACATATTGGATGTCAAAAATACCATCTGAAATAAATTTTGTAAATGCTTTAAGTTATATGTATGCTTATAGTTTATATTTATTCTTTGACTTTGGTGGATATAGTTTATTTGCAGTAGGGACAAGTTATATATTTGGAGTAAAAGCTCCAGACAACTTTAATAAGCCTTTTATAAGTAAGGATATGAAAGAATTTTGGACAAGATGGCATATAAGTCTTTCAAGATGGTTTGGAGACTATATTTTCTCAAGATATGTTATAGCGTCTATAAGAAAGAAAAGATTTAAAAAAAGAGCTACAGCATCTCATGTTGCTCAAATGATTACAATGATAGTTATGGGATTTTGGCATGGGCTAACATGGTTTTATATTGTTTATGGAATATATCAAGGAGCAGCACTTGTTTTAACTGATATATATCAAAAGAAATCTAAATTTTATAAAAAGCATAAAAAAGAGAAGTGGTTTGAATGTGTGCAAATTGTACTAACATTCCATATTGCATGCTTTGGACTATTAATATTCTCTGGATATTTTGCTTAATTTAAGGAGGAATACAAAATGCAAGAAACAGTTATAGAAATTTTTGAAGATGTTTTAGGATGTGACGAGATAAGAGAAGATTTAGATCTTAATTTATTTGATGCAGGTCTTTTAGATTCACTAGCAATAATAGAAGTATTACTTGAAATTGAAGAAAGACTTGGTATAACACTTCAGCCAACAGATTTAGAAAGAAGTGATATGGCTACAGTAAATAATTTAACTAAGTTCTTAGAGGCAAGAAAATAATAAGTGTAATTTTATTAAATAGGGTATTTTATTACAAATAAAAAAGGAGGAAGTAATTCCTCCTTCTTGTTTTATAATACATCACTATAATTCATGTACTCTACTATATCATTGTAAATTTCCACAACAGGAGCTATGTTTTTCATAGTATTATCAAAGTATAACTTTATAACATCATCAGTTTTATAAAGTATTAAATCTTTGTTATCTTGATTTATAAATGATATTGTTTTTTCACTATTATATTCATCTACATCAATAGTTTTTACTATGCAATTATGTTTACTTATTTTTGTTGCTATATTAAATAATAAATCATCACTACAATTATCTATTTGTAGTACTAAACAATGAAATGTAGTTTTAAAATTCATGGGAAACCTCCTCGTATTAAGTCTAAATTTGGTATAAAATAACACCTTATAAGAATTTTAACACATTTGATAAGAAAAACAAATTTGCAAAATGTATAAAAATGCATATATAATATATAAAATAGATTAGATATGGAAACAATTAATCTTATACTTACAATTTTAGAGGAGAGAGTTTTATGTCAAAGGTTGCAAAAGCAGCAGTAGGTCTTATGGCTGCAACATTAATCGCTAAGATATTAGGATTTGGACGCGAACTAGCATTGGCGTCGGCGTATGGAGCATCTGGAACTAGTGATGCTTTCTTAGTAGCTATGAATATACCAGCAGTTATATTCTCAGCGATAGGAACATCATTAGGGACTGCATTTATACCACTTTATTGTGATATAGATGCAAAAAAAGGAAAAAAAGCTTCACTTAAATTTACAAATAATGTTCTTAATATAGTTATTATACTTTGTTTAATAGTTTCGTTAATAGGCGTTATTTTCACAGGTCCTATAGTTAAACTATTTGCAGTAGGGTTTGAAGGAAAAACATTAGAACAGGCTATATACTTTACAAGAGTTTTAATTCTTGGAATGGCATTTTTAGGAATAAGTTATATAATGATGGCATTTTTACAAGTTAAAGAAAACTTTATAATACCAGGACTTATGTCTGTTCCGTATAATATACTTATAATTGTATCTATATTTTTAAGTGTTATGATAGATCCAAATTTATTACCTTGGGGTACATTATTTGGGCTGTCGCTACAATTTATATTCCAATATCCTTTTGCTCGTAAAAAAGGATATAGATATAGACCATATATTAACTTAAAAGATAAATACTTAAAGAAAATGTTATGGTTAATAGGTCCTGTTTTAATAGGGGTTGCAGTTACACAAGTTAATTCTATCGTAGATAGAACTATAGCATCTACTCTTGTAGAAGGAAGTATATCTGCACTTAACTATGCTACTAAATTAAATCAATTTGTTATGGGTATGTTTATAGTTTCGATATCTTCTGTTATATATCCAATGCTTTCTAGATTATCAACAGAAAATAATCAAAAGAAATTTAAAGAGTCTATAGTAACGGCTATAAATGTAGTTATATTAATAATAATACCAATATCAGTAGGAGCTATAATACTAGCAACTCCTATTGTTAGATTATTGTTTGAAAGAGGAAATTTTGATTCTAGAGCTACTCAGATGACATCAATGGCATTAATATTCTATTCAATAGGTATGTTAGGATTTGGGTTAAGAGATATATTAGGAAAAATATTCTATTCACTAAAAGACACTAAAACACCTATGATAAATGGTATTATTGCTATGGGTTTAAATATAATATTAAACTTAGCATTTGTTAAATACACTAATATGCAATTAGGAGGATTAGCATTTGCAACTAGTATATCGTCATTAGTTACAATTTCACTATTATCTTTCAGTTTAAGAAGAAAAATAGGTGCATTTGGTGGTAAAAAAATTATAACGGTTCTTGGAAAAGCTTTAGTATCAGCCCTTTTAATGGCATTTGTGACTAGATTTACATATAATATATTAGATTTAATATTAAGTGATGGATTTATACAAAATGCTATTAAATTAGGAGTTTCTGTTGGTTTAGGAGCTATAGTATATGGAATAAGTATAATTGTTCTAAGGGTAGGCGAAGTTAAATTATTAGTAAAAATGTTAAGAGGTAAAATAAAACGTAAATAATAAATAAAAAACTACAGTTAAATAGCTGTAGTTTTTTATTTATTATATTTAAAGTAAATATTGAATTACAATGTCATAATTTGTTAATCATCATAATATATATTATTAATACTTTCTAGGGGGTATTTTTAATATGAATATATCAAGAAGTATTCGAATAACTAAAAATAGACAAAGCAAAGTATACACATTAATCGCTATAGTTGATGTAGTAGTACTGGCAGCATCTTTTGGAATAATAATAGCAAATTGGTAGAAGAAAAAAGCAACTATCTCCTTTGAGATAGTTGCTTTAATTTATAAAACTAAAAATTTTATTATGATTTAGATTAAATTATTTTTAACTTTGATTATTATACAAAAATATGTTTATATAATAATATATATCTAAGGAGGGTAAGATGATGAAATATATAGATGATATAAAAAATTATATTCCTTTTAATGAACAAGAAAGAAAAGATAAAAATATAATATTAGATTGTATAAATACATACGAAAATATATTAACTAGAGAAAATGAACTTTGTCATATAACAAGTTCAGGATTTATTGTAAATAAAAGAAGAGATAAGGTTTTAATGATTCATCATAATATATATAATTCTTGGGGATGGACTGGTGGACATGCAGATGGAGATAAAGATTTATTAAAAGTTGCCATAAAGGAAGCAATGGAGGAAACTGGAGTGAAAAATGTGTATCCCGTAACAAATAATATATGCTCTATAGAGATTTTGCCAGTAAACTCACATATAAAAAAAGGCAAATATGTGGCTTCACATTTACATTTATCTATAGCATACATATTAGAGGCTAATGAAGAAGATGAATTATTTGTAAAAGAAGATGAGAATAGTGGTGTTAAATGGATATTAATAAATGAAATAGATAAGTATGTAAATGAAGAACATATGATAGGAGTTTATAATAAGCTTATAAACAAAGCTAAAAGTTTATAGATTTTATAAAAAATTATTAGGACTTATAATATTATAAGTCCTAATAATTTTTTAAAAGTATTAGAAATTTTAAGACTTAAGATAATCCATTGCAATCTATACCACAAGACGTAATTATATTATGAAGTTTTGACTTAGGACATGATTTTTTAGATTTTGAAATTTGATAAGAATACCCTTTATATTCATTAGAAGTTTTTATAAAATATTTATATATAGATAGGTTGAATATATTTTCTTCTAATCCAAAATTCATATAATTTAAATAGGACTCTTCTAAATTTGGATTTTTTGAAAGTAAATCATATATTTTAGATTTTATAAATGATAAGTCAGTTATAAGTTGCTTTGTGTTTACATCTAATTCATCATTTATAAATATGAAATCACGTGAACTATTAGTTAGAATTGATAGAGTATCATATTGAGTATGCTTTATTTTTGTCATTATAGAATTATATAAAAAAAATAAATTTCCTAATTCTTTTTCTAATTCAAATTCGCCTTTTAATATCAAACGTATAGATTTCAATTCTTTAGGGGATGAAACTTTAATTTGATTACCTTTATTGAAAACTATATTAGTAGGAAATGATATATCTTCACAATCAATGGAGTTAGTTAATACACCATTTTCAACTTTAAAAAACTCATCACCATGATGAATGATAAAACTTTCACCATAGTTATAATAAAGGGTCTTTGTTGGGACATTATCTCCAAATTTAAATTCTATTAAATTATTATAAGATTTAATTATTTTATTATTAATCAATGATGGATAATAGAAACATTCAAATAACATAAAATCCTCCTATTTTATATAGTAATAATTTGTTAAAAAATTATTCATTACTTACTTTAAATATAGCTAATAATATTAGATATTTCAAGCTTATAAATATAATAAAATAGTGTTGGAAGTATCAATAAACGACATAAATATTTGTATGGCTATTTAATATAACCAGAACTATAATATTAGTATATAATTTAATTATTATGGGAGGATTTAAAATGAAATTCATAGATTTACATTGTGATACAATAGATAAATTAATAAGTATTAAAGAAGATGATAAATTAAAAATAAATTCTCATTCTGTAGATATAGAAAAATTAATAAAAGGTAACTGTTTAGCTCAAACTTTTGCTTTATATGTAGATATAGAAAGTTGTAAAGAACCATATAAACATTGTATGAATATGGCTAATAAGTTTCATAAAGAAGTCAATTTAAATGATGATTTAATAAGTTTGGCAACTAATTATAAAGAAATAATTGATAATGAAAAACGAGGTAAGATAAGTGCATTATTATCGATAGAAGAAGGTGCTGTTTTAGAAGGAGATATCGAGAATTTAAATAAGTTTTATAATTTGGGAGTAAGAATGATGACATTAACGTGGAATCATGAAAATGAAATAGGATATCCGCATATTAGATCTGAATATAGTTCTAAGGGATTAAAAGATTTTGGAATAGAAGTAGTAAATAAAATGAATGAGTTAGGGATGATAGTAGATGTATCACATTTATCAGATGCAGGATTTTATGATGTAGCAAAAATATCTAAAACACCATTTATAGCAACTCATTCAAATGCTAGAAAAATCACTAATCATAGTAGAAATTTAACTGATGATATGATAAAAACTTTGGCTAATTTAGGTGGAGTTACAGGAATAAATTTCTGTAGTGCATTTATAGGAGATACTCCTAAGACCATGATAAAAGATATGGTAAATCATATAAAACATATAAGAAACATTGGTGGAATAGATGTTATAGCATTAGGTTCTGATTTTGATGGAATAGGATGTGAGGTCGAGATAAAGGATGCTAGCGAAATGGGAAAACTTGCAATGCAGTTAGAAAGAGAAGGGTTTAAAACTGAAGAAATAGAAAAAGTATTTTATAAAAATGCATTAAGAGTAATAAAAGATGTAATGAAATAAAATAATAAAAAGCCATGTATAAATACATGGCTTTTATTATTTTATTAACTCTAAGTATCCACTTGGATGGAAGTAGTATATATGTGAAGTATTTTCATCAACGAAATATCCCATATCAGTATCTACATCTGGTAAGAATATATATCCTTTTAATCCTTTCTCTTGTAAAGATTTAAAATTATCTGAAGTTCCTTTGAATATGTAATTTACTTTATTGTTATTATTTATTAAAAGCTTTTCTGCATCAGCTTGAGTTAACATTGTTTGCTGTTTTACAGATGATGTAGTATTTCCTTGTGCAAATGATATTTCATGAGTAGGATTTATTAAGAATAATCCTCCAACTAATACTGATAAAACTAATATTGATTTTTTCATATGTAAAACCTCTTTTCTTTTTTATATTTATTTATATGATTATAATTTCTTTTCTTTATCTTTCTATATATAAATATTAACATAGAAAAATTTTATATAACAGTTACACCCTTGTTACCTTGGATTACAAAATTGTAATTAAAAAAATGTTTAAAATTAAAGTTATAAATCAATACATATACTCTTTGTATATAGTATTATATAATAACTATATAGAAAAAATTGGTACGGAGATGGTTTTGTGGTAAATCGTATAATAGCAGTTGAATTGATGGAAAAAACTAGTTTTTTGATAGTTATCTTAATATTGATTAGTAAAATAAATTTTTTTAAGCGTATATTGCAAAGTGAACAAAATAGTAAATTCAATTTAATTATAATCTCAGGCATATTTAGTGGAATTGCCATTATAGGAACTTACATAGGTATTGATGTTAACGGATCTATTGCTAATGTAAGAAATATAGCTATAGTATCAGGTGGAATTTTATTTGGACCTATAGTAGGTATAATATCTGGATCAGTAGCGGGTATACATAGATTTTTAATTGATATAAATGGGATAACATCGATACCATGTCTTATAACAAGTATAATTGCTGGTGTATTGTCAGGTTATTTATGTGATAAAACTCCTAATGATAAAAAGTGGTTAATTGGAATTATATGTGGAATATTTGTAGAGAGTATAGGTATGCAAATAATCCTTTTATTATCAAAGCCATATAGAGAAGCTAATTTAATTGTACACTATATATACGTACCTATGATAATCGGACAAACAGGAACTGGTTTTTTAATATCTATATTACAAAGCTTAAAAAAGGAAAAAGAAGAAATTGCAGCTAAGCAAGCAAAATTAGCTTTAGATATAACAAATGAAACTCTACCTTATTTTAGAAATATGAATGAAGATTCATTATATAAAGTTTGTAAAATAATAAAGGATGATATAGGAGCTGATGCAGTTTCTATAACAAATAAAAAAACTGTTTTAGCATATGTAGGTATAGGGGAAGAGTATTTTAAAGAAAAGACTAAAACATTAAGTTGTATAACTAAAGAATGCATATATAAGGGAGATATTATATATGTAAAAGAAACTAAAGAAGAATATTTTGCTGATCAGAAAACACCACTAAAGACGGCTATGTTAATACCGTTAAAAGAAAAAAATGAAACTATAGGAACACTTAAAATATATTATTCAAAACAAAGAGAAATAACAGATTCTCAACAAGCTCTAGCTATAGGGTTATCACAAATGATATCTACATTAATGGAATTATCAAAACTTGAGAAGATAAAAGAAGCTGCAAATAAAGCAGAAATAAAAGCTTTACAGACTCAAATTAATCCACATTTTTTATTTAATGCATTAAATACGATAACCTCATTTATAAGAATTAATCCAGATAGCGCAAGAAGTTTAATCATAAATTTAGCTACTTTTTTAAGATATAACTTAGAATTTAGTGATACCCTAATAGATATAAAAAAAGAATTAGAGCAAGTTAAAGCTTATGTTGAAATTGAAAAAGCTAGATTTGGAGACAAATTAAATGTTATATATGACATAGATGAAAAAATTAATGTAAAGATACCTAGCTTAATAATTCAACCATTAGTTGAAAATGCAATTATTCATGGAATAAGAAACAATGGAGGAAAAGGAACTGTTAAAATAACAGTTAAAAATAATGATTATAAGACTATTGTAAGTGTAGAAAACAATGGGATTACAATTGATGATGAGATTATAAATAAAATTAAAAATGGAAATATGCCAGAAAACAAAATAGGACTTTATAATGTTCATCTAAGAATAAAACTTATGTATGGAAATGGATTAGTTATAAAACAGTTAAATCCAGGTACAAAAATAGAATTTTCAATATAGGAGGATTAAATTATGAATTGTATTATAGTTGAAGATGAATTTCCAGCAAGAGAAGAACTTAAATATTTTATAAAAAATTATAGTGATATAAAAATTATAAATGAATTTGATAATGGCTTAGATGTACTAAAGTTTATACAAAAAAATATTATAGATATTATATTTTTAGATATAAATATACCTATGTTAGATGGAATGTTGCTTGCTAAAACTATAGATAAATTTAAATTTAAGCCTAAAATAGTATTTATTACAGCATATAAAGAACATGCAGTAGAAGCCTTTGAATTAGAAGCCTTTGATTATGTGTTAAAGCCATACTCTGATCAAAGAATAATAAATACATTAAATAAGTTAAAAGATAGTGAAATTGAATTGAAAAATAAAAGAGAGTGCAACATAGAGGAAAAAAAAGATATGCATGATACTGTAACTTTATGGAAAGATGATAAAATGGTAGTTTTAAAATCTAGTGATATATATTACTGTGAAGCAAGTGAAAGAGATACTATAGTTTATTCAATTGATAATAAGTATATAGTTAAAAGTTCTATCTCTGAATTTTACAAAAGTATTTCAGAAAATTATTTTTTTAAGACTCATAGATCATATATTGTAAATGTAAATAAAATAAAAGAAATAATACCATGGTTTAATAGTACATATATGCTAAAGTTAAAAGATGTAGATAGAGAAATACCTGTTAGTAGGAGTAATATAAAAGAATTTAGAAATATTATGCATATATAAAATTATATAAGTATAGAAAATATCATCTTAAAAAATAATAGCTTTATGATAAGTTAAGGTAAATAAAAGTAAATATATTTTTACTATCAATATTTAAGTAATTGGAGACATGTTTAATAAAAAAGAGTAGTTTGATAAAGAATTATTTAAAACAAATATTAAATGAAATAAGTAAAGTTACAAGTAATATAGCTTATTAGGAATAAAATGTATATATTTAGAATAGTCATATAATTAATTAAATTTAAAGATGTATATCTAAATTTGCAAAAATAATTAAATTTAGAATATAATTGAAATTATTAATTACATTCATTGCATTTTGGGTATATAATATTAGAGAAATGGAGGTATTTTATGTTAAAAGAATTTATTAAGTATTATAAGCCATATAAAAAGTTATTTATACTTGATTTATTAGCGGCTTTTACAGTAGCTTTGTGTGATTTAGTTTATCCTATGATAACTAGAAATATAATGAATGAAGTTGTGCCAAATAAAGATTTAAGAATGTTGATGGTATTTGCTATAAGTTTATTATTAATATTTATATTAAAGGCAGGATTAAATTACTTTATGCAATACTGGGGTCATGTAGTAGGTGTAAGAATGCAAGCAGATATGAGAAGTTATGTATTTACTCACTTGCAAAAACTTCCTAATCAGTATTTTAACAATAATAAATCTGGAGTTATAATGTCCAGAATAATAAATGATCTTATGGAAGTTTCAGAACTTGCACATCATGGTCCAGAAGATTTATTTGTATCTTTAGTTATGTTGGTTGGTTCATTTTTAATACTTCTTAGAATTAATGTACCACTTACATTAATTGTATTTGCAATATTACCATTTATACTTTTATATGCTATAACTCAGAGAAAGAGAATGAACAGAGCTTTTAAAGAAACTAGGGTAAAAACTGGTGATGTAAATGCAACTTTAGAAAATAGTATAGCAGGAATGAGAGTTACAAAATCATTTTGTACTGAAGAAGAAGAACTTAAAAAGTTTAATGAGTCTAATAATATATTTAGACATGCAAGAGAAAGTGCTTATAAGGTTATGGCACAATATTTCTCTGGAATGTTTTTATTTATAGACGTACTAGAATTGGTAGTTTTAATAGTAGCAGGATATTTTACTTATATGAATTATATAAACTTAGGAGATTTTGCAGCATATCTATTATATGTAAAAATGTTTATACAGCCTATTAGAAAGTTAATAAACTTTACAGAGCAATATCAAAACGGTATGACAGGGTTTGAAAGATTTACAGAGATAATAAACGAAGAAACTGAAAAAGAAGCTAAAAATCCTATAGAGCTTAAAGATGTAAAAGGAAATATAGAAATAGAAAATGTATCTTTTACTTATGAAGATGATAATGAAGTATTTAGTAATCTTACATTATCTATAGAAGCAGGAAAAACAGTAGCATTAGTCGGACCATCAGGTGGTGGGAAAACTACATTGTGTAATCTTATACCTAGATTTTTTGATTTCTCTGAGGGAGATATTAAAATAGATGGTAAAAGCATTAAAGAGGTGAGTTTAAATTCACTTAGAAAAAATATTGGAGTTGTTGCACAAGATGTATTTTTATTTACTGGAACTATAAAAGAAAATATAATAATAGGTAAATCAGATGCAACAGATGCAGAAGTAATAGATGCTTGCAAAAAAGCAAGAATACATGAATTTATAATGACATTACCGCAAGGCTATGATACTTATGTAGGTGAAAGAGGAGTTAAGTTATCTGGAGGTCAAAAGCAAAGAATTTCTATAGCGAGAATTTTCCTTAAAAATCCACCTATAATGATACTAGATGAAGCTACATCAGCACTTGATAATGTTACTGAATATGAAATACAAAAATCACTAGAAGAGCTAGGTAGAAATAGAACTAATTTAGTTGTAGCTCATAGATTATCGACAATACAAAATGCAGATGAAATAATAGTTTTAACAGAAAACGGAATAGAAGAAAGAGGAACTCATAAAGAACTCATTGAAAAATCAGGAGTTTACTCAAAGCTTCACAGAAAATAAAAATGATCAATTAAGGTATAAAGTAGGTATTTTAAAATATCTCTTTATATCTTTTTTTATACATACATTAACAATTTTAAACATATAAGCATATTAAATAATATTATTGAACTTTAAGGAGGTAATTATTATATGAAAGACTCTATATATCCTCAAATGAAAATAATAGAAAGTAATAAATATATATTAAGACCTATAACCTTAGAAGATGCAACTAGTATGTTTGAATATTATAGTCAAGAGAAAGTAGTAAAGTATTTACCTATAAAAGTACACAAATCCATAAGCGAAACAAAGCGATTTATACGAAAAAATTTTATAGATAGTTATAAAAAAGGAAATGTAAATCATTGGGCAATTATAGATAAGCATAATAAAAAATTAATAGGAAATATAGGTTTAAATGATGTTTCTGAAAAAGATACAGAAGCATATATGGGTATATGTGTAAATCCATTGTACTGGGGAAATGATATAGCAACAGATCTGACGAAATACTTATTAGAATATGGATTTAAATTTTTAAAACTAGAAAAATTAATAGCAACAACTTATGAAGATAATAAAAAATCAACAAAATCTTTGAAAAATTTAGGATTTAAGTATGTAACAACTTATGATAAAAAAATTGTAACAAAAAACAAAGTAAGATACGTTAAATGCCATAGATATGAATTGTCTAGAAAGGAATATGTATTATCAAGATATTTATAATTAATGAAATTTATAATAAAAAAAGTATGGATAAATAATTCATACTTTTTTTAGGACATTTTAATAATTAAAATATAATTCGATATCTATTATAAATTAAGTTGATTACGAAAAATATTCTGAATATTATTATAGTTTAAAAAAAATAAAATGTAAATATAATTTTAAAATAAATTATATTTTTACTTTATTTTTTAATGTGAAAATACATATAATAAAAAATATTTTGTATTCATATAGAATTCACATCTATAATGTAGAGTATTTATAAACAATTTAAAATTATAAAAGGAGTTTAAATAAAATATGGATAAAGAAAAAAAGAATTTAAGTAAAAAAATACTAATTGTATTAGGTATTCTAACTGTAGGGATAGGTTCCGGATTTTATATAGGAAAGGAAAAAGGAAGAGTTTTACCAGCAACAAGTAGAAATTATAGTGATAATAAGATAATAGCAACAGTTGGAGATGTGAAGATAAAAGAAAAAGAATTAAAAAACAGAATGGAACCTATATTTTATATGAATGGAAAAACTAAAATGACTGATGAGCAGATAGATTATTATGAACAAAATATGATAGATTATATAACAACTACAGAAATGTTATATCAAGAAGGGGTTAAAAATAAAATTAAAGTAGATAAAAATGATATAGAAAGTCAATATAAGTCGTTAATGACAACTATATCTCAAAGTTTTGGGTTAGATGAAGAGAGTTATTTAAAGGAATTTAAATTAACAAAAGATGAAATTAAAAAAACAATAGAAAAAGAAACTATAGCAACAAAAGAAATAGAAAAAGAATCTAATATAAGTGATAAAGATGTTGAGAAATATTATAATGAAAATAAAGAAAAATTTAATGAAGTAAAAGCATCACATATATTAATTAAAAATACGGATGAAAATGATAAGAAATTAGATGACGCTAAATTAAAGGAAAATAAAAAGTTAGCTGAAGGTGTGTTAAAAAAAGCGCTAGAAGGTGTAAGTTTCGAAGAGTTAGCAAAGAAGTATTCTGAGGATACAAGTGCTCAAAGTGGGGGAGATCTAGGTTTCTTTGGAAAGGGACAGATGGTTTCTGAATTTGAGGAAGCAGCATTTAAGTTAAATAAAGGTGAGATAAATCCAAAACTTGTAGAAACAAAATATGGATATCATATAATAAAGAAAACAGATGAAAGAACTCAGTCTTTAGAAGATGTAAAAGAATCATTAAAAGAACAATTAATGTTAGAAAAACAAAATACTTTGATAGAAAAATTAACTAAAAAATATAAAGTTGATGTAAAAAAATAAATTTATAAAATTTTAACTCTCATGTATGATTATGTTTTGTAAATATGTTAAAATTATAGTAATCACATAGGGGAGGAGATTTAAATGATAAAAAGGCCACAAGAATTAACTGTTAATAAAGTAAATAAGTTAAGAGATGGTAGAGGAACTACTACTATGTATCATTTAATTGAAGGGAAAGAATTAAAAGGAAAAGCTAAATTAATATCTAGATTGGTTTTAGACCCAGGAGCTTCTATAGGAGTACATGATCACACTGATGATTTTGAAGTATATTACATAATAAAAGGTGAAGGAAGAGTTTTAGATAATGGATTTATGCAACCTATAGGATCAGGAGATGTAGTATATACGGCAGATGGAGAATCGCATTATTTAGAAAATACTGGAGATGAAGAATTAGAAATTTTAGCTATAGTTATAAATGAATAAAAGAGATGGGATATACCATCTCTTTTATTTTGCTATAAAAATATAAAATACATATTGGTTAATGTGTTTTTTTACCTATTATAGAAAAAGTTACAAAATTTTAACCTTTTATATTTAATATATACACAAATTGTCGTATAATTAACTTAAGTATATGATATCAACAGAATGGGGGAATATGTGTTGAAGCGAAAAATAGCAATGGCTACTCTAGCATTAATACCATTGACAGCTACAAATGCATTTGCATCCAATCAAGAAGGGATAGTAACAGCAACATCGCTAAATGTAAGAAGTGGGCCATCAACAGGTCATTCAGTTATTTTTACGGTTAAAAAAAATGACAAGGTTACTATACTTCAAAGTGATAATGGATGGTATAAAATAAGTGCGGCAAATGGAAAAAGTGGATGGGTTTCTAGTGAATATATAAGCACAAATATAAGTAATACTAATCAATCAACTAATAAAAAGATAGTTAATGCAGATACTCTCAATATGAGAAGTGGAGCATCTACAAGTTATAGAGTAATTGCCAAGTTGAGTAAAGGCAATATTGTAGAATTAATATCAGAGAATAATGGATGGTCAAAGGTAAAATATGATGGAAGATTAGGATATGTATCAAGTGAATTTTTATCGAACATAGATGGTGATATACCAGATAAAAAACCTGAAAAACCATCTGAAACATTACCAGATACAATAATAACCAAAATAAAAGTAGTAACAGCAACATCATTAAATGTAAGAAGTGGACCGTCAACAAGTAATGCATTGATAGGAAGTTTAAGAAATAATGAAAAAGTAGAAGTGATATCAGAAAGTAACGGATGGTCAAAGATAAAATATGGTGGAAGAGTAGGCTATGTATCAAGTATTTACTTAAAAGATGTCGGAGACAGTAACACAAATACTAATCCAAACCCAAGTGAAAAACCAAATGGAGGAACTACGAAAACAAAAGTAGTAACAGCGACATCGTTAAACGTAAGAAGTGGACCATCAACAAGTCACGGATTAATAGGAACACTAAAACATAATGAAAAAGTAGAAGTAATATCAGAAAGTAACGGATGGTCAAAGATAAAATACAATGGAAAAGAAGCATACGTATCAAGTGATTACTTAAAAGATGCTGGAAATAGTAACACAAATACTAATCCAAATCCAAGTGAAAAACCAAATGAAGGAACTACGAAAACAAAAGTAGTAACAGCAACATCATTAAATGTAAGAAGTGGACCATCAACAAGTCACGGATTAATAGGAACACTAAAACATAATGAAAAAGTAGAAGTAATATCAGAAAGTAACGGATGGTCAAAGATAAAATACAATGGAAAAGAAGCATACGTATCAAGTACATACTTAAAAGATGCTGGAGATAGTAACACAAATACTAATCCAAATCCAAGTGAAAAACCAAATGAAGGAACTACGAAAACAAAAGTAGTAACAGCAACATCATTAAACGTAAGAAGTGGACCATCAACAAGTCACGGATTAATAGGAACACTAAAACATAATGAAAAAGTAGAAGTAATATCAGAAAGTAACGGATGGTCAAAGATAAAATACAATGGAAAAGAAGCATACGTATCAAGTACATACTTAAAAGATGATGAAAATGGAGAAGTAACTAATCCAGGTGAAAACCAAGAATCTGCTAAAATAAAGATAGTAACAGCAACATCATTAAATGTAAGAAGTGGACCATCAACAAGTCATGGACTAATAGGAACGCTAAAACATAATGAAAAAGTAGAAGTGATATCAGAAAGTAATGGATGGTCAAAGATAAAATACAATGGAAAAGAAGCATACGTATCAAGTACATACTTAAAAGATTATGATGGGGATATTAGTTCAGGAGGAGATAGTTCAGAAGTAGTAAATGGAGCAACTGTTAATTATAAATATGAAAATCATTCATTACAAGACCATATTAATAAGCAGTTATCAAAAGTAAATATGATAGCTTCATCTTCAGGAGGATTTATTAATGCAAGTAGATCTGACATAGAACATTATCTAAATCCTAATAATTTTAAAAATGGGAAAAAAGGAATGTTACAATTCCTAAGATTAGATAGTTATAAAGGAGGAATAACTGCAGGAGAGTTAAATGGATACTTAAATAGTCTAAAACCTGCATCAAGTGGAACTAATGTATTTTACAATCAAGGTCAAGCATTTATAAATGCAGCTCGTAAGTACAATATAGATTTATCATATTTAGTAGGACACTCTATGTTAGAGACTGGATATGGAAGATCTACACTTGCTCAAGGACAAGTTCTAACTTCATATAAAGGAAAACCTCTACCACAGCCAGTTAAAGTATATAACTTTTTTGGGATAGGGGCATTTGATGGAACTGCAAACTTATCAGGAGCAGAAGCTGCATATAAAAATGGATGGACTAGTGTAGAAAAAACTATAGAAGGATCGGCCAGATGGATTTCTTCGAATTATATACATCATGGTAGCTACGGTCAAAATACACTGTATAAAATGAGATGGAGTTATGATCATTTACACCATCAATATGCAACTGACGTAAACTGGGCGAATGCTATATCAGGAATAATGTATAAGTTTATAGGTATGTATGATACTAATAGTAATTTAATATTTGAAATACCTGTACATAGATAATATAAAAAATAATGGGGACTTAATGTCCTCATTATTTTTTATATTGCTTTTTTGTATTTAATGAAAACATCTATATTGTTTTCATTAATAATATTTTGGATATTTCCAAAATTATAAGTTGCTAGAGCATATTCTCTCATATTATTGAATATAAGTTCTTCGTTTTTATCCTCAAATTCAATTAAATCATGAGCTATTTTCCAAGCTGTAGATTCTCTATTTATCAAATTTTTTTTTAGTTTTAAAACGCACTCTTCTATATCTGATGGCAGATTTTTCTTGTGAAAATTTTCTACATTTATATCTATATCGTATTCAATAAGTTTATTAATGAAAGTTTTAAGTGTTTGATTATATTCAACTTTATTATCATTTATACTTTTATCTAGTATATGGCCTACCTCATGGTATACAACAAATTTAGCGATAGACATTATATTTTTATAAGATACATTTATAAATAAGTTCTTTGAGTGTAGAAAAGAAAAAAAATTATAACAAAAAGATATGAATCCCTGCTTAGACACTAAGATAATTCTGAATTTTGGGAGGGTACATATAGGTATAAATTTTCTTTTAAAATAAAATAAATATAATTTTTTATCAATATTTATATCTTTAACTATTTTTTTTATAAATTTCTTCTCTCCTAAATCTTCATAGGCAATTAAAATTTTATTTATTAAGTTACTATCAAAACTAACTATAAAAATCACCACCTAAACTATGACGTATAATATATAATATATTATTAAAGATTGTATAGTTTGTAGCTAATCCTAATAAAAAAAGTTTTATATATATGATATAATGATTTGATAGAGAGGAGGGAACTTCTTATGGAAATTGTCAAAGATTATTTAGAAAAATTATGTATAAATAATAATATTTTAAATAAACAATTAGCAGATGTAAACATAAGTAAAGTAACATATTTTAAAGAAGAAAAATTAATATATATATATTTAAGTTCTAAAAATATAATAAGTTACGATTATATAGAGATATTAAGACAAGAGTTAAAAGAAAAGCTAGATTATTTTAATGATGTCAAAATTAAGATAAGGTATATAAAATTAGAAAAGCAAAAAACAAAAGACATTATAAAAAAATACTGGGTAAATATAATATATATTTTAACAACACTATGTCCTTCGCTAAATGGATGGATAAAAAATGTTGAGTATATGTGTATAGATGAAACTTTAAAAATAAAATTGCCATCAGATCTTTTTTACAAAAGATTGATAAAACAAAATGCTGTACAGGTATTAAAAAATGTATTGAGTGAAGAAGCTGGATTGGATATTGATATTATATTTGAGAAGTCAGTAAGCAAAGGACCTAATGTAGAAAAACTTATTAAGAAAAATGATAATTTAATTGAAGAAATGGTAAAAGAAAGAATAGCTGAATCTATAAATGTAGAAGATGAAGAAAAGGAAGTTGAAGGCAATCAAGCAATAGAAATTGCAATTAAAGATGAATATATTTATGGAGATAATGTAAATGCTCCAGTTGAAAAAATAAATAGATTAAATCAAAATTCTGGAACTGTGTGTATAGTAGGAGAAGTATTTGATGTTGAGTTAAAAGAATTAAGAAATGGAAAAGTTCTTTTAATTGCAGCAGTTACAGATTATACAAGTTCAATTAGTTGTAAATTATTTTTAAATGATATGAATAAAGATAAGGTTATAGATTCTGTAACTAAAGGAGCTTATTTAAAAATAAAAGGAGACGCACTTTACGATAATTATCAAAGAGAAATTACAATGACAATAAGTGGTATAAAAAAAGAAGTAAAAGAAGAACGAATAGATACTTCAGATGTAAAGAGAGTGGAACTCCATGCTCATACACAAATGTCTTCAATGGATGCTGTATGCTCAACAAAAAAATTAGTTGAAAGAGCAGCTAAATGGGGACACCCTGCAATAGCAATAACTGATCATGGTGTAGTTCAAGCATTTCCAGAAGCTATGGATGCAGCTAAAAAACATGGTATCAAGGTTATATATGGAGTAGAAGGCTATTTGGTGGAAGATGAATTACCGATAATAAAAGACCCTAATGATAAGGATTTATCTCAAAGTTTTATAGTATTTGATATTGAAACAACAGGATTTTCAAATACAAATGATAAGATAACAGAAATAGGTGCAGTAAAAATAGAAAACTTCAAAGTAGTTGATAGGTTTAGTGAGTTAATAAATCCTGAAGCTGATATATCATATAAAATTCAAGAGTTAACAGGTATAACTAATGATATGGTAGCTGACAAACCTACTATAGAGGAAATATTACCTAAGTTTTTAGAATTTGTAGGTGATAGTGTTTTAGTTGCTCATAATGCGGATTTTGATATGGGGTTTATATCTCAAAAAAGTAGAGAACAAGGATTAGAATTTAAAAATAAAAGTATAGATACATTAACACTAGCTAGAGTACTTTTACCACATTTAAAAAGACATAGGTTAAATGTGATAGCAAAAGATCTAGGAATACCACTTTTAAATCACCATAGGGCAGTCGATGATGCTGAAGCTACAGCTCATATATTTATAAAGTTTTTAGAAATGCTTCAAAAACAAGGAGTAGAAAAATTAAGTGATGTAAATGAAAAGCTAGGTGGATTAGATTATACCAAGATAGCAACAAATCATATAACATTACTCGCAAAAGATTATACTGGTCTTAAAAATCTTTATAAAATTGTTTCAGATGCTCATGTAAATCATTTTTATAGAGCTCCAAGGATATTAAGAAGCGTATTAGAAAAGCATAGAGAAGGGCTGATAATTGGGTCAGCTTGTGAAGCAGGACAAGTTTTCAATGCAGTAAAGAAGAATTTACCTGATGAAGAAATGGAAAAGGTAATAGAGTTATATGATTATATAGAAGTTATGCCGATAGATAACAATAGATTTATGATTGAAAAAGGCGAAGTTAAAGATGAAGAAGAATTAAGGGATTTAAATAGAAGATTAATAGAAGTAGCAAAGAAGTTTGGTAAAATACCAGTAGCTACAGGAGATGTTCACTTTTTAGATAAACATGAAGCCGTACTTAGAAAGGTACTTAAAAATTCTCAAGGATTTAAGGTTGACGAAGAAGAAACTTATCTTCATTTTAGAACTACAAATGAAATGTTAGATGAATTTAGTTACTTAGATCCTGTTGAGGCTTATGAAGTTGTAATAGCTAACTCAAATAAGATAGCTGATATGGTTGAGGTTATAAAACCTATACCTGATGACACATATCCACCAGTAATTGAAGGATCGGATGTTGAACTTAGAGAAATGTGTTATGCAAAGGCTAAAAGAATATACGGTGATCCAATGCCGGAGGTTGTTAAAGCAAGACTTGATAGAGAGCTTAATTCTATAATAGGTAATGGATATGCAGTTATGTATATAATATCTCAAAAACTAGTTACAAAATCTTTAAGAGATGGATATCTAGTTGGATCTAGAGGGTCCGTAGGTTCTTCTTTTGCAGCTACTATGAGTGATATAACAGAAGTTAACCCTCTGCCTGCACATTATATATGTGAAAATGAAGAATGTAAATATTCTTATTTTTATGAAATAGGTGAATGGGGATCAGGTGCTGACTTACCAGATAAAGATTGTCCAAAATGTGGAAGACCATTAAAAAAAGATGGACATGATATACCATTTGAGGTTTTCTTAGGATTTGAAGGAGATAAAGAGCCAGATATAGACCTTAACTTCTCGGGAGAATATCAACCGGTGATTCATAAATATACAGAAGAACTATTTGGAGAAGGATATGTTTATAGAGCGGGTACAATAGGTACAGTTGCAGAAAAAACAGCCTTTGGATATGCTAAAAAGTATATAGAAGAAAATAATATAAACACAACATCATCAGAAGCATTAAGACTTGCTAATGGATGTACTGGAGTAAAAAGAACATCAGGACAACATCCAGGAGGAGTTATGGTTGTACCACATTATAAAGATATTTATGATTTTACACCTATACAATATCCTGCTAATGATACTTCTTGTGGAGTTATAACGACTCACTTTGACTATCACTCTATAAGTGGTAGAATACTAAAGCTTGATATACTAGGGCACGATGTGCCGACCATCATAAGAATGCTTGAAGATATAACTGGAATAGATGCAACAACTATACCTTTAGATGATAAAGAGACAATGTCCTTGTTTACATCAACAGATGCACTAGGGGTTACGCCGGAAGAAATAAACTGTCCTATAGGATCACTTGCAATACCTGAGTTTGGTACAAAGTTTGTTAGACAGATGTTACTTGATACAAAACCTACAACATTTGCAGAACTTGTTCGTATATCTGGACTTTCTCATGGTACTGATGTTTGGTTAAACAATGCACAAGAACTTGTACAAAAAGAAATAGTTGGACTTAAAGATGTTATATCAACTCGTGATGATATAATGAACTACCTTATATTTAAAGGTCTACCGCCTAAAATGGCCTTTACTATAATGGAAAGTGTTAGAAAAGGTAGGGGATTAAAACCAGAACATATAGAAGAAATGGAAAAAAATGATGTTCCTAAATGGTATATATGGTCTTGTCAACAAATAAAGTACATGTTCCCTAAAGCACATGCGGTTGCATATGTTATGATGTCTTTTAGACTTGCATATTGCAAAGTTCATTATCCAGAGGCTTTTTACGCAACTTACTTTACGACTAAAGCTGAAGATTTTGATGCAGATTTAATTGTAAAGGGATTACCTGCAATAAAAGCAAAAATTAAAGAAATTGAAGAACTTGGAAATGATGCAACAACAAAAGAAAAAAATATGCTAACTGTTTTGGAAGTTGCACTTGAGATGTATGCAAGGGATATAAAAATAATTCCCGTTGATATATATAAATCAGATGCAAAGAAATTTCAGGTTGTAGGAGAAAAAACATTGCTTCCTCCTATGATAGCACTACAAGGAGTTGGAGAGAATGCAGCTATAAATATACAAAAAGAAAGAGAAAATGGGGAGTTTATTTCTAAAGAAGATTTGAGAAAAAGAACTAAAATATCTAAAACTGTAATAGAGACACTTACTAATCACGGGTCACTTGAAAATATGAGTGACGAAAATCAATTATCTTTATTTTAGTTAATAAAAATTTAAATCACTAAGTTTATAACTTTTAATTAAAAGTTATAAACTTAGTACAAAAATATAGGGGGAGGTTTATATTAGAAATTTAAAATTAAAATTTAATAAGGAAATGTTAGTATCGATTATTATTGTTATTACTATGATTATAGATTCAACAGTATTTACATCTATGCAAAGAGAAGTACCATTTAAATTAATATCGTCAATATTAGTATTAATTGATATAATCCTAATATTATTTTGTAATTTTATTTCAAAGAGAATACAGCTATGGTATGATTTGAAAAGTGTAAAAAATCATTCTAAGTTATATGACTTTTTGTATTCTTTTTGTATGATTTTAGGTTATATATTAGTTAAATGTGTAGTAATATCTATTTTGAGCAAATATCATAATATAAATACCTTAAATACATTTGAAAGTTCTTTTGTGAGTAACTATGTAAACACTGGAGGATTAATTGGAATTATAATTATATATATTCAAATAGTTATAGTAGGACCTATATTAGAAGAATTATTATTTAGGGGAATTTTATTAAAAAGTCTTTTAAAAAAATATTACAACAAACCATTAAAAGCTATAGTATATTCATCTATAATATTTGCAGTTGTTCATTTTAATTTAATTCAAGGAGTTGCTGCATTTGGAGGAGCTATTATATTGGGATTTATATACTATTACACAAAATCTATAAAGATTTGTATATTGGCTCATTTAATAAATAATTTACTTGTTATAATACCTATGCCAATAGGTTTATTTTGGAGTTTAGGATATTTAGTTTTAGGAATTTATTTAATCAATAAAGGTATATATAATTTAAGTAAGATAGATGAGAAAAATGTCGATTGAAAGTTAGAAAAAATTTAAAAAAATGCTTAACAAATTAATAAAAAAATTATATAATTATAGAGTAAGGTTAAGGCGACATAGCCAAGTGGTAAGGCAGTGGACTGCAACTCCTTGATCCCCAGTTCGAATCTGGGTGTCGCCTCCAAATATTTAAATTCGGGAATATGGCTCAGTTGGTAGAGCAATTGACTGTTAATCAATGGGTCACAGGTTCGAGTCCTGTTATTCCCGCCATATGCTAGTGTGGCTCAACGGTAGAGCAGCTGACTTGTAATCAGCAGGTTGTAGGTTCGATTCCTATCACTAGCTCCAATGAAAAGTAGACTATTAGATAGTCTACTTTTTTTATGAAATTATATAAAGTTTAAGTCACATGTTAAGGAAAGTGAATGAATATCTATATTATTTTTAAGGTGATTTTTATGAGCTTCTATATCTGGGGTTGTAGTAGGAATAATAATATCTTTCTTTTTAAAGAGCCTACTATGAGCAACTAGTACAAGATAAGCAAATCCATAGTTATTATATCTATTACCATTAGGTGGCATTTGTAAGTTATTTATATGCTAGATATGGAAGAGAATCATCTAAAGGAAACAACTTAATAATTGAGAGAATTAATCAAGGAGCAGGGAATATACCATTTAGAATGGCTCCATTAGTATTTTTTGGTACTCCAATTGGAGGAACTATATTTGGACTCGAAGTAAGTACTGTCGGTAAGATGCGATATGAAGCTATAATACCTTGTTTTATAGCGAGTTACATAGGAAATTTTGTAGCAAAATTATTTAAAATGCAACATAGTCACTATAATATAGTATCTCCTATAAATGGGGTTGATGTATTTTAAAAAGTTATATTATGTGAGATTTTATTTGGACTTACAAGTAAACTTTTTGATGAACTTATACATAGCTTAAAAAATTATTTGCAGAAAAAATACCTAACACATCACTAAAGAGTTTTATAGGAGGTATAATAATACTTGGAACTAGAATATATCTTGGTCTAAGTTTAGATTTACTAAGTGATGCATTTATAATAAAACTACTATTAACATCATTAACATTAGCGGTAGGATTTCAAGGCGGTAAGGTTACTCTATTATTTGTAATAGGAGCAATACTAGGAAATTTATTAGCAGGAGCTACTAAAACTTCGATCGCATCTCTTGTAATGGAAATAGAGTTATCGGGATCTGCTAGCATAGAATACTTGTTTATTGTTTGTGTAATAAGTTATGTATTTGATGATAGAAGTGGAATATATACATCCTCAGATAGTAGTTTGTTAGAAATAAAAAAAGATTAGCGTTTAGCTAATCTTTTTTTATTTCTAACATATATATTATTTTTATAAAAAATAAGTAGAAAAAAATTAACACTTGATATATACTAAGTATTAGTACTAGATAATAATATCAGGAGGAAAAAATGAAGAGAAAAGCAATCATAATAATTTCATCGGTTTGTATATTATTATTTTTAATAATATCTTACGTAGTTGGTTTCTTAGTATATGATGGTTCGGTTGGTTCTGTTCAAAAAATAAAAGATGAAGATATAGTAGAAGTATTTTCTCATAGAGAAGGAAGACCACTAGAAAAACTTAAAAATTATAAGTATGAAGATGTATTTATAAGTTCTCCAGAAAATGGATATAAAGTAGAAGGTAAATTTATAAAGTCTAATAAAAATACTGACAATACAATAATACTAGTTCATGGGATTGAAAGTAATTACTATGAATATTTAAAAAAGGCATATGAATATTTAGATCATGGATACAATGTTATGTTATATAATCAAAGGCACACAGGTAAAACTGGAGGAAGTGATTATACTTTTGGGTTAAGAGAAAAATATGATTTAGAAAATGTTGCTAAGTTTATTCATAAAAAATATCCTAATGGATTATTAGGAGCTCATGGACATTCAATGGGGGCTGCAACTGTAGTAATGCATTCTGAAATAAATGAAAAAAATAGGTATGTAAATTTTTATATAGCTGATTCACCATATCATGAAATGTCGGATGCTATAAGATTAGGTATTGAAGCAAAAAACATACCACTTTTACCTGTAGGATATGCAAGAACTATGGGGAATATATATACTAAAGTTAAATCAGGATTTAATTATGAAGATGTAAAACCATATAAATCAGTACAACATATAACTACGCCGATGTTTTTAATACATGGAAAAGAAGATAAAGTATGTTCTCCAAAAAGTAGTCAGATAATATATGATAATATACCACATGATAAAAAAGAAATTTGGCTTATAGATAAAGTTCAACATGTCAATGGATATGATATTCTAGGAGATGAATACTTTAATAGAATATATAAGTTTATAGATGATAAAGTTGTTGGCAAATAGATTTAAAAAAGAATTGATGTTATTTTATATTTATTTATAATATTATGATATAATTTAGTGTATATTTTATATTAAGGTGGAGATTTATATGAGTAAAGGATATGTATGTCCAAAATGTAGTAATACTGAATATGAAAAAGATGAAATATGTACAACAGGTAGTGGATTTTCTAAGATATTTGATGTTCAAAATAGAAAATTTACAACAGTAACTTGTACTAGATGTAAATATACTGAAATTTACAAAGTGCCAACAAATAAAATTGATGATATATTCGATTTTATAATAGGTTAATATAATTAAAAACAAGAAGACTGCTTGGTAATCAAGTAGTCTTTTTTTATATTAAAATAGAATTAAGAAGGTTCCTAATTAATTTAAGACAATTTATTTTAATGTTTTACTTAAAAAATAAAAAATTATGAGAACCAATTTTATATAAAAACTATCTAATATATAGAAGAATTGATAATGAGGGATGGGAGGATGACGCTTGGATATAGTAAAACTAGTCAAAAAAAGTAAAAAGGGGAATGATATTGCATTTTCTACTTTAATAAAAAACTATGAAAAAGATTTATATAGAGTAGCTATAGCTATAACTAAAAATAATGAAGATGCATTAGATTGCATTCAAGAAACTATATTAAAAGCTTATACAAATATAAAAAATTTAAGACAAGAAAAGTATTTTAAAACTTGGTTAATAAAAATTTTAATAAATCAATGTAATTACACAGTTGAAAAAAATAGAAAATCATCAAATTGCTTTAATGAAAATATACACAATTCATATATGGATAATTCTGCTGAAATAGAAATTAAAAGTATAATAAACAATCTAGAAGAAGAACTAAAAATACTAATAATTTTATACTATTATGAAGACATGGGAATAAGCGATATATCAGAAATTTTAAAGATACCTAAAGGAACTATAAAGTCAAGACTATCAAGGGCTAGAGGTAAGTTAAAAGAAATGATAGATATAAACTAAATGGAGGACTTAAAATGGATAAGAATAATAAGCTTGATATAGAGATAAATAAATTCCTAAGAGAAAAAGATAATTTAGAAGTTCCAGTAGAAATAATTAAGGGAATTGATGATACATTAAAGAGTATAAATGAAAAAAGACAAAGTAAGAAAATAAAGAGAGAATTAATGATAGCATCAATCATTGGATTGATAGTAATAACATCAGCGCCATTTATTGTAAAAGCTTACATTAACCAAAATTATAAATATATTCCAGGAAGTGGAATGGTTACAACTGATGATGGATTAAAATATATATTGGAAAGACCTATTTATCAAAAATTAAATAAATCAACAGATATAACTTTAAGGGATATAAATATAAATGAAGCTAATAATGAAATAAGTGTAAAGGTAGAAGGAGAGTTTTATGAGCCTAGTGAAATATCTACAATAGAGATAGGAAATAGAAAAAAAGTTTCAAGAGGATACATATCAACTTCAACTAGTGGAGATGGCAGAGCTGATAATTGGGTATATGAATGTACATTTAAGTATTATAAAAAGTATAAAAATGATAATATAAAATTTACCATGAAGTGGGAAAGTGGGGAAAGTGTAGAATTTAACACAAAACTTATAGAGGTTAAGTCAAAATCAGATATTAAAAGCCTTGGAGTAACTGATACTAAATGTAATATGACTATAACTGCTATGATAGAAGAAGGTAAAAATAAATTGGATGTAAACTTTATTAATAATAGAGACATAAAAAATGAATTAACATTTTATGGACAAGAAATAAATGAAAGAGATGTTTATAGTAATTATGCAAGAAAACAAAAAGACGTTATAAAATTAATTGATTCAAATGGTAAATTTGCAGTAGGGGCATTTATAGAACATCCAGAAAGGTATAATCACTTTAGATTTGATACAACTAATTTAAAAAAGCCATATAAGATAATTATACCTGAAATATCAACATTTGCACTTAATGAGAAAATTAAAAGTGAGGAATTGCAATTAGATATAGAATCTGATAACGTAGAAACAACTATAAATAAAATAGTAAAATTAAAAACAAATAGTAATTTATTTAAAAATGCAAATGACAAAGTTAAATTAATAAAGGGTATTAAAGAGAATGATAATTATACTATATATATACAAAAGCTAAACGAACAAAAAAATCCAATGAAAATTGAAAGTATATACATAAGGCCTTCAGGTGAAAGTATAAAAGATGTAAAAGCAGATTTTTTTGAGGGAGGTCTATCAGTAGGAGCTGAAGATGAAAATTTATACTCATATACATTTAAATTGCCATATCCCAAAAGTGATAAATTATATATAAAACTTGAAGGAAATAGATATAATATAAAAGGAAACTGGAGTTTCACTATTGAATAATACTAGAAAATTTGCAAATAAAAACAATCTATGGTATCATAGTATATAAAATAGTATATAATGCAAAAACTAAGAGTGAGACGAAAAGTTCTCACTCTTTTATTATAGCATTTACAATGCTATAAAATAACAACTGAATAGGAGGGAAGCAAAATGAAAAAGAGTACAGAATCATTAATAGAAGAATTAGTACTTCCGATAACTAATGAGCACAACATAGAGATAGTTGATGTTGAATATGTTAAAGAAGCAGGAGAATATTATTTAAGAATATTTATAGATAAAGATGGAGGCGTATCTCTAAATGACTGTGAAGTTATAACAAGAGCTATAAATCCAATATTAGATGAAAAAGACCCAATAAAAGAAAACTATTTCTTAGAAGTATCTTCACCAGGTCTTGATAGACCACTTAAAAAAGAAAAAGATTTTATAAGATATGCGGGAAGAGACGTAGAAGTTAAATTATATAAACCTATAAATGGATTAAAACATTTCGAAGCTCAATTAGTTGAGTTAGTGGACAATAAAATAGTTAAACTTATAGTTGATAATGAAGAAATGGAATTTGATAAAAAAGATATAGCACTTATAAGACTTGCTATAAAATTCTAATTAAAACTTAATATAGGAGGACAAAAAAATGAACCACGAGTTTATAGAAGCATTAGATGAATTAGAAAAAGATAGAGGAATTGATAAAGATATACTTATAGATACTATAGAACAAGCACTTTTAACTGCTTATAAGAAAAATTTTGGATCTGCTCAAAATGTTAGAGTATACTTTGATAGAGAAAAAGGAGATGTAAAAGTTTACTCTCAAAGAGTTGTTGTAGATTCAGAAGATATATACGATACATTCTTAGAGATAGAAATAGATGAAGCAAGACAAATAAGCCCTAACTATGAAATAGGTGATATAATAGAAAGTGAAATAACTACTACAGAATTTGGAAGAATAGCAGCTCAAACAGCTAAGCAAGTAGTTGTTCAAAGAATAAGAGAAGCTGAAAGAGATATAGTATACAATGAATTTATAGACAAGCAAGATGAAATAGTAACAGGAGAAGTTGCTAGAGTAAACAAAAATATAGTTCATGTAAACCTTGGAAGAATAGAAGCTATAATGACTCAAGCAGAGCAAATACCAGGTGAATACTATCAAGCAGGACAAAAAATAAAGGTATATATATTAGAAGTGAAGAAAACTAACAAAGGACCTCAAATAACTGTTTCAAGAAGCCATCCAGGTTTAGTTAAGAGATTATTTGAAATGGAAGTTCCTGAAATATTTGATGGTACTGTTCAAGTTAAGAGCATCGCTAGAGAAGCTGGATCAAGAACTAAGATGGCAGTTTACTCTGTAGATGAAAACATAGATCCAATAGGAGCATGCGTTGGACCTAAAGGATCAAGAGTTAAAAATATTGTTGATGAATTAGGCGATGAAAAAATAGATATAATCAAATACAGTGAAAATCCAGTAGAATTTATATCTGCAGCACTTAGTCCATCAAAAGTTGTATCTGTAGATGTAAATGAAGAAGAAAAGAGTGCTTTAGTTGTAGTTCCTGACTATCAATTATCACTTGCGATAGGTAAAGAAGGGCAAAATGCAAGACTTGCAGCTAAGCTTACTAATTGGAAGATAGATATAAAAAGCGAAAGTCAAGCAGCTAAAGAAGCAGATAATAAAGAAGAATTAGATGCTTAATTATAAGGAGTGATACATTTGCAAAAAGTAAAGAAAGTTCCTCAAAGAAAGTGTATAGCTTGTCAAGATAGAGACAATAAAAAAGAGTTAATAAGAATTGTCAAAAATAAAGAAGGACAAATATTTTTAGATAAAACAGGTAAAGCAAATGGTAGAGGTGCATATATTTGTAACTGTAGCGAATGTCTAAAAAAAGCAATTAAAAGTAAAGCTTTAAGTAGAGCTTTTAAAGTTGAAGTTCCTGATGAAGTATATGAAAGCCTGATGAAGGAGATAGGTGACAATGAATAAAGCCAATGAAGCCAAAATTTACTCATTCCTAGGCTTAGCACAACGTGCAGGAAAGCTAGTATCAGGTGATGATTCTACTATGCTTGATATTAAAAAAAATAGGGTAAAATTAGTAATAGTGGCAGAAGATGCTTCAAATAATACGAAAAAGCTATTTAAAGATAAAACATCTTTTAGAAATATAGCATGCGTTACATATTCAACAAAACTACAATTAGGGTTAGCTATAGGAAAAGCGCCTAGAGCAGTTATGGGAATAAAAGACGTGAGCTTTGCAGATAAGGTCTTAGAACTTATTGAAAATACAAAAATATAATAGGGGGTGGTCTTGTGTCAACAAGAGTATACCAATTAGCAGAAAATTTAGGAATGACTAGCGAAGAACTTATAGCTAAGCTAGGAGAACTAGATATAAACGTAAAAAATAAAAATGATGAATTAAGCCAAGATGATGCAGATATGGCTATGGAATTATTAGGTGATGAAGTTGCAGCAGGAAGTGGACTTCCAACTGTATCAGTTGAAGGAAAATTAACTGTTCAAGAATTAGCTAATAGTTTAGAAAAACCTGCTACAGAAATAATAATGAAGCTTATGAAAATGGGAACTATGGCAACAATAAATCAAGAGTTAAACTTTGAAATAGCTTCATTAGTAGCTAAAGATTATGGATTTGAGCTTGTAGAAAAAGATATGACAGAGCAAGAAGAAGCTGAAATAGATGAATTAATAGATATACAAGAAGATAAAGAAGAAGATTTAGTAAAAAGACCTCCTGTAGTTACAGTTATGGGACACGTTGACCATGGTAAAACATCATTACTAGATGCTATAAGATCAACAAGTGTAACTACAAATGAAGCTGGAGGAATAACTCAACATATAGGGGCATCAGAAGTTACTATAAATGGAGAAAAGATAGTATTTTTAGATACCCCAGGACATGAAGCTTTCACATCTATGAGAGCTAGAGGAGCGCAAGTTACTGATATGGCTATATTAGTTGTTGCTGCAGATGATGGTATAATGCCACAAACTATAGAAGCTATAAACCATGCTAAAGCTGCAGAAGTTCCAATAATAGTTGCAATAAATAAAATAGATAAACCAGCGGCTAATGTTGATAGAGTTAAGCAAGAATTAGCAGACCAAGGTTTATTAGTTGAAGATTGGGGTGGAGATGTAATATCTGTTCCAGTATCAGCTAGACAAAAAACTAATATAGATTCATTACTTGAAATGATTCTTTTAGTTGCAGAAGTAGAAGAATTAAAAGCTAATCCAAACAAGAGAGCTGTAGGTACTGTAATAGAAGCTCAACTTGACAAAGGTAGAGGACCAGTTGCTACTGTACTTGTTCAAGGAGGTACTTTAAAAGTAGGAGATCCTATAGTTGCAGGGACTGCTTGTGGTAAAGTAAGAGCTATGATAAATGATAAAGGTAGAAGAGTTAAGACTGCTGGACCATCTACTGCTGTTGAGATATTAGGATTGTCAGAAGTTCCACAAGGTGGAGATCAATTTGTAGCAGTTGCTACTGATAAAATAGCTAGAAGTGTAGCTGAGAAGAGACAACATATAGCTAGAGAAGAAATGTTAAAATCTAACCAAAGAGTAAGTCTTGACGAATTCTTTAGTCAAATGTCTGATGCTGAAGTTAAAGAACTTAACCTAGTTGTTAAAGCTGATGTTCAAGGTTCTGTTCAAGCTGTTAAACAATCTTTAGAAAAATTATCTAATGAAGAAGTTGCTGTAAGAGTTATACATGGCGGTGTTGGAGCTGTAACTGAATCTGATGTTATGCTAGCAAGAGCATCTAATGCAATAATAATAGGATTTAATGTAAGACCAGTTGCTACTGCTGAAGTAATGGCTAAAAAAGAAGAAGTTGATATAAGAACTTACACAATAATATACAAGGCTATAGAAGATGTACAAGCTGCTATGACAGGTATGTTAGACCCAGAATATATAGATGAGGATACAGGTAAAGCAGAAGTAAGAGAAACATTTAAAATATCTGGAGTTGGTACTGTAGCTGGATGTTATGTTTTAAGTGGTAAGATATTTAGAAATGGTAAAGTAAGAGTTGTAAGAGATGGATTCATAATACATGAAGGTGAAATAGCAGCATTAAAGAGATTTAAAGATGACGCTAAAGAAGTTAACCATGGATATGAATGTGGTATAACAATTACTAATTTCAACGATTTAAAAGAAGGCGATATAATAGAAGCTTATATAACTAAAGAGGTTGAAAGAAAATTAAAATAGTAAAAAGAGGTCGATATTATGGCATCATATAATAGAACACAAAGAATAGGCGAAGAAATAAGAAAAGTTGTAAGTACAATGCTTATAAGTGGTATAAAAGACTATAGAATAAATTCTATGGTTAGTGTTACTGATGTTGAAGTAACTAATGATTTAAGTTATGCTTATGTGTATGTAAGTATATTAGGTGGAAATAAAGAATCAAGTATGGCAGGACTTAAAAGTGCTTGTGGATATATAAGAAAAGAAGTAGGAAGAAATGTAAAGCTTAGACATACTCCGGAAATTATATTTAAATTAGATGATTCTATAGAAAAAGGAATGTATATGGAAAGTCTAATTAAAAAAGTTAATCAAGAGAATCAAGGTAATAAAAAAGATTCTAATGAAGAAACCCAAGGAGAGTAATCTATGCTAAATAATATTAACAATATTATAAAAGCTATAAGGGAAGGTAACAATTTTATTGTTACCTCTCATTATAGTCCGGATGGAGATAATATAGGCTCTACATTATCTATGTATTACACGCTTAAAAAATTAGGTAAGAATGTATTATATGTACTAGATGATACTATACCTGTTAATTTAAAATTTTTAGTTAAAGATATAAAAATATTAAAATCGGAAGAAATAGATATTGATATAAATGATTATATTTTAATATCTCTTGATTGTGGAGATGCAGATAGAATATGTGTTAGTGAGCATATAAAAACATCTGTTAATAAATTAATTTGTATAGACCACCATGCAAGCAATGATAATTTTGGAGATTTAAATTATATAAATCCAAATGAATCATCTACTTGTGAATTAGTATACAACTTACTAAAAGAGTTTTCAAAAGTTGTAGGTGAAAATATAATAGATGAAACTATAGCAACTTGTCTATACACAGGTCTTTTAACAGATACTGGAAATTTCTCTTATTCAAACACTAATCCGAGCAGTTACTTAATGGCATATGATTTAGTTTGTATAGGAGCTAAAAAAGACATTATAATTCAAAAAATATTCCAAAGTAATCCATACAATTATTATAAGTTACTAGGCGAAGCTTTAGATACTTTAGATATTGTAGAGGGAAAAGTTGCTAGTATGATGTTAACAATGGATATGCTAGAAAGAAATAAAATTTCTTTTAATGATGCAGATGGAGTTACATCATATACTAGAGACATAGATGGAGTTGAAGTTGGCATTTTATTTAAAGAAAAAGAACTTAATGAGATCAAGGTAAGTTTTAGATCTAAAAACTATGTAAACGTTAGTACTATAGCACAACATTTTGGAGGCGGAGGTCATGTTAGAGCTTCTGGATGCACTATAAAAGATACTATAGAAAACGTTAAAAAAATGGTGATTGACGAAGTTTTAAAACATATTTAAGGATGATTAGTATGAATAAAATAGTAAATATATTAAAACCTACAGGTATGACATCTCATGATGTTGTAGGTAAGGTTAGAAAAATTTTAAATATAAAAAAAGTTGGTCACACAGGTACCCTTGATCCAGATGCATCAGGGGTACTACCTATATGTATAGGAAAAGCTACAAAAGTAAGTGAACTTATACTTAATAAGGATAAATCGTATATTTGTGAACTAACTTTAGGTATAAACACAGATACCTATGATTCATCAGGAGAAATAATAGAAAGATTTGAAGTTGGAAATATAAGTATGGATGATCTTGAAAAGGCATTTGATACTCAAATAGGCGAAATAAAACAACTTCCTCCAATGTACTCTGCTCTTAAAGTTAATGGAAAAAGAATGTGTGATTTAGTTAGAGCTGGAAGAGCTGATGAAATAAAACTTAAGTATAGAGATGTTAATATAAAAGAATTAAATATACTTTCGTTTAAAGATAATAAGGTAATGTTTTATGTTAAATGTTCTAAGGGAACTTATGTAAGAAGCATATGTTATGACATAGGTGAAAAGCTAGGTTGTGGTGGACATATGTCTTTTTTACTAAGAACATCATCAGGAAAGTTTAATTTAGAAAATGCAATAACACTAGAAGAATTAGAAAACTTATATAAAGAAGAGAAATTAGATAAACACCTATATGACATAGATTATGTATTATCAAACTTTAATAGCATACATATAAATCCATTAGCTGTTAAATCGTATGTTAATGGAGCTATAGTGTATAAAAAAGGGTTTGTAAAAGGAAATTTTAATGAAAGTGATGAATTTGTAAGAGTATACAGTGAAGGTAAGTTTTTAGGAGTTGGAAAATTCCTAAAAGTTGATGGCACATTATGCTTAAAAAGTGATAAACTATTTATATAGAATATAAGTAGTGGAGAATTTATTATGACTATTATAAAATCATTAGATAAAGTAATAAATATTGAAAATAGTATTATAACAATTGGAAACTTTGATGGTATTCATAAAGGGCATATAAAATTAATAAAAAAAGCTGTTAGAGAAGCTAAACACAAAAAATTCAAAAGCATAGTATTTACTTTTGAAAATCATCCTATGAGATATTTTAGGGAAAACTCTATAAAAAGTATAATTACGAATGACGAAAAAATAAATATATTAAAATCATTAGGTGTAGATATAATTCTTATGGTTCCGTTTAATGAATATATGACGAAAATATCTGCTATAAATTTTGTTAAAGAAATTTTAATAGAAAAATTAAAGTGTAAAAAAGTTATAGTAGGACATGACTTTACTTTTGCTAGAAACAAAGAAGGTACTGTAGAAAAATTAAAGTCACTTGGAAAAGTATATAATATGGAAATTGAAGTTATAAATCCTATAAAGATAAATAATATAAGAGTTAGTAGTAGCTATATAAGACAACTTATTAGTCAAGGGAAAGTTCATAATATAAAAGACTTTTTAGGGAGAAATTATTCCTTAGAAGGTGAAGTAATTCATGCTAAGAAACTAGGCAGAACTATAGGTTTTCCAACTGCTAATTTAAATATAGATAATAATTTAATTATACCTAAATGTGGTATATATGCAGTTAAAGTATACTTAAAAGATAAGACTTACTATGGAGCCACTAACATAGGTTATAATCCAACTGTAAATGGACAAAGTTTATCTATAGAAACTAATATACTTAATTTTAATAAAGACATATATGGTCAAATAATTAAAATTGAGTTTTTAGAAAGAATAAGAGATGAAAGAAAATTTAATTCTTTAGATGAATTAAAAGCTCAATTACATAAAGACGTTAACTTTGTATACAAAAAGTATGTTTACAAGTAGACATGTTTTGTGTTAAAATAAAATTCGTGAACCATTACTCGGCATTTGAACACTCCAATCAATGCTTAGTAATTGGGGATTTAATAAAATAATGGAGGTATTCACAAATGAACAAAACTGAAATAATAAAAGAATTCGGAAGATTTGAAGGAGATACTGGTTCTCCAGAAGTACAAATAGCTTTATTAACAGCTAGAATAAATGAATTAAACGGTCACTTAAAAGTTCACAAAAAAGATCATCACTCAAGAAGAGGTCTTTTAAAGATGGTAGGTAAGAGAAGAAACTTATTAGCTTACTTAAAAGAAAAGGACTTAGAAGGATACAGAGCTTTAATAGCTAAGTTAGGATTAAGAAAATAATTTAATTATTTTAATAAAGAAGAAGGTTTATACCTTCTTCTTTTGTTTTAAATATTTTAAATAAATACAGTTTTTATTGAAAATAGAAATAATTTGCAACTATAATAATATTAAATTAAAATATATAAAGGAATAATGATAATTTATATAGAAATTTTTCTTTTAGGAGGGGATTTACTATGAAAATAAAATTAATGTGTGATAGTTTATGTGATATACCTATGGAGTTAGCAGAAAAACATAACATAGAAATAATTCCATTAACTATAATAATAGAAGATAAAGAATACAAAGACGGTGTAGATATGACCGAGGAAGAGTTTTACGAAACTATGAAAAAAATAAAAACTGTACCTAAAACATCTCAAGCTACATACATGCAATTTAAAGAAGCTTTCGATAAATATAAAGATGAATACTCTATAGTTTGTATAAGTGGTTCATCTAAATCTTCAGGTACATATCAAAGTGCAGTTATGGCGAAAAATGATACAGATGGAGATATACATATATTTGATACACTTAACTTATCTTTAGGAAGCGGAAGAGTATCTGTAACGACAGCTGCTATTGGAAATATGTTAAGTTTAAAACCTGTATTTTCGGTAAAGGATGGAAATATATCTTTACTTACAAAAGTAAGAGGTAAAAAAAATGTAATACATAAATTAATAGATTTACTTAAAGAACAATATGAAAGTTTTGAAGATAAAAATGTAATGATAGGTTGCGGAGCTAATAAAAATGAGTTTGAGATTCTTAAAAAAGAAGTTCAAGAGGCAATAAAAGCTAAAAATATATACTTAACTAGAGGTGGAGCTTGTATATGCTCACATACAGGACCAGATATAATAGCTATTAGTTGTTCAAATTAAATGTATTAAATTTTACATATTAAGCAAATAATAAGTTAAAATAAAATATTTGCTAAGTTACGTTTTGTATCTCTAAAACATATCAATACAAGCCAGTAATTTACTTTTATGTTGTTAAATTATAGTATTTTTGATAAGATAGTACATAGGATACTAAACGCGGTTTTAATAAAGAGGAGGTACAAGCATTAATGTTTGAACATAAAGTTTTTAAGATGGATTTTGCAGGAAGAGAACTTTCTGTTGAGATAGGAAAAATTGCCGAACTAGCTAGTGGAAGCGCTATTCTTCAGTACGGAGAAACTATGGTTATGGTAAACGTATCAAAATCAGCTCAACCAAGAGATGGAATAGATTTCTTCCCTTTAAGTGTTGATTATGAAGAAAAATTATATTCAGTGGGTAAAATACCAGGAGGATTCTTAAAAAGAGAAGGTAAACCCTCAGAAAAAGCTATCCTTACATCAAGACTTATAGATAGACCTATAAGACCACTATTTCCTAAAGGGTTTAGAAATGATGTACAAGTAGTTGCAACTGTTTTATCAGTAGATCAAGATTGTACTCCTGATATAGTAGCTATGATAGGATCATCTGTAGCGTTATCTATATCTGATATACCATTTAATGGACCAACTGGTTCTGTGTTAGTAGGGTTAGTAGACGGAGCATTTGTTATAAATCCAACAGCAGAACAAAGAGAAAAAAGTTCTCTTCATCTTGTAGTATCAGGTACTAAAGATGCGATAATGATGGTTGAAGCTGGAGCTGAAGAAATACCAGATGAATTAATGTTAGAAGCTATATTATTTGCACATGAAGAAATCAAAAAAGTTGTTGAGTTCGTGGAAACTATAGCTGCTGAAGTTGGGAAAGAAAAAATAGAGGTTACTCTTTATAAAATAGATGAAGAAGTAGAAAAAGCTGTTCGTGAGTTTGCTACAGATAAAATGAAAGAAGCAGTTAAAACTGTAGAAAAACTTGAAAGAATGGAAAAAATGGATGCAGTAAAAGAAGAAACTTTTGCTCATTTTGAAGACATAGTAGAAGAGTTCGGACAAGATATAGAGGAAACGTTACATTCTATAATAAAAGAAGAAGTAAGAAAGCTTATAGTTCATGAAAATATAAGACCTGATAATAGAAAGCCAGATGAAATAAGACCAATATGGTGTGATAATGGATTTATACCAAGAGCTCATGGTTCTGGATTATTTACAAGAGGTCAAACTCAAGTTATGTCTATAGCAACACTTGGCGCTTTAGGTGATGTTCAAATACTTGATGGACTTGATGAAGAAGAAAGTAAAAGATATATGCATCACTACAATTTCCCAGCATATAGTGTTGGTGAAGCTAGACCATCAAGAGGACCAGGTAGAAGAGAAATAGGTCATGGTGCACTTGCTGAAAGAGCATTACTTCCTGTTATACCTTCAAAAGAAGAGTTCCCTTATGCAATAAGAGTAGTATCAGAAGTTTTAAGTTCAAATGGATCAACTTCTCAAGGAAGTGTATGTGGATCTACATTATCACTTTTAGATGCAGGTGTACCAATTAAAGATATGGTTGCAGGTATTGCTATGGGTCTTATAAAACATGATAATAAAGTTGCAGTACTTTCAGATATACAAGGAATGGAAGATCATTTAGGGGATATGGACTTTAAAGTTGCAGGAACTGAACATGGTATAACAGCTATACAAATGGATATAAAAATAGCTGGTATAGATGAAGAAGTACTAAGAACAGCTTTAAAACAAGCTAGAGTAGGTAGAATACACATATTAAATGAAATGAGAAAGACAATAGATGCTCCTAAGCCAGAACTTTCTAAGTATGCACCTAAGATAGTAACAATGAATATAAACCCAGATAAGATAAGAGATGTAATTGGACCTGGTGGAAAAATAATAACTAAGATTATAGATGAAACTGGTGTTAAAATAGACATAGAACAAACAGGAGAAGTATTTATAAGTGGAATAGATGCTGAGATGATAGCAAAAGCACAACAACTTATACATGATATAGTTGCTGAAGCTGAAGTAGGACAAACTTACACAGGTAAAGTAACAAGAATAATGAACTTTGGTGCTTTTGTTGAAATACTTCCAGGAAAAGAAGGATTACTTCATATATCTCATATAGCACATGAAAGAGTTAATAAAGTTGAAGATGTACTAAATATAGGAGATGAAGTAACAGTAAAAGTAACTGAGATAGATGAAAAAGGAAGAGTTAATTTATCTAGAAAAGCTCTTTTACCAAAACCAGAGAAAAAAGAAGTTAAAGAAAATAAAGAGAATGAAGATAAATAATAATTTATAAAACAAAACACCCTCAAGTAAAATATAAGAGGGTGTTTTATTATGCAAAAAATATATAAGCATTTTTTACAATAGTAAAAGCACTTTAAGTTATATAAGCATTTTAAAATACAATATATAATATAAATGCATAAAAAGTTAGACTACCTAATACAATTTAATGAGAGTAAATTGTACATATTGGGAGGAAGTTTTTTATGATAATGATGGTACTTAATAAAAAGAAGGTAAAAAAAATTTTAATAATATCACTAGTTATAGTACTAGCAATTATAGGAATTATATTTATGTCTAAAAAAGGGACGACGCCTACAATTAATATGTTTTATAAAGCAGAGGAACCATATTACAATGGAACAAAATCCAATAGTGGTCACGTTGCAATAAGTTGCAACGTAGACCTAGGATGGGAAAGTGAATATATAGAAAAGATACTTAAAGTATTAGATGAAAAAAATGCTAAGATAACTTTTGCTGTAACAGGCAGATGGGCTGAAGAAAACCCTGAATTTCTACTTGAAATTCAAAAAAAAGGACATGAAATAGCTAATCATGGATATAAGCATTTAGATTATGCTACATTAAACTACGATAAGAACTATGAACAAATAAAAACATCTAAAGAAATAATAGAAAATATAATAAAAAAAGAAACTAAATTTTTTCAAGCACCAGGAGGTTCATTTAATAAAGATACTGTAAAAGCGGCTATTGATTTAGGATACACGCCTTACAAATGGGATATAGACACAATAGATTGGAAAAATAGACAAGAACCAGAAGTTATTATAAATAGAGTTAAGTCAAAAGATATGAAAGATTCTAGTATAATACTTATGCATCCTACGCATGCAAGTGCTGAAGGCATTGATGATATTATAGGGATAATTGAAAGTAAAAATTTAAAACCAGGAAAACTTAGTGATGTATTTGAGCTTTAAAAGTTTATTTAAGTTATTTTGATGTTGAATAATTTATTTTACTAAATTATAATTTAAAGGACATTAACTAAGATACAAATATAAATGATTATCATAAATATTATAATGCACAAATCAAATTGGAGGATGAGTATGTATAAGATACACAAGTTAGAAAATGGACTTACAATAGTAGGAGAAGAAATACCTTATTTAAAATCCATAACGTTAGGAGTATGGGTAAATGCAGGCTCTAGAATAGAAAGTGAAAAATTAAGTGGAGTATCACATTTTATAGAACATATGCTATTTAAAGGAACTAAAAATAGAACATCAAAAGAAATAGCTAGTACAATAGATAATTTAGGTGGGCAAATAAATGCTTTTACTAGTAAGGAATGTACATGTTATTATGTTAAATTATTAGATGAGCATATAAATATAGGATTAGATATACTAAGTGATATGTTTTTAAATCCATTATTTGATAAAGAAGATATAGAAAAAGAAAGACAAGTTATATTAGAAGAGCTAAAAATGTATGAAGACTCTCCAGAAGATTTAGTATATGACTTACTTATGGAGGGAATATACAAAACAGATGCTCTTGGAATGAATATAATAGGAACTAAAGAATCATTATATAATATTAATAAAGATACTATAAAAGATTATTTTAATAAATATTATGTAGCTAGTAACTCTGTAATATCAATTAGTGGTAACTTTAAATTTGAAGAAATGGTCAAATTAATAGAAGATAAATTTAAAGATTTACCTAAAGGAAATGCAAATATAGAAATAACAACACCAGAATTTAATCCTTGCTTTATAGCTAAAAATAAGGATACTGAACAAGTTAATTTGGCTATAAGCTTAAAAGCAATACCACTAGAAGATAGAGAAGATGCATATGCTTTATCTATAGTAAATAATATATTTGGAGGAAGTATAAGCTCTAGGTTATTTCAAAATATAAGAGAAAGTAAAGGACTTGTTTACTCTATATATTCAGCACCTAGTCTTTATAGAAAAAGTGGAGAGCTTGGTATTTACGCAAGCATGAGTAACGAAAATCTAAAAAAAGTATATAATTTAGTATTAGAAGAAATTGATAACTTAAGAAAAAATCATCTTACAGATAAAGAGATAAAAGAGAGTAAAGAACAGTTAAAAGGAAGTTATATTCTAGGTTTAGAAAGTACTAGCAGTAGAATGATGTCAATTGGTAAAGCTATGATTTTAACTAGGAAAGTAAAAAATCCTAATGATATTATAGAAAGTATAAATAATATTGATAAAGCTAGAATAGACTTAATTATAGACAAGGTATTTAATAAAGAAAATATTGGAGTATGTATTGTAGGAAGAGATGTAGAGAATATAACTTTAGACTAATTAGATTAGACATATAATTAAGCTTATCTATAATAAAGATATATTAGTTTATATGGGGGGATACTTATGAATTTATCTGAAGTAGCAGGTAAGGAGATTGTAAATTTAGTTACCGGAGAAAGATTGGGAGTTGTTGGAGAGTGTGACCTTATAATTGAAGATACTACAGGGAAAATATTAGCTTTATTAATTCCTAGAGAAAGAGGATTTTTTGGATTTAGGAAAGATAAATCAGTACTTGAAGTACCGTGGAGAAATGTAAAAAAAATTGGTAATGACATGATTATAATAGAACATGAAGGCATGTATTAGGAGGATAATATGACAATAGTAGTTCAAAAATTTGGTGGGACATCTGTGGAATCTAATGAAAAAATGCAACAAGTTTGCAATATAATAAAAGACTATAAGGACAAAGGATTAGATTTAGTTGTTGTAGTTTCAGCTATGGGAAGAAAAGGAGCACCTTATGCAACTGATACATTGATAAATTTATGTAAAGGTGTTAATGATGATTCATCTAAGAGAGAGTTAGATTTAATAATGTCTTGTGGAGAGATAATATCAGGAACTATACTTACTAACATGTTAAAAGGATATGGTATAGATGCTGTATTTTTAACAGGTAGTCAAGCTGGTATATATACTGATGGAAATTTTTCTGACTCTAGAATAGTAGATATTAAGCCAGAAAGAATATATAAAGAATTAGGCGAAGGTAAAGTTGTAATTATAGCAGGTTTTCAAGGAACAACAGAAAGTGGAGAAGTAACTACTCTTGGAAGAGGTGGTAGTGATACTTCAGCAGTTGCTATAGGTAAAGCACTAGAATGTAAAAATGTTGAAATATATACAGATGTTGATGGAATAATGACAGCAGATCCAAGAGTTGAGCCAGAAGCTAAGGTTTTAGATTATATAAATTATGAAGAAGTATTTCAAATGGCAGATAAAGGTGCTAAGGTAATACATCCAAGAGCAGTTGAAATTGCAAAAAGTGGAGCAATTACTTTAAATATAAAAAATACTTTAAATCCATCGCATCCAGGAACTAAAATAAGTGGCATGAGTCCTAAGTTTGAAGTAAACAAAGAAGAAAAATCTATAAACACTATGACAGCAGTAGCTCATACAAGTGGAGTTGCTCAAATTAAAGTTAAATCAAGAGAAGATATATTTACTGATATAATGGATGAGATAGAAACAAATGGAATAAGTTTAGATATGATAAACTTTTTTATAGAAGAAAAAGCTTTTGTAATTGATCATGATAAGTTAAATTCATTAACAGAAATACTTAAAGCACATAAACTTGATTATAAAGTAAAAGAAAATTGTGCTAAGGTAACTTTAATTGGATCTAAAATGACTGGAACACCAGGAGTCATGGCAAAAATAGTAAGAGCATTATCAAAAGCTAAAATAAATTTATTACAAACTTCAGATTCAAATATGACCATATCTTGTTTGGTTGAAGAAAAAGATATGAAAAATGCTATTCATGCAATTCATGAAGAATTTAAATTAAATTAATAATATCCTCCTTTTTTGGTTAACTTATATGTAAAGTTAAACCTTAAAGGAGGATGTTTTTATGTCTAATAAAAATAAAAAAACAAACAATAATCAACCACATTTTAAATTAGAGTTTGGAGAAGAATTAAGTTTACCAGCACATTTAAGACCTAAAAAAAGTGGTTCTGTAGCTCAAAATACATCAAGACCAATAAGTAAACACCCTAAAGGTAAATAGATTAAAGTAAGTCTTAAAAGGAGGCTACATATGAACTTTTTATATAATGATAAGAATACAAATGAAAAAAACAATTTAAAATCAGAAGAAACTGAAAATGATAATGAGCAAACTGAAAATATACAAGATATTAAACAAATGGGAGTTCCAAGTATTCCAGAACAAAATATTAAAGATATACAGTGTATAACTATAATAGGTGAAATAGAAGGTCATTTTGCAGGTAATCCACAAAAAAAATCTACAAAATATGAGCATATAATACCTATGCTATTTGCAATAGAAGAAAGCAAAGATATAAAAGGTGTTTTAATAATTTTAAATACAGTAGGTGGGGATGTTGAAGCTGGGCTTGCAATGGCAGAACTTATAAACAGTGTATCTAAAAAAGTTGTTACTCTTGTGTTAGGAGGAAGTCACAGTATAGGAGTTCCACTTGCAACAGCTGGAGATTATTCGTTCATAGCACCTACTGCAACTATGATAGTTCATCCTATAAGAACTAACGGTTTAGTTATTGGAGTTAATGAAACTTTTGAATACTTTAAAAAGATGCAAGAGCGTATAACTCAGTTTATAATCAGAACATCAGATATAGAAAAAGAAGATTTAGAAAAACTAATGTATTCTAAAGAAGAATTAGTAAGTGATGTTGGAAGTGTATTAATAGGTAAAGAAGCAGTAGATTGTGGACTTATAAATGAAGTTGGTGGATTAAAAGAAGCGATGATTAAATTAAGAGAATTGATAAATGAAGAGAGTAATGAAGATAACAAAAATGTAATCAAATAAAATTTGGTTAAATAATAGAATATATGCTATAATTAGAAGATATAAAAGTGTTAGTGTTTAAATACATTAGCACTTTTTGCTATGATTTTGGAGTTTATTAATTCTTGTATAAATTTATTTTTAAGAGGTGAGATTGATGGCTAAGAAAAAATCTAAAAAGAAAAAAAATATGGAATCAAGTTTTAAAGCTGAATACAATAACCTGATAACTATATTTATAGGTATATTCTTATTATATAGTTTAAACTCTAGTTCTATGGGATTATTAGGTACAGTTATACAAAATATATTTTTAGGATTGTTCGGAAAATTATCAATAGCTATACCATTTATAATTATTATTAGTGGTGTTTTAGGATTTTTTGAAAAGAATGAATATATCTATAGAATTAAAAGTACTAAGTTATATTATGTAGGTGTAATTTTTATATTCATATTTTACGGACTTATAAACGCAAAAAATTTACCTATAGATAGTCCTACTAATTCATATGTAATTAAAGAGGTAACTAAACAAGCTGTACAAGGAAATGGATGTGGACTTATAGCTACAGTTATTACATACTATGTAACTAAGATATTTGGGGTAACTGGTGCATGGTTAATAAGTATATTTGCATTACTAATAACATGTTTATTTACATTTAATATATCTTTAAAAGATTTAATATATAAGATAAAAGTAAAAACTCAAAAAAGCAAAAATAGTAATCTTACTTTTAAAGAAAAAGCCTTAAACTTAAAAGATGCTATGGTTAATATGGTTACTGAAGAAGTTGATGAAAATACTATGGTTACAAAAACTGGATTAAGAGGTAAATCTAAAAAAGAAGAAATAAGTGAAAATAGTATAGAAGATGATGAAAATGACAAAACAATAAAGATAGTAGGTTTTAATAAAGCAGATGATGACTATTTAGAAATTCTAGAAGGCACTCAAAGTATGCCTGAGTTAGAAGTTTTAAAAGAATTACAAAAAGCAAAACCTAATCAAAAAACAGAGACTTCAATTAAGCAAAATGATAACTTAGAAAAGACTCAACCTATGGGTATAAAAACAGAGTCAAGTTATGAAAATTACAAAAAACCTAGTGTTGACTTGTTAAATAAAATAGACTCAAAGCCTGATGATAAGAGTAAGAAAAAAGTATTAAAAAATGCATCTTTATTAGAAAAAACTTTATCTGATTTTGGAGTTGAAGCAAAAGTTAATCAAGTAACAGTAGGACCTACTATAACAAGATATGAACTTCAACCGAGTCCAGGAGTAAAGGTAAGTAAAATAGTAAATTTAACAGATGATATAGCACTTAGTTTAGCCGCAAAAAGTATAAGAATAGAAGCTCCAATACCAGGTAAAAGTGCAATAGGTATTGAAGTTCCAAATGAAGAAGCACAAATGGTTACTTTAAGAGAAGTTCTTGAAAGTGATGAATTTAATAAATTTGAATCACCACTTGCTATGGGGCTTGGAAAAGACATAGCAGGAAAGCCAATAATAGCTGATATTGGCAAAATGCCTCATTTACTTATAGCGGGATCTACAGGTTCAGGAAAAAGTGTATGTGTAAATACTTTAATAAATAGTATATTATATAAATCAAATCCTGATGAAGTTAAGTTCTTACTTATAGACCCTAAGGTTGTTGAACTTGCAAATTACAATGGTATACCACATTTATTAATACCTGTTGTAACTGATCCTAAAAAAGCTGCCAATGCACTTAATTGGGCAGTTACAGAAATGAACAGAAGATATAAACTATTTGCAGAATCAAGTGTAAAAGATATAACTAGTTACAATGAAAAGAGTGAAGAGAAACTTCCGAAAATAGTTATAATAATAGACGAACTTGCTGACCTTATGATGGTAAGTGCTAATGATGTTGAAGATTATATTTGTAGATTGGCTCAAATGGCAAGGGCTGCTGGTATGCACTTAATAGTTGCTACACAAAGACCATCAGTTGATGTCATAACTGGAGTTATAAAAGCTAATATACCTTCAAGAATTGCATTTGCCGTTTCATCTCAAACAGATTCAAGAACAATCCTTGATATGGGTGGAGCTGAAAAACTTTTAGGTAAAGGTGATATGTTATTTTACCCATTAGGGGCTGCAAAACCAGTAAGACTTCAAGGGGCATTTATATCTGAATCTGAATCTGAAAGAGTTATAGATTATGTAAAAAGTCAAGTAAAAGATGAAGTTAAATATGAAGAATGCATTGTAGATAGTATAAGTAAAATATCAAAAGAACAATCAAGTGATGTAGATGAATTTTTAAGTGAAGCTATAGAATTTGTTGTTGAAAGTGGACAAGCTTCAGCTTCAATGCTTCAAAGAAAGTTTAAAATCGGATTTAATAGAGCGGCAAGACTTATAGATTCTATGGAAGAAAGAGGAATTGTTGGAAAGAGCGAAGGTAGTAAGCCGAGAAAAGTTTTAATAAGTAAACAAGATTTAGAAAATTTAGAAGGTGAATAAATTTGAAAACAATAAGTGTAAAAAATGCATTAAATTTACCAAACACTATATTTATAGATGTTAGAACAGAAGCAGAGTTTAATGAAGATCATATATTAGATGCTTTTCATATGCCATTATTTAGTGATAATGAACATAAGGATATAGGTACTATATATAAAATGCAAGGAAAGCATGAGGCTATACAAAAAGGATTTGATTATGTTAAAGATAAATTAAAACATATGTATATGGAAGTTTTAAGTTTAGCCAATGAATATGAAAACATAGTTATATATTGTGCTAGAGGTGGAATGAGAAGCGGAAGTTTAGCAAATATGATAGCTACTTTAGGTGTAAATGTATATCAATTAGAAGGTGGATATAAAGCCTATAGAAATTTTGTATTAGATTATTTTAAAACTGTTATGGATACTAAAGAATTTATAGTACTTCATGGTTTAACAGGTGTTGGTAAAACAGATATGCTTTTAATGTTAGAAGAAAAAGGTATAGATATTATAGATTTAGAAGGAATAGCTAAAAATAGTGGTTCTACTTTTGGATTTATAATGTTTAATGAAAAGCCTCCAACACAGAAAAAGTTTGAAACTAATATATTTGAAAAACTATATTTTTCAAATAGTAATTATATATTTATAGAAAGTGAAAGTAAAAGAGTTGGTCATGTTAATGTTCCAAATGAAATATATGAAGGTATAATAAGAGATGGCTATCATATATTATTAGAATGTAGTATTAAATCTAGAGTAGATAGATTATGTAGAGATTATATATACACGGAAAATAAAAACTTTGAAGCCTTAATACAATGTATAAATAAATTTAGAAAAAGATTAGGTAATGCTAAAGTTGATTATTATATTGAATTATTTAATGAAGGAAAATATGAACAACTTGTAGAACACTATTTAGTAGAATATTACGATGCATTATATGGGCATTCAGTTGATAAATATAAATATAATAAAGTTATAAATTGTGATAATATGGAACAATCTCTTTTAGAACTAATAGATTTTCATAAAGCAGCAAAGGAAGGAGCAAATTAAATGTTAAAGATAGCGTTAGAGTCACTAGGATGTTCGAAAAACTTAGTAGATGCAGAAATAATGATGGGAATTTTAAATAGAAAAGGATATAAACTAGTAGGAGATTTTGAAGAGGCTGATATAATCTTAGTAAATACTTGTGGTTTTATTGAATCAGCAAAGCAAGAATCTATAGATACAATACTTGATTTAGCACAATTAAAAGAAACTGGAAATTTAAAATTACTTATTGTAACAGGATGTCTAGCACAAAGATATTCTAATGAATTACAAGCAGAGATACCAGAAATAGATGCAATAGTTGGAACAGGAAGTTATCAACAAATAGATGAAATAATAGCAGGACTTGAAAAAGAAAATAATATAATAAGCTTAAATGATATAGAATTTGCATATAATGAAGATCTTCCAAGATACGTTACAACTCCTGATTATATGGCTTATTTAAAAATTGGTGAAGGATGTGACAATCACTGTACTTACTGTATAATACCTAAATTAAGAGGTAAATATAGAAGTAGAAAAATGGAAGACATAATAAGAGAAGCTAAAGAATTAGCATCTAATGGAGTTAAAGAACTTGTAGTTATAGCACAAGATACTACTAAGTATGGACTTGACTTATATGGTGAAGTTAAATTGCCACAATTATTAGAAGAACTTGCGCAAATAGAAGGTATAAAATGGATAAGAATAATGTATTCATATCCAGAGTCAATAACAGAAGAGCTTGTAAAAGTAATAAAGAAATATGATAACATATGTAACTATTTTGATATGCCAATACAACATGCAAGTAATAAAGTTTTAAAATTAATGAACAGACATACAACTAAAGAAGATATAAAGTCTAAGGTTGATATGATAAGAAGTTATATCCCAGATGCGACATTAAGAACAACTATAATAGTTGGATTTCCAGGAGAAACTGAAGAAGATTTTAATGAATTAGTACAATTTGCTAAAGATGTAGAATTTGATAGATTAGGAGCGTTTACTTATTCAAGAGAAGAAGATACCGCAGCTGATAAATTACCTAATCATATAGAGGAAGATATAAAGTTAAAAAGAAGAGACAAACTTATGCTAGTTCAACAAGAAATATCTCAAAGATTAAATGCTAAAAAGATAAACAATGAATATGAAGTTTTAATAGAAGAACAAATAGAAGATAAAGTTTATGTAGGAAGAACTCAAGGTGATGCTGAAGAGATAGATAGTATAATTTACGTTAAATCTGAAAATCAACTTGAACCAGGAGATTTTGTTAAGGTTAAAATAAATAATGCTTTAGAGTATGATTTGATGGGAGATGTAGTTAATGAACTTGCCTAATAAATTAACTTTATTTAGGATATTTTTAATACCTGTATTTATAATAGTAATGATGATAAATATGCCTAACAAGTTTTTAATAGCTTGTATGATATTTATAATAGCTTCTGTCACGGATGCTATGGATGGTCATATAGCTAGAAAATATAATTTAATAACTGACTTTGGGAAATTTATGGATCCACTTGCGGATAAGTTACTTGTTATATCAGCACTAACTACTATGATAGAATTTGATTTAGTTGCAGCATGGATGGTCATTATAATAGTAGCAAGAGAACTTACTGTTAGTATATTAAGAGCTATCGCAGCAGCTGATGGAAAAGTTATAGCAGCTAGCTCTGGAGGTAAGTTAAAAACTATTTCACAAATGATAGCAATAGTTGTGCTTTTACTAGCTGCACAAACTGGAAATATAATACTTTTAGATACAGGTAAAATAATTATATTAATAGCAACATTACTTACTCTTTACTCTGGGTGGGAGTATATATATAAAAATAGAAACTTATTTATGGAAAGTAAGTAAGTACATAAAAAGGTGGGTATATATTGAATATACTCACTTTTTTATTTGTAATTAATTAAACTTATGGGAAAATATGTATAAATTGATATAATTAGAGTTAATACTATTAATAATATATTATTTAATTGACTTTAAGTAGTAAAAAAGATATAATAAATATAGAACAAATGTTTGATTATAACTTAAAGATAATATAAATGATTTATAGAAGGGAAGGTATTATAAATGGCAGGAATACAAGAAGAAAGATTAAAAGCATTAAATTCAGCGCTATCTCAAATAGAAAAAGATTTTGGTAAAGGATCAGTAATGAAGTTAGGTGAAGCTGGTGGAATGGCTATAGATGTAATTCCGACTGGATCTATAGGTCTTGATATAGCAGTTGGAATAGGAGGTCTTCCAAAAGGAAGAATAGTTGAAATATATGGGCCAGAATCTTCAGGTAAAACAACAGTTACATTACATGCAGTAGCAGAGGCTCAAAAACAAGGTGGTATAGCAGCCTTCATAGATGCAGAACATGCATTAGACCCAGTATATGCAAAAGCATTAGGAGTTGATGTAGATAATTTAATAGTTTCACAACCAGACACAGGGGAACAAGGCTTAGAAATAGCTGAGGCTCTTATAAGAAGTGGGGCTATAGATATAATAGTAGTGGACTCTGTTGCAGCATTAGTACCTAAGGCTGAAATAGAAGGAGATATGGGAGATTCACATGTGGGTCTTCAAGCAAGACTTATGTCGCAAGCTTTAAGAAAATTAACAGGATCTATAAAAAAATCTAATTGTGTTGCTATATTTATAAACCAATTAAGAGAAAAAGTTGGAGTAATGTTTGGTAGTCCAGAAACTACAACAGGTGGACGAGCTCTTAAATTCTACTCTTCAGTAAGATTAGATGTTAGAAAAATAGATACTATAAAGCAAGGCGACAAAGTAATGGGAAGTAGAACAAGAGTAAAAGTAGTTAAAAATAAAGTAGCTCCTCCATTTAAGCAATGTGAGTTTGATATAATGTACGGAGAAGGTATATCTAAAGTTGGAGATTTATTAGATATAGCTGCAGATATAGATATCGTTAAAAAATCAGGGGCTTGGTATAGCTATAATGATACTAAGTTAGGACAAGGTAGAGAAAATGTTAAAAAATTCTTATCAGATAATCCTGATTTAACAGAAGAAATAGAAGCTTTAGTAAGAAAATATTATAAATTAGATGGTAATAGAGAAATCGAACAAGAAAACGAAGACTCAATAGAAAATATTGGAGAATAATAGTCTGTATACCTCCTATTAACTTGACACCAAGTAGAAAAAATTATAAAATTAAATGAGAATGAAATATTCTTATTTAGTTTATAAAAACATATGTTATAAATACTGTAGTTGACGGTTTACATTAACAAAGGAGGTGGATGTCATAGAGGCAATAATAGGCGCTTTATTGGGAATATTTGTGGGTATTATAGTTGGTTACTTTGTAAGAAAGAACATATCTGAAGCTAAAATTGGCCAAGCTGAAAAGATGGCTGATGATATAATAGATAAAGCAAACAAAGAAGCAGAAACATTACAAAAAGAAAAACTATTAGAAGCAAAAGAAGAGATCCATAAATGGAGAAATGAAGCAGAGAAAGAAAATAAAGAAAGAAGAATTGAAGTACAAAGATTTGAAAAAAGAATAATACAAAAAGAAGAGGTTTTAGATAAAAAACTTCAGACATTAGAAAACAAAGAGTATGTTCTTAATGATAAGTTAAAAAAGATTGATAAAAAAGAAGAACAAATCGAAGCTATAAAAGTTCAACAATTAGAAAAGTTAGAAAGTATATCAGGTATAACTTCTGACAAAGCAAAAGAAATTATATTAACTAATGCAGAAAGAGATGTAAGACGTGAGATGTCTATAATGATAAAAGAAATAGAATCTCAAGCTAAAGAAGAAGCAGACAAGAAATCTAGAGAAATAATAGGGTATGCTATACAAAAATGTGCAGCAGACCATGTTGCTGAAACTACTGTTACAGTAGTTAATTTACCTAATGATGAAATGAAAGGAAGAATCATAGGTAGAGAAGGTAGAAATATAAGAACACTAGAAACTCTAACTGGAATAGATTTAATAATAGATGATACTCCAGAGGCTGTGATACTATCAGGATTTGATCCTATAAGAAGAGAAGTTGCAAGAATAGCACTAGAAAAACTTATAGCTGATGGAAGAATACATCCTGCTAGAATCGAAGAAATGGTTGAAAAAGCTAGAAAAGAAGTAGATAATATTATTAAAGAATATGGAGAACAAGCTGCATTTGAAACAGGGGTACATGGCTTACATCCAGAATTAATAAGACTTTTAGGTAGATTAAATTATAGAACAAGTTATGGACAAAATGTTCTTAAACACTCTATAGAAGTTGCACATATAGCAGGTATAATGGCTGCAGAAATAGGTGCAGATGTTAAATTAGCTAAAAGAGCAGGGCTATTACATGATATAGGTAAATCAGTTGACCATGAAATGGAAGGAACTCATGTTGAGATAGGTATGGATTTACTTAGAAGATATAAAGAATCTAAAGATGTAATTCATGCTATGAGCACTCACCATGGAGATTATGAACCACAAACTATAGAAGCTGTTTTAGTTACAGCTGCAGATGCTATATCAGCGGCTAGGCCAGGTGCTAGACGTGAAACTCTAGAAGCATATATTAAGCGTTTAGAGAAACTTGAAGAAATAGCTAATTCATATGAAGGTGTAGATAAATCATTTGCAATACAAGCAGGTAGAGAAATAAGAATAATGGTTAAACCTGAAAATGTAAGTGACGAAGATATACATTTATTAGCTAGAGATATGACTAAGAGAATAGAAGATGAATTAGAATATCCAGGTCAAATAAAGGTTAGTATAATAAGGGAAACAAGAGCAATAGAATATGCTAAATAAGAAAATAATGTAAGCGAATGTATCAATTGATATATTCGCTTTTTTTAATATAAATTTTAATTATCTATATAATAAAATTTACTTAAAAAGATAATAATAAATTTAAAAGATGAAAGGAGAGTAAATATGCTTAGTAGTTTATCTAAAAATCAATATGTAAAAATATCAAATAGCACTAAAATTGATGAGCCTGTTGAATATGGAGTTGTAATAAACACAAATGAAAATAGTTACGATATAATGAGCATTGGATTTGAAAATAAAAATGGAAATTTCTTAGAGTATCCCCCTAATGTTGAAAAATTAGTTCAAACTTACAATATTAATGATGCTGATTTTAATGAAGTAAAGAAAAATGAAATAAGAAGAAAAATGAATATATGGCTACAAAATAATTATAAAATGTAAATTTAAGGGAGACTTATTAAAGTTTCCCTTTTTATATATTATATTAAAATTAATAGATTAATTGTAGTATATGATGGAAATAATATATTAAATATATCAAATATAGAAAAAAGTTAATGAAAATGATATAATTATATAAAATAAGGGGGATGAGAAATTGAGCCAGTACATAAATATAAATTCCGAACTAGATGCATTAAAGATAAAAGAATTTGAAGAAATTTTTTATCAAAATATGAAAGAGGAAGCAAATGTAGTGCCAAAGGTAACTCCTTTTAAAGGAATAAATACAGATCTTTTATATATAAAAGATGAGCGTGTTTTATTTATAAAGTTTATGGACACAACAGAAGATTTATTTATGATCTTAGAAGATGAACTTTTAGAAATAATGGAAGAGGAATACGATCTTTTAAGGAAAAAGATGAGTAAAATAGGAAATAACATAAATTATAACTATGTATTTGTGATGCCATACGTAACTATATACGATAATGAAGAATATAATGATTTTGTAGAAAATAATATAATAGATAAAAATAAACTTTACAAAATGATGAATTATGAAATGAGCATAGATGAATATTTAAGTGAATCCAATGATGAAATTTTACTCAACTTATTTTTACTACAAGTATGTCCAGAATATTACGTTATAAATGATAATTTAAATTTAAACAAGAAATTAAAGAAAATATCTTTTTCAAATGAAGACTATAGATATACAGCTACTATGCTAGAAAGAGATCAGATAGAGGATATAGTATCTATAAAATATGGGAATACTTTATATAAAGGACCATCTGGATGTGGTAAAACAACTATATTATTATCTAGAGCAATTAAGTTAGCTAGAGTTTATCCTCATCATAAATTTATAATATTTACACATACTAAACAACTTAGAAATGAAATAAAAGAAAGGTTGGATATATTATATAAAGATAACAATAATATTGAGGTACATACATTTACTTCTTTTTTATTTAAATTAGCTAAAATATATAATTTGGTATTTGACTATAATACACTTAAAAATACTCCTGAAAAGGTTTATAAAAGTCTTGTATTACAAGCTAAAAATACTATAAAAAATAGGAGTATGTTTAAAGGAATTTTTATAGATGAAATAGAAAGCTTTGAAAGTAGTCAATTAGATTTTATACGTGAGTTTTTATATAAATCAAAATTTATATTCAATGGGTTTGAATGTAAAGGGCTTAATATATCAAGTAATTTAAGTATATTTAAAGATTCATGGAGTAATATAAAGTTTGATAATATAATTACTTTAACCAAAAATTATAGACAAAGTAATCACTTGGTTGAATTTGTGAATAACTTTGATAGAAATTCAAATGAATATATAAAAAGTATTAGATCTAATGTAAACGATGATATTTATTACTTATCTAATCCTATAAGAGAAAGTAATAAAGCTGTTGATATAATAAAAGTTTCTGATATAGAAGAGCAGATAAGTTCTATTCTTTGGGAAATTGAATACTTAACTCATAAAAAAGGGCTAAATTATTCAGATATAGCTGTAGTTTATCCTTTTAATAAAAAAAGATTAAAAAACGGTAAAACTATATATTTTCAATATATGCTAAAAAAGGATTTAGAAGAAAATGATATTCCATATGTTTATGGAGATGATGAATTAACTAATATATCTAAAAAAGCAGGAGTAACTATATCTAATATATACTCAATTAAAAACTTAGAGTATAAAGCTATAATATTTTGTGAGTTAGAAATGTTATATAATCATAGCATAAACGATATTACACAAGATTACCAAGTTAATGATTTTGTAGGAGATTTGAATAAAGTTTATTTAGCTATAAATAGAGCAACTGATTATTTAAGTATAATAACGACTTTTAATGAAAGTGCAAGTGATATAATAAAGCTACTAGTAGAGTCAAAAAAATAAAAGAAGCACATTGTGCTTCTTTTATTTACATTAAGCTATGAAGCTAAAGTAAGTTATTACTATAATACCAAGTACTATTCTATAATAACCAAATGCTTTGAAATCATGCTTTTTAATATAATCCATTAAGAATTTAATAGCAAATACAGAAACTATAAATGCTGTTATAAAACCTACTGCTATAACTGACCATTCAAAACCATTAAAACCAGTACCTGTTTTTAAAAGTTTTAAAGCACTTGCTCCAAACATTGTTGGTATAGCCAAGAAAAATGAAAACTCAGCAGCTATATATCTTGATGCTCCTAACAATACAGCACCGATTATAGTCGCACCAGATCTTGATGTTCCGGGTATAAGAGCTAAACATTGGAAAATACCTATGCCAAATGCTAACTTATATGTAAGTTGAGAAAAATCATTAACCTTAGGTTTTTTGTTTCTATTTTCAAGTACTATCATAATAACACCATAGACTATAAGTGTTATTGATACTGTAGTTGGGTTAAAGAATAAAGCATCTATTTGATCATCGAATAATAAACCTAATATACCTGATGGTATAACAGCAATAATAACTTTAATCCATAAGTTTATAGTATCCTTTTTTTCTTTTTCAGTTTTTGAACTGTCTAAAGGATTTAATTTTTTAAAATATAGTGTTAATACTGCAAGTATTGAACCAAGTTGTATTACAACCATAAAAGTACTTACAAAAACTTTTGAAAAATCAAATTTTACGAATTGTTCAACTAAAATTAGATGTCCTGTACTACTTACAGGTAGCCATTCCGTTATACCTTGAACTATACCAAGTATAATGGCTCTAAAAATTTCTAGCAATTTTAATACCTCCTAATTAAATATATTTTACCCGTAAAATAAAGTATATCAATATTAATGAATATATTCAATATATTAGGATCGTATTTAGTAATAATTAAGAAATTTAAGAAATTTTAAAATAGGGGGTAAAAATGAAAGAAAAAACTTTATTAAATGAATATGAATTTGAAATTTTTAAAGATTTCTCTAAAAAACATAATCCAGCCACTAGGCATGATTATTTAAGTAAAGTTATATTATTTAAAGAGTTTAATAAAAATAAGGATTTAACAGGCATAACAAAAGAAAACTGTGATAGATTTATGGAATTTGTGAGAGATAACTATGCAAAATCAACATCAGAAAAAATTTATAGCTATTTACATAGCTTTTATAATTTTATGAAAAAGGAAGAATATATAGAAAGTAATCCTTTTAAACTAGTAAAAAAACCACAAGTAAGTAGAATAAAAACTAAAGATGATGTGCTTAGTATTCAAGAGATAAACAAACTTATAGATGCTCTACCAAGATTAAATATGAGAGATAGATTAATTATGGTATTTTTAATAACTACAGGGTGTTTATTAAATGAACTTGTAAATTTAAAATGGAAAGATTTAATGTTAGATGAAAAAGATAATGGATATGTAAGACTTGGAAAGAATAAGAAAGAAAGAGTTGTTAAACTTCATCCATATTGTTTTTCTATGATAGAAGATTATAGAAATTATTTAGGATTACCTGAAGCTATAATGCCAACTGATGATTTTGTATTTATAAGTCAAAAAAGTAATTCTATAACTGATAGAAATGTAAGGATAATAGTAAAGAAAGCTTTAGATATAGCTGGACTTAGCAATTACTCAGCTAAAGATTTTAGACATTCATTTGCTGCGATAAGTTTAAGGCTGGGAGCAGGAGAAGAAGATATTAAAAATCAGTTAGGATGGAGTGATAAATATTATGCAATTAGGTATAAATATGTATTAAACTTTGTAGATAGTGAAAGTATAGATTATATTATGAGTAGTGATAAAATGAACATAAATAAAAAATAACTTGTTATTGTTCGTTAAATTATATATAATAAATTTATAATAAATAAAGGTGTAAGGAAGGTGCTAGTTAATATGGAAAGTAAATATAGTACATATGCAAATCCATTAATAGATAGATATTGCAGTAAAGATATGAGTTATATATTTTCTCCACAATTTAAATTTTCAACTTGGAGAAGATTATGGGTTGCTTTAGCAGAATCAGAAAAAGAATTAGGACTTAACATAACAGACGAGCAAATAAATGAATTAAAAGCTAATATAGATAATATAAATTTTGAAGAAGCTAAAAAAATAGAAAAAGAAGTAAGACATGATGTAATGAGTCATGTTAAAGCTTATGGCTTACAATGTGACAGTGCAAAAGGAATTATACACTTAGGAGCTACTAGTGCTTATGTAGGAGATAATACAGATGTAATTCAAATGAATGAAGCATTAAAGCTTATAAGAATAAAATTAGTTAACTTAATAAACAACTTAAAAGAATTTGCACTTAAAAATAAAGATATACCAACTTTAGGGTTTACTCATTTTCAAGCTGCCCAACTTACAACAGTAGGAAAAAGAGCTTGTCTTTGGGCACAAGATTTAGTTATAGATTTAGAAGATTTAAACTTTAGAATAGATAATATGAAACTTAGAGGTGTTAAAGGTACAACAGGTACACAAGCAAGTTTCTTAAGCCTATTTGAAAATGATAATGAAAAAGTAAAAAAATTAGATAAGTTAGTTTGTGAAAAAATGGGATATAAAGCATCTTATGCAGTTAGTGGACAAACATACACTAGAAAATTAGATTATCAAGTTATATCAATATTATCTGGTATAGCTCAAAGTATGCATAAAATGACTAATGATATAAGATTATTACAAAGTTTAAAAGAATTAGAAGAACCATTTGGGAAAAATCAAATAGGATCATCTGCAATGGCTTATAAAAGAAATCCTATGAGAAGTGAAAGAATAGCTTCACTATCTAAATATGTTATAGCAGAATCTTTAAGTCCAGCACTTGTACAAGCTACTCAATGGTTAGAAAGAAGTTTAGATGACTCTGCAAATAAAAGATTAGCTATACCTCAAGCATTCATGGCAGTTGATGCCATACTTGAAATAGGTATAAACGTTACAGATGGCCTTGTTGTTTATGAAAACATAATAAATAAACACATAAATGAAGAATTACCTTTTATGGCAACAGAAACAATACTTATGGAAGCTGTAAAAAGGGGTGGAGATAGACAAGAATTACATGAGGTAATAAGAGAGTACTCTATGGAAGCTGCTAAGAGAGTTAAGCAAGAAGGAAAAGATAATAATTTACTAGATTTAATACTTGAAGATTGTGATACATTCAAGATGAGTAAAGAAGAAATATTATCTATAATGGATCCTAAAAACTTCGTAGGAAGAGCTCCTATTCAAGTAGTTGAATTTGTTGAAGAAATAGTTAATCCAGCTATAAATGAATATAAAGATTCAATTGGAATGAAAATTGATTTAAATGTATAAAAATAGAGGTTATAACCTCTATTTTTTATACATAAAATAAGAAATTTAGTTAAAAAATAACAAAAACTTTAATATAAATATTTAATATCATTAAGGTAATAATAAATGATATCACTATATTTATTAAGATATTTTTTGAAATTATTTATAAAATCTAAAAATTTAATAAAGTTTAAAATGTATTGGAAAAAATGTAGAATTATGATATTATATGTAAAGTGGAAAAGGTTAAACTGGTTAAAAAAGAAAGATTAGCTAACCTTTGAAGTAAAAAGCATTAACAAAATTTAATCAGGAGGAAAACAAATGGCTGGAAACACTAACAATGCTAAAAAACTAACATTAGTTCCCTTAGTACTTATGATATTTACATCAGTATTTGGGTTCGCGAATATGCCAAGAGCCTTTTTCTTAATGGGATATGCAGCTATACCTTGGTATATATTAAGTGCAATTTTATTTTTCATACCATATGCATTCATGATGGCTGAATACGGAGCTGCATTCAAAAAAGAATCAGGTGGTATGTATTCTTGGATGGAAAAATCTGTAGGTCCTAAATATGCATTCATAGGAACATTCATGTGGTATGCATCTTATATTGTATGGATGGTAAATGTTGCTTCAAGTTTATGGATACCATTTTCAAATGCGATATTTGGATATGATGCTACTGCTACTTGGTCTTTATTTGGATTAAGTTCAGTTAAAACATTAGGGATACTTGGAATATTATGGATAATATTAGTTACTTATGTATCTACTAAAGGTATAGAAAAGATAACTAAAGTAACTTCTGTAGGTGGTACTGCAGTTGCAGCATTAAACTTAGTTTTATTAATAGGAGGGGTTGCAGTTTTAGCTATGAATAAAGGTGAATTTGCAGAGCCTATACACAATGTAGCTAAAGCATTTACAAATTCTCCAAACCCAGGATATCAAACTCCAGTAACTATATTATCATTCTTAACATTTGCAATATTTGCATTTGGAGGATTAGAAGTTTTAGGTGGATTAGTTGACCAAACTGAAAATGCTGAAAAGACTTTCCCTAAAGGACTTACTTTAGCAGCTATAGTAATATCTGTAGGATACGCTATAGGTATATTTGCTTGTGGTATGTTTACTAACTGGAGTGATATATTATCATCAAGTGATGTAAATATGGCTAACGTTGCTTATGTATTAATGCAAAATTTAGGATATCAATTAGGTGTTGCATTTGGAGCAAGTGAAGCTACTTCATTAGTAATAGGTGCTTGGATTGCTAGATTCGTTGGTTTATCAATGTTCTTAGCATTATCAGGAGCATTCTTCACATTAACTTATTCTCCATTAAAAACTCTTATAGAAGGTGCACCAAAGCAAATATGGCCTGGTAAATTAGGAGAAATAAAAAATGGTATGCCAATAAATGCTATGATAGTTCAAGCTATAATAGTTATAGTTATGATATTTGCAGTATCATTTGGTGGTAGTAATGCGGAAGAGTTCTTTAAAATATTAGTTCTTATGACGAATGTTGCGATGACAATACCATATATGTTCTTATCAAGTGCATTCCCTGCATTTAAGAAGAAACAATTAGAAGGTAAAGTTGAAAAACCATTCGTAGTATACAAGAGTTTTGGAATGGCATTAACTTTTGCTGTAATAATAGGTATATTAGTTGGATTCGCTAACGTATTTACTGTAATAGAACCAACATTATCATCTCCAGCAGGTATAGGTAAGTCTTTAACTATGATAGGTGGACCATTAGGATTTGCTATAATAGGATTTATATTATATACTGTATATGAAAAGAAACATGTAAAGAAAGACAATAATAATAAAAAAGCGAGCTAGTATTAGTTAAGCTATAAATTTTGCACCTACCAATTTGGTAGGTGTATTTATATATAAAAATATACTTATTTTGACAAATAAGTATATTTATATATATAAATATACAATTTTTTAGTATACTATAATAGTATTAAAAGCTAATTAGAGAATTAGACAAAAGATATAGGAGGAACAATTTTGTTAAAGAAGTTATTAAATTTTATAAAAATTAATAAGGAAAATAAAACACAAAAAGAAGAAGTCGAAGTTATAAACATTAAAGAAAAAGAAGATAATATAAAAAAAGATAATCAAAATATAAATCAAGAAATCACTTCTAAATCTGAAATCAAAAAAGAACATATAAAAGAAGAAATATCAGAAAATCAAAATTATATAAAACAACAAATTCTTACAAAAGAAGAAGAAGATTACATAAAGCTAGTTAAAATTCAAAGAGAAAAAAGGATAAAAGCAATAGATGTTTATACAAATGAAGAAACTATATTTGAAACATATAAAGAGTGTAGTAAAAAACTAGGAATACCTATAGAATATATAAAAGAAAATTTACAATATGGCTACACTGATTATTTTGGAGAAGCTATAAAGTTTTTGAATAAGAAGCTTAAAGTAGATGTATCACCTAAAAAGATAGGAAATATGAATATAGTTGAAGTGTTTAATTTTTTACATAATGAGTTATGGAATAGTGATATGTCAGAAGACAAAAGAGAAGAAATATTATCAAGTAATAAAATAGAACCAATACATATGTATTATAAATTTGAATCTATGGATTATGAATATGATGATTATTTTAAAATTTATGGAAAAATAATTAGACGTGGTGGTAAAAAAAGAATTGAGCTAATTGATAAAAAAAATGAGGTTATTGAAGTATTTAAGTCTATAGAAGACTGTGCAAAATTTTTTGAAAAAGACAAATCAGAAATAGTATCTAGATTAAAATTAGGAAATTGTAAAATTGGAAGATATGAAATAAAGTATAGTTTAAGAAGATAGATATAATATAAAGTAAAAAGGCTTCTATTTAAATAGAAGCCTTTTTACTTTATATTTATAATTTTAACTATTTATTTTTGTTCTTTTCCATGTATATACATAATAACTTAACACTTCTTTTATAGAGTTACCTATAAATGTATAAGAATTATCGTCTAAATTAGCTAGAGATATTCTTACAGACCATTCTGGACCATAAAATCCTTGACCACTTAACAATACAATTGAATAGTTGTTTGCTAGTTTAAATAACATATCAGCTGGTTTATAATTAGTTTTTATAAAGTCTGCAAAATCTTCACCATAATTATTAGTAGCCCATTTCATTATATCAAATATTACATAATAAGAAGCATCATGTATATCTTTCTTCACATCTACATCTAAAGCGTCATAAAGTAGTTTTTGTCTACGTTTACATATAGACATATTAACCTTTTTATAAGAGTCTTTATCATCTATTAATGCAAATGCAGAGAAAAATGCCATTTGAACTTGTTGAGGAGTAGATAAACCAGCAGTATGGTTAAGAGCTACAAGTCTACTATCAGCTACTATTCTATCCATAAATGATATTTTATCTGGATTTAAACTCATATCACTATAACGTTTGTTTACTGATGTTTTTAAATCAGCAGGCAATTCATTTATAAGTTTATCAAACACGTTGTCATGATGAAGCGCTAAAGTACCTAAACGCCATCCAGTCACACCAAAATACTTAGAATAAGAATAAGCACCTATTGTATTATAAGGTAGACTTGCCATTATAGATTTAAATCCATTAACAAATGTACCATAAACATCATCTGATATTATCATTAAATCAGGGTGAGTATTTTTTACAACATCAACTAAATTATTACTACTATTTTCATCTATAGCTATAGATGCAGGATTGTTAGGATTAACTAAAAATAATGCTTTTATGGATTTATCACTAAGTTTTTCTAATTCTTTTTTTGAGTATTGCCAAGTATGATGGTTATTTTCATCAACTTCATCAGCATTTATATGGATAACATCGAAATCATATCTTGGCAAATGTGGTATTTCTAAGTAAGGTGTAAATATAGGTGTCATAATAGCTATTTTATCACCTTTTCTTAGTAACTCATTAGCCATTAAAGAATCAAATATATAGCACATAGCAGCTGTTGCACCTTCTACAGCAAATATACTTAAAGGGCCACCTTTTTTAGTATCATATTTCATCTCTTTTATTAAATATTTAGCAACTATTTTTTCTATATGAGTAAGGATTCTATCAGGAGATGGATAATTATCACCTATTATACCATCAGCTAATTCATACACCCAAGAGTCTGGATCAAAATCAAATTTTTCTATTCCATAATCTACTATATCTTTAGCTAATTTAGCTCCTGGCATATTTAAATTGTCATAAATATACTTATAAAAACGTGTAGCTATACCTTCTTTTCTAGGCATACCTGCTAAATCGTTTTCATTCCACGTTTCACGAGTTTCACTAACTGCAAATTGACCAAATGTAAAAAATGCTTCACGAGGTGTTGCAGCTGTCCAATTCGGATTACCACGACCAGCATCTAGTACTCTTCTACCACTTTCCATGGCTCTAAACTTTGCCAATTTGATTAATTTATCTTTGAATTCAAAGGGACTAATCTTTCCATACATATCATTAATTTCTTTAAAGTTATATCTACGCATATACACACACTCCTATGTTATTTGTAATTAATATATAAAACAACAAAATATTAAAAGTTTACGTAATTAATATATATTTATATTATAATAAAAAATAATAAAAATAAAAGGATATATGAAATATATAGAAAATTTAATAAAGTTTAAATATATTAAAACTTTATTAAATAACATAAAAATAACATAAAACTTTAAAATTATATATTTTAAATAAAATGTCTAAAAAAAATAAGGAAATATAAAAGGAAAAAGTTGTAAATAAATAGAAATTTTAATATAATTATTTTTTATTTTGTTTTAGAGGTGGGGGTTATTATGAAATCCAATTATTTTGAAAAATATATATTGAAATCATCTCCGATTCCATATATATTTGGTGAATTAAAAAAAAGTTCAAATAGTTGTTATTCGTTCAAGATAGAAAAAATAAGTGATACATTCGAAGTATTATTTGACATAGAAAAAAATGATATTATAGGAAAAGAATTAAATGAAGTGTTTATATTAGATAATAGTAATGAAATTTTAGAATCAATATTTGAGCAAAAAAATACACGAGCACATATAAAAAACTTTAAACAAAACTATGAATTTGTATCTAAAAACATAGAAGGTAATAAGTATGTTATATGGTTAATAGATATAAAAAAAGAACTAGAATTTGAAAATTCAAATAAAATAAGGTCTGAATTTTTTGCTAATCTGTCCCATGAGTTAAGAACACCATTAAATTTAATATTTAGTTCATTACAAGTACTAGATTTAAAAGTAGAAAGTAGCGGAATAAAAGAAGAGGAGTCTATATCAAAATATTTAAATATGGCAACTCAAAATACATATAGGTTACTCAAGTTAGTAAATAATATAATAGATTCTAATAAGATAACATCAGGGTATTTCGATTACAATCCTCAAAATTATGATATCATTAACTTTGTAGAAGGTATTTGTCAATCTATCGTAGATTTTGCAAAATACAAAAATATAGAAATTATATTTGATACAGATATTGAAGAAAAAATTATTTCATTTGATCTTGATAAAATGGAGCGTATTATATTAAATATATTATCAAATGCAATTAAATTTAGTAAAGATAATGGATCTATAAAAATATACACAAGAGAAATAGAAGATATGATAGAAATAGAAATATCAGATGATGGAATAGGAATACCTCCTCATAAGTTAAGTTCAATATTTGATAGATTTAAACAGGTAGATAACAATATAATTAGAAGAGGAGAAGGCAGTGGAATTGGATTATATTTAGTTAAAAGTTTAGTTGATATGCATGGTGGTAATATAGAAGTGGATAGTGAAATAGATAAGGGAACAATATTTAAAATACAAATCCCAAATAAAACAGTAATAGATTCTGAATGTATTATCGCAGAAAAAAATCTACAAAATTCTTATATAGAAAAAATAAAAGTAGAATTTTCGGATATTTACGCATAAATATTAATCTCGATTATAAATTATAATCGAGATTTTTGTATTTATTTGTTATAATTATAATAAATAAATCGGTATAGATAATAAGGGGAGATGAATTTGGAGATTCATAAGTGCAAAGAAATTTTAGACATCTGTCCTATACCTTATATATGGGGTAAATATACAGGGGACATAGAATCTAAAAGTACAGATTATATAATTAAAGGGGGAAATGATTTATTATTTAAAAAGCTAAATATTGAAAATGAATATGAAATAATAAATAAAGACTTAACTAGTGTTTTAGGGATGTCAAAAGAAGAATTAAATTTATTTTCTAAAGAAAAAGACGGTAAGTTTACAAAGTATCAGTATGTATGTAACTTAAAAGACACATATAAAATAACCTTAAATATAGTTAATGAAAGCGTTTTTTTATATGTGGTTTCAAATTTATAATCTAAATAGCAACTATAATTTAGCTATACAAAATAATTTAAAAGCTATGATATGGATAAAAGACATAAATGGTAGATATATAAAAGTTAATAAAAACTTTGAAGAAATGACTGGCATATGTAAGTCTGAAATAATAGGAAAAAAAGATTCTCAAATCAATGTTAATAATGAATTTAAATACATTGAGGAATATGAAAAGCTTGTGCTAAATAAAATGAGAAGTAGTATTGAAAAGGTTATTTTTGAAGATAATGAATGGGTTAGCATGTTTATACATCCTATGATTGACGAAGATAAAAATATTATAGGAACTTATGGATTTAAAGTTTATGACTATGTAAATTCAAAAACTGCTATAGGTATAGAAAATAGAAATAAAATGTTAGAGATAATCGTTGATAATTTGCAAATACCAATATTTTATAAAGATATTCAAGGTGTATATTTATATTGTAATGAAGCTTTTGGTGAGTTACTAGAATTAGATAGACATAAAATTATCGGTAAAAAAGATTATGATTTAAACATAGATGAAGAAAAAGTAGATATATATAGACAGTCTGACAACAAAGTTATAAAATATAAGGTAACTACATTAACTGAAGATTATATGGAAAGAAGTAAAGGTGATAAATTTATAGAAGTTACAAAAGTGCCTTTATGGGATTATAAAAAAGAAGTTATAGGTATTATTGGAATTGTAATCGATTTAACTGAGAAAAAAGCTACAGAAAGAGAACTAGAAAAACTTAGGTTGGATTTTTTCTCAAATTTGACTCATGAGTTTAGAACTCCATTAAATTTAATATTTTCATCAGTACAATTAATTGATCAAAGTATAACTAAAATAAAATCTGGAGATATAAGTGTATTGATGAGATATTTGAATATAATAGAGCAAAATGGAATGAGACTTTTAAAGTTAGTAAATAACTTAATTGATTCAACACGAATTGATTCAGGATGCTTAGATTATAACCCAGAAAATCGAGATATAGTAAATTTTGTTGAAAATATTTGTGATTCAGTTGTTGAGTTTAGCAAATTACAACATATAGAACTTATATTTGATACAGATGAAGAAGAAAAAATAATATCTTTTGATAGTGATAAAATGGAGCGTATAATACTAAATTTATTATCTAACGCCATAAAATATAATAAAGATACTGGAAAAATCGATGTGAAAATAAAATGTAATAATGATTATATTGATATAAGTGTTATAGATACTGGCATAGGTATACCGAATGATAAAATAAATGATGTATTTGAAAAATTTAAGCAAGTAGATAATAGATTAACAAAAATAAGTGAAGGTAGTGGAATAGGCCTATCAATAGTCAAATCTTTAGTAGCATTACATGAAGGAACAATAATTGTACGTAGTAAAGTTGGAGTAGGAACTGAATTTAAAGTTAGAATACCTAATAAAACAATAATTCAAGATGAAAACATAAATTCTATTATAAATGAATCTATAGATATGAATAAAAAAATTCAAATTGAGTTTTCTGATATATATTAAAAATATAGCCCTTACTTTAGTAAGGGCTATATTTTTAATTCTAACAACATGTACAGATTGTAAAGTATTAGATTTACTGAGATAAATTTTATAATTTTATAAACATGTCTTTCACCTTTTGAGCTAGTTTTAAGTCTTGAAAGTTTTAAATTAAAACCTAAAGGAAAAAATAAATCTACTCCTTCATAAGTAAAAGCATCTAATATTATATGGGAAATATATCCTATTAGGATTCCATAAGAAATACAAATCAATATAATATTATTTTCGCCTATTGAAATTATTAGTTTTAGAAACTCTAACAAAATTAATAAAAATAAAAGACTGTGAGTGAAGCCTCTATGTTTACATCTTTTTGATATAAATTTTGATAGATAAGGCCATTTTTTACTTATGTATGACTTTCTAGTATCTAAATCAGGAAGTAATGATCCTAGATTAGCAGATTGAAAACAAATTGCAAAAAGTATTAATTTATATAAAATACTATAACCATTTAAATACATACTATTAAATTTGAAAAATGTTAATGCTATAAATAGATACCCTCCAGATGAATGTGTTTCTTTTGTCATTAAAATACCCTTTCTAATAATTGGTTATTAAATTTTATTATATATTAAAAAAAATAAATATGGAATCGAACAAAGTTAAAATATTTTTATAAAAAATAAAAAATAAAGAATTTTACATATTGTATACAATTTAAAAAAGTTAGATTTAGTAGTATAATATATATGACTAAAAAAGGAGGTCTTTAGATGGATAAAGAAAGAACTTGTAATTTATTAAGGCATACTAAAAACTTAAAATTTAAACTTATACTAGAAAGTGCAATAATAGGAGCTTTAGTTGGATTAACTATAGTACTTCATAGAATACTGTTAAAGAAACTATCGGCTATTTTTATTGCGTTTTATAGTTATAGTAAAGGTAATATACTAAGTACAGGTTTAGTGTTTGGAGTTTTAATAATAAGTGGTTATTTAGTTGCTTTAATGCTTAAAAAAGAACCTATGATAGGTGGAAGTGGTATACCACAAGTTGAAGGTATATTGATGCAAAAGCTAAAAGGAAACTGGTTTGGAATTTTGATCAATAAATTCGTAGGTGGACTTATAGCTTTAGGAGCAGGTTTATCTCTTGGCAGAGAGGGCCCATCTGTGCAAATGGGAGCTAGTATTGGAGAAGGTTTTGCCAAGATTTTTAAAAGAGTTAGCGTAGAAGAAAAGTATTTAATAACTAGTGGAGCAAGTGCTGGTTTAGCTGCAGCGTTTAATGCACCTATATCTGGAGTGATGTTTGCATTAGAAGAAGTTCATAAAAACTTTTCGCCATTAGTTTTACTATCTGTAATGTCATCTGCATTAATGTCAGACTTTGTTACTAAAAATATTTTAGGAATTGGAAAGTCTCTTAGTTTCGTTGGGGTTAAGCCAATGGATTTAAAATATTATTGGCTTTTAATAATATTAGGAATAGCAGTAGGAATAAGTGGTGTTATATTTAATAGTGGTATTTTAAAAACTCAATCAATGTTTAAAAAATCTAAATTAAGCACAGAAATAAAAGTCATAATCCCATTTTTAATAACTGGATTTATAGGATTGACAGCACCTATATTATTAGGGGGAGGACATGAACTTATAATGTCTTTAGGGAATGATTCAATAACATTAAAGATGCTATTATTATTTTTATTTGTTAAATTTATATTTACATTTGTTTGTTTTGGGTCTGGAGTTCCAGGAGGTATATTTTTTCCATTATTAGTTTTAGGTTCATTAATAGGTAATATATTTGGAATAGTGGCAACAAATGTTTTTGATATTCCAAGCATGTATATATTAAACTTTATAATACTTGCTATGGCAGGACATTTTGCATCTATTGTAAAAGCACCTATAACAGGAATTATATTAATTTGTGAAATGACAGGGAGTTTTGATCATCTTCTTGCTTTAGCTATAGTGTGTGTAGTTTCGTATATAACATCAGATTTACTTAAATCTGAACCTATATATGAAAGTCTTCTTCATAGATGGATAGAAAAAGATTCTCATAAATTTACACCAAGTCAAGTTAGAAAGAGCCTTATGGAAGTTGTAGTTCAATTAGGATGTGAAATAGATCATAAACAAATAAAAGATATAACTTGGCCAGAAAACTGTTTAATAGTTTCTATTACAAGAGGTGGAAAAGAAATAATACCAAGAGGAAACACAACATTAATAGGTGGAGATTATTTAACTATAATGGCAAATGAAGAAAATGCAGCTTGTGCATTAGATTATGTAACGAGCTTAACATCTAATATAAAATTATTATAGAATTTTATCTCTAAAAATCACATATATATTAAAAATGTATAAGGTACAAATTTAGTATATGATGGGTGATTAGATGAGAAGAAAAAAACTTATAATAAATGCTATAATAATGACTTTTTCTACAATTATTTTTGGATTTGTCTCTATGTATTTTAGGGTGTATTTATCCAAAAAAATAGGTGCTGAAGGAATGGGATTGTATCAACTTATAATGTCTGTATATATTATGGCAATTACATTTTCAAGTGCAGGAATTAGAATAGCAATTACCAGACTTGTAGCAGAACAAGTAGGAAGGGGAAATAAAAATTCTATAAGGTCAATAGTAAATAAAGGATGTATATACAGTTTGTTTTTTAGTTTAATTACATCTTTGGTACTTTTTTATGGGTCTGAATATATAGGTATAGTATTACTAAAAGATGAAAGATCTATTACATCTTTAAAAATACTATCCTATAGTCTACCATTTATAGGAATATCTTCTTGTTTGAGTGGTTATTTTTATGGAGCTAGGGAAGTAATAAAGTCAGTTTCAACAGAAATAATAGAACAATTAATAATGATGTCTATTGTAGTTGCATCGATAAATATATTTTTAGATACTAATATAGAAAAAATATGTGCTTTAATTTGTGTTGGTATGGCTTTAGGGCAAATAATATCTTGTATATACGCATATATATTGTGTACATTTAAAACAAGAACCTTAAATAGAACAGTAACCTATGGTAATTATGATGAATGTAGAATTATTGATATCACTAAGATTGCACTTCCTATAGCATCAAGTTCATATATACAAAGTGGACTTAGAACTATAGAGGATATATTAATACCAAATGCCCTTAGAATGTCAGGTACTTCTGTAGCAACATCTTTATCTATATTTGGCATGATAAAAGGAATGGCTTTACCTATAATTAATTTTCCAGCAGTATTTTTAAGCTCTTTTGCAACTTTAATAATACCTGAAATATCAGAAGCATATTCCCTTAATCGAAATAAAATGGTTAATTTTATTATTTCAAACGTATTTAGAATAACTTTTATAATATCTATATTTGCATCAGGAGTATTCATAGCATTTTCTGATGAAATTGGATGGATTATATATAATAACAATGAGATAGGTACAATAATAAAAATTTTAGCACCTGTAATTCCTATAATGTATTTAGAACGTATTATGGATGGAATATTAAATTCTTTAAATAAACAGGTAACACTTTTAAAAATTAATTTAGTTGATATGATAATTAGGATACTTATAATATATTTTATAATACCTACAAGGGGAATTGAAGGCTTTATAATAGTTATATTTACTAGTAATATTTTAAACTTTGTACTTAATATGATTAATGTTTTAAAATCAACTAAATTAGAATTTAAGTTGTTTAGCTGGGTTTTAAAACCTATTATATGTGTAAGTTTAGCTGTGATTTTATCTACATATTTAAGTGGTAACCTTGTAAATAAAATAATTATTTCTATGTTTATATATTTTATAATGTTAATTTTAACTAAGTGTATAAGAATTAAAGATTTTAATTGGGTAATAGATAGCTTTAGATTGATAAGAGATATAAATGTAAATAGTATAAAACTATATAGTGATCGATACTTATAATTTAAATAAAAATATGAAAGTTTAATTTAGCATAAAAAATTAAGCTTTCATATTTTTTATATATGTATTGATACAAGAGAGTTTATTTGATAAGATTAAAGTTAGAAAGACAAATCAACATCATATCAATGACATTTTAAATACATCATAAATAAAGTTAAACTATTAAAAGCATGGGGGTCTTTATTATGAGTAGAAAATACATAGCAGAACCATTTAAAATCAAAATGGTAGAACCAATCAAGATGACAACAAAAGAAGAAAGAGAAGTAAAGATAGCAAATGCAAATTATAACTTATTTTCATTAAAAGCAGATGATGTGTACATAGACTTATTAACTGATAGTGGAACTGGTGCCATGAGTTCAAAACAATGGGCAGCAGTTATGCTAGGAGATGAGTCATATTCAGGGGCTAGTAGCTACTTTAAATTAGTAGATGCAGCTAAAGATATTTTTGGATATAAATACATACAACCAGTGCATCAAGGTAGAGCAGCGGAAAAGGTTTTAATTCCTTTATTTGCTGAAACTGGGAAATATGCAATTTCAAATATGCACTTTGATACAACTAGAGCACATGTTGAACTTACAGGAGCAAAAGCCGTAGACTGTGTAGTAGAAGAAGCGCTAGATACTGTAAAATATGCTCCATTTAAAGGAAATATGGATGTAGCTAGAATGGAAGCTCTTATAAAGGAATTTGGACCAGAAAATGTTGGAGTAATAATAATGACTGTTACTAACAACACTGCTGGTGGGCAACCTGTATCTATGAAAAATATGAGAGAAACATATGAAGTTGCTAAAAAGTATAATATACCTGTACTTATAGATGCTGCTAGATATGCAGAAAATGCTTACTTTATAAAAACTCGTGAAGTTGGTTATGAAGATAAAACTATAAAAGAAATAGTTAGAGAAATGTTTAGTTACGGAGATATGATGACTATGAGTTCTAAAAAAGATGCCATAGTAAATATGGGAGGACTTATAGGAATTAAAGATGATGAAGAATTATATGATAATATAAAAGCTCGTACAATATCTTTTGAAGGATTTGTATCTTATGGAGGTTTAGCAGGGCGTGACCTAGAAGCTTTAGCTGTTGGCTTATATGAAGGAATAGATTACGATTATTTAAGATATCGTATAGGACAAATGGAATACATTGCAAATAGATTAGATGAAGCAGGAATAGCTTATCAATCTCCAGTTGGAGGCCATGCAATATTTATAGATGCTAAAAAATTATTACCACATATACCATATTACCAATTCCCAGCACAAGCGTTAGCTATTGAGCTATACAAAGAAGCGGGAATAAGATCTTGTGATATAGGTTCATATATGCTAGACAATGATCCAGTTACAGGTAAGCAACGTCAATCAGAACTTGAACTTACGAGACTTGCAGTCCCAAGAAGGGTATATACACAAGCTCACTTAGATGTTATAGTAGATGCTTTAATCTCTATAAAAGAAAGAGCTAGTGAAATAAATGGATATGAAATAACTTGGCAACCTAAAGTTTTAAGACACTTTACATCAAAGCTTAAACCTATAAAATAAAAAATTCTAAGCAAGCATAATTTATACTATGCTTGCTTTTATTAATTTTAGGGTAAAAATCTATATAAGTAATAAAAATAATATATAATGAACTTATAAAACTTAATTGGAGATGATAACGTGAAAACTTATATAGATATATTGGAAACTCAAAAAAGGTATTTAAATTCAGTTGGAACTATAAGTGTAGATTATAGAATAGAATCTTTAAAAGATTTAAAATTAACAATAAAAAAGTATGAAAAAGATATAATAGATGCACTTTATAAAGACTTAGGAAAATCTGAATTTGAAAGTTACACAACAGAAGTTGGATTTATATATAGATCTATAAATCATGCTTTAAAAAATATAAAAAAATGGAATAAAGTCAAAAGAGTTAGAAATGATATAGCTCAGATACCAGGCAAATCTTATATATATAATTGTCCTTATGGTAGTGTTTTAATAATAGGACCTTATAATTATCCATTTCAATTAACTATAGAACCATTAATAGGAGCTATAGCAGGAGGAAACACAGCTGTCATTAAACCTTCAGAATTTACTCCAAGTGTAGAGATGATATTAGTTAAGATTATAAAAGAGTGTTTTCAAGCTAAATATGTAGATATTGTAATTGGGGATTATAATGTAAATAGTAAGTTATTAGATTTAAGTTTTGATTATATATTTTTTACAGGTAGTGTAAATGTTGGTGAGATTGTAATGGAAAAAGCGAGTAAACACCTAACTCCAATAACCTTAGAATTAGGTGGGAAATCTCCAACTATAGTAGATAAAACTGCAAAATTAGATGTAAGTGCAAAACGTATAGTTTGGGGGAAATTTACAAATGCAGGGCAAACTTGTGTAGCTCCAGATTATTTATTAGTTCATGAAGAAATTTACGATAAATTTATAGAGAAATTAAAGGATACTATAATTGATTTTTATGGAGAAAATATAAAAGAAAATAAAGAATTTGGACGTATAGTAAATGATCGCCATATGAATAGATTAAAAAATATAATAGATAAAGATCATGAAAAAATAGTATTTGGTGGAGATATAGACCTTGAAAAAAGATATATTTCACCAACTATAATAGCGGATGTTAACTATAATGATGCTATTATGGAAGATGAGATTTTTGGACCATTAATGCCAATAATAAAATATAGTGATTTAGATGATATTAAGTTTTATTTAAATCTTTATAAAACTCCGCTAGCTTTATATGTATTTAGTGAAGATAAAGATTTTAGTGAATACATTATGAGAAACTTTACTTTTGGTGGAGGTTGTATAAATGATACTATAACTCATGTTGCATCTACAAATTTACCTTTTGGTGGAGTTAAAACTTCTGGAATGGGAAGATATCACGGATATGATAGTTTTAAAACTTTTACTTATGAAAAAGGAATAGTAAAAAGAAATAGCAAAATAGATATAAAATTAATATTTCCACCATACAAAGATAAATTAAAATTAATAAAAAAAGTTATGAAATAGATTTATGAAAAAATTTACTGTATTTGTTTTTCAAATAAGAGAAAACTAAAAATGATTAATAAGTTAAATTAAAAATTTTAGTTGGAGGTGCTTATTTTGAAAAATAATTCATTTTTGAGTGGAGTAAAAGGATTTTTTAAAGAAATGTTTTATATGGAAAGTGAAAATACTAATACAGATAGAGAAAAGATAGTTGAAATTGATAAGTATGGAAATAAAACTACTTACTATAAAGCTGGAGCTGGACCTGATAAGCCAAATGATATAAATGATATGTTTAAATAAATTTTTATTAATGAAAAAACCTTAGTTTATACTAAGGTTTTTTATTTTTATATCATAAATTATATGAAAAAACAAAAAAAATACATAATTTGTATAGATTGATCGTATAGGATAACATAAAACATATCACATTCAATTGTTTTCATTAGTAAAATAGAGTAAGGGCTTTTTATATAAGAGGGGTGAAATTTCACATGAAAAGCAATTTATTTAACAAAGACAACATTAATGTAAAAAGCGAGATAAACACACTTAAAAAGGTATTACTTCATAGGCCTGGAGAAGAAGTTGAGAATTTGACACCAGAAACTTTAGAGCTCCTATTATTTGACGACATTCCATATCTAGAAGTTATGCAAAAAGAACATGATGAATTTGCAGATATATTAAGATCTAATGGAGTAGAAGTAGTTTACTTACATGAATTAATGAAAGATGTTTTAAATGATAACAATTTAAAAGATATTTTTATAAATCAATTTATAAAAGAAGCAGACATAAAAGATGAAAAGATAAAAAGTTTAGTTTATATGTATTTAAAAGATATAGATGATAATGAAGTTTTAATAAGAAAAACTATGGCAGGTATAAGAAAAAATGAAATAAAAGGTTTAAGTCTTAGAAATCATATAGAATATGATTATCCATTTTTAACAGATCCAATGCCAAACCTATATTTTACCAGAGATCCATTTTCGAGTATTTCAAATGGGATAAGTATGAATAAAATGTATTCAAAAACAAGAAATCGAGAAACTATATACTCAGAATATATATTCAAATACCATAAAGATTTTAAAAATATAAAAAAGTGGTACGATAGAAGTTTTGAATTTTCAATAGAAGGCGGAGATATTTTAAACTTAAATAATGAAGTGGTTGCAATAGGAATATCTCAAAGAACTACGCCTGAGGCTATTGAAAAAATAGCTAAAGAATTATTTTATTCAAGCTCAGATTGTGAAGTAAATACAATTTTAGCCTTTGATATACCAAAATGTAGAGCATTTATGCACTTAGATACAGTATTTACTCAAGTTGATTATGATAAATTTACAGTACATCCTCAAATACAAGGACCACTTAATATATATGAAATAAAAAAGAATGACAATATGACTTTAAATATTAAAAAAATTAGTATGGAACTTGATAAAGTACTTGAAAATTATTTAAATTTAGAAAAAGTAACTCTTATACCTTGCGGTGGAGGAGATGAAATAATTTCTAAAAGAGAACAATGGAATGATGGATCAAATACTTTATGCATTAAACCAGGTGAGGTTGTAGTTTATTCAAGAAATTATATAACTAATAAGTTATTGCAAGAACATGGGATTAAAGTTCACAAAATATCATCAACAGAGTTATCAAGGGGGCGAGGAGGTCCAAGATGTATGTCGATGCCATTAATCAGAGAAGAATAGACATAAATTTAGGGGGTATTAAAATGACTAATCTAAATGGAAGATCACTTTTAACTTTATTGGATTATACAGAAGAGGAAATAAGATATTTATTAGATTTGGCCAAACTTTATAAAACTGCTAAAAAAATGGGAAAACCGCATAAAGAATTAGAAGGGAAAAATATAGCAATATTATTTGAAAAAGATTCAACTAGAACTAGATGTGCTTTTGAAGTAGCTGCTATGGATTTGGGAATAGGGGTAACTTATATAGGTCCTAGTGGATCTCAAATGGGGAAAAAAGAATCAATAAAAGATACAGCCAGAGTACTTGGAAAACTTTATGATGGTATCGAATATAGAGGGTTTTCTCAAGAAATAGTGAATGAACTTAGTGAATTTTCAAAGGTTCCTGTTTGGAATGGATTAACAGATGAATTTCATCCTACACAAGTATTAGCTGATTTATTAACTATAGAAGAAAAAATAGGTAAGCTAAGGGGAGTAAATTTTGTATATATGGGAGATGCAAGAAATAATGTGGCTAACACATTGATGATAGGTTGTGCAAAAATGGGATTAAACTTTACTGCTTGTGCTCCGAAAGATTTATTCCCTTCAAAAGAATTAGTAGATAAATGTAGGGAAATAGGAAAAGAAAGTGGATCTATTATAACTTTAACAGATGATATATATTTAGGAAGTAAAAATGCTGATGTAATATATACTGATGTTTGGGTGTCTATGGGAGAGCCAGATGAAGTATGGAAAGAAAGAATTAATAAGCTTAAAAGATATCAAGTTAATGTAGAAGTCATGGAAAATGCTAAAGAAAATGCTATATTTATGCACTGCCTACCAGCATTTCATGATTTAAATACAAAAGTTGGAAAAGAAATATATGAAAAATTTGGCATATCGGAAATGGAAGTAACAAATGAAGTATTTGAATCTGAAAATTCTGTTGTATTTGATGAGGCAGAAAATAGAATGCATACTATAAAAGCTTTGATATTAGCTACACTTGGAGTTTAGATTATGAAAAATTTAGTTATAGCACTTGGAGGAAATGCTTTAGGAAAAGATCCTAAAGAACAACTAGAATTAGTGAAAAATACTTCTAAAATAATTGTGGATTTAGTTGAAGAAGGATATAAAGTAATTATAAGTCATGGAAATGGACCTCAAGTAGGCGTTATAAATTTCGCTATGGATTTTTCTTCGAATAATGGAGGGAATACGCCTAATTTTCCTTTTGCTGAATGTGGAGCTATGAGTCAAGGTTATATTGGGTATCATCTTCAACAATCTATAAAGGAAGAGTTAAATAAAAGAAGTATTAAAATGGATATTGTAAGTTTAATAACACAAGTTATTGTTGATAAAAAGGATGAAGCTTTTTTTAATCCAACAAAGCCAGTAGGTATGTTTTATAGTAAAGAAGAAGCTAAAAAAATAAGCGATGAAAAAGGATATAAATTTATAGAGGATAGTAATAGAGGCTATAGAAGAGTAGTACCTTCTCCTAAACCACAGGAAATTTTAGAAGTTGATGTAATAAAAAAACTATCAAAAGAATGTATAGTTATAGCTGTAGGTGGAGGAGGTATACCTGTAATAAAAGAAGAAAATTCTTATATAGGAGTAGATGCTGTAATTGATAAAGATAAATCGAGTTGTAAACTAGCAACAGATTTAGGGGCGGATACGCTTTTAATATTAACAGCTGTTGAGAAGGTATATATAAACTACAACAAAGAAAATCAAAAGGCTATAGATACTATGGATATAGATTTAGCAAAGGAATATATAAAAGAAGGATACTTTGCAAAAGGATCTATGCTTCCAAAAATTGAAGCTTGTATAGAATTTGTAGAAAATAATAAAAATGCTAAAGCTATAATAACTTCCTTAGAAAAGGCAAAAGAAGCATTGAGCGGATGTACAGGAACAAGAATAATCAATAGATAAATAGATAAAAAGCGAGTAAATTAACAATTTACTCGCTTTTATTGTTGTTTTTTAACAAAATTAACGATTTTTTAACTGTAAAAGTTTGATTTTTAACTAAAGTTTAATTGTTTTTTAATAGTTAACATTCTCTTAACAATATATTAACACTTAGTTAACAGATGGTTGTTTTTCTTAACATTAACTTAACTAAAATTGACAAAATATTTGGTAAAATTAAAATAACGAAAGAGGTAAATTAAATTTTTATATTTATATATCAAGGAGGAAAAAATTAAGTGCAAATAGCAATAAGTTTAATGGGAGGACTGGGGCTTTTCTTATATGGTATGAACCTTATGGCAGATGGGCTTCAAAAATCGGCAGGAGAAAAATTAAAAAGAATAGTTGAGCTTTTAACTAGCAATGTATTAATGGGGGTTCTAGTTGGAGCTTTGGTTACAGCAATTATACAAAGTAGTAGTGCAACTACAGTTATGGTAGTAGGATTTGTTAATGCAGGAATTATGACATTACCCCAAGCTATAGGGGTTATAATGGGTGCAAATATAGGTACAACTATAACAGCACAATTAGTATCACTTGATTTAGTTGGAATAGCACCTTTAGCATTAGGTATAGGTATTGTTATATACTTATTCTCTAAAAATCAAAAGACTAAGACAATGGCAGAAATATTAATTGGATTTGGTATATTATTTACTGGTATGGACTTTATGAAAGAAGCAGTAAAGCCATTAGCTGAGTACAAAGGGTTTACTGATGCATTAGTAGCTTTTGGTAATAAACCAATATTAGGTATATTATTAGGATTTGGTATAACTGCAATAGTTCAAAGTTCAAGTGCATCTATGGGTATGTTATTAGCACTTGCATCTCAAGGGTTAATACCTTTAGCTGCAGCGCTTCCTATATTATATGGAGAAAACATAGGAACTTGTGTTACTTCATTAATATCTAGTATAGGTGCTAGTATAAATGCTAGAAGAGCAGCGCTAATGCATTTGGTATTTAATGTAATAGGAACGATTGTATTTATGTTAATATTAACTAAGCCAATAACTATGATGGTTCAGTATTTAAATCCAGAAGATGTTAGTAGACAAATAGCAAATGCTCATACATTATTTAACGTAATAAATGTTATATTATTATTACCGTTTTCAAAATATATAGTTAAACTTACTATGAAACTTATGCCAGAAAAAGAATGTGAAAAAGAAAAAGATAAAACTGTGTTTTATATAGATGAAAGAATGATGGAAACTCCATCGATAGCTTTATCAAACACTGTAAAAGAAACTTTAAGAATGGGTGAAAAAGCTAAATTAAGTTTAAATAATGCAATGGAAGGATTTTTAGAAAAGTCAAAATCTAAGGTAGATGCTTCTTTTGAAGAAGAAAAGCTTATAAATAAATTGCAAAAGAGTATATTAAATTTTTTATTAAAATTATCTAAAACTTCACTAAATTATGATTCAAGAGAAAGTGTGGATTTATTATTTAACACTGTAAATGATATAGAAAGAGTTGGAGATCATGCTGAGAACATAGCTGAACTTGCAATATCTACTATAGAAAATAACTTAAATGTATCTAAAGATGGAGAGAAAGAATTAAAAGATTTATATGAAAAAGTTATAGAAACTTATAATACAGCACTAGAGTGTATGGAAAAATCTGATACAGATTTAGCTTGTAGAGTTATAAAACTAGAAGAACAAGTGGATATAATGGAAAAAACTTGTAGATTAAATCACATGAGAAGATTAAATGAAAATTCTTGTAATATAGATGCTGGGGTTATTTTCTTAGATTTATTAAGTAACTTAGAAAGAGTTGCAGATCACTCAGCGAATATAGCTCAACAAGTTATAAAAGAAAGTAATAAAAATTTAGCATAAAGTAAATAATAGAACCTTGCCAAGATGCAAGGTTTTAATTTATTTAAATTAAAAAATAAAATTATATTATAAAAATTCTAAAAATTAAATTAAAGTATTGTATTATTAAGTAAAAAAATGTAAAATATATATATGATATAGTGTATAATAAATTAAAAAAGTGTAGAATAATTGAAGTGATAACATATGTATATATATGTATTTTTCTTCATAAAATTTAATAAAAGTTAAATAGTATATCAGTTTCAAATGTAAATGAATTATTTAATTAAAAAAGAAGATAATATATTATTAAAATATTAGTTTTAAGAAAATAAATTTAAAAGGAGAAAAAGATTATGGCAATGGGAGCACCAACACCACATAATAACGGAAAATTAGGAGATATAGCAGAAACAGTATTATTACCAGGAGATCCTCTAAGAGCTAAGTTTATAGCAGAGACATTTTTAGAAGATGTAGTTCAATACAATACTGTAAGGGGAATGAATGGTTATACAGGTTACTATAAAGGAAGAAGAATATCTGTACAAGGAACAGGTATGGGATGTCCATCTATAGGAATATATACATATGAGTTAATACATTTTTATGGAGTAAAAAATCTTATAAGAATAGGTTCAGCAGGAGCTTTACATGAAGATTTAAAAATGCATGATATAGTTATAGGTATGGGATCATGTACAGACTCTAATTACGCATCACAATATAACTTACCAGGTACTTATGCACCGATAGCAAGTTATGAGTTACTTAGCAAAGCTGTAGATGTAGCTAAGAGTCAAGGTGTTGAGCCTAAAGTAGGAAATATATTATGTAGTGATGTATTCTACGGAGATGACGGATTAGAAGGTTTAGCAAAATGGACTAAAATGGGAGTATTAGCTGTAGAAATGGAATCGGCTGCACTTTACATGAATGCTGCTAGAGCTGGTGTTAATGCACTTTGCATATTAACAATATCAGATTGTCCATTTAAAGGTGAAGCTACAACTGCTATGGAAAGACAAACAGCATTTACAAGAATGATGAATATAGCTTTAGAATTAGCTTAATATATATTTAAAAGTTATATAAAATAAGATAAAAAGCTCGAATTTGAAAGATATTTTACAAATACGAGCTTTTTTTATTGTAGTAACTCTTATTTTCTAGAATTGTATATAAAATTATGCTAATATTATAATGATAAATATGAAAAATTTAGGTTTTAATATTAAAAGGGAATAGTGTGTAAATCACTAGCAGCCCCCGCTACTGTAAATATGGACGAGTCTTTATAAAACCACTAAAGATTATTCTTTGGGAAGGAAAAGATTAGGATGAAGTATGAGCCAGGAGACCTGCCTAAATTACAAACTTTCGGAGGGAGAGGAAAAATGAAAATTTCAAAAAAAATTAAAGTAGGATTACTTAGTTTAGTGGTAGGACTAAGTATAGCCGGTTGTGCAAAAACTGAAACAAAAAAAGAAGAAGCTAAAAACACAAAGGTTGAAAGTAACACTGAGAAAAATGATGGATATTATCCAGTTACAATAACTTCTCATAACAGCAAAAAAGAAGCAATAAAAGTTACTTTTAAAGAAAAACCTAAGAAAGTATTAGCTGTATATCAAGATTCTATTGAAACTATGCTTGCATTAGGACTTGAAGATAATATGGTAGCTGCAGCAGGGCTTGATCACAAGGTTAAAGATGAGTATAAAGAAAGCTTTAAAAAGGTTAAATACTTAGATGAATTTACACCTTCTAAAGAAACTGTTACAATGTTACAACCAGATTTAATATTAGGTTGGTATTCATTATTTTCAGATAAAGCAATCGGTGATGTAAGTTATTGGCAAGATAAAGGTGTAAATACATATATGGCACTAAACAGTGGTGCAGTTGAACCAAAAACTATACAAAATGAGTGTGACGATATATTAAATATAGGTAAAATATTTAATGTTGAAGATAAAGCTAAAAAAATAGTTGATAATATAAATAACAAAGTAAATAAAATTGTAGAATCAGAAAAAGGTAAAAAACAACAAACAACGTTAATAATAGAGTTAATTGATGGTAAAATTAGTGGATATGGAAAAACAACTTTAGGTGGAGATATGGTTACTAAGTTAGGTGCTAAACTTTTAAATGAAGATGGAAATTCATTAAGTAAAGAAGATTTAGTAAAATTAAATCCAGATAGTATATTTGTTGTTTACATGAATAGAGAAGACGATAATAAAGCAAGTGAAACAAAAGATTTAGTAATGAAAGATAAAGCATTACAAAGTTTAAATGCTGTAAAAAATGATAGAGTTTACCCAATTGAACTTGGACAAATGTATTGTAGTGGGGTAAGAACTATAGATGGAATTGAAACATTTGCAAATGGACTTTATCCAGATCAAAAATAGAAAGAAGGATATTTACAGATGCATTCAATTAAAAGCTTAGAAAATTATGATATGAAGGAAAAGAAAGGCTTTGTTAAATCAAAGCCTTTATATATTTTAGTTATAATGTTATTGATATTTTTAGTTATAATGTCTATATTAATAGCTGTAACTATAGGGTCAAGTGATATATCTATAAAACAAGTATATGATGTGATTGTATTTAGATTATTTAATATAGCAGATAAAAGTCTATCAAGTGGAGCAATTCATGATGTGGTTTGGCTTATAAGATTACCTAGAATAATTCTAGCGTTATGTGTGGGAATAGGTCTTTCTGTAACTGGAGTTGTTATGCAGGCCATAGTTAAAAACCCATTGGCAGACCCATATATTTTAGGGGTTTCATCAGGAGCTTCTTTGGGAGCAACGTTAGCTATAATGCTAGGATTAACTACATTTTTAAATGGAAATGCTATAGGGGTATTTGCATTTATAGGAGCCTTTGTAGTTTCTATGTTAGTTTTGGTAATTTCTAATGCTGGAGGTAGGCCAAACTCTACTAAATTATTGTTAGCAGGTATGGCTTTAAGTTCGGTTTGTAGTGCATTTTCAAGTTTTATTGTTTATATAAAAAATGATGCTGAAGGAATGAAAAGTATTACATTTTGGCTTATGGGAAGCTTAGGTGGAGCTAAGTGGGAAGAGATAGTTTTTATACTTCCACTTATAATAATTGGATTATTATTTTTTATGAGTCAATATAGAATTTTAAATTTAATGTTATTAGGAGATGAAGTTTCTATAACTCTAGGAACTGATTTACATATCTATAGACAGATTTATTTAGTTATAACATCTTTGATGGTTGGATTAGTAGTTTATTCAGCGGGAATGATAGGCTTTGTTGGACTTATTATACCTCATATTGTTAGGATTTTCTTTGGAACTGACCATAAAAAACTTATCCCGATATCAGCTCTTTTAGGTGCTATATTTTTAGTATGGGCAGATGTACTTTCTAGAATTATAATAGAAAATGCAGAACTTCCAATAGGTATTTTAATATCTATGGTAGGTGCTCCATTTTTCGTATATCTAATGATAAGAAAAAGTTATGGTTTTGGAGGTTGTAATTAATGAATTTGGAAACTAAAGACCTTAAAGTCTTATTAAATAAAAATGAAATTTTAAAAGGTATTGATATAGAATTAGGAAATAAAGAATTTATAGGAGTTATAGGACCAAATGGAAGTGGCAAGTCTACTTTGCTAAAGTGTTTATACAGAAATTTAAGTCCAAGTAGTGGAAGTATATATATAGATAAGATAGAAATTGGAAAAATATCTACTAGAGAAAGTGCTAAAAAAATAGGAGTTTTAGCACAACATAATCATCATAGTTTTGATTTTACAGTACTTGATATGGTTTTAATGGGGAGAAGCCCATATAAAAAACTTATGGATAGAGATACAAAAGAAGATTATGATATTGTTTATGAAGCTATTGATAAAGTAAATATAAGACATTTAGCAAATAGAAGTTTTAATAGCTTATCTGGAGGAGAACAACAAAGGGTGATTCTTGCAAGAGCTTTGGTACAAAAAACTAAGTGTCTAATTTTAGATGAACCTACAAATCATTTAGATATAAAATATCAATTGCAGTTAATGGAAATTGTAAAAAATTTAGGTATTGAAGTTATAGCAGCTATACATGACTTGAATATAGCAGCTATGTACTGTGATAAAATTTACGTTTTAAAAGGTGGAGAAATAGTAGCTTATGGAACTCCGAAAGATGTTTTGACAAAAGAGTTTATAAAAGAAGTTTATGATGTTGATGCAAAAGTTATAAAAGATGAAGATGATGATTCTATAAATATTATATATAAAGGTTGTAGATAGTAAAAAAGAGGTGATTAAATTTAATCACCTCTTTTTGTCTTAAAAATGAAAAGATTATGACGTTTCTATAAAAAAGGTAAAATATGTTTATTTTCAAAAGTTTAGCAATGATATACTCAAAAATATATATTATCAAAATAAAACTATTGATAAAACTTAAAAAATGAGTTAGTTATACTAAACTTAAGAAAAATTAATATAAACAAAAGTTAATAAATACTAAACTTAAGAAAAATTAATATAAACAAAAATATAAAGTTAGATATAAAACTATTGAAAATACTAAAAACAAAAAAAATAAAAAAGTTAAAAAATATAAAAAAAATTGCTTGCAAAAAAATAAAAACTTAATATAATAAATATTGTAAGTTTAATAAAACTAAATTTTATGAATAGAAATAATAATCTTTACTTTTAGATTTGATTTTAAAATATAGAAAGGAGGATTAAAATGGAAGCTATTGGAGAAAAGTTAGAAGCTAATTTTTTTAGTGACTCTACATTAAGTCATAGACAAACTCCATTACTTACTTCTCTGAAAGATTATTCTAATAAAGATATAGCTTGTTTTGATGTTCCTGGTCATGTTAGACATCAAGGAGTAGAAGTTTTAAATGAGTATTTTGGTAAGAATATTATGAAAATGGATATAAATTCATCGCCTCTTATGGATAATGTTTCAAATCCAAGTGGAATTATAAAAAAAGCTCAAGATTTATTAGCAAATGCTTATAATGCAGACGATGCTTTTTTCATAACAAATGGGACTACATCGGCTATACATGCTATGATTTTAAGCACTATAAATCCAGGAGATAAGATACTTCTTCCAAGAAACATTCACAAATCGGTTATTAATGCTTTAATACTTACTGGTGGAAAACCTGTATTTATACAACCAGGATTTGATGATGAACTTGGAATAAGTTTAAATGTAGCTTATGAAGATATAAAAAATGAACTTAAGAATCATAAAGATATAAAAGCTTTATTTTTACTAAATCCAACTTACTATGGAGCATGTAGTGATTTAGAAGCTATAATTGAGTTGTGTCATGAGGAAAATGTTTTAGTTTTAGTTGATGAAGCACACGGAGCACATTTTCCATTTCATAAAGACTTACCACCTCCAAGTATAAGCTTAGGAGCTGATATGTCAGCTATAAGTATTCATAAAACTGGAGGAGCTTTAACTCAAGCCTCTGCATTACTTTTAAATAATGAACGTATAGAATCAAGTAAGGTATTGCAAAGTATAAATATGATTCAATCTACATCGGCATCATACTTGTTAATGGCAAGTATTGATGGAGCAAGATCCAACTTAGTTTTAAATGGAGATGCTCAATTATCAAAAGCACTTAATTTATCAAGATATGCAAAAGCAAGAATAAATAAAATAAAAGGAATTAAAGTTGTTACTACTGAAAATTTAGGAAATGATGGAGTTAAGTTTATAGATGAAACTAAGCTTTGCATAAATGTATCAAAACTTAATTTAACAGGTCATGAAGTATATGATTTGCTTTATCAAGAGTTTTCAGTTCAAGTAGAACTTGGAGATTTATATAATATACTTGCACTTATATCTATTGGGACTACAAAAGAGGATGTTGATAAACTGATTGATTCTTTAGAAGCAATATCTAATATTTATAAAAAAGAAGAAAAAATGAAAGTTATAAAAACTAAGCAAATAAATCCAATACAGAAATTAAATCCAAGAGATGCTTTTTATAAAGATAAAGAAATGATTTTAATTGATGAATGTGTAGGTAGGATTTCAGGTGAATCTATAATGGCTTATCCACCAGGAATACCAATAGTAACGCCTGGAGAAGAAATTACAAAAGAAATAATTGATTACATAAAATTACTAAAGAAAAATAATGCATATTTATGTGATATGAAAGATAAAAACTTAGATTATATATTAGTTACAAAAAATTAAATTCAAAAAACTGAATAAGGAGAGTGCAACTATGAAATTTGAAACTTTAGGAAGACATATATTAGTAGAGTATTACAACTGTAATGAGGATATATTAAGAGATCCAAAGCTTATAGAAAAATTCATGAACGATTCGGCGCTAAATGCAAAAGCTACAATAGTTGATTCGGTATTTCATCACTTTAATCCATGGGGGGTTTCAGGAGCTGTTATAATAGCTGAATCTCATTTAACTATACACACATGGCCAGAATACGGATATGCATCAGCTGATTTTTTCACTTGTGGAGATATAGATCCTTGGAAAAGTTTTGAACTATTAGAAGAATTGTTACAAGCAGAAAGAAGTGAATCAACAGAGATACCAAGAGGTTTAACTTCTAAAATACAGAAATTTGCAAAAAAAGATTTAGGCAATATTACTCATAAGCCACAAGAAGATCAAGAAGCTATATAAATAAAAATCACCTAAATTAAATAAAAATAAACAAATAAAAAATTAAATTCAAATTAAATTATAACATACAAATAAAATATGGTCAAAAGACCAGTAAAATAGACAAATAAAAACATAAATATAAATAAAATAAAAAATTAAATTCAAAAATTTGGAGGACTTAGGTTATGGAACTTTGGTATACAGAAGAATGGACAGATAATGTACGTTTTTCAATAAAGGTAGATAAACACTTATTTAGTGAACAATCAAACTTTCAAAGAGTAGATGTATTTGATAGTAAGGAATTTGGAAAGTTTTTAACATTAGATGGGTTAATGATGGTAAATTATAAAGACGAATTTATATATCACGATATGATAGTTCATGTTCCTATGGCTACTAATATGAATATAAAAAAAGTATTAGTTATAGGTGGCGGTGATGGTGGTACTGTAAGAGAACTTACTAGATATCCTCAAATAGAAAAAATAGATATGGTTGAAATAGATAAAATGGTAGTAGATGCATCTAAAGAGTATATAGATATATGTGCTTGCAAGTTAGATGATCCTAGAGTTAATTTATATTTTGAAGATGGAGTAGCTTTTGTAAAAAATTCAAAAGATAAATCTTATGATTTAATAATAGTTGATTCAACAGATCCTATAGGACCTGGAGAAGGATTATTTTCAGTTGACTTTTATAAAGACTGCTACAGAGTACTAAGTGATGAAGGAATACTTGTAAATCAAAATGAAAGTCCATACTTTGACTTTAATGCTAAAGAAATGAAAAGAGCAAATGAAAAAATTAAAAATTTATTCCCTATAGTTAAGGTTTACCAAGCTCATATACCAACTTATCCATCAGGACATTGGTTATTTGGATTTGCATCTAAGAAATACGATCCGATAAATGATCAAAATAAAGAAGATTGGGAAAAACTAGGTTTAAAAACTAAATATTACAACAGTAACATCCATAGTGGAGCATTTATGTTACCTCAATATGTAGTGGATATGTTAAATGAAAAATAAGTTTTATAATACACCAACATTTATGTCTATGGAAGATGATTACAATGAAAGTAAACTTATAGTATTTGGAGCAGGTTTTGATGGAACTACTTCAAATAGACCAGGAACTAGATTTGCATCATCTTCTATGAGACCTGAATTTTACGGACTTGAAACATATAGCCCAATTCTTGATTTAGATATGGATGATTATAAAATTTGTGATATTGGAGATTTAGAACTTAGTATAGGAAATACGGATAAGGTTTTAGATGAAATATATAAAGGAACGAAAGCTATTGTGGATGATGGGAAAGTTCCTTTTATGATCGGTGGAGAACATTTAGTAACTTTACCATCATTTAAAGCAGTTTATGAAAAATACAAGGATATATATGTACTTCATTTTGATGCGCATACAGATTTAAGAGACGAGTATAATAATAACAAAAATTCTCATGCTACAGTTATAAAGCGTATTTGGGACATTGTAGGAGATGAAAAAATATTTCAGTTTGGAATAAGATCTGGAACTAAAAAAGAGTTTGATTTTGCTTTAAAAGAAAAGCATACATACATGGAAACTCATACAATAAATACTTTTTTAGATATAGTTAAATCTTTAGAAGGTAAGAATGTATATTTAACTATTGATTTAGATGTATTAGATCCATCGATATTTCCAGGTACTGGAACCCCAGAGCCGGGAGGTATAAGTTATAGAGAATTTGAAGAGGTATTTAAGGTACTTAAAAATTCAAATATAAATTTAGTAGGATTAGATATTGTAGAACTTAGCCCAGATTATGATAATACAAATGTATCCACAGTTGTTGCATGCAAGATTTTAAGAGAATTAGCACTTATAGTAAGCGATAAAATAAATAGATAAACTTAGGAGGAATTTAAAAATGGCAAGACACTTATTTACATCGGAATCAGTTACAGAAGGGCATCCAGATAAAATATGTGATCAAATATCAGATGCAATATTAGATGCACTTTTAGAAAAAGACCCACTAGCAAGAGTTGCTTGTGAGACTACAGTTACAACAGGATTAGTACTAGTAGCGGGAGAAATAAGTACTAATACTTACGTTGACATACCTAAATTAGTTAGAGAAACAGTTAAAGGTATAGGGTATACTAGAGCAAAGTTTGGATTTGATGGAGATACTTGTGCAGTTATAACTTCTATCGATGAACAATCAGGAGATATAGCTATGGGCGTTGATGAAGCTTTAGAAAATAGAAGTGGAGAATTAAGTGAAGATGAGATAGAGAAAATAGGTGCGGGAGACCAAGGAATAATGTTTGGGTTTGCATGTAATGAAACTGAAGAATTAATGCCACTTCCAATATCTTTAGCTCATAAGTTAGCAAGAAGATTAACTGAAGTTAGAAAAAATGGAGAGTTAAGTTATTTAAGACCAGATGGAAAAACTCAAGTTACAGTTGAATATGATAAAGATAAAGCTATTAGAGTTCATACTGTATTAATATCTACTCAACATGGAGAAGATGTAGACAATGATACAATAAGAAGAGATTTAATAGAAAAAGTTATAAAAGAAGTTATACCAAGTGATTTATTAGATGAGGAAACTAAAATATACATAAATCCAACAGGAAGATTTGTTATAGGTGGACCTCAAGGGGATACAGGACTTACTGGGAGAAAAATAATAATAGATACTTACGGTGGATATTCTAGACACGGTGGAGGAGCTTTCTCTGGAAAAGACCCTACAAAGGTTGATAGATCAGCGGCTTATGCTGCCAGATATGCTGCTAAAAATATAGTTGCTGCAGGACTTGCAGATAAGTGTGAAATAGAACTTGCTTATGCTATAGGTGTTGCTAGACCTTTATCTATATTTATAGATACTTTTGGAACTGGAAAAGTTAGTGATGAAGTTTTAGTTGATTTAGTTAATAAAAACTTTGATTTAAGACCAGGAGCAATAATAAGAGATTTAGGCTTAAGAAAGCCTATGTATAAAAATGTTGCAGCATATGGACATTTTGGAAGATGTGACTTGGATTTACCTTGGGAGAGAACTGATAAAGCTAACTTTTTAAAAGAACAAGCTGGAATATAATTATAGAATTTAGATAAAAAAGGATGTCATTAAATTTGACATCCTTTTTTACTTGAATTTTGAGATTTGCTGAATAATATTATGAAATGATTACATATATATAAATAGGATAGAAATAAATTGTAAAATAAAAAAATTTAAGTATACCAAAATTTTAAAGAATAAATTATACTATATAAATATACATTACATAAAAATTAGACTAATCGGATATATACTAGGAGGTAAAGACATTGAAGTTAAAAAAAATGGGGATGCGGACTATAAAAACAGGTATAGCAATAATGATATGTCTGTTATTAGGAAAGTTCCTTGTTCAAAAATTATTTTACTGTGCAATAGCTTGTGTAATTTCGGTTCAAGACACAGTAAAGGGTTCTATGAAAGTAGGATTAAATAGAGTAAAAGGAACAATTGTAGGTGGGATAATCGGATTTTTATTTGCTTTAATTCAACCAGGAGAGCCTATTTTATGTGGTATAGGTATAATGCTTACAATTTATACTTGTAATATGTTAAAAATAAGTTCAGTAGTAGTATCTTGTGTAACATTTTTAGCAATACATTTAGGTGTTGGTACATATAATCCGGCATATTACTCAGTTCACAGGGTTATAGATACTTCAGTGGGAGTAATTATAGGTGTTGTAACAAACTACTTAATAGCCAGACCCAATTATTTAGCAAAAACAATAGCTGAATTTAAAAATATAGAAAAATCTGCAATACAACTTATAGAATCTAAAATCGTAAACGAGGAAGATTTAGACATAAACTTATTTAAGAAAAATATACAACAACTTGATAAAATATATTCAAAATTAACAGATGAACTAGATTATGGTGGAAAGCATGATGCGGATATAGAAAATTTAGAAAAATCAATAAATATATGTAGAGAAATTTATTTTCACATGCAATCAATAGAATTACTAGAAAGTAAACTGTATTTAAATAAAGATAACTATAATGCATTAAGAGAGTTATACAATACAGAAGAAATAAGTTTTGATGTTGAAGAAAATAAAAGTCCTGTATTTAATTATCATCTAAGCAAAATAATAGAAGAAATTAAAACCTTAAAAGAATTTAATAAATCTATTGAATAAAACTCCTAAGCTTTTAAAAGCTTAGGAATTTTTATGTTATAATAATAAATTGTTAATAATTATAGCGAGCATAAATAAAATGTAAGGAAGTGAATTTGTGAAAATTAATAAAAAAATTATAGTAATCTTATTACTAATTATATTTATTCCAGTAGGAATATTAACATTTATGATAAAAGAAAATCATAAAAAAGAACAAATCTCAAAGAAAGAAGCAAAACAAGAAGCTTTAAAAAATGAAAAATCTATGAATATTGCTTTATTTGGACTAGATAGAAGAAGTAAAGAAGAAAAATCAAGAGCAGACTCTATAATGGTTGCAAATATAAACTTTGAAACAAAAACAATAAACCTAGTATCCATACTTAGAGATACCTTAGTAGATATAAAAGGTCATGGAAGAGATAAGTTAAATCATTCATATGCTTATGGAGGACCTGAACTTTCAATGGAAACTATAAATTTAAATTTTGACTTAGATATAAATAAATATGTAAGTGTAGACTTTTTTAGTTTAGCAAAGGTAATTGATATAATAGGTGGAGTAGATATAGATTTAAAAGATTATGAAGCAAATCAAATAAATCAAAACTTAAATGAAATAAATAACATAGAAAAATTACCAGCGGGAACTGATTATATACAAGGGAGTGGCTTAAAAACTTTAAACGGTAGACAAGCTGTGGCTTATTGTAGAATAAGAAAAGTAGGTAATGGAGATTACGAAAGAACTCAAAGACAAAGAAATGTATTAAAAGCTATACTTGTAAAATATGAAAAGTTAGATTCAGGTAAAAGGTTTGAAGTAAGTATGGAGATGATGTCTCAAGTAACTACTAATATACCTATAAATGATATAAAAGAGCTACAAAGTAAAATCTTAAATGACAAAGATTTTACTATAAATCAACATATGATACCATTTGAAGGAAGTTTTGAAACTAAAATTATAGATGAAAAATGGGTAATAGATGCAAATATGCAAGAAAATATCAAACAAATTCATGAATATCTAAAATAAAAAGACGAGTGTCAGTGGAGCACTCGTCTTTTCCAAAGGAGAAATAAGTATAGTATATTTAGTGATATAATTAAAAATTTATTTGAAATTATATTAACATTATAGACAATTATTATATTTATATACAAAAAATTTTCTATAAATAATAAATGTATTTTAATATTTAAATTTAAGTATATCTATATGATTCTAATTATCTTTTAATGAATTAAGCACATTACACATTGTACTTATTTCATCCTTGCTTAAATCATCAAAGTTTTCTAATCTATTTACGATATCAAGTATAACCATATCTTTATATTCATCTTTACTAAATCTAGCACCAATAAATACATCTTTTATACTATCTTCTAAGATAGAATAATTATTTTTCTTTTTATGGTGATGATGCCTTATATTTTCTTTCTTTATAAAATATGTAGATAAAGTAGAAGTCAAAGAGCCTATAAAGCCAATACCAAATATCATAAGAATAGATGCAACAATTCTGCCAGAAAAAGTCTTTGGGCAAATATATCCATATCCAACTGTAGTGACAGTAACTATACTCCACCAAAGGGAATCACCTATATTCCATTTTTCAAAATAACTCATAGCAATAGAACTTAAAAATATTATAATCAAAGCTATAAATAAAGTATAACTAAAATTATTTGTTCTCATAAATCTATAAAAATTACTATTACTTCTTTTTACTATAGCTACTATCCTCAACACCATAACTAACTTTAATAAAATTATATATTTACTATCTAAATGAAAAACTCCTAAATTAGATAGTAGTATAAAAAATGTATGAAAAGGTATAATAGAGATTAAATCTATTATATTATTCTTAATAAATATTTTTTTATCAGTACTTATAAAAAAGCGAATTACAAAATCTATAACGAATATTGCCCAAATTGTATAGGCTATATTTGTTAAAATTATTTCCGAATTATAACCTAATTTTAGTGTTAATTGAACTATTAAAATAGTAGCAATTGCCAGTGAAAGAAACGCCATAGTTATATTATAAATAATGCGTTTTTTTCTCGTCATAACTATCAAAATTCATATCTCCATTCTATCTACTTAATTTTAAATAATATATACTACATATTTTAAATTAAAATATGTAGACTGTCAAAAGAAGGAATTATATGTTTTTCAAATAATATACATTTATATAAAAGTATTTAAAATTAAGGAATATAAAGACTATATAGAGGTGATAGATGTGGGAATTGATAGTAAATACAATATAAAAATAGGTAACTTTAAAAAAGGTAAAAATAACTTAATAACAGATATAGATGGAGTTAAAGTAGGTCATGTTACACTGGATAAAGGAGATATAAAAACTGGAGTAACGGCTATACTTCCTCATAGTGAAAATATATTTAAAGAAAAAGTAATGGCATCTTCTTATGTAATAAATGGTTTTGGAAAAAGTATGGGACTTATACAGATAGAGGAATTAGGAAATATAGAAACTCCTATTATACTAACTAATACTTTAAGTATAGGGACAGCTTGTAATGGACTTATTAAGTATATGCTAAGTGAAAATGAAGATATAGGTGATACAACTGGTACTGTAAATCCTATAGTACTAGAATGTAATGATGGATTTTTAAATAATATAAGAAGATTTTCTTTAAAAGAAGAGCATGTATTAGATGCTATAAAAAATGCAAAAGAAATATTTGATGAGGGATCAGTAGGGGCTGGAACAGGAATGAGTTGTTATCAACTTAAAGGAGGCATAGGGTCATCTTCAAGAATTATAAAATTAGATGAAAAAGAATATACATTAGGTAGTTTAGTATTATCAAATTTTGGACTTAAAGAAGATTTAATGATAAATGGAGAAAAATTAATAAAAGAGACATTTGACAATGAAATTTTAGAACTTGAAAAAGGATCTATAATAATTATAATAGCAACAGATATACCACTAAGTGAAAGGCAATTAAAGAGATTATCAAAAAGAGCTAGTATATCACTTGGAAGAACAGGATCTCATTTAGGAAATGGAAGTGGTGATATAGTTGTTACATTTACAACACGAAATAAAATAAATCATTATGAAAAAAGAGATATAGTAGACATTAACATAATAAATGAAAATAAAATAGATTTAGTATTTAGAGCTTTAATAGAATCTGTTGAAGAATCTATTATTAGTTCAATGATAAACTCAAAAGAAACTATAGGAAGAAAAAATAATACAAGAAAAAGTATACTGGAATATTTAAATAAAACTGTTTAAAAATACTTAGGTTGGTTATATATATAATATCATAAAAATTTCTGCCATAGACAAATTTAAAATAATTTCAAGCGCATAAAACAAGGTTTTGAGATATAATCATTTGCCTTGTTTTATTTTTTGAAAAATTAAATATAAATAAAGTTATTTAAATATTTTACTACCTAAAAAGTTATTAAGATTATTTTTTAATTCTAATACATTAATACAATCTACAATTTATTTTACTATACTTGTATCTATTAAGTCATTTACTAAATCTCAAACAATTAATACTCATAAATTCATTTATAGATTGACCAATCTTTGTATTGTTTATATTATTTACTGCGTCTTTTACTTTTTTATTATAAAAGTTTTTTTTGACTACATCCAACTATATTTATAGAACTAAAGATATACTTAACATTAAAATTAACTTTTTATTTAATCTCATTATAACTTTGTAGATTATTTGGCAAAAACATATTGATATATTAAATTTAACTAATAATTAATAATCCTTAAATTTTTAAAGTCAAAATAAGTGTTTATAATAATTAAGAAAAAAAAGGGAACTATACAAATATAAGGTAGATTAATTTCTAAGAAAGGAGAAACTAGATAATCTAGTTGAAAATTTTATGAATGAATCATATTGGATGTTAAGTTCTAAAGGATTAGATTTTGAAAGTTTAAAAGAAGATTTAGAGATAGACACACTTATAATAGGCGGAGGTATAGTTGGACTTACTACAGCTTATTTATTAGCTAAAAAGGGTATTGAAACAGCTATAGTAGAAACAAATAAAATAGGTTGTGGAAGTTCTGGAAGAAATACAGGTAAAATTACTTCTCAACATGGAATAATTTATTCAAAAATAAGAGATAAGTATGGCTTAGATAGTGCAAAGTTATATTATGAAGGAAATGAAAAAGCTATAGATTTAATAGAAGAAATAATAAAAGATAATAAAATAGAATGTAGTTTTGAAAGGTTGTCTTCATATATATATGCAGATAATGAAAATTATATAGAAGAGTTAAAAGAAGAATTTAGTACTTGTGATAACCTAGGTATAAAATGTAAGTATCACGACACATTAGATATTCCTTTTGAGGTAAAAGGAGCTATAGAATTTTTTAATCAAGCTCAATTTAATCCAAAAAAATATTTAGATGAATTAACTAAAGTATGTCTAAAACTAGGAGTGAAAATTTATGAACATACTCCTATTGTAGATTATGAAAAAGAAAATATTTACAAGGTAAAAACTAAGGATCATAAAACAATAAGTGCATTAAATATTGTTATGGCTTCACATTTTCCATGGTATGATGGACTAAATTTTTACTTTGCAAAAGAAAAAGGAGAAAGGTCTTATTTATTAGGTGGTGAATATAAAGCAAAAATACCAAGAGGTATGTATCTAAATGTAGAGGAAAATGGAATTACATTTAAAACATATATAGGAGAAGGTAAAAAATTAATTATAGCAGGTGGAGGAGACCACAAAGTTGGACAATGTAGCAATGAAGAAGCTATTTACGAAAAGTTAAAAACTAAACTAGGAGAAAAATTTAAGGTAAGTGAATTTAAATACAAATGGTCAGCTCAAGATTATATAAGCTTTGATAATATGCCATATATAGGTTATGTAAATAAAAGAGAAGATAATGTTTATGTAGCAACAGGATTATGTAAGTGGGGAATGAGCAATGGAACATTAGCTTCTATTATAATAAAAGATTTAATGTGTTATAGGAAATCTGATTATGAAAATATATTTAAACCTACTAGAACAGGTAGTTTATTAACTACACAGTTTGTAACAGAAAATTTAAATGTAGGAAAAGAGTATATAAAAGGAAAACTTAAAGTTGGAGATACAGATTTTAATGTAGATAAAGGAGAAGGAAAAGTAGTCAATGTAGATGGTAAAAGGTGTGGAGCTTATAGAGATAGTGATGGAAAGGTATATATAGTAGATATAACTTGTACTCATTTAGGTTGTGAATTAACTTTTAACTCTGTTGAAAAAACATGGGACTGTCCATGTCATGCATCTAGATTTGATTATAGGGGAAATGTAATTGAAGGTCCTGCTCTTAAAAACTTAAATAGATACGATGATGAAAAAAATGATGTAAACCCTAAATTAATTTAAAAATAAAAGGACTAATTAAATTATAGATAAATATATATATATATATAAAAGAATAGATTTAGGGGGGGAGATTGAACTTGAATAAAGCAATAGAAGTAACTAGAGGCAGTTTAATTGAATGTACTCACAGTGTACATATAGCTGTAGTAAATTCAGAGGGGGAACTTATATATTCTCTAGGAAATCCTAAAAAAGTAATATATGCAAGATCATCAGTAAAACCAATACAAGCTATACAGGTTTTAGAAACTAAAGCAGATAAAAGATTTAATATAAGTGATAGAGAAATATCTTTTATGTGCTCATCTCATTCAGGAGAACCATATCATGTAGAGTGTACCAGAGAAATATTAAAAAAAGCTGATATAAGCGTAGATAAGTTAAAATGTGGTATACATGTCCCTGGCAATAGTCAAATCTATAAAGAATTAATAGAAAGTAAAGAACCTTTAACTCAAGAACATAATAATTGTTCTGGAAAACATAGTGGAATGTTAATATCTGCTAAAAATTTAAATGAAGATTTAGAAACATACCTAGATATAAATCATCCAGTTCAACAAAGAATTTTAGACAATATATCTTTTGTTTGTAATTACAACAAAGAAGATATAATAATTGGTATTGATGGATGTGGAGCACCAGTTCATGCTATGCCTTTAGAAAAGTTTGCTTATGGATTTTCAAGATTAGCAGATTCTAAAAAGTTAGGCCAAAAAGAAGAATATGTAAATAAAATAACATCATCTATGATGAAGTATCCTGAAATGGTTGCAGGAAGAGATAGATTTTGTACTGCACTTATGAGAGTTTGTGGAGATAGAATATTTGGTAAAGCAGGAGCACAGGGAGTATATTTAGTTGGAGATAAAAATAATAAACTTGGAATAGCGATAAAAGTTGATGATGGCTCAGGTCAAGCAAGTGCATGTGCTACTATGGAAGTCTTAAGACAGCTTAATTTAATAAATGAAAAAGAGTTAAAAGAACTAGAAAAGTTTGCAAACCCAAAACTATTAAACGCCCGAAAAGATATAATTGGAGAAATGAGACCAAATTTTAAGTTAAATACTTTAGTTAATGTGGAGGGATAAATATGAAACCTTTAATAGGGGTATTGGGAAGATTAGCAACTATAGATTCAGGAGCCTTTAATGGTCTTGAAAGAATAAATCTTACAAATGCTTATATAAATGCAATTGAAAAGGCAGGAGGAGTACCAATTGTTATTCCTGCAAATACAAACAAAGAAAATATAAAAGCACAAGTAAGTGCTATGGATGGGATAATTATATCTGGAGGAGATGATGTAAATACAAATATATATAAAGAAGAGCCTTTTAAAGAACTTGGATATATAAATCCAATATTAGATGAATTTGATATAGAGGTAACAAAGATAGCATTAGAATTGGATAAACCAATTCTTGGAATATGTAGAGGATTACAAGTATTAAATGTAGCATTAGGAGGTAGCTTATATCAAGATTTAAAATATATAAAAGGATGTCATATAAAACATAATCAAGAAACAAAACCTTACTTAGGAACTCATTATATAGATATAAAAGAAAATTCAATATTAAAAGATATAATAAAAGATAAAGTATTAGTAAATAGTTATCATCATCAAAGTATAAAAACTCTAGGAAGTAATTTAAAAGTAATAGCATATTCAAATGATGGGGTAATAGAAGCTGTCCAAAAGGAAAATGAAAAATTTGTATTGGGTGTTCAGTGGCATCCAGAACTGATGGTAGATTATAGTTCTCATATGCTTAATTTATTTAAGAGATTTATAGATGAATGTAGATAAAATTTAAATAAAAAAATAAAAACCGATAGATAATAAGTCTCTATCGGTTTTTATTTAGTGATGTATTCAAATTATATGAATTATATCATAATTGTTAAGCGTTTGCAACAGAATAAGATACTACAATTAAATCACAAATACATATGAAAGTCATAATATAACATATAAAGTTTATTTATATGGACATTAATGCTTAAATTATAAAAATTATTGCGATTAATGCTATGTTTATATACTAGACATTGATATTTAAAATAATATATACTAAAATTACGTATATATTATTGGATAATGAAATTTTAAGTGAAAAGAGGCGCATAGATATGAAAAAAGTAAACGTTGCGATAGTTGGAGCCACTGGTATGGTTGGAAGAACTTTTTTAAAGGTATTAGAAGAGAGAAATTTCCCAATAGATAATCTATATTTATTTTCTTCAGCTAGATCAGCAGGATCTAAAGTAGAATTTAAAGGAAAAGAATATACAGTAGAAGAACTAAATGAAAATTCATTTGATAGAGATATACAAATAGCGCTTTTCTCAGCGGGAGGAAGTATAAGTGAAAAATACGCACCGATAGCTGCATCAAAAGGTGTAGTTGTTGTAGATAACTCAAGTGCATGGAGAATGGATGAAAATGTACCTTTAGTAGTTCCTGAAGTTAACCCAGACGCTGTTAAAGAACATAAAGGTATAATAGCAAATCCAAATTGTTCTACTATACAAGCAATGGTGCCGTTAAAACCTCTTAATGATAAATACAATATAAAAAGAATAGTATATTCAACATATCAAGCAGTATCAGGTTCTGGAGTAAAAGGAACTAAAGACTTAGAAGATGGAATAAAAGGATTAGAAAATAAATTCTATCCACATCCTATAGCATATAACTGCTTACCACACATAGATGTATTTATGGATAATGGATATACAAAAGAAGAAATGAAAATGATAAATGAAACTATGAAAATTTTAAATGACTATGATTTAAAAATCACAGCAACTACAGTAAGAGTACCTGTAGTAAATGGACATAGTGAATCTATAAATGTAGAGTTTGAAAAAGATTTTGATATAGAAGAATTAAAAGCTTTACTAGCAAACTCACAAGGATTAGAATTAGTAGATGATATAGAAAATAATGTATATCCTACTGCTTTTGAACTTAGTGGAAGAGATGAAGTATTTGTAGGTAGAGTAAGAAGAGATTTTAGCGTAGACAGCGGTATAAATATGTGGGTAGTAGCTGACAATATAAGAAAAGGTGCTGCTACAAATGCTGTACAAATTGCTGAACTTCTTTTAAAATATGATTTAGTATAAAAATTAGGAGGTATTGAGTATGTTATTTAAGGGTTCTGGAGTTGCTTTAGTTACTCCTTTTAACGAAGATGGTGTAGATTTTGAAAAACTTGGAGAATTAATAGAATATCATATAGAAAACAACACAGATGCATTAATAGTTTGTGGAACTACTGGAGAATCTACAACGATGTCTGATGAAGAACAATTTGCTGTAATAGATTTTACTGTAAAAAAAGTTAATAAAAGAATACCAGTTATAGCAGGAACAGGTTCTAATGATACTATGCATTCAGTTTACTTATGTCAGGAAGCTGAAAAATTAGGAGCAGATGGACTTTTAGTAATAACTCCTTATTACAATAAAACAAATCAAAGAGGTCTTAAACTTCATTTTGAGACTATTGCAGCTAGTACAGAATTACCAATTATATTATACAATGTTCCAGGAAGAACAGGAGTTAATATAAAACCTAGTGTAATAGCAGAACTTGCAAAAATAGAAAATATAGTAGCTGTTAAAGAAGCTAGTGGAGATATAGCACAAGTTGCAGAAATTGCTAGATTAGTGCCAGAAAGTTTTGCGATATATTCAGGAAACGATGATTCTATATTACCACTTTTATCACTTGGTGGAGTTGGAGTTATATCAGTAGTTGCAAATATTTGCCCAAAAGAAACTCATGATTTAGTAGAAAAGTTCTTAAATGGTGATGTTAAAGGTTCAAGAGACCTACAATTGGGTATGAAAGCATTAATAGATAAATTATTTATAGAAGTTAATCCTATACCAGTAAAAACTGCTATGAATATATTAGGATTTGAAGTTGGAGATTTAAGATTACCACTTGCTCCTATGGAAGAAAATAATTTGAAAGCTTTAAGAGATGAACTTGTAAACTACGGTTTTGAGTTTTAGGAGGATTAAAATGATAAAGGTTATAGTAAATGGTTCACTTGGTAAGATGGGAAAAGTTCTTACAAGATGTGTAAATGAAGATAAAGATACAGAGTTAGTTTGTGGGTGTTCTATGCCAACAGGAGAAACTCCTGACTATAAATTATATAATAAAATGAGTGAAATAAAAGAAGAAGCTGATGTTATAATAGACTTTTCACATTTCTCTGCACTTGATGATGTGTTAGGTTATGCGCTTAAAACAAAAACACCTTTAGTAATAGCTACAACAGGATTTACTAAAGATCAATTAGAACAAATAAAAGAAGCTTCAAAAATAATACCAATATTCCATTCTTCTAATATGTCTTTAGGAGTTAATGTAATGCTAAAACTTGTAAAAGAAGCGGCAAAGGCATTAAAGGGATTTGATATAGAAATAATAGAAAAGCATCACAATAAAAAAGTTGATGCACCAAGTGGAACAGCTATAATGGTAGCCAATGCAGTTAAAGAAGTTTTACCAGAAGTTACTTATAACTACGGAAGACACGGAAGAGACGCCAAGAGAATGGAAAATGAAGTTGGTATACATGCTGTAAGAGGTGGAACAATAGTTGGAGAACACGAAGCTATATTTGCAGGATTAGATGAGGAAGTTATGATAAGTCATAGAGCTCAATCTAAAGATATATTTGCAAATGGAGCTATAACAGCAGCTAAGTATTTAGTTAATAAAGAAGCTGGATACTACAACATGGACGATATGCTAAGCTAATTAGGAGGTAACGAATGATAAATTTAAATGACGCATACGAAATAGCAAGATATATAAAGACAGTTGAGAAGAAAACTCCTGTAAAAGTTTATGTGAACGGAGATTTAAAAGCTGAGTCAACTGAAGATTACAAAGTGTTTGGAAACAACGGTTCATTCACTATAATAGGAGACTATGAGGCTATAAAGCCAGTTTTAGATGCTCAAAAGGATAAATTAGTTGATATACATATGGAATATGACAGAAGAAATTCTGCAATACCAATGTATAACTATTTACATGAGCATGCAAGAATAGAGCCAGGTGCTTATATAAGAGATATGGTTACTATAGGTAAAAATGCTGTAGTAATGATGGGAGCAGTTATAAACATAGGAGCAGTAGTTGGAGAAGGTTCTATGGTAGATATGAATGCTGTAATAGGAGCTAGAGGAACACTTGGTAAAAATGTTCACCTTGGAGCTGGAGCAGTAGTTGCAGGTGTATTAGAGCCACCTTCAGCAGATCCAGTTATTATAGAAGATAACGCAATGATAGGTGCTAATGCAGTAATACTTGAAGGTGTTAGAATCGGAGAAGGTGCAGTTGTTGCTGCTGGTTCTGTAGTTACTGAAAATGTTCCTGCTGGAGCAGTTGTTGCTGGTTCTCCTGCAAAAGTAATAAAAATGAAGGATGAAAAAACTGCTGATAAAACAAAATTAATGGACGATTTAAGAAACTTAGACTAATAAAAATAAGGTCATATAAATATGACCTTATTTTTTTATACTAATTTAAAGTTATTAAATCTAAAAACATCAAGTATTTTAGTTAGTTGACGTATAATTAATAGAACTATATGGTAGAGGTGATAAAATGATTGATAATATAGAATTATTTAAAATAGCATCTTTGATGTCTAATAATAGTTTTAGAAGTTGCAATTGTAGTAGTCGTAGTAACGGATTTGATATGTTGTTAATAAATTTACTAGAAGCGATAGCAAGTAAAAATCAAGTATATAATATTCAAAATGTAAACATTAATGGTGATATAAGTAAATCTGGGGTAAGTTGTAATTTAGCTAAAGAGTTAGATACGGTAAACTCTATACATAATAGCCATAAATTAAAGATATCTTCTAAAAATGAAGATATAAACACTAAAATAGAAAATGCTATATCTGTAGCATCAAAAAAGTATGGTGTTGATGAAAAATTGATAAAGTCAATAATAAAAGTTGAATCAGACTTTAATCCAAAAACTGAATCTTCAGCAGGAGCTAAAGGATTAATGCAGCTTATGCCGGAAAATTGTAGAGATTTAGGAATTACAGATCCATTTGATATTGAACAAAATATAGATGGTGGAACAAGGCACATTAAAGAGTATTTAGATAGATATCATGGCAATGTTGAGATGGCTTTAATGGCATATAATGGAGGTCCTACTAGAATGATGAGAAGGGGAGTTAGATCTTTAGAGGATATATATTTAATGCCAAAAGAAACTCAAAAATATGTTCCTAAAGTAATGAAATATTACAAAGGCTAAAATTTTATTTAACCTATATATAGTAGTATGTATGTTCCTTATTTATGGAGAAAAAATATGAAAAAAAGACAACTAAAAAAGATTAAGAAAAATATATTTTTGCATATACCAAGAAAAGACAATCTTACAGGTGTATACAATAAAAAGTATTTTTGTAATTATATAAAATGGAAGTCAAATGGAACTATAATAAGAGTTGAAATTGATGGAATAAACTTTATAAATATTAATTATGGAGTTGAAAAAGGTAATAAGATAATAAAATTTATAGCTAAAAATTTAAGTTATAAATGTAAAGATATGATTTTAGCTAGACTATCAAATTTTGCATTTGCTATATATACACCAAATGTAAATGAAGTATATATTAAAAATTTTATGAATAATATAATGGCTACATTGTTAGATAAAGTTGAAAATAAGTATAAGATATATATTCAATTTAATATTGCAGCTGTTATATATAAAGACAAAGATTTAAATATAGAAGATGCTACCAGTAAATTGGAAGTTTGCATGTCTAGTTTGTCAAAAAAAAGAAGTGGATTTGAAATTTATAATGAAAGATATGATGATTATATAAGTATAAAATCTATAGAAGAAGCTATAAAAAAAGAAGAAATACAATTATATTATCAACCAAAAGTTGATTTGCAAAGTGGAGAGATAGTTGGAGTAGAAGCGTTGATAAGGTGGTTTAGCTTTGAACATGGATATATAAATCCAGAAAAACTAATAGCTTTTTCTGAAGAATATGGATATATAAATATACTTGGGAAATGGATATTGGAAAAAGCTTGTGAAGATATAAAATATTTAAATGAGATATTGAATACAGAAATAGATCTATCCGTTAATATATCCCCAAATCAACTAGATAATGAATTTTTTATTAAAGATTTGATAAACAGTATAAATAAAATAAACTTTAAATTTAACTTATTGAAACTAGAATTAACTGAGAGTGAAAATATAGAAGATATTATAAAAATAAATGATATAATAAACGAAATAAAAAGTACAGGGATAAAAATATCTATAGATGATTTTGGTAAAGGATTTAATTCTATAAATTATATAAAAAATTATAGTGTAGATGAAATAAAAATAGATAAATCATTAGTAGAATACATGAATGTAAATCCTATGTTTATCAAAAATTTAATAAAGATGATTCATACAACTAAAACAAAGGTTGTAGCAGAGGGAGTAGAAACTGAATCAGAATATTTAATGTTAAAAAATATAAAGTGTGATTTAGTACAAGGGTACTATTGTTATAAACCTATGAGTTTAAATGAATTAATAGATGTAGTAGGAAAAGGTAAATATAAAAGTATGACAAATTAGCTATAAGTTAATTTTATTAGAGGTTGATTATGAAAATAAGTGATTTTAAAATAGTGCAAGAAACTGCAAATATAGATACTAGAAAAATTAAACAGGGAATAAGTTTTAGTGAGAGTTTTAATCAAGTTAACAAATTAAAAACAAAAGAAGAAGTAGATAAATATTTAAATCAGATAAAAGAGATAGGTAAAAAGTTAATACATACAAAAGGGTATACAGATGTAATTAATTACAAACAAGTTATACAAAAATATTTAAAATCTGTGGTTGAATATGCTTATGAAATAGATAAAAAAGATAGTTTTTGGAATCAAAACTACTTTAGAACAGTAAATGTAGTAAATGAAAAATTAGAAAGTATAACTAGAGATTTTTTTAATGATGAAAAAGAAAATATAGATATGGCATCACAAATTGATGAAATTAATGGACTTTTAATTGATTTATATTTATAAGATATAAGGAGATAAATTTATGCAAAATGAAAAACAAACAAAAGAAGTTTATGAGCCTAAATTTGAACAATTAGAATTAGGCGAATTAGAACCTATAAATGCTATAGAATCTATATCTGAGGCTAAGATGGAGTTGGAAGTTTTAGTAGGATCTACTCGTGAAAAGATAGAAAAAATAGTGAATTTTAAGGTTGGAGATGTAATACAGCTTGAAAAAAGTTTAGAAGATCCTCTAGATATAAACGTAAATGGAGTTAATATAGCAAGTGGAGAAAGTATGATAATTCATGATAGAATAGCAGTAAGATTATCAAAAATAAAATCAATGCAAGAAGAATATTAAAATTCTTGAGGAGGTATATTTTGAAAGTTAGCAATGATGTGAAAGTAGCGTTCAATAATATATATAAAATGGATAAAATAAAAAATCATAATAATTATAAAAACAAAAATAATGCAGATACATTAGAAATATCTGAATTAGGTAAATATTTAAGCAAAGTTAATTCAAAAGAAGAATCAATAGATATGGAAAAAATTAATAGATTAAAAAAACAAATCGAAAGTGGAACTTACAAAGTAAATTCTAGAGACTTAGCAAAAAAGATAATTGAAAAACTTTAGGAGGAAAAAGATTTGAACCCTGAATTAAAAGTTGTAATATATGAACAAAGAAAGTTATTTAAAAAATTATTGGATTTATTAGATGAACAACATGAGTTCATTATTAATAAAGAAGTAACAAAAATGGATAAAATAGCTAAAGATTTAGAGAATATATCAAGGGATATAGCTAAGTTAGAAATACAAAGAAGAAATATAATTACAGAAGAAGTTAGTATGAGTTCTTTGATTGAAAATTGTGAAGATGAGAAAATTAAAGAAGCATATGAAGAAATAAAATCAAATATAAAAATGATTGAATTGCAAAAAGAAGCAAATCAAACTCTTTTAAAACAAAGATTATTTTTTACAAAAAAAATGATGAATGTTATAAAACCAAATCAAGGAATAGGTACTTACAATGCTTATGGGCAAGTAGGTAAATAGGAGAAATGGAGAGAAACTATGACAGGATTATTAGGTAGCTTACAATCAGCAAGAACAGGAATGAGTGTAAGTCAAGCATCAATACAAACAACTTCTCATAATATCAATAATATGAATACTCCTGGGTATTCAAGACAAAAAGTAGAACAAAGTGCAAGAAGTGCATATAGTTACCCAGGATACAACAGTACTTTAGGTGCAGGTCAACTAGGTACAGGAGTTGAAGCTACAGACATTACTAGAATAAGAAACACTTTTTATGATTTCCAATTTAGAAGTGAAAGTCATAATTATGGAGAAATAGAGATTAAATATGATCACTATACTACTATGGAAACTATATTTAATGAACCATCAGAAAATGGAATATCAGCATCTATAAATAACTTCTTTACAAGCTGGCAAGAGCTTTCTAAAAACCCAAAGGATAAGGGATCAAAAGATATAGTTATACAAAATAGTGACTATCTATCAAAAAAAATAAGTCAAGTTTATAATAAATTAGATAATTTAAGCGAAAGTGCACAAATAAAATTAAATGAAAATATAAAAGAAATAAACGGGAAACTAGATCAATTAAAAGAATTAGAAAGACATATCAAATTAGTTCAAGGTAGCGGGAAATCTCCTAATGACTTATTAGATGAAAGAGATAAAATTTTAGATGATCTAAGTTTTAAAATGAATATTCAAGATGAAAATGTTCAAAAATTATTAAAAGAAAAGCTAGAAAATGGAAAAGATATAACGGAAGCTGACCTTAAAGGTATAAAAGGTGTATCAGGTGAAATAAAAGGTTCGCTAGATATGATAGAGAAAATAAAAGGCTTTAAAGATGATGTGAAAAAACTAGCTGAAGGTATAACAGATAATGTAAATAAAACTTTAGGAATTGATTTTTTTGAAGTTGGAGATAAACCAATATTAAAAGTAAAAGATGATATATTAAGTAAAAAAACAGATATAAATATATCATCAGAAACAGCACAAAAGATGTATAAGTTAAAAGATGAGAAAGTTTCTATAGGTGGAGAAAACATGACTATCAATAACTTTTACAATGATATAATTCAAAGACTAGGAAATGAATCTCAAGAAGTTATAAGAAATGAAAAAAATCAAAGTAAAATTTTAAAAGATGTTGATAATTCAAGACTTAACGTATCTGGAGTAACTTTAGATGAAGAAATGATAAACTTAGTTCAATTCCAACATGCATATAATGCAAGTGCTAAAGTGATTTCAACTATAGACTCATTATTAAATGTTGTAATAAATGGATTAATAAGATAATTTAGGAGGCAGACATGAGAATAACAGACTCTTCAATGATTAGAAATCATATGTATGATACACAACAAAGCTTACAAAGAAGGGATGCTTTAAATAGACAGCTTGATTCGGGAAAACAAATTAATAGAGTATCGGATGATCCGCACAAAGCTATAAAAATAATGAATTTAAACAATGAAATTAAATATACAGAAAAATATAATCAAAATATAGATGAAACTGTAGGTTGGATGAATAATACAGATTCATCTTTAGAAGAAATTGGAAATATTTTAGGTGAAATAAAAACAAGTTTGTTAAAAGTAGGTAATGGAACTTACTCAGATGAAGAAATAAAAGCTATACATGCAGAAGTTAATGAAAAAATTAAAGAACTAGGAGAATCATTAAATACATCTCATGGAGGCAGACATATGTTTTCTGGAACAGAAGTTGATGAAGTTCCAGTATCATTTGAAGAAAAAGATGGAGTTGTTACATTAAAATTAAATCCAGCTATAAATAATAAAGATTTAAAAGCTGAAATTTCAGATGGAATAACTGTAGATTATAATATTTCAGCTAAAGAAATTTTTGAAAATGATGGGAAAAACTATTTAGATCAAATAAATAATTTATCTAAGCTTATGAATGATATATCAAATGGTAAGGATGTAGAAAAAAATAAAAAAGAATTACTAGGAAATGTAAAAGATGATATAGATAAATTTTTTAATCATAGTGTAAATACAAGAACTACTTTTGGAGTTAGAGTAAATACAGCAGAAAAAATAAAAGATTTTAATGATGAAAATATATTAAATATGAAAGGTGTATTATCTTTAGAACAAGACGTAGACCATATAAATAAATTTATAGAATTAAAATCAGCAGAAATGCTTTATAATGTATCAATTCAAGTTGGTTCTAAATTAATACAACCTAGTATAATGGATTATTTAAGATAGTCAGGAGGAATAACTATGAATATAACATTTGAAAAAGGACTTCCTGGATTTGAAAATTATAAAACTTTTAATCTTTGTGATATTGAAGGTGATTCTAAATTTAAATTAATCAACTCCATAGAAGAAGAAAATATAGGATTTATAGCCATATCTCCTTTTTGTGTAAAAAAAGATTATGAAATAAATTTAGATGATGAAACTATAAAGTCATTACAAATAGAAACACCTAATGATGTATTATTATTAAATATAATAACTTTAGGAAAAACCTTAGAAAAAAGTACAGTGAATTTAAAAGCTCCTATAATAATAAATATAAAAAATAATAAAGGTAAACAATTAATATTACAAGATGATAAATATCAAATAAAAGAACCTTTAATAGGAAGTGATAAAAATGTTAGTAATTACTAGGAAAAAAGATGAATCTATACTAATTGGAGACGATATAGAAATAAAAATTATAAAGATAGATGATGGAAGTGTTAAATTAGCTATTGATGCACCAAGAGATAAGGTGATACTTAGAAAAGAAATATATGAAAATGTAAAAGATGAAAATTCAAAAGCTATAGCTAATATTGATGATATTTTTAAGTTATTTAAGTAAGTGAGGAGAAATTTATGTATACGGCAAATCCATACAATACATATAAACAAAATTCTGTAAACACAGCATCTAAAGAACAATTATTACTTATGTTATTAGATGGTGCGGTTAAATATACAAAGATAGCTAGATTAGCTATAATAGATAAAAATATGGAAAGAGCACATAAAGAATTAGTTAGAGTTCAAGATATATTTTTAGAACTTATGATAACTATAGACAAAGATTCTAGTAAATATATGCAAAATTTATATAATGTTTATGAATTTATAAAAAGTGAATTATCTAGAGCTAATATAAAAAAAGATGTAAAGATAATAGACAATGTATTACCTTTAATAGAAGAAATAAGAGATATGTGGTATGCAGTTGATAGAAAAATAAAGACTGGTAAATAGGAGGCATAATTATGACAAGGGTAAATAGTGTAAGGTTACCAGGGCTTGCAACGGGAATGGAAACTGATAGTGTAGTAAAACAAATGCTTTCAGGAGAACAAAATAAAGTTGATAGAGCAAAACAAAAAGAACAGACTATAAAATGGCAACAAGAAATATATAGGGATGTGATGAAAGATATAAAAAGTTTTCAAGATAAATATTTTTCAGTAACATCAAAAGATTCTATAATAAGTTCAAAAGCTTGGAATTCATTAAAAGTATCAAGTTCTAATGAAAAAGTAATGACTGCAACTGGAAGTGCAGGTGCAAATGATATAGATTATAGTTTTACTGTCGAGCACTTAGCTAAACCTGCAAGTTTATCATCTGACAAGCTTTTAAAAAATGGAGATCAAATAACGAAAGATGTTAAATTATCAGAGTTAGGATTAACAGGAGAAAGTAAATTTTCTATAAAATATGGAGATGGAGAAAAAGAAATATCAAAAGAAATAACTATAAATTCTGATGATACTATGGATTCTTTAATAGCAAAGATAAATGAAAGTACTGATGGTAAAGTAAAAGCAAGTTTTAGTGAAATGACAGGAAAGCTTACTATTAAAACTAATAAAACAGGTAAAAGTTCTAAACTAAATATTGTTGATTCTAAAAATAATCCATCTGATGCATTAAAGTTTTTAGGATTAGGTAACAAAGTCGAAGGAGAAAATGCTGAAATAAAAGTTAAATCAAGTGACAAAACATTTGACAAAACATTAGAGCAAGAATCAAATTCATTTACTATAGATGGAATAAACTATAGCGTCCATGCTGAAGGAACTACAGAAATAAATTCAACTCAAGATGTAGAACCTGTAGTTGAAAATATGAAAAAGTTTGTTGAAGATTACAACAAAATAATGGACAAGGTATATGGCCTTATAACTGAAAAGAAAAATAAAGATTACTCACCTTTAACAGATGCTCAAAAAGAAGATATGAGTGAAAAAGAAATTGAAAAGTGGGAAAAGAAAGCTAAAATAGGATTATTAAGAAATGATTCTGAAATGAGAAGTTTTATGGATAGTATGCAAAATGCTATATTCGGAAAAAATGCTCAGTTTTTAAATAAATGTGGATTAACTTCAAGTGAAGATTATAATAAAAGAGGACAATTATCTATAAATGAAGATAAGTTTAGAAAATCTCTTCAAAATGAAGGAGATCGAGTTTTTAAAGCTTTTGCAGGTGAAAAAACTAGTATGCTAGAAAAAATGAAAGATACTATGCATAAATATGTTGGTAGTTCATCTTCTATATTTGCGAGAAAAGCAGGGCTTGAAAAAACTTCATCTGTTGTTAAAAACTATTATTCAGAACAATTAAAAAGACAAGAAGACATGATAAAAAGACTTCAAAGAAAAATGGATGATAGGGAAGAAAAGTTATATAAACAATTTGGACAATTAGAAGCTAGTATGAATAAATTAAATTCTCAAATGAACTACTTTGCCCAAGCATAGTTTTATGGAGGTAGTTTTATGGAGGTAGTAACCAAAAAGTATAAACAAATATCATTAGATATTATAGATAAATTAGAAAATAATAACACTTATTATATTGATGAACTTTTAAACGAAAGACAAAAGATTTTAGATAATGTAAGTGATAGAAAATTATTTAAACAAATGCTTGTTGAAGATGGGATACTTGAAATAGATGAAAAAATACACTCTTTAATAAAGGAAAATATTATTAAAGTTAAGATGGAAATAGTGGAGCATAAAAAGTCTAAACAAGCAAATAACTCATATATTAACTATAATAAAGAAAATTTAAATATTTTTAATAAAAAAGTGTAAAGTTTTTTAAAAGTGATCCGATATATATAATTGTAAGCAATACTTGGCCAAGTAATTGTAAATAAATAAAAATAGACAAGGATGTCGTAAAAAACTAAGGAGAGTATAAAAATGAGAATAAACACTAACTTAAACGCTATGGTTGCTACTAACCAAATGGCAAAAAACACTGCTTTATCAGGAAAATCTATGGAGAAGTTATCTACAGGATTAAGAATAACTAAAGCTGGAGATGACGCTGCAGGACTAGCAGTTTCTGAAAAAATGAGATCTCAAATAAGAGGTATGGAACAAGCAGATAGAAACGTACAAGATGGCATATCTATGGTACAAACTGCTGAAGGTGCTTTACAAGAAGCTGGAAACATAGCTCAAAGAATGAGAGAACTTGGAGTTCAAGCTGGGAATGATACTTTCTCTTCTACAGATAGAGCTAAGATAAAAACTGAATTAGATCAATTACAACAAGAAATGACTAAAATAGGTCAAGAAGCTAAATTCAATGGAAAGAACTTATTAAGTGGAGTTCAAAACTTTACAATACAAGCAGGAGCTAATACAGAAGTAAGAACTATAACTACAATAGATTTAGTTGGTCAAGCTAATACTTTATCTAAGGTTACTGATGTAGCAACTTCAAAAGCTGCTCAAACATTCCTTGATGCAGTAGATAAAGTTTTAGAAAACATAAACACAGGAAGAGCTAACTTAGGAGCAACTCAAAATAGATTAGAGTACACTTCTTCTAACTTAACAACTTCTACTGAAAACTTAACAGCTGCAGAGTCTAGAATAAGAGACATAGATGTTGCTAAGGAAATGGTTAAGTTATCTAAGTTAAACATATTAAATCAAGCATCTCAAGCTATGGTTGCGCAAGCTAAGCAACAACCTGAGAGTGTAACTCAATTATTAAGATAATTAACTAATTAATTAAATTTTAAACTAAGGGGTAAAGCAAAAATGCTTTACTCTTTATTTTTAAATTTAATTATTTGAAAGGGATATTAAATATGTTATTAAGTATTGTAATGATGGTAAAAAATGAGGAAAGATATTTGGATAAAACCTTAAAATCTTTAAAGCCTTTAATGAAAGATATAAATAGTGAGCTTATAATATTAGATACAGGGTCTGATGATTCTACTGTTGAAATAGCAAAAAGATATACGGATAAAGTATTTTTTGACGATTGGAATAATGATTTTGCACATATGAGAAATATATCAATTAGCTATGCAAGTGGAGACTGGATACTTATATTAGATGCAGATGAACAGTTAACTAATTATGATAAACTCAAAGAATTTTTTAATTCAGATTTATGTAATAAATATAATAGTGCATGTATAACATTAAAAAATATACTTTCACAAGATGAAGAGAGCTATAGCATAGCTCCTATGTTAAGATTATTTAAAAATTATGATGGATTTGGATATAAAGGAGCTATACATGAACAACCAATATTTAAAAACCCTATATATAATAATATAGCGATGTTTAATCATTATGGATATTTATTTGAAGATGAGGAAATTAAACAATTAAAAGATATTAGAAATAAAAAGATTTTAATAGAAGAAGTAAAGAAATCCCCTAATGACCCATATATGAATTATCAATTAGGAAAAAATTATATAATAGCAAAGGAGTATGAAGATGCTCTTTATTATATGGAAAAAGCTTATGATATATATACTAAAATTAACTACATACCTATATTTGTAACTTTAGATTTAGCTAGTTTATATATTAACTTAGCTGAATTTAATAAATGTGAAAAGTTATGTACTAAGTATATAAAAAAAGATAATAAAAATATAGATATATTTTATTATTTAGCAACTAGTCAAAAGCAATTAAATAAACATACAAAGAGTATAGAAAACTATAAAAGATATTTATATCTTATAGAAAATTATGATATAACTACACAAGCAAGTAATATGGAATGTAATTTTGATACATTAAATTATAAAGAAAACTGTAAAATTAATATAATTGATAGTTATTACAAATTAGAGATGTATGAAGAAGTTGTAAAATATATAGACGATATACCAATAAAAGCACTAGAGGAAGCATATTTAGTTATATTTATGAGTTTATATAAATTAAATCAAATAGAGAAAATGATTGAACTATATAATAATATATCAAAATCAAAAGTACAACAAAATGAATTTAAGATAGCCCTAGAATCTATTTTAACTAGAGTAAAAGAAAAAGATAAAAATAAGATATATAAATTATTTTGCCACATTGATGATAACTATGGATTATTAAATAAAATAAGGTTAGGGGAAAAAATAGATTTAGAAAAATATAATGAAATTTTAAAAAATGAAAAAGAAGTGTATTTTGGAGATTGCTTATACTATGCATTAAAACAAGGTATGCAAATTGAAAAAATTTTAGATAAAGTAAATTACTTAAATGTCAGAAATTATATTAACTATATTATTATAAATAAAAGAGATTGCATAATAGATTTATATAATTACTTAGAAAATATAACTAATACCTTAAATATAAATTTTATAAAAATATATAGTTGTTTAGCAAAATCATTATTACTTCATGGAAATTTAACTGGAGAAAAGTATGAAAAATTATTTTTTATGTATATAACTTACAACTATGATTATTTAAAACAATTATACAATGAATCTTTAACAGATGAAGAACTATTAGATTTATTAACAGATGAAGATGATATATTTACAATAAAAATTATAATAATCCAAAAAATGAAAAAAAATAATGAATTAGAGTATATAAAAAACATGAAAGGATTATTAATTGAAAATAAAAAATATAAGAAATCTATAGGTGTATTAGTTGAAAATTTTAAATCTGAATTTAATCAAAATGAAGAATTAAAATATCTTAAAAAGCAATATAAAGAGTTAATAAAAAATGACGTAAATACAGGGGATATAATTAATGCTCAAAATAAAATAGATGAATATGAAAGTATATTTGGGGCTGAAATAGATATTTTAAATTTTAAAGCTATAATAAAAATTTTAAATGGAGACTTTATAAGTGCTGATAAATTACTTAAAAATGCATATATAATAGATAAATACAATTATGATGTGATTTTTAATATAGCATATGTAAAACAAATGCTTGAAGAATATGAAGAATCTGTTAAGTTTTTTAACTATATTATAAATTATTGTGATAATGATGAAATTGTTTTAGAAGCAAAAGAAAAAATTATGAATATGTAGTTTAACTAACTTAAATCAATTTTAAAACAAGAGGTATCAAAATATGAGATTAAATAAAAAGCAAAATATATTACAACTGATTCAAACTATAAATGAAGGTTTTGATTATGCAAAAAATAAAGGTGGAATTGAAGCTCAGGCAATGATAGGTGATTGCCTAGAGGCAATGATATATATATATAGGCAAGTTGAAGGTGAAAATGATAATACAAAAAATATTTTAAATGAAATAATAAATAAAGCAAACTATGCAATGACTTTAACAAATAAATGTAAAGAGTTTAAAATGTGTTTAGATTTAATTGAAAATATGATTTATAAATTGAACTATAGTATTAAAAATGATATAGAGACTCAAATTGAAGTTGTATTTATGCCTTATAAAGTATCTATGTGGGATTGTATGGAAAGTGTGTGGAAAGAAGCTAAAAATGATCCGAATTGTAATTGTTATGTTGTACCAATACCCTACTATGAATTGGATAGTGAAGGATATATCAATGAATTCTGTTATGAAGGAAATGAATTTTCTGATGATATAGAAGTTACGCATTATAGCTTATATGATTTGGAAAATAGAAAACCAGATGTTATATATATACATAATCCATATGATGAGGCAAATCGATTAACAAGAGTTGATTCTAGGCATTTTTCTAAAAATTTATTAAAACATACAAATATGTTGGTATATATACCGTATTTTGTAGCAGGCAGTTATTTAGATTTAATGGATAAGCGCCACTTTAGTGAATTACCTGGAGTTATAAATGCTACAAAGGTTATCGTTCAATCTGATGTTGAAAAGGATTTGTATGTAGCAAGTGGTAATGATTTTAATAAAGTTTTAAATTTGGGGTCTCCTAAATTTGATGCAACTATTTCATCAATGAAAAAATCATTTAAAGATGCAAAAAAATGGCAGGAAATAATAAATAATAAAAAAGTATTTCTGTTAAATACAGGAATAACTAATTTACTAGAAAATGGAAAAAAGTGGATGGAAGATATGAATAAGATCTTGGATACATTTATAATGTATGATTCATGTTGTTTGATTTGGAGACAACATCCACTTACAGTAAGAACTATTAAAACTATGAGACAAGAATTAATGGGATTATTTAACAATTATTTAGAGAAAATTTCAAATGTAGAAAATGTTATTATAGATTTAAATAGTGATGTTTATCCTGCTATGTCTGTATCTGATGCGTTGATTAGTGACTATAGTTCTGTTATGTTTCAGTATATGGCAACTGAAAAACCTGTGTTAGGAATGATCGAAGAAAGTTTAATTGAAGAAAATAGAATATATGCAATAGATTACTTAGGAAATTACTTTGTCAATAAGGATATGAATGTAGAAAAATTTATAAATATGGTAATAAATGGCGAAGATCCTAAAAAAGAAGAACGTATAAAGAGATTAAAAGAAAGTATAACAAATCTTGATGGGGAATGTGGAAAAAGAGTACATGAAACTATAAAAAAGGAAGCTATAGAAAGTATTTTAAGTTAGATAGAAAGGTCAAAAATTATGTATTATATTAATCCCAATATAAAAAATTTATATAGAACTAGTTATAAAGAAAGTCGCGAAAGTTTTTTAAGATTAGATATGAATGAAAATCCAGAAGGATTACCATCAGATTTTTTTAAAAAAGTATTAAATGAAATTACACCTGAATATTTAGCTATGTATCCAGAAACTAATACTTTAGTTGATAGATTGTCAAAAATGTTAAACTTTAATACTGACAATATTTGTTTAACTAATGGATCTGATGATGCTATGCGCCTTTCTTTTGAAGTATTTGGACAATCAGGAAAAAAAGTGGTTTCAGTCAGTCCTAGTTTCGAAATGTATTCAGTATATGCAAATATGTATGGTATGAAACATTGTAAAGTTTTCTACGATGAAAATTTTGAAGTTAAAGTTGAAGATATGTTGGGGTTAATAGATGAGGATACATCAATAGTTGTAATATTAAATCCTAATAGCCCTATTGGAAGGAACTGGACAGAGAATGAAGTGAGAATGATTATAGAAAAAGCAAGAGATAATAAAGCAATTGTAATTATTGATGAAGCATATCACTATTTTTATCCTAAGAGTTTTATAAATATTTGTAAAGAATATGATAATGTAATTATATTTCGTACTTTTTCGAAATTATTCTCCATAGCTGGATGTAGGATAGGGTACATTGTTTCTAATAACAATATAATAAATATGATTAAAAATGCTAGTTCAACCTATTCAGTTAATTGTTTTGCTATTAAAATTGCAGAAAACTTATTAAAATATCCAGAAATAACAAAAGATTTAATAAACGTAGAAAGACAGGGAAGAGAATATTTATTATCTAAGTTAAAAATAAATGGATATGAATTTTATAATAATGGAGCTAATTATATCTTGATAAAAAGTAAAAAGCCTCCAATGGAATTATTTAAAGAGCTAAAGAGAAGAAACATCTTAATTAAGACATATTCTAATCCTATTTTAGAAAAATGGATTAGAATTACTACGGGAAGTATTGATACTATGGAGAAGTTTTGGAATGAATTTAAAAAAGTAGATTTATTATAAAGATATGTAAAGGTGTGAGACAAATATGAAAGCTATTTTATTAGCAGCAGGAAGAGGAACTAGAATTTCTAGAATAATAAAAGAAATACCTAAGTCCACGTTACCGGTTGATGGAACTCCATTAATTAGAAGGAGTGTAACTATGTTGCTGGATAGAAATATTAAACCAATAGTGTGTGTCGGATATTGTAAAGAAAAAATTTATGAAGCATTAGAAGGTTTAGATGTTGAATATTATTATAATCCTTTTTATGATGTAACAAATAGTATAGCTTCTTTATGGTTTGCTAGAAAGGAATTAACAGAAGATACTATTATTTTAAATGCAGATGTGTATTTTACAAATGAAATTTTAGATACCATTATATCGGAAAAAAAAGACGTTTCTCTGATGGTAGATAAAAGTAGAACCAAAATAGGTGATTTCTTTTTAAAAACAGAAAATGGATATATAATTAAGTACGGTAAAGAACTACCTATAGAAGAGAGAAGTTGTGAGTATGTAGGTATAGGGAAAATAAGAAAATCATTTATTAAAGAATTCAAAGATAAGCTAAATTGCCTAGTAAGTAGTCAACAACATCAATTATGGTGGGAGAATATTTTATATTCTTTAATAGAAGATAGAGCAATTGATACTATAGATGTTAATGGAAAATTTTGGTCGGAAATTGATTATTTTGATGACTATGAAAGAATATTAAACTATATTAGTAAAAATGATAAGAAAGAACTATATAATATTAGTTGACATTTAAATTGGGAGAGAAATTATGAGTAAAAAAAATGAATGTTTGAAATTAAATAAAGAAGAATTGGAAAAATTACATAGTAATTTATTGCTATTATTAAAAGAGTTTGACAGGATATGTAGAAAGCATAATATAAAATATTACTTATCTGATGGTACTTTACTTGGTGCAGTTAGACATAAAGGCTTTATACCATGGGATGATGATATAGATGTTCAAATGTCTAGAAGCGAGTATGAAAGGTTTTGTGAAGTTTGTAAAGAAGAATTAGATAAAAGTAAATTTTTCTTTCAAAATCAAGAAACTGATAAGCATTATAACTGGGTTTATGGGAAATTAAGATTAAAAAACACTACTTATATGAGAGTTGGACAAGAACATTTAAAACAAGATTCAGGAATATTTATGGATATTTTCCCATTAGATAATATTTCAGATAACAAATTTACACAGTATTATTTTGAGGTTATATGTAAGATGTGTAGAAAAATATTTTGGGCTCCTGTAGGATGTGTAGTTAAAGAACATTTTTATAGTAGGTTATTTTTTAAATTATTATGCTTTATTCCACGTAAATTAACTATACGTGTATTTGAATTTTTTGCAAAATTCTATCAAAATAAAGAAACTGATCTTTTTGCATATTATAACTTAGATTATTTAAGAAATGAAAGACAAGTACTTAAAAAAGAGTGGTATAAAAAGTCAATTACAATGGAATTTGAAGGATATGAATTTTTTGTACCAGAAGCATATGATGAAATTTTAACTGTAACTTATGGAGACTACATGAAATTGCCTCCTGAAGATAAAAGAGGTAGTACATCACCTGCATCGTATATTAAGTTTTTAGATGGAACAGAAGTGAAATTAGAGAGATAACTTTAAAATATATTGCTGAAAGGAAAAAAGCTAATGGATAATAAATATTGGAATGATTTTTATAATAAAGATATAGCCCCGAAGGAAGCATCTAAATTTGCCAACGATATTATTGAGTTTTTAGAAACGGACAAATCATTAGTTGAATTAGGATGCGGAAATGGTAGGGATGCTAAATTTTTTTCAAGATATAATATAAATATTACTGCAATTGATCAATCTGAAGCAGTAATATTAAAATTAAATGATAGTAACAAACAAGATAATCTTAAATTTATATGTGATGATTTTGTTAATTCAAACTTACTTGATCAAAATAAATTTGATTATGCGTATAGTAGATTTACGATACACTCAATTACAGAAGAAGAAGAAACAATACTTGTTAAACGAGTTTATAATTCTTTAAAAAGTGGGGGAATGTTTTTTATAGAGGTTCGTAGTGTAAAAGATGAATTATATGGATTGGGAAAAAATGTAGGTCGAAATGCATATATTTATAATGAACACTATAGACGATTTATTATTATAGATGAATTAGTCCAGACATTAAAAGAAGAAGGATTTAAAATTATTTCAGCAAAAGAAAGTAGTAACTGGGCTATTTATAAAGATTTAAATCCAGTAGTAATTAGAATAATTGCTAAAAAAGATTGTTAATTTAAATGTAAAATTAAAGGATTAAAAGTACAAATAAATAAAAAAAGTACATAAATTAAATGTAATATATCACTTAAAATATAAAATATAATAAATAATTAAAAAAATGGTAAAAAAAGGTAAAAATATTGTTAAATCAATGGGAATTGGTCTTTTTTTAAAATTATATTTTATATTAGTATTAAATGGAAGACGTAGAAATTAAAGTAAATGCTTGAATAAAGTCGAATAATGGTATAAAATAGATATATAAGTCGAATGATGATATTCAAAGGCAAATCTAGAGAAATCTAGTGACGCAAAACTATAGGGGCTAATGTTTATCTAAACTACGCCAGCCAGCTGCCAAAGGGTTAATAAACTTTTTGTTATCATTGATATAATGAAGATCGTGAATTATGGATAATTATATAATTTACAAATAAAATCAGGAGACATCTGCAAATGTACATAAACATTTATTGAAATTTTTAATATACCTTAAAATGGGTTTACAAGTATACAAAAAACATTTAAATATTAAATATTGAATCGTAATTTATTAGATATATTAAAGCTGAAAAATATTTATTTGATTTTGACTTAGACATTAAGTAGGTATATTTTATTTTCTGATTTTAATTTTAATTTATATAATACGATTAGAAATCATTGATATATTATAAAAGTGATCAAACTACTCTTTAAGAGTAGTTTTTTTTATTTGAAAAAGGAGGTAATAATGGAAACATATAGTTTAATCAAGATGGGGTTAGATGCAACAGAACTTAGAAGTAGAGTTATTGCTAACAATATTGCAAATATTAATACTCCAAATTATAAGAGAAAGTATGTAAACTTTGAAGAAACATTGAAAGACTCTATAAATAAAAAACCTAAAATAGAAGTCAAAACAGATGAAAACTCAAAGATGAGAGTAGATGGTAACAATGTTGATTTAGAAAATGAGAAAGTTAACCAAGCAGCTACAACTCTTGAATACAATGCACTTATAACTTTAACTAATATAAAATTAGGAATGGCTAGAAGTGTTATAACAGGGAGGTAATTAGATGAGTATTTTTGGAGGAATGAGAATTAGCCAAAGTGCTTTATCAGCAGAACGTTTAAGGATGGATATAGTTTCATCAAATATTGCTAATATGAAGACTACGAGAACTAAAGAAGGTGGAGCTTATAGACGTAAGGTTCCTGTATTTGAGGAAAATTATGATAAAAAGTTAGGTATGCTTGGTGTAAAGGCAGTTTCTATAGAAAAAGATAAGGCGCCACTTAGAAAACTATATGAACCAAATCATCCTGACGCAGATAAACAAGGCTATGTAGAATATCCTAATGTAGATATATTAGTAGAAATGGCAGATTTAATGACTGCTTCAAGAGCTTACGAGTCTAATATAGATACATTAAATGCACAAAAAAATATGATATCTAAGGCTTTAGAAATAGGCAGATAAAAAGGAGTGGATTTATGACTGGAATAGGAGCTATAAGCGGAGTAAACAACATCTTAACAAATAATGATTTGTTAAAAACTACAAAAAGTAAAAGTGTAGAAAAAGAAAGTAACTTTTCTAATGTAATAAAAGATGCACTAGATAAAGTTAATGACAAGCAGGTAGATGCAAATAAGAAAGTTGAGAGCCTTTTAAAAGGAGGCGACGTTTCTATGCATGATGTAATGATATCTGCTCAAGAAGCTCAGATGTCAATGCAGTTAATGATTGAAGTTAGAAATAAGGTATATGAAGCTTATCAAGAGCTAAATAGAGTTCAATTATAACTTTATAGCAAGGAGAATTTTAGATGAATATAAAGGAATTGCCACAAAAAATAAAAGATTTTGTGTTGGTTAAAAAAGAACAGTTTGGTACCTTATCTAAAAAGAAAAAAATAGCAATAGTAGTTGCAATTATATCTTTAATTCTAGCAATAGTATTTGGGATAAGTTATTCAAGAGCTAATAAGTATGGAGTTTTATTTTCAGGACTAGAATCTAGTGATGCAGCAGCAGTAACTAAAGAACTTGAATCAAAAAAAGTTGATACCAAGATAGAAGGAAATAGTATATTAGTTCCAAAAAAAGATGTAGATAAATTAAGGATGGAATTATCTTCTAATGTATCAAATGGTTCAAAAGGATTTGAAATAATGGATGAAGGGTCATCATTTGGTATGACAGATGAAGAGTTTGAGATAAAGAAACAACGTATGATTCAAGGTGAAATTGAAAAAACTATAAAAGTTTTTCCACAAGTAGAAAGTGCTAGAGTACATATAACTGAAGGTGAAAAATCAGTTTTTGCAAATGAAACAGTACCAGGAAAAGCTGCAGTTTATTTAAATTTAAATCCAGGTGAAACTCTAAAACCAGCTCAAGTAAGATCTATTATGTGTTTAGTTTCTGCAAGTACAGATAATGTACCTAAACAAAATGTAGAAGTAATAGATCAAAATATGAAACTACTATCAGAAGGATTAATTGATGAAAACGGAAATATAAATACTTCTAACTTAAGTGATGTTGATCAAGCTATGAAGGCTGAAAAAGACTTAAGTAAAGAACTTGAAAGATCGATAACAGGTCTTTTAGAACCAATATTTGGACAAGGTAAAGTAAGAGCAACTGTAAATACGGATCTAAACTTTGATGCAAGTGAAAAAACTGAGATCGTAATAGATCCTAACAAAGTAATTACTAATGAATCAAAATCAAGCAGTAAATCTACTGAAAAACAAAATACAGGTGGAGCAGTAGATAACAATATGAGTGACGTTAACGAAAGTGGAACGGGAAGTATTGAAAATAACGAACAAAATATTCAGTATCAAACAGGAAAAACTGAAACTAAAACAATAAAAGCAAAAGGTGAAATAAACAAAATTACAGCATCAGTAGCTATAAATGGAAATTTAAGTGATGATGTAGTAAGAAATGTTCAAGATATGGTAGCAAATACTATAGGAATGGATCCTAAAAGAGGAGACAATGTAAAAGTAGTTTCTATGGGATTTGAAACGGAAAAACAAGATACTAGTACATTTGGAGTTATCAAAAACGCTATAAGCAAAGATAAGTCATTATCAACAATGTTAATAGTTACAGGAATAATAATCTTAATTATTTTAGGATTACTTATAGGTACGGTAGTTTATATGGTTATAAAAAATAAACGTAAGCCTACAGAGTTAGAAAATGTAGAAGAAGAAGATGAATTAGAACTAATCAACAAAAAACTAGAAGAATTGGAGCAAAATAGATTGAATAGTAACGAAGAAGTAGACGAAGTAAGTATAAGCTTAGAAGATGAGGTTAAACAGTTTGCAGCTGATAACCCAGATCAAGTTACAGATTTAGTTAATAGTTGGTTAAATGAGTAAAGGGTGATTTTATTTGCAAAAAGAAGGCGTTAAAGGTAATGCGTTTGACTTAGGAGACATACCTAAGTTTAGAAGAGTTACGGGTGCAAGAAAAGCAGCTATACTACTTATGACTTTAGGACCAGAAGTAGCTGCAAGTGTAATAAAAAATTTATCTGATAGAAAAATTCAAAAAATAGGTGTTGAAATAGCTAATATAAATACTGTTAAACCAAGAGAGAGAAGAGAAGTTTTACAAGAATTTATAGAGTTAAATAAAGGTAAAGAATTTGTTATAGAAGGTGGTATAGATTGTGCTAAATCATTACTTAATGGTGCATTAGGAAGTCAAAGGGCAACTAAGCTGCTAGAAGGTATAAAGTATGATGCATACACAAAACTTTTTGTTTCGGCTAGAAAAGCTGAACCAGAACAAATACTTGCATGTATACAAGGTGAAAGTCCACAAGCTATAGCTATATTACTATCTCATATTCAACCTGATAAAGCTGCACTTGTATTGTCTGAATTACCAGATGAATTAAAACTTGAGATTTCCTTAAAAATAGGAACAACATCTAACATAGCACCAGCTGTAATAAAATCTATAGACAAAGCTATAGAAGCAAAGTTAACTAGTCTAGGCAAGTTAGATATGGAAAGTTCTGGAGGAGTTAATAGTTTAGTAGATATATTAAGTAACGTTGATAGAAAAACAGAAAAGAGCATAATCAAATTCATTGAGTCTAAAAATGAAGAGTTGGCTGAAGAAATTAAATCTAACATGTTTATATTTGATGATATTGTTAGACTTGATAATATGGCTATACAAAGAATTCTTAAAGAAGTTAATGTTAAAGATCTTGCATTTGCTCTTAAAGGTGCATCTTCAGATGTTTCAGGTGCTATATTTAAAAACCAATCTCAAAGAGCATCTCAAGCTTTAAGAGAAGAAATAGACTTACTAGGAAAAGTAAAAATATCTCAAGTAGAAGAAGCTCAACAATCTATTGTAAATATTGTTAGAAGACTTGAAGATGCTGGAGAAATAACATTATCTAGAGGTTCAGAAGATGAATTCATTTAAAAGTACAAATATTATAAAATCAGATGGGATAGTTTTTAAAGGTTTTAAACCTTTAAAAACTACTCACTTAGATAATACAAATTTAAAAGAACAAGTTGAAAAAGATGAAGAAATTAAAGCTGAATTAGAACAAACTAAAGAAGAATTAGAAAAACAGATATTAAAAGCTAAAGAAAAATATGAAGAAATTTTAAAACAAACAGAATTAGATAGTTCAAAGATTGTTGAAGAAGCTCAGGAAAAAGCCTGTGAAATAAAGCAAGAAGCTTATGAAGAAGGTCATTCACAAGGACTACAAAATGGATATGAGGATGGCTATAAAGAAGCTTATGAAGAACATATCGAAAAAGCAAAGTCAGAGTCAGAAAAAATTATTCAAGAAGCAAGTAGTATTTTAATAGACTCTAAAAATCAAGTTGTTGAATATTTAAAGGAAAATAAAAAACAAATAATAGATTTAAGTATAACAATAGCGGAAAAAGTACTTAAAGAAAAATTCAAAGAAATAGATTCGATGAATAACATACTAGAGTCTGTTATAAGTGAATATGAAATTAGCGAAAATTTTGTTATTAAAGCAAATTCAGTTTATGTAGAAAGTATAAATGAAAAAATTAATGTTCTAAAAAATGAAAAATCTATAAAGGGTCAAGCTTTTGTACTAGCAGATAATTCTATAGAAGCAGGAAATGCAATAATTGAAACTAATAAAGGAAGATTAATTGTAGGTATTGACTGTGTAATAGAAAAAGTAAAAGAGGAGCTATTATGATAAATTTAGATTTTGAAAGATTAAAACATAAAGTTTTAGATATAAAAGGTGTAATAGCAGAAGGTAAGGTTACTAAAATAATAGGATTGACGGTAGAAGTTGAAGGTATAAAATCCTTCGTTGGAGAGTTATGCACTGTTTACAATTATGCAGATGAACCTATAAATTGTGAAGTTGTAGGTTTTAAAAATAACAATGTAATTCTTATGCCACTAGGTGAGTTAGCAGGAGTAGCACCTGGGTGTAGAGTAGTTGCTAGAGGAATTCCTCTTAGTGTTAAGTGTAGTGAAGACCTTTTAGGAAAAGTTCTTGATGGAATAGGAAATCCAATAGATGATATTGAAATTTTAGGTGGAGAAAGATATAGCCTTTCAAATGAACCTCCAGATCCTATGAAAAGACCAAGAATTAAAAATATTATGCCAACTGGAATTAGAGCCATTGATGGATTTTTAACTTGTGGAGAAGGACAAAGAATAGGAATATTTGCAGGAAGTGGAGTAGGAAAAAGTACTACACTAGGAATGATAGCAAGAACTGCACAAGCAGATGTAAATGTTATTGCACTTATAGGAGAAAGAGGCAGAGAAGTACTTGACTTTATAGAGAGAGATTTAGGGGAAGAAGGTATGAAAAAATCTGTAGTTGTTTGTGCAACTTCAGATAAATCACCACTAATGAGACTAAAAGGAGCATTAACTGCAACTGCAATTGCTGAATATTTTAGAGATCAAGGTAAAAAGGTCATATTGATGATGGACTCTGTGACAAGATTTGCTATGGCTCAAAGAGAAGTGGGACTTGCTATAGGAGAACCACCTGCACAAAAAGGATATACACCTTCAGTATTTGCACTACTTCCAAAACTTATGGAGAGAAGTGGAATGTCAGAACATGGATCTATAACTGCATTTTATACTGTATTAGTAGATGGAGATGATTTTAATGAACCTATTGCAGATACTGTAAGAGGTATATTAGATGGACATATAGTCTTATCCAGAGATTTAGCTCATAAGAATCATTATCCAGCTATAGATATATTAAACAGTGTAAGCAGACTTATGAAAGAAATATGTGAACAAGAACATCAAGATGCCGCATCATTGGCTAGAGATATATTAGCAACTTATAAAGAAGCTGAAGACCTAATCAATATAGGAGCATATGAAAATGGTTCTAATAAAAACATAGATATGGCTATTGAATATATAGATAAAGTTAATTCATTTTTAAAACAAGGTGTAAATGAAAAAACTGAATTTGAAAAAAGTATAATTGAATTAAAAAGTATATTTAAATAACAAGGAGCGTTTTAAGTGACAAAATATAAGTTTAAGTTACAAAAGTTATTAGATATAAAAATAAAAGAAGAAGAAGCAAGTAAATTAGAGTATACAAAGGCTCAGAATGATAAAAAAATATTAGAAGAAAATATTAAATCGTTAAATTCTGATTATAAAAGATACTCAAACTTTAATGAATCTGAAGATACTATTAGCCAAAAAATTAGATCTAACTACTTATATTTTATTACCCAAACAATTGAAGAATGTAACAATATGCTAGTAGAAAAAGAAAAAAAGGTATCTGAAGCAAAAGATAATTTTATTGAAAAACAGATAAATAGAAAATCTTTAGAGACTTTAAAAGAAAATAAACTTACAAAGTTAAGAAAAGAAGAAGAAAGAAAAGAGCAAATAGAAAATGATGAATTTGCTTTATATGCATATATAAGAAATAAAAAGAAGATATCATAAAGGATGGTTGTATATGGATTTTAATTTAAATATTTCTACAGAATTGAGTAAAAGGCCATCTGAAAAGACTAGTTTAAATAGTTTTTTATCAAATAGTGTTGATTTTGAAGATATAATTTCTTCTTTAGATTTAGAGAAAGACAACACTAGTAATGATAATAGTATGGATATTATGTCATTATTACAAAATCTTATTTCTAATATGAAACTATTTAAAGAAATAGGTAGCACAGATAATGATATAAAAAAAGAAATGGATTTTATAATTAATAAATTAAATAACCAAAATCTTCAATTAGGTTTAAGCGATATAAATGAAGATAAGTTAATAGATTTAATTAAAGATGAATTTGGTAATGACTTTGATTTTAATAAAATTTTCAATATGGATAACAATGTGAATTTAGATAAAAATGATAAAGATATTAAACCAGAAGTTAATTTATTAAAAGAAACATCTAATGTATTAAAACCTAACCATGAAATAAATATCAAACAAATGTCGAAAAAAACTGGAGAAAAAACAACAAATCCAGTTGAGTTAGATAATTTAAGTACCTTAAATATGATTGAAAAATTAGATGATGAGATAAAAAATTTAAAGTCTTATGAAGAGTTAAATGTATCTACAAATACAAATAAAAGCAATGTCATAGATATGAAACCTAAAAAAGATGACAAGGATTTAAATATTTTAGAAAACATACTAGATAAAAATGTCAGTGTTTTTTCTACAGTATCTAATAAAGCTTTTATCCAAGATTCAGTTGCCAATAAAAATTTGCCAGTTGTAACTATAAGAGCAAATAATATGGCAGATGATTTTATAAAGATGGTTAAGTATTTAAAAAATAATAATATAGAAGAAATCAAAGTAAATATAAAGCCTAAAGAATTAGGGGATATGACTATAAAGCTTATGAAAGATAGTGAAGCAACTAAGGTATTTATAAACGTAAGTAAAGAAGATACTTTTAAAATGTTAAATAAAAATATAAGTGATATAAATAAGCACTTATTTGATTTAGGTATAAAAGCTAAAGATGTAGTTGTAACTATGAAGTCAAATTCAGAAAATTTCTTTTCAGATAATTTAAGCCAACAGTTTGGAAAAAGAGAAGAACCTAGAAAACAAAAAAGAAACAATCATAAGCAAGTAAGTTCTATAGAAGATATAGAAGAAGTAGCTAACTCGCAAGAGAATTTTAATATATTAGCTTAGAGGTTAGAGTATGAATAATTTTATGAATGTAACTCAAAAAAATATAAAACAAACTAATGTAAAAACAAACAACACTAAATCTTCAAATAAAACTGAAAATGGAACAGCTATAGTGATGGCTGGAAAAGAAACCGATAAAAACTTATTTTTAAAATTATTAGTAGCGCAGATGAGTCATCAAGATCCAATGAATCCTCAAGACCCAACTCAGTATATAACTCAATTAGCTCAGTTTAATACTTTAGAGCAGATGCAAAATTTAAACAATAGCATGGGTAATATTGAAGGGTTAACAAATGGAGTTTTGACAAATCTAGCTATGGGTACAGCATCTTCAATGATAGGAAAGCATATTGAAGCTTATGACCCAGATGAAATTAATATTAACGAAATAAGAAAAACAAAAGATAATGAAGAAGAAAATAAAAAAACTATAACTGGTGTTGTTGAAAGTATAGAAGTAAAAAATGGAATTGTATATATGGATGTAAGAGTTGATAAAACAAGTGAGTTAAAATCCATAGAGTATGGATCTCTTATAAAAGCAAGTGAAGATAAGTAAAACATAGATATAAATTTATAAAAAAGGGAGATAAAATTTATGTTAAAGTCAATGTATTCAGGAATAAGTGGAATGAAGTCAAATCAAACTAAGATGGACGTTGTAGGTAATAACGTTGCAAATGTAGGAACAACAGGATTTAAAAAATCAACTACAAGATTTTCAGATGCTTTAAATCAAACAGTTATATATTCAAGTGTTCCTGGTGGAAAAGCAGATGATCCTAATGTAATAGGAGGGGTAAACCCAGGACAAGTTGGTATAGGTGCAAAGGTAAGTGGAATCTTTAGAAATATGGCTCAAGGAGCTATACAACCAACAGGAAGACCTACAGATTTAGCAATGGATGGAGATGGATTCTTTGTTGTAGGAGTTGGGCCAAATCAAAATGCATATACAAGAGATGGGTCATTTACACTAGATGCAAATGGAAACTTAGTAACTTCTGATGGATACAAGGTTATGGGAGTTGATAAGGGAGGAAATAACAAGCCGATACAAATCCCAAAAGAAGAAAGAAACCCAGATGGAAAAATGCAAAAAGTTTTATCATTTAATATATCTAAAGAAGGTAAGATATCATATCTTTTAGCAGATGGAACTAAAGTTGAAAATGCTCAAACTTTAAAAATAGCTATATTTCATAACCCAGAAGGATTAGAGTCTTTAAGTGGAAATCTTTATGGACAAACTGCAAACTCTGGAGAGCCAATGTTTAATACTAAGCATGGACTTGTAAATCAAGGTGCAATAGAGATGTCAAATATAGATCTTTCTGAAGAGTTTACAGAAATGATAGTAACAACAAGAGCATTCCAAGCAGCAAGTAAAGTTATAACAACTAGTGATGAATTACTTCAAGAAATAATAAATTTAAAGAGATAATTTAGGAGGATAATATGAAAAAGAGTGATATATTAACTCCCATAGGACTTGTACTGGTTTTTGGATTCGTTGCATTAGGAATATCTTTAGGAAGTACAGGGATAGGTGCATTTGTAGATGCACCCTCTTTAGCCATAACAGTAGGTGGTTCATTTGCAGCAGTACTTATAACATTCTCTATGGATGATGTAAAAGCAGGATTTAAAGCAACAAAAGAAACTTTAAGATCAGGAAATATTAACAAAGTGGATTTAGTTGATCAATTTAAAGAATTAGCTAGAAAAGTTAGAAAAGATGGACCTCTTGCAGTAGAACAAGAAGTATCTGAAATAGAAGATGACTTCTTAAGAAAAGGTCTAGAATTAGCAATAGATGGAATTGATATGGAAGATGTAAAAGAAATTCTAGAAATAGAAGTAGCAGAGGCAGAGAATAACTTTAATAAAGGTGCTAAAATTTATAAAGTTTGGGGAGCATATGCACCAGCATTTGGTATGGTTGGTACACTTATAGGACTTATACAAATGCTATCAGATATGGGAACTCCAGATACTATAGCAAAAGGTATGGCAGCAGCATTAATAACTACCTTTTATGGAGCATTAATGGCAAATGCAGTATTAAGTCCATTAGGAGCTAATATTCAAATAAAAGGTGAAAAAGAGTGTGAACGTATGGATATGATGATTTGTGGAATAATGAGTATCCAAAATGGAGATAGCTCTAGAGTTATAGAAGAGAAGCTAGTAAACTTTTTAACAACAAAAGAGAAGAAGGCTTACTATAATAAGTTAGAGGGTGGATCAGCAAATGCCGCGTAGAGATAGAAGACGAGGAAAAAATGATGATATGGGTGAAAGTTCTTGGATGGACACCTATGCAGATACTATAACCTTACTTCTTACTTTCTTTATATTGCTATATTCAATGTCTGCTGTAGACAGTCAAAAGTTAAAACAATTATCTGAAGCATTACAAAAATCTTTAAAAGGATCTACAGCTGTGACAAAAGTAATGGATATAAATGATATAAAAGTTGACATTGATAAAGCCAAAAAAGATGTCAAAGAAGTTAAAGATGATTTAGAGAAAAAAGTAAATAACGCAATACAAAACAATAATCTTAATAATGTTATAAAAGTAAGACAAGAAGACAGAGGTATAATATTACAATTAGATGAAACTATATTATTTGATTCTGGTAGAGATGAATTAAAACCAACTAGTATACAAGCTCTAGATACTATAACTACTTTAGTAAATGGAATGGATAATGATATTTTAGTAGAAGGTCATACTGATAATGTTCCTATACATAATTCAAGATTTGCATCAAACTGGGACTTATCAACAGCAAGAGCTGTAAGTGTTGTTAGTTACTTTGTTGAGAAAAAAGGTATAAAACCAACAAGATTTGCAGTAAAAGGATATGGAGAATTTAAACCTTTAGTAGATAATTCTACACCAGAAAATAGAGCTATAAATAGAAGAGTTGATATCTTAATTGTAGATCAAAAAGATGATCAATCACAACAAAATAAACAAACACAAGACACTAAAAATCAAAGCAAATAATCTCAATAGAAAAAAGGAGCAAAAGTAACTTATTATGGATGAAATGTTACGATATTTAGTAAATTTAAGCGCATTTATAATTTTAATGTTTTTAATAATTTTAATAGCACACAAGATGAATGGACTTAGTTTACAAAATATGGGCATATACAGATATGCAAAAGTAATAGAAAAGGTGAGCATTAGTAAAGATACTTTTTTAATAGTTTTAAAAACTGGAGATGAAGGGTGTGTATTACTAATCTCACCTAATAATGTAGAAAGAGTAAGAGACTTAAACAAAGCAGATTTAGAAGAAATTGAAAAAAATAAAAAGAGTAGTAATAAATTAAAATTTAATTCTTCTAAATTTAAAAAAGTTAAATTTAATAAAATTAAATTTAATAAGAATATGTACAACACAATGGATGTAATAAACAAACTAAAGGAGAATGAAGATGCAAACATTAAATGATATAACGCCGTACTTAGGTGAATACACTCCTTTAATGAAATTATTTTTAGTTCTTACAATGCTAATGTTTTTAAGCGCTATAGTGTTTATGATGACTAGCTTTGTAAGAATTATAATAACTTTTTCGTTTATAAAATCAGCATTAGGAGCTCAACAATCAATACCTAATCAAGTATTAGTAGGATTGGCAATTTGCTTGACCATGTTTGTTATGGCACCAACCGTAAAACAGATAAATGAACAAGCATTAAAACCATATATGAATCATGAAATTAAATTTGAACAAGCTGTAGAAAAAGCTGAGAAACCTGTAAGAAAGTTTTTATTAAAGCAAACTAGACAAGAAGATATAAAGTTATTTGTTGATAATTCAGATGTAGATAAAAAAAAGATGACTAGAGACAATATTCCTTTATATATATTAGTTCCAGCTTTTGCTATTAGTGAGCTTAAAACAGCATTTCAAATTGGATTTTTAATATATTTACCATTTTTATTAATAGACTTAGTGGTATCAAGTGTACTTATGTCTATGGGAATGTTTATGCTTCCACCTGTTATGATTTCATTACCATTTAAATTATTGTTATTCATAATGGTAGATGGATGGAATTTATTAATAAAATCTTTACTGTTAAGTTTTCAATAATTGAGGAGAGTATTCATTATGAATGAAAGTGTAGTAATTAGTATAGTAAAAGAAACTTTATATACAGCAATGTTAGTAGGAGGACCAATACTAATACTATCTTTATTAGTAGGGTTATTAGTAAGTATATTTCAAGCAACCACTCAAATCCAAGAACAAACTTTATCTTTTATACCTAAGTTAATAGTTATAGCATTAACTTTGGTAGTTGGAGGAGCTTGGATGCTAAATGAACTTATACAGTTTACTAACAAAATTATGAATATGATAGCAGCAATAAAAGGATAATCTATAAATTGATATTTGTATTTATTAGATTGATTGCGTTTTTTTCATGTATAAATATAATATTTCCGAGTGGAACGCCAAATGCATTTAAAGTTACTTTTACTTTATTTATGTCAGTAATAATATCTTTTACTGTTAATGTACATTTAGAAGTAAGTAGTATATATGATTTTATTCATATTGCAGTAATAGAAACTATAACAGGATTGGTTTTAGGCTATATAACAAGTGTATGTATAAATAGCTTGAAAATAGCAGGTAGTTTAATAGATCAACAGTTAGGATTATCTATGATAAATATTTATGATCCTAACAGTCATGAAAATAATACTTTAATAGAAAATATGGTTTATTGGATTGGAATAATGGTGTTTTTTAGTATGAATGGACATCACAAACTTATAACAGGTATAAGCCAGAGTTTTAAACTTGTAAAAGTAGGAAGTCCTATACTAACTAATAACTATGGATATATAGTTAATGTATTTATCCAATGTTTTGTCATCGGATTTAAAATTGCAGTACCAATAATATTAGCCCTTATAATAACTGATTTTATAATGGGGCTAATATCAAGAAGTGTTCCTCAGTTAAATGTAATGATTATAGGAATGCCATTAAAAATATTAGTTGGAATAATGTTCTTTGTAATATCATTACCATTTATATTAACTGAATTACATAATTTATTAGTTCATATGACTGATATATTAAATGGAACTTTTATAAGTCATAGCTCATATTTGTCAGCTATGGCACCATTAGGTGCAATTTTATCAACTGATGATAAGACAGAGGAACCATCTTCAAAAAAGATAAAAGATGCAAGAAAAAGCGGAAATGTAGCCAAGAGTAAAGAAGTAGTAACAACAGTAACCTTATTAGGTGTACTTATGATAATTTACTCTATGTCTGACTTTGCTATTTCAGAACTAAAAGAATCAATAGTAAAATATTTAAATATTGGATTTTCAAATGAATTTTCATTTAACATTGTTGGAAGTTTACTTATGATGATGCTAACAGGTTTTATGAAAATAATAATTCCTATTGGTGTAATTATTATTTTATTTTCAGTGATAGGAAACTTAATGCAAAGTGGATTTTTGATGACAGGAGAACCATTAAAACCTAAGTTATCAAAGCTAAATCCAATAAGTGGATTTAAAAACATGTTTTCAAAAAAAGCCCTTGGAAATTTAATTAAAAGTATAATTCTTGTAACTATATTATTTAAGGTTGGATACTCTTTTATGGAGAAAAATTTCATGGGAATACTTAAAACTGGTGATATATATCTTCCTTATTTAATGAGTACAATTATTACTCTTATAAAAAGCTTAATACAAAGTATACTACTGGCATTGTTAGTAATTTCAGTCCTTGACTTTGCTTATCAGAAGTATACGCATAAAAAAGGCTTAAAAATGACTAAGCAAGAGGTAAAAGAAGAATATAAACAAATGGAAGGTAATCCAGAAATTAAAGGAAAAATAAAACAAAAGCAAAGAGAAATGTCATCAAGAAGGATGATGGAAGCTGTACCGTCAGCTAATGTAATTGTAACAAATCCCACTCATATATCCATAGCTATAAAATATGAAAAGGGAAAAGACCAAGCACCAATTGTAGTTGCAAAAGGAGCTGACTTAGTAGCCTTTAAAATAAGAGAAATAGCTAAAGAACATGATATACCAATTATAGAAAATAAGCCTTTAGCTAGGCTTATGTATAAAGAGGTAGAAATTGAACAAGAGATACCTGAAAAGGTATATCAAGAAGTAGCAGAGGTATTAGTGGCAGTTTATAAGATAAAAAATAGATATAAAAAAATGTAAAAGAGGTTTTAAATGGAAAAATTAAATCTTAAAAAAAGAGCTGATATATTAGTTGGATTTGGGATAATTGGAATTATACTTATGATAATAATTCCACTACCACCATTCTTACTAGATATAATGTTAGCTATGAATATAGGATTTTCTGTGCTGATATTACTTATGACTATTTTTTCAACTAGTATATTAGAATTATCCATATTTCCTACCATACTTTTAGTGACTACTTTGTTTAGATTAGGACTTAACATATCCTCTACAAGACTTATATTAGGTCAAGGATATGCAGGTAATGTAATTGAGTCTTTTGGTAGTTTTGTCGTTGGAGGAAATTATGTAGTAGGTATAATTATATTCTTGATAATAATAATAATTCAATTTGTTGTTATAACAAATGGTTCAAGTAGAGTGTCTGAAGTATCTGCAAGATTTACACTAGATGCATTACCAGGTAAGCAAATGAGTATAGATGCAGATTTAAATGCAGGTATGATAAATGAAAAAACGGCGAGAAAAAGAAGAAAAGAGCTTCAACAAGAAGCTGAGTTTTATGGATCTATGGATGGTGCATCTAAGTTTGTAAAAGGTGATGCCATTGCAGGAATCATAATAACTACAATAAATATACTTGCAGGTATAGTAATTGGAGTTGTAATGCTTGATATGGATTTTATGGAATCTATACAGACATATACAAGACTTACAATAGGAGATGGACTAGTAAGTCAGATACCAGCATTAATTATATCCACTTCAGCAGGTATATTAGTAACTAAAGTCAATAGCGATGAGAACTTTAGTAATCAATTAGGAAAGCAGTTAATATCTATTCCAAGAGCAGTTCTTATGGCAGGAATAGTATTAATATTACTAGGACTTTTACCAGGACTTCCTAAATTATCATTTTTCACTTTAGGAGCTGGAGCAATATTTATAGGATATACGCTTAATAAGGAAGAAAAGTCTGAAGAAAATGATGTATTACATGAAATAGAAGAGACACCGACTCCGGAAGAAAGTTTAGAAAATGCAGAAGACGTGTCAACTCTTATAAATGTAGAACCTATAGAAGTAGAAATAGGATATGGAATAATTCCACTAGCAGATGAAAGTAATGGCGGGGATTTACTACAAAGAATAGTATCTGTTAGAAGACAGTGTGCAATAGATATGGGTATAATTGTACATCCAATAAGAATAAGAGATAATTTACAATTAGAACCAAATCAATATAGTATCAAAATAAAAGGAATACCAGTTACAACATATGAGCTTATGCCAAATATGTTACTATGCATGAATCCTATGGGAATGGATATAGATATGGAAGGTATATCCACTAAAGAACCTACTTTTGGATTAGATGCTTTATGGATAGAAAAAGATAAAGCTGAAGAAGCAGAATTATATGGATTTACAGTTGTAGATCCTACAACAATATTAGTAACGCACTTACTTGAAACTATAAAAGCTAGATCGCATGAACTTATGGGAAGACAAGAAGTTAAAGCTATTATAGATGCTACAAGAGAAAGATATAGTGCGGTTGTAGATGAATTAATACCAGATTTAATGACATTAGGAGAAGTTCAAAAGATATTCCAAAACTTATTAAAAGAAAAAGTATCTATAAAAGATAGAGTTACTATATTAGAAACTTTGGCAGATAATGCAAGAAATACTAAAGATTTAGAGCTACTTACCGAATATGTAAGAATGGCGATGAGTAGAAGTATATGCTTTGAGCTAATAGATGATAATAACTCAATTACAGTAACAACATTATCTATGGAAATTGAAAACTTAGTAGCTAATAGTTTACAAAGGTCTGTAAATGGAACATATCCTGCTATAGATCCAGATACTACTAATAAAATATTTAAAGGAATACAAAGTACTATAGAGTCTATAAACTTTAATAACAATAGACCAATATTATTAGTTTCTCCAAAAATAAGAGCACCATTTAGAAAATTAGTAGAAATGGTCTTTCCTAATTTAACTATATTGTCATTAAATGAAATACCTAGTGATGTTCAAATAAAATCTCAAGGTGTAGTTAATATATAGCGATTGGAGTTGTTATAGTTATGATTAGTAAAGAAGAACTGATAAATCAAAATATGCCTATTGTTAAAAGCATTGCGTCTAAATATTATACAAATAAGATAGGTATGGAATTTGAAGATCTAGTAAGTTATGGTGTTATGGGACTTTTAGATGCAAGTGATAAGTTTGATGAAGAAAAAGGTGTCAAATTTTCTACATATGCCTCAATAAGAATAACATCTTATATAATAGATGAGATAAGAAAGCAATCACCTGTATCTAGAGGGTGCTTAAGCAAAGTAAAATCATATAAAAATTGTGTAGAGCATCTACAACATAAATATCTTAGACAACCAACTGTAGAAGAAATATCAGATTATATGGATATATCAAAAAATGAAGTTTATAAGATTAAAAAAAGTACTTTGAATTTAAACACAAGCTCTCTTGATAATATTGTTTTAGATAGTGAAAATGATTTAAAACTTATCGATATAATTAAAGATGAATCTGTAAATATAGAAGACTCTATAGAAAAAGATGAATTAATAGAAACAGTAACGAAAGCATTAGATATGTTAAGTGAAAGAGATAGGTTAGTACTATCACTATATTATTATGAAGAACTAACACTAAAAGAAATTGGTGAGGTATTAGGAGTTTCTGAATCTAGAGTATCGCAATTAAATAAAAAAGCTATCTTAAATTTAAGAGGTATGATGAAAAAATTAAATTACCTAGATTAGGAGGAAATATGCTAAGAGGATTATATACATCTGTTTCATCAATGCTAAACTTACAAGAAAGACAAAGTGTTTTAACGAGTAATATAGCTAACTTAAAAACTAATGGATATAAGGAAGATAAACTTATATCTAAAAGTTTTGATGAGATGATTTTATCAAATAATGATAACTATAAAAATGGAATCGCAACTAAACAAACTTTAGGAGGCGTAAGCTTTGGAACTAAAATAGATGAAGTAAGTACTAATTTTAAACAAGGTACTTTTATCTCAACAGAAAATAATTCAGATTTTGCTTTAAATGGAAGTGGTTTTTTCCAAGTAAGAGATTCTGGTGGAAATATATTTTATTCTAGAGATGGATCTTTTAAAGTTAATTCTCAAGGATATTTAGTAACAAATGGTGGACATAATGTCATGGGTATAAATAAATCGAATCAAAATATTGAACCTATATATGTTGGAAGAGGCAAAATGACATTAACACCTTCAAATGAATTAATTATAGATGGTGGAAATAGTTATAACTTTAATATTATGGATTTTAATGACTATAAAAGTCTTAAAAAGGTTGGAGATAATTTATATTCAGGAGCTAATCCAATAAATACTAATAATTATTCTGTAAAACAAGGGTTTGTAGAAGGGTCAAATGTAGATTATATAAGTACTATGGCAGAGTCTATGGAAACTATAAAAGAGTTTGAAGCAAACCAAAGAGTTATACAAACTATAGATTCTACACTTAGACAAATTGCCAGTGAAATAGGAAATGTAAGGTAGGTAAAAAAATGTATAATATAATGCATAATAGTAAGTCGGGTATGTTATCAAGTCAATCTAATATAGATACAATATCTAATAATATAACAAATGTACAAACTGTTGGATATAAAAAATTAGAGGTAAGTTTTTTAGATTTATATAAAGAATCATTAAACAAAAGATCTTATCCAACAAACTCTAAAGATGCAATAACAGGTACAGGCTCTAGAGTATCTCAAGTAACTAGAAATTATTCTCAAGGAGCAATAAAAGAAACTAAAATAAATACTAATCTTGCTATAGATGGAGAAGGATTTTTTAGAGTTATAAGAAGTGATGGAAGTTATGCGTATACTAGAAATGGTGAGTTTAATTTAGATGCTGCAGGAAAATTAGTAGATGATAATGGAAATGTACTAGATATACAAACTATTAACGGAAATTTAAAAAATCTTGATTTAAAAAATGGAAATTTGAGTATAAATAAATTTGGGGAAGTATATTTAGATAAAAATAAAGTAGGGGATATACAATTATATACATCTAAAGGTGATGCTGACTTTACATCTATAGGAGATAGTTTATTTACAGCAGACCAATTACAAGTTGAAACTGTACAAAATAAAAAGATTTTACAGGGTTATGTAGAAATGTCAAATGTAAATATGCAAAGTGAAATGGTAGATTTGATACTGGCTCAAAGAGCATTTCAATATAATAGTAAGGGTATGCAAGCAGTAGATGAAATGTGGTCAATAGCAAATAATCTTCAAAGTAGATAATTAAAAATAAGAGGCAAATATTATGGGAAAAATTTATAAGAGATTATAATTTTAAAAGTCTCAAAGGTAATTTACTGAGAATATGATATTTTTATCTGTTATATCTGAAGATTTTTGTAATTACTATATACATAAACTATGAACTAAAAATAGAGAATACAACTTGAAAAGTTAGGAAAATAGAGTAATCTAGCTTTCAAGAATTTATGAATATAATAAGTCCAAACTCTTAACAAATTGAATACAATATAAATCCTTTATTAAAAGGATTTATATTGTATATATATAGTTTGAGTGTTTAAAGCTAAAAAACTTATTAAATTTAGTAGAGATACAATAAAAAATTTAAGTTTAAAATTGGACTTATAAAAAGTAAAAGAGGGCTTGTTATAGAATAGATAATTGACAATAACAAGTAATAATAAAAAATGCAAATAATAAATTTATAAATAGAAAAGCTAGAAATCTATGGTATCAAACTTTTCAAGAGTTTTAGCTATACCTCTTAAAATTACAGGAGTTTTTAATAAAACAAAAATGATTTTAATAGATATATTTGATTTAACGAAATGGCACTAATTATAATAGATATATTTGAAATAAAGATTAATAATTAAAAAGTTTAAATATTATATAAAAAATTTTTTAGTTAAAATAATTAGTAGATTTTGATATAGTAAATTAGTGAAAACCATAGAAAAATCAAAGTTCATTTGCGAAGGGTGAAAATTATATATGACAAAGATACTAAAAAGTAAATATAACAGTAGTGGAGAACGATGTGTAGATTCTTGCTTAAATTATGGTGAATTAAGGTTTATAAATGGAGATGGAAGTCCTATTAATATTGAAATTCCAATAGATAAATACGATGAGGCTATAGGGGATTTTGAAGATCGAATAAAAGAAGGTATGACTCAATCAACATTAGAGCCAAAAAAAATATTTAAAAGAGGTAGATTTACATATAATCAAGCTAAAATTATAGCTAATGAAGGGAAAGTAAAAGGAATAGATTTTTTTGAGATAGATGGAAGCGTAGAAACAGAACATATCTTAGGAATGTCTGGAAGTATAGAATATGCTCTTTCTATATGGAATGGTGATTCTAAAGAAGATGCACTAAAAAAATCTATAACAAGAAGTATAAAAGTTTTTGGAGAAGAATTTATTCATAGCTTAGATTTAGATAATACAGTAGATAAAAGTGAATACATTAGATTTGCAAATAATCTACACTCAACAAATAGTTCGATTAATATAGATTTATATAAATATAGAGATCATGCTATAGATGAAGAGTTTTACTTAGAAGATAAAAAAAATTATGATAAAATAAACAATGTTAAATTAGCTTTAGGATTTTTAGGTGGAGCTTTAGCATTTTTTATATTATGTGCAATTACTCAATATGGTAAGCTAATAAATAATTCAGTTATATATCTTATACTAAATATAGTTTGTATAGCATTAGGAGCATTAGGAGCTTATAAAGGATCTAGAGTTATACTTAATAAGTACATAAAAAATACAAATAAAGAAGTAATGCAAATGTTTAATGAGGAAGTAGAAAGAGTTTCTTATGAGAACTTGCTTACAGAAAAGGAAATTTATATAATATTAAAAAATATAACTAAGGGAGAATTTTCACAACTACTTTTAGATATGAAGGGTAGTGTAAATAAGAAAATTTCTAGTGTCAATATAGTTAATAAAGAAAGTAAATTTATATTAGATGCCAGACGATATGTAATATTACCTAGCGAATATGAAATAAAACAAGCATTAGATTCACTTGTAAATGGATATAAAGAGAAATTAGACATTGAATATAACGTTGAAAATGTATAATTATTACAAAAAAATTTTAATTAAAAAAAATTTGAGCATAAAATAAAAAAGGAGCAATTTCTTAGATATTTCGATCGACTAAGAAGCTCCTTTTTTATTTCAAATAAAAATCTCATAGGCAAGAATTAAAATTTTTATTTAAGACAAGCTATCGTAATTATAATACCCTAAAAATTAGATTTCTAAACAAATTTTACAAATTTACATAAAAATTTTATTTAGAACCTTTATTATTAAGCATTAAGAAATAAGTTTCCGCTTTTTTAGTAGTCATAAATTCTTTGGAATCTTTATATTTATCAACATTTTCAGATGATAATCCAACTACGTCTATTTCATTAGATTCATATAAGTTAATTGCAGCATTTGGATCTTTAACAACTTTAAAGTTGATTTTATTTAACTTAACATTATCTTTATCCCAATAATTATCATTTTTACTTAAAACAACAAGATCATCCATTTTCCAATCAGTCATTGTAAATGGACCATTATAAATTGTATTTTCAGCTGTAGTACCAATTTTATTTCCTTGAGATTCTACAAATTTTTGATTTTGAGGGAAGAACACACAAAATGACATAAGTTGGTCAAAGTAATTAATACGTCTATTTAATTTAACTTCTAATGTATTGTCATCTAAGGCTTTTACACCAACATTATCAGCATTATCAGTTTTTCCACTATTATAATCACTAGCACCTTCTATATCATACATAACGTATCCATATTGAGAAGCTGTTTCAGGATTTAAAGTTCTCTTCCAAGAATATTCAAAGTCGTGTGCAGTAACTGGATCTCCGTTAGACCATTTAGCATCTTTTCTTATTTTGAAAGTCCAAGTCTTACCATCTTCTGATTGTTCCCAGCTTTCAGCCATAGCAGGAGTAGCTACACCTTTTGCATCAACTCTTGTAAGACCTTCCATGGTATTTGTTAGCATGTAGAAAGAATCCATATCAGATGCTTTACTGACATTAAGTGTAGGAATGTCACCACCTAAAACTAGATTTAATTCTTTATTAGCCTTATCGATATCTGCCCATTTATATGAAGCTGGAGAACCGTAAGTATATCTAACTATATCTTTAACATTAGATTTTTGAAGGAAAGAACCACCCACTTGATAAAGTGGTGATACATGAGCGCTATTTAAAAATAATTTTTCAGCTTCTCCAAACTTAGAAAAACTTTCTTCAGGAGTAGTAGCTAACTTAGCTTCATTTATTAATTTATCATAATCAGAATTTGAGTAAGATAATCTTTTAGCATACATTCCATCTGTAGTAAATAGTTCAAGGAAAGTTAACGGGTCAGGATAATCTGCAGCCCATCCATCTAAGTTTATATGGTAATCACCCTTTATAGCTAACTCTAATTTTTGTTTTAAAGGTTGTTGTTTTATCTTAAGGTCTAATCCCTCTAAATTATCTTTAAGTTCTGCTTGTATAAATTCAGCAAGTTTTCGATCAAGCTCATGTTCATAAGTCAATAATTCAAGTGTAACAGTATCAAAGTTTAATTCTTCTTTTGCTTTTTCCCAAGCTTTTTTAGCTTCATTATCATTTGGTTTATAACCCATATCGCCAGCTATTTCTCTATAGTCCTTACCATTTTTAGTAAAAGCTAAATTTTCTGGGGTTACGAAAGAAATTGCTTTAGATCCATTATTAAATATAATATCTGCAATTTGAGATGTGTCTACAGACATAACAATAGCTTTTCTTGCATTTTCATTTGCAAGTAGAGTATAAGGGTCTATAGAGTTAGAAGAGTTTGTCTTTCCTTGAGATGAATCAGTGCTAGAGCATCCAACTAAAGACAAAGCTCCAACTGAAGACAAAGTAAATAATAAAGCAAGTTTTTTTCTTAAAACCATATAAAATTCCTCCCAATATATAATTAAAAATAATAAGGATAAACTTAAAGAACTTTATTATAGCAAAATAAGATAGGTCAATTATTAGTTAAAATTTTAAGATAAAGATATATTATTAACAATATATTTTTTATAAAGATAAAAATTTTCAGTAATAAATATTATTTATATTATGAGTATAACAATACATGAAAAAATTATCAATTAATAAAAAGAAAATTTAGAAAAATAAAATACTACTTAAGGTATTAAGCTATAAGTAGTATTTTATATAGATTTAAATTATTGTATCTAAATGTTTTACTTAAATTGATTTGTATATTTTTTGTTTTTTTCTTTTTTGCATCCACAATCATTTTTAAAAGAAGGGTCACATCCTTCTAATCTTCTTTTTGTAGTTTTTGCTAATTTGATATCACTATTACTTTTAAATTTTGGTTGAGTATTCATAATTACCTCCTATATAATTTTAAAAGCATTTAATTACATTTATATTATTTACTAAACTGTTTAAAGTATTTTAGTAAATAATATAAATGTTAGAAAAATATTAAAAAATTTTTGAATTAGTAAATAATAATTACATTATAAAAAGTGAAAGTGAAATTAAACTTAACTTCAAAATTGCCTTGAAATCAAGATATTATTTAAATTAAGTGTAGCTTGGTTTTAATGTATTTATAACTATATTTTTAATATATGTATATATAAATTTGAGATAAAAATATATAGCTTCATCTAATTTACAGAATATTACAATGATTATATAGATTTTATGAATATTATTTTAAATTCTAAATATTGACAAAATGATATTATAATATATAATGGAAAACGAAATCATACAAAATTTTCAGGAGGAAAAAGTTAGTGACTGATCAAAACAGAAATTTAACGTGGCAAAATATCGCTTTAATGGGATTTGTTATGGTATGGGGATTTGGGAATGTTGTAAATAACTTTGCAAATCAAGGGCTTACAGTAGTATTTTCATGGATATTTATGATTGCTCTATACTTTGTGCCATATGCTTTAATGGTAGGAGAGTTAGGATCTGCATTTAAAGACTCTCAAGGTGGGGTTTCAGCTTGGATAAGATCAACTACAACACCAATGCTTGCATTTATGGCAGGATGGACATACTGGGTTGTACATGTTCCTTATTTAGCTCAAAAGCCACAAGCTTTATTAATTGCACTTTCATGGGCAATTAGTCCATCTGGACAATTAGCAGGAGTATTAAAAGAATTAAATCCTTTAATATTACAATCGATGGTATTAGTAGTATTTTTAGTATTTTTATATGTATCAACAAAAGGAGTAAAAGTATTAAAAGTTATAGGTAATATAGCTGGTATGTCAATGTTTGTTATGTCTTTACTATATATAGTATTAGGGCTAGCAGCTCCAGCTATAACAGGACACGTTGCAACACCTGATATAACTGTTAAGTCATTTGTTCCTAAGTTTGACTTTGCATACTTAACTACTTTATCAATGTTAGTATTTGCAGTTGGAGGATGTGAAAAAATATCTCCATATGTAAATAATACAAAAAATCCATCTAAGAACTTCCCTAAAGGAATGTTAGTATTAGCAGGAATGGTAGCTGTTTGTGCACTTTTAGGTTCAATAGCTATGGGTATGATGTTTAATGCAAATGCTATACCAGAGGATTTAATGATGAATGGTCAATATTATGCATTCCAATTACTTGGAGATCATTACGGATTAGGTAGCTTATTTGTTATAGTTTATGCTTTAGCTAATACTGCGGCTCAGTTATCTGCATTAGTATTTTCAATAGATGCACCGCTTAAAGTATTATTAGGAGATGCAGATGCCAAATTTATACCTAAAGCTTTATCTAAAACAAATAAAAATGGAGTTTTAGTTAATGGGTATATAATGACAGCTATATTAGTTTCTACTTTAATAGTAGTACCTGCGTTAGGAATAGGTAACACTAATGAATTATTTAACTGGTTATTAAAGTTAAATTCAGTTGTAATGCCAATGAGATACTTATGGGTATTCCTAGCTTATATGGGGCTTAAAAAGCTAAGTAATAAGTTTAAAACTGAATATAAGTTTATTAAAAATGATAAGTTAGGGTTTTTAGTAGGACTTTGGTGTTTCGGGTTTACTGCATTTGCATGTATAATGGGAATGTTCCCAACAGATGTAGCAGCTTTTAGCCCAGAATGGATATTTAGAGTTTCATTAAATGTTTTAACACCGTTAGTGTTAATGGGAATAGGATTAATATTACCTGTTATATCTAAGATAACTAATAGTAATGAAGAACTATCTAAAAAAAATTAGGATAAGTATATAAATGAGTGAAGTAATCTTCACTCATTTTTTATTTTTTTAATTATAAAATAAACTTTTCTTAATTTATATTATTAATATAAAAACTTTAGTTTATATACTATATATATGTTATTAAAAACTGTTTTAAATTTTAAAAAATAGATTTTAAGTGAATTGAATTTAAATTTACTATATATAAGATATAAAATTAGTTACTAATTAATATACAAGCTTATAAAGCAACATTAAAATGAAAATAAAAGCTTAGAAATAAGTTACAAATATAAGATTAGTATGAAAAAATAGATAATTTATAAAATTTTTTTAGGTAAAAATTAAAAAGGTTAAAGTTATACGTCAAATGTTGAAATTTCAACGTGTTAGGCTGGTTACAAATTGTAACTGTTTTGTAACCAATTTTGATTTTTTTACTGAAAACTGTTTACAAAACCTAAAAAGTATATTAAGATTAATTAAAAGTTACAAAAAAGTAACAAAAGCGTAAGTTGCGAATTTAAAAATACAAGATAGTTAATAATATATAATTTTATTTATTGAATGGAGGAATTTTATGAGTATGAATAAAAGAGCTAAAAAATCATTGGTGTTAACATTAGGATTAGTAATTGGGGGAATGTATGCTTCAGCAAATAATATATATGCAGCAGAAAAAGAAGTAGTAAAAGCAGAAAAATTAAATGTAAGAAAAGGACCATCTATAAATGATGAAAGAATAGCATCTTTAGACAGAGGAATGGTTGTTGAGATATTAGAGACTAGTAATGGATGGAATAAAGTAAAACTTTCAGACGGAGAAGAAGGTTGGGTAAATGGAGATTATACTGCTAAAGAAAAAGCTACAGTAACAGCTGATAAGTTAAATGTAAGAAAAGGACCATCTATAGAAAATGAAAAAATAGGTTCATTAACTGAGGGAACAGTTGTTGAACTACTAGAAGAAGAAAACAATTGGTACAAAGTACAATTATCAGATGGTAACACAGGGTGGATAAGTGGAGATTATGTATTAACAGAATCTCAAGCTGATAATAATCAATCAGTTAAAGAAGATAATAGTACTACTTTAGTACAACAAAGTAATGAAGTTAAAAAAGAAAATAAAACAGTAGTATCAAATGCTACTCAAAATAATGCTTCAGCTACAACTGAAAAAAATGAAGTTAAGAAAGAAGAACCTAAAAAAGAAGAAGTAGCAGTGTCTACTAATAAAAATGGACGTTTAATGACTGTAAATGCAAGTGCATATTCAGGACATAATATAACAGCTACAGGAACTACTCCTAAGTGGGGAACTATAGCTGTAGACCCTTCAGTAATACCATACGGAACTAGAGTTTATATACCTAAGTTTGACATGGTATTTACAGCAGAAGACTGTGGAGGAGCTATAAAAGGAAATAAGATAGATATATTCATGAATAGTGAATCAGATTGTGTAAACTTTGGAAGACAAAATATTGAAATACAAATATTAAACTAGTATAAAGATAAAAAAGACTGTAAGTAAGTTCTATAAAGACTTATTTACAGTCTTTTTTTATTCAATTAAAAAAATAATCGTACAATTGTGAACATATTTTAAGGAAATATATGTAATAGTTTGATATATAAGTTTTTTAAGAAGATATTAGCTAATATATAAAGCAATATATTAATTATATTATATAAAATAAAGTAATTTGAAATAATGATTTATTTTATTAAGCAAAATGAACTTAAAAATGTCGAAAACTTTAAAAAAGTATACAAAAATGTGTTTTTAATGTATAATATAAACATAAATAAAAAAACGGAGGATAAATACATGAAAAAACTTGGACTAACGAGCAAGATTTTAATAGGGCTATTTCTTGGTATGGTATTTGGTATAGTACTTAGTAAAATGCCAGGAAGCTATTTTAAAGATACATTTTTACTTGGAGGATTTATAAATGTAGTTGGAAGCGGATTTACTAAAGCTATAAAGATGATGGTAGTACCTCTAGTGTTTGTTTCTTTAGTATGTGGTGTATCAGCTATGGAAGATATTAAAAAGCTAGGAAGAATTGGATTTAAAACAATGGGATTTTACTTAATGACAACAGCTATAGCTATATGTATATCTCTAGCATTAGGGGTATTACTAAAACCTGGAGCAGGACTTGATTTAGGTTCAGTAGCATCTCAAACTACAACAGTTGGACAAAATCAATCTTTATCAGAGATAGTATTAAATATAATACCATCAAATCCAATAGAATCTTTTGCTAAAGGAGAGATGTTACAGATAATATTCTTTGCAATGCTTACAGGAATATCTATGAGTTTAGTTGGAGAAAAAGCTAAACCTTTAAAGAAGTTCTTTGAAAGTGCAAATGAAGTTTGTATGAAAATGGTTAGTGTTATAATGACATTTGCTCCTTATGGAGTATTTGCCCTTATAACAAATACTTTTGCAACTGTAGGAACACAAGCTATAGGATCATTAGTTAAATATATATTAGTAGTTTTACTTGGACTTTTAATACATGTTGTTGTAGTATATGGAGGTTCACTTAAGATATTTACTAAATTTGGTTTTATAAATTTTGCGCGTAAATTTACTAAAGTAGCAGCAGTTACTTTTTCAACAGCATCAAGTAATGCATCTGTACCAGTAAGTTTAGAATTAATGGAAGAAATGGGAGTAAGTAAAAGTATACGTTCATTTACTATACCTATGGGAGCTACTATAAATATGGACGGAACTGCTATAATGCAAGGTGTTGCAGCATTATTTATAGCACAAGTTTATGGTATTAACTTAGGATTAAATGATATGTTAACAATAGTTTTAACAGCAACATTAGCATCAGTTGGAACAGCAGGTGTTCCAGGAGTCGGAATGATAATGCTATCTATGGTTCTTCAATCAGTAGGACTTCCACTTGAAGGAATCGGACTTATAATGGGAGTTGAAAGAATAATAGATATGTTTAGAACAACAGTAAACGTAATGGGAGATAATACTTGTACATTAGTTGTTGCAAGTAGTGAAAAGGAATTTGAAGAAGCTTCTATAGAAGAGGTAGAAGTAGCTTAATAAAAAAACACCACCTTAATAAAATATTAGGGTGGTATTTTTTTATATAAATTTTTGTTGACATATGTATAAACTAAGCTATAATAAAATTGTAATCTAAAATGAATAGCTAGGGGTGCCTTATGGCTGAGAGATGAATTTTTATTCATTAACCCTCAAACCTGATCTGGATAATGCCAGCGTAGGAAAGCTTTACTTAATATACAAATGTAATTTATTTGCATAGAAATTTAAGGCCATATTCCTACTTAGGGATATGGTCTTTTTTGTTATTAAATAAAACTTATAAGAACTATAAGGGGGACTACAAAATGGAAAAGTACAAAATACCAACTCTTACAATAGCAGGTTCTGACTCCTCAGGAGGAGCTGGGATTCAAGCTGATTTAAAAACTTTCAGTGCTATAGGAACTTATGGAATGAGCGTTATAACTGCTATTACAGCTCAAAGTACACAAGGAGTATTTTTAGTAGAAGAGTTAAGCAAGGAAATAATTAAAAAGCAAATAGAGGTTGTATTTGATGATATACCTCCTAAAGCTGTAAAAATAGGTATGGTATCAAGTCCAGAAATAATAAAGGTTATAGTTGATACTCTAGATAAGTATAATCCTAAAAATTTAGTAGTAGATCCAGTTATGATTTCTAAAAGTGGATATTCACTTTTAAAACCAGAAGCTAAAGAAAATTTAATTAAATATCTTATACCTAAAGCGTACATAGTAACACCAAATACACTAGAAGCCCAAGAGATAGCAGATATGAAAATAAATAACCTAGATGATATGAAATTAGTTGGGGAAAAAATCTTATCATTAGGTCCTGATTATGTTCTTATGAAAGGCGGCCATCTAGATGGAGATGCAGTAGATGTTTTAATTGAAAAAGATACTTTTGAAATTTATAAAAGTGAAAGATTAGATATGAAAAATACTCATGGGACAGGGTGCACATTATCTTCTGCTATAACTGCATACTTAGCACTAGGATTAGATGTTAAAGAAGCGATTTCAAAAGCCAAGGAATATATAACAAATGCAATAAAATATAGTTTTGACATAGGTAAAGGAGTAGGTCCTGTACATCATTTCTATAAATTTGATTTAAATAAATAATAAACTAAGGTAAACGGGAGAGAGATAAAATATGTTTGATTTATTAAGTAAAGTAAGAGATATTAATCCATTGGTACTTCATTATACAAATGAAGTAACTATAAACGATTGTGCAAATATTACATTAGCGTTAGGTGCAAGTCCGCTTATGAGTTATTCTTATGAAGAACTTGAAGAGATAATTCCACTTGCAAGTTCAGTTGTTATAAATATAGGAACAATGAACTCATCACATATTGACTTATTTTTAAAGGCAGGAAAAATTGCTAATAAATTTAATAAGCCAGTAGTATTAGATCCAGTAGGTGCATTTGCAACTAAGTCAAGAGCTTTATTAGTAGAAAAGTTAATAAATGAAGTTAAGTTTGATGTAATAAAAGGGAATTCTTCAGAGATAAAATACATAGGTGGATTTGATGTTAATGGAAAAGGTGTAGATTCTTTTGAAGAAGATGAAAATATAGATGACATCATAAAAAAAGTATCTAAAAAATTAGAATGTGTAGTAGTTGCAACAGGAAAAGTTGATGTTATAACTGATGGAGTAAAAACTATAAAAGTTTATAACGGATCTTCTAAGTTAAAAAGTATAACAGGAACAGGATGTATGAGTGCTAGTTTAATAGGAAGTTATTTAGGAGCTAGTGAAAATAAATTAGAAGCGGCTAGTATGGGAATTCTTACAATGAGTTTATGCGGAGAATTAGCTGATAAAGGAAACATAGGAATTGGAAGTTTCAAAGTTAGTTTAATGGATAATATATATAACCTAAATGAAGAAACACTAAATAAATTTTCTAGGGTGGAGGTATTTTAGTGAGATTTACAGATTATTTATTTAATGAAGTTAAAGACATATGGAAAAGTTATCTAAATCATCCTTTTGTAAATGAAATAGGTGAAGGAACATTACCAAAAGAAAAATTTAAAAGATACCTTATACAAGATTATTTATATTTAAAAGAGTTTTCAAGAGTATTTGCAATGGGAATGGTAAAAGCAGATACTATCAAAGAAATGAAGTTTTTCAATAAGGCAGCAAATGGATCTATAGAAGATGAAGCTGCGATACATATTGAGTACATGAAAAGATTAGGTGTAGCACCAATAGTAGCAGAAAAGTGCAAACTTGAAATGGTTTCAAGTAGCTATATAAGTTATATGCAAGCAGTATCTTTAACAGGTGGAGTAAAAGAAATAGTAATGGCAACTCTGCCTTGTAACTGGAGTTATAACTATATTGGTCATTATTTATATGAAACATACAAAGACAATTTAGAAGGAAACTACTACAAAGATTGGATAAAAATGTATGCAGATAATGAATTTGATGAGATATTAAAAGAGTGGTTAGAATATACAAATCATATATGTAAAAATTTAAGTGAAGAGGAAATAAAAAAACTTACAGAAATATTTGTAAAGTCTAGCTTATATGAATTAGATTTTTGGAATATGGGATATGAAGAAGTAAATAAGGATGATGTTTAATTAAAAGTATTAAATATATTTAAAAATTGTAGGGAGATATAATAATGAAAGAAAAATTAAAATTATACTTAGTTACTGACTCAGATATATTAAAAGGAAGAGACTTTTATAAGTGTATAGAAGATGCTTTAAAAGGAGGAGTAACCACTGTACAATTAAGAGAAAAGCAAGCTAATGGCAAAGAGTTTCTAGAAAAAGCATACAAACTAAGACAACTTACTAGAAAATATAATGCACTATTTGTAATAAATGATAGAGTTGATATTGCTATGCTTTGTGATGCAGATGGAGTACATGTAGGGCAAAGTGATATTCCTTTAAAAGAAGTTAGAAAACTAGTTGGAGATAATAAGATAATAGGAGTATCAGCACATAACATAAAAGAAGCCAGAGAAGCTAAAAATAATGGAGCTGATTATATAGGTGTAGGTGCAATGTTTAATACTTCTACTAAAAATGATGCAACATTAGTAACGTTAAAAGAATTAGAAGAAATAGATAAAAATGTAGATATACCTAAAGTTTTAATAGGTGGAATAACTTTAGACAATATAGATACATTTAAAGATATAAATGTAGATGGACATGCAATAGTATCAGCTATATTAAAAAGCTATGATATATATAATGAGTGTTTAAAATGGAGGGGAAAAAATGATTAATGCAATTATAATAATAGGGAGTATAGCGTTTTTTCTATACTATCTTAAAGGTTTAAAAAATGCTAAAATTAATGCTAAAATAATAGTTACAATAGGTATGTTTAGTGCTATATCATATATACTTAGTATGATAGAATTTATAAAATATCCACAAGGTGGAGGAATTTCATTATTTTCAATGTTACCAACAATGTTATTATCAGTATTATGTGGAAACACTATAGGAATAACAGGTGGTCTAGTATATGGTTTATTAAAGTTATTAAATGGTGCTTATATAATTCATCCAGCACAATTTTTACTAGATTATATACTACCAACAATGTTACTTGGACTAGCGGGAACATTTGGAAAAGAAAAAAAATCAAAAGTTATATTAGGATGTTTATTTGCTTTAGCACTTAGTGTATCTATGAATATAATATCTGGATGCGTATTCTTTGGAGATTATGCTCCAGAAGGTATGAATGTATTTGTTTATTCATTCTTATACAATGTGTCAAGTTTAGGGGTAGAAGGATTATTGTCAACTATAATAATTTCTATATTACCTCTTAATAGATTTAATAAAGCTTTAAATTTAAGTGGTAATCAATAAATTCAAGGGGATGTTTCAAAATAGTTATCATTAGATATCTACTTTGAAATACCCCCTATTTTGTTTATAGGAAATATTAAATTAATTATATTTGCTTTAAATAATCTTTTAGTAAAAGACTTTTTATTAGGTTGACAATATATACTATAAATATAATAATGTAAGTAATAAAAAGAGGTATTATTGTATATAGTTTCATTGGAGAAGTTTTTAATAAAAATAGTAAAAATACAAGTTAAAGATGAAAGTGTAAAGTAGTATCTTATACAGGGACTTATCAAGAACTTTTAGATAAAAAGTTTAATAAGACTAAATCAGATGCCAAGTTTGAGTACAAACAAGATAATATAAGGATGAGATTTATAAGTTAAAATAAGAGTATTACGAATAAAATTCAAGTAATATAGTTGACAATATATAAAAATAGAATGTAGACTGTATTTTATAGATGAATAGAAAGAAGGTAACAAAATGGAAGAAATATACAGATTAATAGAAGATAAAATAAAAAATGCTGGTTACAATGGACCTGTAAGTGGAGAAGAAATATATGAAGAAATATGTGACGAAATAGAAGAAAAAGAAAATGGAAGTTATATATTTATGTCAAAGAAAGAAGATGATATATTCTTTGAATATAAGATAGATGTTATGGATGAAAACTTCAATTTATCTTATATAGATATAAACACTCCAATGGGAAAAGTACATGTAGATTTTGATGCAGAATAAATAATAAATAAAGAGTTCTAAGAAAATAAATCTTAGAACTTTTTTATTTAAAATATATAAATTTAGGCAATTAAGTTAATTAACCAAATGAATAAAATTTTTTTATTTAGATGAACATTGTAAGTTTAGGGGGATAATTACTCCCATTAAAAATATTAACTTAGTATGATATAATTAATTTATTATAATTAATTAAACTTACACAAAGAGGAGACAAATATGGATTTATTTGATTTACTAGAACAAAACCAAGCCAATAAAGATAAAATCAAAGAATCTGAATTAACTAGAGGTGAATATATAAGACTTAATAGTTATGTTGGATCTAGAATGAATACAGATTTTAGAATAAAAAATAAAGAAACAATAAAAGATAATAAAAAAGAAAAATCTATATCAGAGGATATAGTTAAGATAACTAAAGAAAAATATTTAAATTTAGATAGTGATAAAAGTAAAGAAAAATTACTTATAATAGATGGTTCATCACTTTTAAGCACTAATTACTTTGCTAGACTTCCTAGACAAATAATGTTTGCTAAAACTATAGAAGAAAAAGAACTTCACTATGATAAAATACTTCAAACTAAAGATGGAATATATACAAATGGAGTATACGGATTTATGCAAGTTATGTTATCTATGATAAAACAGCAAAAACCTACTCACATAGCTGTATGTCTAGATTCTACTCGTATGACTTTTAGAAAATTAATATATGATGATTATAAAGGTACAAGAAAACCTATAGAAGTTCCACTAAAAGAGCAATATGATTTATTAAGAGAAATACTTGAAACTATAGGAGTTAAGGTATTTATATCTGAGCCTAGTGATAATTATGAAAATGTATTTGAAGCTGATGATTTTGCTGGTACCTTGGCTAAAAAATTTCAAGAAAATATACCAGTAGCTTTATACACTAAAGATGAAGATTATTTACAATTGGTAGACTATAACACTACAGTGTGGATGAATACATCAAAAGCAAGTTCATTAGCAGAGATATGTAATATAGATTTAAAACATTTTAATCTTCCTAATAACACTTTTGAATATAGTGTAGACCTTTTAAAAAAGGTAAAGAATCTAAAACCGTCACAAATTATAGATTATAAGGCTATATCAGGAGATACATCAGATAACATACCTGGAATAAAGGGTCTTGGAGATACAACAAGTATACCTCTACTTCAGAAATATGACACTTTAGAAGATATCTATAAGTCTATAGATGGACTAGATGATAAAGGGTTAAAGATACTTGCTACAGAGTGGAAAAATGAGTTAGGTATTAGAAATCCTATGAAGAAATTAATTTCAGAAAAAGAAAATGCTTTTATGTCTAAAAAGTTAGCTACTATAAAAACAGATATAGATTTAGATATAACTTTAGATGATTTAAAATTAAACATAGATAAGTCTATATTAAGAGAACAATTAGATAAATATGAAATGAAAAGTATAAAAGATTTTTAGTAAAATGGCTGTATTAATGTACAGCCATTTTTAATTTTAAAAATCAAAGTAATTTAATTATTTGCTTTTTTATCATCAAATAATAAAGTAGCTAGTAATCCACCTAATATAGCAGGAATAACCCAATTAAATCCTAAACTAGAAAAAGGTAGTTTATGAATTATATTTATATTAATACCAAAACTATCTATAATTGTAAGTAAGCTAATTATTAGAGTAGAATAAGCAGCGCCTTTTAAAGTTATATCCTTAGTGAAAATATTTTTAAATATATTCATAACAACTAAAACTATAGAAACAGGATAAATTAAACTTAATATAGGAATAGCTATTTGTATTATTTTATCAACACCAAGGTTTGAAACTAGGGCACTAAAAGTACAGATACAGATTACTATATATTCATATTTTAACTTTTTATTAGTTAAGTCCTCAAAGTATTTACTTGTAACTGATGTTAGACCTATAGATGTAGTAAGGCATGCAAATCCTACAATTATAGCTAAAAGTACAGTTCCAAAATTACCTAAAATAGCACTTGTTATATTTATGAGCAAAGTAGTTTGAGATATATTACTATCGTATAAAGTTGAAGCAGTGGCCCCTAAGTATGTTAATCCACAATAAACTATAGTAAGGCCAGTACATGCTATTAAAGAAGCTTTTATAGTAAGGTTTATATTTTCATTTTTCTCTTTATAGCCTTTATTAATAAATGATGTCATAACAAGTGCTACAACACCACCTATACCTAAAGCATCCATAGTTTGATATCCTTGAGTAACACCAGTTATAAATAAATCATTAGAGTTAACTTTATTTAAATCACCAATAGGGTATAAAATACCTTTTATTATTAAAAATAATAAAGCTGATAATAATACTGGAGTTAAAAATTTACCTATTATATCCATAACTTTAGTTGGTTTTATAGTAAGTATGAGAGTTAATGCAAAAAATATTATTGAAAATATATATGGATTGATATTGTTAAACAATGGTAAAATACTCATTTCAAAAGTTGTTGCACCAGTTCTTGGTATAACTAATATGGGACCAAGACAAAGCATCATCAAAACTTCTAATACAATTCCAAATTTCTTACCAGCTCTTCCTATAACATTTTGTAATGAGCCAGCTTTTGCAACAGCTATAATAGACATTAATATTATCCCAACATCTGCTAATATAAATCCTAAGAAACTTATTAACCAGTTGTTACCAGATGTTAATCCTATGTATGGAGGAAATATTAAATTACCAGCTCCAAAGAACATAGAAAATAAGGCGAATCCTATTATTAATATATCTTTATTTTTATTCATAATTTGACCTCTTTTCTAATTAATTATAATTTTATATGCAAAAAGGCCACATAGTGTACACTATGTGACCTTATTTGCCTAGGATAAAAAAGCCACATAGCATTATCTATGTGGCCTTAAGTACAAGCTAAAATTAGCCATCATAGATACAAACAATTTTGTGTTTGTATCTATGATTATTTATATATACCATAAATACAAACTTAACTATAATAGCCAATAAAAATAAAAGTTATTAACTTGTAAAGAATTAGTTAAGTTTATATTAATCATACTAATTTAATCTCCTTGTTTTAAAATTCGTTCTTTATTAAAAATAATTATATTTAGGAATCTATAAAAAATCAATAGTTAATATAAAAAAATTAAAAAATATTTAAATTTTTTATATTTAAATTTATAGATATTTGAAAGAATATAATGAAATTGCAACAAAATTAATTTGAAAATAAAGTATTTATATAGAATTTATGTTTAAAAAAAATGACGAATAAAAAATATTTAATAAAAAATAAAAGATATTAAATTATATGATTTTAAATTTAGTTCTTTAAAATAAATAAAAAGAGAAAATAATGTAGAAAAAACAATGTAATCCATAAAAATGATAAAAAATATATTTAGATACTTAAAAAATGTAGAAAAATACACTATAATTTAGATTTAAATAAATTTTTCAATTATCTGATTGTTTTTAAAAATAAATAAAGTATGAATTTTTGATAAAATCTAAACAATATTGAAAAATAAGAAAAATGGTGTTATTCTTTGAAATGAAAGGGGATGATAAATTAATAACAATTTTGTTATTAATTTATAAAAAGAAATCATAAATATATTCAAGGGGGATTAACATGTCTAAACCAAGTAATAATACTAAGAAACTTACGTTAGTACCATTAATACTAATGATATTTACATCAGTATTTGGGTTTTCTAACATGCCAAGAGCATTCTACTTGATGGGATACTCAGCAATACCTTGGTACGTATTAAGTGCCGTACTATTTTTTATACCTTATGCATTTATGATGGCAGAGTATGGATCTGCATTTAAAAAAGAAAGTGGAGGTATGTATTCATGGATGGAAAAATCTGTAGGAGCTAAATATGCTTTTATAGGAACATTCATGTGGTATGCATCGTATATGATATGGATGGTAAGTGTATCATCTAGTTTATGGATTCCATTATCTAATGCAATATTTGGGTCTGATAAAACAGCAACTTGGACAATATTTGGACTAGATTCAGTTAAGACATTAGGTATATTAGGAGCTATATGGATATGTGTAGTTACATTTGTAGGATCAAAAGGAGTAGATAAAATAAGTAAAGTAACATCAGTAGGTGGTACTGCAGTTACACTACTTAATATTGTATTATTAGGTGGAGGTATGCTAGTAGTTGCTTTAACTGGGGAATTAGCAGAACCTATAACTAATATTGCTCAATCTTTTACTAACTCACCAAGTCCAAATTATCAAACACCTCTTGCTATATTATCATTCTTAACATTTGCAGTGTTTGCATTTGGAGGATTAGAAGTTTTAGGTGGTCTTGTTGATCAAACTGAAAATGCAGAGAAAACTTTCCCTAAAGGGCTTGCAATTTCAGCAATAGTTATATCTGTAGGATATGCACTTGGAATATTTGCATGTGGTATGTTTACTAACTGGTCTGAAGTATTAGGCGGAGAACATGTTAATATGGCAAATGCTACTTATATACTAATGAGTAACTTAGGATTTAAAATAGGTCAAGGTTTAGGTCTTGCTGAAACTACTTCTTTAGCAATAGGAGCATGGACTGCTAGATTTGTTGGATTATCTATGTTTTTATCATTAACTGGAGCATTCTTTACATTAAGTTATTCACCTTTAAAAACTTTAATACAAGGTGCACCAAAAGAAGTATGGCCTGGTAAATTAGGAGAGATAAAAAATGGTATGCCTATAAATGCAATGATAGTTCAAGCTATACTAGTTGTAGCTATGATACTTATAGTTTCATTTGGTGGAAGTAATGCAGCAGAGTTCTTTGCTATATTAACTTTAATGACTAATGTTGCAATGACAATACCATATATGTTCTTATCTGCAGCATTCCCTGTATTTAAGAAAAAGCAATTAAAAGGTGAATTAGATAAGCCATTTGTTGTATATAAATCTTATGGAGCTGCGATGATAGCATCTGTAATTGTAACTGCTATAATAGGATTTGCAAATATATTTACTATTATAGAACCAGCATTATCTTCTCCAGAAGGTATGTCAAAGACTATCACTATGATAGGTGGGCCTTTAGTATTCTCAGTAGTAGGATTTGGATTATTTACATTTTATGAAATTAAACATGTTAAAAAATCTAAAGAATCTAAAAAGGTTATGGGATAGATTAAAAGGAGAGTATGAACTCTCCTTTTTTTTATAAAAATATTAATTACCTTGGCTACCTAATATATTTGTTATATACAACAAATATATTTTAATTTGAGTATATCCATGTGCTAAGTACAATCATAACTTTAATAATTGATTTAATCTTATGGAAATTCATAAAAACTAAAGGAGTTAAGTTATTTAAAAATATATCTATAAATTAGGAGAGTATATAGTTTTTATAAGGTGAAAATTACCTTGGAAATAATTGAAACAGATAGGATTTTGTTAAGATATTTGAAAAAATTATAGTTTATAGAAAAAAGTATTTAAACAATATGAAAATTATATGTTTTAGGGTATCCTATGGTAGGATACCTTTTTGTATTAAAATAAAAAAATATTATAAAAATGAAAAAGTTAAAACTTTTTGATATGGATAAATCGTCTATATATATGAAGAGGAAAGGAGGCTTCTACATTTAAATGAAATTATTGAGCTCAAATAAAAAAAATAAAGAAGCTAAAGTTAAAGACTATATAGTAAATAATCAAGAAAGTTTCTATAAAATAGCATATAGTTATGTAAAAAATGAAGATGATGCATTAGATATAGTACATGATGCTATATGTAAGGCGCTTTATAAAATAGATTCACTTAAAGATATAGAAGTTGTTAAATCATGGTTTTATAAAATCTTAATAAATAGTTCTATAGACTATATAAGAAAAAATTATAAATATATAAGTCTGACTGAAGAACAATTTATAAATGAACATGAAGTGCACGATAGATATCATGATATAGACCTTGAGAAAGCACTAGATATATTACCTGAAGATTATAGAATTATAATCGTTTTAAGGTATTTTGAGGATATGAAAATTGAAGATATAGCTAATGTTTTATCAGAAAACATTAATACTGTAAAAACAAAATTGTATAAGGGACTAAGACGGCTTAGGATAAAAATAAAAACTGAGGATTATTAAGGAGAATATAATTTATGAAAAATAAAAATAAAATTGATGAATTGAAAGTGGAATATGACAACATTCCTATCCCAGAAAGATTGAAATATGTAGTAAATGATGCTATAGAATCTAAAAAAACATATAAACAAAATCAAAAAAAATGGTTAATTACAGCAGCGTCTTTATGTTTAATAATTGGAGCTGTTAATATAAGTCCAGTATTTGCAGAAAACTTAGAACAAATTCCCGTAATAGGAAGTGTTGTAAAAATAATTAACTTTTCAAACTATGAAATAAAAGAAAATGGATATGAGGCATCTATAAAAGTTCCTAATATAAATGGATTAGATAATAAAGAGTTAGAATATAAATTGAACAAGGAATTTGAAACGCAAGGTAAACAGATGTATAACCAATATTTAGAGGAAATTAAATCATTAAAAGAAGTTGGTAAAATAGGAAATAAAGAAGTTAAGTCTTGGTATGAGATCCAAACTGATAATGATGATATATTATCACTTGTTATTTATAATTATTCTGCGGAAGGTTCATCTGATACTAAGAGAAAATTCTATAATATAGATAAACATAATCAAACTATATTAACGCTACAAGGCATATTTAAAAATGATGATTATATAAAAGTTATAAGTGAAAATATAAAACAACAAATGAAAGATCAAATGAAAAAAGATGAAAATAAATATTATTGGCTAGATGAAGAAATTGATCCTGAAATTAATTTTAAATCTATAAAAAAAGATCAGCAATTTTATATAAATGAAAATAAAGAGCTTGTTATTAGTTTTGATAAATATGAGGTAGGACCAGGGTCTATGGGAGTAGTAGAGTTTGTTATACCAAATGAGGTTATAAAGCATCTAATGAATTAGGGAGGGGATTTTGTGAATTCAAAGGTTTTAATTAGGGCATTATCAATTATCGGATGGATGGGGTTAGTTATAACTATGTATATGATAGTATCTACTTTAAATATGTAAAATACTAAAGTTTATTATTAAGTAAATATATATTTAAAGTTTGACACTACTTTAAATTAAAAAATAGAGTCTATAATATAGGCTCTATTTTTATTTTATTTACACTTTAAAATAAAAGGTGTAGAATAAAATGTAAATATTTTTTTTTAAAGAGTAGACTTTTTGAATTATTATGATATACTAATAATGCAAAAATGATATACTAAATAAACTTGGAGGGGGAATTATGTTTAATATAAATAATATAAATGATGAATTATTTGGTAAGGTTATAGCAAATCCTACGAGAAGAGAGTTAAGAGATTTAGCAAATCATATGGAAATGACAACTGAGTTTAAAAGTGCTAGCTATGTAAGTAAAGTTAGAAATAGAAGTGCTAAAAATACTTATATAGTTGATGAAATAGAAACAGGTGTAGATCAAATGGAAATAACTAAAGCTAAAGCTGACGAAATAGCAGCTAAGGTTTTTGAATATATAAAAGATAAGGAAATGATAAGAGTAGATAGAAAAATGGGAATGAATGATAAATTTTCATTTAACTGTAGACTATATATTTCAAAAAATTATGCTAGAATAGCTCACATGTGGAATAATACATTATTCAATCCAACTGATGCAGAAAATCCAGATTTAGTAAGTATATATGTACCAGAGTGGCCAGAAAGAATAATGTTTGCTTACCCAGAGTCGGGAGTAACATTTATACTAGGTAGTGATTACTTTGGAGAATCTAAGAAATCTTTTTTAAGAATGGCTATGTATAAAGTAAAACAAGCAGGTGGATTAGGATTCCATGCTGGTAGTAAAGTTCTTAGAGTTTATGATAAAAATAATAATCTAAAAGATGTAGGATTTATAATGTTTGGATTAAGTGGAACAGGTAAGACTACCTTAACTATACATGATCATGAACTAACTGGTGAAGAAAAAGCTATAGTAAGACAAGATGATGTTGTATTCATGGATGAAAATGGATACTGTGTAGGTACTGAAAATGGATTTTATATAAAAACAGAAGGGTTAAACCCTGATCAACAAAGTGTTTTATACAAAGCAGCAACTAGCGAAAATGCAGCTTTAGAAAACATAAAAGTAGATGAAAATGGAAAAGTTGATTTTTATGATACAAGTCTTACATCAAATGGTAGAGGTGTTATATTAAGAGAAGAAATAGATACAACAGATGATACTGTAGACTTAGAAAAAGCAAATAAAATAATATTTATAACTAGAAGAAATGATATAGTACCACCTGTAGTAAAACTAGATCCTAAGCAAGCATTAGATGCATTTATGTTAGGTGAATCCATAGAAACTTCGGCTGGAGACCCAACTAAAGCTGGTCAATCAAAAAGATGCGTAGGAACTAATCCATTTATAATGGGACCTGAAATAGAAGAAGGTATGAAACTTAAAGAAATACTACAAAATAATCCTGATATGGAATGTTTCATATTAAATACAGGAAGTGTTGGTGCAAAAGAAAACTTTGAAGGAGAAAAGTTAACTATAAAAGTATCTACTACTATAATGAAAGAAATAGCAAGAGATAACATTGAGTGGATAAAAGATAATGAATGGGGATATATGGTGCCTGTAGAGGTTGAAGGTATAGATATAAATAAATATAATCCAAGAAATTATTACACTAGTGAAGAGTACTCTAAAATAGCTAATATACTAAAATTAGAAAGAAAAGCATGGATAGCTAAATATGAAAATTCAGTAATGGATGAAATAGCAGCTACTAATTAATTCAATAAATATAAAAGCTGTATATAATACTATTATTAAGTATTATATACAGCTTTTTATTATGCTTAGAGTAAAGTATAAAATTACCCCACTCTTACTATTATACCACTAAAAAATTATAAAAAATAGAATAGAAAATATGATTTATTAGGTATATAATTAATTTAAATTAAATACAAGATAACAAATAAATTAAGTATTTAATAATTGTTTTATAACAAGGGGGTACTACTTATGAACATAAGAGTAATTGGCAAAAACATTGAACCTACAGAAAGTATAAAAGCTAAAATAGAAAGTAAGATGGAGAAGTTGCAACAGTACCTAAATATAGATACAGATATTAAAGTTACAATAAGTGCTGAAAGAGAATGCCAAAAGATAGAAGTAACGATAGCACCAGTAAAAGGACATATAATAAGAGCTGAGGATAGCCAAAAAGATTTATATTCTGCTATAGATACTGTATATGATAAGTTATATAAACAACTTAGAAAATATAAAACTAGAATTAAAAATAGAAAACACAATAGTCAAAGCATTAGATTTGAAAATATAGAAGATTATGATTTTGATAATGATATAGAAGAAAAGGATATCAAAATAAAAAGAGTTAAAAAATTTTCAATTAAGCCTATGAGTAGTGAAGAGGCAATACTACAAATGGAACTTTTAGGACATGACTTTTATATGTTTAGAAATTCAGAAAATGATAAGATAAGTACAGTATATAAAAGAAATGGTTTAGGATATGGAATAATTGAAGAGAACTAATTAAAGTAAAAAAGCTATATAAAATGCAAATGCGTTTTATATAGCTTTTTTATTTATAAGAAAATATAATTAAGTAAAAATAAAAAATTATTTAAGATTAATTTAAGGTTAATTTAAACTTTAGTTTATGTACTTTACAATCATTAATATGTATAATATTAAAAAAGTATTAATGGAGGATTAAGTATGAAATCAAGATTTGAAGGTAGCTTATTAGGATTAATTGGTATTAATATATTAGCAGCATTAATAAGTTTTTGTACACTAGGAATAGCTACACCATGGGCTATGTGCCTAAAATACAGTTGGGAAATAGATAATACTATAATAGATGGAAGAAGATTAAAATTTGTAGGAAGCGGAACAGAACTATTTTTTGAATATATTAAGTGGTGGATATTAACTATAATAACTTTTGGTATATATGGATTTTGGTTATATATAAACTTAATAAAATGGAGAGTTAAAAATACTGAATTTGAAAATTAATGAGGGTGATACCCTCATTTTTTTATGAAAAACTTGAATAATAAAGGTTAAGATGTTGTAATTAAATTTTAATCTTTATTAGATGACAACGTATGCCTATTAATATATAATATAATTTGTAAAAAGACAAAATAAGGCAATATGGGGGGATTTTTTTGAAAAAAAATATAAAATTGGGTAAAAAGAAAGCTATTATAGGGTCAATAGTAATAATAGCTCTTTGTATAAGTGGATTTGTCGTATTTAAAAGTAAAAATTCAGATGGAGGAGAAGTAGGTGAAGCAACTCCTGAGATATACACTGTACCAGGTAAGGAAAAAATATTTGTAAATGGAAAAGTTATTCCAAATAAATCGGAAGATTTTTTTATAGATGGAGATAAGGGAGAATTAGATGAGATAAAAGTAGAAGATGGACAAAAAGTAGAAAAAGGGTCAGCTTTATTTTCTTGTAAAAATAAAAGTGCTATTTCAGAAGTAGAAGACTTAAAAGAACAAATAAAAGTTAAAGAAAATGAAAAAAAGAATATAGAAGATGAATTGTTAAAAAAACCTGTTGAATCAGAGATAGAACAATTAAATAGACAATTAAAAAAACTTGAAGATAAAGCATATTCAACAGTACATGCTCCATTTAGTGGTAAAGTATATATAAATGAGCAATCACAGGGAGAAAATCAAACTCCATCTATTATGACCTTAGAATCAGAAGATTTTTATATAAAGGGACAAGCTAGTGAGCAAGATTTATCAAAATTAAGTTTAAATCAAGAAATGGAAATTTTAGTATATTCAACAAAAGAAAAGTTTAAAGGTAAAATTACATTTATAGGAGACAGGCCTTCAACAAATCAAAGTGGAATTGAAAACATGGGAAATCAAAATATGTCTTATTATGATATAAAAATAAATTTTTTAGAAAATCAAGATCTAACAAATGTAAAAAATGGATTTCATGTTCAAAATACGATAGAGGTTTCTAATAAAAAAATAAAAGTTCCATACACTTCACTAATTCAAGAAGATGAGAAGAGATTTTTATATAAGGTTATAGATGGAATAGTATATAAGCAAGAGGTAAAAACAGAAGAAACTAATGATGAATTTGCAGTAGTAACTGAGGGTGTAGGAGAAAATGATGAAGTAATAAGATATGCAGATGATAAAACTATAAAAGAAGGAGAAAGTATTTATCCAAGCAAAGAAACTTCAGTTGAAGGCGAGGGTGAATAATTTGAAAAATGTAATACAGCTTAAAGGAATTCAAAAATATTATAAAGTAGGAAAAGAGAAATTACATGTTTTAAAATCTATAAACTTATCTATAAAACAAGGTGAGTTTGTAATGATAATGGGTAAATCAGGAAGTGGAAAGACTACTCTTTTAAATATATTGGGATTTTTAGATAAATTTGATGAAGGAAGTTATTTATTTCAGGGTGAAGACGTAACTAATTTAAGTGAAAATAAACGATCAATATTTCGAAATACTAATATTGGATTTGTATTTCAACAATTTAATTTAGTTGAAACATTAAATATATATCAAAATGTTGAATTACCAATGATATATAATAATAAATACTCTAAAGAAGAAAGAAAAGAAAGAATTGAAAAAAATTTAGAATTAGTAGGTCTTTTAGATAAGACAAAACAAAGACCACTTCAATTATCAGGAGGTCAACAACAACGTATTGCTATAGCTAGAGCTCTTGTTAATGATCCTCAAATAATATTTGCAGATGAACCAACGGGAGCACTAGATAGTGATACAGGTATTGAGATAATGAACTTATTAAAAAAGTTAAACAATCAAGGAAAGACTATAATAATGGTTACTCATGATGCTGATTTAACAGAATATGCTACAAAGCTTATAAAGTTAAAAGATGGTGTTATAATTGAGGGGGTGTAGCCATGAACTTAATAAAAAATACACTGGTAAACTTAAAAGCACATAAACTTCGTGTTTTTGTAACTATGATATGGATAATAATAGGAATAACATCTGTAATATTAGTTACTTCAATTGGAGCAGGTCTTGAAGCTAAGATGAAAGAATCTACGGATAAAGTTAATAAGAAAAAAACTACTATAAGGTTTGAACCTTCCAATTATGGCATGATGGACTATTCAATTTTTTTACAACCATTTACTCAACAAGATATAGAAGTAATTTCTTTTATGGAGGGAGTTCAGATGGCTAGGCCTACTAGTGATGAATCTCAAATGAGTGGTTCTTATGGATTTGAAGCATATGTTGATAAAAAATCAACTTTTATAGATATAAATTCTTATAAAAGTGATAAAAAAGTAGATGTAATATATGGAAGAAATTTTGGATATGATGATGATGAACGAAAAGTTATATTAATAACTATGCAAAATGCGACAGAATTATTTGATAATCCAGAAGATGCTGTAGGAAATGGAATTAATATTGATGGGGATATATATGAAATTGTAGGAGTTTTAAAAGAACAAACACAAGAAACTGCAAATCAAATTAATATGATTTATGGTATGGGAGATATGGGATATCAAACTTCATTAATGCCTAAAAAAGTATTTGAAAAACTTGTTAATAAGTATAATTATGGAAATAACGAAATTTATAGTATAGACATATTGGTATCTCCAGGATATGATACATATGAAGTTGCTAATAATGTAGCTATGAAACTACAAGAATTACATCCTGATTTAGATGGGAGTTACATTACTGAAGATATGGATAGTACTTATATGGAACTTGAAAATATGACTTCAAGTATAGATAAATTTGTAAAGATTATAACACTTGTATCCTTATTTGTTGGAGGAATAGGTGTAATGAATATAATGTATATGTCTGTTATTGAAAGACAAAGAGAGATAGGTATAAGAAGAGCTATAGGTGCAAAACCTCGAAATATAATGACTCAATTTTTAATAGAATCTACATTTATAACTATAGTAGGAGGAATATTAGGAATAATTGTGGGAATTATTTTAGTAGGATATATATCTAATAAGTTACCATTTAAAGCTATATTATCTTTTAAAGGATTTGTATATGCAGTAAGTACATCTATATTAACAGGAGTTATATTTGGTATGATACCAGCATTTAAAGCATCTAAATTAGATCCGATAAAAGCTATTCAAAAATAATTAGTAAAAATAAATATAGTTGATATAACATTTTGTAGAAATAATACATATATATTATTAAGATATTGATATTTAATATATCATATCAGAAAAAATATAAAGGGTGAATGTTATGTCAAACAATTGCAAAAAAAAGTGTAATAAATTTAACCAAGGATGTAACAAAAAACATGATAATGATTGCTGTGAATGTAGTAAATTTCAAGAAATATCAAGAGAAAAATGTGAACAAGCTAATTGTATAATAGAAAGAGCTAATAGAATTGCTCAACAAGCTAGACAAGCACAACAAAGAGCAGAGAGACTTAAACAACAATCAATAGAAGAATGTTCAAGAGCTAATTGCTTGTGGGAAGAGTATAAAAGGTTATCAAGACAAGGTGAAGAACTAATGAAACAAGCTAAAGATTGCTTGGAAGCAAGCGTTCAATGTTTTAAAGAATGCCATAAAGAAGAATGTGGATGTAGTATAAATGATTGTGAGTGGAAAATAGAATGTAAGGATGACAAACATACATGTGATCACTCTTGTAAGTGTAATCATAATTGGGGATGTTAAAATCATAATAAATATTAATTGAAGGTAGCATTTTTATGCTACTTTTAATTTTAATTATAATTTACTGAAAAATCATGAAATATAGATATATCAAAAAAGGTAGAAAAATATGAATATTAGGTATTATAAAACTGACATTGATTTAAATTTAACATAGTAATATAATAAATACGTATTAGGTTTTCATCTATTAAGTTTTTAATATTTATATTATTGGTAATCCTAATTATGAGGTGATTTAATATGAAGGAAAACAATATCAAAAGAAATATTAAAAAAGAGAGTTTTAATGAGAAAAAACAACGAATAAGTTCAGTTGTAAACTCTATTTTAGAGGAAAACACAAGTGAGTCTGATCCAGATGGACATTATACAGGTTGTCCAAAAGGAAAACAAATCAGACCAATACAAGATGTAGATGATTTATAAAATATTAAAAAATTATGCCGAGGAAGGAGCTTTCTTATGATTTACACAACAGAAATCACAAATATGTGTAAAATAAACAAAGGCCCTAATCATGGACCAGCACCAATACCTGAAGAAGGTAAGTGGGTAAAAGCGAAACAAATAACAGATATATCAGGATTAACTCATGGTGTAGGTTGGTGTGCACCTCAGCAAGGAGCATGTAAATTAACATTAAATGTTAAAGATGGGATAATACAAGAAGCGTTAGTTGAAACAATAGGATGTTCAGGAATGACACATTCAGCTGCTATGGCATCTGAAATACTTCCTGGGAAAACCATATTAGAAGCATTAAATACTGATTTAGTATGTGATGCAATAAATACTGCTATGAGAGAACTTTTCTTACAAATAGTATATGGTAGAAGCCAAACAGCATTTTCAGAAGGAGGCTTACCAGTAGGTGCTGGACTTGAAGATTTAGGAAAAGGACTTAGAAGTCAAGTTGGAACTATGTATGGAAGTCTTGAAAAAGGACCTAGATATTTAGAAATGGCAGAAGGATATATAACTAAAGTAGCTTTAGATGAAGATAGTGAAATAATAGGATATGAGTATGTTCACCTTGGGAAAATGATGGAAATGGTATCTAAGGGTATGGAAGCTAATGAAGCACTAGAAAAAGCTAAATCTACATACGGTAGATTTAATGAAGGTGTTAAAGTTATAGACCCAAGACATGAATAAAAAAAAGGAAGGTGAACTTAAATGGCTTTATTTGAAAGTTATGAAAGAAGAATAAATCAAATAACTCCTGTACTTGAAAAATACGGATTTAATTCTATAGAAGAATGCAGAGAACTTTGCAAATCAAAGGGATTTGACCCTTATCAAATAGTTAAGGATACTCAAAACATAGCATTTGAAAATGCTTGCTGGGCATATACATTAGGAGCAGCAATAGCTATAAAAAAAGAATGTATGAAAGCAGCAGATGCAGCAGAAGCTATAGGTGAAGGCTTACAAGCATTTTGTATTCCAGGTTCTGTTGCTGATGATAGAAAAGTAGGACTTGGACATGGAAATTTAGGTGGAATGCTTTTAAGAGATGAAACTAAATGTTTTGCTTTCTTAGCAGGACATGAATCTTTTGCAGCAGCAGAAGGTGCTATAAAAATAGCTGAAAAAGCAAATAAAGTTAGAAAAGAAGATTTAAGAGTTATATTAAATGGTCTTGGAAAAGATGCAGCTTATATAATATCTAGAATTAATGGATTTACATATGTTCAAACAGAGTTTGATTATTATACTGGAGAACTAAAAATAGTAAGAGAAAAAGCTTTCTCTAAAGGAGAAAGAAGCAAAGTAAGATGCTATGGATGTGATGATGTTAGAGAAGGTGTTGCAATAATGCATCATGAGGGAGTTGATGTTTCTATAACAGGGAATTCAACTAACCCAACAAGATTCCAACATCCAGTAGCTGGAACTTATAAAAAAGAGTGTTATCAAGAAGGTAAAAAATATTTCTCAGTAGCTTCTGGGGGAGGTACAGGCAGAACTCTTCATCCTGATAATATGGCAGCAGGACCAGCTTCTTATGGTATGACTGATACTATGGGAAGAATGCATTCAGATGCACAATTTGCGGGTTCTTCTTCTGTTCCAGCACACGTTGAAATGATGGGACTTATAGGAATGGGTAATAATCCTATGGTTGGAGCTACAGTTGCAATAGCTGTTGCTGTTGAAGAAAGTTTTAAATAAGAAATTTGAAAATAGGTAGAATTTGAATTTATTCAATTCATACCTATTTTTTTATTATAGTATTTTATAATTTTTCTATTATATATAATAGAAATAATCTATATGAATAAAGCTATTGTTTATAAGTGCAAAATTAGTTGATATAATAAAATCAAAGGGGGGTATTGTTTTGGAATCAACTTCAATAGAATCTAAATTAGATGAACAAAAATTAAAAGTTATACAAAAATATAGGCTCCATTTAAATTCTAGTTCTAATTGGGAATATAGACATCCAAAAAATAAATATCAGCCTATTGAATATTTTTCACAAAAGTTTGTAGAAAGGCACACTGCACTTGCCATGGTTTTTCAAATACATAAACTTTGCTTTGCTAAAATAAAGTATTTTGAAAGTAATTTAAATGATTTTATACCTTATTCATATTCTTTTAAGGATGGATTTAGTGAATGTGAGATATATAAAGTTCAATTTTTATATCATAAATATAGTAAGTATATGATTGGAATTTGTGATTTACAAAATATAAAAGATATAAAAGAATTTAATGATTTTTGTAAGCATTTGGATAGCTTTAAATATTGAATTAAATTACTAAAATCATCGTTGATGAGAAAATTAAAATTATTAATATTAAATTATAGATAAGGAGAGTATGGTACTCTTCTTATTTTTTTGAAAAATAGTTTTTATTCATAAGTACAGTTTGAAAGCTTATTTACTACAATATTTTGTGTATAAATTATGTGATATTTAAATATGAAATTAAAAAAATTTTAAGATTAATACCAAAAATATTGGGTATAAAATAAAATAAAACCGAATCCAGCAAAGAGGATAAAGTTTTCTTGGGATAAGTTTATTACTAAAAGCAAAAAGGCTTATATATGAAAACACTCCAATGATGGCTTTTAAAATTGTAGACTTTTTGAATAATTTGGGGTAATATACCTAAATTTTAAAAATAGAAGATTATACAAATAAAATAAACCACTTAAATAAAATTTACTAAAAAGGACATAACCCATATGTAGGCAAAATATAATCTAGCTATAGTAAAAGATTTAGTCAAATTTATTGGTAATTAAAACAACAATATGGGAGGTATTATGTATGAATGTTTATAAACATTTCCCAGTAGCTAATGATGAAGTAGGTATAATATGGACATTATCATCTATAAAAGATGCTTGTGTTGTTGAGTTTGAACCAGTTAAAAATACTAACTGTAAAGAAAAAAATGAAGGGAATTTAAATGGTGAAGATGAAGCAAAAGTACACTATATTAATATAGAACAAGGTGATATTAATTTTGAGGAGTATGATAGGCTTGAAAAAGCTATAATAGAAATAGATAAAAATACAGATACTAAATATATATTTATTATGATATTAACTAAAGATCCTATAATAAAAAATAATATATTAAATATTTGTGAAAGTTTAAAAGACAATATAACTGCAAAGTTAATACCTATAACTACTGGTGGATTAAAAGATGAATATAATGTAGGGGTTGAAGAGGCATTAGAAATTTTAGCTAATAAAATAGTTAAAAGTAATCATAAAGATTTTAATAAATATAATATATTAGGGTTTAATATAGATAAGTATAACTACGTATCAGATGTTAAAGAGTTAGAAAGAATTATGAAAGAATTGTTTAATAAAGATGTAAATACAATATTTACAGCTGATTCGAGTATAGAAGATATTGAAAATGCAGGAAAAGCATCTTTAAATATAGTAGTTAGAAAAGAAGGTTTAAAAGCAGCACAGTGTATGCATGAAAAGTGTAATATACCATACATTTATAAAAATCTATATGGGCTAAAAAATACTATTAAATTTGTAGAAGCTACAAAAAAAATAGATGGCTATGAACTAGATGAAGACAAGTACAATAAAGAAATACACCATGTAAAAAAATGTATGTTTAATATGAAAAGAAAACTATACTTTTATGAAGAAAGTAAAGATTGTGCAGTATTTGGAGATATGGATACTGTTACAGGTATGAGTGATATGCTAAAAGAATTAGGACTTAAAGTTGATAGAAAAGAAATACTACATAAAATTATATGTGATGAATTAAATGCTACAAAGTTAGAGAGAATGGATTATCTAAATAATAAAGAACTGTTAATACTTTTAGGTGATGGTCAAAGTATAGATATGTATCATGATTCAAAAATGGACTTACAAGTTACTAATACAAACTTAGATAAAGCTAGTATATGCTCAGACACACCATATATTGGTTTTAGAGGATGTGTGTATATTATAGAGAGAATATTACATATAAAAACTGAATGATTTATTTTGTATTACACTATTTTATAAAAAGTTTTACTAATTGATATAAAAGCTAAAAAAGTCACAATTTATAGATGCAGTCATAATATATATTACAGAGGCATAGCTCTGAAACTTTAATAAAGGGTGAGAAATTTTATGAGTTGCAAAAACAAAGTGTGGAGTGAATGTGGAAATATCAGTAGTAGAAAATGGGATAACGTATGCTATTACAAATGTAGTGATAACTGCTATGAATCCAAAAAATGTAAAAGAGAAATTTGCGAAGCTAAAGAAATCTTAGATAGAATAAGAAATAAAAATGATAATTTAGGTGATCACTTAAATTATGCTAAAGAAAATCAAGAAGATGTAAAAAATGCATTAAGTAAAATTGAAAATGATGTATGTAAATTGGCTAATGATTTAGAGAAAATACAAAAAGCTTTAGAAGATGCTATAAAATCTTTATGTAATATAGTTAAAAATTTAGAAAAAGCTCAAACATCTCAAGATAAATCTTTGTGTAATGTAAATAATGCTATAAAAGACCAAGAGGGCATAGATGACTTATTAGATAGGCTAGAATGTGCACTTCATAATATTGTTGAATGTTTTGGAGATAATTGTAGTCATCCCATATTGGTTCCATGGGAAGAAGATTGCTGCAAACATTCAAGTAAAATATGTAGACCAAATAAATGTTATGAAAAAGGAAACTATGATTGTTAGTTGATATTTTAATTTTTGACAATTGTATAAAATTAAAAAATGAGCTCATTTTTAAAAAAGGAGCTCGTTTTTTTGTGCAAAATATTTTTAAAGATTAAATATTTAAAAGATGAAATATATATAAATAGACAAATATTTACAATTTATTGTATACAGTATTGAAAAAAATAATAAAATATGTATAATAATCTGTAGAGTAAATATTACATAAAGGTTAAAAAGGAGGAATTTTTTGAAGATTAAGACTATTAAAAAAAGTGTTGCGGCTTTAGTATTATCAACAGCATTTATGTCGACTCTTACAGTAGCCAATGCAAATAACTATAAAGTATTTATAGATGCAGGCCATGGTGGAAGGGATAATGGTTCATCATATATGGATAGAGTGGAAGATAAAATAAATTTTCAAATTGCTAATAAAGTTGAAGAAAAGCTTAAAAAGCTTGGAATAGATGTGGAAACAAGTAGAGAAAGTGATGAATATGTATCACTAAGAGAAAGAGCTAAAAAATCAAACTTATCAGGTGCAGATGTATTCGTATCTATACATCAAAACTCAGCAGATGATACAAATGCAAAAGGATTAGAAACATTTTATTACAATGAATCAGATAAGAATTTTGCACAAAAGATGCAAAATAGTTTATTAAATTACACTAATGGAAACAACAGAGGATTTAAAAAAGGTAATTTACAAGTTTTAAGAGATAATGAAATACCAGCAGTACTTGTAGAATGCGGATTTATATCTAGTAATGATGAAGGTCATAAATTAACTACAGAAGAGTACCAAAATAAGATAGCAAATGGTATAGTTAATGGGATAACAGATCAACTAAATATAGATAAAAGTATAAAAACTAAAATTAACACAAATAAAGCAATTTCTTTAGAAGATGGTGTTAGTGTTAGAAGTGGAAGAGGTTGTGTTTTTAAAGCTATTGGACGTTTAGAAAAAGGGCAACAGGTAGAAGTTATAGATACTAAATTTGATTGGCATAAGATAAAGTTTGATGGCAAATATGGATATGTATCTAGCGTATATGTTAAATAATTAATAGAGCTACTTTAAAATATTAATATTTTAAAGTAGCTCTATTAATTTTTTTTGAATTTTAAGGTATTTTTTGGAAATTTAAGTTGCAAAATAAGTATTGATATTATAATAACTTAAGCTTATAATTTATAAAAATAACAATATAGAGGTGAAAAAAATGAACATGCTAATTATATTAGCTTTAATATTAAGTATAGGAATATGCTTTTTAATACCCTTAGGAAGTTTAGCTTACTTTGTAATTAAAGATAAAAAGAGAATTAAAAGTTTTTTTATAGGAATATTAATATTTTTTATAACACAAATAGTAATTAGGTTACCACTTATAGGTTTCGTTTTTCCAAAAATGAAATGGTATGAAAATATGTTTTTAAATACATGGCTAAGTGCTATATTTTTAGCATTAACAGCAGGATTAGTTGAAGAGATTGGAAGATATATTGCATTTAAGTATATATTAAAAAATAATAGAACTTATAGTGATGGGATAGCCTTTGGCTTTGGTCATGGAGGAATAGAAGCTATATTAATTACAGGGATCTCTTGTATTGTTATATTAATTGGAATATTAGTAGGAAATGGATTTAATTTAGGAATTACTGCCACAGATGTTTTTATAGTAGGATTTGAGAGATTATGTGCTATGGTTATACACATAGGGTTATCTATAATTATTTTATATGGAGTTAGAGAAAATCATATAAGGTATTTATTTATAGGGATACTTATTCATACACTAGTTAATTTTCCGATTATAATATTATCTAGAGTATTTAACGTAGGTTTTATGGGAGTGGAAGCGTATGTGTTTATATGTGCAATTATAATAGGTGGATTTACTATATATGCTAAAAATTTATATGATAAACAAAAGTTAAATTAATTATATAAAACAAGATAAATAATATAAATCTATTTAAATTAATTTTTACATTATTTTAATTAGGAAATATAAAAATAGAGCCAAAAAGAGGCTCTATTTTTTGAACATACTATTTTTAGGATACATATTTTGACTTATAAAATTTATGGCTTAATTTTATAAATTTAAAATTTATATTTATAAATTAGCGATATCTTCGCCATATTTAACACATCTAGTAGCATCATCGCCTTCAGGAGATTCATTTACTATTACAGATTCTAGAGGAAGTTCAAATCCGTAATTTTTCATTTGGTCTTCCCAATTTCTCATCCATTCTCCATCCCCCCATCCGTAAGAACCGAATAGGCAAGCTTTTTTACCATTTCCTAGATTTTGTAAGGATTCTATAAATGGTTCAAAATCAACTTCTTCTAGATTTTCATTACCCATAGAGGGGCAACCTAGAATTAGTATATCTTCATTTTTTATATTATCTATATTTACTTTTTCTACATTTAATAACTCTACTGTTTTACCTTGGCTAGATATTCCTTCTCCTATAAGGTTTGCCATAGATTCGGTATTTCCTGTTCCACTCCAATATATAATTTTCATATTTATTTCCTCCTATATATGAGATTGAAATTTATTATCAATCACTTTAATTTAATGATAATTATTTTCAATTAAAATGTCAATAGTTTATTTAAGATTTTTTTTTATCTTAAATGAAGTATATTAAAAAATTATATTGATAAAAAGTGTATTAAAAGTTTAATAAATTTATAAATATACATAACAAAAAAACAAAAAGGACTGTTAGTTTGGAGGACAGTCCTTTTTGCCGTTTGCTTGTCTTAGGAAATATACAATATTTAATAAATTTAGGCTTATTATGAAATTAATCTGGTTGCTTAATTGATATTGATTATTATTTATTCTTGCCTTGATTTAATGATAATTGTTTTCAATTAAAAAGTCAATAGAGAAAAAGAAAAAAATAAATCATATTAAAATTATTTGATAAATATATTAATTCATAATAATATTAAATTATAAAGAAACTAAAGATAGGAGAATCTGATTTGAGTAATAAATATTATGCAGTAAAAGTTGGAAAAAAGCCTGGTATCTATAATACTTGGGATGAATGTAAAGAACAAGTTAATAAATTTCCAGGAGCTATATATAAAAGTTTTAAAACATTAGAAGAAGCTGAAAAATTTACAGGTATTAAAAAGGAAGTTAAAATCAGTAAAGAGAAAAGCATAAAAACTAAAATAACAGATAAAGTTAATAAAGAAAGTGAGTTAAAGCCTATAAGAAGCAGCGCAAAAGTTAAATATTTTGAAAAATACATAAAACCAGATGATATAAAAAATGATTTTGATTTTGTGGCATTTGTTGATGGAAGTTATGATAGAGTATCAAAAACATTTGGTTCTGGAATTGTTGTACTTGATTTTAAAGATGATAGTGTGTGTGAATTTAAAGTTGCAGGCCATGATAAGTGGGATCAATGGAATATTGTAGGCGAAATAGAAGCCTCTAAATATGCTATCAAATTAGCTCATGAGAAAAAATTAAAAAAGGTATGCATATATCATGACTTAAAAAATATAGCACTTTGGGCTAGTGGAAGTTGGCAAGCTAAAAATGAGTATACTCAAGATTATGTTAGATATATAGAAAAGTATAGTAAGGATATGGATATCACTTTTATTAAAGTTAAGGGACATAGTTCTAACAAATATAATGATATCGCTGATAGATTAGCTAGAGAAGCTATAGAGGAATATTTATAAGTAAAAAGTAATACAATATAATTCTAGCATGCAAGTTTTATAAGATATAAGAGTATAAAAATTTGTCAAAATAGAGTTTTCCTAGAATTAAATTCATAATAATAAAGTGTTATTTTGCAAAAACTATATATGAAAATATCTCAAGGAGGAAATAAAATGACAAAAAAGCCTTTAGTAAGTAATGCAAAAGAAGCTTTAAATCAAATGAAGTTAGAAATCGCAGGAGAGTTAGGAATTTCAAGTTTTAATGTAAATGGTGCTAATAGAACCTCTTATGAAAATGGTGTTATGGCTGGAAGTTTAGGTGCTATGATGAGCAAAAAATTAGTACAAATGGGAGAAGAACAATTAATTAAAGAATACAATAGCAAAAAGTAAAAAGATAAAGCATTGAACTAAGTTATAGTTCAATGCTTTTATTTATAAAAAATTGATATATTAAAATAAAATTTGAACAAATAAGTTGTAAAAATTGATATAATATTACTTAACAGTAGTTATTTAAACAAAGATAAATATAAAAACTGGGGAGATTTGGGGGAGAAAGATGCGAAGGTATGGGGGTAAATTATTATTTACTTTTTTAACTATTATGTTTTATTTAACATCTTTTAACATAGTAAGTGCACAACAATATAAAAGTTGGAAAAACGTTTTATATATAAGTTCGTATAGTCCTAATTATGAAACTTTTTCAGATCAGTTGGAGGGCATAAAAGATGGAATAGAAAAAGATGTTAATATACAAATGGAGTATATGGATTCAAGAAGATTTTTAGATGAAGAAAACGTTAATAAATTTTATGAATTGCTTAAGTATAAGCTAGAAAATAATAAAAAATATGATGTTATAATTTTAGCAGATGATCAAGCACTTGAATTTGGATTAAGGTATAAAAAAGAATTATTTAAAGATACTCCAATTGTATTTTTAGGTGCGAGCTCACCTGATAGAATTAAAAAAGCTAAAAAAGAAGAAAATATATATGGGGTTACAGAAGATTGTTCTATACAAGAAAATATAGAATTAATAGATAAGTTGCATAAAGGAAAAAATATAAATGTTATATCAGATGCATCATCAAATCATTTGAATGATCAATATGATTTTAAAAAAATGCGTGAAAAAAATAAACATATTAATTTTACAAGTATGTCTTTATACAATATGACATTTGAAGAGCTAGGAAAAAAATTGAAAAATTTAGATAATAATGATGTAGTATTAGTAATATATTCTTATGTAGATAAAATGGGAAATCTAAAATCTATAAAAGAATCTTATGAACTTATAAAGAAAAATGCAAATGTACCTATATATTCAGTTATGGATTATGGTACTCAATGTGGTTTTGTTGGGGGAAGAGTAGTAAGTCACTACGACCAAGGTAAAATAGCAGGATTGATGGCTAAAGACATATTTCAAGGGAAAAAGCCTAAGGAAAAAATTATTGATGGATATAAAATAAATAAATTTATATTCGACTATGATCAATTAAAAGCTAATAAAATAAGAAAAAAAGACTTACCAAAAGACTCTAAGATAATAAATACACCTATGGATATTATATATAGATATAGAGAAATAATATATACTAGCGTGGGGTTAATAATAAGTTTAGTCATAGTAGTGATTTCATTTATATTATATACAATAAGAAAACTACATTATGAAAAAGAATTAATAAAAGCAAAAGAGCTAGCTGAAAATATGAACAAATCTCAAAGTAATTTTATATCAAATATAAGTCATGAATTAAGAACTCCAGTAGCTGTAATAATGTCGGCCAATCAAATATTAGATATAAATATGAAAAAAGTAAAAAATGATTATTCAGAAAGCAATAATGAAAAAATAGATATAATAAAGCAAAACTGTAACAGGTTACTAAGACTTACAAATAATATCATAGATATTGCGAAAGTGGATTCAGGTTTTATGACTTTAAAATTAAAAAATATAGATATTATCCTTTTATTAGAAAGTATTACCATGTCAGTTATACCATATGCAACTAGTAAAAATATAAATATAATATTTGATACAAGTGATGAAGAATTTATAATGAGCGTAGATCCAGACAAGATAGAAAGAATAGTTTTAAATTTAATTTCAAATGCAATTAAGTTTTCAAAAGATAATATGACCATATATGTAAATGTTTATGTTGATAAAATAGAAAATATATTAACTCTTTCTGTGAAAGATAATGGAATTGGAATAGATGAAAGTCATTTAGAAAAAATATTTGAGCGATTTGCACAAGTAGAAGATACAATGATAAGAAGTAATGAAGGTAGTGGAATTGGATTATCTCTTGTCAAAATATTTACAAACTTGCATGGAGGAGATATAGAAGTTAAGTCTAAGGTTAATGAAGGTAGTGAGTTTGTAATTAGACTACCTATAAATGTATTAGAAGATGAAGAAGTAGTAAATTGTGAATTATATTATGATGATACAACAAATTCAAAGACTGCATTAGAATTTTCTGATATAGAATTTTAATTTAATAAAATAATAAAGAAGTATTGAGTTATGTAAGCTCAATACTTCTTTTGTTTTATAAAAAGTAATAGATTTTTATAGTTTTGACTTTTATGCATTTATAGAGCAACACTCTGAAGCATTTAGGCTATTAATTTTTCTAAAATAATCAATCATTAAAGGTATACAAGCTGCAATCCAAGCAAAAGGCCCTGCTAAACAAACACCTGTATAACCAATTGCTAAAGGAAGAGTAAATGAAACCACAGTTCTTGCCACAAGTTCACAAACTCCAGCCATCATAGGTGTGAAAGTATACCCCATTCCTTGAAGTGAATTTCTATATATAAATATTAAACTAAGTGGTATAAAGAAAAATGATACTGTAGTTAAATACTTCATAGAATAAGCAATAACATCAGGGTCTGCATCGGATATAAATAATTTAACAAAGCTTTCTCCAAATACTACAAGTATAATTCCTGAAACAATACCAATACCTATATTTATTATAGTACACTTCTTAACTCCTTCTTTTATACGTTCTATACTTGAAGCACCAAGATTTTGAGCACAGTAAGTAGCCATAGTTACGCCAAATGTTACACTAGGTTGCATAACAAGTTGCTCAACCCTAGAAGCAGCAGTATGTGCAGCGATAACAGTTGAACCAAATTTATTAACAGCACCTTGAAGTATTATTGCACCAATAGCTGTTATTGAAAATTGAAGAGCCATTGGAATTCCTATGTTTAAGTGCTTTTTAAAATAGTTTATATCAAATTTAAAGTGTTTTTTTTCTAATTTTAATATAGGAAATTTCTTAGCTGTATAAATTAAGCATAAAACTCCTGAAAAACCTTGGGATATAACAGTAGCATAAGCTGCACCAGCTACTCCCATGGACAAATTAACTATAAACACTAAATCTAGTATTATATTTAAAATAGATGCAACAATTAAAAAGTATAATGGTGTTTTACTATCACCAAGTGCACGAAGTATACTAGATATCATATTATAAAAAAATGTTGCAAATAGGCCACCATAAATAACTATTATATAAGCATAAGAATCATTTATTATATCACTAGGAGTTTTTATCGCATTTAAAAGTGGGCTAGCTGTAACCATACTTACAATAGTAATTAAAATTGCCATAATAATAGATAATATAATAGCACTACCTACTGCATATTTTACTCCCTCTTCATCATTTGCCCCAAATCTTTGTGAAACTAAAACAGAAAAGCCAGATGTAAGCCCTAATACAAATCCGATTATTAAAAATACCATAGAACCTGTAGAACCAACGGCAGCAAGAGCTTTAACACCTAAAAATTTTCCAACTATTATAGTATCAACCATACTATAAAATTGTTGGAAAATATTCCCTATAAGTAATGGTATAGAGAAATATAAAATCAATTTTACTGGATTTCCAGTAGTCATATCCTGTGTCATAATATCCCCTTTCATATACATAGAATTTATTTATTTGCATATAATATCATTATTTAAATATTCATACAATAGATTATATTAAAGTTAATGAAAATGATACTAAAATAAATAATAAAAAAATAGTTTGACATAAAACTATTTTATTTATATAATTAATTTGAAAATAAATTAGTTATATAAAGGAGACAAAATAATGACAGACTTAAGTTTTATATATAACCGTCAAAGTATAAGAAAGTTCAAGGATACTAAGATTCCAAGAGAAGATATAATGGAATTATTAAAGGCAGCAACTTTTGCTCCATCTGCAAAACATCAACAAAATTGGCATTTTGTTGTACTTCAAAATAAAGATATAATAAATGAAATGGCAGATATAGTAACTAAGAGTCATGAAAAAATAGGGGAATTAGCTAAAACTGAAAAAGATACAAAAATACATATGAGTGTAATAAATTATTATACATGTTTTAAAAATGCTCCAGTAGTAGTATTAGTTTATGGATGCGAATATAAAATGATAGAATATAAGATATTAAAAGAAAATAATGCTCCAAAAGAAGTATTAGATGTTTTAGTATCACCACAATCAGGAGCTCAAAGTATAGGAGCAGCAGTTGAAAACTTTTTATTAGCAGCAACTGAAATGGGATATGGAACTTGCTATATGACAGGTCCTACTCATGCTAAAACTGAAATAGAAAAGCTTATAGGATTTGAAAAGCCAGGATATGAATTAATGTCTATGATAGCTTTAGGAGTTGCCGAAGATAATCAACCAGCTCAACCACCTAGAAAGCCATTAGAAGATGTAACTACATTTATAGACTAACAAATAAAAAGTACTCTAAATAAAATTAATATTTAGAGTACTTTTTTATTGGAATTTATATTATAAAAAATAAATTTTATATAAAAAAATTTTTATAATATAGATTCTAATAAAAAATCGTGATATATTGTATACATAGACAACAATATTAGACAAATAACAACAAATCAGTAGGAAGTTGACAAAATATAAAAAAGATTAAATTATTTTAAGCTATAGACATCAAAATAGGGAACTACATGAGTTCCTCTTGACCCCTTAAAAATCCCTTATAAAAGTATAATAAATATTCCCTTAAAAAAGACTGTTAGTTAACAGTCTTTTTTATTTAAAAATTATATTTAATCTTATTTTTAAATATTATTTTAAATATGTAAATTTATTTTTGAAAAAAAATCTTAGAAATTATATAATATTTATAGGAAATATTTCCATTTTATTAAGATGTAATTTGGAGATTCAGTATTATTAAATTGCATATAGGGGTTTATGTAAAAATTTAATATATATTTAAATCAAAATAAGTTATAAAATCTATGAATTTAATTATATAGAATAACTATAAACAGTTATTCAAAGGAGGGAATATGATTGAATCACTTACTGATAAAATAGCATCTTTTTTTATAGTGAATATGGTAATGGATGAAAAAAAGTATAAATTGTATAAAGCTAATATTAAAGCTTTGATATATCTAGTAGTAAGTGTGGTATCTGTGATATTAGTTGGTTTATTTTTTAACAAAGTAATTCAAGGAATAATACTTTTATTATGTTATGTACTAATAAGAAAATGTGCTTATGGATACAAAAACAAAAATTACATAATACGTTTAGCATTATTTTTAGGTATATTTATATTAACTATATATATAAGTGACTATGAAGATATAACTACTTATAAATCTTTAGTTGGAACTTTTACAATACTAAGTGTTGTTGGAGTGTTTATACTATCTCCAGTTAACGATATAAAAAATCCAATTGAATTAAAGAAAGTATCTAAGTATAAAAATATATCAAGGGTAATTTCTTTAATTGTAGCAATTTTTACACTAGGAATTTTAGAAATACATAATTTAAATGAATACGCTGCATTTACATCTAGTGCTTTATTTTGGAGTGCTATAATGTTAGTTTTAGGCACTATAAAAAATTACATAAGATATTAAATTAATTGTTATTTTTATATTAAAAGGGTAGATACTAAATACTGAAAACTAGACAAAAAAATATTATAAGAATATAATAAATTAGAAATCTAATTATATAGAGGTGGATTATGAAAGTTTTAAAGTATTTATTGATTTTTATACCTATAAGTATTATAGGAGAATTTATGCATTTGCCACCTACAGTGATGTTTGTTTTAGCAGCCTTATCAATAATACCATTAGCTGGACTTATGGGAGAAGCAACAGAAGAAATATCTTTTTACACTGGACCTAAAATAGGTGGATTTTTAAATGCGACTTTTGGAAATGCAACAGAACTTATAATATCATTTTTTGCACTTAAGGCTGGATTATTTGATGTTGTAAAAGCATCTATTGCAGGTTCTGTAATAGGAAATATACTACTTGTACTTGGGGCTAGTATGTTGTTTGGAGGATTAAAATACAAAAATCAAACCTTTAATAAAAAAGTAATAGAGGTGTCTTCAAGTATGTTGTTATTTGCTGTTATAGGGCTTTGTATACCTGCAATATTTACACATACAATAGAGGCTAATCTACTAAATACAAGATATGAAGGTTTAAGTGTTATGGTAGCTGTTATAATGTTTATTATATACATACTAAGTTTAGTATTTTCATTTTTTACTCACAAAGATATATATTTAATAGATCATGAGGAAGAAGGGGAAGCTAAGTGGTCACTTAAAAAAGCTATATTAGTATTGGCTTTTGCAACTGTATTAATAGCTATTGAAAGTGAATTTTTAGTTAGTGGAGTAGATGCTATAACATCAACTTTAGGCTTAAGTGAATTCTTTGTAGGTATAATATTAATACCTATTATAGGAAATGCAGCAGAACATTCTACTGCTATTGTTATGGCTATGAAAAATAAAATGGATGTGGCAGTTGAAATTGCAATTGGTTCAAGTTTACAAATAATATTATTTGTTGCACCAGTTTTAATATTTTTAAGTTTACTATTTACTCCTATGAGTATAGTATTTAATCAATTTGAGTTAGTATCTTTAATTGTTTCAGTACTTATAGTAAATAGAGTATCTAATGATGGAGAATCAAACTGGCTTGAAGGTGTACAATTATTATCTGTTTATTTTATAATCGCTGCAGGATTTTTCATATTATAGAAATTTAAAATAAGACTACATTAATGTAGTCTTATTTTGTTATAATTTAATAGTATGATACTTAATATTATAGTAAAATTACAAAAAGTTTTAAGGGGGATTGTGACAGGTTTTAAATTAATATAATATTAATAAATAATATTTAAAAAATCTTAATGGGGGAGAGGATTTAAATAAAAAAACTATCAAAGTATTATCTAATAATACCAATAATTATCGTATTAATTTTTATTACAAAAATTTATATAAGTAAAGAAAATCAATATATAGTAAAAAATATAGAAAAACATTATTTAAATAATGAACAATTAAGTGAAGCTTTTTTTAAACAAGTTAAAAATAAAATTGATAAACAAAGTAAAAAGGAATCTAATGATTATTTTATTTTAGGTTATATTAATTTAAATTATGATAATAATAAAAATTTAGCTAAAAAATACTTTGAAAAGACAATAAATAGCTTGAATGAAAAGACTAATAGTTTTGCAAAAGTTTATAGTTACTATTATTTATCTAAAGATGCTAAAAATAATAAAAATATAGATAAAGCTATAGATTATGCACAAGATAGCTTTGAAAGTTTAGATAAAAATCAATATGGTAAATATCAAAATATAATTTGGGAGACATTTGAAAATCTAATAGATACAGAAAAAGGAAAAGAATTAGCTTTAAAAAGTTATAATAAGATTAAAGATTATGAATATCTATTAAATCAAGAATCAAAACTTTATTTTTATAAAAAATTAGCAAAATTAAATAAAATTTCATCTAAATATGTTTATTCTATGGAAAATAATTTAAGTGTTGTAGATTTAGCTGAAAATTTAGGTAATGATGAAGAATTATATAAGGCAATTATAGAAATGGCATTAGTAGCAAAACAAACTGGACAATATAAACTTGCTTTAGAAATAATGGATTTTAATAAAAATATTAAAATAAAAAATAAAAAATCAGAAGTCGATTTGATTTTTTATAAATTTATAAATTTAGCAGAAATAGAAAGTATATTAGAAAATAATGAAAAGGCTATAAATTATTTAAATAAAATAGAAGATTATGAAAAATATATAGATGAAAATAAACTTGATGATTTAAAAACAGTTGAAAAAATAGTAGAGGCTGAATATTATATAGAAAAAGAAAATTTTAAATTAGCTAACAAATATTTAAAAGAAGCAAAATATCTTATAGATAATGACGATGAAAATTTTTACAAAAATAAAAAATTTATGTACTATACGTCTTTAGCTAAATTATATACAAAAGAAAAGAGATATAATGAAGCAATAAATATTTATATTAATATTATAAATTCAGCACAAAAAAAATTAGAATTAGAATATATAGAAATTTCTTTGGATAAATTAATAACATTATATAAAATAACTGGAAATAATAAAAAAGAATATGAAAATGGTATAGCTTTATTAAAATTAAAAGATTATAAAAATGATATATTTTCTAAACATTACTATGAAAGTATGATATATAAATTTTGTAGCAAAAAGCTTAAGAAAGAAAGTATTAATATAAAGATTATAAATGTGATTTTTAAGATATTGATATTAATATTATTTGCATTTATTTTTACATTTAATATTTATCCTAAAATTAGAAAATGTACAAATAAAAGAAAAATTAGAAAATATATGAAAGAAAATAACTATGTAATACATTATCAACCAATAGTAGATCCCAAGGAAAATGAAATTGTAGGATTTGAAGCATTAATTAGATGTAAATTAAATAATGAACTTATAATGCCAAGTATAATTATAGATAATATTGAAAGATATGATATGATGGGTGAAGTATCTATATGGATACTTAAAAAAATAATAAGAGATTATAAAGAAATTAAAAAAATTGATAATCTATCAGAAGAGTTTTACATTTCTATGAATATGTCTTTAAAAGAAGTTGAAGATGATAACATATTAGAACAATTTAAAGAAATAATAAAAAATTCAAATATAAAAGAGAAATCTATATGTATAGAGATTACTGAAAACAATTCGTATAAGAATCAAAAAAAAGTAGAGGAAAATATAGAAAAGCTTCGGGAATATGGATTTTTAGTTGCACTAGACGATTTTGGAGTAGAGTATTCAAATATATCTATACTAGGCCAATTTAAATTTGATACTGTTAAACTGGATAAATATTTTATTGACAGCATTCACAAAACAGCTATTAGTAAAACTGTTATAGAAATTTTTGATTATTTATCTTGTATGAAAGAAAAAAATATAATAATTGAAGGAGTAGAAGAAAAGTCTCAAGTTGATTTTATAAAAGATACTTCATCTAGTAAATTTTATATACAAGGGTATTTTTATAGTAAACCTTTAGAACTTGATGATTTAAAGAACTTTAAATTAAATATAAACTAAAAAGATGTAGTTTTTAAAATCTACATCTTTTTAGTTTATATTTAATTTATGGTTTAAAAAATAAAAAATGATAATCAATTTCATTTATGCTATAATATAAAATATGAAAGGAGCTTATATTATGGAAAATGTGAATAAATTTCAAAGTTTTATAATATTATTTATGGTTTTTATAGGAATAATATTAGGTCAGATAGATTTAATTCAAGCATACTCAGAATATTTAATAATGCCTTCTTTGATGGCAATGTTATTTTTAGTATTTATACAAATTCCAATAAAAGATATAACTAAATCATTTAAAAATATGAAGTTTACATTAACATCTATTTGTATAAATTTTATATGGACACCTATATTAGTATTTATACTTGGAAGAGTATTTTTAGGTAATAATTCAGATTTATTAATAGGTTTTGTAATGCTTATGGTAACACCGTGTACTGATTGGTATTTAATTTTTACTGGAATAGCTAAAGGAAATGTAGCATTAGGAGCATCTATTTTACCTTTAAATTTAATACTTCAATTAATTTTACTTCCAGTTTATGTATTCTTAATTGGACAATCAAGTGTTCAAATGGATGTTTTAAATCTTTTAAAAGGAGTAATTGTAAGCTTGATAATACCTCTTTTTGGAGCTTTAATATATAGAAAGTTGTCTATAAGTAAAAAGGGAATAGATTACTTTGAGAAAAATATAGTTTCAAAAGCCTGCGATTACCAAGGTTACTTTTTAAATATAGCTATAGTCTTTATGTTTGCATCACAAGGAAAAATACTTCTTAAAAATCCTCAGATACTTTTACAATTATTAATACCTGTATTATTATTTTTTATAATAAATTTAATTGTTGGCCAATTTGTAGGAAGAAAACTAAATTTAAGTCATGAAGATAATGTATCTTTAAATTTAACTACATTAGCTAGAAATTCACCTATAGCTCTTGCAATAGCTGTAGCGACATTTCCTAATAAACCACTGATATCACTTGCACTTATAATAGGACCATTAATAGAACTACCTGTACTTTTTATAGTATCTAAAATTTTATTGAATATAAATAAAGAAGATATACTTTAAATTAATTTTTTTATTTTAAAACTAAAAGAATAAATATCAATTTAAGATTTGACTTAAAGATTAAGGGTATATTTATAATTATAAATTACTACAGATTGGAGATGTTCAAGTTGAACAAGGATTCAAAAGAAAAAGAATATGAAAAGATAAAAAAAGATGAAGAACTAATGGATAAAGAATTATTAGGTAAGAAAATACTAGAACAAAATCATAAAGATTTTGAGTTAGAAGAGCAATTAGATTCATTAAAAAATTTATAAATTAAAAATATGATAAAAAAGCATAGAATATATTTTAAAATATATTCTATGCTTTTTTATTTATAGATATAGTTTAAAAAAATATTCAAAAATATAAAATTTTACAAAAACTAAAGGGAAAAAATAAATTGTGTAGAATTTTATATATAATTAGGGAATTAGGCTAGTTTTAATATACATTAGGGGTGGAGGTTTTTGACAATAGAGGGTTTAAAAAGAAAAAACAAATATATATTAATATTAATTTTGAGTTGTATTTTTACAATTAGTAAATGTAAGTTAATTAATAAAATACATGCAAATAATACTAAAGATAAAGGATTTAATGTATTAGTTTTAAATTCATATCATCAAGTTCATATATGGGAATCTAGTATATTCAATAGTTTATTATCATATATAGAAAATAATAATGAAAGAGACATTAACTTTAATATTGAGTATTTAGATTTTAAAAATAATAATAAAAAGTATATAAAATCATTTAAAAATATGTTAAATGAAAAATATGCAAAGGGAAGTATTGATGCTATATATACAGTAGATGATGAAGCTTATGATGTTTTTAGTCCAGAAGTATTAAATAAAGAAAGTAATTTTTATAAACTTCCACTGGTATTTAGTGGAGTAGACAGTAAAATAAGTAGAATTAAAGAAGAAAAGTCGTATATAGCAGGGATTTATCACGAAGATGATAGTTTAAATTTAATCAATTTAATTTATGACTTAAACCCTAAATTGAAAAATATAAATTTAATAGTTGAAGATTCTAAGTATGGAGATTCAGTAAAATATGAAATAGAAAGATTAGTAAAGAACTATTTAAAAGAAAATATAAATATACAGTATATAAAAGGTAATTATATAGAGGATATAATTAGCCAATTAAAAAAATAGAAAGCTCAGATAATACAGTAAATATTATAGCAGGTGAATTTCAAAGTATAAGTTCAAAAACATATAAAAACCCTAAATATATAGTAGATGAAATAAAAAAATATAGTAATGCACCTATATACTCTAATGACCAGACTTATATGAATGCAGGTATAGTTGGAGGGCATATTGATATAGGAGAAGAACTTGGTGAAATAGCTTGTGATATGTTAGTTAAATTAAGAAAAGGAGTTAGTATAGAAGATATTAAAAATACTACAGAGCCAATTGCAAAAGCTTATGTTGATTATAAAAGTATATATGAATATAATATAAATTCTTTTTTTGTAGATAAAGATGTTAATGTAATTAATAAAGAATTTTTTGAAATTTTAATTCCTATATGGATGAAATTGTTAATATTAATAATAATAGTAATTTTAGTAATAATTAAAATTGCAACTAAACATAGAAAAATAAAAGAAAAAGAATTAGAAGAAAAACAAAAAGCTTTAGAAAGAGAAAAGTTAAAATCTGATTTTATAGTTAATTTAAGTCATGAATTAAGAACGCCTATAAATATAATACTAGGGACCATTAGAGTTTTAGAATGTAGTGCTAATAAAAAAATAAATAGTGATTATCTTTTAGAAAAAATAGAAAATATTAATAAAAATTCATATAGATTATTAAAAATACCAAACAATATAATTGATATAACTAAAGCTGAATCAGGTATGTTTAAGTTAAAATTAGAAAGGTGTAATATAGTAAGTGTTATAGAAAATATATTTGAATCAAGCCTTTGCTTTGCTAAAAGAAAAAATATTAAAATGATATTTGATACAAAAGAAGAGGAAATAAACACAGCTATAGATGTGTTTCAAATTCAAAGAGTTATATTAAATTTAATATCAAATGTAATTAAATTTACACATGAAAATGGGAATATAAATTTATCTATTTGGACAGAGGCTGAAAATATAATTATAGAAGTAGCAGATGACGGGGAGGGAATACCAAGTGATAAATTAAATTATATCTTTTATAGATTTTATCAAGTAGAAAATTTATATACAAGAAAAAATGAAGGTAGTGGAATAGGTCTTTGTATAGTAAAGGAGATTGTAGAAATTCATGGTGGTAAAATTGAGATAGAAAGTGAAGTAAATAAAGGTTCTAAATTTAGAGTATACTTACCTATAAATTTAGAAAAAGATATTCTTGATTATGAAAGTTCAAGTATTATAGATAATATTCAAATTGTAAATTTAGAAATGTCAGATATTTAAATATGGAAATAGTAAAAAGGGCTATTAAACTTTAGTTTATTTAGCCCTTTATATATATAATTTAAAATCTAACAATAAAAATTAATCATTTATTTTCATTATAAACTTAACACTACCATTCATATCTTTGCTTAACCCAGAGAAGTTATTATATTCTTTTGATAATTTCACTATTTCATCTTTTACATCTAGAAGTCCTTGTATATCAGATAGTTTTGTATTTCCTTCTTTATAAAGTTTATCTAGACCTTCTTTTTTAAATTTGTTAACTCCAGTGTATAAATCATTTGAGCCTTTTGCTAAACCTTTAGTTCCCTTAAGTAATTTGCTTGAATTATCATTTAAAACTTTAGTACTATCAGCTAAAGTTTTTGAGCCTCTTGCTAATTGATTTGAACCTTTGCTTAATTCATCAGTTCCAGCTACAAGTTGTTTGCTTCCATTTTCTAATTGGTTAGTTGCATCTGATAGTTTTTTAAGACTTCCACTAAGTGTAGAACCTGCATTTACTAATGATTTAAAATTAGAATTAAAATCAGATGAGCCATGTTTTAAGTTTGAAAGTCCTGAACTTAAATTATTAGCACCTCCAACTGCATTGTTAATTCCTGTTTTTAAATTATTTAAACCATCTCTTTGACCTTGAGAAACTTGACTTAAAGAATTGGACATTGATCTTAATTGTTCAGCAAATTCTGGGTTTATTTCACTTAAAGCATTTGCTATATTATTTAAACCACCTGATATTTGGTCTATATTATTAGTTGAAGCTATTAAAGAATCAACACCAGAACTACCATTATTTAGGCCTTCTTTAAGGGCATTAGCACCATCACTAGCATTTGAAATACCTGAATTAATATTAGAATAAGCTTCAAAAAGTTTATTTGTATTTTCTACAAAAGCATCAACACCATTTGAAACTTTTCCTTGAGAAGCATTTAATTGACTAAGTCCGTTATTAATACTTTTTGCTCCTTTATTTAAAGTTGGAGCAGAATCATTTAATTTATTTATACCATTATTTAAATCGTTAGAGCCTTTGTCTAAAGCCTTAACACCTTGGTCAAATTTAGCAAAGTTAGAATTTAACTCATTATTTCCATCTAATAATTTCTTAGAGCCAGCTAAAAGCTCATCTCCACCTTTTGATAGGTTATTTAAAGCTTTTGATAAATCATTTAAAGTTGAATTTTCATTTATATTTTTAAGGTCTGGAAGTTTTGGGGAAGCAAGAATTATTATATTTGGCATTTCAAATTTTTTGGTATCTCCTTGTATAACTAAAGTATCTTCTAATTCTAAATAATTTTTAATATCTTTACTTAAATCTAGAGATTCTTTTAAGCCAGGGAAAGACGCAAAAGTTACACTACAATTTTTACCATCATCAACAATTTCGCCACTATTTATTTTTACATTTTTAAAATTATCTCTTTGAAGTAATACTTCTGTAGCTGTTAAAAATGGAACATATAATTCTTTATTTTTACCATTTATATTTTTAATTCTTTTTTCATTGTTTTTTAGTTTAATAGTTATTTTGAACTTACCAGATTTCCCTTTAATATCTTTAGGGTTAACTTCTTTGCCATTTAATTCATATTTTATATCAACATCAATAGGAAGCTCTTTATTACTATCACCCTTGTAATATAAGTCTTCTTTATTTATATTCCAGTTTAAATTTTCTTTATTTATAGTAGGTTTTTCGTCACCTTTAACATTAGTTATATTTTTTAAATTGCTTAAGTCAGTAAATTGGCCAAGCTTTTTGTCTGAATTTATCCAAGTAGATACTATTGTTTTTTCAACATTTCCATTATCTTTTAATATTGAGTATACAGTTTCTTCTTTTTTTGTATCAGCAAAACAAATACCAGTATTAAAAAATATCATTAGTGTTGTTAAAGTAGCTACCGATTTTTTAGGTAAGTTAAGTTTTCTCATTTATATTTCCCCCTTATTTAAATCTATAGATTTTGAAACTACGAAGTTTTTGCTAGTTTTTATAATAAACTTGTTACAAACTAATAAAATTGCAGGAAGCATAAAAATGATTATAAACATACTGATTATAGCACCTCTTGCCATAAGGTCACATAATGCGCTTATCATTTCTAATTTAGATATAAGTCCAACGCCTATTGTAGCAGAGAAAAAGGATAAAGCACTTGTAACTATAGACCTTGCACTACTTTGAATTGAAGCTTTCATAGCATCAAACTTGTTACTATTTATAGCTAATTCTTCTTTATATCTAGATGTTAAAAGTATTGCATAATCAACTGTTGCACCAAGTTGTATAGTTCCTATTACGATAGAAGCTATAAATGGTTCTACTGTACCTGTATAATAAGGTATGCCCAAATTGATAAATATTGCTGACTCGATTGCTAAAACTAATATTATAGGTAGTGATATTGATTTAAATACTACAGCTATAATTATAAATATTGCTACTATTGAAACTAGACTTACAATCTTAAAATCTCTATCTGCAATTTTTATTAAGTCATCTGTTAAAGGAGCTTCTCCTCCTACAAGTCCATCTTTATCATATTTATAAACTATTTTATTTAACTTATCTATTTGAACACCTGCTTCATCAGTTGCTGCTCTATATTCTGAATTTACTAAGAGTTGTTCATATCCCCCTGATTTTACAGATTTTATTAAATCTTTAGGTATTATATCTTGAACTATTGAAGGGCCTATAAATTTTTCAAGTGCAATCACAGAATTTATACCATCTAAACTTTCTATTTCTTTAACCATTTGTTCAACCTTATAAGTTTTAAGAGAATCTTCAATTAAAATAATATTTGTGCTATTCATATTATAATCATTTTTTAACTTGTTAGTTGAAACTATGGAAGGAAAGTCATCAGGTAAAGATTCATCTAGGTTATAATATACTTTTGCATTGTTTGAACCTATTATTGAAGGTATAAATAATATTAAAAATAAAACCACTAGTAATTTGTAATTCTTTACAACTATTTGAGATGATTTTTTAAATGTAGGTAAAATTGGTTTGTGTTTGTATTTATGAATTTGATTATCAAAGATTAATATTAAAGCAGGAAGTACTGTAACAGTACAAATAACTCCTAGCAAAACTCCTTTTGCCATAACTAATCCCATATCCATTCCAAGGGCTAAGTCCATGGAACAAAGTGCTAAAAATCCTGCTATTGTAGTTAGAGAACTTCCAAAAACTGAAGTCGTGGTATTTTGTATTGCTATTGCCATTGCATCTATATGATTATCGTACTTTTCGCGTTCTTCATCATACCTGTGAAGTAAAAATATTGAATAATCCATAGTAACTCCAAGTTGTAAAACTGCACTTAAAGCCTTGGTTATGTATGAAATTTCACCAAAGATTATGTTAGTTCCAAAGTTGTAGATTATAGCAAAACCTATACTTATTAAAAATATAAACGGTGTAACAAAGGAGTCCATTGTAAAAGTTAAAACTATTAAAGTTAATATAACTGCAACAATTACGTATAGTGGAGTTTCTTTATCTGAAATGTCTTTGGTATCTTTTATTATGCTTGCCATACCACTGAGAAATGCTTGTTCACCTGTTATGCTTCTAATTTTTTCAACAGCATTTAAAGTTTTAAGTGCCGCTGAACCTTCTTCTAATTTTATAACCATCAAAGTCGAATTTTCTGTGTATAAGAGGTCTTTTATATCTTTAGGTAACATTTCTTTTGGAACTGATAAATCTAAAAAATCATCAATCCATAAAACGTCATTTACACCTTCAACTGTGGTTAATTTTTCTTTTAGCTTTGATACATCTTTATCTTTCATGTTTTCAATTATTAACATAGCAAGTGAACCACAATCAAAATTGTCTTTTAAAATTTCTTCTGCTTGTGTTGTCGATAGGTCATTAGGTAAATAACTTAAAATATCATAGTTTATGTCTGTCTTTAAAAAACCAATTGCTGATGGGATTAGTAATAATATAGCTATTACTAATATTAATTTGCTTTTTTTAGCTATTTGCTTTGACAATCCCCTCATAGCCTATTCCCCCTTAAAATATTAGGCATGCCCAAATTATTATACAGATAGATTGTAGGATTAGTACAACCTATATGTCAACTATATTTATACTTTTTATTATGTCAAAAATCTTTATATTTTTTGTTTCTTCTTTTGTTTTAAGAATTATTTCATTTACTTTTTCATGGTTTATATTTAGTAATAATAATCTTGTTTTTATAGTACTTTCAATTATTTCATCAAGATTTAAGTCTATGTCTTTTTTATAAAATCTACGTAAGAGAGTATCTTCACCGGCAGAGCCTATTATAAGACTTAAGTTTATATCTTGTTTTTTAAAGTCATAATCTAATTTTTTTAAGTTAGAATTTAAGATATCAGATAAAGTTTTTAGATATTCTTTTCTAATAGAGTAAATTTCCGAGGCTTCTATATACATTCTAAAAAAATCATCGTTTGTTGCAATTACTTTTATGTATATATATTGAGTTATTGCATAGCTAAGCAGTGGGTCAATATATTTATTAGGATGATTAATTATATAAGCATAGATTTTTTCTATTAAATTTTTGTACAAATATAAAACTATTTCTTCTTTTTTCTTAAAATAATAATAAAGATGACCACGACCTAAATTACAAGCATCAGCAATTTGCCTTATAGTAGTTTTTGTATATCCTTGTTTAAGAAAAAGTTCAGAAGCTTTTTGTATTATTAAATTTCTTATATTATCTTTATTATCAAACTCCATTTTATCCCCTCCTATATTATATTTTAGCAACATTTTATGAGATTTGTTATATTAATGAGAATACATTTAAAAATTATATATTAAGCCTAGGACATAGATAGGAGTATTAATTAAGAATGTGGACATAATTTTATAACTAATATATACTAATGAATACATTAGAAAAATATTTATTAAATATAATGATAAAATTAATAAATTAAAAGTATTTACTAAAAAATGGGGTAGATAAATATGATATATTTAGATAGTCGCAAAGAAGTATATGAAAATTTAAGATCTGACTGTGAAAAATGCTTTGGACTTTGTTGTGTTTCACTATATTTTTCAAAATCGGAAGGGTTTCCAAATGATAAAGTTGCCGGAACTCCTTGTATAAATTTACAATCTGATTTTAGATGTTCTATTCATGAAAGTCTTAGGAAAAAAGGTCTTAAAGGGTGTAGTGCATATGAGTGTTTTGGAGCAGGTCAAAAAGTATCTCAAGTTACATACAATGGACGTGATTGGAGAAAAGAAGTAAAATCTAAAAATCAAATGTTTGATGTTTTTTTAATTATGAGACAACTTCATGAAATGCTTTGGTATTTAAATCAAGCAATTTCACTTAAAGAAAATAAGTCTATACATGATAAAATTAGGGTTATGATAGAAGAAACAGAAAGACTTACTTATTTAGATTGCAAATCTCTTATAGAACTGGATGTAATGTCACATCAAGATAAAGTTAATATATTGCTTTCTGATACTAGTGAAATTGTTAGAAAAAAATCTTGTTATGGAGAAAATAAAAGTAAAAATATACCTAAAGGATTAGATTGTATTGGTTCAGATCTAAGAAAATTTAATCTAAAAGGAGCTAATTTAAGAGGCGCATTTCTTATTGCCACAAATCTTAGAAATGTTGATTTAAGTAAAGCAGATTTAATTGGTGCAGATATGAGAGATGCAGATATAAGAGGTGCAAATTTATCATATTGTATTTTTATTACTCAATCGCAAATTAATACAGCAATAGGTGATTCTAGTACAAAGTTACCTAAAATACTAAATCGACCACCATATTGGGAGTGATTAAATTAATGAAAAAAAATAAAATTAGAACTTTAATAAATATATTTTTAGTAATAGTATTTTTATTTAGTTCATATAAGATTGTTGAAAAAATAATAAGCTATAAGAAAGCAGATAATGTATACAAAGAAATTCAGAAGATAAAAGATAAGAACATAGAAAAAAATACTGAAACTTTAGATTTATCTTATATAAATAAAGATTATAGAGGATGGTTAAATATTGATAATACAAATATAAACTATCCAATTCTTCAAGGAAAAGATAATAATTATTACCTTGATAAGGATATAAATAAAAATTATTTAGCATCAGGATCAATTTTTTTAGATTTTAGAAATAATAAATTCAATGATGAAAATACTATTTTATATGGTCATTCTATGAAGAATGATACTATGTTTGCACAGTTGGATAAATTTAACGAAAAAGAATTTTTTAATGAAAATAATAAAATAACTATATTAACTCCAAAAGGTAAGAAATTGACTTATGAGGTATTTTCCGCATATACAACGGATTTAAAAGATAATTATAATGAGACTAATTTTAAAACTGAAAATGAATATAGAAACTTTTTAAATAAAATAGAAAATAAATCTATTGTGAAATCTAAACTAAAAGTAACGCCAAAAGATAAAATTTTGACTTTATCTACTTGTAGTTATGAGTATGAAGGTGCTCGTATGGTTGTACATGCAAAGCTTATGGAGATATCACAATATAAGTAGTTATATAAATATGAGTAGCATATGCTACTCATATTTTTTTGCGATTTTTGAGATTTAAAATAAAATTTTGGGGTAAAAATATCAAACGATAAATATTTACATAATTTGGAATTATTTAGTTTGATAAAATTTTATTTAAATTAAGAAATCAAGGGGAGAATGGCAATATAATGAGTAAAAAAAATAATGTTAAAAAGACGATTGTGGGAGTAATTACAACAACAGTGATTTTGCAATCAATGATGGTCAATGCATTAGCAGATGAAATAGAATCTAATAATAAAAATGAAACTAGCACTAATTTAAAAAAAGAAGAATCTTTAGATTCAGTTTCTATGGATAAAAAAATTGAACCATCTACAGAAATTTCTAATCCTGAAAATATAGACACTAAAACTAAAAATGAAATTAAAGATGATAGTATAAATCTTGAAGACAAACCCGTAGTAAATAACAATGATAAAGATATAAATGAAAAAATTAAAGAGCGTGAGATAATTGATATTAAAGATATAAATTTAAAAAGAGCGATAAATGAACAGTTAAGAAAGAAAGATTTGGATGCAGATATAAGTAAGTCTGAATTAGAATCCTTAAAAAGGTTAAATGTACATGAGTCAAATATATCGAATTTAGATGGACTACAATATTGTATAAATTTAACTAGCTTACATTTAAATGGAGAAAAAATAAGTGATATAAGTCCTATATCTAAATTAACTAAATTAACTTACTTATATTTAGATGCAGATATGATAAGTGATATAAGTCCAATATCAAACTTAAAAAAATTAGTTACTTTGTACTTAAATAGAAATCAAATAAGTGATATAAGTCCTATAGCAAACTTAACAAACTTGGTTGAATTGTATTTAGATCAAAACAAAATAAGTGATATAAGTCCAATAAGTAATTTAACTAATTTGACAAAATTATACTTAACTGATAATCAAATAAGTGATATAAGCTCTATAGGTAATTTAACTAACTTAAATTATTTGCATTTAGATTTTAATAATATAAGTAATATAAAACCCTTAGAGAGCTTAACTAAATTAAAAATGCTTTTTTTAGGTTATAATCAAATAAGTGATATAAGCTCTATAGGAAGTTTAACTAATTTATCAGGTTTATTCTTAAGTGATAATAAGATAAATGATATAAATTCTATAAAAAATTTAACTAACTTAAGTTCTTTGAATTTAAATAATAATCAAATAAGTAATATAAATTCTTTAGAAAAACTAACTAAATTAAGTTTTTTAAACTTAGGAGTTAATCAAATAAGTAATATAAGTCCTATAGTTAACTTAAATCATTTAATTTTTTTACAATTAGATAATCAAAATATAAAATTGAAATCAAAAGAAGCAAAACAATTAGGATCTATAGAAATTGATAACATAGTAACTGATAAAATGGGAGATAAAATAGCTCCGTCAAATATTTCTGGAAATGGATTATATGATAAAAATACTAATAAAATTTTCTGGAAAGATATAAATAGTAATAGTGAGAATTATTCTTTTTCAAAGAATGTAAATATTGGTAAGGCAAATTCTGAATTTTCAGGGAATGTAACTCAACCAATAGTACTTATAAAAAATGAAATACCGATAATAAATGCAAGTAATAAGACAATAAAGGTTGGAGAAAAGTTTAATCCAATGGAAGGTGTAACGGCAACAGATAAAGAGGATGGGAATATAACAGATAAGATAAAAATTATAGAAGATACAGTAAATACAAATAAAGTAGGAACATATAAAGTAGTATATGAAGTAACAGATAGTCAAGGAGCAAAAGTAGTAAAAACTATTACGGTAAATGTAAAAAGTAACGACAAACCAGTAATAAGTGGAGCAAATAATGTAAGTATAATAGGAGGAACTAAGTTTGACCCAATGAAAGGTGTAACAGCTACTGATACTGAAGATGGAAATATAACCAAAGATATCAAAGTTACAGGTACTGTAGATACAAATAAGGCAGGAAAATATGAATTAACATATACAGTAACAGATAAAGATGGAAATACGACCACAGTAAAAAGAATAGTAATAGTAAATATGAAATGGGTAGATATAAATAGTGTTCCAAAAATAAATGCAAGCGATAAGACAATAAAAGTTGGAGAAAAGTTTAATCCAATGGAAGGTGTAACGGCAACAGATAAAGAGGATGGGAATATAACAGATAAGATAAAAATTATAGAAGATACAGTAAATACAAATAAAGTGGGGACATATAAAGTAGTATATGAAGTAACAGATAGTCAAGGAGCAAAAGTAGTAAAAACTATTACTGTAAATGTAAAAAGTAACGACAAACCAGTAATAAGTGGAGCAAATAATGTAAGTATAATAGAAGGAACTAAGTTTGACCCAATGAAAGGTGTAACAGCTACTGACACTGAAGATGGAAATATAACTAAAGATATCAAAGTTACAGGTACTGTAGATACAAATAAGCCAGGAAAATATGAATTAACATATACAGTAACAGATAAAGATGGAAATACGACCACAGTAAAAAGAATAGTAATAGTAAATATAAAATGGGTAGATATAAATAGTGTTCCAAAAATAAATGCAAGCGATAAGACAATAAAAGTTGGAGAAAAATTTAATCCAATGGAAGGTGTAACGGCAACAGATAAAGAGGATGGGAACATAACAGACAAGATAAAAGTGATAGAAGATACAGTAAATACAAATAAAGTGGGGACATATAAAGTAGTATATGAAGTAATAGATAGTCAAGGAGCAAAAGTAACAAAAACTATAACTGTAAATGTAAAAAGTAACGACAAACCAGTAATAAGTGGAGCAAACAATATAAGTATAACAGAAGGAACTAAGTTCGACCCAATGAAAGGAGTAACTGCTACTGATACTGAAGATGGAAATATAACTAAAGATATCAAAGTTACAGGTACTGTAGATACAAATAAGCCAGGAAAATATGAATTAACATATACAGTAACAGATAAAGATGGAAATACGACCACAGTAAAAAGAACAGTAATAGTAAATCAAAAAGAATCTATATTAAATGATGCTCCAATATTAGAATTAAAAACAAATGACGCAACTATAAATAGTGGAGAAAAAGTAAATTTATTAGACTTTGTATCTAAAGCGGAAGACAAAGAAGACAAAAGTTTAAATATAAGTGATGTAAAATACACTATAAAAAATATGAATGGAAGTAGTGAAACAAATATAAGTGAAGCAGGAAAGTATGAAGTAATATATTCATTGACAGATTCACAAGGTAAAACAACTACTAAAAAATTGATATTAAATGTAATTGAAAAACATCAACATAATGAAAGTATAAATAACAGTAGTAGCAACAGTGAAAATAATAATGTAGATAATAACAGTAGTGATAACGATGAAAACAATAATGTAGGTAATAACAGTAGTGGTAACGGTGAAAACAATAATGCAGATAATAACAGTAGTAGTAACAATGAAAATAATAATGTAGATAATAACAGTAGCAGTAACAATGAAAACAATAATGCAGATAATAACAGTAGCAGTAACAATGAAAACAATAATGCAGATAATAACAGTAGTAGTAACAGTGAAAATAATAATGTAGATAATAACAGTAGCAGTAACAATGAAAATAATAATATAGGTAATAACAGTAGTAGTAACAATGAAAATAATAACTTAAATAGTAATGAGACTTTAGAACAATCAAATAAGAATTACTTAAATCCAATAACAGGAGATACTGGAGTTTTAGGTTATATGGGAATAGGACTAGCTTCATTGGTAGGATTATTTATAAATAGAAAGAAAAAATAATTAAATTAGCACTCTAACCTTGACAGTGCTAATGAAGGTGCTACAATAATAAATATGGGGGACAATTTTATCCCGATATCTATTTTAAAAAGGTAAACTTAGGAGGAGATAAAATGGAAAATAAAAAAGGAAACATATCAATACATACAGAAAATATATTTCCAATAATAAAAAAATGGTTATATTCTGATAAAGATATATTTATAAGAGAACTTATAAGTAATGGCTGTGATGCAATAAACAAATACAAGAAATTAGTTTCTTTAGGGGAAATAGAAAATAATAAAGATCAAGAATATAAAATAACTGTAACTATAGATAAAGAAAACTCAGCACTTATATTTGAAGATAATGGTATAGGTATGACTGAAGAAGAAGTTCAAAAATATATAAACCAAGTAGCTTTTTCGGGAGCTGAAGATTTTGTTAATAAATATAAAGACAAAATAAGTGAAGAAAGTGATATAATAGGACACTTTGGACTAGGGTTTTACTCAGCTTTCATGGTAGCTAAAAAAGTTCAAATTGACACACTATCATACAAAGAAAATAATGATGCTGTAAGATGGATAAGTGAAGGTCAAACAGAGTATGAAATAGGTTTAAGTGATACAAGAAAAACAAGAGGAACAACTATAACTCTATTTTTAGATGATGAAAGCAAAGAGTTCTTAGGTGAGTATACAGTAAGAGATACAATAGACAAATACTGTTCATTCTTACCAGTAGATATATACTTAAAAGTTAGTGATAAAGAAGAAAAAGATGAAGATATAAAACCTTTAAATGATACAAAACCTTTATGGTTAAAATCACCAAAAGATTGTACTGATGAAGAATACAAAGAGTTTTATAAAAAAGTATTTAAAACATTTGATGAACCACTATTTTGGATACATCTAAATGTAGATTATCCATTTAACTTAAAAGGAATATTATACTTCCCTAAACTAAAAAATGAGTTTGAGCTTATAGAAGGTAAGGTGAAATTATATAACAACCAAGTATTCGTTGCAGATAATATAAAAGAAGTTATACCAGAGTTTTTACTATTACTTAAAGGTGTAATAGACTGCCCAGACTTACCATTAAATGTATCTAGAAGTTTCTTACAAAATGATAAAGATGTAAGTAAAATTTCTAAGCATATAGTTAAAAAAGTTGCAGATAAATTAAAATCACTATACAAAAATGAAAAAGAAAACTATGAAAAATTCTGGGATGACATACAAGTATTCATTAAATTTGGATGCTTAAAAGATGAAGGATTCTATGATAAAATAAAAGATATTATATTATTTAAAACTATAAATAATGAATATGTAACTCTTAATGATTATTTAGAAAACTGTAAAGAAAAACATGAAAATAAAGTGTTCTATGTAAGTGATGAAGAGCAACAATCTCAATATATAAAACTATTTAAAGATTATGGACTTGATGCAGTGGTACTAGATTCTAGTATAGATAATCACTTTGTATCATTTATTGAATTTAAAAACCAGGGAGTTACTTTCAATAGAATAGATGCTGATTTATCTGATGTTTTAAAAGATAAAAAAGATGATGAAAACAAAGAAGAAAAAACTGCTATAGAAAACTTATTTAAAGATTTAGTTAAAGATAAAGTTAAAGCATACTCAGTAGAGAGTTTAAAAAGTGAAGATACTACAGCTATAATTTTAGTATCAGAACAATCAAGAAGAATGTCTGAAATGAAGTCTCAATTTGCTGGAATGGACTTTGGAATGAGTTTTGAAGAAGAAAAAACTTTAGTTATAAATGACAATAGTCCAATAATTAAAAAGCTTATTAATTTAAAAGATGATGAAAGTAAAAAAGAAGAATTATCTTTAATTTGTAATCAAATAGTAGATATAGCTTTACTTGCTAATAAAGAATTAGATGCTAAGGAATTAGATGAGTTTATAAAGAGAAACAATAAACTTATGAATATGGTAATATCTTTATAAGATAAAAAAATAGTCTCAAGATAACTGTTATAGTTAATTTTGAGGCTATTTTTATCGATAGGTATTTATATAGATGTATTAAAGAGGTAATTGAATTACTATATATAGTATAGGCGTTATGATAATAGTAACTACTTTATTAATAAGATTATATATAGATAATTAAATCTGATTAGATTAATATGGAGGGGGTTAAAATGAAGATTGCAATAATTGGATATAGCGGAAGTGGAAAATCAACACTTTCTAGACAACTTGCAAAACATTATAATATACCCGTTTTATTTCTTGATACAGTGAATTTTTTACCTAATTGGGTTATGCGTGATAAAGATGAAGGTCGTTTGATAGTTTGGGATTTTATGAAAAATGACTCCTGGGTAATTGATGGAAATTATAGTGGATTTTATCAAAGAGAAAGATTAGAACAAGCTGATAAAATAATTTTTCTTAATTTTCCACGGAGAATTTGCATGTATAGAGCATTAAAAAGATATTTTAAGAATAAAAACACAACTCGTGAAGATATGGCTAAGGGATGTATAGAGAAAATGGATTTAGAATTTATTTGGTGGATTCTTCATGAAGGGCGTACTAAAGAAAAGAGTAATCATTATAAAAACATAGAACAAGAATTTAAAGATAAGATAGTAGTATTGAAAAATCCAAAAGAAGTTAGCTTATTTTTACAAAAGGAAATTAACTCGTAAATAATTATAATTTTGCTAAAAAGCCAACCAAAGAATATATTTTAAGTGATTAGCCTTGAATAATTTAAAGTGAATTTTAGAATAAAAGAGGCTTAAACTAATCTTTACACAAGTAGATATGTTTATGCCTCGATGAATTATTTATATAAAAAAACTTTTATGTTATCTTTACTATCAAGTGTGGCAAGCAAGACGTTTCTTACCTCGGTTTGATATAAATTTTCTAATTTGGAAATAACCCAACTTTCATCTTTATGAAGTGCTTTTAGTTCATTGAAATTAATTTTACCTTCTTTAATAATTGTTTTTGAAAAGTCAAAAGGTTCTATTTTTATACCCAAAGATGAAGGAGTAATTGGTTCATATTCTGGATGTAGGAAAACAGAAATCTTACCATCAGGTTCCCATGTTGCTAATGCTACCTTTTTCACATCATCTACTTTTTCTTCGCGTAACTCTTCTAATAACACATCAATTGATATTCTTGCTTTTTTTAAACCATTATAAAGTATTTCACCATTTTGAATAACTGTAATTGGAGAATTACTAACAAGTTTTCTAAGGGATGGAAATTTAAAAATGATAAATACTCCACTAACATATAGTACAACTAATACAAGAGTTGTAATTATTGATCCTTCTAATCCAAGTTTTTCATCAGATAACGGATGGGCAATAATATTTCCAATTACTAAAGTAATAGCAAAATCAAGTAGTCTTAGTTGAGAAATGGAACGTTGCCCTAATAGTTTTGCAATAGCTAGCAAAAAGAAAAAAGCAATGACAGCACGAAGTATCCAGCCAATTATGCTAAGAGTTTCTTGACCATGTAAGAATTCCATATACAATATCTCCTTTATCCAAAATATTTAATACTTATTTTATTTTAACCAATAATTAATAAATAATATATGTTAGTTGGATTTGTTATAGGTACACTTTAGTTTTATCTATCACAAGAAAGTTTAACAGCGATTTCTTTTATCACTGTTAATTAAATATATAATTATATTTTTAATTTAGTAGATAAAACTTTTTTATTTTTTCTTCCATATAAATTGCAATTTTGTAAGAAGATTTCCATTGTTACTTGTAATATTATGAATTGTAGTAATATCACCACTTTCATTATCAATTACTTCAGATGAAATATGTAATGTATCTCCATCAGTTGTTTCTTTTTTAAATAGTACTTTAATATTAAATAAATTATATTCATTTAAAATATATCTTGGTAAAGTATCTACTGCCATTTCCATGTATTTTACATTATTAACATGACCATTAGAATCTATATCACTATATCTAACAGGATAATATTTTTTATAATCCTCTTTTTGAATTTTAGGTAGATCATCTAAAGTAGGTACTTCAGCTAATTCTCCATTAAGTCCGTATATTTCACTTTGAGTAGAGGATATTCTCATAGGACGTCTTTTTTCAAAGTCTATTAGTATAGCTGTTGAAAAAGCTTCACCTATAACTTTTCCTTCAGAATTTCTTATAGTATTTTGTCTATAACCATAAAACTTTTTTGAACCTAATACTTTGGTATCAACAGTTATTGTATCTCTAAATTTAGGGTATTCATATATAGTTATATCATACTTTAAAAGTACCCAAATACATTGATTTTGAACAAATCCTCCTTTAGTTTCTCCTAAATAATCAGATTGAGATATAACTACATCCCACAAGAAATCAACTAAGGATGAAAATTTGCATTTATGTTCAGAGTCAACATTAAAAATATTTATTTTGTATTCCTTTTTAAAAATATCGTTCAATTATATTTCCTCCTTTTATAAAGTTAGTATGTATTTTATATTAAATATTATATCAAAATAAAAAAATTCCATATTACCTAAACTTTGACAATTAGTATAAATTTTATTCTACTTTTACTATAGAAAGAAATATTGTCATTGAGATTTATATTTTAGTAATTAAAAATATAGCATTTTTTTAGTGATTACATTTATGGAATATAATTGAAAATTCAAGATTATTATGATATACTAAAAACAAATTTTAATACAGATTCCTTTCTGTGTTGAGTTTGTTTTCTGTTAAGGACAGGAACAGCAATAGCTGTTCCTGTTTTTTATTTTATTAAATTGGATTATAGCAATTTATTGGGTATAAGTAACTTTTCTTAAGTATTATTTTAAAGTAAGAATCTAGGATGTAATGATTATAATAGGTAGTTTAATCATTTTTGTACTGGTGATTGCAAATTGTATAAATTTAAAAGTAAATTTATTTATTATTATACATTTGTAAAAGAATTTCTTCACCTTTAGAAACTAACGATTTAGTCATAGCTCCTCCAACCTGCTCCCCAGCAAGAACATTTTTTGATATTCCTTCTAGCGTATTTTGAGGAGCGTTACTTTCAATTTTATCACTAACTGGATTATAGTTGTATCCTTGTTCATTGGCAATTTCCATCTTTAGCATATTTAAAGCTTGTTTTGCATTTTGATTTATTAATTTACTCATAGAATACATCATTTCATTTATTGGGTTTATAAAATAGGATATACGTAATTAAAAATATAATACAAGATATTATAATTTCACATAAAATACGAACTAAAATATAAAAAAATTAAAAAATGTTATTGATATATACGAACGCATATGATATAAATGTTAATGTAAGGTACGAAAAATAAAGAAGACGGATTAATGTTCGTTAATTGACAAGAAGGTGGTTTCATATTATGAAAAAATTATTAGTGATGTGTGCGGTATTGGGATTATCAGTTACAATGCTTGTGGCGTGTGAATCAAAAGCACAGGTAAAAGACGAAAAAGTATTAGGTGTAATCGGGGCGATGGAAGAAGAAGTAGAAATACTAAAAAAGAAAATGGATATAAAAGAAACAGTAAATGTTGCTGGGATGGAATTTTATAATGGTACAATGGATGGTAAAAACATAGTATTAGTTCGTTCAGGAGTTGGAAAAGTAAACATGGCAGCATGTACTCAAATATTAATAGATAAGTTTAATGTAGATGCTCTTGTAAACTCAGGTGTTGCGGGAACTATGGATTCAAAGCTAAATCAAGGGGATATAGTAATATCTACGGATGCAGTTCAACATGACTTTGACACAACAGTTTTTGGAGATCCATTAGGAGAGATTTCAAGACTTGGGGTTACATTCTTTAAAGCAGATAAGAATATGATAGATACTGCTAAAAAGGCAGCTGAAAATGTTTCTGATATACATATAACTAAAGGCCGTGTTGCTTCAGGGGATCAGTTTGTAGCTGGTGGTGAAGTAGCTAAAAAAATTAAGAAAAACTTTGGTGATGTAGCAGCAGTTGAAATGGAAGGAGCTTCAATGGCACAAGTTGCTTATTTAAATAAAGTACCTTTTGTAATACTTCGTTCAATATCAGATAAAGCTAATGGAGAAGCTGATTTATCATATGAAGAGTTTTTACCAATAGCAGCAAAAAATGCTAGCACATTACTTGAAGAATTTATAAAACTTTATTAAAATTGTATAGCCAAAGATAAAAATGAACTCTATTTAAATAGAGTTTATTTTTATGTAAAAAAATAATAAAACTTTGCAACTATATAAGTGCTTTATGAATCTAATATATGTAATCGTGGTTATGGGGGAGGATAAAATGATTGAAAACATAGCTATTAAGAAAATAAGATTTTTAAATAAAAAGAAAGAAGAATATAGGGAATATGAATTAGTGAATAAAGCACAAGAGGGGTGCGATGAATCTTTTGGAAAACTTATAAATACATATAAGGAATACCTTTATAAAACTGCATTTTTATATGTTAAAAATGAACATGATGCACTTGATATTTATCAAGAAACAGTATATAAGGCATACATAAATATTTCAAAGGTAAGAAATCCCAATTTCTTTAAAACTTGGCTAACAAAGATACTTATTAACAATGTAAATATAAAACATAGACATTATAGTAAGTTTCAAGATGAACAAGTAGAAGATTTTATAGGAGAAATTTCTTATTCAAATATAGAAGAAAATATAGATTTATATGATGCAATAGATTCTTTAGAAGAAAAATATAAAACTCCAGTAATACTTCAATACTTTCAAGACTTGACTATATCGCAAATTGCACAAATTATGGAATGTAATGAAAATACAGCTAAATCATATATAAGAAGAGCTAAGAAAAAGTTATATGATATATTGAAGGAGGAAAAATAATGAGTAAATTTGATGAGATAAAGATTCCAGAGAGTATAGATGAATTAACTAAGAAGGCAATAAAAAAAGGTATAGATTATAAGAAGAAAAGAAAGTATAAAAAGATAATGATTGCATCATTTACAAGTTTAATAATTGGGACAGGGGTAATCGGAGTAAGTTTAACAAATCCTGCTATAGCGGATTCAATACCTATGATACAAGAAATAGTAGATTATTTTAGTCATAATGAAAAATCTTTATACAAATCTGACAAAGCTGATTTAGAAAACTTAGGCAAGGATTTAAACTTAACTGTAAATGATAAAGGAATAGAATTTACAATAGATAGTGTATCTGTTGATGATAATTACATAACTGTATTTTATACTGTAAAAAGTGATAAAAATATAAAAGAAATAAATGAACATTATAAAGAACCTTACTTTGCAAGTCCAACTATATGCACTGCATATATAGGTGGTAAGAATATAATACCAGACGGATTTATAGAGAAAGAAGCAACCTATATATCAGATAAGGAGTTAAAAGGAATTCAAAAAATAGATGTAAGTTATACAGATATAAAAAATAATGAAGAAATTGAATTTCATGTAAACGAAATATTTGAAGAAGAGGGTAATTGGAAAATATCTACTAAAATAGATAAAACAAAATCTATTTCTAAAACTCATAATTATAAAGTAAATAAGAATTTTAAATTTAAGGAAACTCTTGATTATGAGGGTAAGAAGATAAATGTAAAACATAAAGTAAATATAGAAAAAGTGATTATATCTCCATTAGCTAATAAGATATTAATTAATGAAAAAATTAATAAATCTTTTGAATACTGGGAACCTATTATGGGAAATAGGTTTGCATTATTTGATGAAAATGGCAAAGCTTTAGATGTATTAGATAAAGGAGAGACTGGAGTTGACCCTAGAACTGGAATAGCAACTAATTCATACGAATTCTTAAAAGCAGACAAAGATACAAAATCATTGACTTTAGTACCTATATCTTATGATGAGAATACAAAAGATAAGATGTTAAAAACTCAAGGTATAGACAATTTGCCAATAGTATTTGAAACTAGCAAATATGGAAAAGTAGTTATAGAAGATATTAAAATTACAGATAAAGAAATAAGATACACTTATTATAAAGATGGTGTAGTACGAGGTTACCCTCATTTATATTTCTTTGACGAAAATGATAAGGAAATACAATTTGATATACATTTAAAAGAATCTTTAGATAGACATACAGGTAGACATACAACTATATTTGATATAGGAAATTCTAAAAAAAATACTTCTAAAATAAAATATATAAAAAAAGTATCAACATATACAGATAATAGTATGAATTTATTATATGACCAACAAATGAAATTTGATTTAGTAAAATAGTAATAAGCCACTATTTTTACATAGTGGCTTATATTAATTTATATCGCTTTTTATAAAGTTTTCTAATGATGATTTATCCTGTGTTATTTTTTCTAAATTAACTCCATACTCATTCTTATGAGCATCGATTAACTCATCTCTTTTATATGTAATACCTGTTCCATTATCAAAATTAAAATTAATTATATCTACATTTTTAACAAGTGAAAGTAAAATCATAGCATTTTTTTTAATTGCTTCAGAAAAAGGAATTGTTATAGATGTATTATCTTCAAATTTAACATATGTATCTTCAAAGTCTTTATAATCTATGTTTATTTCATAAGGTTTTGACTTTGTTTGTAACTCAAATTTTTTATTGTATATATTAGCAGGTAAGTTTGAAATAATATTACCTATAGCTGAGTTATTTCCTACATAAGAATCTTTATACTCTAAAAGTTTATCCACACTTATTTTTGATTCATTAGAATCTTCTTTAGAATTTTCAGTTTTTTCACACCCAACAAATCCTAATGATAATACAATTATTATTAATGGTAATATTACCTTAAATTTAAAAATTTTCATATAGTTTATCCCCTTTATATATCTTATTTTTAAATTATTAAATTTCTTTTTATTTTAACTTATAGCTTAAGATTAATCTATATTTAAATTGATTTTATTTTAAAATTATTATTAATATTTAGTTAATAATTTTATGATAAATTAAATAAATAAAAAAATAACAAATTAATGTGAAATATTTGTAATAACTTTAAATATGCACTATGGCAAAAATATAACAATGAAATCGATTTTAGTTTACTTAAAAAAAGTGATATAATTAATTTAAAAAAGCAAAAGGTGGAGGCATATATGAAAGACTTATTAGAATTAAATCCTATAATTTGTGCAATAAAAAATGATGAGCACCTTGAAGATGTTGCAAATTCGGATGGAGATATTGTATTTTTATTAAATGAAGATATTCTTAGTTTAAAGGATAAAATAGAATTTTTACATAAGCATAATAAAAAAGTATTTGTACATATTGATATGATTACGGGAATATCATCAAGTCCTATAGCTGTAGATTATATGAAAAAAGAATTAAACTTAGATGGAATTATAACTACTAAGACAAATATAGTAAAAAGAGCAATAGAGCTAGATTTAAAAGTTGTCCAAAGATTTTTCTTTATAGATTCAATGTCACTTGAAAATGCAATTGAAAGTTTAAGAAAGGTAAAACCTGATGCAATTGAAGTCATGCCTGGAGTAATTCAAAAAGTAATTAAAAAAATGAATAAAACATATCCAAACATACCTATAATATGCGGTGGACTTATAGATAGCAAAGAAGAAATAATAAATGGATTAGCGTCAGGAGCAATGGCTATATCTACTACAGATGTTGATATATGGTAATTTAAAAACATAATAAAAATTAAATATTATAAAAAATTAGTTTATTAAATATCTAACAAGTTATCTTATTGACTGGAAAATGTTTTCGTGATAGCATTTAATTAAATTAATACTGGCTAGAGACAAGAGAGCCCTATAAAACTATAGGTGCTCTCTGTTTTTTTAACTAATTAGCTAAAGGTAAATATCAAAGGGGGAATTTGAGTTGAAGAAGACACTACTAGGAGAGTGTATATCTGAATTTATTGGATCATGGATATTAATATTTATAGGATGTGGAGCAGTAGCATCTATGGTTTTAAGTGGAGCAAGTGTTTCACAGTGGGAAATAGGTATAATTTGGGGACTAGCAGTTACAATAGCCATATATGTAACTGGAGCTGTATCAGGAACTCATATAAATCCAGCTGTAACTATTGCATTAGCAGTACATAGGGATTTTCCAAAAAATAAGATAATTCCATATATCATATCTCAAATATTAGGTTGTTTTGCAGGAGCAGCAACAGTTTATTTATTGTTTAATAAGTTGTTTACATCATTTGAAAGCACTCATAACATAGTAAGAGCAGGTGCAGATGGACTTAAAACAGCTTCAATATTTTCTACATATCCAAATGCAGCATTAAATTCATTTGATGCACTACTTGTAGAAACGTTTATAACTATGCTATTGGTAATTGTAATACTAGCAGTAGGAGAAGAGAAAAACTCAAATAAACCTATGTCAAATTTAGCACCAGTTTTTATAGGTATAACTATAGCTATAATAGGAGCTAGCTTTGGAGTTTTAACAGGATTTGCTATGAACCCAGCAAGAGACTTTGGACCAAAATTATTTGCAGTTATAGCAGGTTGGAAAAGTGGTGCACTAGGACCTAATATGTATTTTTGGGTACCAATAGTTGGACCGATAATAGGAGCAGTTTTAGCAGGTTTTGTATTTGATAAAGGAATAAAAAGATACATGAAATAGAATATATATCATCAAAGTTTAAATAAATAATCATTGGAGGCAAACAATATGAAAGAATATATGATGGCATTAGATCAAGGAACTACAAGTTCAAGAGCTATATTATTTGACAAGGAAGGTAATTTAGTTGCAACATCACAAAAAGAGTTTACTCAATTTTATCCAAAACCAGGATGGGTAGAACACAATCCTATGGAAATATGGGGTAGTCAAAGTGGTGTAATGAGAGAAGTTTTAGAAACTAACGGTATAAAGCCAGAACAAGTTTGTGGAATTGGTATAACAAATCAAAGAGAGACAACTATAGTTTGGGAAAAAAGTACAGGAAAACCAGTATATAATGCAATTGTTTGGCAATGCAGAAGAACATCTCAAATATGTGATGAGTTAGAAGCTAAGGGATATAAAGAAAAAATAAAAGAAAAAACAGGATTAATACTTGATGCGTATTTTTCAGGAACTAAAATAAAATGGATACTTGATAATGTTGAAGGTGCCAGAGAAAAAGCTGAAAATGGAGAGTTATTATTTGGAACAGTAGATACTTGGTTAATATGGAATTTAACTCGTGGTAAAGTCCATGTAACTGATTATTCAAATGCAGCAAGAACTATGTTATACAACATAAAAGAATTAAAATGGGATGATGAAATATTAGAAATACTAGATATACCAAAGAGTATGTTACCAGATGTAAAACCATCTAGTTATATATATGGACATACTGATGAACATATGTTAGCAGGAGCTCAAATTCCTATAGCAGGATGTGCAGGAGACCAACAAGCTGCCTTATTTGGTCAAACTTGTTTTGAAGAAGGGTGTGCTAAAAACACTTACGGAACAGGTTGCTTTATGCTTATGAATACAGGAGAAAAAATAGTTGAATCTAAAAATGGATTATTAACAACTATAGCTTGGGGTGTAGATGGAAAAGTTGAGTATGCACTTGAAGGTAGTATATTCATAGGAGGAGCAGCTATACAATGGTTAAGAGATGAACTTAGAATTTTATTTGATGCTCAGCAAAGTGAGTTTTATTCTCAAAGTATAGGAGATACTAATGGTGTATATGTAGTACCAGCTTTTGCAGGACTTGGAGCTCCTTATTGGGATATGTATGCTAGAGGATGTATTATGGGTCTTACTCGTGGGGCAAATAGAGCTCACTTAGTTCGTGCTACATTAGAGTCAATTGCATATCAAGTTAAAGATGTATTAAATGCTATGCAAGAAGATTCAGGTCTTAACTTAAAAAATCTTAAAGTTGATGGTGGAGCTAGTGCTAATAACTTCTTGATGCAATTTCAATCAGATATACTAAATGTTAACATAAATAGACCTAAAGTACTTGAAACTACTGCAATGGGAGCAGCATATCTTGCAGGACTTGCTGTAGGATTTTATAAAGATAAGGAAGATATAAAGAAATCTGTAACAATAGAAAGAGAATTTGAACCACATATGAGTGAAGAAAAGAGAAAAGTACTATATAAAGGATGGAAAAGGGCAGTAGAAAGATCACTTTTATGGGCTAAAGAAGATGAAGAATTTGAAAAAGAATTAGCAAGTGTAAAAAATTAATGACAAATAAAATTGTTTATGATACAATAGAGTTACAAGTTAGGAAAACGATTTAAAAAGATTAAAAATGAAATATTATGGCTAAGAGATGAGAGAGCCTTCTATACAATGTATAGGGGGGGTCTCTCTATTTTTTTTCAAGGAGGCAAAATTATGTATGATATAGCAATAATCGGTGCAGGTATAAGTGGTAGTTCTATAGCAAGGGAATTATCAAAATATAATTTGAAAACTGTAGTAATAGAAAAAGGTGTTGAAGTTTGCCAAGGAACTACTAAATCAAACAGTGCTATAGTACATGGTGGATATGATGCGAAAGTTGGTAGCTTAAAAGCTAAACTAAATGTTAAAGGAAATAGTTTATACAAAGATTTATGTGATGATTTAGATGTAGATTTTAAACAAATAGGTTCTTTAGTTTTAGCATTTGATGATGAAGAAATGGAACATGTAAAAGCTTTATATGAAAGAGGACTTGAAAATAAAGCAACAGGACTTAAAATATTAAACCGTGAAGAAGTAATAGAGATTGAACCTAATGTTAATAAAGATGTGGTTGGGGCTCTACTTTGTGAAAGTGCAGGAATTGTTTGTCCTTTCAATTTAAATATAGCGCTTATGGAAAACGCTATGTTAAACGGAGTAGATTTAAAACTAGAATCAGAAGTTGTAGATATAGAAAAGATAGATGATTATTTTAATATAAAAATAAAAAATAAAGATGATATAAAAGCTAAGTACGTTATAAATGCAGCAGGAGTGTATGCTGATAAAATAAATAACATGATAGGTGGAGATGAATACTTTATAATACCTAGAAAAGGTGAATATAAGATATTAGATAAGAGTGAAGGTAAAATTGCAAATCATGTTTTATTCCAATGTCCAAGTGAAAAAGGAAAAGGTGTTTTAGTTACTCAAACTGTACATGGAAATTTATTAGTTGGACCAAACGCTACAGTTGTTGATGACAAAGAAGATATATCAACATCAAGAGAAGGAATAAGTGAAATAGTAAACAGTTCAAGAAAAACTATAGAAAATATAGATTTTAGAAAAACAATAACAAGTTTTGCAGGTCTTAGAGCAACTCCAAATACAGGGGATTTCATGATATTTGCTTCAGATAAATGTAAAAACTTTATAAACGTCGGTGGTATAGAATCACCAGGTCTTGCATCAGCACCAGCAGTTGCAAAATACGTTGTAGAAATTCTTAAAGAAGAAGGTTTAAATTTAAATGAAAAATTAAACTTTAAACCAAAAAGAAAGAAAAACAAACCTTTTATAAAAATGAGCCCACAAGAAAAAGAAGAAATAATGAAAAAAGACCCAAGATACAAAAAAATAGTTTGTAGATGTGAAAGCGTAACAGAAGGTGAAATTGTAGATGCAATAAATTCACTATGTGGAGCTAGAACAGTTGATGGAGTTAAAAGAAGAGTAAGACCAGGTATGGGAAGATGCCAAGGTGGATTTTGTGGACCTAAGGTAATAGAAATATTAGCTAGGGAACTTAATATAGATGTTGAAGATGTATTAAAAGACTATGAAAACTCTAATGCAGTAGTAGGAAAATCAAAAGAATTAAGAGGTGAGTTAGTTGAAATATAATGTTGTAGTTGTTGGAGGAGGACCTGCAGGTTTAGGTGCAGCAGTTGAAGCTAAGAGAAATGGTGCAAAAGATGTACTTATAATAGAAAGGGATAGAGAACTAGGCGGTATACTTAACCAATGTATACACAATGGTTTTGGATTACATGAATTTAAAGAAGAATTAACAGGACCTGAGTATGCTCATAAATTTATTGAAATGGTTAAAGAAGAAAAAATAGACTATATGTTAAATACAATGGTTTTAAATATAAGTGAAGATAAGACTATAGAAGCTTTAGGTGAAGAAGGAATTATAAATATAAAAGCAGATGCAATAGTTTTAGCTATGGGATGTAGAGAAAGAACAAGAGGAGCAATAGACATACCAGGGTATAGACCAGCAGGAGTTTATAATGCAGGTGCAGCTCAAAGACTTTCTAATATGGAAGGTTATATGGTAGGAAAAGAAATAGTTATATATGGTTCTGGTGATATAGGTCTTATAATGGCAAGACGTATGACACTTGAAGGAGCTAAGGTAAAAGCTGTAGTTGAAATAAATCCACATTCAAGTGGTTTAACTAGAAATATAGTTCAGTGTTTAGATGATTTTGATATACCTTTAATGCTAAGCACTGGAATAACTCACATAGATGGAAAAGAAAGAGTTAAAGGAGTTACTCTTTGTAAGTTAGATGAAAATAGAAATCCTATAAAAGGAACAGAAGAATACATAAGTTGCGATACAGTGCTTTTATCAGTAGGACTTATACCAGAAAATGAGTTAAGTGTTGAAGCTGGTGTTAATTTAGATAAAAAAACTAGTGGACCTATAGTTAATAATTCTATGGCTACTAATGTAGATGGAGTGTTTGCTTGTGGTAATGTTGTTCATGTTCATGATTTAGTAGACTTTGTTACTAAAGAAAGTAAAATAGCAGGTAAAAATGCAGCACTTTATTCTTTAAATAAGCTAAATAAAGGTAATGAAGTAAAAACTGTTGCAGGAGAAGGAATTATATATATAGTTCCACAAAGTGTAAACGTGGATAATAATGAAGATGTTAACTTATTTATGAGAGTTAGACAAATTTATAAAAATAAAAAGTTAGTTGTAAGAAGTGATGACAAGGTAATTTTAGAAAAGAAAAGACTTCATATGATACCTTCAGAGATGGAAAATATAAAAATTAGTAAAGATTTATTTAAGGATATTAAAGGAAATATAACTGTAAGTGTTGAGGAGGCTTAGTCATGAGAAATATTACTTGTACTGTTTGTCCAATGGGATGTTCTTTAGTTGTTAGTAAAGTTGATGGTGAATATAAAGTTGAAGGAAATACTTGTAAAAGAGGAGCTAAATATGGAGTAGAGGAAGTTACAAATCCTAGAAGGGTTATAACTACTACTGTTAAGTTAAATGGAGGTTATTTAAATTTACTTCCTGTTAAGACTAATGATTCTGTTCCTAAGGAGCTTATGTTTGATATTATGAAGCTTTTAGATAATGTTGAGGTTAATGCTCCAGTTAGTGTTGGAGATGTTATTGTTAAGGATGTTTTAGGAACTGGTGTTGATGTTGTTAGTGCAAAATCTATGGAAAGTTTAAATTTAAATGATGGATATGATCATGAATTAAAACATTGTATATAATGCTAATTGAGGGGCGCTTGGATGAATATATAAGTTTTGCTCCATACAAGCTAAAAAGATGCTTGTAAATGTCGCTTCAACTTATATATTCATCCTTCGCTAACTTCGGTTAGCATTTTTACTTTGTTTTAAATAAATGTAGAAACTTTATAGTGAAAGTCTACTAATTAAATTAGTAGACTTTTCTTAGTTTTATTTAAATCTGCCAGGTTTTTCAACTCGCATACATAATATATAACCACAATTAGTACATATCTCATATATTACATTTGAGCCCATTCCAAATATATTATCCACTGGATATATTCTTGCATAACCATTTTGTTTGCCTTCTGCTATTTCTGTACAACCACATTTTGGACAAGTTTCACTATTTCCCATTTTATACACCCCTTTATATATAAAAAATATTAGTTTTCTAGTTTAAATGTCTTTGATTTTGAATCATTTACTCTAATATAATTATACAATACATTACTATGGATTATAATATGTATATATAATAATATTATATAGGGTAAATTAGGAGGTAGGATATATGAACGGTGATAAAATAAATCAGTACATAAGATATATAACTTTAGATAGAGAGAGTATTACGAATACAAATCAGTATCCATTTGATTTACCTGTTATGAAAGGATTAAATAAATTAGATTTTCATAATAATGTAACTTTTATAGTTGGGGAAAATGGAACAGGTAAGTCTACTTTGTTAGAAGCTGTCGCAGTTGCTTATGGATTTAACCCAGAGGGAGGGACTAAAAACTTTAATTTTTCAACTAAGGATAGTCATTCAAATTTAAATGAATACATAAATGTGGTAAAGGGAATTAAAAAGCCAAGAGATGGATTTTTCTTAAGAGCAGAAACTACTTATAATTTGGCATCAAATATAGACGAGCTAGATAAAGAGGTACTTGGAAGGAGAATTATAGATTCTTATGGAGGTGTATCTCTTCATGAACAATCACATGGAGAGTCATTTTTTTCTATATTTTTAAATAAGTTTGGAGAAAGAGGTATTTATATTTTAGATGAACCTGAGGCGGCATTATCTCCATCAAGACAAATGGCTATGCTAACAAGGATTAAAGAGTTGGTAGATTTAAATTGTCAGTTTATAATAGCTACTCATTCACCTATTTTAATGGCATATCCTGATGCGGTTATCTATGAAATAAAGGATGATAGAATAAATGAAGTTGAATATGAAGAAACAGAACATTATCAAATTACACATTCATTTTTAAATAATAAAGAAAAGTTTTTAGAGATATTAATGGATTAATATTAAATAATCTTAGTCCATAATTTAAGTATTTTAGTGCCTGTTTTAAATTTAATTAATGAAAAAAGAAGTATTAAAGATTAATATTTCTTTTTTTATTAATTAACTATATACAAACTAAAATTAAATTTCTTTATTTCATTAAAGTCTACCATTAATTCATAATTACCGTCATTATCAACACTATCAATAAATATAGAATTTTCTTTAGGTGTTTGGGTATTATTATATACATATTCTCCTGTAGAATTATCTTTTAACATAACTGTAATTGGATATTCTATTTTTGTATCAATTCTTAAAGACTCTCCTTTTTTTAAATCTATATTAAAAGTCTTTTTTGTACCTAAATCTAAACCACCTTTAACTTCTTCTTGCAAATAAGAGGTAGTATTTGAATCTTTTTTATTTTGTTGCTTTAAGTCAACTTTAACCTCTAGAACTTGTATATCTTTTTTTACAGTTTTTCTAGTATTATCAGATATAGTTACTTTTGATTTATCACCAAGTTGATTACTTTGAGTACAGCCTGTTGAACTTAAAAGTAGCATCCCTATTATAATTGCTATATTAGTTAATTTCACAATTATTTCCCCCATTTTTGAATATTTTATATAATGTGATTATAACACTAACAACTAAATTATTTTTTGTCAAGCTCTCTTTGTAAGTGATTTTTATAGCTCCAAGAGTAGATAATATGTATACCAATATAAATTTACATTAAGCAATGGTATAATTTATATATATTATAAATGTAAATTAGAGGGGGATTTAAATGGGAAATAAAGAATTACGCTTAAAGGGGAAAGAAGTAATAAAAAATAATAAAAATGTAGTAAATAAAACATTTTTTATAACGATGATTTTTATGGCAATATTATTTATTATACTAAATCCAATAATAAAAAATATTGTAGGCATTATAATGAAATCTATTAAGTTAGATGGTGGGGAATATATGGGATATAGGCAATTGTTAGATATTATGAGTATAGGAATAAGTTTGATGATTGTTACTGTATTTTCTGATTTTATATTGTGCTCTTTATCGCTAGATTTGATAAGAAATGAACCTTTTAATAAAGAATCAATAAAATCTAGACTTAACTTAATAGATAAATATTTAGTTGCTAAATTGATAAGTTTTGCAATTCAATCTTTATGGTATATAGTTTTAAATTTAATAAGAATCTTAATCTCTGCAATAGTTTTTGTGGGAGCATTTAGTTTATTAGCAGAGATTTCAAGTAATAGTGGTAGTGCTTCTTTTAAAGTACAATTTTACTTTATGTTGATATCTACTGTTTTTCTTGTATTTTTCATATTTAGTATAAATGTTATTATCTTCTCAGAAACATTCATACTTCCATTTATTGCATTAGATAATCAAAATAATTTTAATAAGAAAGATATATTTAAAACTTACAGGGCTGTCATGAAAAAAAATAGAATTAAATCATTTAAGTTAATGTTTGGATTTATTCCACAAGGAGTATTATTACTATTTGGAGTTTTGATTTTTTACCATGCAGTTAATGCGCTAAATTATACTATGATATTAATATTATTAGGTATTATGACACCAGTAATTATGGCATTATATCCTAAAATAATGATAACTTTAGCACTAGCTTATGAAAGAATGTATAATTACTCAGAGGTATAATAGATAATTAAGTTAAAATATATAATCTGTATCAAATATAATTTGGTACAGATTTTTTTATTTTATAATATAAAGTTTATGTAAAAATTCGTAGAAATAAAACATATAATATCGAAATTACTCTAAAAATGTATTGCGTGTGAATATGCGTTGTGCTACCATTTACCTTGAGGGAAGAAATAAAAAAGAGGGATATAAATATTTAAAGAAAACGATTTATAGAAATATCACCATATCTTTCACAAGAAAGAGTTTGGATAATGATATACATAAAAATTACTATCACAATCGAAAGGGGTTTAGGGTTATGAGTACAACAGTAGAAAAGAAGAAGAATAAATTTCCTTTAGGATTTTATTTTTGTGCGACAACTTTCTCATTTGAGAGAGCAGCATATTATTCTTCAAAGTTTTTAATTTATGCATTTCTTACTGCAACTGTACTAACAGGAGGTCTTGGTATAAGTAGAGGAGAAGCTGCAAAGATGCAAGCTGATCTTGTTGCATTTACATATCTTTCACCAATAATTGGGGGGTATATATCAGATAGATGGATAGGAGCTAGATATACTATACCTTTTGGAATGTTTATTATGGCGATAGGCTATTACTTAGGTTCAATAGCTGATTCAACTTTAATGATAGGTATTATGATAGCTTTAGTTTCAATTGGGACTGCATTTTTTAAAGGCAACGTTTCAGCTGTAGCTGGACAATTATTTGATGATAAAGAACAACTAGATGCAGCCTTTTCAGTACAATATTCTTTTGTTAATATAGGATCTTTTGTAGGAACTACAGCAGTTGGTATATTATATGCGAAAACATTTGCTCATAATGGAGTGCTTGGATTTTCTCAATGTTTTTTAGTTGCATCAATTTTATGTGTAATAGGTGGGATATGGTTTATTATAGGATGGAGATTTTTAGGCAATGCAGGAAAAAGACCATTCAAAGAAGGAGTAGTTGCTGAGAAAGTTGAAACTAAAGACAAAACTCCTTTAACAATTATTGAGAAAAAAAGAGTTTGGGCTATAATACTTGTATCTGTATTTTCTGTACTTTTCTGGGTATTTTGGTATTTAGCTTATCTTGCAGTTTATGATTATGGTAAATTATATGTGGATTTAAATATTGGAGGATTTGAAGTTCCTATCGTTTGGTTTGACTCTTTAAATGGTTTAGTTTGTATAGCATTAGGACCAGTTCTTGCTGGACTTTGGTTAAAACTTTCTAAAAGACCGCAAGGGGATATGAGTTTATTTAAAAAGACTGCCTTTGGATTAATATTTTTAGGATTTTCATTTTTCATGCTTGTTGGAGCCGAGTTTTCAAGAGGAATAGGAGCTTCAGAGGCATTTAAAGCTAGTATAGGTTGGTTAATTGGATTTGCAGTGCTTTTAAGTTTAGGAGAGATGTTTTTCTCACCACTTGGAAATTCATTTGTAAGTAAGTATGCACCTAAAAAGATGTTAGCTGTTTTAATGGGAGTATGGACATTTGCCACTTTCTTAGCTGGTAAAGGATATGGATATATTTATGACTTTACTCTTCAATTTAATATGATTAAAGTTTATACTACAATTCCAATTATAATGTTTGTTGCAGCTGCAGCATTATTCATATTTGATAAGAAGTTAAGTAGTCTTGTTGAGGATGAGGATGATTCATCATCAGAAGAAGCTTAGTTAAAATATATAAAAACCCTAGGTATAAAAGTACTTCCTAGGGTTTTTAATTTTACTTTTTTATAGAGAATCTATTTCTTTTGATTTATAATTTAATAAGAAGAAATAGGGGGGAAATAAAGAGATATGAAAAAAAGATTTATTAGCATAGGGTTAGGTTTGGCTATTATATTTATACTTTATAATGCTATAAGTACTAATAAAGTTAAGGGATTTATATGGGAAGCTAGTAAGGATAAAAAGTCTATATATTTAATAGGAACACTACACCCTGGAAAAAGTGGAGTAAATTATGAGAATAAAACATTAAATAAAATTATGAATGAAACAGAGGCATTAGCGGTTGAAGTAGATGTAACAGATAAAAATAATGAAAAGGAAGTAGTTAAAGATGCAAAAGAAAAAATGTATTTAAAAGAAGGGGAGATAAAAGATTTATTATCAAATAAAGAAAAAGAAAAGTTTGATAAGATACTTAAAGAACTAGATATAAATTATGGTGATGTAAAAAATCTTACTCCTTCAGGATTTTCAGACGTTGTAAATGCAATGATTGCTAATGAAGCAAACATGGAAACATTAGGCACGGAAGGTTTTTTGATTAACAATTATAAATCCAAGGGTAAAGTTGTAATAGAATTAGAAAATCATAAAATACAATCAATGGTATTGGAATCTGATGAAAAAGATTTAAAATCTTTTGTAAATAATTTTGAAAGTAAGGATGTTATTTTTAAAAATTCTACAAACCACTTTAATAATATTGTAGACGCTTATATTAAAGGAGATGAAACTTATTTTTTAGAAACTGAAGCAATTGGAGAAAACGAAATAAACAAAGAAAGAAATAGAAATATTGCAGATAAGATAGATAAGCTTGCTAAGGAAAATAAAAGGTATGCTGCAGCTATTGGTACATATCACTTTTTTGGAAAGTATAGTATTTTAAAGAATTTAGAAAATAAGGGATATAGTATAAAGAGATTAGAGTGTTAAAATCAAGGAAGACAGATAATTATAGATACTGTATAAAAAGTTATATTAACTAAGAATAGTTTAACTAAGGAGCTTGTTAAAAAATATATAGAGAATCATTATAATAATAAAAAAATTTTGAAAAAATGAACATTTTTAAAAACCATATTCAAATCAATATAAAGTGATATTATTATAAGTAAATAGAAATACATATAAAAGGGGATATGGATATGGGAAATTACTACAAAATATTAGCTTTAAACAGTGGTAAAAAAGACTGGATGATTGATGAAATCAGACAGGGTAGATTGAGATTTGGATGGAGCAAAAAAGGGAATGATTTAAGAGTTTTAGCAAATAAAGAAGAAAAAACAGATGAAGAAAAAATAGCATGGAGAAAGGCTAAGTTTATCCTAGAAAAACTTAAAAAAGATGATATATTAATAGTTCAATTAGAAAGACCACTTCGTAAATTTATGGTGGTAAAAGTAGTTGAAGTTAATGGTAGTATATATGATTTTGATGGAGAACAAGATGACTTTAATCATATAATTTATTGTAAACCTATAACAAACAATGAAGTGAATATAGATTCAAATTACAATAGTAAAATATTTAAACATGATATGACAAAAAGAGGAAGTCATTATGAAATATACAATGAAGATACTATAGAAGAAATAAATTATTTTATAGTTCATAAAATTTGGGAAGAACCAGATTTTAATGTGAAATCTATTTTACAAATAGAACTTGAAAGAACACGTGAAAAATTAGTATCTGATGTTGTAAAATTGCTGGCTAACGATTGGAAATCAAAAGATTTTGATATATTAGTTTCAAAGGTATTTAGTGCTATAGATGGAGCTGATGTTATAATTAGAGAAATTGAAGATGATTGGGATATGTTACTAGAAATTAAAAATCCTATATTAAATTCTAGACCAATAGAAATTCCTGTAATTTGTAAAAATTATAGCGAAGAGATCAATGTAGAAGATACAATAAGAGATTTAGAAAGATGTTTAAGAGAATACAGTAGTAATACTGTTTATTTAGTTATGCTTGGAACTTTAACAGAGGAGTTAATTGAAGCTGTTGAAAAAAGTAAAGAAAATATGATTAAAGAACTAGGTAAGCATATTGACTATGAAATTATAGATGAAAGAGAATTTGCTAATTTATATCTTTCTGTAGTTGAAAAATTATAAACTAAAAAGATATATGAAAAATGAGGAATAAATAGGTTCCTCATTTTTTTATTATATATAATACACAAAACGACATATACATTAAAGTCAAACTGATATAATATACTAAAAATATTATATAAAGGGAGATACTATATGAATAAGGCTGAAAAAATAGTAGTAGGCATTATGATAGTTATGACTGTATTTTTGGTAGTATTTTTAAATATAGATACTACAGGTCATAAAATGAAGTTTAAAGAAGATAAAATAACAATTAATGGAGAGTCAATAAAAATAGAAGATATTGAAAGTGTTAAGCTTTTAGAAGATGTTAATATTGGAAATAAAATTAATGGAACTAATACTTTTACTTATACAAGAGCAATTTGTCAGGTAGATACAGATAAAAAAGCATCTGTATATGTTTACAACAAAAGTAAACCATATATAAAAATTATAAGTAAAGGAAAGATGGTTATATACAATGATAAAGAAAGCAATGAAACAGTAAAAACTCATAATGATTTAATAAATAAATATAATATTAAAGAAAATTTAAAAGTTAATGAGGAAAAATTTTTATATGAACCTAAAGATAAACTAATTGTATACACAAGTATTATGCCAGTAACTTTTATTTTTATTTGTTTAGGTATATATTCATTAAAAAGAAAAACTCCTATGTATTTTTGGGCGGGAAGTACTGTAAGTAGTGAAGAAATAAGTGATGTTAAGGCATACAATAAAGCTAATGGAATTATGTGGATTTGTTATGGGTTATCTTTTTTACTAATTCCAATATTAGAAGAAGATTTTGGAAGTCTGACTTTAGCAATACTTGTACCATTTATGATAGTTGCTTTGATTTTAAATTATAAAATTATATATAATAAATACAAAGTGAAATAAAATTTTATTATAAATATAAAAATAACTGTACTTTAAAGTACAGTTATTTATTAATTTTTATATCAATTAGTTTTCTATTAAATTATCTTTTCCAATTAGATAAAATAATCTATCTCCTTCACTTATTGAGAATAACTTATTTTTAAATAAGCTTGCAACTTTATTTTTAATATCTGGATTAGCTTCGTAGTTATACCCACTTATGTCTAGTGTTTTACTGTTTTTAGATATTTTATCATAAGTTTTGTCGCTAACTACAAGTTGATTCTTAAAAAGGCCTGTAATTAGGATTTTATTATTAAGAACGCCTTTTACCTTTAAAGTCATATCTTTTACTTTAAATTCCTTTTTTTCTTTTTGTTCATCTAAGTATTTCTTGTTCTTTAAACCGTCATATCTAGGTATAATCATTGTTTCATCATCTGTAAGATTTACTTCCTTAAGGTTTTTCTCTTTAGCTAATTTATTGTACTCTGTTTGGTCAATAACCACAGTACCTTTATCATCTACTTCAAGCATATCAAAGTTAGTTTCTTTCATATCTGTACCTTTAAAAACTTTATTGATAGCTTCTTTTTGTAATTTTTCATTAGGATTTCCTTGTTCTGATATATAAACCAGTCTATATGGATAGTTTTCACCCATAAAAGCTTTAAATGAAAAGAAACCACCTGCTAAAACTGTAACTCCTAGAACTAATGATATTATCTTATTTTTTGAAATTTTCATTTTGTCATCTCCCTTATATAATTATAAAATAATTACTGTTTATATATTTTTATTTTATATTAGGTTAAGTTTAGAAACTATCGATTTGGCTTACGATAAAGTTACAGTTTTGCAAGTTTAAAAAAATCCAGTAAAGATTAACTCTACTGGATTTTTTATTAATATTATTTACCTTGATTTTCTTTATCTAAAACTTCTTGCATACCTTTTTGAGTATTTTTTATCATATCATCAAAAGATTGTTTATCTTGAACATATGAACTTATATTATCAACTATAATCTTATCCCATTTAGCTGTATCAACACTATTTGGAAGTGGCATTGCATCTTTTGCAACATCATATACTACACTTACATCAAGACCAGTTTTTTCCTTCATTACTTTACCATATAAATCTTGAACATTTTTATGAGATTGAGAAACTAAAGCTAATTCTGTATAAGTTTTCATAGATTCTTCACTAGACATATAGTTTATAAATTTAAATGCTTCATCTGGGTGTTTAGAGTTAGCAGATATAACATTTCCAACACCATGTATTACAGACTTAGTTTTAACACCTTCTTTTATAGTAGGAACTGGATATATTTCAAAGTTTCCTGCAACTTGTGCTTGTTCTTTATCTGAGAATGTTAAAAGTGAATATGAACCTGCTTGGTAAGCTAAGGCTTTTTCTGATTTAAATAAAGTACCTGCACCTGTTTCAACAGTTACATCAAATGGACTGTGTAAGTCGCTTTTTACTAAATCAAGATAAGTTTTATATCCATTTTTAGTTTCTGGAGTATCTATTAAAGCTTTAGTTTTATCTTCATTTATAATTTGTCCTCCAGCTAAAGCTACACCGTTAAATATTCCAAGTTGAGTATATTCTACTGTACTTGAAGTAAATGGATAAATATCTTTTGGTAATTTAGCTTTTGCACCTTCTAACCAAGTTAGCATTTCTTGCCAGTTCCAATCTTTCTTAGGTTTCTCTATACCGTATTTTTCCATCATTTTTGTGTTCAATAAAAGTACATTATCATCCCAGAAACTTGGCATTGCATATTGTTTTCCATCAAAATTATATATTCCTGTTATACTTTCTAAGTATTGGCTCATGTCAATTTTATTTTGTTTTATATAATCATCCATTCCTACAAGCATACCTGATTTTGCATATGTTCCAAATCTTCTAGCATCAACCCAAAATATATCAGGAGCAGAACCACCAGCAGCAGCAGTTTCCATCTTAGTCCAATAATCACCATTTGAAATTATTTCTAGTTGTATATCCACATTTGGATTTTCTTTTTCATAGTTTGCTATTAAAGTTTCAATTGCTTTTTTATGAGTGTTATCCCATATTGAGTATCTTAGTGAAATTTTATCACTATCCCCATCCCCTGATGAACTACACCCTGTAAATGCAAACATTGATGTAATTAAAGTACTTGCTAAAATTGATTTTTTCATAAACTTCTTTAAAACCATTGCAAATCTCCTCCCAAAATAATAAATTAATATAAACTTAAATTATAAATAATTAGGTTTATCATCTAGTGATATAGTATCTTTGTATTTTCCTTCTGTTTCAAAGATAACTATTTTATTTAAGCCAGGTTTAATTAGTGGAGCAGGTATATATAAATAATTAGTAGGACCTATATCCCAAAATCTTCCTAAGTTAAAGTTGTTTATAAATGCAACACCTTTTCCAAAGCCTTCTGTATTTAAGAATGTATCTCCAATTTCGTTTGCTTCAAATTCATATTCATAAAAGGCTGGAGTGTTTTCTTTATAGTATCCACTAAAATCAACCTTATCTATGTTATCAAGTTCTAAGCAGTAATGATCCCATCCCATATGAAGATGTATATCAATCATAACTCCACCTTTTATACCTTTTCTTTGAGTTGGTGAAAGCAAGTTAGGGCTATAATTTATTCTTCCAACATTTTCAACTAAAATATCTAGTATGTTATCATCTTCTTTATCTAAAGATAGAGTTTGATTTTGGCTTACAAACTTTTCTTTGTATAAAGTAGAGTGATAATTTTCATTTATAAATACTTGAGCTCTATCATCCATTCCAACTAATTTAAATCTTTCTAAGTCATTTCTTTTACCAATATTAGAACGGTATAGTATATAACCGTAATTTTGGTCAAGAGCTTCCATATTTAATGTTTCTTCGCTGTATATAGGTTTTGCAAGTTTGTCTAAAGTAGAGAATAAGCTAACTTTGTTTTTAAGTTTTATATCATTGTAAGAAACTTTATTTATAACTGTGCTAAACTTAACTTCAGGGATGTCAGTGTAATTTTTTATTACTTCTTTAAATTTATAATATTTATCAGTAAATTCACCATGTTCATTTAACAAAGCATCATAGTCATAGTTTGTAGTTTGTGGACGTATTTCATCACGATAGCAACAACCATTGTAAAATCCAAAGTTTGTTCCACCATGATACATATAAAAGTTAACATGACCCATATCAAGTATTTGTTTTAATTCATTAGCTGCATCATCTGCATCTCTTCTTTTAAATTCATCTCCCCAGTTACTAAACCAACCAAGCCAAAATTCCATACACATTAAAGGTCTTTTTATATTTTTTTGTTTTAAAAATTCTGAAAAATAACCAAATTGTTCCTTTGTACGAGAGCCAAAGTTTACTGTTGGTAAAATGTCTTCATCTAGTATAGTTCCTGCTTCTAAAACTTCTCTCCAAGCACCATCAGATGTAAATAAAGGTACTTCACAGCCATATTTAATCATCATATTTTTTAAGTTTTTTAAATAAGTTTTGTTATTTCCAAAGGAGCCGTATTCGTTTTCAATTTGCATCATTATGACAGGTCCACCTTGAGTTGATTGTAACGGATAGATAATTTTAAATAATTCTTTGTAGTATTTGTCGACAGCATTTAAGAAAATTTCGCAGTTACTTCTAACACGAATATTAGGGTGTTTTAAAAGCCATGCTGGAAGTCCACCAAATTCCCATTCTGCACAGATATATGGGCTAGGTCTTAAAATTACATAAAGTCCAAGGTCTCCAGCTAGTTTAGTAAATTTTGCTATGTCTTTTGCACCTTCAAATTCAAATACACCTTCTTTTACTTCGTGGAAGTTCCATGGTATGTAGGTTTCTACTGTGTTACATCCAAGGGCTTTTAGCTTTTCAAGTCTATCAGCCCAGTATTCAGGTACTACTCTAAAGTAGTGTAGAGCACCTGATATTATTTTTACCTTTTCATCATTTAGGTAAAAATCTTCACGAATGTCTAGTTTATACAATTTTTCATCCCCCATTTTTGTATTTTTATAGAGCTTTAATGGTTTTTATTCTTTGTATATAGTTAAAATTCCTCCTTTTTTTGGAATTTTCTTTAAATTATATGCTCTTATAATTTATAATTATTGTAGGGCATTTTTAAAAATCTAATTTATAAATGAAATGGGGTAGAGAATATGAAAGAAAAAACTTTAAAAATAAGTATATTTGTATTAAGTTTTATTTGCTTAATAATATCGCTTAAACTATTTTGGAATTTAGCAATTTATGTTGATGAATTTAATACGTCTCCTGATGTAGTACTTGGGGGTGAGTTTTGGCTTTCTATGAATTGGCTAAAATTATTTCTTTCCGGGGCAATATGTTTGTTATCAGGAATAAGTTTGTTTAATGATAAGGCTGTTTAAAAGGGGCTTCGGTATGAGATTTAGAATCATTTCATCCACACAAAGACCAAAGGTTGATTTTTAAGTGTTACTTCAACAAACTCTAAATCTCATGCCTTCGCCCTTTTAATCAAATAAGTTAAAAAGTTAATAATTGCAGTGGATTAAAACCTAGATTAAATTTTAGACTATAAAGATATTTATTTTTATAGAGGCAATACTGATTAATAAGAAAAAACGAAAAATTTTATATTAGTTCATCAAAAATAATAATAGTTAGGATAATAAAAAGAGTGTACCTATTGAAATAATTACATTAGGTATACTTTTTTATTAAAATAATTATTTTTATTTAAGAATATACAATAAAATAAGAAAAATTACAAAAATTGCACAATATTGCTAAATTCGACAAAAGACATAATATATAATGGGTTTTGATATTATACATTTATAAAATTTAGGAGGATTTATGAAATTTAAATCAATTATTGTAGTAGCAATAGGTATATTTTTAGCAAACTTAATAGTACCAATGTGTGCAGTTAGAGAACATGATGGACTGGAGGATAAGATTTTAAAATTAGAGAATGATGTAAAAGATAAAGAGGCAGAAATAGAGAGTTTAAATACAAAACTTGCTTCTGCTGAACCATATTTTAAGATGAATGAGGCGGAAAAAGAGGCTATGAAAATAGAAACGGCTAAAAAAGAAGAAGAGAATAAAATAGAACAAGAAAGATTAGCTCAAGAAAAGAAAAATCAAGAAGAAGAGAAAAGACAAGCTGAATTAGATGCAAAAAGTGTTACATTGGGTAATGGCACTTATTTGGTAGGTACAGATATTCCAGAAGGAGTATATGACTTATTTGCTGTAAAAGGTGGAGGAAATGTTCAATCTTCAAATTTTAAGGTAAATTTAATAATGGGAACTATTGGAGATTCGAATTTCTATCAAAGAGAGCAACAAAATGTAGAATTAAAAGAAGGAACTAAAATAGATTTAAGTCGTGTTACTGTAAAATTTGTTCCAGATGATAAATATATTACAACAAATTAATACTATTATAAAAGCATCTTGAAGTAGTATAGGTGCTTTTATAATATCTAAAAAAATAGTTATTAATTTAATATAAATTATATAACTATTTTTCTATTTTATTGATTTTAACTCTACTTGTAGTTTTTCTTTTACATTTTCAAGACTTTCAGGGTTTGTAAGTTCTTTGCAAGTCCATCCAAATTTATCATTTTTGTATCTTGGGAATATGTGCATGTGGTAGTGTCCAAAGTCAGTAAAGATTCCGCCATTTTGCATAATGGTATAGCCGTCACAGTTGTAAGTTTTTTTAAATACTTTTGTAAGCTTTTTTGAAAGATTTAGAATCTTAAGTAGTATTTTATCATCTACTTCATCTATGTTATGTATATGTTTTTTAGGAACTATCAGTACATGACCTTCGTTTATTGGGTCTATATCTAAAAAGCAACATATTTCTTTGTCTTCATAAATAATATGCGAAGGAGCTTCTTTTTTTATTATTTTGCAAAATACACATTCATTAATTTTCATATTCACATTTCCTTTTTATTGAAGTAATTAGATTTTAAGTTTTAAAATCCTTTATTTAAGTTGTAGATTAGAAATGATTCTAATTATAAGAGGAGATAATGTATTTACATAGTATATTTTTTTATAGTATTACAATTGTTGAAAATAGATTATTATAATAAGTAGAGGAGACAAAATATGGATTATTGGAATTTTACTTGTATAATGATAGGAATAGTTAATTTAGTAGGGGGATTTGCTAGATTGATATTTAAATGTTCTTATAGTGAAAAATATTTTAATAAATTAGAGAAGAAATTTGGAAATATAGATAGAGCGAAAATAATTAAATTAGATAATATATACACTACAGTCTTAGGATTAATATTTATTGTTACAGGGCTATTAATAAAAGATAAAGATATTGCGTTAGTATGTTTAATTTCGATGATAGTTGGAATGCTTATTTTATATTATTTTATTAGAAAAAAATATATTGTTATAGATAAATTATAAAAATTTAATATATCTCTAAGTTAAAAGCTGATTAATGAGAAGTATAAATTAGTTATTTGTAGATTGGCGTGTAAAAAGATTTATAATGAGTTTGAAAAATAAAAAGAGTGTATTCTTGAAATAAAGTAATTTCAAAGAATACACTCTTTTTATTATCTGAATTATCACTAAAATAATAAATTTAAAAATGCTTTATGCATAAATTTTTTTTATGATATATATTTTAAAATTAAATGATTATAAAGTTAAAAAATTAGTTTTTTGTGTTTATTTGATTATTTTTAGGGAATATATTTTTACAAGGAGATGAGAATTATGAATCAATCAAAGTTAGAATCAACATTAATTTTACAAGGAATTCTATTTGGGATTATTGGGGTTTTATTTTTTATAAATCCTATAGAATCATATTTTAGCTTTACAACTATAGCAGGTATTTTAATAGTTATAATAGGTATATTCGATATAGTTAGAGCCTTTAAATCTGCTGACAAAGGATATTACATATTTACTGGTATTATAAACATAGTATTTGGGTTAATTGTTTGGTTAACACCTATAGCAACAACTGAAACATTAATATTATTCTATGGAATATGGGCAGTAATAAGAGGTATTTACTTAATAATAATTTCAATTAAAAGAAAAGAGATTGGATTTAATCTTAAAACTCTATATTATATAATACTTGTTTTATTAGGATTATTTATTTTAGCAAATCCTATATTAACATTACTTGCATCACCATATATCATAGGTATATACTTTATAGTTTCTGCTATATTTGAAATATACTTAGGATTTCAAGTGTAATTTTTAATAAAGAAGAAATTCTATGAAATTAAAGAGTTTAATTTTATAGAATTTCTTTTTTATTTTATTGGACAAGTAATTAATAAAAATTTTTAGAAACAAGGCTTATTTAAGCCTTATTTTTCTATATATAAGTTATAATTTCGAAATTAATAAAATTAAAGAGGGTATAGTATTTCACTATACCTTCACTAATCTAATTTATACAAATCTAAAAACTTATTCTGCGTTAAAACTAAAAAAATTATGTTAAGCTATTTGATTTGAAAGATAATACTAGAAATACAATTGATGAAAAATAACTGTCATGTTGACAATTAGAATTCTAATTGTTAATATGATATATAAAATGAGGTGATAAGAGTGAATGAAAATACTATTTTTACAAATTTGATTAGTACAATAGCAAGAAAATTAATGTTTTCATCAGATAAAAAAATAAATAAATTAGGCTTAAATGCACAACAAGGTAGAATAATTAAATATATTTATGAACATCAAGATAAAGGTCTAATTCAAAGAGATTTAGCAGATACTTTTGGAAGAACTACTGCTAGTATTACTAGTATGTTAAAAGGACTTGAAAAAAAGGGGTATATAAGAAGAGAGATTCCATCTAATAACGAAAGACAAAAAAATATTTATGTAGAAGAAAAGGGAGTAAATCTTATAGAAACATTTGATAAGATGTTTATTGAAATTGAAAACGATATTACTGATTGTCTTACTGATGAAGAAAAAGAATCATTTAAAAATATACTTATAAAAGTTAATAATAACTTAAAATAAAAGTAGTGATTTTTAGATAAATCACTACTTTTATTTTTATATTGGTATGAAAAATTTTATTAAATAGTTGACATAGATGTATGATAGGAATATAATAAATTAAACAGTTAGAACTCTAATAATTAAATATGAAACAATATGAATGTATATAATTAAACTAAAAAACATATATTTCAACATACTACAAAACTAATATTAGGTTTAGTTGTAGTGTGTAATTTTATATTCAAAATGTTAAAACTCTAATAATTAGATATTATACATTTGTGTAAGGGAGGTAAACATGGAAAATACACAATCAAATATGAAGTATTTAAAAGATGAGCCAATAAAAAAGGCAATAGCTCATTTATCAATACCTATGATGATAGGTATGTCAGCAGGAACAATTTACAATGTTATAAATGCATATTTTATAGGCTTAGTACATGATACAGCAATGCTTAGTGCAATAACTTTAGGACTTCCTATATTTACAGTTTTAATGGCATTTGGAAATATGTTTGGTGTAGGTGGAGGAACTTTTGTAACAAGGTTGGTTGCGCAAAATGAAGTAGATAGAGCTAAAAAAGTAGCAGGATATACTTTCTATGGAAGTATTATTTTAGGTATATTAATAGCAGTAGTTGCTTGTTTATTAATGAATCCAATTGTTAAATTATTAGGAGCAGATTCAAACACATTAAATTATACAAGACAATATTCAACTACATTGTTTATTGGTGGATTTGCGCTTATATTAAATTTTGCACTTGAGCAAATAGTAAGGTCAGAAGGTGCTTCTAAAGAATCTATGTATGGGATGTTTGTAAGTGTAGTATTTAGTATTATACTTGATATATTATTTATACTAGTGCTTGACCTTCATGTATATGGAGCTGCTTTATCTATGGTAATTGCAAACATTGCATCTAGTGCTTATTATGTTTGGTATTTAAATACTAAGAGTGAAAATTTGAAAGGATTTTTGTATCATTTTAAAATAAGTATAAAAGATCAAATTGAAATATATAAAATAGGTGTATATGAATTAATTCAGTGTGCATTTATGATTGTAACTACTTTATTATTAAATAATTTTGCTATGGAGTATGGAGATAGTGTAGTTGCAAGCTTTGGTATAGCTGTTAGAATAGTTCAGTTACCAGAGTTTTTCTCTATGGGTATAGTTTTAGGAGTTATGCCACTTATAGCTTATAATTTTTCTAATAAAAATATAACTCGTTTAAAAGAAGGGATAAAATATTCTTCTATATTTATAATTTCAATAGCAGTAGTATTTGTAGGAATTGTTTATATATTTAGAGGACAAGTTATACAAGCATTTTCAGATGATCCATCTGTTCTTTCAATAGGAGCATATATATTAGTAGCAATGTTAGTATCAGCACTATTTAATGGTATGACAACTTTATTTATGACAATATACCAAGCATCAGGAGAAGGTATGGCAACAGGTATAATGGCTATTAGTCAAGGTTGTTTATACATACCTATGGTTATAGTACTTCATTATTACTTTGGACTTCATGGATTAGTTTGGTCTCTTACAATAACAGAAGTAACAACATGTTTAATAGGTGCAATTTTATATATACCTTATAGTAAGAAGATAATGAAAAAAGGTCTTAAATTGAGTTAAGACCTTTAATTTTATTTATTATATAATTTAATTTATGATAAAGAAGGTTTAGATGATTGGAAAAAAGATTTTAGGAATACTTTAAAATAATTATATTTTAGTCCATAAATTATAGATTTTAGTCCAAATTTAAAATGTTAATTTATATATTTGATATAATATGAATTATATTAAGGGAGGAAATATAAATGGATATTTTAGGAATTTTAACGGGAATTTGGATTATAAATTCGGGGAAAAAATTAAAAAAACTAAGAAAATAAATTATATGGGTTGGGATCCAGAGAGAAATGTAAAAGATAAAGATGGGTATATAGATTTATTTTATAAGATGCAACTTGTAAATGGAATTACTTTAATTATTTTTGGAGTATTTTCAACTTTAGATAAATTGTTTTTTCATTTATCTTTTAAAGTATTAGTAATAGTATTTCTTATATTCTTTGTAGGTCTTTTTATAGAGGGATTTGTTATTAATAAGAAAAAACGCAAATTTTTATATTAGTATTATGAAAAAGCTAAGTAGTAATCCACGTATAAAATGTCTTAGATGTGAAAAATGTAATAAAATTATAATTAATTTAGATGTATTATAAATTATATTTAAGGATATTTACTTAATAATAACTATTGTTAGAAAAATAAAAAGAGTAATAATTTTAGTGCGAAATCATTTAAATTATTACTCTTTTTATTTTAAATTAATAATTATTAGATTACATACTTTATAATGCTATTAGGAAATACATGTTTTATTTCTAAAAGGAAAAAGTCCTTCATTTGAGCTAATTGTTCTTTATTATAAACATACTTTCCATATCCAAATTGACCATATTTAAATTTTCTATCCTCATCTTCCATAGGTAAAGTAGTTTCAGGGAATATTTCAAGTATTCTATTTTTTGCCTTAGTTGTGTATCTGTGTGATATAACTTCAAATATAATTTGTTCATTAAAGTCTTTAGGCAACTTTTCCTTTATACTTTTAATTAACTCTCTATATTCATCCTGCCAATTTTCATAAAGAAATACAGGAGCTATTATAAAACCTATCTTATATCCAGCTTTTGCAAGCTTAATAGCAGCTTCAATTCTTTTACCAGCAGATGCTGTATGATGTTCATGAGTGGAGATTATTCTAGGTGTATTTATACTAAATCTAATCTCAGTATGATTATTGTGATTTAAATCTAGTAAGCTATCTATATCATTATATTTAGTTACAAATCTAAATCTTCCTTTTTCCTCTTTACCGAAAAATTCTATAGTTTGTTTTAGAGAATTAGTATAAGGTTCAAGTGGAACAGGGTCTGATGTTGCGGCGCCTTCAAATATAGTTATGGCTGGCAATCTTTCATCTATATATTGTTTTGCTTTTTTTAAAATATCATCTGTATTAACAAATACTTTTACAAAAGGTTTGTCGCCTAATTGTGTATTTAAGTAACAATACTCACATCTTCCCATACATCCACTAACTAATGGTAATTGATAGTTTGCTGATGGTTTACATGTTTGAAATTTTAAACCTTTCCGAAAACCCACAACTAATGTTTCTTTTCCAGACCTATACTGTTCATATAAGTTATCTCCAGGAATATTACTTTTAATTTTATTAGAACTAGTATTTATAATTTCAATATTTGGGTTGTTTTTTACTTTGTTATAAATATTTTTACCAATATCTGTGTCTAATGTTCCTTTTTCAAATATAACTCTTTTAGGCTTAAACATTATTTTACCTCTCATCACATTGTATTTTTAATTAATTTATTTTTATTGTTTGTTGATTTACAATTTTGATACAGTTTTAAAATTAGATTATTACTTTTTTGATTAATTAAAAGATCTGTTTTAATCGACATTTTTAATTTTAAAGTTCTGCTATAATTAACTTAATAATTAGTGTATTTTGTCAGGGGGGATATTTTGAATAATATATTATTTTTAATTATTATGATTATGGATTTAATTATACCGTATTTCATTGCTATTCCTTATAAAGGATATAGTCATAGTAAAATGGTAATGAGTATATTAGGTTGTAAAAATAGCCCTTTGGGAACTGTATATAATTTTTGGATGATAATTTCGGGGATAGGTATTTGCTTATTGGGATACAATGTTTTTTTATATTATAGTAATGAAAATTTTGTATTAGCAATCACTGTATTTATATTAATTTTATTGTATGGAATTTGTGATGCTATAATATCAGGTATTTTCCCATTAAATGAGAAAAAGAAGATATTACTTTTTCATCTAAAATACATGGTATAGGTTCGGTTATAGGATTTTTAGCGCTTCAATTTGCACCAATGTTTATTGCAATTTTAGAATTTAAAAGGGGAGAGCTTTTACTTGGACATATTTTATCTGTATTTTTTATTTTGAGTTTAATTTCTTTAATTTTTTTTGTTATAGGAGAAAAGCCTAAGTTTAAAAATACAGTATTTGCATTAGAAGGTCTATGGCAACGATTACTGTGCCTTTTTATGTATGCTCCCCTTATAGTTTGGATAATACATCAAAACTCTAACTTATTTTATACTTAAACTAATAATTTATATATTATTTAATGAAAACCGTTAAATTTGATTTTAATGGTTTTTTATTTTGTTATTTTAACTTTAGAAAAAGTAAGAAAATCTTAAGATTTATAAAGCTAAAATAATGCTATTATCATAGTAGAAAACAAATTAAATTTAAAAGGAGAGAAATTATGATTATGTCGATAATTTATCCACTTCTTTGTGTAATCATACCTTGTTTAATATATCAAATAATAGCTGTAAAATCAGAAGATTTAAAAGAAAAAACATATTTAATACCACATTTAATATGGGTCTATATTTTCTTAATTTATATTTACTTAGCATTTAGTGTAGCTGGAATTGGTAGTGTATGGGATATAGGGCAATATGGTGGAATTATTAGAATAGAAGAAATAAAATTAATACCATTTAACTCAGAGGGTATTAGGACGTATATTTTAAATATTATTATGTTTATGCCTTTAGGATTTTTACTTCCTTTGATTTGGGAAAAGTTTAGAAATACTGTTAAAGTATTTTATACTGGATTAGGTTTTTCATTAGCAATTGAGATTTGTCAATTATTCAATCATAGAGCTACGGATATTGATGATTTAATGATGAACTCTTTAGGTGCTGTTTTGGGGTATTTCATATGGGTATGTGTAAGTAGTTTATTTAATAGTATAAGTGAAAAATATGCTTTTATATCTAAAAGTGAAACTACTATTAATACAAATAAAATGACTATTTCTATATCTAAAAATGAAGCTATTATATATCTTACATTAGCTGTTTTAGGAGAGTTTTTCTTGTATAACTGGATGCTTGTTTCTTAATAAAGTAAATATATTAAATTAATTAGTTATTTTACTTTATAAATATTTATAGTAAAATTAAAGCCCTTAGAATTTAAAGAAGTAAATTCTAGGGGTTTTTTATATAAGTTTTAAAAATTTAAATAAATTTTCATAAAAGTGCAAGGTTTTTACTTTTAAAATTGTATTTGTAAATGTAAAAGCTTTTACAAGTAGTAAATGGATTTAAATAGGGGGGGGAGTAACTTGCAAGATAAATTGATTATTAAATATATAAAAAAGAGAAAGCAAGAGGGAATAGAGATGCTAATAGATAAATATAGTGGACTTATAGCATCTATTGTAAGAACTAATTTAGGTAAATTAAAAAACTATGAAGAAGAATGTGTAAGTGATGTGTTTTTAGCTATTTGGGATAATATTGAGTATTTTGAAAAAGATAAAAATACTTTTAAAAATTGGATTTGCGTTATAGCTAAATATAAAGCTATTAATTATAAAAAGAAATACTTATCAACAGCTAATACATCTGAAATAAACGAAGATACTTATTACATAGATAAGAATTTACTTAGTCTTGAAATAAAACAAGATTTGGAAGATATTTTTAAACATTTAAATGAAAAAGATAAAGATATCTTTAAAAAATATTATTTAAGAGAAGAAGATCCTCAAGAAATAGCCAAAGAAAACAATATAACTATATCTAGCTTATATAGTAGATTATCTAGAGGTAGGAAAAAAATTAGAGAAAGTATGGGTAAATAAGGGGGATTAAATTATATGAATGAATATAAAATATTTAATGATGTAAAATTTGATATAGATAATTATGAAGAAGTTAAAGTAGATAAAGAATTAATAAAGTCAAAAGTTAAATCTAAATTAAATAATAGAAAAAAATCTAAGAAAAAAATATTAGTTGCAGGATTATCTGGGTTAGTTGTAGTTGGTGGATTATTGGTATTTAACCGACCTGTTTATGCAAGTATGCATAAAGCAATATATGATATAAAAAATACATTAGGAATAGAATCAAATTTAGACAATTACAAAACTGTAGTAGGGAAGTCTATTACTAAGAATGGACTTACAATAACTTTAAATGAAGTTATAATCGATGGAGATGAACTTACACTATCTACTAGATATGAATATAAAAAAGAACTTGAAAATGCTAGTATTTTAAGTATTCCAAAGATTTATATAAATGGTGAACTTAAAATAGAAGGTGGAAGTGGTAGTGCTATTGGGATTGATAAAAATACTGTGGAAGAAGTAATGACATATAATATAGGCTCTGAGTTAAAAGGTGACTTAGATGTAAAAATAGTTTATTCTAATCCATTTTATATTGAAAATAATAAAGAGAAAACAATAAATGGAAAATGGGTATTTGAATTTAAAACAAACGGAGATGAACTTGCTGCTAATACTAAAACTATAAAATTAAATCAATCTTTTAAGTTAGGTAAGGATGAGACCATAAAATTAAAAGAATATAGAACTAACGATTTAGGTACTAAAATAATTTATGATAGAGATATTCATAATAAAAAGTATGTAGATTATGATTTAAAATTAGTTGGACATGATGATTTAGGTAATGATGTTGGGTTTTATCTAAAAAGAACAGATGAAAATGAAGGTGTATTTATATTTAATAATTTAGAGAAAAATTTAGATAAGAAAGCAACAAAATTAAAGTTAGGTTTGTATGCGGCAAAACAAGATGATAAAAGTGGCAAAATGAATGATGATTTTAAAAAAATTGGAGATGAATTTACAATAGATTTAGGACAATTAAATTAATATAAGTATTATTTGTTTCAGTTAAATTTAAAAAATAGTGTATCTAGTAAAAGTAAGTAATTTCAATAGATACACTATTTTTATTTGTTAATATAACGTAAATGAAAATTTAATGAATAGTTATAATTAATTTCATTTAGTAACACTTCAATCACTTTTTTAGATTCTTTCTATTATAGTCAATTGAATGTAAATCTTAAAAAATTAAAGGTATTATTTTAAGTAATATCTTTCTTTATTTTGTGTTTTATTTTTATATTCAATAGCTTTAGTAGGACAACCAGAAATACATGCCATACAATGAGTACACTTATTTTTCCAAGTTGGTTTTTCATTTTTTAAGATAATATTATTTAGTGGGCATAAATTTACACATTTCCCACATCCAATACATTGATTAGTAGAGTAAAATCCTTTTGCATGAACAATAAATTTATAAAAGGCTATATTTGTTATACCGCTTTTTATTGTTCCATTTAAACCACTAGGGGCAACAATATTAAAATTATTTTCATTACGTATATCGGATGCAATTTTATATATTAGTTTATCTGCTTCTTCAATTATTTGTTTTGCTGTTTCCTTATCTGGTACAGGAAATAAAGCTATATAATTTTCTGGCATTTTAATTTCTGCCATACCTTTTAGTTCCCATCCTTTATCATCACATAGCTTTTGAATATAGTTTATTGCTTTTGCTGTATCTTCACCACAAGTCATTATAAAGTAAACTTTATTATTTCCAGAGAATTTCGTTTTTCTAATGAACTCTGTAACCACTTTTGGTAATCTCCATGCGTAAGTAGGACATACAAATATAAATGGTTTATTTTTAGATATTAATTCATCTGTACTTTCTTGTTTTATAAGTTGATTTATTGATACAACTTCATCATTTATTTCTTCGGCAATTTTACGGGCTACATATCGACTATTACCTGTTCCAGTAAAATATAAAATCATAATCATATCTCCTTAAATATATTTTTAAAACTTTAACTCTTAATGAACACGTGTTGATTTAAATTCACATGTTCATTATAATTTAAAATAGTCATTAATTCTATGTGCGATATTATCTTAAGTGTTTAATATTAGACACTTAAGTAAAATGTGTTCAGTATCAAGGAGGAATTTATAAAATATGAAAGATAAAAGAGTAATTAAAACTCAAAGGTCTATTCGAAATGCCTTTATATCCCTTATAAAAGAAAAAAATTTAAATCAAATAACCGTAGCTGAAATATCTAGAAAAGCAGAATTAGGAAGAGGGACATTTTACTTACACTATAAGGATGTATATGATTTATATGAGCATATAGAAGAAGAATTGTACAATGAACTTGAGGAAATGTTTGATAGGTCATACCCGAGTTGTGATCCAACAAACCTTAAGATAATATTAGAAAATATTACAGAGTATGTTGAGGCAAATAAAGATATTTTTTTATTTTTAATACAGCAAGATTCTAATGGTAAAAAAGTTAAGTCCTTTTTTAATAAAAAAGTTTTAGAAAGTTGTTTATGCGAAGAGGTTTCTGAATTAAATAAAATTGAATCCACATTTATAGTTTCTGGAATTGTAGGAGTGTTAGTAGAATGGCTAGAAAATGGATTATCTATACAGCAGAAAGAAATTTCAAATTTACTTTATAAAATACTACTTAAACTTTAAAAAAGTACAAGTTTTATATAACTATCTTCAAAATAAAAATTTAACTACTAGCTTAATTTTAGATTGAATTTAATGAAAAATTAAATTAGTCTTATTAGAAAGGAGGGGTTATATGGGAATAAAGTTAGTAAAACTAAGCAATAGTATGGAGATTAAATTAAGGGATTTCTTGCTTGAATCTCAAGATTTACCTGAAGTATTTAAATTAATAGACAATGATTTTAATAAAACAGTACAAGAATATGAGAATTATTCAAATGGAATAAATTTACCAAAAGGTTTTGTTCCATATACTATATTTTATGCTGTAGATACTAATACAAATAATATAGTTGGGCAGATGAGTGTAAAACATGAGCTTAATGATTATTTAAAATTTAGAGTTGGACATATAGGATGTTATGTATGTCCCAGCCAAAGAAAAAAAGGTATTGGAACAAAAATGTTAGAGCAAGTTATAGGATTTTGCAAAGATATTAACCTAGATAGAATTTTGATTACATGTGATGAAAGCAACATAGGGTCTAATAAAATAATATTAAATAATGGTGGAGTTTTAGAGTCTAAAGAAATTGATTCTAATGGAGTAGAATTTAATAGATACTGGTTAAATATATAAAATAAACTCTTTTCTAAAAATACATTTAGAAAAATAAAATCAATGCCCTTAAAATCCATGTATTTGGACTTTAAGGGCATTTTTTCTCAAAGACAATTTGATAACAATATGGAGATGCTGTACCTGGAGCTGAAAATCCTGGATTTTCATTTGCTGGAATAACAGTTTGCTTTAATTTATAACTGATTAATATATTGCGATATTTAAAATTCAAAAATAAATAATTTTTCAATGGGAGTATTTAACTCCTTTGAAATTCTTACAGCTAATTCAAGTGAAGGATTGTATTTAGCATTTTCTAAACGAGCTATAGTTTCTCTTCGTACATTAACTCTAGTAGCTAATTCTTCTTGAGTTAATTCATTAAATTGACGATATTTCTTTAAATTACTAATAAACTTTGTCATAATTTTTAGTTCCCTGTATCAAATTTGTAAGTTAAAAATGCCCATAAATTCATTGATATTGCAAAAGTAAGTGCTAGTATTAATATTTGCAATCTATAAAGTGTTAATAAATCTACTGTATATAGATTAATTAATACACTTGATACAACTGCTAGGACAAAGCCTGTATAAAATGCTATAGAACCTGCTTTATGTTTATTATAAATTAAGCGTTCATCTTCAACATCACCTAGCTTATACCACCAAATGTGAGAAAAATATCCAAAGAAAGCAAAATTTATGAGACCTAGTGGTTCACCATTTAATTCTTTAAAGCCAAAAAAGCCAAATAAAGCAAATAAAAATGAATACTTGTTTACCCATTTCATAAATAAATCCCTCCGTTAATGTGATATATTTATATCTCTATATTACATATATATCACATTGATTTTTATCTTATGACTGAAATTTTAAAAATAAAAGATGGTATAGTATTTCGCTATACCATCACTAAAGCCTAGTTAAATTTTATTAAGCATATCCTCTAACTTAAATACGACATCTTTAGTAAAGATATAATTGGAAAATAACAAAATTTTAGAGGATTATATTGAAAAATATCGAAATGTTAATATATCAAATAAGATATACAATCTAGTAATTTAAAATGAAAAGTATATGTAAGTTGTTAAAGTATATAATTTTTTTGCAAGTATTTCAAATAACCTAGAAAATAAAGGGGATAAAGCATGGATAAAGAAAAAATAAAAAATTCAAAAATCAAAACATTAATGCCAATTGTAATAGGTATTTTTATTATAATAGCACTTATATTTTCAGCTATGGACAAAAGAGATTTTGATAGAGAATTTGATAATGGAAGCAATATAAAAATTGAAAACTTAAATAAAAATCAAGTTGAAAATCTAAAGAAATTATGTAAAGTTTGGGGACTTGTAAAATACTATCATCCAAAAGTAGTTTCTGGGTCAGTAAATTGGGATTATGAACTGTTTAGAATAACTCCAGATATATTAGCTTCAAAAAACTCAAATGATACAGATAAAATATTATATTATTGGATTATGAAATTAGGAAAAGTAAAAGAAAACGCAGAAAATGATAAAGATAAGGAAGTTATGCTAAAAAGAGATTTAGCTTGGATAAAAGATGAAAAGTATATAGATAAAAATTTAGGTGATTTATTAATTAAAATATCAAATACTAATATATCCAAACGAGCTAAAGCTTATGTTTCTTATTCTAAAGACTCTCCTTTCTCAGATTTTAAAAATGAAAAAGCATATAATAATATGAAATATGATGATAGTGGTTATAAATTACTTAGCTTATTTAGATATTGGAATATAATTGAGTATTATTATCCGTACAAAGATATAATAGAAGAAAATTGGGATAGTGTTTTAACTGAATTTATACCTAAATTTATAGAAACTAAAGATGAATTAGAATATAAGCTAGCAGTAGAAGGACTTGCAACAAAAATACACGACCCACATGCAATGGTTTCTGATACTAATGGTACTTTAGATAAATATAGGGGAGATAAATATGCACCAATAGAATTTGGATTAATAGAAAATCAGATTGTTATAAAAAATGTATTACCTAAGTATGAAAAGGAATGTAAGCTTAAAAAAGGGGATATTGTATTAAAAATTAATGATAAAGATATATTTGAAGTAATAAAAGAAAAATCTAAATATGCATCACTTTCAAAGAAATCAGCAATAGTAAATAGATTACAGTATGAATTATTTGCAACCTCAAAAGATAGTATGAACCTTACTATTAAAAGAGATGATAATAAGATAACACAAAATGTTAAGTGCTACCCTGATATAAATATGTTTGATATAGATGAAGATTCACACAAACTAATAGATAAAAATATAGGATATATTAACCCAGGGGAATTAGAAGAAGGTGAAATTGATAAAATAATGGATAAGTTTATGGATACAAAAGGTCTTATTGTAGATTTAAGATATTATCCATCTGATTTTATTGTATATAGTCTAGGTAAATATCTTATGCCTAAAGAAGTTACTTTTGCAAAAACATCAGTGCCTAATCAATCAGTTCCAGGAGAATTTATACTATATGAAGATTTAAAAGTTGGTTCAAATAATAAAAATTATTACAAAGGTAAAGTGATGATACTTATGAATGAACGTAGCCAAAGTCAATCAGAGTTTACAGTTATGTCCCTAAGAAATGCACCTAATGCTAAGGTGATAGGTAGTGATTCTATTGGTACAGATGGAAATGTAACTAGTTTTAGTTTACCAGGTGGTATAAATACTCTTATCACAGGAGTTGGAATTTATAATCCAGATAAATCACAAACTCAAAGAGTAGGAATAAAACCAGATATTTATATAGAGCCTACTATACAGGGAGTAAAAGAAGGTAGAGATGAACTTTTAGAAAAAGCTATAGAGATTATAAATTAAAATTTATGAAAACACATTGATAATTTTATCAATGTGTTTTTTATAAATGTAAAACGTCATAAGATATATATAAGATTTATTATGATTGACAGTGTAACATTGTTTTGATAGTATGAATATATTAAATAAAACATTGTTACAAAGTTAAAATATAAATAGATAGTATTTTGAAAGGAGTTAATATGGATAATAAATTACATTCTATAAATTTAGATGGAGTAGGAAGTAGCGGTGGTGGAAAGTTTGAAGATATGAATATATCAGGAGTATATTCATTAAAAGGAGATATAATATGCAATAAGCTTGATGTATCAGGTGTATTAAAAAATAGTAAAAATATACAGTGTGAAGAATTTAAAGTATCAGGTGTATTAAAAAGTAGTGAATCATTAAAAGCACAAGATATAAATGTAGCAGGAGTTGCAACTATTGAAAAAAATATAAAATCTCATAAGATTTCTGGAGAAGGTTGCATAAAGGTAAAAGAAGATATTGAAAGTGAAAAGATAGATTTACAAGGAAATATTATATGTGATGGTCTTATAAATTGTGAAGATTTTTACTTATTTACAGAAGGAGAATCAAGAATCGGTGAAATAGGAGCAACTAATATAGAAATATGTGGTGAAAAAAAATCAAAAAATATATTTAAAATATTTATACCTAAAAGAATTAAAAACAACCACGCATATATTAAAGTAATTGAAGGTGACAATATAAAGTTATCAAACTGTGATGTTGATATAGTAAGAGGTAAAAATATTATAATAGGTGAAAACTGTAAAATAAATAAAGTAGAATATAGCGAAAGCATTGATATAAATGAATTATCTAAAATTGATAATGTAGATAAAATATAGGAGGAAAAAATGGAAAAAGCAAATATAAAGCTGTTAGGTGATGGATTTATCTGTGAAGGTGAATATAACGATATAAAGATTATAGGAGATGGAAAATCTGAAGGTAACATAGTTGCAAATAAAGTGAAAATACTTGGGGATTGCAATTTTGATGGTAATTTAGATTTTGAAAGTTTAAAAGTAACTGGAAATTTTGAGACAAAAGGTGTTCTAAAATGTAAGGATTTTAAAGTAATGGGTAGTGTTAGGATAGATGGAGATTTAATTTGTGATAGTGTTAAGGTAATGGGTGACTTAGTTGTAAAAGGAACTTGTAAAATAAAAGATTTAGTTGTAACTGGAGAAATGGAGTCTTTTTATAATATGGAGTGTAACAATGTTACAATTAAAGGCTCTCTAAGTTGCAAAGAAAGTATAAATGCTAAGTATATAAAATCTTATGGAGATTTAAAAGTAGATAAAAATATAGAATCAGAAAATCTAAATGTATATGGAAAGATTGTTTGCAATGGATTATTAAATGCAGAAGTAGTAATTATAACTCCAAGGGGAAGATGTAAGTGTAATGAAATTGGAGCAAGTATTATAGAAGTTATGAAAAAGCCTAAAGGAATTTTTAAGCCTGTTACTTTATTTGATAAAATGGGGACTTTAAGCTGTAACTTAATAGAAGGAGATATTATATATTTAGAAAAATCTAATGTGAAAAATATAAGAGGTAAGGAAATTAAGTTGATTAATAAATGTAATGTTGATAATGTAGAATATAATGACGTATTAGAAGTTTCATCTGATTCTACAGTAGTAAGTAGTAGTAGAGTTTAAGGAGGAATTATGGAAGAAAATTTAATATCTAAAAAGGAATTACTAGAAGTTACTAATATTTCTTATGGACAATTATATAGATGGAAAAGAAAAAAAATTATACCTGAAGAGTGGTTTATAAAAAAATCAAGTTTTACAGGTCAAGAAACTTACCTACCTAAGGATAAGATATTAGAGAGAATAGAATATATACTATCAATGAAGGATGAAATATCTTTAGATGACATGGCAAATATGTTTGCTAAATCTGATAGTGATAAAAAATTTGATATAGATATAATTATGGCAAAGAATGCAATATGTGAAAGTACTAAAAATGTTTTTGAACAAATCACTAAAGCTAAGTTAATAGGGAAAAAGGAACTATTAATACTAAGTATAATAGAAAAGTACTTAATTAAATCTGTTATAACTATGGAAGAATTAAAACAAGTTGTATCGGTAATAAATAATGGTTTTAATGAATTATATAATGAAGAGTCTAAAATATTTTTATTTAGAAAATTAGGAATACCTTTTGTAGTAGGTTGCAAGTCTTATAAGGATGTTTTCTTTGAAGAAGATATGGTAAAAATTCTTGAGATTGATTTAGTGAAAGAAATAAGTGAAATAAGCAGACAAATAATATAATTTAATTTATAAAAAAATCAAGGCTATTATAAAGATGATAGCCTTGATTTTTTATATAAATTTTAAACTTTTCTAGTAAATCCTTCTCCAAGTACCTCATAAGCATTGTTTATTATAACAAAGGCTAGAGGGTCTATTTCATTGACAAGTTTTCTTAAAAGAACTTCCTCACGTCTAGAAACTACTACTAATAAAACATCTTTTCTTTGTTTTGAATATCCTCCACGACCTTCCAAGAAAGTAACTCCTCTTTCTAAGTTTTTCATAATTGAATCAGAAATTTCATCAGGATGATTTGTTACAATTATAAAAGATTTAGAAAAATCAAAGCCTTCAACAATGGTATCACAAATTTTTACTGAAACGTATAAAGAAATTATAGCATATAAAGCTATTTGAATATTTTTAGAAACAATACCTGCTAAAGCTATTACAACACCATCTATTATAAACATAAACACAGAAATAGATATAAAAGGAAATATCTTATTTAAGATAAGACAAGCAAGCTCTGTTCCACCAGTAGATGCATCTACCCTAAATAACATTCCAAGACTTATACCAACAACTATACCACCTGCAATTGAAGATAGTAGTATATCAGTAGTTTGAAAAGCTGAAGTTAGTGGTTCTGTGACTTTTAAGAAAAATGTAAGTAATAAAATCCCTATTAATGTTTTTATAGCATCTTTTTTACCAAGTATTTTAATACCAAATATAAATAAAGGTATGTTAAAAACTAAGTTTATAAACCACAAAGGAGTATTAAAAAGATTTTTAAGGACTATTGCTAGACCAGTAAGTCCACCTGATGCTATCATGTATGGTTCTAAGAACATGTTAAGCCCAACGGACATTATAAAGCATCCTAGTGCTAAAATGATAAGTTCGAAAAAGTATTTGTATTTCTTGTTTTTTAAAATCAATTCCCATCACCATCCTTTTTACCCTTAAAAACGTTTACACTGAATATTGTATCACTCTTGTGATATTTTAGTCAAAATATCTATAAATGCAAGTAGAATAAACTATTATTTAAGATAATTATAAATTTAAAAAATATTAAAAAAGCGTACCCTATGATACGCAATATTTAGTTAAATTATACTATAATAGATAGGAAATTATATCATTATGAAAAATATATAGTGAGAGATACAATGTTTGAAATTGGTGCACAGGAGGAAATAAATGAAAAATATTGCAATATACGTATGTGGGGAAGTTTCTAGAAAGTGTACTGCTAATGGATGCTTAAGAACTTTTAATTCAAGTGAAGATTCTTTTGAAAGATATAAGGAAGATGGAAGTAAGTTAGTAGCTTTTAATACTTGTAATGGATGCGATAAAGATCCAGTAGGAAGCTTAGATGTAAAGATTGAAAAGCTTAAAAAAGCAGATGTTGAAGTGATGCATATATCAACTTGTATAAGAGGTAGATGTAGTCATTATGAAGAGTTTGCTAAAGAATTTGCTAAACACTTTGAGGTTATTGGATATACACATGGATCAAAAGAAGGAAAGAAAAATAATAATATAAATTACATAAAAAATATAGAGAACTAGTTATTAAGAGGGTATAGTATTTTACTATGCCCTCTTATATATTTTAATATTTATCATATATAAAATTTTTAAGATTGATAATTTGAAAAATGTGGTAAATATATAAATAGGCTAGAATTTAATAAAAGTAAAAAGGGGTGAACTTAAATGAAGAAAATAGGGATAATTTTAACTTTAATATTATTAGTGATAAGCTTAGTAGGTTGTGAAAATAGTAAATCTAAAAAGGCAATAGAACAAGGTAAAATGGAAATGGCTAATAAAGAATATGATAAAGCCTTAGCTTCATTTAAAAGTGCATTAGACAAAGAAAGTAGTAATGAAGAAGCAAAAAGATTAACAGCTTTAATAGACAATTATAAAAAAGCAAATGATGAATTTGAAAAAGGCAATATAGATGATGCTAATAAAATTATGAATCAAATAGACGAGGAAACTATAGAAGATTCTATGAAAAATGATATAGATAATTTAAAAGCTAAAATAAATCAACATGATAAAATAGATAAAGAAATAGTACATATAAAAGAGTTAATAAAAGAGAAAAAATATGATGAAGCAAAAAAATCAATAAAAGAGATAGATATAGATAAATTAAATAAAAAAGATAAAAATGAAATAAATGAGTTAAATGATACTATTGAGTTAGGATAGGTATAAAAATGCTAAGGTTATTTTGATTGATGACTTGTTTAAGGTAAGTGTTAGTAAAAGTGATGTTAATATTGTCTTTGAGATAGTGAATTTTAGGTATTTTAATAATTTACTTATTATTGTAAGTTATGAAAATTACAATAATATTTATAAATAAATCCGTTAGATTTTCAGACTTCTGAATATAAAAAATTATTAAGTTCTAATAGATAGTAATCCTACTAGATTTTGTTGTATTAATTATTAGGGTGCTATATTTGTTGGGGTTTATATAGAAAACGTTTATTTAAATTGCGAAAAGTAACAAATAGAAAATATTATAATAATAACTGAATTAGGTGTATATAACACATTAAATAAAAAGTAAAGCATAATAACTAAGAGGTGAGATAAAAAATGAAAAAGGTAATTATATCAATAGGTTTAATAATGGCACTAGTGCTAACTGGATGTGCTAAAGATGAAAAAAAACAGAGTAAAAAAGTTGCAACTGCAGCATATTGTAACAATTGTGGTAAAGAGTCAAAAGAAGAAACAAAGCTTTGCTCAAACTGTGGAAAAGAAGCAACGTGGTTAACTGAAAAACCTGAAATATCAAAGGATAAGAAGAAAGATATAGAGAAAAAAGATGAAAATAAAGATACAATCAAGGATATAGCTAAAAAAGATAAAAATAAAGATACAATCAAGGATATAGAGAAAAAAGATGAAAATAAAGATACAACCAAGGATATAGCTAAAAAAGATGAAAATAAAGATACAATCAAGGATATAGCTAAAAAAGATAAAAATAAAGATACAATCAAGGATATAGAGAAAAAAGATGAAAATAAAGATACAACCAAGGATATAGCTAAAAAAGATGAAAATAAAGATACAATCAAGGATATAGCTAAAAAAGATAAAAATAAAGATACAATCAAGGATATAGAGAAAAAAGATGAAAATAAAGATACAACCAAGGATATAGCTAAAAAAGATGAAAATAAAGATGCAACCAAGGATATAGCTAAAAAAGATAAAAATAAAGATACAACAAAGGATGTAGAAACAGTAAAACATAGCTATAAGGATGAATATATAAATAAGCTTAACTCAACAGAAAAAGGAATGAGTGACTTAGATTATCTATATAAAAATGGTACAAATGGAGAGTTGGTAGAAGCAGAATATACAAGATTAAAGAGATGGGATAATATGTTAAATGAGATTTATAGTTTATTGAAGACTCAACTTACAGAAAGTGAAATGAATGAGCTAAAAAGTAAACAACGTAGTTGGATAGAATATAGAGATAAAACAGCAGAAAATGAAGCAAGTGAAAATAGAGGAGGTTCATTGTATTATGTAGTTTATAATGGTTCATTAGCTAGACTTACGAAAGAAAGATGTTATGAATTGGTTAATACATATATGAAGTAAAAATAATGCTTCGTAAAGTAATATATTTAAATTGTTACAGTATAAAGTATAAATAAAAATTATTCTCTATAGAGGAAGTTATGGAGAATCGTATCATAAATAACGGAGTTTAGTGAGATATAGCTTTTAATTAAAAAAATAACCCCCTTAAAATTGACAAGCCTATCAATTCTAAGGGGGTTATTTATTTAAAGTAATTTAATTAACTCTTCTAACTTTGTAGATAAAGTTTTTGCACGTTCAAAATCAGTATCCTTTAAAGCAGAAGCTATTTCCATCTCAACTGACTTTTTCTTTTCTTCAATTTGCAGATAATCTTTGTCAAAATGATTAGCATAAATCATCTTTCTAAATTTACGCATGCTCATTTTTCTAACTGTCTTATCTTCAATAAGTAAAACATAATCCGCACAGTTAACTATAAAATGATAATCATGAGAAATCATTAAAATAGCACCTTTGTAATTAGCTATGGCTTTTTCTAGAGCCATTTGAGAATAAATATCTAAGTGGCTTGTAGGTTCATCCATTAGTAACATATTTGCTTTACTAGCAGAAACCTTCGCCAATTGAAGTATATTTTTTTCTCCACCAGATAAAGATTCAATCTTTTGTGTAAGTATATCTGAATCAAAACCATATCTTGAAACATATTTTCTAATTTCACCATAAGTCTCAAATCCAACATCATAGAACTCTTGAAGTATTGTATTAGACTCATTTACTACCTCACTTTGCATTTGTGATAAGTAAGCTAGCTTAATGTTTTCATTTATTTTAATAGATTCATTATTATTTTTAAATATTTCTTTTAATAAAGTAGTTTTTCCTACACCGTTTGTACCAACAATAGCTACTTTATCAGTAGATTTTATCTCGAAGTTAACATTTTCTAAAAGAACTTCATCAAATGATATAGAAAAATCACAAGCTTCTAGGGCAATAGTTTCTTCAATTTCATTATTTGTCTCTAAATTGATATATGGTTGTTTAATATCTACAAATGGTGCTTTAATTCTTTTGGCTTCTAATCTTTCTTGGATTTTAACTCTAGCTTTTAGAGCTCTACCTCTAGAAGCTTCAGCATTATAGGTTGCTTTTTCTCTTAATATTTCGATTAAAGCTTCATTTCTTGCAATTTCTTCTTCATCAGCAATAGCCATTTCTTGTAACTCGATTTTAGTTTGAAGAAGAGAGAAGTTGTAATCAATATATCTGCCATCAAATTCTTGTAGCTCTGTATTTTCAAGATGGATAATTTTATTAAAACAATGATTTAATAAATATCTGTTGTGTGTAATAACTAAAAGTGTTTTCTTATGAGAATTAATTAAATCTTTAAGAGCGTTAAGATTCTCAAAATCTAAGAACACATCTGGCTCATCCATAATCATTAAATCTGGGTTATTAAGCATTTCTTTAATAACTTGAATAAGTTTAAATTCTCCACCACTAAGTTCAGATATCATTTTATCTTTATGCTTAGTTAAATTTGCAAGATTTAGTTTCTTATTAATGTTGCTTTCATAATCATCACCATCAATTGCATCAAATGCATCTAAAGCTTCTTGGTACTTTTCTAGTAAAGTATCAATATCAGAAGAGTTTTCCATTTCACTGCAAATAGATGCTATTTCATCTTGTAGCTTGATAAACTCTTGTGCTATATATTCAAAAACTGTAGTTTCTTTTAGTTTGTCTAGTTGTGAGAACTGACTTACATATCCAATTCTTAAATTTGGATTCATTTCTAATTTACCATCAAATACATATTTTTCGGGATCCATTATTATATCTATAAGTGTGCTTTTTCCGCTACCACTTGCTCCTATAAAAGCACAATGTTGCCCCTCTTCTAATGTAAATGAAACCTTATTATATAGGTCTTTTTGTGGAAGCGAGTAGGACAAGTTGTCAATTTTTATCATATAATTACCTCTCTTTATCATTTAAAAAAATTCGTTTTGCTTAAGCTACGTGTCTGTAAATTACTTCACGTCGCCAACGACCTAAAGGTCTGATTCTTAATAAGATATAAAAAGAGCCTATAAAAATAAGCTCTTTAATATATAATCAATCTCAATTTTATAATTGATAGTATATACAGTAACGACATTTTTTTAATTTCTTTTGATAGCATAACATTTTTTAAGGCTAATTTCAATTATTTAAAATTGGATTTTTTCTTATAAAATCTCAATAATAAAACATTATAAATTGTATCAGTTTAAAATTTATAATATAATTTAAAAGACAGTTATTTTTAAATCAAGAAAGAGGGAATGGGGTTTATGGCTATTTGTTGCAGGGATTTATTTCAACTTAAAAATTTTTCAAAAGCAAAATTACTGGCTGGGGAAAAGGGATTAAACCGTGAAATTTCTTGGCCTTACGTAAGAACTACAGAGTCTATTTCACAGTGGCTTTATGGTGAAGAGTTGATATTTGTTATTTACACAGATATAAGACAAGATGATGATAGTTTTTTATCATTAATAGAAGAATGTATTCATAAAAAGCTTTCTGGAATTGTAATTTTAATTGATGACAAAGATATAGACAGTATACCTAAGAATGTAATAGATAAGGCAAATGAAGAGGATTTTCCTGTAATTGTAATGCCTTGGAATATTAAATTAATAGATATTACACAAGAAATCTTATTTAAATTAGAACAAAAGCAAGAAGAAAAAAAGAATGCAAAGCGTTTTTTAGAATCAATTATATTTTCTCAAGATCATCTACAAGAAGATATACATGCTTTAGCAGAATTTTATAATATAAAATTAAGGCCTTTTCACTATGTATGTATATTTAAAATGCAAAAGCCATCCAATGTTTCCTATGATTTAGAACAAATTAACAAACATATAATTCATTCATTAGAAGAAGCAATAAATACAGAAAATCAAACTTTAATTCCTATGGAATACGCAAATAACTTAATGTTTTTAATATTTACCAATGATTATAATGAAGGTGAAAAATCAATAGAAGCAGTAGAAGCTGTTTTTAACCTTGTAAGTTCTAAATATCCAGAAGTTGAAAATAGCTTAAGCTTTAGTCGTATAAGACAGTCAAATTCTGATATAAAAATAAGTTATAAAGAAGCTTTTAAAGCTTTATCTATGATTGATATATACCATAAGGACTTAAAAATTATTAAGTATAAGGAATTAGGAATTATTAGGTGGTTAGTAGAACTTTCTGATATTAAAGAAATTCAAAGGTATTGTTATGAAAACTTGGGTCCTATTTTAGAATATGATAAAAATCATGGAATGGATTTAATGGGAACTTTAAAATGTTATTTCCAAAATAATAGACATTTATTAAAGACTTCTCAAGAACTTTTTATACATAGAAATACATTGATTTATAGATTATCAACAATCAAGGAACTTTTGAACATAGATTTAGATGATGCAATGATAGATTTAGAACTTTTTAATAGTATATTAATTTATGAATTTATTAATCTTAAAAATAAAAAATCCCTATAAATACATAGGGATTTTTTATTTTTAAACTTCTAATTCTATATTAGGTTCTGGTGGGTCATCTTTTGTATTTTCTTTTGCAAAAGATAATATTAATACTCCTGCAAAAATTAATATGCAGGCAATAATTTTTAGAGGTGTTACTTTTTCACCTAATAATAACACTCCAAATATTACACTTGTTATAGGTTCAAAAGTACTTATAACAGCTGCCTCACTTGCTCCAATATATTTTATACCAACTTGTAACAGTGATAGGGCAACAACTGTACATAAAAATGCAAATACTGAAGATATAATCCATGATTTAGTTGTAAGAGAAGATAAAACAAGTTCATTGGTAGAAATACCATAGAAAAACATACCTATACTTGAAGCGATTGCTACATAGAATGTTATTTTAAATGGAGATTCACCTTTTAGACCACTTTTATCCATAAATATAATATAGAATGCATAAAATGCTCCTGAAGCTACTGCTAAAATTAATCCAAGCAATGTAGATGAACTAAAAGAAGCAGAATTTAATGATTGAATAAAGAAACATCCTATACCACACATAGCTATAACTAATGCTATAATCTTTTGTTTGCTTAGTTTTTCATTAAAGAATAGTACACATCCAAGTGTTACAAATACAGGGTAAGTAAAGTGAATTGGAGTAACTATTCCTACATCCACATGAGCAAAAGCTATATTTAGCATTAATGTTGTTATTGCATTTCCTACAAATCCTAATATGATTAAGTTTTTAAGTTGACTTTTTGTTACTTTTAAATCAATTTTTAAAAATAAAACTATTAGTAATAAAAAGGGTAAACTTAAAAAGTTTCTTAAAAAAGTTAATGTTACAGGATTACTTCCTCCAGCACCATAGGTCATAGGGCCTAATGTAAAGGCAAAACCAAAGGTAATAGAGGATAGCATTGTTAGTACTATTCCTTTTAATTTCATAAATGTACCTATCTCTTTCTAAATGATTTACTTAAATGCCTCTTCAACTATTTTTACGATATTTGGAACAACGTCATCTACAATTATTTTACCTCTTTGAGCTGAAGATGATTTAGCTGATGCAAGTATTCCAGTTTCAGGAACGATATCTTTTTGTATAGGATATCTAAAGTAAGTTGCTGGAGTAGCATTTTCTGTATCTAATATTTTGTCCTCTCTAACAAGTTCTGGTGCAAAATACATCATTAATGATGTTTCTGTAACAGCAGCATGTTCTAGAGCCCATCCTGGGAATGGGACTTCATCAAATACTTTATCGATTACATCAGGTGACATTGGATCCCACCAGTTAGTAAGAAGAAGTTTTACTTTATCTCCATATTTTGCAGAACATAAGTCCATAGCTTCCACAATAAATGCTTCATTTTCAAAGTGAGCACTTAATATAAATATTTTTGTAAATCCATCACGAACAAACTCATCAATTATATCCATTACTAAAGCTTGTAATGTAGCTCCGTTTAAATCAATAGTTCCTGGGAATAATGGGCCTCCACCACTTAATGGTTTTGATTTATATCCATATGAAAGAGTTGGAGCAACTACACCATTAATTTTTTCAGCTATACGATAAGCAAACTCCTCTGCTAATACAGCATCTACACAAGTAGGTAGATGAGGACCATGTTGCTCTGTAGCACCTATTGGTAATATAATTACATCATCTTTTTTCTTAGCAAATTCTTGCCATGTCATGTTTCTCATTTTAAATTTTTCGTACATAATAACGTCCCCCTTTTTAGTTGAAAAGTTTTTATTAAGGCTTTTATACAATGAACTTTTTTTATTTTCGAGAAGCTTCATTGCACTATTAGTATATACTCAGGAAATATTATAATACAATGTGCAAAAAATACAAATAAATATATAAAAATATGGTCTTTATGTGCACAGTCATATTAAAAGATTATTGGATGATTAGTACAATGACTAGTGTATATTTTCATGTTAGACTTTGGATGTAACTAAGAAAATATTAAAAATAATAGGAGGGAGATTATTAAAATGAAAGCAAAATTATTTAAAAATGCTAGATTAAAAGGGAATGAAACATTAGTTGATTTACTTGTTGAAAATGGAAAATACAAAGAGATAGGTCCAAATCTTTTACAAAAATATAAAGATGTAGAGACTTATGATTTAGAAGGAAATCTAGTTGTTCCACCTTATGTTGACCCACATATTCACCTAGATTATGTATATACAGCTCGTATGGATGGTGCAACTAATGGAACAGGAACTTTATTTGAAGGAATTCAAAGATGGTCTGAGACAAAATCAAAGATGACAAAAGATGAAATAAAAGACAGAGCAAAAATTGCACTAAAAAAAGAGATTTTATATGGAACTCAATATCTTAGAACACATGTAGATGTAACAGATCCAAAGCTTACTTGTTTAAAAGCAATTATGGAATTAAAAGAAGAAGTAAAAGATTTAGTTGATATACAAATCATAGCATTTCCTCAAGAGGGAATGTATTCATACAAAGATGGGGATAAATTAGTAGAAGAAGCATTAAAAATGGGTGCTGATGTAGTAGGGGCTATACCTCACTTTGAATTTACAAGAGAAATGGGAGAAAAATCTGTCAAAAAAACTGTAGAACTTGCTATGAAATATAACAAGTTAATTGATATTCACTGTGACGAAACAGATGATGAACAATCAAGATTCCTTGAACTATTAGCTGCTGAAGCCTATATGAATGGAATAGGAGAACTTACAACAGCAAGTCATGCTTGTGCTATGGGCTCTTATAATAATGCATATACTTTTAAACTATTTAAACTTCTAGCATTATCAAAACTTAATTTTATATCATGCCCAACTGAAAATATTCATTTACAAGGAAGATATGACACATATCCAAAGAGAAGAGGACTTACAAGAGTTAAAGAATTAAATGATGCTGGTATCAATGTTTGTTTTGCACAAGATTCAATTTCAGACCCTTGGTATCCACTTGGAAATGGAAACTTAATGAACATTCTTGATGCAGGAATTCATATTTGCCAAATGATGTCATTTGAAGAAATTAAAAATGCCCTAGACCTAATTACAGTAAATGGTGCTAAAACTCTTCATATACAAGATAAATACGGTATAGCAGAAGGTAAAGATGCTAACTTCATAGTATTAAATGCAAAAGATGAATTTGATGCAATATTAGAAAGAGTTGGAGTTAATTGTTCTGTTAGAAAAGGTGAATTCTTATTTAAAAGAGAGCCAGAAGTAATTGATACAAAAATTTCACTATTAAAATAATTATCATATAAAAAAGGATTAAGTGGGTATCAACTTAATCCTTTTTTATTTTAAATACATATTGTGTTAAGATAAATTGAGTATATAATAAAACCATTTTTATTAATAAAAATTTAATGGTAAACAAATTCTTTCCCAATGAAATTTTAAAATATTTAAATCCTATAATAGTTTAAACAAATAAACGAAAGGCAGATACTTAAAGAAGCAGAAATTGTAAATGTACGCAAAGAAGGAACAAAAAACTTTTATTATCTTGATTCAAAGGAATCACAATGGAAAAACCTAACAGAACTAATAAATCTTATATAGATTGCCTAGGGCTATTTTTTATATAATATTTGACTTTAATACTAAAAGTGTATTTTTAAGTTAGTAGTTACAATTAGCTAAATTATAAGATATAATAGATTTAAAATATTAAAATAACGGGGTAGTATATATCTAGAGTTATGTTAATTATAAGAAAAATAATCTGGAGGCAAGATAATGGATAAAAAAGATTTTTCTAATTTAGAAGATCAAATTATGTCTACAGTTAGCAATGCAATTAAAGCAATAGATTTTGCTAATTTGAAAAAAGATATTAACGATAAAACTGAGGATACCTTAAACCAATTTAAATCAAAGTTTAATGGATATAGTGAAAAGTATATGCGTTTAAATAAAAAAGCTAAAAATGATATATCAAAATATATTAGTAAAAAACCAGCTGGAAGTATATCGGGAATACTTTATATAATATTTGGCGCGATTGGATGTTTAACTTTTGCTTCTTCAGCGCTTATATTTTTAATATTTAAACTATTATTTGGTATCATAGGTAGCAATATTATTTTGGGAGTTGCATTTTTATTCTTTGTAGTAAGTTTAGGTTTATTATTAAGGGGAATAACTTTAAGAAAAAGAGTAAAACGTTTTAAGAAGTATGTAAGATTTATTGAGGACAATAATTATTTCTTAATTAATGACCTAGCAAAATTTGCTAAAGAGAAAGATAGTTTTGTTGTTAAAGACCTAAGTAAAATGATTAATTTAGGTATGTTCTTAGAAGGTCATATAGATGAAGAAAAAACTTATTTTATGTTAAATGATGAAGTTTATAATGACTATTTAAATTTAAAAAAGCAACAAATAGCTAAAGAAATTGATAATGAAAAATTAAATGAAGAAATAGAAAATTTAGAAAAAGATGAAGTAGAATCTACTATTAAAATAGGAAGAAATTATATTGAACAAATAAAAAGTATAAGAAATGATCTTTATAAAGAAGAAATAGCTATAAAGTTAGATAAATTAGGAAATATTTCAAACCAAATCTTAATTCAGGTTGAAAAAAACCCTAATAAGATACAAGAAGTTAATAAATTTATAAATCATTATCTTCCTATTACTATAAAATTAATTAATTCATACAAAGATATGAATAATCAATTAGTTCAAGGCGAGAATATAGAAAATGCTAAGATTGAAATTGAAAAGAGTATTGACCTTATTAATAGCGCTTTTGAAAATTTATTAGATGATTTATTTGAAGATGTTGTTTTAGATATTTCTACAGATATTTCTGTTCTTAAAACATTATTTAAACAAGAGGGGCTAGCAGAAAATGATTTTAAAAAGTAAGTTTTAAACAAAAGGGAGGCATAAAAAATGAGTGATGAATTTAAAGAAGGGTCTATTGATATAAAACCAGAATTAACTTTTCAACCATTTCAAGAGGAAGTTCTTGATTTAGGAGTAAAAGAAGAAAAGAAAGAAGAAAAAATAATTGATGAAATCCAACTTACAGAAGAAGAAAAAAAGATGGTTGATCAATTTGTAGATAAAATAGATATAAATAATTCAAATTCTATTTTACAATATGGGGTAGGTGCTCAAAAGAAAATTTCTGATTTTTCACAGTCAGCACTTAATAATGTAAAAACTAAAGATTTAGGTGAAATTGGGGAAGTACTATCTAGTGTAGTTTATGAATTAAAGAACTTTGAAGAATCCGAAGAGAAAAAAGGAATTTTAGGTTTCTTTAAAAAAGGGAAGGATAAGATTTCCCAAATGAAAATAAAATATGAGAATGTAGAAAATAATATTGGTAAAATGTGTAACATTCTTGAATCGCATCAAATACAGCTTTTAAAAGATATTGCCATGCTAGATAAAATGTATGAAATAAATAAAGTATATTTTAAAGAGCTTTCTATGTATATATTAGCTGGGAAAAAGAAACTTCAAAAACTAGAAAAGGAAGAACTTCCTAGATTACAAGAAAAAGCAAGAAATAGTGGAAATCCTCAGGATGCTCAAGAATTAAATGATTTTGTGGCTCTTTGCAATAGATTTGAAAAGAAAATTCACGATTTAGAATTAACTAAAATGATTTCTTTACAAATGGCTCCTCAAATTCGTTTAATTCAAAATAATGATTCATTAATGTCTGAAAAAATACAATCTACAATTATAAATACTATTCCGCTTTGGAAAAATCAAATGGTTTTAGCACTTGGAGTTGCTCACGCTGCTAATGCTGCAAAAGTTCAAAGAGAAGTAACAGATATGACAAATGAACTTTTACGTAAAAATGCAGAAATATTAAAAACTTCAACTATAGAAACTGCAAAAGAATCTGAAAGAGGAATTGTTGATATTGAAACACTTAAAGCTACTAATGAGTCATTAATTTCAACTCTTGATGAAATACTTAATATACAAACACAAGGACGTCAAAAACGTATGGAAGCTGAAGCAGAATTAAGAAATATTGAAAATCAATTAAAAAATAAGCTTTTAGATTTTAAATATTAGTATAAGATGTTGTTTAACTCCAATGATTAATGTATATACTACAATTATTAAAATAAAGCAAAAATAAGAAATTAGGTGATTTTAATGATATACATATATAATTGTTATGGAGGAACCCACTCATCTATTTTAGCAAGTGCTTATCACTTAGAAATACTGGATGCAACTCGAGAACCAACTAAGGATGAAATATTGAATTTATCTAACTTTAATAAGTTAGTATATGGAAATCGTGGAGAACTTTTTTATCATGGAAGAGATAAAGATGGAAACGAAGTATATACTGTAGGAAGGGGACGTTCAAAGGTTTTGATTCCAGGATTATATAACTTAGCATCTATGCTTCATAAACAAAAGGTATTAAATGAAAAAATTATATTTTCAAATACATCCCCAACGGTTCCATTACCAATGACCTTTGGTGGATTGTTTTCTAGGTGGTTAAAAATTGATTTTATAGGAGTACCATTGCTTGTAAAAGGAGCAAAACAATCATACAAGGACATTGTAGAACTTGTAAATCACACAAAAAAGGTAGCAAAGGAAGATAAATCAGGAGTTATTATCTTAGATAACAAGGAATTTAAGAAAAAATAGTTAATTAAATAATATATTGTTTAATTAACATATAAAAAAGACAGGTTACGAAAGCCTGTCTTTTTTTATTAGTGATTATATAAATAACTTTTTATTTAACTCTCATTTTTACTAAGTTCATTAATACTATAAGATAAAGTCTGAAGCTTTCCTATTGATATTAGTATTTAGATTTAAGAATTCATAAAAATACCTCATCTCTTACAATCTCCAAAAAAAGTAGCACACAAAAGGCGAAGGGGAAGTAGTTAGAGATTGTTGAAGAAACACTTAAAGACCGCTCTTTGGTCTTTGTGTGAATGAAACAACTCTAACTACTTATCCCGAAGCCAACCCTTTAAAGAAAGTATTTGAAAAATATTTTAAATATGAACTGTTTCAAAGTGATTTATAGAGGGAATTAATTAAATTAGGAGCTATGGAAGAATTTTACTTTATAGCAGCATAGATAAATATAAAAAATATTTAAATAAATATTAAAAATAGATCAATAACAAATTAGAGGGTGGTTAGTATGACTAGATATTTAGATAAGCTTGAAAATTTACACATAGGAATAAGTGGCACATGTTTGGCATTTATAACACTTAGTAATTGCTGGTTAATTAAAGATATCGGTTATCTAAAACCAATTGCAATAACTATAGCAATAATAATGCTTTCGTTAATGTTAATGAGAGTTATAAGATTTCCAAAAGTAATGTTAAAAGAATTAAGAGATCCGGTTACAGGAACATTTTATCCAACTATGGGCATGGTAACTTGGTTAGTTTCTGGATTTTTCTATCCACAATTTCCAACTGTATGTAGTGCTTTATGGTTAGGAGCAGTAGTATATCATTATGCTATTGTAGTATATTATACAATAATAAGAATTAAAGAAAAGAACTTTAATAATATAATGCCAACTTGTTTTATCATATATACAGGTATGATAACAGGAAGTGTGGCAAGTAAAGGAATGGGAGGAATAATTCCACCAATAGCAAACTTTATGCTTATGTTTGGATTTATATTTTACACATTATTATTACCAGTAGTTCTTTATATAGTATTTAAAAGTGAGATACTAGATGATAAAAAATTACCTACTGTTGGTATAATTTGCTCACCAGCTCCACTTGGAATAGTTGGGATATTAACTATAGATCCAAATCCAAATATATATATGCTAACTTGGTTAATAATAACTGGATTAATACTTTTAGTAGTTGTATACGGATATATACTAAAACTTTTCAAAGAAGGATTTAAACCAACATATGCAGCATTTACATTCCCATTAGCAATTGCAACATTAGCAGCTTTTAAATTATCAACATATTTTGGAAAAATAGGTTATAAAATAATAGGAAATGTATTTGAATTATTAGGAAATATAGAAATATTTATAGCAACATATGTAGTATTCTTTGTATTATTAAATTTTATAAATCTATTTTTCAAAGCAATAAATCCAAGATTTGGAGCTTATTTAGAAAAAGAAGAAAAATTAATTGGTGGAACTATATATTCTAATGAAAAATAATTAAAGTGTAAGAAATATTTGATAAGAAGGATGTATAAATAGAAATTTTATAAGTTTAAAATAATGGAGGGGATACATATGTCTCAAATGACTAAAAAATCATTTGCTGCATCTTTGAAAAAAATGTTAGCCCAAAAATCATTGGAAAAAATAAAAGTAATAGATATAACAGAAGATTGTGGAGTAAATAGGCAGACCTTTTATTATCATTTCAAGGATATTTACGATTTACTAGATTGGGTTTACACATATGAAGCAACAAGAGCCTTAGATGGGAAAAAGACATATGATACTTGGCAACAGGGATTTGAACATATATTTGACTACATACTAGAGAATAAATCTTTTGTATTAAATACATTCAACTCTGTAAGTAGAGAACATCTAGAACGTTACTTATATAATGAAGTACAGTTACTTCTTATGGGAGTAGTAGAAGAAAAGGCAAAAGATATGGTAGTTAGGGAAAAAGATAAAGAATTTATTGCAGATTTTTATAAGTATGCATTTGTAGGCCTTGTCCTTGAATGGATTAAAAAAGGAATGAAAGAAAACCCTAAAGATATTATTAGGCGATTGAATACATTGATTTGTGGAAATATAGAAGAGGCTTTAGAGCGATACAGAACAGATAAATGGGATTAGTACAAAAATAAATAGAAAATATAAACTAGACAAATATTATTATTTGTCTAATTTTTTTACAGATTTATAGTTATGTTTAAAATTTTTACAAAGCTTAAATATTGTCTATATAATAAAATCTTAAATGGGAATATGATATTAATAAATAAATTACTAAAGCTTTTACAATAAATAAGCTTTAAAAAGTATAGGGGATGATTTATATGTATTATAGTAATGGGAATTACGAAGCATTTGCACGTCCACAAAAACCTGAAGGTGTGGATAGAAAATCAGCATATTTAGTTGGAGCTGGGTTAGCATCTTTAGCTGCTGCATGTTTTTTAGTTCGTGATGGACAAATGAAAGGCGAACATATTCATATATTAGAAGAAATGGACATAGCAGGTGGTGCTTGTGACGGAATTAATGATCCTGAGAAAGGATTTATTATTCGTGGTGGACGTGAAATGGAAAATCACTTTGAATGCTTATGGGATTTATTTAGATCAATACCTTCAATAGAAACTGAAGGAGTTTCTGTATTAGATGAATTTTATTGGTTAAATAAAAAAGACCCAAATTATTCTTTAATGAGGGCTACAGTTAACCGTGGAGAAGATGCTCACACAGATGGAAAATTTGGATTAACAGAAAAAGCATCTATGGAAATAATAAAATTATTTATGGCAAAAGAAGAAGACTTATATGATAAAAAAATTGAAGATGTATTTACAAAAGAATTCTATGAATCAAACTTTTGGCTATATTGGAGAACTATGTTTGCCTTTGAAGAGTGGCATAGTGCCCTTGAAATGAGAAGATATATTCAAAGATTTATTCATCATATTGGTGGACTTCCTGATTTTACAGCTTTAAAATTTACAAAATATAATCAATATGAATCATTAATTTTACCAATGGTTAAATACCTAGAATCTAATGGAGTTCATTTTCAATATAATACAACTGTTACAAATGTGAAATTTGAAATAACAAAAGATAAAAAGATAGCAAAACAAATTGTTTGCATTAAGGATGGAAAAGAAGAAACTATTGATTTAGTAGAAGATGACTTAGTATTTATTACAAATGGTAGCTGTACAGAAAATTCATCTTTAGGTGATGATAATCATGTACCAGTTTTAAATACTACTGAAGGAGGGTGCTGGAGACTTTGGAGAAATATAGCAGCACAAGATTCTTCTTTTGGTAGACCTGATAAATTCTGTACTGATATAAATAAAACTAATTGGGAATCTGCTACTATAACTACTTTAGATAATAAGATTCCACCATATATAGAAAAAATATGTAAACGTAATCCATTTAGTGGAAAAGTTGTTACAGGAGGAATTGTTACAGTTAAAGATTCATCTTGGCTAATGAGTTATACTTTAAATAGACAACCACATTTTAAATCACAACCAGATAATGAGCTTGTTGTATGGGTTTATGGATTATTTACTGATGTAGATGGAGATTTCATAAAAAAACCAATGAAAGAATGTACAGGTTATGAAATTACTCAAGAATGGCTATATCATTTAGGAGTTCCAGTAGATGAAATTCCTGAGATGGCAAAAAATTCTGCTCATTGTATTCCATGTATGATGCCATACATTACTTCATTCTTTATGCCAAGAACAGCTGGAGATAGACCAAAAGTAGTACCAGATAAAGCTGTTAACTTTGCATTTATTGGTCAATTTGCAGATACTGTTCGTGATACTGTATTTACAACAGAGTATTCTGTAAGAACTGCTATGGAGGCTGTATATACACTACTTGATGTTGATCGTGGAGTTCCTGAGGTATTTAATTCTTGTTATGATATTAGGGTGTTGCTTGATTCAACTTCTAAGATGCTAGATGGTAAAAAACTAAAAGATATTAAGTTACCATTATTAGATAAAATTAAATTAGATATAGTTAAGAAAGAAATTTCAGGAACTGTAATTGAAGAATTATTACAAAGATATAATTTAATATAAGTTAATTGTGATTGGTAAATGTATATTAAATTATAATAAAAGGCAATAAAACTAAGAAAATCATAAATAACCATATAAGGTCGTTTTTCTCTAAAAAGCAAGGTGTCTAAATACTAGACACCTTTTAAATACCCAAAATAAAATTATTCACTTAAACATTCCCCTTCAAACATTAAAGAATTACTATTTTCAAGTTCATCTTTTATTTCTTCAATTGCCTTTTTTACATCTATAATTTCATCCTTAGTCTTAGGTGTTTTTGCATCAGTTTTTCCGGATAAATAATCTATTGAAACATTAAAATAATCTGATAATTGGTTAAGAGTCTCGCTTTTAGGCTCTCTTGTACCATTTTCATATCTAGAAAGTGTAACCTTAGTGGTATTTAAATCCTTTGCCATTTCTTCTAAGGTATAACCTTTTTATTTTAAGATTTGAGGAGTATGTAAAGATTGTTTATTGTGAAGATACTATTTGTGATATGTATGGATACAGTATAGATACTGAAGTTTAAATTTTGATACAACTATAGATAGTGTATCTATACCCATACCTGTAGTTGATTCTAATTTGAAGGACCACTATGGGGAAAAAGAAAAAGAAAAATAAAAATAAAAAGAAAAAGAAAAACAAAAAGAAAAAGAATAAGATGAAAAAAATACTGTAGGTATGTATGTAAAAAATAATATAGGTGATTATGCTAAAATTTTTGAAGAAAATATAGATCTTATTAATGGTATTGCTTGTGATTGGTTAGTGGGAGTTAATGAAACGATAGATGTTAGATTATTTAAAAGAGCTATAGAAATTGATACAAATAATGGATCATGTAATATGGGTTATGTTAATGGGATTTTAAAGCAATGGATACTATAAGAGAAGTGTTGATAAAGAGGAGCAAGGTTTGTATAGAAAGCCAACAGAAGAAGAACTTGAAGAGTTTAGAAAGTTCCTTGAGGAAAACACAAAGCTATAGGTGTGATAGATGTCGTGATATGACTTTTGTAGTTGTTGGTGATGAGGCTATTGGGAGTAGGTTAATTGAGATGAGTAAGGATTATTTGGTAAAAATGAAGGGTAGGAAGATGAATTATAGGATTTATGGATAAAAAAATGAACAGGGGAAGACCTGTTCTCTTAAAAAATAGCATAATTATAAATTGCATTAGAATTATGTCCATAATTTTTCTGTTACTACAAAATTATAAAAGCGCGTTGAAAATATGTTAGATACTAGTGAATGGCAGAAGTATGATTGAAATGAGTAAAAGATATCTAACTAATAAAAATAATATTAAATTTATATTATATGAGAAAAATGTAATAATTATTAAACAAGTTAGTATATTTTAGTTTTTGAGTGATGAAATTGGATTATTTTGTTATATAATATAGTTATATAACATATAGTCATTAAATATTAAAAAATGGAGGTTAATGGTGGATAGTGAAATAAAAAAAGCATTGGATATATCATATAAACAAAATATAAAATTCATAGAAGATTTTAGTTCAATTATAAATAAAATTGAAAGTTTATTTAAATATACAGAATCTGACGTAAAAAAATTAAAAAAAAATTATGAGGATAATAATAATAAGGAATTAAAAGAACGTAGCAAGATAAAAGATCAAATTGATGAATTTACAAATATGATATATAAATTAAAAAATAATTTTCAAACAGATATAACTTCGATAAAAGGAGCAAAAGAAGAAAATATCCAATATTTTACAATATCATTTTTTGGGATAACAAATGCAGGGAAAAGCACTATAATAGAAACTTTTACTAACTCTAATAGGGGTAATAGTATAGGAACTGGAAAGCAGAATACAACTAAGGTTGTTACATCATCAAATTTTGGAAGATTAAGAATACTAGATACACCAGGATTTGAAGGTGGAGAGGAGTTTGAGATATTGGCTAAAGAAGAAATCAAAAAAACTGATTTAGCTATATTTGTCTGTGCAAATAAGCCACCTGAGATATCAGAAGTTGAAAAAATTGCAGAATGGGTAAAGGAGAATAACTTACCATTTATATTAGTTATAAATCAAAAAAGTGCTCCTCCTAACATTACTAATATAAAAGATTTTAAACCAACACAAAAAATAATTGATTATGCAGAGAACATATTAAAAAATGATTTAAAGTTAAAAAACTTTAAAATAGTAGCTATAAATGCCCAACTTGCGTTTTTTGGAAAAAACAATGATATAGATGAATCTAGAGAAGATTTACATAAGAGTAAAAGTTCGAGTTTGAAAAAATTTAAAAATTTAGAAAATATATTAGAATATAGTAATTTTAAAGAGTTAGAATACAATATAAATGCTATTATAAAGAATGAATGTAATATACTAAAAACTAAGAATATATATGAATCTCTATCTATTTATCTATATAACGTTATAATAGAATCAAATAAAAATAAGAATTCTTTTTATGAAAGTAAAGAATTCTTAAAAAAGAGACTTAAAAGTATAAAGTATGAATTTGGAGAAACTAGAGAATATGGTAAAAAAGGAGAAGAAGTAAGATATATAATACAATCGAACTTAGGATGTGTACAATCATTAAAAAATGAGGGTATAAAAATAATAGACAGAGCGTTTGCTAATAATAGTAAAGAAATAGATACTGAACTTAAAGAATTATTCAATGAATTCAATTTTAAAATTTCAAAAGATATAATTCCTAAAATTTCAAAAGAAGTGGAAGAGAGGCTTAGAAATCAATTAGATGAATTTGAGAAGAGTATGGAACTTGAACTTAAGGGATTTATAAATGTTGAGGATATAACAGAGTTAATAAAAAATGCTCTAGAAGAATTTAAAAATAATAAGTTTAAGAGCAATCTTATATTTGCATTTGAAACTATAGCTACGATTATAGAAGGAATTGCAGTTAGAGTTAATGTGTTTTTAGGATTTGCTATAGCTGTTGCGAAAACGTTTTTATCGAAACTATTAGGAAAATCTAGAGATACGACAACTGAAAATAATATGAAAAGAAATCAGAAGAGAAAAGAAGCTATAGAATTGCTTACAAAAAAATGCAATAGTATAGAGAAAGAAATACAAAGAAAACTTTGGAATGGATATAAAGATAAAAATAAAAATGAAGTTTTAACAGGATTTAAAGATATATTAGATAATATAAGAAACCAGATCGCTAATCCATTAGAAGAAATGTATAAATCATCAGAAAATGGAAGTGTAATTTTAAAGAAGTTCTGTACAGAAATGAGTGATATAAAGTTTGAAGTAGATAGGAAATTATATCAAGAAGTTATTGATTTAATATCAGATAAGTCTATAAAAGTTAATTCTGTAATTAGAAAACCAGGACGTTACGCTATAGTAGGATGTAAGAGTGAAGAAGATATCAAAAATTTAGAAAATATGAGATGTAGAATAGACCATATACTTCAAGATGAATACACATATTTTATACTAGATAATGACGATAAAGAAGTATATATAAAAAATATTATTGAAAATGCTACCCAAAAATTAGTTACTGTCAACACGATATCGATTGATGATGAAAGAGACGTTTTAAAGATTTATATAAATAAAAGTTATAATTATAGTCAAGTTAACTTAGACGAAATAAAAATAGCTTTACAAATAAAATATAATTACAATATAGAACTTGGGGTGTAATATTATAATGAAAGAAAAAATAATCCAATATGTGGAAAGAAGCAAAGAAATAGTGAATATCACTAAAGGACTAAACTTAGAATCTGTATACAATTTAAAGGTTGAAATTGAAAGTGCAGAAGTTTTATTAAAAGCAGATAAAAAGCTTACTGTGTCATTCTTGGGAACTTTTAGTTCAGGAAAATCTACAATAATTAAGAGGCTTACTGGGATTAATTTAGAGACTGATGCAAATCCAATGACTGCAGATATACATAAAGTAGAGTGGAATAGAATTGATATAATTGATACACCAGGATTGAAATCTACTCAAAATCAACATGATAGCATAACTGAAAATTATATGAGTAAATCAGACCTTGTAGTATGGGTATGTGAAGCAGATAGATTAATACTTGAAAACCATAGACCTATAATAAAGAAACTATTAAAAGATTTAAATAAGGAAGAAAGATTTATAGTAGTAATCAATAGATTAGATCAAACGGGAAGAAGTATAGAGTTAGAAGAAGAATATAATGACATATGTAATATTAAGTTTGCAGAGGTTAAGCGTATATTAAATGAACTTGGTGTAGAAAGAGATATACCAATGGTAGCAATAAGTGCAGACCCATATTCAGTTGGAGATGGAGTAGATATTGAAGTAGCTAAGCAATTTTGGGAGGAAGAATATTGTAAAGAATTAAGCTATTTTGAAAATTTTGAGAATATATTTGATTATTTTATAAGTAAATGTGAGCAAGGGACTAATTACCTAGGACTATATGATAGAATAAACGAATATATTGATATAGTTAAAAATGATTTAATAGATATTAAAGCATATTATGAGAATTTAAATGAATTAAACAATAATATATCATTACAGTATAGTGATATAGTTGAAAATATGACATTAAGATGTAATACTTTAATATCTAGTGAAAGAAAAAAAGTAAATGATATGTTTGAAGATAACTTCATAAGAATTGTAAATAATGTTAATTCACCAGCTGAAACAGATAAATTATCTATTTTATCAGAAGAAAATATAGATACAGTTATAGGTGAGTTTTATGACTCATCTATAGAAAAAAATATACTTGATTTTAAAGAGTTATACAAAGCTAATATAGAGAAAGTAAAAAATGAACAAGAAGAGTCATATTTTTACAAATCAATTGAAAAGGAATATAGAAATATAGAGAAAAAAATAAGAATGAATTCATATGATTATATAGATTCATATAATGGTAGTAGTATGGATGTAGATTTAAATGATGTAAAAATAAAAGAATCTAATATTTTAAATATAGGAGTAATTAATAAGATACCTATTCCAACTAATATAGGAAAAGAAGTATACCATAAAGCAATATATGGATTAGGTAAAAAAGTTGGATACAAATTTAAACCATGGCAAGCTGCAAAGATGGCCGGAAACGTATCGAAGCTTGTTAAAGTAATACCTGTAATATTTTCAGCTATAGAAATATTAGAAAATATTATTTCAAGATTTAATGAAGAGAAAAAATTTAAGGAATTACAAGGTAAAAAACAAGAGATACTTGAGACTTTAGAAGATATGAAAAAAGAAGTATTTAATAGTCTTAGTTTACAGTTAACAAATTATTATAATTCTTCATTAGATGTATTAAACGATATTTCAGAGGAACTTAAAAGTGACATTGAAGAAAATAAGAAAGCTATAGATATTATAAACCTTACAAATCACAAAATAAGAGATATAAGGTCAGGTAATGTTATATAACTATAAGTATTTGTTAGTTAAAAGGTAGGATATAAAGTCCCACCTTTTGTTATTTATGTATTCATAAATAACTAGACTACAAAAGATATTATAGTTAGTATATACTATCTCATTTAATACTCATGATATTAATATTTTTACTCAATTCATTAATACTATCACTAAGAGCAGAAAGCTTAGCCTCTATACGAATAAGTAAATACATACTAATAGCAATAGGAAAGCCAACATTAGCAATTAGTGTTTGGATTTCTGAATTCATAAAAAATACCTCCTTTCAAGATATGATAAAAGGAGGATGAATAAACACCCTCCTTTAAGATTAGACAACTAAGTCATATTCAGTAGTATCTGTTACAACTATCTTAGCTTCAACAGTTTCTACTATATCAGCTCCATTAGGAGCAAATATATTCTTTTCAACTATCATATCCATAACTGTTTTTATCTCAGCTTCAGTTACATCTTCCCTAGGATCATCAACTGATATAGAAACAACTCTCCCTAAAGTACTTTTAAAAGACATTACTAATTTCTTTGTAGTTTCCATGAAAACACCTCCTTTCACATAAATTTATTAGATAACTAATTCAAGATAGTATTATCTTGCTTATTTATCTCAAGTTCATCATGAACTTGTAAAGATAAAATAGCTCTTGCAACATCTAATGTATCTTGAGCTGATGTATCTGATTTTAAGTTAGAGTAAGTTTTAGATTTTACAATAGTTTTACCATCATCATTAAGCCCACAATCTAGCTTTATTTTTAAAGCAGATGGATTTTTAGTTTCACTAACAGCCATGTGTTTCACCTCCTTTTGTATTGTTAAGATAATTATAGGGGATAGGTGTTTGAGCCTTCAAAGAAAGTATTTGAAAAAATATTTTAAGGAGTTATTTGATTAAATTATATAGGTATCTTTAAAGCCTTTTGAAATAGCTTCATTTTTAAGGCGAATGGCATTGTTTTTATCCTTAAAGGCACCTATACATACTTTATAAAAATTCGAACTTTCTGTATCGTCTGTTACTAAATAGTCATCTTTTCCTATAAATGAAAGTAGTGTAGAAGCTATTGTATCAGCTACATTTTTTATATAAGATTCATTAACACATAGGCTTTCTATTTCTGGGTTAGATATAAAGTCTATTTCTATAATTAGTGCTGGCATTTTAGTATTTTTAAGTACGAAGAATTTTTTAGATTCTTTTACATTACGATTAGGTGTTTTTAGATTAGTTGATAAATTTGATGATAGGTTTTGAGCTAAATTATATATTTTACTGTTTGAGTCATATACCCAAGTTTCTGTTCCTTTGGCAGTTTTATTTGTAGATGAGTTCATGTGGATGCTAATAAAGTAGTCACATGAATTTTTGTTAGCTTTATTGGTTCTGTATTCTAAGGAATAGAAGGTGTCTGATTCACGAGTTGTTATTACTTTTTCAAAGTGTTTTTCAAGTTTAGATTTAACTAGCATACCTATTTTTAATACTGTGTCGCTTTCTTTTGTGTTTTTAGATCCTAAAGCACCAGGATCTTTGCCTCCATGGCCAAAATCTAAATACCATTTCATAAGGTTACCTCCTAGAATTTATTTTTTAGGAAATATTAGCATAGGAGGTGTGAAGTTGGATAATACAGTATTTGAAAAAAATATTATAGATGTAGCAGTATTTATAAAAAAGTAAATTTGAAGGTATTTTAGAGGGGATAGTGTTTCACTATACCTTCTCTTTGTTTGGAATATATAAACTTAAAATGCAATAAATTACAAAATTCGACAAAGTAAAGATGTATAATATATTTTGCTGTATATACTGAAAACAAGAAAAATAGAATTAAATTATAGTAAGAAAGGTAAATGTATGAAGTTAAACAAAAAAATATTAACATTATTAATAGCATCACTTAGCATAGGAATGATAGGATGTTCTAAAAAAGAAGCACAAAAAACAGATATTACGAAAGTAGAAGAAACAAATGTATCTAGTGTTGAAGAAAAACAAAAAACAAGCGATGAAGATTTAGGGAATTATAGCATAGAGCTTATAGATGATACGAATATAGGCAACACAGTAAGAGAAACTATGCACATTGTCGTTGATGAAAATTGTTCACTAGACAAATTATACAAAATAGCTCAAAAAGAAGCTTTAAAATATACAAAAGACCATAAAGTTAATGCATTAACTATTGGTTTTTATACAGATAAAGAGCATATAGGCAAAGGATACGATATGGGATCTGTTTTATATGCTCCTAATGGAGAATTAGCAGATGCAATAAATATTAATCCAGGAGATTATAGTAGCTTTAAGTTTGTTAACAACTTAGAAGAGCCAATAGATTTACCTAAGGGAGAATCGTTAGAAGAAACTAAAGGAGCTACAGATGTAGAGACTGTTAAAAATGATGTATCAAAGGTTGAGGACAGCTCTATTGTTAATGTAAGTAAAAATGGATCTACATTAGTTATAAATATAAAAGAGGACAAAGATCATCCATATGTGGATGCAGAAGAAAATGCAATAGGCGCATATACAGATTGGTGTTTAGATAATATTAAATCAGATATATCTACAATTGATATAACAGTAGAAAGACCAAGTTCAAGTGTTCATGCTGTATTAGATATGAACAATATGCTAACTGACAATGGAAGATACTTTGATACTAATTATATTAGAGAAAATATCCAATAAATTAATTATAATATTCTCTAATATAAGAGTACGAATTAAGTAAAATATATAATTATATACTCACAAATATAAAATACATAAAAATTAAAATTATTAATACACTAATATATGAGCTCTTAATATAAATATAAGGGCTCATTATAAATTTAAAAATTTATAAATAATAAATAATAAAAGTAGGAAGGATATATATAAGGAGTTATTTATTATGTATAAATCATTTTTTGCTTTTCTTTTTAATACAATCTAGAACTTATTGTGGAATAAGTAACATATATTCTATCCCAAATTTTAGTTTTTCTTTTATAGTAAATCTAAATTCTTTAGTAAAAGTTTGTCTAAGTTCAATTCTTTTATCTATTGTATCTGAAACATTATTCATAATTTTGTTTACTTTGTTAGCATAGGCATTACTTAACAGGTTATAGCATTCTTCACTACATACACATCGATTATTTAAAATATCTTAGTAATGTGTTTCTTTTTTACAGTTGAAACATTTACCAAGATCTTTAATTCTAATATTTTTAAAAAATTTATACACTAATATGGAGGTTATAAAAAATTACCAATAAGTATATAAATTATAGTGGATAAAATCAGTAATAGTTATTAAAATTAAATATATAGTGAAATTTATGGGGGGAAGTTCAATGGGGTTAAAAAATAAGGTTTTAGGTCTAATATTAATAAGTACAATAACATTAGGAATTGTGGGATGCAATAACCAAGAAACTAGTGGTAAACAAAATACTGTTGTAAAAACAGATGATTCTTTTATAGCAGATTTTGAAAAAGCTATAAATAAAAGATGGGATGAACAAGATAAACTAGAAAAGAAAGCTACAAATAGTATGAACTATACAGAAGAACAGTATGTTAAAGAGACTACAAAAATCTTGGAAGAAGAGATAAATATTATGAAAACTAATCTTGAAAATGTTGAAGATAAAGATTTAAAGAAATTAGGCAATGATTATATAAATGGAGTTAAAAAACAAATAGAAGCAAACAAAACAAACGATATAGAGTTAATGGATAAGTACTTGAAAGAATCTGATAAATTAAGAAAGCCAGCATTAATATCTATGGTTGATGATTATAAAATAAAAGTGAAAGATGCACATCAACAAACGTATAAAGATTTTAAAGAACAAGCTACAGTTATAAATAAGGAGAATGAGGCACAAGTATTTGCAGATAAATTAGCTAGAGAGACAGTTTTTGAAAAATCTACTGATGGATTTGGAGAAACTGTATTTTCAGGAATAGTAGAAAATACTTCTAAAATAGATTATAAATCAGTGTCATATAAAGTACAGTATAAAGATGATGATGGAATTGTTATAGGCGACGATTATGTAATACTAGACAACTTTAGTCCTGGTGCTAAGCAAAAATTAGAGATGATGCCTTATAAGGATGGCGCTAATAGTGTAGTTGTGACTACGGATTGGTTTGAAACAAAATAAAATATATCAGTGTGGATTATATATTTACATATGCCTATTTATGTTGATATCTAGAATAATATATATTAAAAAATTGAAACCCAATACCTTGTAAAATACGATGTATAGGTTTATATTATAAATGTATCTTTGAAGCCTTTTGATAGGCTTCATTTTTTACTTTTACGGCATTTAATTTATTTTTAAATTACCCTTTTTGCAGTTTATTGTTCTGATCAGTACATATGAGTACTTATAAAGTAATTGCAGGATTTTTTAGGGGCTTTAGTATTTGAAAAATTTATTTGAAGTATTATGACTCGATGTTCATATTTTAAAAATATATAATCAACTCTATTAGATACATATTTTACATAGTAAATATTATAATTTTGTGGAAAATAATGTAAAATAAAATAATAAAAGGACGTATATTATATTTATTATTTAATAATTTTAATTATGGAGGGGTTACGAGTGTCAAACTTTAATTTTTTAGAAAAATGGCCTAATTTAAAAAAGTTAGGTGAGCAAGCGGAAAGATACATACTTACTGATCCTAACGCTACAATGTTAAAAACTAGAATGTTAGGGGAACAACTAATGGATTTATTGTTAGTTGTTTTAAAAGTAGAAATGGATAGATTTGCAAATCAAGATGATAAAATAAAAAAACTTAGAACTTTAAATATAAACACATCTATACCAGATTGGTTTAATATAGTAAGACTTCATGGTAATAAAGCAATGCATGAGGCTATGGATGATAAACAAAAAGCTAAAGAAGCTTTAATAGCAATGCACAAAGTGAGTGCTTGGTTTTATATAAATGTTACTAAAGATAAGTCTATATTACCTTTAAAATTTAAAATGCCAACAACTAAAGCTAAAAAGGTATATAAACTAGAAGATTATCAACAAGAAATAGAAAAAGTACAACTAGTAAATGAAGAAGAAGTAATAAAAGTAAAAGAAGAGACAAAACAAACTTCTATTATAAGTAATTATACAGAGCTTAAACAAGTAGAAGATATGTTAGACTTAGATGAAGCTGAAACTAGAAAGAAATTAATAGATGTACTATTAGAACAAGCTGGATGGAAAGTAAATGGAAGCAGTGTAGTAAAAGAGTATAAAATAGAAAATTATAAAGGGATAGATGGCAAAGTAGGATTTGCTGATTATGTACTACTTGATAAAAAAGATAATCCTATAGCAGTAATAGAAGCTAAAAAGACTATAGTAGATCCACATGTAGGAAAAGAACAGGCTAAAGCTTATGCTGATGGAATAGAGAAAATGAAAGGCATAAGACCTATAATATATTATACAAATGGATATGAAACATATATGTGGGATGATAAATACAGTGCTCCAAGACAGGTTTGGGGATTTTATACATTAGAAGATTTAGAATATGAAATGTTTAAGCATAAAAATAGAAAATCACTTAGTAGCGTAGAGATTGATACAAATATAAGTGGAAGAAGCTATCAAATAGAAGGTATAAAAAGTGTATTTGAAAAATTTGAAAATGGTCATAGAAAAGCACTAATTGTAATGGCTACAGGATGCGGAAAAACAAGGACTGTAATAGGACTTACAAAAGGGATGATAGAAGCAAACTATGCAAAAAGAGTATTATTCTTAGCAGATAGAGATGAACTTGTAAATCAAGCTATGAAAGATAAAAGTAGTTTTAAAACATTTATGCCAAATACTCCACAGATAAGGCTAACTGCAAAAACAAGTGAAGATAGAGAATCAGTTTTATATTTTTCAACTTATCAAACCATGATAAATTATTATCATGCTTTTAGCGTAGGATTTTTTGACCTTATAATATGTGACGAATCTCATAGAAGTATATATAAGGTATATAGAGATATCTTAAACTACTTTGATGCTTATTTAGTTGGACTTACTGCAACACCAGTAGGATTTATAAATAGAAATACATTTAAACTATTTGATTGTGATGATACAGATCCTACATTCTCTTATGGATATGAGGAAGCTGTAACTCATAAACCACCATATCTTTTAAAATACAAAGCTAAAGATGCTACTACAGAATTTTTAAGAAAAGGTATAAAGTGGAATAATTTAAGTGAAAAGCAAAAAAGAGAATTAGAAGAAGATGGATTAGATGAGGAAAAAGTAGACTTTGATAAAAATGCACTAGAAGAGTTTGTTACTAATAAGGATACAAATAGAAAAATACTAAAAAACTTAATGGATAATGGTATTAAAGTAAAAGATGATATAGGAAAGAGTATAATATTTGCAAAAAATAAAAATCATGCAACATTACTTCAAAAACTATTTGATGAAATGTATCCTCAATATAACGGAAATTTAGCTTGTATAATACATTCTGCTGTAACAAATAAAGATGAAGTACTTAAAAGATTTAAAGAAGAAGATAGACCAAGAATTGCTATATCAGTAGATATGCTAGATACAGGAATAGATGTTCCAGAAGTAGTGAACTTAGTATTTGCAAAACCAATATACTCAAAAGTTAAGTTCTTACAGATGATAGGAAGAGGAACAAGATTATGTCCTAACTTATTCGGAGAAGGAATGGACAAAAAAGAGTTTTACATATTTGACCATTGGCAAAACTTTGAATTCTTTGATGAGAAACCAGATGGTATAATTCCTGTTGAAAGTAAATCATCACAGCAAATTAGATTTGAGTATAGAGTAAAACTTCTTGAAATATTAAAAAATAAAAGTCTAGAAGAAGAGGTTAAAGATCTAGTAAAATTAATAAGAGATGATATAAATGCATTACCAGAAAGATCAGTAGAAATAAGAAAAAATAAAAAACTTATAGATTCATTAAAACCTTATAATGTATGGGAAAATATAAATAAAAACTTAATTGATAAGTTAATGAAAAACATAGCTCCTCTTATGGGATGGATAGATACAGATGGTCAAAGAGAAGCTATACTATTTGATAATGCTATGTATAAAATGCAAATATTAAAACTTAATGATGATGTAAATATAATTTCTCATGTAGCTAAGGTAATTGACAATTTATCTAGACTTAATACAAATATGAATCAATTTAATTCAACTAGAGATTATATAAAACAGTTGTTAAAAATTGAAAAATGGAATGATTTAAATTATAAAGAGATAGAAGAAATAAGAGTTCTTTTAAGAGATTTAATGAAATATAAATCTAAAAATCAAAAAACATTTGTAGAGCTAGATATAAAAGATAGTGAATTAATTATAAAAGATATTGATACAAGTGATGATTATGCTAAGGTAAATGTTGATGCATATGTAGAAAGAGTAAAAGCTGCCTTAGAAAAAGAAATGAATATGAACCTTGTTATTCAAAAAATAAGAAAAGGAAAAAGTATAACAAGTAAGGAATTAGATATGATTTATGATATATTTAACTCTGGAAAGTTAGAATTTAGTATAGATGAATTAGCCGAAAAATCTAAGGTAAGTAAAGAAGATTTAGTAGGTATAATTAGAAAGTTTGTAGGTGTTGATGAAGAAGAATTAACAGCTAAATTTGACGAGTTTATAAATGAACATCACTCAAAAATTAGTGTTAAACAAATGAATATGATTAAAATGATAAAAGATGATATACTTAAAAATAAAGGAATTTCATTTGCATCTTTATTTGAAGGCAAGTATACTACTTTAAGTAAAGATGGCATAAGTGGTATATTTACAGGAAAGCTTGAAGATGAAGTATTTGACCTGATAGAGCCATATAAAACAGAAGCAGAAGACAATATATATGCATAATTAGAAAGAGAGGAAGTACATGCTTAATTCAGAAATAAGAAGTAAAATAGACAGATTATGGGATAGCTTTTGGTCAGGGGGGATATCTAACCCCCTAACTGTCGTAGAGCAAATATCATATCTATTATTTATAAAAAAACTAGATGATGCGGAAATTGCAAAAGAAAAGAAAGCAGCAAGAATAAGAAGACCATATAAAACAGTATTTGAAAGATATGTAGAAAATATGGATGAAAATGATAGAAATAGATTAGATGTAAAACCAGATAATTTAAGATGGTCAGAATTTGCAAACTACAATTCAGAAGAAATGTTTAAAAATATGCAAGATAAAGTATTTACATTTTTAAAAACATATTCAGATGAAGATAGTATATTTGCAAATCAAATGAAAGATGCTGTGTTTTTAATTCAAAAACCAACTTTATTATACGAAGCAGTTCAGTTAATAAATAGTATAAACTTAGATGATAATGATACAAACGGAGATCTATACGAATATCTATTATCAAAACTAGCAACAGCAGGAGTTAATGGTCAGTTTAGAACTCCAAGACACATAATAAATATGATGGTTGAACTAATGGATCCTACTATAGAAGATGTTATAACAGACCCATCTTGTGGTACAGCAGGATTTTTAGTTAGTTCTAGTGAGTACATACTTAGAAAATATACAGATAAAGAAAGTGTATTTACTGATGAAGAAGGAATTTTACACGATAAAATAGGTGATTTAATAGATGAAAGAGGATGGGATCATTATAGAAATAAAATGTTTAATGCAACAGAATTTGACCCATCTATGTTTAGAATAGCGGCTATGAACTTAATGCTTCATGGTATAGAAAATCCTCAAATAACTCAAGTTGATGCTTTATCTAGTCAATATGATGAAGAAGATAAATATTCTTTAGTGCTTGCTAACCCTCCTTTTAAAGGAAGTATAGATGAGCAAGATATAAACAAAAGTTTAAGAAGTGTTGTAAAAACTAAAAAGACAGAATTATTATTCTTAGCACTTATAGATAGAATCCTTGATATGGGTGGTAGAGGTGCTGTAATAGTTCCTGATGGAGTGTTATTTGGTTCTTCTAAAGCTCATAAGGATGTTAGAAAAAAGATTATAGAAGAATGTGAATTAAAAGCTGTTATATCTATGCCGAGTGGTGTGTTTAAACCTTATGCTGGGGTTTCTACGGGAATACTTATATTTACTAAAGGTGGAGAAACTGATAAGGTATGGTTATATGATATGCAAGCTGATGGGTATAGCTTAGATGATAAGAGAAATGAGATAGAAGCTAATGATATACCTGATATTATAGAGAGCTTTAAAAAGTGTATGGATGATAAAAACTTAGAGCCAAGTAAGGAAGATAAGTGGTTCTTTGTTGATAAGAAAGAGATAGTTGATAATGGATATGATTTAAGTATTAATAAGTATAAAGAGATAGAGTATGAAGAAGTTGTTTATGAAGATCCAGAGGTAATAATGGAGAAGCTTGAAAAGCTTGAGGAAGAGATTAGCAGAGGTCTTTCTGAGCTTAGGGGGATACTTCGTTAGACGATGGTCGCTCGCGATATAATAGTTGTTTCCTTCACACGAAATATTGCATATCTTAAGTGTTTCGTCAGTCAACTATTATATCACTTCGCTAAGTTGATATTACTTGATATGGGAATTTTAAATAACAATTTATAAGGAGAAATACAATGATATTTAATAATATAAAGTGTTCGGAAATTATAGATGTAAGAGATGGAACTCATGATTCCCCAAAGTACATAGATAGAGGCTATCCATTAATTACATCTAAAAATATAAAGAATAATAAAATAGATTTTGAAAATATAAGCTATATATCAAAAGAAGATTTTGAAAATATAAATAAAAGGTCATCTGTTGATAATGGAGATATACTTATGCCTATGATAGGAACAGTAGGAAACCCAGTATTAGTAGATACTAATATTAAATTTGCTATAAAAAATGTAGCTTTATTTAAGTTGTCAAATAATGATTTAGTAGATGGCAAGTATTTTTATTATTTATTAAAATCTAGTTATGTAATAAGACAATTAGAACGATATAAAAGAGGAGGGACACAGTCTTTTGTTTCATTAAAAAACTTAAGGGAGCTAAAAGTACCAGTACCTAGTTTAGAAAAACAAGAAGAAATAGCTAATATTTTAGATAAAGCACAGGAGTTAATAGATAAAAGAAAATATCAAGTAGAATCATTAGATGAATTAGTTAAATCAAGATTTATCGAGATATTTGGTGATCCAGTTTTAAACTCTAAAGGATGGCAAAAATTACTTTGCAGAGATATTACTTTAAAGATAGGTTCAGGAGCAACACCAAAAGGTGGTAATTCTAGCTATAAAGAAGAAGGTATTTCTTTAATTAGAAGTATGAATGTTCATAATAATAAATTTATAGATAAGGATTTAGCATTTATAGATGATGAACAGGCAGAAAAACTAAAAAATGTAACTATAGAAGAAAATGATGTGCTTTTAAATATTACTGGGGCATCTGTAGCAAGATGCTGTATTGTACCTAATGAATATATACCCGCAAGAGTGAATCAACATGTTGCTATAATACGTTGCAAAAATGAAAAAATACTTCCAAATTTTTTATCATATCAACTTACAAATATAAGTTATCAAAGATTATTGTGGGATATTGCAACAAGTGGAGGGGCAACGAGAGAAGCTATCACGAAACAACAAATAGAAAAATTAGAATTAATAATTCCACCAATTGAAATTCAAAAGGAGTTTACAGCATTTATTCACCAAGTGGACAAATTGAAATTTAAAATGGAAAGTAGTTTAAAAGAATTAGAAAATAACTTTAATTCACTTATGCAAAAAGCATTTAATGGAGAATTATAAAACTTGTAAAAGGAGAGTGAAATATCACTCTCCTTTTTATATAAAAACTTAAAAGTACAAGTAACCTATCTATTTATATAAAAATATAATAAATATATTAATATAAATAGGGGGAAGTTTATGGATAGAAGAAAAGTTGATATAAGTCTTATAACAAAAAGTGTAAAAAAAGCATATCATAAAGATATGATAGATTTTCATAATCATTATAGATTAACAACTAGAAATGGAGATCCAGGTATAAGGTGGGATTTTATAAATACAAATATAGATGATAATTTTAAAGAAGATATATATAAAACACTATTGGTAAAGAGAGGATATTGGAATCAAATAGTGGTATATAATACATATGATCAAAGATTATATTTTGTTATGAGAGAAAGTAGATACCAAGAAGTTAAAAAAGATAAAAAGAGAAAAAATTTACATTTAATACAAATGCTAGGATCAGTTAATGAAAAAGATAAAAGTGAAGCTAAAGTTATTCTTAAACAGAAGTTACCAGAGTATATATCTAAAGCTAAAGAATATATATTAATAACTTATGAGTATAATGAAAATAATAATAAGTTTGACTTTGTATGTAGAAAAATAACGCCTAAATTTAAATGTAGTTATGAAGAAAAATGGGATAGTAATTTAATAATAGAAGAAGTTAATTAAAAGATACTTTATTTATTGAAAGAGTAAGAATGAATTCTTACTCTTTTTTATTTTAGATTTTAGTATTGATAAAGAAATTGCATTTGATATAAAGTCTATTTCTATAAACATAAGAATTTTTATTTTGACTTTGATGATGTCTATAATATAACTACATATTTAAATAAACTACAATAAATGATAAAATTAAATAGAATAATTGGAAAAATTAGGAACTGGTTTGTTATATAGGGGTGATATGTTATGGTTAAGAGAGAGCATGAAATAGTTAGTTTTGATGAATATAAAACGATGATAGAAAATTTTAAAAATAAAGAGAGGGTTTTTTATAGAGGGCAAGCAGATAAAACATATAATATAAGTTGTAGTCTTTCAAGAGATCATGGATATGTTAATAATGAAAATCTAATAATAAAAAAAACTTTGAAAATCAAGCAAAAAGAATTTGAAGGGTATAAATATCCAGTAGAACAGTTATCTAAAATGCAACATTACGGAATACCAACTAGGTTAATAGATATTACAATAGATCCATTTATAGCTTTATATTTTGCTATTGAAGATACAAACAACAAGCAAGATGCAGAGGTTTTTGTATTTGAAAAAGAATCATATGATTTATATAGTAAAGAGGCTAATGTTTTATCGCTATTATCTATTATAGATAATTATGATATCAAAAATATATCTAAAAAATATGAAGAAATTTATAAAAATCAAATTACGGATACTGAAATAAACAAAATAATAAAAGAAAATAGATTTATAAAATTTAATCAAGAATTAAGTAATACAAATGAAAGGCTATACGAACAAAAAGGAACTTTTATAATATGTAGTAACAATATACATGATGGAAAGATAGAAAAAAGTATACAAAATATTGATAAAGATGAAGCGAGTTGTATAATAAGAATTCCATTTGAATATAAAGAAAAGATTAAAGAAGAATTAGATATTGCTTATAATATAAATAAATCTACTATATATCCTGAACTTCCAAGCTTTGCAAGTTATATAAGAGAAACATATAAAGAAAAAAATTACAATAAGAAAGAACTTTATTCAGTAATTGAAAAAGATGATGTTTCACACGCACTAGCTAAGAGAATTAGTATTAAGATTGAATTAAAAGATAGGATTGCTATACAGAAAATAAAAGAAATTGTCTATGATGTTATATATGATCAACAGGATGAATATGATGTTATCTGGGTATTTGTTTCTTCAAGTGAAGAAGATACTATTATGAGCAATTGGACAGTTAGAGCACAATGGATCAATGCAAATCTTGATGAAAAAAATAGACCAATGCCTATCGGAACTTTAGAAAAAGATAATATTTACTGGCATTATACTAAAGGAGTGAACTTCAATAGAGAGTGGTATGATAAAAATGTGTTTGAAGAAGATAGTAAGCTTTTAAATGATAATAATATAGAATTTAAAAATTTAAAATCCATATATAGAGAAATAAAGGATAGTTTTATATGTATGGACTTTAAAAAATTTAAAAATATTGTAGATAATCATAATAATGATATTAATCAAATATATAATAATTTCACAAACTTCGGCAAATCTAGAACAAAAGATTTTGATAAATTTTTAAGTATGTTTCAAAGCTTAGCTTGCGAATTTCATAATATTATATATTTGTATAAGTATGAAGAAAAAAGAGCAAAATTTGCATTGGATAGATTATTTATTAGAATAGATAGATCAATAGAAGAAATAGATAATAGTATAGAAAAATGGATAGAACAGCTAGGATAAAAGCTTTATGAATATTTTTAGCTAGTTACTAAAGGAGCAAGTATGGGTGATATAAAATTATTTAAAATAAAAGATGAAGTAGAAGAAATAGAAGGAACTTCTATGCAACTTGAAAAACATCTACAAAATATTATAGAAGAAAACATGGAAGTATTTTTAGGAGTAAAATTCTTAGCAACAGAATACTCAACAGGAAAAGTACATAACGGAAGAATCGATTCATTAGGAATAGATGAAAATAACTGTCCTGTCATTATAGAATACAAAAGATCTATAAATGAAAATGTAATAAATCAAGGTCTATACTACCTAGATTGGTTACTAGATCATAAAGCAGAGTTCAAGCTGTTAGTTATGGAAAAACTAGGATCAAAATATCGTGAAAATATTGAATGGTCAAGCCCAAGACTTATATGTATAGCAAATGATTTTACTAAGTATGATATTCATGCAGTAAAACAAATAAATAGAAATATAGATCTTATAAAATATAAAAACTACAAAGAAGAATTACTTTTACTAGAGATGGTACATACAAACACTGTAAGTGATGATTATAAACCTATAGTAAATACAGATAATTCAACTAAATATAAATATAAAACAGTGGAAGACTATTTAGAAGATGCCAATAGTGAGTTGAAAAATAGATACTATATATTAAAAGACTTTATAATGAGCCTTGGTGATGATGTTCAAGAAAAGAAGCTTAAAAACTATTTTGGATTTAAAAGAATTAAAAACTTTGCATGTGTAGAAATACACCCTAAATCTGATTTAGTACTTATATATACTAAAGCAAATTTAAATGATATAAAATTAGTAAATGGATTTACAAGAGATGTAACAAATATAGGACACTATGGAACTGGAAATTTAGAAATAAGATTTACAGATATGAAGCAATTAGATGAAGTCCAAAAATATATATTAAAATCATATGAAATGAATTAGTTAAATAAAAAATGAGTTTATATGTTATATAAACTCATTTTTTATTACTAAGTTTTTTTTCAAAATTAAATTATCATCAAATCTATCATTATATAACTTTCTTTCATTTCCTTTATCTAAAGTATTGTTCTCACTGTATTCTAAAATATTTATAAATAACTACCATGTTATTGAAAAAATAGTCATTTTAGAGATATATAGTTAAATGGACATGATAAGCTTTAAGATTTATAATTAAATCGTATTATATTTTAATGAAGGATAATTTATTAATAAGAGGGTATAGTGAAACACTATACCCTATATAACCCTCTCGTGTTTTACGAGGTAGGGGGTATTAAAAATTTAAATAATTCCTAATCTCTTTTTTATATCAGGTAAACACTGTAGAAATACAGAATAAAAATTCTCTTCTTCTTCTATATTAATACGATAACAGCTATCTAATAGAATTTGATTAATTTCCTCAATTTCTTTTTCATCTCTCACAAACTTTAAACGAAAAGCTAATGCCTTAGTAAGTTTATACCACTCTAAAATAAATCTTTTATTTTCATGATAGTTTTCAATTCCGATCCAATCGCTGACCTTAACATCTTTTAAATCCTCTTTAGGACAATTGCCTATTTGTAAAAAGTATTTAAAATCATTATCTTGGTACACTCTTCCAAGAGGAAACATACGACAAATATTTGGTCGTTTAGAATGGATTATGCATCTGCCATTTTCATTTAAAAAACTACATTTATTATTATCTTGCATCTTTAAATATGGTAGTGAAATTTTATTATTTTGGATAAGTTCAATCTTATCTCCTAATAAATCATCAAATTTAACACCTAAATAATTTACTATTTCATATACATCAAAAGGTGTAAGAACCACTAGATCTCCAACATCTAAGCAACAGTCATTACATCCATCACAACCACATGTGTCTGCTTTTACTATATCTTCAATATCATATAATTTCCCATCAGAAATTTTATCTAGTATGTTTGTAGGTTCCATATATTTATCCTCATCTCCTGTTCATATTTTATTAAAAATCACTATTATCTTCAATTAACATAGCCAAAATTGATGTAAGAATATTTATCAAAGCAATAGGTAATAGCCATGAATTATAAAATATCTTTGTTCTAGTAATACACTTAAGAAAAGAATTAAGTGTATTAGAAGCATCATGTGCAAATAAGTATATTATGAGCTTTTTATATACAAGTTGAGCTATAGATAGTATACCATCTAAATCAACTGATTTATAAAAATTTAATCATTTTATTTGACTATTCGTTATAAATATTTTTTAGATAATCTATCTTAGAGTTATTATCTGTTATTTCAGATGGAACTGAATATGAAGAAACAGAGTGCTTATTAATTAGAAAAGGGGGATTACATTGGAAGAATTAATGAGATTAATAAATAGAAAATTTCTAAAAGACACAGAACTACTACAACTAGAAGACAATGAAAACGTACTAGAATGTAAATACACAAAACCACACAACGCACACTACAACGAATACGAAGTAACAATAAAAAACAATGAAAAAATAGAAAAACATCTAGTTTACCTAAAACACAGATAAAGAGTAGCATAAGCTACTCTTTTTTTAGGTCAGTTTGGATATAAACCATAAATAAATACATATAAAAAATAGTATGTATTTATTTAGACAGTCTATTTTTTATTTATCACTAATATAATGTAGAAATATAAAGTGAAGGAGATAAGATTAAAAATGCAGGAAATAAAATCATATAAACCTGTAAATATACTTAAATTGATAGTATTTAGTCTAATCGGTATTTCTATGTTTTTCATACCAGTAGAGCTAATGGGAAAGAAAACTATACCATTAGATCATATGGTAAATATAATAAAGGATTATTTTCCAACGTTTACTACATTCTATATATTTGCAATAGTAATTGCTGGAGGACTTTTACCATTTATAAAAAAGACATATAATAAAGATAAGATAACTTTTACATTTTCAATATTAAAGTTTCTTGGTATATTTGTAGCTATAATGGCAGTATTTAACATAGGTCCACAATCTATTATGAAGCCTAGTATTATTCCATTTTTATATCATAAGCTAACTGTACCTGTAGGCTTGGTTGTACCAATAGGGGCTATGTTTTTATCTTTCTTAATAGGCTATGGGCTATTAGAGTTTATTGGAGTATTAATGCAACCTGTTATGAGACCAATATTTAAAACACCTGGTAAATCAGCAATTGATGCTGTTGCATCTTTTGTAGGAAGTTATTCATTAGCACTTTTAATAACTAATAGGGTATATAAAGAAGGTAAGTATAGTGCAAAAGAAGCATTCATAATAGCTACAGGATTCTCTACTGTATCGGCTAGTTTTATGATTATAGTAGCAAAAACTTTAGGACTTATGGATATGTGGAATATGTATTTTTGGTCTACGCTAGTAATAACCTTTATAACTACTGCAATAATTATACGTATTGGTCCTACTTCAAAAATAAAAGATGAGTATTATAATGGAATATGTAAAAAAGAAGAAGAAATAAAATCTGATAGACTTAAGCATGCTATACAAGAAGGTATGGAGGTAGCAGAAAATGCACCTAGATTATTAAGTTGTATAAAGTCTAATCTAATAGACGGAGTTATGATGACTACGGGTATACTACCTACTATATTAAGTGTAGGTCTTATAGGTTTAGTTCTTGCAGAGTACACACCTATATTTGATGTACTTGGATATGTATTATATCCTGTAACTTATTTACTTAGCTTATTAGGTATTGAAAGTCCAGTATTAGTAGCTAAAGCATGTACACTTAGTTTAGTAGAAATGTTTTTACCAGCTACTTTAATAGGTGAAAGTTTAAATTTATTAACTAGATATGTAGTGGGTGTTATTTCTATATCATCTATATTATTTTTCTCAGCATCTATTCCTTGTATGCTATCTACTGATATACCTTTTAAGATAAAAGATATGGTCATAATATGGTTCGAAAGAGTAGTTATAGCCCTTGTACTAGCGACCTTGTTTGGAATGCTAATTTTTTAGGGAAACTTAGAAAAAAATTGAAAGAAAAGGACAATATGGAGATTTTCTTGGATGTAGCAATTACCCAAAATATAAATACACAAGAAAACTTTAGATAAAAAAGAGCAGATATAAAGCTGCTCTTTTTTATGTCGAAAAATGCAGAATAAAAATACTTAAATTTATAACCAAAAAATGGTAAAATGATTGAGGCAAAAAACAAGAAAGGATTTAGCAACACATGAAAAAAAGATTTATAATATTTGCATCAGCACTTATGATATGTTCTCAAGCACTAATAGTAGATGCACATCCAGGAAGAACGGACGCATCTGGAGGTCATAGAGACAATAAAAATAAGTCAGGATTAGGACCATATCACTATCATTGTGGAGGACACCCAGCACATCTACACACTAACGGTTGTCCATATCAAGGAGGAAGTTCAACTTCATCTTCATCAACTCAAAGCTCAAGTACTTCTCAAAGTTCAAGCGCTTCACAAAAAAAGTCAGTACCTAGTGGACCATCAAAACAAAGTATAATAGAAAAAGGCTCAAATGCAGGTTATAGTGACGGTTACAATATGAAAAACAACAATGAATATAACTACTCTGGTAGCTATGAATCAGAATATAGACAAGCTTATAATTACGCCTTTGAAAAAGGGAAACTTAAAATAGAACAAGAAATACAACAAGCACAAGAAAAAGGATACAAAGACGGAAAAGAAAACAAGCATGATAATATATACAAACAAGAAACAGTAGTAAAATCATATGAAGAAAACTTTGAAAAAGGAAATGAAGAATACAAAGAAAACAAAATAAAACAATATACTAATCTTGCAATAAAAGATTGTGAAGAAAATAAAAAAGACAGAAAATTCGAAGAAAACACAGATTCTATTTACATAGATGCTTATAAAAAAGCTTATGAAGAAAAATATACACAACTTAAAAACGAAGAATATAAAACTAAAGGATATAATGATGGTTTATTAAATAAACCTAATAATAATATAGAATCATCATATAAATCTAGTTATGAAGAAGGTTACAAAAAGGGTAATGAAGATAGAAATGACATCTTACAAGCAAGTTTTGACCAGGGTCATGAAAATAAAGAGTTAAGTATTGATAAAAAGTTTGAACTAATAAAATCTGAAATACAAGCAAAATACGATGAAGGTAAAAAACAAAGCAAAAAAGATTCAGTAATAGGTTTTGGAGTTTTAGGAGCTGGATGTGTAGCTGGTGTAGGAGTTTTTAAGAAAATAAAATCTAAAAAGAAAAAATAATAACTTATGATAAAAAGGAGTAACGAAAAGTTACTCCTTTTTTTATTATTATATACAAAATTTAAGGTATTACTTTACTTAAGTTTAAAAAGCTATGAAAGTGGTATGAAATTTAATATTGGAATTTAACAAAATATTAAAGGAGATTTTATTATGGACAAGAAAAAAATAATACCTACAACCATAATGTTTTTAGCTATAGTTTCTATAATAATAGCATTTAAATCTATATTTGGAGATGAAAACACATTAGTTGGAGTAGTAGGAGTTACAGCAGCATTATCTTTACTAGGAACAGATTACACAATAAATCCAATAAAAAACACAATATATTTTGTAGGAATTGAAGTAGGAATAGGAACTTTTTCATATATAGCATCAACAAATTCATTACTAGGGCTTATAATAACTTTTATTGTTATATTCTTTGTACTATATGAATTTACATACAATACTAAAAAACCTACATATATAGCTTTTACACTAGCGTATTTATTTATGTTATATACACCTATAAGTATAAACGAATTACCAACTAGATTACTAGCATTTGCAGTTTGTGGATTATCAATAATGGCATTACAAATGTTAGTAAATAAAAATAAGCTACAAAAGCAATCTAAAAGTATTATAAAAAGTTCTATAGAATCTATAAATGAAGAAATATCATTAGTAATAAATAATAAAAAATCAGATGAAATAATTAATTTAAACACAAAAATATATAATAACGTTAAAAACTTATCAACTGATATTTATAAAAGAATAGATAAAAATATAGAGCTTCCTATAAAAATTATACAAGCTTTATTTATAAGTGAATTTTTAGAAAGTATAAATTTAACTCTTAGAAAAATAAATGATGATAAAAGCTCAAATAGTGGATACAACAAAGTTTTAAATGAAATTTTAGATAAATTAAAAAGTATAAATGACTTTGTAGATGAAAAAATAACCACTGATGAAATATTAAAAAATCTAGAAAACTTTTCATATAAAGATAAACATATTGATTCGAATTATTATTTAATACTTGAACTACAAGATGCAGTAAGTTTATTAGCAAAAGATTTAAAAGATACAAAAGAAAATAGTGTTAAACAAATATATAATAATTATTTTGTTGCAAATATAATGGATAGATTAAATGATTTAAAATTAAATATGAACAAAGAATCTCTTAAGTTTACATTTGCACTTAGAGGAGCAATAGTTACAAGTATAGGTGTATTTATAGTTAGTGCATTTAATATAGAACATGGTAAATGGCTAGTTTTTAGTTTATCTTCTATTGTTCAACCATATCTTGAATCTAGCAAAACTAAAGGAAAAGAAAGAATTTTAGGAACTATAGTAGGTCTTATTATATTTGAAATTGTATTTTCTATAATAACTAATACTTCAGGGAGAGCTATTATTATTCTTTTAGTTGGATATATTAGTAATTACCAAAGTAAATATAAATATCAAATGATATGTACAACTATATCTGCACTAGGAGCAGCATCAATAGGAACTGATATAACTGATTTATCTATTCAAAGAATAACTTTTGTGGTATTAGGTACAGTAATAGCTTTATATGCAAACAAAGTTATATTACCATATAAAATGAGTAGTGTTACAAAATGTGATATTGAAAAATCAATTAAATTTAATGAAAAAATAGTTAATAAGTTATATGATTTAGGAGTAAGAAATATAAAATCAGATGATGAATTAAAAGAGCTGTTGGTTGTAAATGAGTTTATTAACAAAAAAATAAATGTAAATAATTCTACTTTATTATCTAGTGATATAAATGACTTTTTATACAATCAACGTATATTTATGAATGAGATAAGATTTTTAACAAATAATTTTAGAGAATATAATAAAACAGCTAAAGATAAACTAAAACTATTTTATGATATTGATTTACTAATGAATAAAGAAAATTCTAAGGAAGATATTAAAAATTATTTTGATAAATTAGAAGATAAACTTAGTAAGTTGATATTAGTAGATGTTATTGAACTAAAAGAAAATATAATTAATTCTAAGTTTATATCAAAATCCATAGCAAAAGAAGTATAGTAATATTAAAAAGGAACTATCTAGAAAATGATAGTTCCTTTTTTTATTAAATTAATAAAAATGCATTTGATGTATGAATTTATGCATTTTATTCATAAATATATACATTTAGTTCAATAAGAAACAAAAAAATGTCGATAAGGTCTATTATTAAAGTAGAAAGAATAATATAAAAAGTAATCATCTATATTTAATTAAAGGGAGTGAGACTGATATGGTAAGTTTCTTAGGGTCAATAGCATTACTTATAATTGGGTATTATACTTATGGGAAGTTTGTAGAAAAAACGTTTGGAATAAACGATGAAATACAAACTCCAGCTATTACTATGGAAGATGGTGTAGACTATGTTCCAATGAAATGGAGAAAGATATTTCTAATACAATTTCTAAATATAGCAGGACTTGGACCGATATTTGGTGCTATACAAGGAGCACTATTTGGACCAGCAGCATTTTTATGGATAGTATTTGGATGTATCTTTGCAGGAGGAGTTCATGACTTCTTATCAGGATATTTATCAATGAAAAACAAAGGGGATTCAGCATCAGAATTAGTTGGTAGATATTTAGGAAATTCAACAAAAACAGTAATGAGAGTATTTACTGTTGTACTTTTAGTATTAGTTGGTACTGTATTTATGACAGGTCCAGCAGCATTACTTACAACATTAACATCATTAGATGCAAAAGTTTGGGTTGCAATAATAGTAATTTATTATATAGCAGCAACAGTTTTACCAGTAGATACAGTTATAGGTAAAATATATCCATTATTTGGAGCAGCACTTTTAATAATGGCATTAGGGGTTGCAGGAGGACTTATTTTCCAAGGTTATCATATACCAGATATAACTCTTCAAAATCTACACCCAGAAGGTCAACCACTTTTCCCATTTTTATTTATAACAATAGCATGTGGAGCAATATCAGGATTCCATGCTACACAATCACCTATGATGGCTAGATGTGTTGAAAAAGAAAGTGAAACTAGAAGAGTATTTTATGGTTCAATGGTTGCAGAAGGTATAATAGCTTTAATATGGGCAGCAGCAGCTATGGCATTCTTTGGTGGAGTACCACAACTTGATGTAATTTTATCAGCAGGAGGACCTGCAACAGTAGTAAATACAATATCTAATACTTTAATGGGACCAATAGGTGGATTCCTTGCAGTACTTGGAGTTGTAGTTTGTCCTATAACAAGTGGAGATACAGCATTTAGAAGTGCAAGACTTACAATAGCAGATGCTATGAAGATAGATCAAAGTAGTATAAAAAATAGATTTATGATATCTATACCACTATTTATAGTTGGTGTTGCATTAACATTTATAGATTTTAACATAATATGGAGATACTTCTCTTGGGCTAACCAAACATTAGCAATGATAATGTTATGGACAGGGTCAGCATATTTAGCAAAAGAAAACAAAAATCACTTTATAAGTACAGTACCTGCAATATTTATGACAGCAGTAACAGTTTCATATATAATGCAAGCACCAGAAGGATTTAGATTACATGCAGGAATATCAAATATTATAGGAGTATTAGTAGCAATATTATTTACTATATTATTTACAATGAAAGTTAAAAAATTAAAAGAAGAAAGTCATCAATTAAGTTAGTATTGTTAGATTAAAATATAAATTAAAGCAAGGTATTTTTCAAATATTAATGGAAAATACCTTGCTTTATTTATTTTTAAAAACAAAATAAATTATGAAAATTTGTATCTAATAGGTTGGTTAAAAATGACCAATTATATTAATAATTGACAGGATAAAACAATCAAATTATTCCAAAATAAATATGTACAGTATAAATTCTATTATAACGGTAAGTAATAAAGTAAATGAGTTTATAAGATATATGAAATCTATATAGGAGGTAACTAAATGAACAATACAGCTTGGAAAAACTTTAAAGAAGGTAAATGGATTAAGGAAATAGATGTTAGAAGCTTTATACAATTAAACTATACTCCATATGAAGGCGATGATTCTTTTTTAGCTAAAGCAACAGAAAACACAAACTCATTAATAGATGAGATGATGGATTTATTTAAGAAAGAGAGAGATAATGGAGGAACTTTAGACGTAGATACGAAAACTGTATCAGCAATAGATGCTTATAAACCAGGCTATATGGATAAAGAAAAAGAGGTTGTTGTAGGATTTCAAACTGATGAACCTTTAAAAAGAGCTATAATGCCTTATGGTGGAATAAGAATGGTAGAATCATCTTGTAAGGCTTATGGCTTTGAGTTAGATAAAGATGTAAAAGAAATTTTTACTAAATATAGAAAAACACATAACCAAGGTGTATTTGATGCCTATACTGATGAAATGAGAGCAGCAAGAAGATCAGGTATTATAACTGGATTACCAGATGCATACGGAAGAGGTAGAATAATAGGAGATTATAGAAGAGTTGCATTATATGGAGTTGATAGATTAATTGAAGATAAAATTTGTCAAAAAAATAGTTTAGATGTAAATGTAATAGATGAGGACACTATAAGATTAAGAGAAGAAATTTCAGATCAAATAAAAGCATTAGAAGCTTTAAAAACAATGGCTGAAAGTTATGGATTTGATATATCTAAACCTGCAAAGAACTCTAGAGAAGCAGTTCAGTGGTTATATTTTGCTTATCTAGGAGCTATAAAAGATCAAAATGGAGCGGCAATGAGTTTAGGTAGAACTAGTACATTCTTAGATATATATTTTGAGAGAGATTTAAAAAATGGTGAAATAACAGAAGAAGAAGTTCAAGAATTAATGGATCATTTTGTAATGAAGCTAAGAATGGTTAAGTTTCTTAGAACTCCAGAGTACAATGATTTATTTTCAGGTGACCCAACATGGGTAACAGAATCAATAGGAGGTATGGGAATAGATGGTAGAACATTAGTTACAAAAAACTCTTTTAGAGTTTTACACACATTATATACTCTAGGACCATCTCCAGAGCCAAACTTAACTGTTTTATGGTCAAATTCTTTACCAAAAGGATTTAAAGATTTCTGTGCTAAAGTTTCAATAGATACAAGCTCTATACAATATGAAAATGACGATCTTATGAGACCATATTGGGGTGACGATTATGGAATAGCATGTTGTGTTTCTGCCATGAGAATAGGAAAGCAAATGCAATTCTTTGGAGCTAGAGTGAACTTAGCGAAAACACTTCTTTATTCAATAAATGGTGGAGTTGATGAAAAATTAGGTACTCAAGTGGGTCCTAAATTTGAACCGATAACTTCAGAGTATCTAGATTATGAAGAAGTAATTGAAAAGTTTGACTTGTTTACTGATTGGTTAGCTAATTTATATATAAACACTCTTAATGTAATTCACTATATGCATGATAAATATTCATATGAAGCTTTACAAATGGCATTACACGATAGAGATGTATTTAGAACTATGGCTTGTGGAATAGCAGGGTTATCTGTATGTGTTGACTCTCTATCAGCAATTAAATATGCAAAAGTTAAGCCAATAAGAAATGAGCAAGGTATTGCTGTAGATTTTGAAGTAGAAGGAGATTACCCTAAGTATGGTAATAATGATGATAGAGTAGATGATATAGCTATAGATTTAGTGAAAAACTTTATGAATAAATTAAAACAAAATAAGACTTATAGAAATTCATATCCTACTCAATCAATATTAACAATTACTTCTAATGTTGTTTATGGAAAGAAAACTGGAAATACTCCTGATGGTAGAAAAGCTGGAGAGCCATTTGCACCAGGAGCTAACCCTATGCATGGAAGAGATATTAGTGGTGCATTGGCTTCATTATCATCTGTTGCTAAATTGCCGTATGAGTATTCTCAAGACGGAATATCTAATACTTTCTCTATAATTCCAGCAGCTTTAGGAAAGGATGCAGAGGAGAGAGTTTTCAACCTAACTGCAATGTTAGATGGATATTTTGGACAAGGAGCACATCACTTAAATGTAAACGTATTTGATAGAGCTATGCTTGAAGATGCAATGGAAAGACCAGAAGAATATCCTCGATTAACAATAAGAGTTTCTGGTTATGCAGTACATTTTACAAAGCTTACAAGAGAACAACAATTAGACATTATAAATAGAACATTCCATACTAATAGATAAATCAAAAGTAGGTGTGATTAGGTTCACACCTACTTTTAATTTGTTATAAAATTATATTAATTAATTTTTGCTTTTTTATTTTAAAATAAAAAATTAAAAATATTGCGAAAAGTAGTTGTAAATGCTACACTTTAAATTGCCGACCGACTGGTCGGTCATTATAAATATGGGGAGAAATATATATGTTTTCAAAATTTAGTGTAAAAAGGCCATTTACAGTTTTTGTATCTGTAATACTAGTAATTATTTTAGGGGGAGTATCCTTTACAGAAATGACAACAGATTTACTTCCAAAAATAGACTTGCCTTATGTTATAGTAATGACAACATATCCAGGAGCAAGTCCAGAAAAAGTAGAAGAATCTGTTACTAAACCTTTGGAAAAGGTTTTAGCAACATCTAATGGGATTGAAAATATTAATAGTGTATCAAGTGAAAACTCAAGTATGATTATGCTTGAATTTAGTCAAGACATGAATATGGACAGTGCAATGATTGATTTAAGTGGAAAAGTAGACTTAGTAAAAGGTCAATTAGCCGATGAAGTATCTACACCAACACTTATGAAAATGAATCCAGATATGATGCCTATAATGGTAGCTAGTATCGATATTAATAACAAAGACATAAAAGAAGCATCTAAAATAGTAAAAAAAGAAGTAATTCCAAGCTTTGAAAGAATTGATGGAGTAGCTTCAGTCGATACAATGGGAATATTAGAAGAAAGCATAAAAATGACTTTAGATGATAGTAAAATTGAAAAACTTAATAATAAGTTAAAAAGCTCTATTGATTCAAAAATGAAATCTTCACAAGATGAATTAAATAAAGCAAAAGCTGAAATAGCAAAAGGAAAAGCTGAGCTTAAAAAGCAAAGTGAAGAAAAAAATAAAGAACTTAATGAAGGAAGTAGTGCTATAAAAACAGGAAAATCACAACTTCAAAGTGCAATTAGTCAATTATCAAGTGGAAAAAATGAATTAGAAAATCAAAAAAGTGAATTATTAAACAAAAAAGATGAACTAGAACAAATGATTAAAAATCAAGAGGAAAACAATATACCAGTAAGTGATGAGCAAAAAGAAGGTTTAACTTTACTTGAATCTGGTATTAAAACTTTTGATGAAAAGCTTAGTGAAATTAATAATCAGGAGTCATCTTTAAATAACCAATTAAAAGAATTAAATGATAAAGAAAAACAATTAGAAGCTGGAAAAGCTACACTAAATTCAGAACTAAACAAAGCATCACAATCACTTTCAAGTAGTGAAGCTGAAATTGAAAAATCATCTAAAGAACTTGAAAAAGCAAAAGAAGAAGCTTATAAAAATGCAGATTTAGGTAAAAACATAACAAAAGAAAATTTAAGTAAAATTTTATCTGCTCAAAACTTTGCTATGCCAGCAGGTTACATAAATGAAGGTGAAGAACAATACATAGTTAAAATAGGTGATAAAGTAAGTAGTATAGAAGATTTAAAAGACTTAGAACTACTTAATATTGATGGATTAGGAAAAGTAAAAGTTGAAGATGTAGCAAATGTTGAACTTGCAAATAATAAAGATAAAATTTATGCAAAAATAAATGGAAATGATGGAATAATATTATCTTTCCAAAAACAAAGTACAGCATCAACATCAGAAGTTTCAAAGAAAATAAATGAAACTATAAAAGAACTGACTAATCAAAATAAAGATATGCATATAACGCCTTTACAAGATCAAGGTGTTTATATTGATATAGTTATACAATCGGTTTTAAGTAATCTTATATTAGGTGGAATACTTTCAATAGTTATATTATTTGTATTCTTAAAAAGTATTAAACCAACTATAGTAATAGCATTTAGTATACCTATAAGTGTTTTATTTGCAATTACTATGATGTATTTTAGTAATGTAACAATGAATATTATATCTTTATCAGGACTAGCATTAGGAGTTGGAATGTTGGTTGATAATAGTATAGTTGTTATTGAAAATATATATAGACTAAGAAATGAAGGAATGAGTGCTAAAAAAGCATCAGTAATAGGTGCAAACCAAGTTGCAGGAGCAATATTTGCATCTACACTTACAACAGTATGTGTATTTTTACCAATAGTATTTACACATGGACTATCTCGTCAATTGTTTGAGGATATGGGACTTACTATTGCCTACTCATTACTGGCAAGTTTAATAGTAGCACTTACATTAGTTCCAGCAATGTCATCAAAAATGCTTAATGTAAACACTAAAAAAGAACATAAATTATTTGATAAATTCGTTAATTTATATGAAAAATTACTTAAAGTAAGTCTTAAACATAAGTTTATAGTATTATTTGGGTCATTAGTATTATTTTTAGGAAGTGGATTTTTAATTATATCTAAAGGAACTATATTAATGCCTGAAATTGATAGTACACAGCTATCTGTAAGTTTAGAAATGCCAAAAAAATCAACAAAAAAAGATACAAGAGATATGAGTGAAACCATAATTGATAAAATTACAGAAATAAAAGATGTAGAAACTGTAGGAGCACTTCAAAGTAGTGGAGAAAGCTTTATGTTTAGTCAAGGCAAAAACAATGTATCTTTTTATGTATTGTTAAAAGAAGATAAGAAATTATCAAGTAAAGAAGTTGCAAATATAATAATTGAAAAAACAAAAGATTTAAATGCAAAAATAAAAGTTAATTCCTCAAATATGGATATGTCAGCATTAGGTGGTTCGGGGATAAATATAATAGTAAAAGGAGATAACTTAGATAAATTAAAAAATATAGCTAAAGATGTAGCTAAAATATTAGAAAAAACAGAAGGTACAACTGAAGTAAATAATGGTCTAGGAGAAAACAATAAAGAAACAAAAATTATAGTTGATAAACAAAAAGCTATGAATTACTCTTTAACAGTTGCACAAGTTTATCAAGAAGTATCAAACAAATTAAAAAATGAAAATACTTCAACTACATTAAATGTTGGTTCAAATGAATATCCAGTAATTGTAGTAGATGATAAAAAAGATACATTAAGTAGAGAGAGTTTAAGTAATTATAAAATAAAAGGAACAAAAGACAATAAAGAAGTTGAAGTTAAGTTAAGTGATATAGCAAGTATTGAAGAAGTAGAAAGTCTTAACTCAATAAATCGTGAAAATCAAGTGAGAAATATTTCAGTAACATCATCAATAGATGATAAGCATAATATAGGACTTGTAAGTAAAGAAATTGAATCTAAATTAAAGGATTACAAATTACCTGATGGATATAGTATAGAAATGGGTGGAGAAAAAGAATCTATGGATAGTGCTTTTGGTGATTTAATAAAAATGATTTCTCTGGCAATAGTATTTATTTACTTAATAATGGTTGCACAATTTCAGTCATTGTTATCACCATTTATAGTATTATTTACAATTCCACTTGCATTTACAGGAGGATTTTTAGGTCTTTTAATAACAAATTTTGAACTAAGTATGATATCAATGCTAGGATTTTTAATGCTTGCAGGAGTAGTTGTTAATAATGGTATAGTCTTTATTGACTATGTTAACCAGTTAAGACTTAATGGGATTGACAAAAAAAGTGCATTAATATTAGCTGGAAAAACTAGAATAAGACCAATACTTATGACAGCACTTACAACAATACTTGGACTTTTAACTTTAGCAATGGGAATAGGTACAGGAGCTGATATGATTCAGCCAATGGCAATAGTTACAATAGGTGGACTTAGCTATGCAACAGTTTTAACATTATTTGTAGTTCCTGCTATGTATGATATACTTAATAAAAAAGAATTAAAACCAAACATAATTGATGAGGAGGAGATGTAGTGGCAAATAACACTCACTCTGAAAAAGAAATATTAATTTTTAATGCAGTAAATAAACTTTTACATGAAGGGATTAAGCTTCACACAGTAAAAGTAGCTGATATTGCAAAAGAAGCTGGAATTGGAAAAGGAACTATTTATGATTACTTTAAATCTAAAGAAGAAATTTTAGAAAAAGCCTTTCTTTATAATATGGATATAGAGCTTTATGAAAACATAGAAAAAATAAAATTTGGAGATAACTTTAAAGATAAATTTTATATTATATTAGATATAGTTGAAAAAAGCACAACAGATTATAGTTCTTTTAGCAATATACTATTTTCCAATTTAAGTCATTATGAATTTAAGGAAATATTAGAAAAAAATAAAGATTATATTAATAAAAGATATGATTTATTAAAAAAAGTTATAAACGAATTATTATTAATTGGAGTATCAGAAAATATCATAAAAGAGCAAGAAGATAAAGATTATCAAATTATGGTGTTTGAAAGTGTAGTTGTTGGATTTGGGCACACAATATGTATTAAAAATGAAGATAAAAAAATAATTGAAGATGTAAAATCTAGAGCATACAAGTTGCTTATAAATGGATTAAATTAAAAAAGAGCCTTATATAAAGGCTCTTTTTAATTTATTTATTTTTCAGATTGTATAATATTTGATTTTTTCTTTTCGATAAATCTATTAACATAGATTATAACAACTCCCATAATAGGAACAGATAACATCATTCCAAGAAAACCTGTATATTGTCCTGCAAGTGTTACTGCAAGTATTGTAAGTATAGGTGGTACTCCAACTTGTTTTCCAACAAAATGAGGTTCAAGTATTGCACTTTCTAATTGTTGAACGACAATCATAACAATTAAAACTATAACCGCTTTTTCAAAAGAGAAGAATAGATTTATAAAAGTTGCAACTATAGTACCTATAATTGGCCCAAAGAATGGAATCATATTTGTTATACCAACTATTATCCCCACAAATACTGGATAATGAGAATTTAATAAAACAAGTATTATAGTACAAACAGTACCATAAATTAAAGAATCTAAAAACTTGGCAATTATATAAGAACCTATATTCTTATCAAGAATTCTACCGAATTCTTTTGATTTTAAGTAAAACTTACCGAAAATACACTCGCATAAATCATCAGCTATTTTAATGCTTTTTTCCTTAGATAATAGTAAATATATAGAAATTACTATTCCTAAGAATATATTTACAGTATAAGTTACTATTAAACCTATTAACTCTAAAAGTGTTTGACTAAGTAGTCCTGCAATAGATGTAACTGTTGGGATTACTGAATTTGACATAAAATCTTTTACTTGTAAAGCAGAAGTAGGATTTTTTACATTTATTTTAAATTTTGAAAGTGTAGAATTAATTATACTTTCAACTTCTTTCATATCATGAGGCATAAATGAATATAAATCTGCTATATTTTTTTGAATAATTGGAACTATATATATCCATACAAAAACTAACATAGCCAATAATATTCCATAAATTATTGCTACACTAACACCACGACCAAGTTTAAACTTTTTTTGAAGATAAACCATAGGTTTATTAAGTATGTAAGCAATTAAAAAACCAATAACAAATGGAGTTAAAACCCCAGAAATTATTTGGACATTAGTTGTAATAAATTTCAATATATTATTGAAATTTTGATAGATAATAAATCCTATAAAAAACACTACAACAGGAATTATATATCTTATGGATTTTGAAAATTCATCTAAATATTTTTTCATGTATCCTCCTTTAAATTTTTGGTTTGATTAATATTTAATGAGTATACCATTAAATATTAAAATTTAAAACTTAAAAATTTGTAATATTTTAATAAATTTAACTTAAAGGCTTTAATAATTGAAAGAATAACAGTGTATATAGTAAAATAAAAATTATAAACAATTTAGATAAGGGTTGATAATTTTGGAATATATTTTAAATAAAAGACAAGCTAAAATAATTGATATACTAAAAAATAGTACACAACCTATAAGTAGTAAAGCACTAGCTAAAGAAATAGGTTGTTCTACAAAAACGATACAAGTAGAAGTGAAAAATATAAATTCTACACTTGAAAAAGTAAAAATAGACTCAATAAGAGGTATTGGATATAAATTAGTTGGAGATATAAAATCTATAAAAGAAATAAAAGATGAATTAAATAGTGATGTTAATAGAGTAAGTTATATATTAAAGCGTGTATTATTATTATACAAAAATAAAACTTTAAAAATAGAAAGTCTAGCAAATGAAATGTATGTTAGCTTATCTACTATAAAAAATGATTTAAAAGAAGTTAAATCCATACTTGAAAAATATAATTTAAAAATAGTATCAAAGCATAAACTTGGTATAGGTATTGATGGTGATATAAATAATTTTAAAAAATGTATTTTAGAAGTTAGTTTAAATTATAATGATATAAAACTTGAAGACTTTTTTAGTGATTATATAAAGGAGAGCATACCTTTAATAAGATCAGAAATATTATATAACTTAGAAAAAGAGAACATTATATTTACAGATTATGAATTTAATAATATTTTTAACTACATATTAATATCCTTATCCTTAGAAGATAATATAAATTATAAAGAGTACATAAAAAATTATATAAAATATTATAAAGATAAATTTAGTAAAGAAGAAAATAAGGATTATAAAAATAAAATATTAAATTCTATAGATAAATTTACTAAAAATTTAAAATTAGCTACATCTATAGATTTAAGTAATGATGATATATTTAAAGAATTTTTATATAAGCATATAAGTAATTTTTGTATAAAAAAAGAACTTAATATAAATAATAAAAGTATTATAGCAAATGATATAAAAATGAAGTATCCACTAGCATTTGATTTAGCAAATATAGCTAAAAACACTTTAGAAAAAGAATTAAATTTAGAAATAGATGAAAATGAAACTGCAAATATAGCAATACATATAGGTGGAGCACTACAAAGAACAAATTATAAAGAAAATAAAAAAATATCAAAAGCTATAATAGTATGTGCATCAGGTGTTGGAACTTCTATGCTTATAAAAGCAAAACTTGAAGCAAAATTTGATAAAAGATTAGAAATACTAAAAGTTATACCATCATATTTGATAGATTATGTTGGATTATTAGACGTAGATTTTATAATAGCTACTGTACCTATAAAAGTTGATAATGTTCCTGTAATAAATGTATCACCATTTTTAGATGATAAAGAAATAAAGATAATAGAAAAGTTTTTAGATACAGGAAACATATATTACAACATAAATTTATCTGAAATATTTGATAGAGATTTATTTTTTACTGACCTAGATTTTGATAATAAATACGATGTAATAGAATATATGTCAGAAAAGTTAATTGAAAAAAAGTATATAGATAAAGAAATGAAAAAATCTTATATAGAAAGAGAAAATATAGCTACAACAGAAATCGGAAATATGGTAGCAATTCCTCATGGAGCAACTGGACAAGTTTATAAAAATGCTATAGCAATAGGTATACTTAAAAAAAGCATACCATGGGAAATTGGAGATGTAAGATTAGTTATAATGCTTTGTCTTCAAAAGGAAAGCATTATAAATTATGAAGATTTATTTTCAAATATATATAAAAGAATAGACTCAATAGCAAAAGTAATAAGCATATGTGAATCTAAAAAATATGATAAGTTTATAGCTATGTTTAAATAACTAAATAAATATAATCGATAAATTTCTCTTTTAACTAAGAGAAATTTTTTGACTTTTAGGAAAATGTATTCAAAGGTATTATAAGAATATAAGATAACACTAACGAGGTGATAACATGATTTACACAGTAACACTTAACCCGTCTATAGATTATGTAATAAAATTAAATAACTTAAAAAACGGTGAAGTTAATAGAACAAATGAAGAATACGTATATCCAGGAGGCAAAGGAATAAACGTATCATTAATATTAAAAGAATTAGGATATAAAAGTAGAGCACTAGGTTTTGTAAGTGGATTTACTGGAGCATATATAAAAGATACTTTAATAAATAAAGGATTAGAAGAAGATTTTATAAATCTAGAAAATGGATTTACTAGAATAAACGTTAAAGTTAAAAGTAATGAAGAAACAGAAATAAACGGTCAAGGACCAAATATAGATGACAAATCTTTAAATAAATTATATGAAAAACTTGATAGTCTAAAAGAAAACGATATATTAGTTTTAGCAGGAAGTATACCTAAAACACTAGACTCTAGTCTTTATGAAAATATAATGAAAAGGTTAGAAAATAAAAATGTAAAAATAGTAGTAGATGCTACTAAAGATTTATTAATGAATGTGTTAAAGCATAAGCCATTTTTAATAAAGCCTAATAATCATGAATTAGAAGAATTATTTAATGTTAAGCTTAAAAATATTGATGACATAATAACTTATGCTAAAAAGCTAAAAGAAATGGGTGCTAAAAATGTATTAGTATCTATGGGAAAAGATGGGGCATTACTAATAAATGAAGATGGAGAAGTTTTTACAAGTAATGTAGCAAAAGGAGAAGTTAAAAACTCAGTAGGAGCAGGAGATTCTATGGTAGCAGGGTTTATAGCTGGATACTTAAATTCAAATAATTATGAAAAAGCTTTAAAATTAGGAGCAGCTAGTGGAGGAGCAACAGCATTTTCAAATGATTTAGCAACAAAAGAAGATATATATAAGTTAATAGATGAAATAAAAATAGAAAGGAGATAAATTATGAGAATAGTTGATTTAATAGATAAAAGATCTATAAGTCTTGACTTAAAAGCAAAAGATAAAATGGATGCTATAGATAAATTAGTAGATTTAGTAAATAATAGTGGAAATTTAAATGATAGATTAGAATACAAAGAAGCTATAATAGCTCGTGAAAATCAAAGTACAACAGGTATAGGTGAAGGAATAGCTATACCTCATGCTAAAACTAAAGCAGTTAAAAATGCTTGTTTAGGTGCAGCAGTTTCAAAAAAAGGTGTAGATTATGAATCTTTTGATGGAAGTCTATCACATTTATTCTTTATGATAGCAGCACCAGAAGGAGCTAACAATACTCATCTTGAAGTATTATCAAGATTATCTACAATACTTATGGACGAAAAGTTTAGAGAAAAATTAATGAATGCTCAAAATGTAGATGAGTTTTTAAACCTAATAGATTACAAAGAAAAGGAAAAGTTTCCAGAAGAAGAAAAAGAAGAAGTTGTAGAAGTTAAAGAAAGTAGTTCTTCAAAATATCCAACAGTACTAGCTGTTACAGCTTGTCCAACAGGAATAGCACATACTTTTATGGCAGCAGAAAGTTTAAATAAACAAGCTGAAAAAATGGGAGTTAGCATAAAGGTAGAAACTAATGGTTCATCTGGTGCTAAAAATGTTTTAACTAAAGAAGAAATAGAAAATGCAACATGTATAATAGTAGCAGCTGATAAAAAAGTTGATATGGCTAGATTTAACGGAAAAAAAGTTATAATAACTAAAGTTGCTAACGGAATACACAAAGCAGAAGAGTTGATAACTAAAGCACAAAATGGAGATGCACCAATATACAATCATAGTGGAAACACAGAATCAAGTGAAGAATCAAATGATGAAACAGCACTTAGAAAAGTATACAAACACTTAATGAACGGTGTATCAAATATGCTACCATTCGTTGTAAGTGGAGGGATATTAATAGCACTAGCATTTTTACTAGATAATTACTCTATAAACCCAGCAAACTTTGGTTCAAATACACCAATAGCTGCATTCTTTAAATCTATAGGGGACGTTGCTTTTGGATTTATGTTACCAGTACTTGCAGGATACATTGCATATAGTATAGCTGATAGACCAGCTTTAGTAGTAGGTTTTGTAGGTGGTGCTATGGCAAATGCAAGTGGTTCAGGATTTTTAGGAGCATTACTTGCAGGTTTCTTAGCAGGATATTTAGTAGTTGGACTTAAAAAAGTATTTAGTGTATTACCAGCATCACTAGATGGTATAAAACCAGTTTTATTATATCCTTTATTTGGTACACTTTTAATAGGTATTATAATGAATTTTGTGGTAATACCTCCAGTAGCAGCAATAAACTTAGGTATAACTAGTTTCTTAAATGGACTTGGAACAAGTTCTAAATTAATACTTGGGTTAATATTAGGTGGTATGATGGCAATAGACATGGGTGGACCAATAAATAAGGCAGCTTATGTATTTGGTGTTGCATCACTTCAGTCAGGACAATATGAAATAATGGCAGCAGTTATGGCAGGTGGTATGGTACCTCCTTTAGCTATAGCACTTGCTACAACTTTCTTTAAAAATAGATTTACTAAAGAAGAACAAGAATCAGGTAAAGTTAACTATGTAATGGGATTATCATTTATTACAGAAGGGGCTATACCATTTGCAGCAGCAGACCCTATAAAAGTTATACCAGCTTGTGTTGTAGGTTCAGCAGTAGCAGGAGCACTAAGTATGATGTTTAATGTAACTTTAAGAGCACCACACGGAGGAATATTTGTTGTTCCAGTTGTTGGTCATCCTCTAGCATACTTAGGAGCAATATTAGTAGGTTCTGTAATTGGAATGATACTTTTAGCAGTACTTAAAAAACCAATAAATGAATAATCATATATTAAAAAAGAATGCCTTCACTAAGCTTACGTAGGCATTCTTTTTTCTTTTTTACGGTGAGTTTTATAGTCTTTTTATATTTTTATTATATTTTCTAAAATAATAAATCATCATAAGTAAAACACTAGCTAAAGCATAAAGCATATCTTGCATAGTATCTTTAAGTCCACCAGATTGAGTTCCCATTTTAAAGAATACATCAAGTAAGTATTCAGCTATTTCACAAACTCCTGAAACTCCCATTGCAAAGAAAAATATAACAGTAAAAAACAACAATTTGTCAACTATATTTCTTGGCATTGCAACCATTATAACTTTAAATATATTCCAACATATTTTAACAGTTATAAAACCAGATAAAAAGTGAAGGCAACTATCATAAGGTTTAAAAAAATCATACATTCTATAGCAAGAGCCTATTAAAAAAGATGCAACAATAAATAAATTACCAAATATATATAAAGGCTTATCTATAACTAAAAAGTTTTTAAAGTATAATTTACTTAAAATAAAAGCTATAACTAAGCTAATAAAGCTTATAAAAGCTTTACCTTTTTCACCTGTAAATAAAAAATAAATTATAGAAGCTATATATGTAATATAAAGTAACCACTTAAATATATTAACTTTTTTATTATCCATAAAAAATACCTACCTTTTAAGATTTATTAAGTATTATGTGTAAATTATGAAAATATATTCCAATTTAGAAATTAGTTAGAAATGTTAAATATAAGTTAAATGAATTAAAAAAGTGTTGCAAAAATCAATTAAAAGTATATAATAATTGTATAAATAAATAAGTGCTCCTTGAAGGGGAGTAGCTTTCGCTTTTAAGCGATAATCAATCGTCAATTTCGGATATTAAATCCCGGTTGATTAGCGAGATAAAACCTTGTTAGCAAGACCTTCAAGCAAATTTTACTTATAATAAAGTTTGCTTGGAGGTCTATTTTATTTAAATAAAATTTTATCGGAGGTTAAGTATGTTTTATAAAAAAAGTATCGATGAAACGCTAAATCAATTAAAGACTAGTTTAGATGGTTTAAGCTCAGACACAGCAAAAGACTTACTAACAAAACATGGATACAATGAACTAAAAGAAAAGGATAAAACTCCAACTTGGAAATTATTTTTAGAAACTTTTAAAGATCCATTAGTAATTATTTTATTAATAGCAGCGTTAGTTCAAGCATTTTTAGGAGAAGGTACAGAAAGTTTAATAATATTTGCAGTTATAACACTAAATTCTGTATTATCAGTAGTTCAAACTAAAAAAGCAGAAGGATCACTTGAAAGTCTTAAAAAATTATCAGTTCCAAATGCAAAAATTATAAGAGATGGCATAAAGGTTACAATCCCTTCAAGAGATATAGTTCCTGGTGATATAGTAATATTAGAAGCAGGAGATTATGTACCGGCAGATGGTAGAGTAATAGAATCGCAAAATCTTAAAGTAGTAGAAGGTATGCTTACTGGAGAAGCAGAACCAGTATTAAAACATGAAGATGTAATAAATGAAGAAGTAGCACTTGGAGATCAAAAGAACTTAGTATTTAGTGGTTCAATGGTAGTTTACGGAAGAGCTGTATATGTAGTAACAAAAACTGCTATGGATACAGAGATGGGTAAAATAGCAAATTTACTAGAAAATGCAGAAAGTAAACAAACACCACTTCAAGTTAAATTAGACGAATTTAGTAAAAAGCTAGGTATATGGATAGTAATATTAGCGGCATTAATATTTGGTGTAGAAGTTATTAGAGGTGGAGATTTAGTAAATTCATTTATGTTTGCAATAGCAATAGCAGTTGCAGCAATACCAGAAGCTCTATCTTCAATAGTTACAATAGTTTTAGCAGTTGGAACAAACTCTATGGCTAAAAAACAAGCTATAATAAGAAAGTTACCAGCAGTTGAAACACTAGGTTCTACAAGTGTTATATGTACAGACAAAACTGGAACATTAACTCAAAATAAAATGACTGTTGTAGATACTTATATATACAACCCAAAAACAGCTTTAGCAAATAATGAATATGAAGAAGTTGCAGCAGCAAAAGCAATATCACTTCAAGAAAGTTATTTAATATTAGGTTGTTCACTTTGTAATGACTCAGATTTGACAAATGAAGGTATTGAAATAGGAGATCCTACAGAAGTAGCACTTATGCACTACGCTAACAAAAAAGGATTTGATTACAAAGAAATAAGAGAAATAAATCCTAGATTAAATGAATTACCATTTGATAGTGATAGAAAATTAATGTCAACTATTAACAAAGTAGAAGATGAAGTAGTAATGTTTACTAAAGGAGCACCAGATGTAATATTTAGTAGATGTAAATATGCATTAGTTGGTGATGAAGTAGTTAAAGTAAATGATGAAATAATAAATGAATACAAGAAAATGAACGAAGATTTTTCAAATAAAGCTTTAAGGGTTTTAGCATTTGCAACTAAAAAAGTTAAGGATGAAAGCTTTGTACCTTCAATTGAAGATGAAGATAATTTAACGTTAATCGGACTTACTGCAATGATAGACCCACCAAGAGAAGAGGTTTATGAAGCAGTTGAAAATGCAAAAAAATCTGGTATTAAAACTGTTATGATAACAGGAGATCATAAAACAACAGCAAAAGCAATAGCAACAGACATAGGTATATTTGAAGAAGGCGATATGGCACTTACGGGCAGCGAATTAGATGCTTTAAGTGAAGAAGAACTAGATAAAAATCTAGAACACATATCAGTATATGCAAGAGTTTCACCAGAAAACAAAATAAGAATAGTAAAAGCTTGGCAAAATAAAGGTAAAGTTTGTGCAATGACAGGTGATGGAGTTAATGATGCACCAGCACTAAAACAAGCAGATATCGGTATAGGTATGGGAAGTGGAACAGAAGTTGCAAAAGATGCATCAGATATGGTATTAGTAGATGATAACTTTGCAACAATAGTTAAAGCAGTAGAAGTAGGTAGAACAGTTTATACAAACATTAAAAAATCAATAATGTATTTATTCTCAGGAAACTTAGGAGGAATAATAGCTATATTATTTGCAGTATTTGCAGGACTCCCCAATCCATTTACAACAATACAATTATTATTTATAAACTTAGTAACAGACTCACTACCAGCAATAGCACTTGGCCTTGAAAAACCTGAAAAAGGTGTTATGAAAAATCCTCCAAGAGATAAAGATGAAAATATATTCTCAAAAGATGCTATAAGATTTGTTACAACTAGAGGATTTATAATAGGTTTAGTTACAATAGCAGCTCAACTAATCGGTATGAAACATTCAGCAGAACTTGGTGTATCAATGGCATTTGCTACACTTACATTATCTAGAATACTTCAAACATTTGCAGCAAGATCAAATTCAGAAACAGTGTTTGAATTAGGATTTAAGAGCAACAAGTATGTATTAGGTGCAGTAATAGTATGTTTAGGAATGTTTTCATTAACATTGCTACCATTTATGAGAGAAGTATTTACAATGCCAGATAGCTTTAACTTTACAAATTTAATGATATCACTTGGTTTAGCAGTAACTTCTACTTTATTAATGGAAGCTAGCAAACTTATAAAAAGAAACTAATTAAATAAATTTTAATAAGAGTGTAGACATAATCTACACTCTTAAAATATATATAATATAAAGAAAAAAATTTAAGGAGGAAAATATGGATAATTTAGATTCAGACCCCGGGGGTATACTCTCGAAATTAATTCTAATAGCTATACTAACAGCTATAAATGCTTTTTTTGCATCTGCAGAAATGGCAATAGTATCAGTTAATAAGTCAAAGGTAAAGGCTTTAAGTGAGGAAGGTAATAAAAATGCAAAATTATTATATAAGCTTATTAAAGAGCCAAGTAATTTCTTATCAACTATACAAATAGGTATAACACTAGCTGGATTTTTCTCAAGTGCATCTGCAGCTACTGGTTTATCAACTTATATAGCAAATATTTTAAGGCCACTAAATATACCATATACTAATGAAATATCAATGGTAGTTATAACTATAATACTTTCATATTTCACACTAGTATTTGGTGAGTTAGTTCCAAAGCGAATAGCACTTAAAAAATCAGAAAGTATAGCACTACATTCTGTAAAACCAATATATTTTATATCTATAATAGCTAAACCATTTATAAAAATACTTTCACTATCAACAGGACTTGTATTGAAGTTAACTGGAAATAATGATTCTGATATAGAAGATACTGTATCAGAAGAGGAAATAAAAGCATTAATACACAGGTCTACAGAAGATGGTTTAATAGATGACGATGAAAAAGAAATGTTATGTAAAGTATTTGAATTTAATGATAGACTAGCAAAGGAAATTATGACTTCAAGAAGTGATACTTTCTTAATAGATATAGATGATGATTTTAAAGATGTATTAGATAAAATACTAGAATTAAATTATTCAAGAATACCAGTCTATAAAGACGATATAGATAATATTATCGGTATATTATACGTAAGAGATTTATTAGCAAAAGCTAGAGAAGTAGGCTTTGATAATATAAACATAGAAAGCATACTTCACAAACCATATTTCGTTCCAGAAACCAAAAGAACTAATGATTTATTTAAGGTTTTAAAAGAAGCTAAAATTCATCTAGCAGTATTATTTGATGAGTATGGCGGATTTTCTGGTATAGTTACTATGGAAGATTTAGTAGAAGAAATAATGGGAGACATTGAAGATGAGTATGATATAGATGAAGATATAAGTCAAATAGATGAAGAAAACTATATAGTTAAAGGTTATTTAAGTGTAAATGACTTTAACGATAGATTTAACATGGATATAGAACCTGGAGATTATGACACATTAAATGGATATTTAATAACAACTTTAGGAAAGATACCAAATGAAAATGAGGTAGTAATATTAGAAGATGTTAAATTCACAGTAGCCAAAATTGAAAATAGAAGAGTTGAAGAAATTAAAGTAAGCTTATTAAATTTTAGTGAAAATTTATAAACAAGTTAAATATTTAGATTAAAGTTTTCATATAATTTATAAACATATAATTTGGAGGCTATATATGTATGAGGTTATAGTAAATTCAATATCTACACTTATACTGCTTTCACCACCGATGTTTATAAAGTATTTGATAAACAATATGATAAATATAGTTAAGTACTACATTTGTATGACGCATTTAGTCAAACTTCAATTGGATATACAATAAAAGAGTATTGATTAAATCAATACTCTTTTTACTTAAATTAATAAAATAGTATTTAAAATAAATAGGAAGTGATAAAATGCTAAAAAATGGAGCTGTTATATTTTTTTCAGGAACAGGAAACACAAAGTATGTAGCTAAGCTTTTTAAAGAAAGATTCAACAAAGAAAATATAAATATAGAAATTATAGATATACAAAAGACAGAAAAGCTCAATAAAGAATATGATTTTTACATATTTGGAGGACCAATTCACGCTGAAATGGTACCTAAAATACTTACAGATTGGGTAATAAAAAATATTCCCAATGAACCTAAAAAATGTATAGTATATCACACATTAGCAGGGGATAAGCATAGTCCAAGTAGAATATACTTAGCTAAATTACTTAAGAAAAAAGGCTTAGATGTAGTTATAAATACATCTATAAAAATGCCAAATAATTATTACCATAGATTTTTTAAAAGGGAAAAAGATGAAGAAATTTTAAATGTATTAAAATTAGCTCCAAATAGAGTAGATGAAATAGTAAAAGATTTTATAAATGACAAAAGAAGCGATATAAATTATAAAAAAAGCACAATTGCCTTTAAAATGGTATATGATGGATTTTTAATTTATGCTAGAAAATATGCAAAGAGAAACTTTTCAGTAGATGAAAAAAAATGTATAAACTGTAAGATATGTGAAAATGAATGTCCAACTAAAAACATATATATGAATAATAAAAAAATAGAGTTTTTTAATAAATGTATAGGGTGTGAAAAATGTATTCACAGATGTCCTACAAATGCAATTTTATATGGTAAAAAACCTTTTATTCCATATAAGATAGAACAATATATAAAAAGATAAATTTATAAATGAAATGAAATATAAAGATATACCACACATAACAATAAATTTGTTAATTATGGTATATCTTTTTTTATATGGTAATATATTGCTAAATGTCTGAAACTGTCGAAATTTAAATGACAATTGTGCTAAAATATATATATATATATATTTTGTAAAAATATAATCACTAAAAAAGGAGGGTAATATATTGATAGTTAACAGAAGAGAACTTAAATATCCAATAGGTGAAATGGATTATTATAAAGTAAACGAATTGTTCAAAAACGTATTGACCCCTGACCCTAACAATAAAGAATACGGATATAGAATAAGAAGCTTATATTTTGATAGTATTGATAATGATGATTATTTTGCGAAGATGAACGGAGAAGAAATAAGAAAGAAAATTCGTCTAAGGATATATGATACTAAAACAAATTCAGTAAAACTTGAAATAAAAAGAAAAATGAATATAAATCAAAGAAAAGAAACTACTACAATAACTAAAGAAGATGCTATAGCACTTATAAACAAAGATTACAGCGTATTGCTTAAATATGATAATGATACAGCTAAATCAGCTTATAATATTATGACTATAGGCCAATATCAGCCAGTAGTACTTGTAGATTACACAAGAAGAGCTTATATACACAATGAAAACAATATAAGAGTTACTTTAGATAGTGATATAAAATCTAATGAATTTGATTTTGATATGTTTAGTGAAGATGTAGTAATGAGTCCAATAGTTGATTACTACAATGCACTACTTGAGGTTAAATTTGATGGAGAGCTATTTTGTTGGATATCACAAGCTTTAACTGGACTTGATACAACTAATCAATCTCTTAGTAAGTATTGTAGTTCAAGACGATTCTTTGAAAATTATATGTTATAAGGAAGTGACAGAATGAAAGAAACATTATATAAATATTTAACATCCCAAAGTGGGACTATAACTGCAAGTAGTGCAGTAGAAACAATGTTTATAGCACTAATACTATCTATGGTAGTATTTTGGACATATAAAATAACTTTTAGTGGAGTAATGTATAACAGAAAATTTAACGTATCATTAGTTATGATAACACTAGTAACTACAATGGTTATGATAGTTATAGGTAGTGACATAGCACTATCTTTAGGTATGGTTGGGGCTTTATCCATAGTTCGTTTTAGAACAGCTATAAAAGACCCAAGGGATACTGGATATATATTTTGGTGTATAGTAATAGGGCTTAGTGTAGGTAGTGCAAACTATATGATAGCAATAGTTGGTTCGCTATTTTTATTCTTCGTACTTCTTATGTTTAGCTTTAGTGGATTTGGAAAAGAAGATAGATATATTCTTATTATAAGGGGATTAAGAGATAAAGAAGAAGAGATAATGAGATGTGTATTTAGCTCTTTTAAAGGAAGTCAATTAAGAGCTAAAAACTCTGTAGGAAATAATATGGAAATAATTTATCAAATAAAAATAAAAAACAATCAAGATAAAAATATAATAAATGACTTATACAACATAGAAGGTGTAAATACGGTAAACATAGTAGCACAAAACGGAGAAACTATAGGTTAGGTGATACTTTATGATAAAAGATATATTTAGAAGTCTTGTAGCAGTTATGTTTTTATTTTTAGCATTAGTAGTTGTAGCGTATTCAAGCAACCAAAAAGAATTATTAAAAAAAGAACATAAAAAAGTAAATCCACTTACAAATTACTACGAAGGCAACTTACTAAATAAAAATTATAATCTTCCAATAGTAGTTATAGATACAAATAAAAATACTATTAAAAAAGGTGAAGAAACTACTGGAAAGATTCAAATATATGATAATAAAAATGGGTTAAATAATTTAAAAATGGAACCTCAAACTGTAAGTTATGCTAGCTTTAAAGTAAGGGGAAACAGTACTAGTAAGTATCCTAAAAAGCAGTTTAGTATAAAACTTTTAAATAAAAAAGGCAAAGAAAAAGAAGAAAGTATTTTAGGAATGCCAAAAGATGCTAGTTGGGTTTTAAATGCACCTTTTGCAGATAAATCGCTTATGAGAAATTATATAACCTTAAATGCTTCAAGTCATATAATGGGATATGCCCCTAAGGTAAGATTTTGTGAAGTATTTGTATTAGATGATGGTAGTAATAATATAAAAAAAGAAGACTACCAAGGTGTTTATATGATGATTGAAAAAATCAACAGGGGAGAAGATAGAGTAGATATAACTAAAACATTAGAAAATAGAGATGAAACAAGCTTTATACTTGCAAAAGATAGACAAAAACCTGGAGATATACCAATAGACACATATGGAAAAGAAACATATATCTACAATAATGGTATTAATATAGAATATCCTAAAAAGGATTTAACACCTAAAAAATATGAATATATTCAAAACTATATAAATGAATTTGAAAGAATGCTTTACTCAGATAAGTTTAATGACCCACTTGTAGGATATGAAAAATATATTGATACAAATTCATTCGTAGACTTTTACATTATAAATGAGTTTTTCAAAAATACAGATGCAGGAATATATAGTACTTATTTTTATAAGGATTACAATGACAAAATGAAAGCAGGACCAGTATGGGACTTTAACCAATCACTAGGAAACCATACAGAAGATATTGGTGATCCATTTGAATACGAAGGCTTTTTTATGAATCAAAGACCTTGGTTTGATAAATTAATGGAAGATAAAAAGTTTGCTGACAAAGTAGTTAGAAGATATAAGGAATTAAGAAAAACTTACTTAAGTGATAAATACTTAATAGAAGAAATAGATAAAGCTACAAATATATTAGGAGATTCAGTTGATAGAAACTTTAGTAAATGGCCTATAAGCCTAGCTAATCAAGCTTCGGTATTTGAAGAAAATGAGTCGATATCAAGAGAATATTCTTCTGATAGTAGTAAATACAAAGACTTCCTTGAAAAAAATAAACACTTAATAAAATCTACCCACGGTAAAGCTAAATCTTATGATAAAGAAATAGATTTAATGAAAAAATTTATTATAAATAGAGGCAAGTGGATGGATCAAAATATAGATAGTCTTAGTAAATGGGCAAGTTAATAGGAGTGAAATGATATGAAGAGATTTTTAGCTATTTGTATAGTAATATTTATATTAATTATAAATTCAATAGGAAATAGTATTTCAAATAAATCTACACCAGATGATAACACCTACTTTACTAAGACCCAAGGAAAAGATATCTATATAGTTAAAAATAATGAGTGGGAAAAGTTAGAAATAGTAGGAGTAGATTTAAACTCAACTAAACCCGGAGCGTTTCCAAATGAAAATAAAGTAGCTGAAGAAGAATATAAAAGATGGATAAAAGATATCTATGATATGGGAGCAAACTGTATAAAGGTTCCAAATTTAATGAATGAAAACTTTTATAGTGCTTTAGAAGAGTTTAACAAAGATAAAGAAACTCCTATATATTTAATGCAAGGTATATACTTTAATGAAACTTTACTAAAAAACGGACAAGACCCTCAAGGTAAAAAAATAAAAGTATCTTTTAAAGATAATATAAAGACTGTTATAGATTCTGTACATGGAAATCCATATAACCTTAATAAACAAGATATATTTCAAGGATATACAACTGATGTTTCAAAGTATGTAATAGGATATACCTTAGGTATAGAGTTTGCAAAGCATGACTTAATATACACAGAACTTATGAATAAGAAGGTTCCATATAACGGTAAATATTTATATACAAATTATAAGGCATCCTCATTTGAATCTTATATGGCAAAAATGGGAGATTATGCAGTAAGCTATGAATTTAAAACTTATAAAAAGCAAAGTTTAATAAGTTTTATAGGATCAGCTGCCCATTATATATCAAGTAGTAGTACAAATAGTATTAATAAAAGTATATTATCAACTAAAGACACTACAGATCATGGTATAAAAGATTATTTTAATGTTGAGAATATAAAATCTAAAAGATCATTAAAAACTGGTGTAATAGCTACTTACAATATATATCCATCATACACAGATGTAAAAGAATATCAAGATAATATTGGTGAGTATTTTAAAAAGATAAGAGATTATCATAAAATACCTGTAATAATAGGCGAATTTGGAATACCTTCTAGTAGATCTGGAGGAGATTTTAATAAGGATATAAATAAAGGCTATATAACTGAAAAGGAACAAGGGGAAGCTTTGGTAGAAGTATATAAAGCTATAAAATCATCAGGGATAGCGGGTTGTTTTATATTTGAGTTTCAAGATAGTTGGTATGCATCATCATGGAACACAAGAGATTCTAAGATATTAGATAGATCAGCTTACTGGAGTGATGCACAAACTTATAGCCAAAACTTTGGGCTTATGACATTTGAACCAGGGAAGTTAAAAACTACACCTTATCCAGATGATAGTTTAAATGATTGGGAAGAAAAAGATGTTGTAAGTAAAAACAATGATTTAAGCTTATCTTTAAAAAGTGATGAAAAATATTTATATTTCATGGTTAAATCAAAAAATAAAATAGACTTAAAAAAAGATGATATATATATAGACTTAGATGCAACACCTAAATCAGGATCAACTAAAAGTACACAGTATAACTTAAACTTTAATAATCCTGTAGATTTTATTATAAGAATAAATGATTTAAATAATTCCATGGTGGCAGTTCATGAATATTATAATGGATTTAATTTTTATGAAAATAAAACTTTATATGAACAAAGACCGGACTTAATGGATCATACGCCAAATATGGATTATTTTTCACCTATATTTATAGCAACAAGACCTAAAATGTATGTTGAGTCTTTAAAACAAACACAAGAAAAATTAACTTATGAAACTGGAAAACTAGTTAAAGGAAACGCAAATCCAAATAGCAAAGACTTTAACTCGGTTGCGGATTATTATATAGGAGATAACTATGTAGAAGTTCGTATACCATGGGGGCTTTTAAATTTTATGGATCCTTCAACTAAACAAATAGAAGATGATTTTTACAAAGAATTTAAAACCAAGCCTTTAAAGATAGATGATATAAAGGTTGGAGTTACACTAAAAGAAGAAGAGAAAACATTAAGTAGATTAAATAGTGTAACTTATAATTTAGATGGATGGATGATGCCTAAATACCATGAGAGATTAAAACAATCTTACTATATAGTAAAAGATGAGTTAAATAAAAAATAAAGAGGGAAATATTATGAAAAATATAGCTAATATATATATAATATTAAGCTTTTTCATGTATATAAGTTTCTGTTCTATTATGTATATGATAGTGAAAAATAGGATTAATCTCAGATTTAATAAAAAGTTAGAAAAAATAAGACCAGCATTTAAAGCTGAGGTTTTAAAACAACTAAATTATGTAAAATCTAATGAAGCTATATCTAAAATGGATATAGCTTATATTAGAGAAAAATTAAACAAAAAATCTTACAATAGAGTTTTTAATGATACCTTAGAGGAATTTAATAAAGATAAAGAAAATCATAAATACACAAAAATATACATGGAAAACTTTGAAGATATTATTATAAAAAGTATCAAAAGGTACAAAAGAAAAGATAAAACACTAAAAGCTTATTTAGCTAAACTTCTTGGAGAGTATAGAATTAGTAATTATGAAATAAGTGAATTTTTACTTAGTTGCTTAAATACTAAATCTATGTATTTAAGAGTTTTGTCCTTAGAATCAATAGCTAAAATAGGAAATATAAAGACCTTTGGAAGTGCAATTGAGTATATTTCTAAGGAAGGTAAATATACAAATAATAAAGTTTTTACAGATATATTAAATCAATTTGGGAATGACAAGTTCTCCTTAGACAAATATTTAATATCCAAGTTTGAAACATTTAATGAAGATGTACAAAAGGTAATCGTGGATCATTTTAAAAATAATAAAACCGAATTTGCTAAATACAAATTACTAAATTATTTAGATAAAGATATAAGCAAAGAAGTAAATATAAGTATAATAAGATATTTTTCTAGTATAAAGTATGAAAAAGCTAAAGATAAAATAATAGAACTTTTAAACAGTAAAGACTGGGAATATAGAGCTGTTTGTGCAACAGCTCTTAAAAATTACAAATGTGAAGAAAGTAAAAATGCATTAGTAAAAAGTATAAACGATAAAGACTGGTATGTAAGATATAATTCAGCGATGACTATACTTAGGTTTGCTGATTACAACTTAATATATGATTTATTATTAGAAAGTGATGAATATGTAAAAGACATACTTTTTTATGCCATGTTTGTAAACAATAAGATATCTTATGATGAATATCTAAGAAGATCAGGAAAGGCAGAGGTAGAATATCAATGTTAAAATTAATAATAGACTATATGAATATGTTTTTTATGTACTATGTATTGATATATGCTATATTGTTTTTCATATCTACTATATTTGCTGTATTAGAATTAAATGAAGAAAAACGTAGAAAACAATACTTAAATGAGCTATCTCTAAAAAGTGATGACAACTATATACCTGTATCTATACTAGTACCTGCATACAATGAAGATAAGATGATCATTGACTGTATAAAATCACTGTCATATTTAGATTACCCGGAATATGAAATAATAGTAATAGATGATGGTTCTAAGGATAATACATCTAAAGTTGTAATAGAGGATTTTAATTTAAAAAGAGTTCCAAGACCTATAAGGACTCTAGTAAAATGTAAAAAAGAAGAGTATATATATGAAGGTACAATAAACGATAAAATAAAGCTTACATTAGTAAAAAAAGAAAATGGAGGTAAAGCTGATGCACTAAACATGGGCATCAATATATCTAAATATCCACTATTTACATCACTAGATGCAGACTCCATTCTTCAAACCGATTCGTTAAGTAATATTGTAATGCCATTTATGGAAGATGATACGACAATTGCTGTTGGAGGAAATATAAAGGTTGCTAATCAAGTTGTTTTAGATAAAGGTAAGATAATAAAAGTATTACCTCCAAAAAAATTTATTACAATATTTCAAACTATTGAATACTATAGAGTATTTTTGACTACTAGAGTTTGGTTCAATAGTTTTAATGGGAATTTAATAATATCTGGAGCTTTTGGACTTTTTAAGAAAAATTCAGTTTTAAATATAGGAGGATACGATACAGATACAGTTGGAGAAGATATGGACCTTGTAGTAAAACTACATTCTTTTTATAGAAAAAATCAAATACCTTACAATATAAAATACGAACATGAAGCTATATGTTGGTCACAAGTACCAGAAACCTTAAAGGATTTAAGCGGACAAAGAAGGCGTTGGCATATAGGACTTATTACAAGTTTGAAAAATCATAAATATATATTTTTAAATCCAAAGTATGGGATAGTCGGTATATTTTCCTTTTTATACTTTGTAGTGTATGAACTATTCTCTTGTATTATAGATGTATTTGGGTTGATTTTAATACTTGTATCTTATTTTGCGGGACTTCTTAATATGGAGTTTTTAGTTGTTTTCTTAATAGTATACATTTTTTATAGTGTTATAATATCTATAACATCAATAATTCTAGAAAATTATATGTTTAAACATATACCAAGTCTAGCTACATTACTAAAATTAATGCTTTTTGCGGTACTTGAAAGCTTTGGATACAGGCAGTTGTGTTCTTGGTATAGAATAACTGGTTTTATAGGCTATAAAAAAAGAAAGAATCAATGGAGCAAAATAAGTAGAAAAAAACAAAATAGAGTTAACTATATAAATAAAGATAAGAAAAAATAAAAGTCAATAAATATAAATGAAATAAAATTACCATATTCAGAAAATTTATTTGGTAAAATTATGAAATAAATTTTCTGAATATCATTAAATCTCAAATTAAACACACCAAAATAAGGACAAATCATTCTTTTTTTCTATAAAAAATCCATAAAAATAAAAAAATATATAAAAATAAAATGAAAATTTATTGCAATGGATAACGTTTTCGTGTATTATAAAAATATAAACAAAGAAAATAAATTTCATAAAGGGTGGGAGAAAATAAATGCTAGATATTATAAAAGATAAACTAATAGTATCTTGTCAAGCTCTAGAAGATGAACCACTACATAGTTCTTTCATAATGGGTAAAATGGCAAATGCAGCTAAAATAGGAGGTGCAGTTGCTATAAGAGCACAAGGAGTAGAAGATATTATAGAAATAAAAAAAGTAACAAATTTACCAGTAATAGGGATTATAAAAAGAAATTATGAAGACTCACCAATATATATAACACCAACAAAAAAAGAAATAGATGAACTACTAAATACAAACTGTGAGATGATAGCAATAGATGCTACAAATAGAAATAGACCAAATAATGAAAATCTAAAAGAACTTATAAATTACATAAAATCAAATAATGTATTAGTTATGGCAGATATATCAAATTATGAAGAAGCAATTAAAGCTTATGAATATGGAGTAGACTGTATATCAACTACTTTATCAGGATACACACCATATACAAAAAAATTAGAAGGACCAGATTTTGATTTAATAGAAAAATTAGTAAAAGAACTAGATATACCTATAATAGCAGAAGGAAGAATAAATACTCCTGAAGAATTGGCTAAAGCATTAAGTATAGGGGCATATTCAGCAGTAGTAGGTTCAGCTATTACAAGACCACAACTTATAACAGAAAAGTTTACAAAAGCAATAGCTAAAAATTAAAAATATTAAAAATCAAAATAAAATATGGGAGGATAAGAACATGAAAGGGATTTATTCAGCTTTATTAGTATCATTTGATGAAAATGGAAATATAAACGAAAAGGGGTTAAGACAAATAGTAAGACATAATATAGACGTTTGTAAGGTAGATGGTCTATATGTAGGTGGTTCAACAGGTGAAAACTTTATGTTATCAACTGATGAAAAGAAAAGAATATTTGAAATAGCTAAAGATGAAGCTAAAAACGATATTAAATTAATAGCACAAGTAGGATCAGTTAACTTAAAAGAAGCAGTTGAACTTGCTAAATTTGCTACAGAATTAGGATATGATTCATTAAGTGCTGTTACACCTTTTTATTATAAATTTGATTTTGAGGAAATCAAACACTACTATGAAACAATAGTAAATTCAGTAGATAATAAAATGATAATATATTCTATACCATTTTTAACTGGTGTAAATATGAGTTTAGACCAGTTTGCTGAGTTATTTGAAAATGAAAAAATAATAGGGGTTAAATTTACAGCAGCAGATTTCTACTTACTAGAAAGAATGAGAAAGAGATTCCCAGACAAGTTAATATATGCAGGATTTGATGAAATGATGTTACCAGCAGTTGTTTTAGGAGTAGATGGTGCTATAGGTTCAACATTTAATGTAAATGGTGTTAGAGCTAAGCAAATATTTGAACTAGCTAAAAATAATAAAATAGAAGAAGCTAGAGAAATACAACACATAACAAATGATTTAATAACTGATATATTAGGAAATGGATTATATCAAACTATAAAATTAATACTTGAAGAACAAGGGGTAGAAGCAGGATATTGTAGACAACCTATGAAAGAAGCAACTGAAGAAATGAAACAAAAAGCTAAAGAAATGTATAATAAATATTTTGTAAAAGAATTAGATAAAGTAAATGCTTAGTGTTTAACAATATTAATAATGGGCTATCAATTAAATTTTGATAGCCTTAAATATAAGGGGGACATGAATATGGTAGGGTTTACAGGCATCGATTTTGCCGTACTAGCAATTTATCTATTAGCAGTGTTACTAGCTGGACTATTCTTCTCAAAGAAGGAAATGAAGGGAAAAGAGTTCTTCAAAGGTGATGGAACAATTCCTTGGTGGGTAACTTCAGTATCTATATTTGCTACATTACTAAGTCCAATATCTTTTTTATCACTTGCAGGTAACTCATATGGTGGAACTTGGATATTATGGTTTGCACAACTTGGAATGTTTATAGCAATACCTTTAACAATAAGATATTTCTTACCATTATATGCAAGACTTGATTTAGATACAGCATATCAATACTTAGAAATAAGATATAAAAGTAAAGGTCTTAGAGTTTTAGGAGCTTTAATGTTTATAATATATCAAATAGGTCGTATGTCAATCATCATGTACTTGCCATCAGTAGTTTTAGCAGACCTTACAGGGATTTCGGTAAATGTACTTATAATAGTAATGGGAGTAATTGCAATAATTTATTCATATACAGGTGGTTTAAAATCAGTTTTGTGGACAGATTTTATACAAGGAGTTGTACTTATAGTAGGGGTTACAGGAACACTATTCTTCTTAATTAGTAATATTAATGGAGGATTTGGGGAAGTTATGTCAACTCTTACAGATGGAAAAAAATTCTTAGCTAATAATGAAGTAATGTTTAATCCAAATATATTTTCAACAAGTGCATTTATAATATTTGTTGGTGCTGGACTTAATACATTCTCATCATATATATCAAGTCAAGATATAGTTCAAAGATTTACTACAACAACAGATGTAAAACAATTAAAGAAAATGACTTATGGAAACGGAATACTATCTATGGGACTTGCAACAGTATTTTATTTAATAGGAACTTGTTTATTTGTATTTTACACTCAAAATCCAGAACTAGCTCAAACTGTTAAGCAAGACCAAATATTTGCATCATATATAGCATATCAATTACCAGTAGGTATTACAGGTATATTATTAGCAGCAATATATGCAGCAAGTCAATCAACATTATCAACTGGACTAAACTCAGTAGCAACAAGTTGGACATTAGATATACAAACACTTATATCTAAAGATATGAGCTTTGAAAAGCAAACTAAAATAGCACAATATATATCTTTAGGAGTAGGTATTGTAGCTATAGGAGTTTCTATGATACTTGCAAATGGAGAAATAAAATCAGCATATGAATGGTTTAATAGTTTTATGGGATTAGTGCTTGGAGTTTTAGCTGGAATATTTGTACTTGGAGCATTTAGTAAAAAAGCTACTAAATTAGGTGCATATGTAGGGTTTATAGTATCAGCTATACTTGTAGTATTCTTAAAGTACAATGTACCAGACGTAACTTCTTGGGCATACTCACTAATAACAATAACTACATCTGTGGTTGTTGGTCAAATAGTTAGTTTAATTCAAATAAAAGTAAGCAATGTAAAAGAAAAGGTTACAGAAGAAGCAACAGTACACTATGAAGCTTAGGGGGAAATAATATGATATTTGGTAATGTAAATCATGTAAAAACCTATTCAAATTTGAATAAAGATATAATTAGATGTTTTGAATATGCAAAAGATAATAATCTTTTAGATTATGATAAAGGAAGCTATGAAATTGATGGTGAAGATATATTTGTAAATATAGTAGAATACGAAACTTGTAAAAGAGAAGATAGATTTTGGGAAGCTCATAAAAAGTATATAGATATTCATCTTATGTTAGATGGATGTGAAAGAATAGATTTAAACTTTATAGAGAACTTAAATCAAAAGGAATATGAAGAAGAAAGAGATTTTCTACCTCTTGAAGGTAAAAATAATTCATACGTTGATTTAGACAAAGGAGATTTTCTTATTTGTTTTCCAGAAGATGCTCATATGACAGCAATAGAAGTTGATAAACCACAAAATATAAAGAAAGCTATCTTTAAAGTAATAATTAGATAGGTAAAAAAGGAGAATAGTTTTCTATTCTCCTTAATTTTTTAGGAGGATATATGCAAAATATAGATGTATTTTTATTAATAGGTCAAAGTAATGCAAGGGGAGTTGGAGATAAAGATGATAGTGAAATCCCAAATGAAAACTGCTTTGAGTATTTAGGTAATAATGAAATTATAAAAATGAGATGTGAACTTGAAAAATCTGAAGGATGTGGAACTATAGCACCTGCTTTTTCTAATAGATGGAATGAAGTTACAAAAAATAAAGTGTGCTTTATTCATGAAGCTAAAGATGGATCAAGAATAAAAAATTGGAATCATGATGCAAATAAGTTTTTAGATGATGCTATAATTAAATTTAACAAAGGTGTTAAGTTAATAAGTGAAAAATATGAAATAAAAAACAAATATGTAATATGGATACAAGGAGAAAGTGATGCAAAATACGGAAGTGACCCAATATATTACAAAGAAAATTTAAAAGATATTGCCAATAGATTAAAAGATGAATGTAATATTGATAAAATGTTTGTAAGTTTAACAGGTTATTGGCTAGGTCACAAAGATTACTTTACTAGAACAAAAAAAATAGCAGCAGCTCAATTTATAGCATGTAAAGAGTGTGATATTTTAAGCTTAGGAAGTAATAGAGCAATGACTTTTCATGATGAAAATCTAACTATAGATGATGTTCATTACTCTCAAATAGGTTTAAATATATTAGGAAGAGATTTAAGTGATAATATTTTAAAATACAATGATAATAAAAAAGATATAGAATTAAAAGATACTATAGACTTAGAAAAATACAGAGAATATATATATAAATTAGAAAAATTACAAAATGATTACATATAAATTTAACGACAATTGGGGGAATTAACATGAAAAACTTTATTTGCATAGATGTAGGAGGAACATCTATAAAATATTCAGTTATAAAAGAAGATGGAAATATAATAACTAAAAATAGTATGCCTACAGAAGCTATTCAAAAAGGTGGAACTGGAATACTTCAAAAGATAAAATCAATAATAAGAGAATATAAAAAAGACTATGATATAAGTGGAATTGCAATATCTACGGCAGGAATGGTAGACTCAAAAGAAGGTAAAATATTATATGCACTTGAAGATTTAATACCAAATTATACTGGAATTGAAATAAAAAAAGAAGTTGAAAAAGAATTTAATATATTGTGTGAAGTTGAAAATGATGTAAACTGTGCAGGCCTTGGAGAAATGTGGCTAGGAGCTGGAAAAGGCTCTAATTCTTCAGTGTGCTTAACTATTGGAACTGGAATTGGAGGTTGTATAATAATAGATAACAAACTAATACCAGGTTTTAGCAATAGTGCAGGAGAAGTCGGATATATATATATAAATGGAAAAAGTTTTCAAGATAGAGCATCTACTAGTAGCTTAATTAAGAGGATAGCAAAGAAAAAGAACATGAACTATATGGATTTAAATGGTAAAATAGTATTTGAATTAGCAAAAGAAAATGACAAAGATTGTTTAGAAGAAATAGATAACATGGTAAAAGATTTAGCAATTGGAATATCAAATATATGTTATATAATAAATCCTCAAGTAGTAATACTAGGTGGAGGAATAATGGCACAAGAAGAATTTTTAAAGCCTAAAATAGAAAAAGAACTTAAAAATACATTAATAGAAAGTATATATAAAAATACGAAATTAGAGTTTGCAAAACAAAAAAATGATGCAGGTATGTTAGGTGCATTATACAACTTTTTACAAAAAAGGGATAAGGTAGAATGATATTATGAATATATTAGAAAAATTAGAAACACCAGATTTTAAAGCCACAAAATCGGATAAACTACTTATAGATTATATAAAAAATAATTTAGATAACTTTTCTTATAAGCCTATTTCACAAATAGCAAAAGAAAGTAACCTAGGAGAATCAACTATAACAAGGTTTGCAAGAAAGATGGGATTTTCAAGTCTTCAAGATTTTAAAGTAACTCTTACTAAAGAAGTATCTACAATTAGTAATAAAAAAGAAAATATTATAAATAATAATATAGAGAATGATGAACCAGTTTCTGAAACAGCTAAGAAGTTATTAAGTTCAAATATAAATATACTAAGTAAAACTGTAGATATAATACAAAATGAAGATATATGTAAATGTGCAGATTTAATAATTAATGCTAGAAGAATATATTTTATAGGAATTGGATATTCAGGAATAATAGCACAGGATTCTAATTACAAATTTATGAGAATAGGTTTAAATTGTAGTAGTTTTGATAGTAGCCATACTATGATAATGATGGCATCTATTATGGAAAAAGGTGATTTAGTAATAGCTATATCTCACTCAGGTGAGACGAAAGAAATTATAAAAGCTGTTAATATGGCTAAAGAAAATAATGTAGATGTAATTTCTATAACAGAAAATAAAGAATCAAATTTAAAAAGTATATCAGATGTCAATTTAGGTTATATATCTCAAGAAACTTTACTTGAAACTGGATCTATATCATCTAAGTTAGCTCAGTTTTTTATAATAGATCTTGTATATACACAAGTAGTTAAACAAAAATTCAAAGAATCACTAGAAAGAAAAGTAAAGACAACTAAAGCTATAAAACTTCTTTAATTAGAGATTTTTAAAGTAAAATGTAACAAATTTGTGTCAAAATTATCTACAGTCTGTATTTATATAGAAAATTATGCTAATATATACACTTAGTACAAAAATATGACCGTTTTCGACAAAAAATAAAATACTAGGTGGTGACAATTTGAAAAATAAAAACATTAAAATAATTTTTAGCATACTTTTAATTTTGGTTGTAGGAATTACAATTAAGACTTTAAACACTCAAAATACTCAAAGTGAAAAAACATTACGCAAAAGATTTAAAGATCATGTTGTATTTTACCCTCAACATCAAGATGATGAAATTTTATGGGGTGTGAGTGCTATTTCAGACGCAGTAAAACAATGTGGTGCTAATAATGTATATGTTGTACTAGTTTCAGATGGATCAGGCGTTAATGTTTTTAATCAAATACCTAGATTTAAAGGTATAACTAGAAAAGAAAAAGAAATTCTTAGAAACAATGAATTTAAAGCTGCTTTACATGAATTAGGTGTTAAAGACAGTAATATAGTAATACTTGCAGATGAAGCTGAAAAACCAGGTACTCATTATGACCTTATGGAAAAAACTATATTAAAATTTGAAAAAGAACTAGGAGATGTTACTCAAGTAGCCCATCACTATAGATATGATAATCATATAATGCATAGAAAAAATGGTCAAGTTCTAAAAAAGCTTAGTGATGAACATAAAGTAGCAGATGCTAGATATTTTATCAAACCTGAATATTTAGAATATATACCTAAAGACAAAAGAGATATTTACAAATCAGAGACTAAAGAAGAAAAAGATAAGTCTAAAAAAGCTATTGATCAATACAAAATTGTAAATGAAAAAGAGCAAAGATTTGGAATAGGATATACTTCAACTCACAGATACTTTGATCATTTATACAGTGATCCTAATTATACATCTGTACTAAGCTTTTATTAATAAAATTTAATAAAAATAAAAAATATTTAAAAAGCTATCTTAAAAATAGTAAAAATAAACTAAAAGGTAGAATGTATACATTGATATCATCTGCTTTTGAATACCTTTTTACTATTAAAAAATAAGATAGCTTTTTTTATTGTTTTAAGTAAAAAATCTTTAATTTAGAGGAGATAAATAAGGACTTCGATTTGCAAAAGAAACAACTCTATGTTACAATCAAGTTGCTTCAAGAAAAAACTTAATGCATTAACAAAGTTGTTACTTTGATTTGAAAATATAAATAATAAAATAGGAGGAATAATATGAAAAATAATATCGTATTTAAAATATCATTAGTACTGACCAGTATGGTGGTGATATTTGGATTAATATCACCAGACATGTTTAAAGAAGTATCAAATAAAGGATTTAACTTAATAGTAAGCAATTTTAACTGGGTATACTTATTAGTAATGCTTGCCTTAGTAATATTTGCAGTATTTTTAGCTTTTAGTAAATATGGAAACATAAGACTTGGTAAAGATACAGATAGACCGGAATTTAGTAACTTATCATGGTTTTCAATGTTATTTGGAGCAGGAATGGGAATAGGATTAGTATTTTTTGGTGCAGTAGAGCCATTAAAACATATGGTATCACCTATAGGATTAACGCCTGGAAGTCAAGAATCTATAAATTTTGCAATGCAACAATCATTTATGCACTGGGGATTAACTCCATGGGCAGCATATGCAATAATGGGATTATCACTTGCGTATTTTCAGTTTAGAAAAGATGCACCAGGGCTTATAAGTAGTGTGTTTTTACCTATATTAGGAGAAGAAGGAGTAAAAGGTAAAATAGGTAAGACAATAGATATATTAGCGGTATTTACAACTGTAACAGGAATAGCAACATCTCTAGGTATGGGAACAATGCAAATAGCAGGTGGTCTTGAGTATATGTTTGGTATAAAAAATACTATATATGTACAAATGCTTATAATAGCTATAGCAACAATACTATATATCAAAAGTTCAACTAGTGGTTTAGACAAAGGAATAAAACTACTATCTAATATAAACTTAACTTTAGCATTTTCACTTTTATTAGGAGCCATAATCATAGGACCAACTATGGATATGGTATCAAACTTATCAAACGGAATAGGATTATACTTAGAAAATTTTATATCTCAAAGTTTATATATTGACCAATCAGGTAAATGGGTAGCACAGTGGAGAGTATTTTACTGGGCAATGTGGATAGCATGGATACCATTTGTTGGAATATTTATAGCGAGAATATCAAAAGGTAGAACAATAAGAGAATTTATAATAGGAGTAACACTAGCTCCAGCATTAGCTTGTATAATATGGTTTGCTGTATTTGGAACATTAGGAATGAATTTAGGATTAGACTTTGCAAAAGGTGCAACAATGGTAACTGAAACAGCATTATTTAAAGTCTTTTTAAATTATCCATTTGGTAAAGTACTATCAGTAGTAGCTATGATTTTACTATGTACATTCTTCGTATCATCTGCGGATTCAGCAACATATGTACTTGGGATGTTTACCTCTGATGGAGATTTAAACCCAAGCAATAAAAAGAAAATAACATGGGGAGTTATACAAGCTCTATTAGCAGTAGTGTTATTAATATCAGGAGGGTTAGAAACATTACAAACAGTATCAATAGTATCAGCTTTTCCTTTTGCAATAATAATGCTAATAAGTATAGTTTCTATAACAAAAGCATTGAAAGAAGAAGTTAAATTAGAAGAAGAAAAAGCTAAAATAATAAAAAAAGCAATAGATAAAGAATATAGAGTTGAAAAAAAATATAAACAACCTATAATACCAAGAAAAAAAGAAGTTTATTAATATAAAAAGAGTATCTTAAATTTAAGATACTCTTTTTGTTTATTAAATTTATAAAAATATTATTTTTTAACTTTTTTCTCAAAGACTAAGTCAAATTCATTTATCTTTCCATTAAGTTCAAAATCACTTGGAATAGCACTAACAAATCTCCAACCTTCTCTACTATACTTATCTATTAATTCTCTATGGTCAGAGATTCTAAAAACTGAACTAGCCTTTGACTTAACATAAATGTATGTATACATAAAAAATATCCCCCCCTTTTTTTTCTTATATATTTTGAAATTAAGTAGTTATTAAAGTAAATTTTTAATTAATCTTTATATTCTTCATCTCCATATAAAAACATTGGAACAGAAGTATGTATATTAACATCTCCAATAACCATAAGAACATCATTTTCTATAAACTCAATATAAGGTCCAGGGGAAAGTATAAGTTCACCATTACGTTTAACTGCAACTATAGTACCACCAGTATTTTGCCAAAAATTAGTTTGCCCAGCAGTCATACCAATAAACTTACAATTAGATTTTATTTCAAATTCAAAAGGAACTAGTGGATTGATGGTAGATAATCTACTTGAGTAATCTACTATCTTGTTCATAGTTTCCAATATTTGAGCTTCTAACTTAGCTCTACTGTTAAGAAGAAAAGATAAATCAGACCTATAAGAAGATATATTAGTTATATTTTGGTATTTTTTTAAAAAAGACTCAGCATTACTAGAAGATAAAACAATTATACCTTTTCCTTTAATGCTTTGAACAACTTGAATATCTTCAAGAAGTTTTACAGAACGTCTGATAGTTTCAGGTGAAACATTATATTTAGCAGCAAGAGCTGAACGACCACGAAGTGTAGTGCCTTCAGCTATATTCCCAACATATATATTATTAGCTATATCAAGAGCAATTTTTTGATATATAGGCATAGTATGTGATTTTTCCATAATTCCTCCAAAAAATTTCAATAAATATATTAAAATATTTAAATATTTTATTTTTACTTTAAATAGGTGTTTACACTAATTTAACAAATATTATCTAATGAATATTATATCACTAAAAAAGGAAATATAAATAAGATTATGATATATAAAGGAGGTTTTTGTATGGAAAATAAAAAACATTTTTTAGATGGAAGTTTAGAAGAGTACAATGATAATGTTGTACCTAAAATACCAGTATTTGAAGGTGAAGATATAACATCTGAAGTTTACTTTTTTAAACCTTTTCAAGTATTAAAAGCTCATAGACATCCACATGGAGAGCAAATATTTTTCTTTTTTAAAGGCAGTGGAAAAATGACTGTGGAAGATGATGTTACTGATGTTACTGTAGGAAATAGCGTATTTGTAAAGGCTGGGCAATGGCATGAAATAACTAATGGAGATAGTGAAATGATTGCAGTTCAAGTAACTAAAGTAGGTGCTGGAGCAGAGTATAAAGAAAATTAAAAATTAAAATAAAAACTACTTAAAATCAAAATTTTAAGTAGTTTTTATTTATATAAATTGCATCTTCTATGTTCAAGTAAAGGAAGTTCCTTTCTTAAATTATTTATATATTCAAAGTCTATATAACAAACAAAATAACCTTCATCACCATTTAACTTATTAATAATGTCTCCCCAAGGTGAAACAGCTATAGAATTTCCATAGGATATATACGTATCATTGTAGTTTGTAGAAGGAGCACAGCCTATAGTATAAACCTGATTATCAACAGCCCTACATCTAAATAATAATTCCCAGTGAGAAGGACCTGTTTTCATATTAAAAGCAGCAGGAACCATGATAGCTTTAGCACCACTGTCTACCATCATACGAAATATTTCAGGAAATCTTAAATCATAGCAAATACATAAACCAAATCTTCCAAATTCAGTATCAAATACAGTTATATTTTCACCAGGACTAACAGTATTAGATTCATTTACATAAGTATCTCCTATTTGCATATCAAATAGATGTATTTTTCTATGCTTTCCAATCAAATCTCCATTTCTATCAAATACATAAGAAGTATTATAAATTTTTCCATCTAAATCAATTTCAGGCATAGATCCAGCAACTAAATATATATTATTAACTTTTGCTAAATTAGATAAGTATCTATAAGTATTTCCACCTTCAGGCTCAGCATATAAAGGAAATTTACTTGTAACATAAGGACAGCAAAACATTTCAGGCAATAAAACCATATCTACATCTTCTTTTAAAGCATTATGTAAAATACTATTTAAAGTTTTGAGATTTGTAGATTTTTTATCTTCTATATGCATTTGTATAACAGCTAATTTACATTTACTCATATAAATCCCCCTTAAAATAATCATTAATATAATATTAATATAACTTAATAATTAAAACTATAATAATGATATAATATAAATTAAATTCTATGTAGAAAGAAGGAAAAAATTTGAGTGAATTATTAATAAATCTAAATTCAGATATAAAAAGATGTGAAGAAGTCTTAAGAATGAATAATTACTTAGAAATAGTTATAGTACTAGAGGAAATTATTGATAAGTATAATGACAAAATAGATAATATAGCTATAGAAAATGATAGAGTATGGAACTATAGTAAAAAAGATCTTGAAAATATAACTGATAAACTTATAGTTAAAAGAGATGAAATAATAAATGAGTATATATATAATAGTATTACCATAGATAGTTTTATAAAAAATATAGAAGAAATTTTGTTACAGAATAAAAATATGAGTGAAGATAAAAAACATGAAGTTTTAGATAAAATAAATGAAATCTATAATATATATAAAGTAAATATAGATAAAAATTTAAAATGGGAAGAATTAAAAATATACTTAATTTGGGCTTCAAAACAAGATTTATATATATCTAAAAATATTATAGAATTAATTAACTTAGTAATTAAAAGTTTAAGATAAAAAGGGGATTGATACCCTTTTTATCATCTACAAAGATAAGAATTTACATCTACTGATTGAATTAAACCTAAGCTAGGTGGATTACCTATAACATATATTGTATATATTCTATTAGCTTTAAGGTTTAAGTTTCCTGATAAAACTATATCTCCTGTATTACTTGAAGTAACATCCATAGAATAAGCACCAGAAGGAACTTTAGTATAATCTGAATTTCCTTTAAACTCTAAATTCTCAAATAAAGAATTTCCATTAGCAAATACATTAACATTAGGTGAATCAGGAGATAAATGAATTGCTCTAACAGTAGATTCTTTAGGAGAAGGAATTTCATCTATATCATCTTCTATTAGTATAAATTCTAAATTATCTAAATTGCCAACAATAGCTATAGTAAATATTCTATCATCAGGAACGTCTATCATTTTAGTTAGTATAGTTGTAGTAGAATCTCCCATAGAACGAATTTCTATTGTATGCATTCCTTCCTCAAGATATGAATAATCAGACATACCTGTAAAACCTAGTTCTGGTGCGAAAATATCCCCATTTATATAAATATCAACTGTTGGTGCATTAGGTGATGCATGAAAAACTCTAACTATAGAATTACCTTCCTTAGTTTTAAAGCAATCCATATATATTTCCCCCTTATTTACAAACTTTAACTTATAGTAAATTATGAAACTTATAGTAAATATGTTCATACTTTATTAATTTTTATAATATAAAAATATTTAAAGTTAAAATAATTGGGTATAATATAAAAAAGGAAAATATGATACATATTTAGTAGGAGGTTTATTATGTCAGAGAAAGTATGTTTATGTAAAGGAATAACAAAAGAAACTATAGTAGATGCTATAAAAAATGGAGCAAATACTGTAGAAAAAGTTAAAGATGCAACAGGAGCAACAACAGGACCATGTCAAGGTGCAAGATGTAGAGAAACTATAGAAAAATTAATAGAAGAAAATAAATAATAAAAAAATTATATTTAAGGATACCGCTTATTCCAATGAGTTTAGGAGTAAGCGGTATTTTTTTATAAAAAATAATGTTTAAAATATGATACAAAGTTAAAAAAATGGGTATAAGCATATTAAGCGTTTGATTGTCGAAAATTACAATTAAATGTTTCTTTAATACTTTATGAATTAAATCACAATAAAGGAGCAATTAACATGAAACACTTATTTACAGAAAAGGTAGTCCCAGTAGAGTTAGATAATCCATCTATACAAATAGATTATGACAAATGTATAAAATGTGGATTATGTAAGAGGGTTTGTGCAAATGAAATAGGAGTTGCAGGCTACTTTGATTTAGAAAAAACTGGAGATATAGCAATATGTATAAATTGTGGGCAATGTGTGCAAGCATGTCCTAAAAAAGCTATAACACAAGTTGAAGATATAGACAGAGTTAAAGAAGCTATAAATGATCCTGACAAAATTGTAGTATTTAGTACTGCACCAGCTGTTCGTGTAGCACTTGGTGAAGAATTTAACATGGAAGAAGGTTCATATGTTGAAGACAAAATGGTGCAATCTTTAAGAGAGCTTGGTGGAGATTATGTATTTGATGTAACTTTTGGTGCTGATATGACAATAATGGAAGAAGCTAGTGAATTAGTAAGTCGTATTATAAATGGTAATAGCAAATTACCACAGTTTACAAGCTGTTGTCCTTCTTGGGTTAAGTTTGCAGAAACATTCTACCCAGAATTAATACCAAACTTATCTACAACTAAAAGTCCAATAGGTATACAAGGTACTGTTATAAAAACATATTTTGCAAAAAAAGCTAATATAGATCCATCAAAAATAGTAAATGTTACTATAACACCATGTACTTCTAAAAAATATGAAATACTTAGACCTGAAATGAACAGTTCAGCTAAATTTAATAATGTTGAAGATATGAGAGATAATGACATAATATTAACAACTAAAGAACTTGCTAAATGGTTAAGAGAAGAAAACATAGATTTTGATGCTTTAGAAGGTTCAAAATTTGATAATATATTAGGTCTTGGAAGTGGAGCTGGTTTAATCTTTGGTAATAGTGGTGGAGTTATGGAAGCTGCGGTTAGAACTGTATACAATATACTAACTCATGAAAATCCACATAAAGAGTTTTTACACTTTACTCCAGTTAGAGGACTTGAAGGAGTTAAAGAAGCTACTGTTACTATAGGAGATAAAACTCTTAGATTAGCAGCTGTACAAGAAACTGCAAATGCTAGAACTTTAATAGAAAAGCTAAAAGCAGGAGAAGTTGAATATGACTTTGTTGAAGTGATGACTTGTAAAGGTGGATGTATAGGTGGAGCTGGACAACCTAAAATGAAAGCTAGAATTACAAATGAAATGAGATTAAAACGTATAGAAGGATTATACGATAAAGATAAAACTATAAAAATAAAATGTAGTTATGAAAACCCAGATGTAATAAATGTATATAAAGAATTCTTTAAAGAACCGTTATCTCATTTATCACATGAGCTTTTACATACTAGTTTTGAATCTAAACATGATATGTTAGGACTAGATAAAGATAGTAATTTAAGTGATATAGGTTAAGATATGCTTATTTAATCTAAAGGTAAAGTAGTTATAATATTTACAAAAAATGTTATAACTACTTTACCTTAGATAATAAAAATCTATTTCATTAATAAAAATATATAAAGATGAATAAATTTAATTATTATTAAAAATTAATAATCAAATATAATATTTAAAATATTTTAAATATTATATTTGGGTATTAATTATACAACCATTAAAATCGAGGTGAATATATGGATGTTATAAATATTATAGAAAAATTATATAAAACAAATGATGCAAGTAAGGAAGAATTATTGTATTTATTAGACAATATAGATGAAAATTCAAAAGAATTATTAATTAAAAGAGCTAATGAAACCAGAAAAAAATATTATAAAAATAAAGTTTATATGAGAGGTCTTATAGAGCTTACAAGTTTTTGTAAAAAGAATTGTTTGTACTGTGGACTTAGACGACACAATAAAAATGCAGATAGATACAGACTAACACTAGATGAAATACTAGAGTGTGTTAGAAAAGGTGATAAGCTAGGATATAAAACTTTTGTATTACAAGGTGGTGAAGATGAATACTTTACAGATGATAAGATGGTAGAGATAATTAAAGCCATCAAAAGTGAGTTTCCAGATAATGCAATAACTCTTTCACTAGGAGAAAGAAGTTATGATTCTTATAAAAAAATGTATGATGCAGGAGCAGATAGATATTTACTAAGACATGAAAGTGCTAGTAAAGAACTTTATGAAAGTATACACCCAGGTGAGCCTTTTGAAAAAAGAAGAAACTGCTTAAAGAATTTAAAAGACATAGGATATCAATCAGGTGCTGGATTTATGGTAGGTATACCAGGACAAACTAATGAAGATTTAGTTAATGATTTAAGGTTCGTTAAAGAATTTGAGCCTGCAATGTGTGGAATAGGTCCTTTTATACCTCATAAAGATACACCTCTTAGAAATTATGAACACGGTAGTTTAGAAAAAACAGTTATATGTTTGGCTATTGTTAGATTATTACTTCCAAAAGTATTGCTACCAGCTACAACTGCACTTTCAAGTATAGACCCAAAAGGAAGAGAAGAAGGGTTAAAAGCTGGAGGAAATGTCATAATGCCGAATTTATCGCCAATGTCAGTTAGAAAAAAATATTCTCTATATGATAATAAAGCATATATATTAGATGAAGATGCAGAGTATAGAACTATGATAGAACAAAAGATAAATGAAGCAGGATATGAAGTAGAAGTAAGTAGAGGAGATAATCCTGAGTTTAGAAAATAATAAAGGAGATTAAGTTATGTTTATAAATCATGAAGAAATATATAATATTTTAGAAGAAACAAAAAATCCTTCAAATGAAGAAATAAAAGAAGTTTTAAATAGAGCAAAGAAAAAAGAAGGATTATCATATAAAGATATAGCTATATTATTACAAGCAGAAGATGAAAAAGATTTAGAAGAAATATATTCTTTAGCAGGTGAAATAAAAAGAGATATATATGGAAAAAGAATAGTTGTATTTGCACCACTTTATGTAAGTGATTACTGTGTAAACAACTGTGTTTACTGCGGATATAGAAGAGATAATAACTTCTGTAGAAGAAGATTAACAATGGAAGAAGTAGCAGAAGAAGTTAGAATACTAGAGCAAATGGGACATAAGAGATTAGCACTTGAACTTGGAGAAGACCCAAGCAATGCTCCTATAGATTATGTTTTAGAATGTTTAGATACTATATATAAAACTCAAAATGCTAATGGAGAAATAAGAAGAGTTAATGTAAATATAGCTGCAACAACAGTTGAAAATTATAAAAAATTACATGAAAAAGGAATAGGAACTTATATATTATTCCAAGAAACTTATCATAAACCAACTTATGAAAAAATGCATCCAAAATCACTAAAAGGAGATTATGAATATCATTTAACTGCTTTTGATAGAGCTATGGAAGCTGGAATTGATGACGTTGGAGCGGGAGTTTTATTTGGATTAGCCGATCCTAGATTTGAAGTTTTAGGTCTTATGATGCATAATGCTCATTTAGAAGAAAAATATGGAGTGGGATTCCATACAATATCAGTTCCAAGACTTCAACCTGCAACAGGCGTAACTTTAGAAAACTATCCACATTTATTAGATGATAAAATGTTTAAAAAGATAGTAGCAATTTTAAGAATTGCTGTACCATTTACAGGGCTTATCTTATCAACTAGAGAAACACCAGCTATGAGAAAAGAATTATTAAAATATGGAGTAAGTCAAATATCAGCAGGATCATCAACTGGTGTTGGAGGATATAAAGAAAGAGAAGCAGGAAATGAAAGTAAACAATTTAAAACTAGTGATGAAAGAAGTCCTATAGAGATTTTAAAAGAGTTATTAGATGATGGATATATACCAAGTTACTGTACAGCTTGTTATAGAAAAGGAAGAACTGGAGATAGATTTATGCAACTTGCTAAATCTGGTAATATAAAATATGTTTGTGAGCCAAATGCGCTTATGACATTACATGAATTTACTCTAGATTATGGAGATAAAGAATTATACAACAAAGCTCAAGAAGTAATAAAAAATGAAACAGAAAAAATTCAAAGAGAAGATTTAAAAACATACACTAAAGAAAGTATGGAAAAAATGAAAAAAGGAGAAAGAGATTTCTACTTATAGGAGGTATATATGAACACTACTCCAAATGCAAATAGAAAACAAATTGGTATATACGGAAATACAAATAGTGGTAAATCTTCATTGATGAATGCTATATTGGGTCAAGAAATATCGTTAGTATCAAGTATTGAAGGTACAACTACAGATCCAGTTCAAAAGGCTATGGAATTAATACCATTTGGTCCTATATTATTAATAGATACAGCAGGTCTTGAAGATAATAGTGAACTTGGAGAAGTTAGAGTTAAAAAAAGTTATGAATATTTAAAAAGAATAGATTTTGCTATATATGTAGTTGATGGTAATAATATAGATATTAATACATATAAAGCTTGGAAAAAAGAATCAAATAAGTATAATGTTAATCATGTAGTAGTTGTTAATAAATTAGATATATTAAATGAAGAAGAAGTTAATAATATAAAAAAATTATTTGAAAGTCCGATATTTATATCAGTTAAAGAAAATAAAGGTATAGATGATTTAAAAAAAGAACTCATAAAATACTTAGAACAAGAGGAAGAAGATAAACCTATAGTTGGAGATTTATTACCTTATGGTTCTAAAGTGATTTTAGTAGTTCCGATAGACTCAGAAGCTCCAAAGGGGAGAATTATACTACCACAAGTTCAAGTTATAAGAGATTGTTTAGATCATGGCATAAAAACTTATGTAGTAAGAGATACAGAACTTGAAGACGCACTTAATGATATAAAAAATATAGACTTAGTGATAACAGATTCACAAGCTTTTAAAGAAGTAGAATCTATTATTCCTAAAGATATGAATTTAACTAGCTTTTCAATATTATTTGCAAGACAAAAGGGTGAACTTAATGATTTCTTAGAAGGAACTAAGAAATTAAACACTCTAAAGCCAGGAGATAAAATACTTATATGTGAAAGCTGTACTCATAATGTATCTCATGAAGATATAGGTAGAGTGAAAATCCCTAATATGCTAAGGAAAATAGCAGGTGGAGAACTTAATATTGAATATAGTATTTCTTATGATTTTAAGGAAAACATAGAAGATTATGACCTTATTATTCACTGTGGAGCATGTATGGTAAATAGAAAAAGTGTATTAAATAAAATAAATATATGCAAGGAAAAAAATATACCTATAACTAATTATGGAATGGTTATAGCATACTTTACAGGTATATTAGATAGAGCTACTTGTATATTCAAATAACAAAAAAAGGTGTATAAATTTATACACCTTTTTTTGTTATAACTTCCACATTATCATTAACATAATCTTTAACAAATCCATAAGGTACAGTTTTATTAAAAGCTGGATAAGAAGATATAAACCTTACAAATATAGGAGTAGCAAATAATATTTTTCTATTATTTAAAAATGCTCTATCGCCATTGACTACTGCGCTAATAGATAGTGGTAATAACTCTAAATACTTTTCATATCTATATTTTGCTACATCATAAGGGTAGTTGCCTATAAAAACAAAAAATGTAAGTTGATATATATCTCCAAAAAACCAATACCATTGAGCATAAACTAAATCTGTACTTGTAGTAAATAAATCAAGATTATAAAAGTAAGGTGAAATAGATAAATCTACTATTGCAGGATCTTCTAAGTGAGTTATAGTATATCTTCTAAACCTTACAGGCTCAGTAGCTGTGTAAGGTTTTTCTATACTTAAATTAACTTTCGATAAACTTAAATTAGCCAATAAAATCACATCCTAAATATAATGTCTAGTTTATTATATTTTTTTATCAAGAATTTGTGATATGGATATAGTTAAAACGATATACATACACAGCCATAGTTGAATAATATACTAGTAATATCTACAGTTTTAAAATTTTATAAGGGGTGAGTATTATAGAATATGAGAACTTTAATTTAAATAGAGATATACAAACAGACAAAAGCATATCAAATTCTATATTCGTAACACATACTGAAGCTTTTGCTCAAGAGGTAGAAAACTTAACAATAGATTATGAAATGATAAGATTAAGTACAACTAGAACTCTTATGTTATTTACAGCTTTAACTAAAGCAAATGTAGAGGCAATTTTACAATTAGATTCTGTCCTAATTATTGAAAATGTTGTAAGAGTTGCATCTTTATCAACTATAACAAGAGGAACCGAAAATGGAATAACGGCACAAGAAGAAATAGGAGTTAATTTTTTTAAAAATAATCCTAATGTACAATTAACAGGTCAAGGTACAGTAATAGCTGTAATAGATACAGGAATAGATTATTTGCATGAAGATTTTATATATCCAGATGGAACTAGTAAAATACTTTATTTATGGGATCAATCAAAAGAAGGAAATCCACCAGAAGGATTTTTTATAGGTACAGAATATACAAGGGAAGATATAAATAAAGCTATACAAGAAAAAGACGGTACCTTATCTATAGATGAAGAAGGACAGGGGACTATGATTAGCGGAATATGTGCAGGATTAGGAAATATAAATAGAGAATATGAAGGTATAGCACCAGGAGCTGAACTTATAGTTGTTAAAATTGGGAAAATAAATGGATATTATAATAGTGCAATGTTATTTACTGCACTTCAATATGTATATAAAAAATCAGATGAACTAAATTTACCAACAGTTGTACATGTGTCAATGGGAAGTACTGGTTTAGCTGGATATGCAAGTAGAGTAAATAGTAGAGATACATATTTTTCAAATGGAATATGTATAGTAACTGGTGCAGGAAATGAAGGGAATACACAAACACATGTATCTGGGATTTTAACAAGACAAGGAGAGACAACCGACATAGGAATACAAATTGAAGAAGAAGAAAAAAGTTTAATGATAGAAGTATGGCTTAGTAGACCAGACAGAGTAAATTTACTTATAATATCTCCAAGTGGAGAAGAAAGTAAAATAGTAGATTTATCAAACTATGACTTAGTAAGTGGAATATTTGATTTAGAAGCAACGGGTTATTCCATAAGATATTCATATCCAACAAGTTATTCAGGTCAAGAACATACAACAATTTATCTTACAAATGCAAAAAGAGGGATATGGAGATTAAGATTAGAAGGTGCTTATATAACTGGAGGACAGTATAATGTATATTTAGAGAATCGCGTATTTTTAAATGAGGGTACAAAATTTAATGAATCTAATCCAAATTTTACAATAACATATCCTTCTGTACAAGATGATGTTATAACTATAGGAACATATAACTCTATAACTAGAAGTCTTTGGCCATCTTCATCAAGAGGACCTAATATGGAAAATAGGCAAAAACCGGATGTTGTAGCACCAGGAGTAAATATAATAGGTCCACATCTTAATAATAGTTATGCAACAATAACTGGAAGTTCAGCAGCGGCAGCACATGCATCAGGTGCTATAGCATTATTTTTTGAATATATTATTGGCCAAAATAGATATCCAAATAAAGGGTTTATGCAAATGATAAGAACATTTATGCAAGGCGGAGCAGTTAGCATTGGAGATGCAATATATCCAAACAATATTACTGGTTACGGCTTACTAAATTTTAAGGGAATGTTTGATCAATTAAAATAGGAGGCAAAGATGTGGATAAAACAGAAAAGTCTTTTTACTTAATTTATAAAGGAGATATAATAAGTGCATTTAGTAGAAATAATATAGAAAAATATATTATTTTAAATGATAAGCTTTCAGCTATATATGTCCCTCTTGATTTTGATGAAACTGTACTAAGTAATATAAGAGAAATTAAATGGTGGAGTGGATCTGACCCTATGAGTTCTCTTATGCAGATAACTAATAATGTAGAAAATGGAGAAAGCATTTCAGATGCAGCAGGAACTAGTTATATAGAAACAAATCCATATATTAATATTTCTGGAAAAGATATATTAATAGCTGTTATAGATTCCGGAGTAGATTACTTGCATAGAGATTTAATAGATGAAAATAATACAAGCAAAATACTTTATCTATGGGATCAAGAAAATGATACTAAAAGACCTCCAGAAGGTATGATATTTGGAAGTGAATTTACAAGAGAAGATATAAATAATGCAATAATAGAAAATGATGCTACATTAAGTGTAGATAATACTGGAACGGGTACTATGGCTTGTGGAATTTTAGTAGGAAGAGGAAATGTAAATCCTGAATATAGAGGAATTGCAAAAGACGCAGATTTGGTAGTTGTAAAATTAAGAGGATATGAAGGGATTTATTATCCAGGAAAAATAAGTTATACAGTATCTGATTTTTTAGCAGCTATTAAATATGTTCTTGACATAGCAAAAAAAGAGAAAAAACATATGATAATAAATTTAACAGTAGGTACAAAATCAGGTATTAGAGTAGAAGCATCTATATTAGAAATATTTGAAGAGCTAGACAGATCAGGCATTATATTAGTAAGCGGCGCTGGAAATGAAGGAAACACAGACATACATTATTATAATAACCTTAAGAATGTTCAAGATTATATAGATGTAGTAATTCAAAATGGAGAAAATACTAACTTAGATATTGTGTTAAGAGGTACAGGGCCAGATAAAATATCACTACAAATAATATCTCCGTCTGGAGATGTAAGTCAAACTATAGTATATTCTCCAGATGATCAAATATATACGGGAAGATTCTTTATAGAAAAAACTGGATATAGAGTAGTATACAGATTTCCATGGTTAGAAACAGGTGCACAAGCATTAGAAATAACTTTAACAGATATAAAACCAGGTGTTTGGAATATTAGGCTAAAGCCTGAATTTATAATAAGCGGAGAATATCACTTATATCTTCCTAATAAAAATATAATATCCGCAAATACCAGATTTACAGATTCAACTTCTATGGGAACCATAACAGAATTTGCTTTATCTAGGAAAGTTATAACAATTGGAGCATATAATGATAAAACTAACAGTTTATGGATAGGATCATCAAAAGGAAGTATACGTGGAAATCGTATAAATCCTGATATAATAGCTCCTGGAGTTGATATTATATCAACTTATGCAAATGGAGATTACAATACTGCTACAGGTACAGGAGTAAGTAGTTCTATTGTATGCGGAGTACTTGCACTTATTATGCAATATTTAGAAGAGGAAAGTGGTGTACCAAAACTATCATTATTTACAGACCCTTTAAGAACATATTTAATGCTTGGGGCAATTAAAAGTGAAATTTATGATTTTCCTAATGTATCTCAAGGATATGGAGTATTAAATTTAAGAAATACATTTATACAAATATCTAGAAATTTATAGATATTTAAAAACTATTAATAAAATATTAGATTAATTTCATATTTATAAAAATATTAAATAATAGTGAAAAAAGTGTGGAAAATGTTATCCTAGCGTGTTATACTTTGATAGTCATAATAAATTTTTAAAAGGGAGAGGCAAAATGGTAAAGGCAATTTTAGGATTATTAGCAGTAATAACAGCAGGTTTTTCAACAGTTTATGTAAAGGATTTTAGAAAAAACCAAGACAAAAACAAACAAGGTATACTTAAAACAGGTATATTTATAGGATTTATAACAGATTTTTTAGATGCTATAGGGGTAGGATCTTTTGCAACAACTACAGGAATTTTAAAATTAAATAAAAATATACATGTCCCAGATAAAGTATTACCAGGAACATTAAATGTTGCACATACATTACCAATGATTGTTCAAGCATTTATGTCATTAAATTCAATAGAAGTTGATTTATTAACTTTAATAAGCATGATAATAGCTGCTGTGGTTGGCTCTTGGGTAGGAGCTGGCATAATATCTAAACTACCAGAAAAGAAAGTTCAGCTAACTATGGGAATTGCTTTAGTAGGTACAGCTATATTAATAGTATTAGGACAATTCGAATTGATGCCATCAGGTGGAGATGCTATGGGACTTAGTGGAGTTAAATTAGCAATAGGAATAGCTGGAAACTTCGTATTAGGAGCACTTATGACAGCTGGTATAGGTTTATATGCTCCATGTATGGCTATGGTTGCATTATTAGGAATGAATCCAAAGGCAGCATTTCCTATAATGATGGGAGCTTGTGCATTTGTTGGACCAATAGCTAGTATTAAATTTGTAAAAGAACAAGCTTATGAAAGAGAAATATCTATGGGAATAACTATAGGTGGTGTAGTAGGATCTATTTTAGCACTTTTATTTGTTACTAATATGCCAGTATATTGGTTAAAATGGCTAGTAGTAGCTGTTGTAAGTTATACAGCAGTAACTATGTTTAAGGCGGGATTAAGTAAGGACGATGCTATGGAACTTAATCAAGTTAGTTAGTATATAATATTAAATAAAGCTATAAAACTTAAATTTTTTTTAGTTTTATAGCTTTTTTATTATTATAAACAAGAATAATGGGTAAAAGTTATATATAATAAAAATATGAGTAAAATAATTGCAACAAACGAAAAAGTGAGGTAATATCATGAAAAAACAAGATAAAGAATATAAAAAAATTGAAACAAATTCATATGAAAAATTATTTATACCAAAAAATACACCATATGAAGAATTATTTGAAGGAGGAGCTATAGAAGAATTAACAGATGAAACACCATACTCTTTTATACATCCAAACCATTATGAAGTAGAAGAACTTTTAGAAAAAAGTAAAAGTGATAAATAATACAAATAGTAACAAAAACAACACCAGATTAATATAATATATTTGAAAGACTTATATTTGTACATTAAGGAGAATGAACATGAAAATAAGCTATAAAACTTCAGGGTGTTGTTGTAAACAAATTAATTTAGAAATAGATGAAAATAATATAATAAAAGATGTTGAATTTGTTGGAGGATGTGCGGGAAATTTAATTGGAATAAGATCATTAGTTATAGGTAAAAAAGCTGATGAAGTAGCTAAAAAGTTAAAAGGAATACCTTGTGGAACAAAATCTACTTCTTGTCCTGATCAATTATCAAAGGCAATAAGATCAAATATATAAATAAATTTTTAAAAGGCAGACTTGTAAGAGTCTGTCTTTTATTGTCGAAAATATAGACTATTTTAAATAATAATGATATAGTTTGTAATAATAATTGATAGGGGAGATAAATATGGTAGGAGTAAATCAAAAACTTAAGATTAATGATAAAAATAAACTGGCAACTGTACTAACTATAAGTATGTCAGCATGTCTAGTCTTATTATATATGTTTGTTTTGATATTTTTATTTAAATTTGATTTAAACAACAGTATAAAACCAGAATATTTTATAAGATTTTTTAATATATTACTTTCTTTTTTAGCAATTACAAGTTGCTTACTTTGCTATAGTAGTAGTAAGAAAGAAGAACTTTTTATAATATCGTTAATGTACATTATATTTTTTGTAGATATTGTTTTAGGGATATTTGATAATTTAACATTAGAAAATACTATTATGAGTATGAAAGGGTATATTGCAATATCTACATCTATAATGAGAATAGTTATAATTTTAATAACAGCTTTTCCATTTAAAAAAACTAGAAAGCTTATAATGGATAATAAACTTTTAGTTATAAATTTAGTTTTCGTAGGTGCAATATGTTTTGGATATTTAGACCGTGAAAGCATTATATTTCCTATGAATAAAGATACTAATTTCTTTATAGGATATAATCTTTTATTAGTTATTATATACACAATAACAAGTTTTATATTTTTAAGAAAAGGCATTAAAGAAAATGATTATACATATTCAGTAATAGGTGCTAGTATATTAATGCTTTGGATTAAAGCTATATATGCCATTACAGGAGCTAATAAACCTATAATAGATATAAAACTTATATCTACATCTATAACATATATGGCATTCATAACAATTATAGTAGGTTTATTTTTAGAGCTTATAATAAGTGTAAAGAAAAAAAGAGAATTAAAAGAGGAAATAAAAATATTTTATAATTTAGTAGAGGAAAATAAGCAAAGTTGTATATATATATGTGATTTGGAAGGGAATATAATTTATTCTAATAAAAAAATTAAATCATACTTTTTTAAAGATGAAGAGTATGATAAAGAAAAATTAACAGATAAAATAAAATATAGCATTTCAACTATAAACGAAGAAGTTTTAGAAAATATCAAGCTAAGCATGAAAAATGAAGGGTGCTGGAATGGAAAAATAGAATTAAATTCAGGAAAAAATATAATTGATTGTAGTGCACAAACTGTACTAGATAATAGTACACAAATTATAGGTGATTCTAATGAACAAGATATAGAAGGCAAATCTGTAAAATTGGTAGTAACATTTACGGATGTAACTGAAGAACATAGAATGGAAAAATATATTATGGAATATGAAAAGATGAAAAATCATGAGAAAGTGAAAAATGAATTTTTCGCGAATATAAGTCATGAATTAAGAACTCCTTTAAATATATTTTATTCAATTGTGCAATTATTAGATTTAAAAATATGTAATGATGAAGAAGATTTTAGAAAATATTATGGTAAATATAGACAAAGTCTAAAGGTAAATTGTCAAAGAATGTTAAGACTTATAAACAATATAGTAGATATAACTAAAATAGATGTGGGTTGTACAAAACCTAATATAGTAAATTGTGATATTGTAAGATTAATAGAGGAAATAACAATGTCTGTTATAAGTTATGCAAAGCAAAAAGATATAAATATATTATTTGATACAGACATAGAAGAGCTTATAATTAAATGTGATCCTGAGATGATAGAAAGGGTAATGTTAAATTTATTATCTAACTCTATAAAATTTACAAAACCAAATGGTCATGTATTTGTAGATATACATGTGAATAAAGAGTGGGTACAAATAATAGTTGAAGATAATGGTATAGGTATACCACTACATATGCAAGATTTAGTATTTGAACGATTTGTACAAGCAGATAAGTCTTTAAATAGAATGAATGAAGGAAGTGGAATTGGACTTAGCATAGTTAAGTCTATAATAGAGTTAAATGGGGGAGAAATATATCTAGAAAGTGATGGTAAAAACGGGACTGAATTTGAAATTTTGTTACCAAATAAGAAATTATTAGGGGATACAGTAGAAGATGAAAGTAAAGATTATAAAGTTGATGTTCAAAAAATTGAATTAGAATTTTCAGATATATATGAATTATATTAATATACTAAGGTTAAATTTTAAAATAAATTTGAAATTAATATCTTATTATATTACAATGAATTAGATTAATTGGGATTTGGGTTGAAAGGAAAGTGTATGGGCAAATTTAGTTTATTAAAAAGATTTAATGTGTTTATTGTGATTAATATTATTGTTTTTTTGTATTCAAGAGTTAATATATATGCAGATTTTGAGCATATAAATTTTAACAATGCAAATATAGAACAAGGTATAAGTCAATCGACTATAGATGTAATATTTCAAGATAGTAAGGGTTATGTATGGCTAGGGACTAATGATGGATTAAATAAATTCAATGGATATGATTTTAAAGTTTATAATTATGAAGAAGAGAAAAATAGTATAAGTAATAGCCATATAACAGACATAGCTGAAGATAACTATGGAAATATATGGATAACCACGTCTAAGGGAGTTAATAAACTAAATCCCGACACTGATGAAATTATAAATTATACAGAAGAAAATAATTTAATATCTAGTGATAATGCTACAGAAGTAATACTTAGTAAAGATAATAAAATAATAGTTGCAACATCTAATGGATTAAACGTTTATAATGAAAAAGAAAATAAATTCAAACAAGTACTAGGTCAAGAAAAAGATTTAATATGTAAGTTTATGTATTCAATAGACGAAGACAATTTAGGGAATATATGGATTGGAACTAAAAAAGGAGTTATTAAAGTATCTAAAGACTTTAAAATACTTAACAGTTATCCTGCAAATGGCAAAAAGAATTCTGTAGGAGAAGGCGATGTATATAACATATATTGTGATGATGAAGATGGATATGTATGGGTTGGAAATGCTAATTCAGGTTTATCAAAGATAAATATGAAAACTAATGAAATAACCAAGTATAAACACAGTTCATCTGATTCAAAGTCTTTACCTAGTTCTAGTATAGGGGCAATAACAAAAGATAGCAAAGGTAATATATGGATTGGAACTTCTAATGGTCTTGCAAAATACAATAAAAAAGAAGATAATTTTTATACATATCAACATAAAGTATATGATAAAAATAGTTTAATTAATAATAATATAAAAAGTTTAATGGAAGATAGTGAAGGGATTATATGGGTAGGAACATACTCAGGTATAAGTATGTTTGATACAGAAAGTAAAATTAAACATTATAAGGCTGGTTTAGATAAGGATTATTTATTAAATGAAAATATAGTTCATGGTATATATGAAGATGATGATGGATATTTGTGGGTAGGAACTAATTCAAAAGGTGTAAATATAATAGATAAAAAACATAATAAATCTAAATTTATAAATTCAACTACAAATGAAGAGTTTATAAGTGATTCTATAAATGATATAACTGGAAAAGGTAATATAATTTATATAGCAACTGATGATGGGCTTATAAAACTTGACAAATCTAACAATGTTTTAAAACATTATAATGTAGAAGATGGATTATTAGATGAAAAAGTAACAGATATATTAGTAGATAGTAAAGGCTATATATGGTTAGGTACTCCCGATGGAGTAAATATATTAAATCCAAAAACTGAAGAATTTATAGATATAAATGAATTTATAAATAATGGTCAAGCTCCAAACAGGTACGTCAGGCATATATATGAAGATAGCGAAGGAAATTATTACTTAGGCTTTTTAGAACAACAAGGATTAAGTGTTATTAATACAAAAGATAAAACTATTAAAAATTATAAATATAGCAAAAGCGATAAAAATAGTATAAGTAATAACCATGTAAGATATATAAATGAAGATAGTAAAGGAAACATTTGGGTAGGTACAAGTTATGGACTAAACAAATTTGATAAAAAAACTAAAAAGTTCAAAAGGTATACAACAAAAGATGGAATAGCAAATAACACTATATATGGTATATTAGTAGACAATAAAGATAATATTTGGATAAGTACTAATAAAGGAATATCTAAAATAGATACAACTAATAATAAGGTACAAAATTTAGGTGTAATAGATGGGCTTCAATCAAATGAGTTTAATGGTAATGCTGCTTATAAAAATAATAAAGGAGAGTTTTTCTTTGGAGGAGTAAACGGACTAAATTCATTTTATCCAGATAAAATAATAAAATCAGGAGAAAAGCCTAACTTAATATTTGATAGATTTATTATAAATAACAAAGAGTATTGTAATATAGATAAAATGAAATTTAATGAAAATACTGATATTATAACTATCAAATTCTTTACATCAAACTATTCAAGTTTTCAAAATACAACATATGAATATAGTCTAGAAGGAACAAGCAAAAATGTTGTAAGAACTAAGGATAATCATGTTACATATAATGATTTACCGCCAGGAAAATATACATTTAAAGTTAAAGCTATAGATTCAAGTGGAAATATAAGTGATGAAAAACAAGTTGAGTTTACTATAAAACCTCCATTTTGGTTAAGTGGATATGCTTGTGTTATATATATATTAGCAATAATTATATTTATAATAAATCATAAAAATAAAGTTAAAAGATTAGATAGATTAGTACAAAAGAAAACTTTAAGGCTAAGAGAAGAAATGGAAAGAAACACAATTTTATTAAATAAAAATATAAAACTAGAGAGAAATAAAAATAGTTATTTTGTGAATTTATCTCATGAATTAAGAACACCATTAAATGTTATAAGTAGTACTAATCAATTAATAAATGGATTGATAAGAAAAGATGGAGATATAAAAAAACAAAACTTGGGTCACTATATAGATGTATCACAGCGAAATTGTAAACGATTATTAAATCTTATAAACAATATAGTAGATAGTACTAAGTTGCAAAATGATATGTATGTTATTTCTTTAAAAGAAACCGATATAGTATATTTAGTTGAAGAAACTGCTTTAACTTTAATAGATTATGTAAAGACAAAAGGAATACATTTAATAATAGATCCAGAAATAGAAGAAAAAACAATAATGTGTGATAGTCATGAAATAGAAAGGTGTATTGTTAATTTAGTTGGAAATGCGGCTAAATTTACACCAGAAGGTGGAAATATAACTATAACGATTAAAGATTTAGAAGATAAAGTCATGATTAGTGTTTTAGATACTGGAATTGGAATAGATGAAAAATATCATAAAGTTATATTTGATAGATTTAGTCAAGTCGTGGATTTAAACAATGAAGTTAAAGGTGGTAGTGGATTAGGCCTTACTATAACTAATCATATAATTAAACTTCATAAAGGTGAAATCTATGTAGAAAGTAAAGTTGGAGAAGGTAGTAATTTTGTAATAATACTTCCTGTAAATCCTAATATAGAAGATGAAAATAAATATGTAGAATCTAATGTAGAGCAAATATAATTAAAAGCGGATACTAATTAAAGTATTCGCTTTTTAAATAAATTAATAATAAAATTATAAAAAAGTATTTACAAAAAACACTAATATATGATATATTATATACATAAGTTAATGGAATACGGAGAGGTGTCCGAGTGGTTTAAGGAGCTGGTCTTGAAAACCAGTGACTCCGAAAGGGGCCGTGGGTTCGAATCCCACCCTCTCCGCCAGTTAGTAAAGTACCTATTATTTAGGTGCTTTTTTCGTTTGTAAAAAATTTACATTAATTCTAAACTATTAAAAACTAAATATAAATGTAAAGTAAGTTTTTACAAATTGTATATTATTGATGCTATAGCGTAAAATAAATTATAAAATACTCGATAATATGAAAGGGTTGTATTTATGGAAAATAAAAATAAAAAACATAATACAAATTCATTAAAATATGAGGTATATAATAATTTATTTTTAAATAACCTAGATACAATAAGTGGAGAATCAGATAATGCATCTAAGAATTTATATTTATATTTAAATTTAGATAAAATAAAAAAACATATAAAAAATAGATAAGTTAGATAAAACATATAAGACCTGTATATATACAGGTCTTATATATTTTATAATATAAATGGAGGTGATAATTTTGAAAATAAGCACTTTAAAAACAATTATCGAAAATAATACTGAAAAAAATAGGCATAATGCTGGAGTTATGATGTATAAAAATAATTTAGTCAGCAATAGTTATATAAAAAAAGAAAATGACAATATAAATTTTTATGCTACAGTAGCTAATGACTTTTATAATGAGCTAAATACTACGCTGGTTGTGGTTAATGATAAGACACATAGGCTTGTAAATACAAGTTGTGACTGCAATGATTGGTTGAGTAAAAGTAGTGAAAATAATACATTTATATGCAAGCATATGGTAGCTACAGTTTTTAAATGTATAGACGATTTAGCAAAAAATAAGTTACAAAAAAATGCTAAAGCACCTAAATTTAATGCTAACGAAATAAATTATGTAGATGTAAAAATTAGTGCAAGCATATATAATGACAAAAATAATAATCTAAACTTTTCTTTTAAAATAGGTAATTTTAATAAATCTAGATATATTGATATATACAATGCATTCAAGGAAAATAAACGACTATATAAGATAAAAGAATCAACATATTTAGATTTGCATAATAAAGATATTAAAGACATTCTAGAATTAATAGATATAATTAAAACATCAGATGAAATTGATAACATTAAGATTGAAAGTAACAAAGCTATATACATAGATAATTATATAAAGGAAAATAATATAAATTTTATAACTGGAAAAGAATATATAGAAAGAATAACAAGTAAATTTGATAATGATAAAAAATATGAATTTAATATACCTAATGAATTAAAAGACATATTAAGATATTATCAAAAAGAAGGTGTTAATTGGTTTAATAATATAAGTTATTATAAATTCGGGGGAATATTAGCTGATGAGATGGGACTTGGAAAAACTCTCCAAACGATAGCTTTTATTATGAACAACAAAAATTCAAAGAGTATAATAATAACTCCAACTTCACTTATATATAACTGGAAAAGTGAATTTGATAAATTCGCACCTAATATAAAATTGGGAATAGTTCATGGGGATAAGAAAAAAAGAGAAGAAATAATTGACAAATCAAATAAATATGATGTTATATTAACTACATATTCAACAATAAGAAATGATTTAGAAAAATATAAAAATAAAATATTTGATTATTGTATAATAGATGAGGCTCAAAATATAAAAAATCCAGATGCAATAATAACTAAAACTATTAAGTGTATAAATTCTAAGGTAAGATTTGCACTAACGGGAACACCAATAGAAAATAATTTATTAGAGTTATGGTCTATATTTGACTTTATTATGCCAGGATACTTATATGATAAGACAGAATTTAAAAATAGATTTATTAACTCTGATAATACAAATAAATTAAAAAATTTAATTAAACCATTCATATTGAGAAGAACTAAAAAAGAGGTTATTAAAGAATTACCTGATAAAATAGAAAAGAAATTTATTGTAGAGTTAAATAAAGAACAAAAGAAAATATATGATATCTATAACAAAAGTGTATTAGAAAAAATTAAAAATAACAAAGATGAAAATGATAAAATAACTATATTTTCTTATTTAACAAAGCTAAGACAATTATGTCTTCATCCTAGAATTTTACTAAAAGATTACAGTGGAAAAAGCTCTAAAATTGATATTTGTATAGATATATTAAAAGATGCTATAGAAAACAATAGAAAGATACTTTTGTTTTCGCAATTTACTAGTATCTTAAAACTTATAGCACATGAAATAGAAAAAAATAATATAAAATATATGTATTTAGATGGTAAAACAAAATCTGAAGATAGAATAAAATTAGTAAATGAATTTAATAAAAATAATGAAATTAAAGTATTTTTAATATCATTAAAAGCAGGAGGAACAGGTCTTAATTTAACTAGTGCAGATATGGTTATACATTTTGATCCATGGTGGAATATAGCTGTTGAAAATCAAGCAAGTGATAGAGCTCACAGATTAGGACAAGAAAATGTAGTTGAAGTTATAAAATTAATATCAAAAGATACTATAGAAGAAAAAATTATAAATTTACAAGAAAGTAAAAAAGAACTTATAGAAGATATAATTGATGATAAGCTTTCTAATTCCAAAACACTAAATAAGTTGAGTAAAGAAGAGTTGATAGATTTATTTAAATAGAAATTCTTTCATATTAAAATAAAAGGTTTTATATATTTTAAATTTGTAACCAAACTTCAAAATACTACATACTAGTATATAAGTAGAATATTCTACTTATATACTAGTACAGGAGATGTATATAATGGGAAAGAAAAAAGTTGAAGAAAATATTAAAAAAGTTACTAAACCTGTAACAGATGTAGGAAAAGAAGTAATAAATGGAGCAGGTAATATTAGTAAAGAAACTATAAATACTGGATTAAATGTAGGAAAAGATGTATTAAATGGCGTAGGAAATATTGCTAAAGAAACTATAAGTACAGGGGTTAATGTAGGTAAGAAGGTTAAAGAAAATATTAAGGGTAAATAGTTATTAAAAGGGAGTGGTATACTCCCTTTATTATTTAATATGTAAATATTGGTACAAACACGAAATGACAAAAAACGACAATGATTCTGAGTTATAATATCTACATAAAAGACATCTTGAAAGGAGATTTATAACATTGGGGAATAAGTTGGAGTTATTAAAAGAATCATATGAATTACTATTAGAGGTAGATGAAATATTAAAAGAGAATTTTGATTATGAAATCGATATCAAAGATGGATTTTTAGATGAAGAAAATGAAATAATAACTATAAAAGATAATTTTGGAAGTTATATACAATATGATGTATATGATTGTTACACAGCATTAATAAAAGTTTCAAAACTTTACAATGACACTAAAATACATAATATATGGAAAAGATTAAAGAGAATAAGTATAGAAGCTGAAATAATTCATTAAGTTTTAATTAGCCTTAAACTATATAGTTTAAGGCTATAATTATATAATGAAATTATAGGATTATAAATTTAATGTGATATAATAAAAGAAAATAAAAAAGGGTAAATAAAAATATAAAGGAAATTTAACGTTATGAAAGTTACAATAAAAGATGTGGCAAAGGAAGCTGGGGTAGCGACGTCTACTGTATCTAGAGTTCTATCAAATAATTCAAAAATAAGTGATGAAACGAAAGAAAAAGTACATAAGGCAATAAAAAAATTAAATTATAAACCAAGTGCTATAGCTAGAAGTTTAGCAAATAATAAAACTAGAATTTTAGGTGTAATTTTGCCAAATGAAGCACAAGAATTTCTTGATAATTCATTTTTTCTAAATGCAATGAAGGGAATAAGTATTTATGCACAAAGTAAGGGATATTATATAACTTACGTCTTTACAAAAGAAAATAAAAAAGAGTTAGATAGCATAATAGATATTATTGATGCAAAATTAATAGATGGAATAATACTATTAAGATCAGAGGAAAATGATAAAAGTATAAATTACTTAAAAAAAATTAATTTTCCTTTTTCAGTAATTGGAAGACCAGAAGATTCTAATGATGTATTATGGGTGGATAATGATAATTTTCAAGCTACTTACAATATTGTAAACAAACTTGTTCAAAGGGGACATAGAAATATAGGTTTTATTGGAGCTATTGAAAATTTAAATATGTCTAAAGACAGGCTAAAAGGTTATACTATGGCTCTAGAAATAAACGGAATAAATTTAAATGAAAACCTTATAATACATGGCAAAGATTTTACTGAAGAAGAAGGCTATATTTGTATGGAAAAATTATTTATAAATAATAACTTAAGTGCAATCATAACTACTGATGATTTATTAGCATTTGGAGTTAGAAAATTATTAAATGAAAAAAATATAAAAAATATATCTTTAGTTGGATTTAATGATACGAAATTAGATAAATATCAAAATCCACCGCTAGCATCGGTAAATATTAATGCAGATGAATTAGGATATTATGCAACTAAACTTTTGATTGATAAGTTAGAGAATAATAGCGCTATAAACAACCACTATATTGTAAAAACTGAATTTATTGAAAGAGAATCATTTATATAATAAACCACATATGTGCATATGTGGCTTATTATATGCAATCGATTGCCTAAAGTTTGAAAGTATAAAAATAAATAGGGTGAAATTCTTGAAAACATTTTCATAAAGTGGTATAATAAACACATAAAAATTAATTTAGCGAAGTGAAGTAATATATTTTTTTAAAAAATAATGCAATCGGTTGCATAAAAGAAAGGGGATTTATAATGAGTAGTAAAACTAAACTAATATCTTTTGATTTCTGGCAAAAGCTAGGAAAAGCACTTTTAGTAGTTATAGCAGTAATGCCAGCTGCGGGGCTTATGGTTTCTATAGGTAAACTTATAGGTATGTCATCAGATGCCCATTTTATAATGACAACTGCAAAAGTTGTAGAAGACATAGGTTGGGGAATTATTGGTAACCTACATATATTATTTGCAGTAGCAATAGGAGGATCTTGGGCGAAAGAGCGTGCAGGGGGAGCTTTTGCAGCAGTAATTGCTTTTATATTAATAAATCGTATAACTGGAGTTATACTAGGTGTTACATCAGATATGCTATTAGATCCAAATGCAACAGTAACATCATTAACAGGATCTACACTTTTAGTAAAAGATTATTTTACATCTATACTAGGTGCACCAGCTCTTAATATGGGGGTCTTTGTAGGTATAATTTCAGGTTTTATGGGAGCAGTTCTTTACAACAAATTCTATAACTTTGATAAACTGCCTAAAGCTTTAGCATTTTTCAACGGAAAACGTTTTGTACCATTTGTTGTAATTTTAGGGTCAGTAGTGGGGGCTATTGTTTTAGCTATAGTTTGGCCATTTGCACAAAGTGCATTAAATGCATTTGGTATGTGGATTGCATCTTCTAAAGATACAGCTCCAGTATTAGCACCTTTTGTATATGGAACTCTTGAGAGACTATTGTTACCATTTGGACTTCACCACATGATAACAGTTCCTATGAATTATACGGAATTAGGTGGAGTATATCAAATAGCAACAGGAGCGGCTGCTGGAACTACTGTTGCAGGTCAAGATCCATTATGGCTTGCATGGATAACAGATTTAATAAATTTAAAAGCTTCGGGAGATACTTCAGCATACAATCATTTATTAACAAGTATAACTCCAGCTCGTTTTAAAGCAGGTCAAGTTATATTATCAACTGCATCACTTGCAGGTATATCTTTTGCAATGTATAAAAATGTAGATAAAGATAAAGCAAAAAAATATAAACCTATATTTATTTCAGCTATGTTAGCGTGTTTCCTAACAGGAGTAACAGAACCAATTGAATTTATGTTTATGTTTATATCACCAGTTTTATATTTAGTATACGCAGTACTTACTGGACTTGGATTTGCACTTGCAGATATAATCAACTTAAGGGTTCATGCATTTGGGTTTATAGAATTTTTAACTCGTACTCCAATGATGATAAAAGCAGGACTTACTATGGATTTAGTTAACTTCTTTATATCATGTGCAGTATTTTTCTTATTAAACTTTGGAATATTCAATTTCTTAATCAAGAAGTTTAATATTGCAACACCAGGACGTAGAGGTAATTATATAGAAGAAGGTAATGAAGAGGATAATAAAAAAGTTGATACAAATATGGCACAAGATGTTTTATCAAGTAAAATAATTAATTTACTTGGGGGAGCAGACAACATAGAAGATGTAGATGCGTGTATGACACGTTTAAGAGTAACAGTAAAAGATGTTAGTTTAGTTGGAAATGAAAAAGAATGGAAAGCATTAGGAGCTTTAGGATTAATTGTTAAAGATAGAGGGGTTCAAGCTATATATGGACCTAAGGCGGATGTTTTAAAATCAAATATACTAGACATGTTGGGGGCGTAGAAAATTGAGACTTTTAACATTAAATTGCCATTCATGGCAAGAAGAAAATCAAATTGAAAAAATAAAATATATAGCAAACACTATTAATGAAAAAGATTATGATGTAATAGCTTTACAAGAGGTAAGCCAATTAATAGAAAAAGATAAAGTATATGATAATGTTAAAAGTGACAATTTTGCATTGCTATTACAAAATGAATTAAAAAAATTAGGTAATAATCAGTATGAATTTTATTGGGATGTAGCACATATAGGATATGATATTTATGAAGAGGGGCTTTGTCTTATGACAAAGCTTCCTATAGTTAATAAAGAAAGCTTTTATGTTACAAATTCAGCAAAACTTGATTTTTGGAAAACAAGAAAAATAGTAGGGATAGATGTTATTTATAAATCAAAAGAAATTAGATTTTTATCTTGCCATTTAGGATGGTGGAATGATGAGGAGGAATCTTTTAAGGAACAAGTAAAAAAACTTATTAATGAAACTAAAGATGAAAGATTAGTTTTTTTAATGGGAGATTTTAATAATAATGCAAATATAAAAGGCGAAGGTTATGATTATCTATGCAATGAATTTTTTGATACATATAAGATTTCTAAAGTTAAAGATGAAGGAATTACAGTTAAAGGTAAAATTGCAGGATGGGAGGAAAATAAACTTGACTTAAGATTAGACTTAATACTTTCTAATAAAAAAATTGATGTTGAAAGTTCTAATGTTATATTTAATGGGATAAATAAAAAAGTAGTATCAGATCATTACGGAGTAGAAGTGTGTATAAATATAAATTAAAAATATAAGTTATGGAGGTTGACATATATGAAAAAAGTTTGGTGGAAAGAAGCTGTAGCTTATCAAGTATACCCAAGAAGCTTTTACGATTCAAATAATGATGGAATTGGAGATTTAAGGGGAATAATAGAAAAATTAGATTATATAAAAGAATTAGGAATAGACATTATATGGGTATCTCCTTTTTATAAATCTCCAAATGATGACAATGGATATGATATAAGTGATTATAAGGATATAATGAAAGAGTTCGGGAATATGAAAGATTTTGATGACTTATTAGAAGAAGTTCATAAAAGAGGTATGAGATTAATAATTGATTTAGTAATAAATCATACTAGTGATGAACATCCTTGGTTTATAGAATCAAGATCTTCAAAAGATAATCCAAAAAGAGATTGGTATATATGGAGAGATGGTAAAGAAGATAAAGAACCAAATAACTGGGAAAGTATATTTGGAGGATCAGCTTGGGTAAAAGATGAAAAAACTAATCAATACTACCTACATTTATTTACTAAAAAACAACCAGATTTAAACTGGAAGAATAAAGATATGAGAAGTGCTATTTATGAGATGATGAACTGGTGGTTAGATAAGGGAATAGATGGATTTAGAGTTGATGCCATAAGCCATATAAATAAAGAGGAAGGTCTTTTAGATATGCCAAATCCTAATAATCTAAAGTATGTTTCTTCTTTTGATAAGCATATGAATGTAGAGGGTATACATGAATATTTAAAAGATATAAAAGATAATACTTATGGTAAATATGATGTAATGACGGTTGGAGAAGCTAATGGAGTAACTCCAGAGGATGCTCACCTGTGGGTATCTGAAGAGGAAGGTAAATTTAACATGGTGTTTCAATTTGAACATTTAGATTTATGGAATAACAATATGGATAAATCTTTAGATTTAGTTAAGTTTAAGAAAGTATTATCTAAGTGGCAAAACAATTTACACAATATAGGGTGGAATGCTTTATTTATAGAAAATCATGATATACCTAGAATTGTATCTATGTTAGGAAATGATGAAAAATATTGGTATGAAAGTTCAACATGCTTAGGTCTTATGTACTTTATGCAAGAAGGTACTCCTTTTATATATCAAGGACAAGAAATTGGTATGACTAATGTTGAATTTGAAAATATAGAAGACTATGATGATGTAAAAACTAAAAATAATTATTATTTAGGGTTAGAATCTGGAGAAAGTCATGAAAATCTTATAAAAAGAGCTTGGAGATTATCAAGGGATAATTCAAGAACTCCTATGCAATGGGATGATAGTGATTTTGGTGGATTTAGCAAAAACAATCCATGGATAAATGTAAATCCAAATTATAAAACTATAAATGTCAGAAATCAAATAAATGATGAAAATTCAATTCTTAACTTTTATAAAGCTATGATAAAGATAAGAAAGTCAAATGAAGCATTAATTTATGGTGAATATAAGTTAATATTAGAAGATGATAAAAATATATATGCATACAAAAGAGTTTTAGGAAGTGACGAATTTATAATAATTACAAATATGTCTAATGAAAAAGTTATGTATAATTATAAAGATATTAAATTAAAGTATGAGAATTTAGTAATATCTAATTTAGAAGTGAAAAAACATGAAATAACAAATAGGCTTGAGCTAAAACCTTGGGAATGCAGAATGTACAAAATTTAATAAAAGGGGGATTATATGACTGAAAAAGAGAAGATGTTAAGTGGAAAAGCCTATATAGCATCAGATGAAGAACTTGTTAGAGAAAGAAAATATGCTAGAAAAATAACTCGATTATTTAATCAAACTACAGAAGAAGATGATGAAGAGAGAGTGGTTTTATTAAAAAATCTATTTGGAGCTACTGGAGAAAATATTTATATAGAGCCAAGTTTTAAATGTGACTATGGATCTAATATTTATATAGGAGATAATTTTTATGCTAACTTTAATTGTATAATGCTAGATGTTTGTGAAATTAAAATCGGAAAAAATGTTATGTTAGCACCAAATGTTCAAATTTATACGGCATATCATCCAATAGATGCAAAACTTAGAAATTCAGGTATTGAGTATGGAGCTTCTGTAACTATAGGAGATAACGTATGGATTGGAGGAGGAGCCATAATAAACCCGGGAGTAACCATAGGGGATAATGTAGTTATAGGCTCTGGAAGTGTTGTAACAAAAGATATACCAGCTAACTGTGTTGCTGTAGGAAATCCATGCAAGGTTATAAAAATATTATAAAAAAATAAAAGTAGCTATCTTTATTAAAGGTAGCTACTTTTATTTAAATATATCACTAGATAGTAAAATAAATACAGAATGTATGACTTTAATTGGATTTATAATAATTCTTTATTTACTAAATATAATAAGTTTAATAATATATATAAATATATAATAAAATTAGTAATAAAGTATCACTTTTCACATATAAAAACTAATAAAGAAATTTTTATATGTGGAGGGTTTATGAAAAGTTTATTATCTAAAATAGATGAAATGAAAAAAAATTTACAACAAAAAGATATAAAATCTATAAAAAGTAGTAAATTTAAGACTATATCCACAAAAGATATTAATAATGAAAATTCACAAATTGTTAATACATATAATTATTATGTAAAATTAACTAAAAGAGTTAAAAAATATATAAATACAGATGAAGATATAATATTTGAAACTAGAAAAGATATATACAATAGATTAATTTGTTTGATGATAAAATTAACAAAAAGTGAAATAGAAATATTTATGAAAATAGATATACGAGTAATTACTGGAAATACAAGAGATACATATATGGACTGTGCTTACTACAATATGAACGATGAAGGTGTTTTGTATATAAAAGAATTTTCTTCAGGGAAGCCAAACCATGGATACGGAAGTATATTACTAAAAAATTTAGATTATATAGCTAATAAAATAAATATGAAATTAGATTTGTATAATCATTATTTTGAAGATTATACATTTAACTATATAAAAAAAATAGAAGGGGTCGCAATACCTTATAAGCCTATAATAAGTCAAGAGAATCTAAATAAAATATACAGAAAATATGGATTTGAAGTAGATGAAAAAAATAATATGAAGATAACTAGGTATATTAAAAATAAAGAATTAATTTATAATTAGAATATCAATTTAGTTTTTGGACAAATTAAATATGAAATATATTTATCATCTAGGAGGATTTATTATGGATAATAATAAAAACAGACACAAAGATAGAAAAAAAACTAATGCAGAAAAAAGAAAGATATTATTTGAACATGGTTCTGAAATAGGAATAGTAGATGGTAAAAAAATAGGAGCTAGAAATTCAGGTTCAACTAAAACTAGAGATGAGAAGTTATATGATAAGATAGGTAAAAAAGGAACTTATTAAATAAAAAACAGGTGTAATGATTTAATCATTACACCTGTTTTTTATTTAATAAAAGATTGAAAAAAATATTTATATAGATATCAGCATTAACAAATAAATATAAGGAACATATTATATAAAAGATGATTAAACCCAAGGAGGGATTGATATGAAGTATGCATCTTATAAAATAGGAAATATAGTAGATATACAAGACATTAAAGGTCAACCATATAAGTTTATAACTATAGCAACAAATCCGTGTGATATATATACATTTACTAGGTTAATTTATAGTGACCAAACTTTAATACTTGATTGTGAATATAATGAATTAACTATTAAAGATTTAAATATCGGAGATAAAGTTATAGCTTATCATTCTAATGCAATGACTATGAGTATACCACCTCAGACTCAAGTATATATAATAGAAGTAAAATAAATATATAAATAAAAAATAAGCTATATAGTAAATTACTATATAGCTTATTTTTTATTTATACAGATTGATATATCAACTTTATAGCTACTCCAATAGCCATAACTAAAAATATAGGCTTTATTAAAGTTGAGCCTTTTTTTATAGCAACTTTAGCACCTACATATCCACCAATAACCATAGATATTGCATAAAATATAGCTATATTATAAAGTATTTGACCATTAAACATAAACAATATAAGTGCTGTAAAATTGCTAGTAAAATTTAATATTTTAGTATTAGCTGATGCATGTAAAAAATCAAATCCATATATTTTAATAAGAGCAAATACTAAAAAGGTTCCTGTACCAGGACCAAAGAATCCATCATAAAATCCTAATGAAAATGCCATGATTATTCCTAATTTAATATTTTTACTAGTAAGTGATTCAAATGTGTTTTCAGATCCAAGGTCTTTTTTAAAATATGTATATATTGCAACTGCTAAAATCATTATAAAGACTAATATGTTTAAAATAGTATCACTTATAGATAAAACACATTTAACACCTAATATACACCCCAAAATTGTAAATGGAATAAGTTTTTTTAGTAATTCATTATTAGTTTTCCCAGATTTTTTGTATCTATAAGCGCTAGAAAAACACCCAAAAGCACCAGCAAACTTATTAGTTCCAAGTGCTAAATGAGGAGAAAGTCCAGACATTAAAAGTACGGGCATACTTATAAGACCTCCACCTCCAGCTATCGAATCAATAAAAGCAGCTAAAAATCCTCCAAAGCAAAGAAAAATTATTATAAGCATAAACCCTCCAAAAAAATATATAATATTATGTATTAATTATAATATAAAATAATCTAAAGATGTTATTATAAAAATTAGTGGTAAACATAATCATATATGTAATAAACTAATCATATATTTTAGTAAGGTATAATATATAAATTGGGAGGAGTGATTAATATGGCTAAGGACATAGTTATAGATTTTTTAACAAAATTATCTTTAGATATAGAAAATAAAGCTAATGTAGATATAAGTTATAGCCAACAAAGAGATTACTTTTCTAGTGGTAAAATACTAGGCCAACCCATATACTATGTATTTAAATATTTTAGAAAAGAGCAACAATTAGGTATATATATAGAATCAAGAGATTCTGAAGGGGCCCAATTTATAAAAGATATATATTATGAAAAAAATGAATCTATATCAAGAAAAATAGGTTATGAAATAGGTATAAGTGAAAGAAAACAAAATAAAGATTGGGTTAGAATGGGTTTTGAAATAGATGTAGATAATTTTAGTGAACTTATGGAATATAGAAAATTATATTTTCATGCATTTTTGAAGTTTAAATCATCTATAGAGAAAATAGTTGAAAAGTATGTAGATGCAATATTTAATTTTACTGGTAATTTTGGATATACTAAGACAGAACTTCTAAGAGAAGTATTTATGGATGAAGAAGTTTTAGATGATATAATATTTAATTTAGAACAAAAGAAAAATATAATATTACAAGGGCCTTCGGGAGTTGGAAAAACATTCATTGCAAAAAGAATTTGCTATTTTCATCAAGGTAATAGAGATAACTCCAATATTGAAATGGTACAGTTTCATGAATATTATACATATGAAGAGTTTGTAAGAGGATATAGGCGAGGGAAAAATGGAGAAGATTATATAAAAAATGGTATATTTTATGATTTTATAAAAAAAGCACAAACATATCCAGAACATAAGCATTACTTTATAATAGATGAAATAAATAGAGGTAATTTAAATAAAATTTTCGGGGAATTAACTATGCTAATAGAAAATAATAAAAGAGGAAAAGAAAATTCTATAAAGCTTTTATACAGTGAGTGTGATGAAAGCTTTTATATACCTGAAAATGTATATATTATAGGAACTTTAAATACATCAGATAATACACTAAAAGATATATCATACCCACTAAGAAGAAGATTTGGATTTATTGATATAGATCCTGTTTTTGAAAATATGGATTTAAGAAACTATCTTGGAAATTATATAGGTGTTGAGATGGCAGATAAAGTAGTATGTAAGATGATGTATTTAAATAAAACTATAGAAGAAGATAATAAACTTGGAAAGAGATACAAAATAGGTCAAAGCTATTTTATGATTAATGAGAAAGTAGACGAATATCAAGTGTATAGTTGGTATAGGCAAGTTATAAAAAGAGATATAGAACCATTAATAAGAGAATATATGATAGATAAAGATGAAGAATACATAGATAATATAATTAAAAATTTAATTGATGATTAAAAAGTCTCGGATATAAACAAATATTAGAGGCTTTTTTATTTATGTTTTTAATGATATATAAATTACTATATAATATAAAATATAATTGAATAAGGAGGTTTTATATTATGAATGCCAAAGATAGAAGGAATCAAATTTTAGATATTTTAAAAAATTCAACACAGGCAGTTAATGGATCACAACTATCTAAAGAATTAGGAGTAAGTAGACAAGTTATAGTTTCAGATGTTGCACTAATTAGAGCATCAGGAATAGATATAATATCTACACCAAAAGGATATATACTTAACAAAAATTTAGATGATAGATATATAGTTAAAACAATAGCATGTAAACATTCAAGGGATTGTACAGAAGATGAATTAAACTTAATAGTTGACGAAGGTGCTACAGTTGTAAATGTTATAGTTGAACATAGTGTTTATGGTCAACTAACAGGAGATTTACATTTATCATCAAGAAGAGATGTTCGTGAGTTTATGAAAAGTTTAAATGAAAATTCAGTTAATCCGTTGTCACAATTAACTGATGGAATACATTTACATACTATAAAGTGTGAAAATGAAGATATATTAAATAGTGTTTTAAATAATTTGAAAGAAAAAGGTTATGCTTTATAGAGTTGACATAAATAATTACTAACTATACAATTGTAATTAAGAGTGTAAAGACACTTATAATTATAATTGTATGGGGGAATTTATTATGAATCGTAAGTCAAGTACTAAATCTATTGTCATATCAGCTTTATTATGTGCATTGGGGATTATAATACCTATGTTTTCGCCAATTAAAATAATATTAGAACCTGCATCATTTACATTGGCTAGCCATATTGCCATATTTATAGCTATGTTTATTTCGCCATCTACTGCAATATTTGTTACATTAGGAACGACAATAGGATTTTTATTAGGAGGATTTCCAGTTGTTGTTGTGCTTAGAGCACTTAGTCATTTAGGGTTTGTAAGTATAGGATCAATATATTTAAAGAAAAATAATGAAGTTATAAAAAGTGTAAAATCGTCATTATTATGTTCATTTATTTTGGGACTTATACATGCAGTTGGTGAAGTTTTAATAGTAGTACCATTTTATTTTGGGGATGGATTGTCAAATGGATACTATGAACAAGGGTTTATGATATCAGTTTTAGGTTTAGTTGGAATAGGAACTATAATTCATAGTATGCTGGATTTTGGATTATCAGTTTACATATGGAATTTAATGCCTAAAGAAATTAGAAGTAATAATACAATTAAAAGTACTATAAAAGCTTAAAATAAACAGTGCTAGATCAAATTTATCTAGCACTGTTTATTTTTTTTATGTAAAAATTTAACATATGTGTTAAAAATACTTTAAAAGTAAGTTATAATATATAATAGAATCGGAAATTCATATAAAATATAGAAAAATATTCATAAATTCACAAAAAATTCATATTAAAGGTATAATATACATATATAATGTAAATATATGAGTTTTATATGACTTAAAGGTTACAAAAAAAATACAAATTTTGAAAATTTATTAAAAGTTAGTATAGTTAATGAAGGGAGATCAAGTATGTTTGATAGAAAGATTGCAACAGCTATATCAGTAACATCTTTAGGTATAGTACTATCAGGAACATCGGTATTTGCTGATACAAAAACAGGAACAGTAACGGCAAGTGCATTAAATATAAGAAGTGGACCATCTACTAGTTATTCAATAGTAGGAAATGTATATAAAGGAGATACTTTACAAATATTAGAAACATCAAATGGATGGTATAAGGTTAAGTTATCAAATGGAAAAATAGGATGGGGAAGCGGTAAATATATAAATGTATCAGGAGAATCAAATTCTAATACTTCATCAACAAGTAAGTCAGGAACAGTAACAGCAGATGCACTACATGTAAGAACAGGACCATCAACAAATCACAGTAAGGTAACTAAGGTATATAGAGGACAAACTGTAAATATATTAGAAAGTTCAAATGGATGGCATAAAGTAAAAACTCCAAGTGGACATGTTGGTTGGTCAAGTGCTGAATTTATCAGTTTATCAGGTGGATCAAATAATTCTGGATCAAACAATAATACAAATACAGAAACTCCATCAAGTGGAAAAAAAGCAACAGTAACAGCAAGTGCACTAAATGTAAGAAGTGGACCATCTACGAATGATGGTGTAATAGGAACAGCTTACAAAGGAAATACTGTAGAGATAATACAAAGTTCAGGTGGATGGCATAAAGTTAAGTTATCAAATGGAAAAATAGGATGGGTAAGTGGTAAATATTTAAGCTTATCAGGGGATACAAATAATAATACAAACACAGAAACTCCATCAAGTGGAAAAAAAGCAACAGTAACAGCAAGTGCATTAAATGTAAGAAGTGGACCATCAACTAGTAATGGTATAATAGGAAAAGTATATAAAGGAAATACTGTGGAAATATTAGATAATTCAAATGGATGGTATAAAATTAAATTATCAAATGGACAAGTAGGATGGGCTAGTTCTCAGTATATAAGTACATCAGGAAATTCAAATAGTGGATCTACAAACAATGGAAACTCAAGTAATGAATCTACAAATACTAATAAAGCTCAAGCTATAGTAAACACAGCTCGTGCTCAACTTGGTAAACCATATGTATGGGGAGCAGAAGGACCAAATACTTTTGACTGTTCAGGATTAATATGTTATGTATATGGACAAAATGGAATAAAAATGCCAAGAACATCAAGAGAACAAGCTAATGTAGGTACAACTATAAGTCAATCACAATTACAACCTGGAGATTTAATATTCTCAAGTACTGATGGTAGTGGTAGAGTTACACATGTAGGTATATATATAGGAAATGGACAAATGATACATGCGCCGCAAGAAGGAGACGTTGTAAAAGTTACTAACGCGAATTCATCATATTGGCAAAAAACTTTTGTAAAAGCTAAAAGAGTTTTATAGATATTAAGGTATAGGGAGATATTTAAAATAAAAATATCTCCCTATAATTATTTTACACAAATTTAACATAGAATTTTTTATTTATTTAAGGTAATACTATAGTGTAAAACTTAAATATAATTTATAATTAATTTATATATATTTGGAGGTGGAGACGTGAAGAAAAAAATATCATCTTTAGTTTTAGTTTGTATAATGATACTTTGTATGACGCCAATAAATGCATTTGCAAATAGTAATCATAAAACTATTGTTATAAATATGAATAGAAGCAATCTTTCTGACTTTTTAGAAATACCAGCGCTAAAAAATGAACTGAAAAATCGAGGATATATCGCCTTAATGAATGTAAGAGGTGACCAAGGTACGGATGATAAAAGGTCATATGCAACTATAGGGGCTGGAGGAAGAGTAAATACTTATAGTGATGATTTTAAAGGATTTAAAGATGTAGATAAAGAAAATCGAGTTTTATATGAAAGTGCCACAGGCAAAAAAGCTAAAGGTGTAAATGATACAGATATAAATTTATCTATAAATGACAACTTAGAAAATGGAAAATATGGATCTATATTAGGAGAGTTAGGACAAACTCTAAGTGATAAAAATAAAAAGGTTTCAGTTTTAGGAAATGCTGATACAGGAATAGAGCCTAAAGACCTAAATAGAAATATAGCAGCTATGGCTATGGACAACTATGGAAGAGTAGATATTGGAAATGTTGATAAAATAAATAAAAAAAATGATGAAATGCCATTTGGAATAAGTACTGATTATAAGAAGTTAGAAAATGAAACTAAAAAATATTACAATGAAAGTGATGTATTATTTGTAGAGTTAGGAGATACATATAGATTAGATTTATATAAAAAATACTTAAATGAAAATACTTATGCAAAAATGGAAAGTAAAATACATAAAAATATTAGTTCGTACTTAAAAGAGCTTTTTAATAGTATAAGCAAAAATGATAAAGTATATATAATAAGTGCTTTTCCTAAAGATATAGATTATAAAAATAAACGAAGATTATCCCCGGTTGTAAAATTTGATGGTAGTGGTAAAGGGTTATTAACATCAGCTACAACTAGAAGAGATGGTATAATTGGTAATATAGATATTGCAGCTGGTATACTTGCAGATTATAATTTATCATCTAAGAATATAGTTGGTAGACCATTAGAAACAATTAAAATGAAAGATAATAAAAGCTTTATAGAAAATGAGTATAAAAAAATAGTAAGTATATCTGATGTAAGAGGAAATATAATACATTCTTTTATAAATTCTATGTCTATAATACTAATATTAATTATAGGTTTATTAGTATTTAAAAAACCAATTAAAAGAAAATTTAAAGAAAAGTATAATAAAATGTTTAATATATTAAAAGAATTAATTAAGTTTGGACTTATACTACCACTAGCATTTTTATTGGCACCTATACTTAATTTTAATACTCAGTTAGGTATATATATATCAATAATAGCTATATCTATAGTGATATATGTTTTAGGAAAATTAATATTTAAAGAAGATAATAAACAAGTAGGATTTTACGCTACTATATCAATAATAGCTATAACATTAGATGCACTTTTAGGGTCTTATTTAATGAAAAATAGTATACTATCATACGATGCGATAGTAGGAGCTAGATACTATGGTATAGGAAATGAATATCAAGGAATAATAATAGGTTCGTCTATAATATCTATGACAATACTCCTTGTAAATAATAAACTTTCAAAGATAATGGTTCCTATAATTTCATGTATAATATTATTTTTAAGTGCATCACCATCTATGGGCGCAAATGTTGGAGCAGCTATATCTGAGAGTGTTGCATTAATACTATTTACAATGCTTATATTTGATATAAAAATAGACTTAAAAAAATCAATATTTATACTAGTTGGTGCAGGAACAGTAGTTTTAGGATTTGCAGCTTTAGATATACTAAGTGGATCTGAATCTCATTTATCTTTATTTGTTAATCAAATATTAACTAATGGACCTAGTGCCATAATAGAAACTTTTACAAGAAAAATATCTATGAATATTCAACTTATGCAAAATAGTGATTGGGTGAATATAATATATATAGGTATTTTAAGTATAATAATAATTAAAATATTATATTCTAAAGTATTTAAAGGATTAATGGATGAATGTGTATATGCAAAAAAAGCATTAATATCTATGTGTGCAGGAGCTATAGTAACTTTACTTGTAAATGACTCTGGAGTAGTTTCAGCAGCAACAACTATGTTATATATAGTAATACCATTTTTAATTATTATGGTTAATAAAATAGTTTTCAAAGATAAATAACTATAAAATAGCGTACTATGTACGCTATTTTGTTTTATAAAGTAACAAGTTCTATTAATCTATCATAAAATATAATAAAGGCAAAGCACTAGCCAAAATTGGGGGAATATTTATGAAAAAAATAGGATTTGTTATAGATTCAAATGAAAATAGTGCTAGTATAAAACTAAATGATAGCAAAGAAAGTAAATTTTACTGTAATAATCAAAAAATAATAACTGCTAATAATAATATAGATGCAAAGATTGGGCAAGAAGTATGTGTAGAATTTAAAAAAATAAAAGCTATAAAATTAATATATATAAATATTATACAACCTATAATACTTGCCATAATTGGTATACTAATTGGAGACTTTGTATCAATAAATCTCAATCAAAGAACTTTAATATATAAATTAGTATTTGGATGTATTTTCTTTACTATAGCTATAATATATAAAGATTACCATAAGGAAAAAAGTAAGATAAGTGGTGATAATAATTATAATATAGTAAAAATAATATCTAAATAAGATAATAGTATAAAAAATATCCTATAAGTAAATATATTATAGGATATTTTTTATTTTAAATATATTAGCATTTATTAACTTAACGTAGTATAATCAAGTATAGAATAAGTAAGGAGATGATTTTATGAATTTAAATAGAAATGATGATTGTTGGTGCAAAAGTGGAAAAAAATATAAAAAATGCCATATGGAATTTGATAATAAATTAAATGAATTAAAAAAATTAGGTTATGAAGTTCCAACACATGATATTATAAAAAATAAAGAACAAATAGAGAAAATAAAAGAAAGTGCTAAAATAAATAATGCAGTATTAGACGAAGTTGAAAAAAATATAAAAGCAGGAATGACTACAGAAGATATAAATAAAATAGTTCATGACTATACTATATCTCAAGGTGCTATTCCAGCTCCACTTGGATATGGAGGATTTCCAAAGAGTGTATGTACATCTATAAACTCTGAAATATGTCATGGGATACCTAGCGAAGATATAGTATTAAAGGATGGAGATATAATAAATGTAGATGTATCAACTATATATAATGGGTATTATTCAGATGCATCTAGAATGTTTATGATAGGAAATGTAAGTGAAAATGCTAAAAGATTAGTCGAGGTTACTAAAGAATGCCTAGAAGAAGGTATGAAAGCTGTTAAGCCTTGGGGGCATATAGGTGATATAGGAGCAGCTATACAAGAACATGCAGAAAAGAATGGATATTCAGTAGTTAGAGATTTTGGCGGACATGGTATAGGGCTTCAATTCCATGAAGATCCGTTTGTATTCCACTATGGAGCTAAAAATGAGGGAATGATATTAGTACCAGGAATGATATTTACTATAGAGCCAATGATAAATGAAGGTGGATATGATTTATATATAGATGCAGAAAATGAGTGGACTGCATATACTGATGATGGTTCACTTTCAGCTCAATGGGAACATATGATTTTAGTTACTGAAGAAGGAATTGAAATACTAGCTAAATAAAAAATTGAGTATTTAAATTATACATTAATAAATATACAAAGTTGCGCATATCTATAATATTATAAGTTGCTTTAAAGAGGTGATTTATGGATAAGAATCAAAATAAAGTAGCAAATATTAATAAATGTAGCCAATCCATATGTCAAAATAATAAATTGAATTTGGGATTATCAAACTATACATATGCAGACTTTGTAATTCTGTCTTCTACTTTAGCTTATGCTATCTCATGTGAACTGACTGATGAGGATTTAGATTTTTTTATTGTGTTTTTGACACAGGTATCAGGGGATTTAGCATTATTAAGAACTAAGAGGGGATATGAACAAATAGCAGTAAAAGGTAGTCAGGTAGTAGGTGAAGAAGAAATTTTAGAGGAAGCAGAAGCTAATGAAGCTGTGGATGTTTCCTTAGAATCTGGACCATTAAGACATAAAAAAAGAAAAAAAGTTAAAAGGAAAAAAATTAAAAAGAAAAGGATATAGAAATAATGATAATTTTTATATCCTTTTTCTTTTATATTAAATTATATAAAAATAAGTGAATTATAGTGTATAAATATATATAATGTATATAAGAATATAAATTTAGAAATAAATAGGAGTGATACTTTGCGGTCAGAGTTAAAACGTATTGGAATTATTATGTTGGGAGCAACTATATTAGCATTTGGAAGCTATAATTTCAATTATCAAAATAATATAACAGAAGGTGGAGTTTTAGGTTTATTATTATTAATAAAAAATGTATTTGATATATCACCATCATTTTCAAGTTTGATAATTGATTTATCTTTATTTGCATTAGGAACAAAGTTTTTTGGGAAAAAATTTTTATTATATTCAGTACTATCTACAATTACATTTTCAACAACATACAATTTATGGGAAAGTATTGGATTTTTAATCCCTAGTTTTGAAAATAATATGTTAATGGCAAGTGTATTAGCAGGAATAGGAGTAGGAATAGGAGTAGGTCTAGTTATAAGAGGTGGAGGAGCATCTGGAGGAGATGATGTTATTGCACTTATAGGAAATAAATTTACTCCACTTAAAGTTAACCATATATATTTAATAAGTGATTGTATAGTTTTACTACTATCTTTAGTGTATTTAGATTTTAAACAAATATTATTTTCCCTTATAGCTGTAACTATAAGTGGAAAAATAATAAGTTTAATATATAATGATGAAGATAAGAATGAGGAAAATGAATCTGTATTAATATAATTAGAAAAGAAGTACTTAATTTTAAGTACTTCTTTTTATATGCATTTATATGGGTATATATTATTCATGCATATAATTTCGGTATGGAAAAATATGTTATAATATAAACAATAATATTAATTGGATGGGGGAATAATATTGAAAACAATCAATAAAAAATTAATAATTACAAATTTAATAATACTATTAAGTATTGTATTTATGGTTGGATGTACATCTAAATCTAAATTAGAAAGTGCATTTAATAATTATACTAAATCATGGGAGAATAAAGATTTTGGGAAAATGTATTCTATGTTGTCAAAACAATCTAAAAAAGATATAAATAAAGAAGACTTTATAAATGAATATAAAAAAGATTATAATCTTATAAAAGCTAATAATATAAAAATATCTAAAACTGATGAAGGTATAGAAGAAGGTAAAGATTTTAATATAAAAGTTAGTATGGATACTATTGGAGGTGAAATAGATTCAACAGATGCACTAATTAAATTTGTAAAAGAAGATGGAGAATATAAAGTTGTATGGAATTATAGCTTAATTTTACCTCAACTTAAAAAAGGAGATAAAATAGGGATTGAAAGTGATGCCTATAAAGGAAAAAGAGGAACTATATATGATAGGAATGGGAATGTATTAGCAGGTGAGGGTCAATTAAAACAAGTACAAATAAGTATAAAAAAATTCAATGATTCAAACGAAGCTAGTAAAATAGAAGAAATGGCAAAAATACTTGATATAAGTAAAGAAAATATTGAAAATAAGATATCTAAAAATAAAAATCCAGAGCATGCTGTGTGTATAGTGGATTTATTAAGTTCAGATACTGAGAAAATAGATAAATTATTAAAGATACCGGGAATTCAAATTATAACAATTAATAATCAAAGGATATATAATGGAGGAGAAGCTATAGGTAGTTTGATAGGCTATACAAGTAATATAACTTCAGAACAACTTAGTAAAAATAAAGATAAAGGATATAATGAGCATAGTAAAATAGGTGTAGGTGGAATAGAAGAAGTATATGAAAATAAATTAAGAGCCATAGATGGAGGTAAAATATATATCTTAAGAGCTAATGGTAAAAAAGATGTTATAGCAGAAAAAAAAGCAAAAAATGGCCAAGATATAAAATTATCTATAGACCTTGATTTACAAAAGAAGATATATGAACAAATGGATGGAGAAAAAGGTGCAAGTGTAGCTACAGATCCTAAAACTGGAGAGGTATTGGCTATGGTAAGTTCGCCTTCATTTGACCCAAATAGTTATATTACATATATAACTAAAAGTGAGAAAGCTAAATGGGAAGCAAATTCAAATGCGCAATTAGAGAGAAGATTTAAAAATGCATATTCTCCAGGTTCAACAATGAAACTTGTAACTGCATCTATAGGACTTGATGATAAAGTAATAGATCCTAGTAAAGCTATAGATATAAAAGGTAAGACATGGAATGAATATAATGTAACAAGGGTAACAGATCCAGGTAGACCAGTGAATTTAAAAGATGCAACTAAATTATCAGATAATATATATTTTGCTAAAGCTGCAGTTGAAATAGGTGGAGAAAATTTTGTAAAAGGAGCTAAAAATTTTGGAATAGGAGAGAATATAAAATTTGGATATCCTATACAAAAATCACAAATATCTAATGATGGAAAGTTAAGTAATAAATCATTACTTGCTGATACAGGGTATGGTCAAGGACAAGTTTTAATAACACCTTTAGATATGACTATGATATATTCTACCTTAGGTAATGATGGTAAAATAATGATGCCAAAACTTGATATAACTAAGCCATATGAAGCAAAAGTATATAAATCAGCTATAAAAAAAGAAAATTTACCGACGCTTATAGATTGTTTTTCATCAGTAATAAATGATGAAGATGGAACAGGTCATATTGCTAAAATTAATGGAATTAATATAGCTGGAAAAACTGGAACAGCAGAAATAAAGAAAAGTAAAGATGATACTAATGGAACTGAAAATGGATGGTTTGCAGCAGTTGATACTGAAAAAGGGAAATTAGCAATATCAATGATTATAGAAAATGTAAAAGACAGAGGAGGAAGTCATATACCTGCTATTAAAGTTAAAAATGTAATGGAGTATTATTTAAATAAATAAAAATTATGGGGAGGATATATGAAAAAATTACTAGCATCCGATGTGGATGGAACTCTTTATGTAAATAAAGAGATAAATAAAAAAAGTATAGAATATATAAAGAGATTTAGGGAAGAAGGAAATATATTTTTATTATGCACAGGTCGTAATTTAGGGGGAATAAAGCATTTATTTGATGAGTATGATATGGAAGTAGATGAATTTGTACTTTGTAATGGTTCTATAGTTTTAGACAAAGACTTTAATCCATTACATAATGAATATATGGATGATGATACTATAAAGTTATTATTTGAAGAAGCAAGGGACAATAGTTTATATAACTTTTATTTTGCAAATGAAGAAAATTTGTACATAATAGATGGATATAATACACATCCTGTTATAAGTTCATCAGATATATCTAATAAAATGAATATTATTAAGTTAAAAGAAGAAGATTTTTATAAAAATAAATACTGTGCAAATATAGTAGGGATTGATATAAAAGATGAATGTATAAATAAAGCTGAAAATAAAAAAATAGATATAAAAAATAAATTTTCAGATAAAGTATCTGTATATAGAAATTTATCTTTTATAGATATAGTTCCTAGAAATACATCTAAAGGAAGTGGTATTTCTAAAGTATTAGAGCGTTATGGAGTAAAAGAAGATAATGTATTTGTTATAGGGGATTCTTGGAATGATTTAAGTATGTTTGAGAAATACAGTAATTCATATACCTTTAGTTACTCAGAGAAAGATTTAAAGGCCTATGCTAAAAATATTGTAGATACATTTTATGATTGCTTAGAAGATATCATGAAATAATTAAAATCTATTTTTAGTGGAAATAGTACATAGCTAAACATATATATAAATATATACTATTTTCATAGGAGGAATAGATTTGAAAAGAAGATATGAAAGAATGAAAAAAGCATGTAAAGGCTTATCAGAAGAAGCATTTAAATCCTATACAGGTAAAAAAGATTATAAAAGGGCTATACAGTGTTATACGATACTTGCAACAAGTCTTGGAGTACCAGAAGATACTGCTAAATTTTCAAAAAATATGCTAGCTAGACTAAATAAAAAAATTGAAGAAAATTCTAAGTAAAAGGATTGCTTGATAAAAATCAAGCAATCCTTTTTTGTCATTTTATACATATTTTATGTAAAAGTATTGACCTATACACATAAAAAGTGTTATATATATTAATATAAAGTGATAAAAAGTATACACTAAATAAAATAATAAAACATACTATAAATTGATATATAAATTAGGAGGACTCAATAATGAAAACTAGAGTTGCAATTAATGGATTTGGAAGAATAGGAAGAATGGTTTTAAGAATAATTAAGGAAAATGATTTTAACAACATTGAAATAGTAGCTATAAATGCTAGAAGTGATGCTAAAACGTTAGCTCATTTATTTACTTATGATTCATCTTATGGAGTATTTAGAGGAGAAGTAAAAACGGATGAAAAAGAAAATATTATAATAAATGGAAGTAAGATAAAGGTGTTAAAGGAAAATGATCCAGAAAACCTACCGTGGAAAGATTTAAACATAGATATAGTTATAGAATCTACTGGAAAATTTACTAAAAGAGAAGATGCTCAAAAGCATATTAAGGCAGGAGCAAAAAAAGTAATAATAACAGCACCAGGAAAAAATGAAGACAAGACTATAGTTATGGGTGTTAATGAAAATGAATATGATAATAACATACACCACATAATATCTAATGCTTCTTGTACTACAAATTGTATAGCTCCAGTAGTTAAAGTTTTAGATAAAGAGTTTGGAATAAAAAAAGGCTTAATGACAACTATACATGCTTACACAAATGATCAACAAATACTAGATAAAACACATAAAGATCTTAGAAGAGCAAGAAGTGCTGGTGTTTCTATGATACCTACAACAACAGGGGCAGCAAAAGCAGTGGCTAAAGTTTTACCTAATTTACAAGGTAAGTTAAATGGGTTTGCTGTTAGAGTTCCAAGTCCTAGTGTATCATTAGTTGACTTAGTTTGTGAAGTAAGTCGAGATGTTACAGCAGAAGAAATAAATAATGCTTTAGAAAAAGCTTCTAAAAAAGAGTTATATGGAATATTAGGATATTCAGATTTGCCACTTGTTTCTATAGATTATAAGCAAACTTCAGAGTCTTCTATAATAGATGGGCTATCAACAATGGTTAATGATGGAAATATGGTTAAGGTTGTAGCTTGGTATGATAATGAATGGGGATATTCATGTAGAACAGTTGATTTAGTAGCATATGTTGCAAATGAACTTTTAATATCAAGTAAAGTTAGTGCATAGTATAATTTTTAAGCTCACAGTGAATAGTTACTGTGGGCTTTTATAATATTAGAAAAATTTCTTTAAAAATTCATATTGTATTCACAAATGATTTATATAATTTATTTGAATAATACAGTTATGCAAAATGGAGGGAAAAAATTGAATATATTATTTTTTATTACCCCTAAAGTTGAAGTTGAGTACGTATATGATTATTACACAATAAGACAAGCGATGGAAAAAATGGAGTACCATAGGTATACCTCAATACCAATAATAAATAAAAAAGGAGAGTATGTAGCTACTATAACAGAAGGAGATTTACTTTGGAAAATTAAAAGTAGATTTGAAGATAAGCAAGATGATATTAACTTAAAATCACTAGAGAATATAGATATAAAAAACATTGATAAATATAATGATTATAAAACGGTATCTATAAATTCTGATATGGAAAATATAATAAGTTTAGCTATAAACCAAAATTTTATTCCCGTAGTAGATGATCAAAATATATTTATAGGAATAATAAAAAGAAGTGATATAATATCTTATTTTAATGATAAAATGAATGATAGGCAGTTATTAAATATAGATAATAAAGTTAGTTAATGACAATAAAATAGAAAATATTTCTAAATAGTTTTAAAATTATGTATTATAGTATATAATTTTAATAAGAAATAAACAATAAAGGACTGTCAAATATAGGCAGTCCTTTAAATTAATAAGGAAGTGGCTTTATGAATTTTTGGAGGGAGAAAAAAAATAGAATATACTTTATTGTTGTAGCTATTTTTATAACACTTACAGGTCAGTATTTTCTTTTCAAATATGGAATAATAAGTCCACTAGTAAAAGGAGTAGAATTAAGAATATCAAAAGGAAACTATATTCAAAATATAGATGAATATGTAATTAAATTAGGTAATTCTATAAAAGTAAATAGTGGAGATTATATAATTATACCACCATATGCATCAAAACCTAAAATTGGATACCAAGCATCAAATAATGATGTTTTATCTATAAAAGGAAATACAATAACTGGTATTAAAGAAGGATATTCTGCTCTTATGATAACTAAAGATGGCAGAATAATAAGAAAAACTACTATAAGAGTAGTTAAACCTAAAGTAGAAAAGTTAGATGTAGATATAGGCGAGCTTAAATATGTAGGAGATAGCACTTCTATTGATGTAAGTGTTGATGTTGATTTTGATTTTAAAGAAAAAGAAAAATATACATATGAAATATCAAATGAGGATGTTTTAAAGGTAGAAAATAATACTTTAAAAGCTATAGGAGTAGGTAGTTCTAAGTTATACATAAAATCAGGAGATAAAGTAAAAGAGTATAAATTTAATATACAAGCGAAAGTTTCAAACATATATGCAAATAACAACATTAATATAAGCATAAATGAGGAGAAAAAAATTGATGTAAATGTTGAAACATCTCCTAAAAATCTAAAACATCCTAAGGTAAAATATGAATTATTAGGATTTAAATTACCGATATCTAGATCAATAACTATACCTACTAGTGATGGAACAATATTAGGGCTTAGAGAAGGAACTGAAAAAATTAAAGTTACATGTGGAAATAAAAGTAAAATAATAACAATAAATGTTTTAAAAGAAGAAACTGAATTTAAAGAAATTAAAAACTTACAATCATATTCTAATATAGTTGGAGATAACTTAGAAATAACTCTTACATGGGATTATTTAGAAGATGTATCAGAGTATGAAGTATATCTAAAAAATAACTCTAATGGAGATAATGATTTTAATTTATTTAAATCAATTAATGTAAATAAAGAAGAATTAAATGAATCTAAGAAAGTGAAAACTACTATAACAATAAATCTAAAAGATATACAAGATCCTAGTATAGATTTATATGTGATAGGAAAGAGTGATGGAAAATATACACAAAAGAGTAAGATTGTAAAAATCAGAGAAAAATATAAAAATCTAGATAAAATAGAAAATTATAAAGTTGAAAATTTAAATGGAGGTATAAATCAAGACAATAGTATAAGTATTTCATGGAATAAACTAGATAAGTTTGACTGCACATACAGTATTTATATAAGAAACAATAAAACATCAAAAGATGGAGGGTTTACTTTATATCAATATGGAATAAGTGATAATAAAATTACAATTCCTCTAAATGAAGGTGAAGATGTAGATTTAGATATATATGTTGTAGCAAATTCATCACAAGGAGCTAGTCAAAATAGTGATATATTAAACGTAACAAATATAAAACAAGAGACAAAACCAGAAGAAGAATTATAAATAAAAAATCCTGAGAATTAGGTTAATTACCATATTCTCAGGATTTTTTATTATTTTATTTTTTCTAAATATCCACTTGGATGGAAATAGTATATACTAGATGTATTTTTATCAACGAAATATCCTAAATCAGTATCTATTTTAGGAAGAAAAACATATCCAGATAAACCTTTATTTTTTAATACTGTAAATTTATTTTCATCACCTTTGTATTCATATACTAAGTTTGGGTTCATATCCATTAATAATTTTAAAGCTTCGTCCATAGTTAAAGGTTGTGAAGCAGAAATTTGTTCATTAGAAACAGTTTCTTCAGCTTTAGTAACACATTCATTTGAATTATCTTCTTTAGGTACATTAATTTGTTCGTTAGAATTAGATTCTTTAGAATCAAAACTTTGTTCATTAGTATTATCTAAATTATTAGTTGTATCTTTTGTTTCTTCTAAATTATTATTAGTTGTATCTTTAGAACTTATATCATTAGAAGTATTATTTTCTTTTACTTTAATATCTTCTATATTAGATTTTTCATTAGTGCTGATTAAATTAGTTTCTAATGTCTTAGGAGGTTTAGTTTTATCTAAATTATCATCATTACTAGATGTGACCTTATTATTTAATTTTGATTCATTGTTTGCAAATGAAGATTTTAAAATAGGATTAGTTATAAATAACACACTACATAATACAAATAAAACAACAACTAACTTTTTCATATCATTACCTCTTTTCAAATATATAAATTATTTATATATAAATATTACCATAAATTCTTTATATTATAACAGTTACAGGCTTGTTACTTAAGGTTACTAAATTGTAATAAAAAAGCATGTTTAAAACATGCTTTTTTACTTATTTATCGATTTATATTTATAATCTATATAGTTACCTAAATATATTTTTAAAACTCCCATAAAAGGAGCTGAAAGTATCATTCCAGGGATTCCAAAGAATCCTCCGCCAATAGTGACTGCTAATATAGTTAAAAATGGATTAAGACCAAGTTGACCACCAACTATTTTAGGTTCTATAAATGCAATTTCAATTTGTTGAACTAGTATTAAATAAATTAATGAAAATAAAGCTATACTAGGGTTGTAAAATAAATTAATTAAAACAATAGTAGTCATGCTTATTGCAGGTCCAAAGTAAGGAATCATATTCATAAAAACTATTAAGATACCAAAGAGTAAAGAATATTGAGATCCAATAAAATAAAGTCCTATACTTGATAAAATTCCTACTATAAAAGAGTCTAACATTTTTCCTGTAAAGTATTTTCCAATATTATTATTTAAAGTATGACCAAAGTTTAACACAAAATTAGCATGTTTTTTACCAAAGGTAATATATAATACTTTTTTATAAAAAGAGAAAAAGATTTCTTTTTCAAGTATAATATAAAAACAAATTATAAAGGCTAACACAAACTGTACAATAAATTTAGAAATAGAAAAAGTAGTTGCAAATATTTGACCTAAATATCCAATAAATAAATTACTGACTTTAGGCATAAAAGAGAATGCTTTATCTCCAATTTCTTTTAATTTATTAGGGTCTATATTTTCTAAGTTATTGCCAAGATGAATTAAGAAATCTTGAGTTTTTGCTGAATAAATAGGTAGTTTATCAATTATATCAGCTAAACTATTTACTATAATTGGAATAGTAAAGAATATGAATGAAGCTATTATAAGTATTAAACACACATAAGTTATAATCAATGCATAAATTCTTTTTATTTTTAATTTAGATTCTAAAAAAACAACAATAGGTATAAAAATATAAGCTAGTATAAAAGCTATAATAAATGGATTAAGCAGTGATACTAATAATTTGAATATATCTAAAAAGTATTTATAGTTATCTATAAGTTTTATAAGTATATAAGATACAAAAATAGTAAAAACAATTCCTAAATTAATCTTTTTATCTTTCAAATACACACACCCCTTTAATAAAAATTAAATCAATATATGTATTATACAATAAAAGTATTATGAATATATATAATAATGGAAACAAATGTTAAATAAATTTGATTAAAATCGTCTTTAATTTTTAAGGGGGTGTTTTTTATAGAGTATGAAGTAATAGTTAGATATAATGGAGATATTTCTATAGTTGCAAGCGAGTTAGGTGTATCTGTAGAATTATTAGGATATAACTATGCAATAATAACTTCAGATAGTATTGAATCAATTGATAACTTGGTCAATTATCCTCAAATTGAATACGTAGAAAGACCATTTATTTTAACTACACAAGATGTTCAAAGTTTTTCAAGAACAGGAATATCAAGATTTAAAAATACAAATGGATTAACTGGAAAAGGAACTATAATTGGAATTATAGATTCTGGTATAGATTATAATTTAGATATATTTAAAGACGAACAAGGTAATTCAAAGATACTTTATTACTGGGATCAATCATTTCCAGGAAATCCACCCGAAGGATTTACACATGGAACCTTATATACAAATGAAGATATAAACAAAGCTATTAAAAGAGAAATTAACATACCTATATCTCCAACTAGTACACATGGTACACATGTATCAGGTATTGCATGCCAAGTAGCAAATGAAGCTAATTTAATAGTTGTAAGAGTTGGAAGTATTCAAACAGATGTATTTTCAAGAAGTACAGAATTTATGAGAGCTATTAAATTCATATTGGATAAAGCACTAGAGTTAAACATGCCAGTAGCCATAAACATAAGCTATGGAAGTAATGAAGGCTCACATAGAGGGTTATCATTATTTGAACAATATATAGATGATATGACATCATTTTGGAAAAATAATATAGTTGTAGCAGCAGGAAATAATGCTGATAAAGGTGGTCATAGAAATATACAATTAGATAATCAACAGGTAGAAGTAGAATTTGTAGTTGGAGAAAATGAGAAAATATTAAATGTAAATGTATGGCCAGATTTTACAGATGAATTTAGTTTATATATAGTTAATCCTTCTAACTTAAGAAGTCAAGAGATATCCTTAACATCAGGTGAGATTAGAAATGTACTAGGAGGTACTAGGATAAGAGGGTATTTTTATCCAATTTCACCATACTCACTTGTTAGAAGACTTACAATTCAAATGAGTTCAGATAATAATATTAGCCCAGGTATATGGAAGTTAGTTTTTACTCCAATAAATATAGTAATGGGAAATGTTAATATATATCTACCTACATCGGAAGGTATAAGTAGAGATACAAGATTTTTAGAAGCAAATAAAAATCTAACAGTAACTGTACCAGGAACTGCAAGTAAGGTAATAACTGTTGGAAGTTTTAATTCAAGAACGGATATAGTATCTATATTTTCTGGAGAAGGAGATATTAGCAAAAATGTGCTTAAACCAGATTTATTAGCACCAGGAGAAGATATATTATCAGTACTTCCAGGAGGTAGTGTAGGAGCTTTAAGTGGAACTAGTATGGCTACACCACATGTTACAGGTGTAGTTGCACTTTTAATGGAGTGGGGAATTGTTAATAGAAATGATTTATTTTTTTATTCTCAAAAAATAAGAGCATTTTTAATAAAAGAAGCTAAAAGAAATGCTTTATATACATATCCAAATAATTCTATGGGATTTGGAATGTTAGACCTATCTAATGTTAACCTAGTCAACATGGGTCAATTCAATCAAAGCTATGATTTAATTTATAGAAAAAAGAGAAAAAAAAAACTAGAAATTTAAGATTAGAATTACCATACGATTTAATAACCTTATTCCAAGTAGTACATGGACCAAATTTTAAAGAAGAACTTGAATCTATTGGATTAGAATATACTTATTATGAAATTAGTGATAATGAATCAATTTTAGGATTACATACTAGAGATAACCAAAAATTTAGAAAATTAATTCCAGTAAAATCAATACAATTTTTTGAGTTGACTGCAGTTATGAATCAATTAAGCACTATAACAAGGGGTACTGAAAATGGTATTATAGCTAGAGAGGAAATAGGTGCAAATTTTTTACAAAATAATTTAAACATATCTGTTACTGGGAAAGGTGTATTAATAGCAATAATAGATTCAGGAATAGATTATTTACATGAAGATTTTATATATCCAGATAAAACTTCTAAAATAGTATTTTTATGGGATCAAACTAAGGATGAAAATCCACCTAGTGGGTATAAATTTGGAACTGAGTATACTAGAGAAGATATAAATCAAGCTATAGCAAATAATGACACTACTTTATCAAAAGATGAAGATGGTATTGGAACAATGTTAAGTGGTATATGTGCAGGTCTTGGAAATATAAATAGTCAATATGCTGGAATAGCACCAGATGCAGAACTTATAGTCGTAAAATTAAAAAAAATAAATGGAAATTATAATAACGCAATATTAGAAGCTGCTATACAATATGCATATGAAAAAGCTTACGAATTAAAAATACCTTTAGTAATAAATATATCTTTAGGAAGTAATAATTTAGTAGGTGCTACTGAGCGTATTTTAAGAGACACTCCACTATTTACAAGAGGTTTATGCTTAGTTTCTCCAGTGGGAAATGAAGGAAATACTCAAACACATACATCAGGAAGACTTAACTTTATAGGAGAAGAACAAGATATAGAATTAGAAATATTTGAAGATGAAGATTTATTAGATATTAATATATGGATGAATAAGCCTGATAAAGCGAGTGTGGCAGTTATATCACCAAGTGGAGAAATAAGTAAATTTATAAAAGTATCAAATTTCAATGAGATAACAGGTATATTTGATTTAGAAGCAACTTGGTATGTGATAACTTATAGATATCCAACTGCTTACTCAGGTCAGCAGCAAGTAACAATAACATTAAAAAATGCAACTAAAGGTATATGGAAAATAAGATTAAGAGGTGAATATATAACCAATGGAATATACAATGCTTATCTACCAAATAAAGCATTAATAAATCCTGGAACAAAATTTAGAGATTCAATCCCTTCTCAAACTGTAAATTATCCATCAACATATAATGATGTAATTTCTGTAGGTGCATACAATATTATTGATAATAGTATATGGCCTTCTTCATCGAGGGGTCCTACTATAAATGGATTATTAAGGCCAGATATAGTTGCACCTGGGGTAAATATAATTTCAACGTATCCTGGAAATAGTTATGCAACCATAACAGGAACAGCAGTAGCAGCCGCTCATGTTACAGGAGCAGTAGCTTTATATTTTCAGTATACTTTAGCCGATAGGTATTACACTCAAAAGGCATTTACTACCATGGTTAGAACTTACCTTCATGGGGGAGCTAGAAGAATTCAAGGAATAACATATCCAAATGAAATTTATGGTTATGGAGAGTTAGATATAAGAGGATCCTTTGATCAACTAAAATAATATATAAATAGGAGGAATTTTTATTTTGGAGAAATCCTATCTTATAATTTACCAAGGAAGTATAGAAGATGTAACTAATGATTTAAGAAATAATTCAATAGAAAGATTTATGATATTAAATGATAATTTATTAGTTATATATGTTCCTATTGATTTTTATGAAAATACACTAAATGAAATTATAAGTATTGCATGGTGGCAAAGGTCAGTACCTATGAGTTCTCTAATTGAGGTAACCAATGATATAGAACAAGGTGTAAGTGTAACGGATTCATCAGGAACGGATTATATATATAAAAACCCATATATAACAACTACTGGAAAAGATGTATTAATAGCAATAATAGATTCAGGCATAGATTATTTGCATCCAGATTTTAGAAATGATGATAATACGACTAAAATAGTATCAATATGGGATCAAGAAAGTGACAAAAAAACACCTCCAGATGGATTAATATTTGGAAGTGAATTTACTAGAGAAGATATAAATAAAGCTATATCTGAAAATGATAACACATTAAGTGAAGATAAAATTGGAACTGGTACTATAGCTGCAGGAATATCATCAGGCAAGGGAAAATTAAATTCTCAATATAAAGGTGTTGCTATTGATAGTGAATTGGTAGTTGTGAAATTAAGAGAATATAGAGATACTTATGCATCAGGAAAAATAAATTATCAAAAATCAGATTTTTTAGCTGGAATAAAGTATGTTTTAGATGTAGCTAAAAGGGAGCGTAAATTTATTATAATAAATCTAACTATAGGTTTAGCATCAAAGTCTATAATAGAATTAACAATGCTAGAAACATTTAACGAAATAGTAGAATCAGGAATTATTGTAGTTAGTGGGGCTGGAAATGAAGGAAATACAGATATTCATTATGAAGGCGTATTATCAAATGTAAATCAAAAGCAAGATATAATAATTCAAGTAGGAGAACAAATAAATTTAGATATAAATTTAGTAACTAGTGGACCAGATAAAATAGGTGCATTAATAATCTCACCATCAGGAGAGCTTAGCTATCAAATTATGTATTCTCCAGATTATTATGTATATAAAGGACGATTTAATTTAGAAAATACAACTTATGAGATGCGATTTGTATATCCTTGGCTAGAATCTGGATATCAAGAATTAAATATAAATCTATACGACATTAAACCAGGTATATGGACTTTAAGATTAATTCCAGAATTTATTATAGAAGGAATATATGATGTTTATTTACCAAATAAAAATATAATGTCACAGGAAACTAGATTTTCAGACCCAGCTTCTACGTCTACAATAACGATGTATGCAGCTCCGGAAAACGTGATAACCATAGGAGCTTACAATGATAAAACTGATAGCATATGGATAGGATCATCAAAAGGTCCTATAAAGAAAAGAGGAATAAAACCAGACATAGTTGCAGCAGGAGTGGATATAATAGCTCCTTATAAAAATAATAGTTATAATACATCAATAGGAACGGGAGTTAGTGCCTCTATAGTTAGTGGAGTTTTAGCACTAATTATTCAGTATATAAAAGATCAATATGAGTTTTATCAAGGGTCTTTATATACACAACAATTAAAAACCTATCTAATGCTTGGAGCCACGAAAAAGGATATATATACTTATCCAAACATATCTCAAGGATATGGAATTTTAAATTTAAAAGATACTATTACAGCAATTGCAAATAATTTTGAATAATGTGTATTTTATAACTTAGAATGTAAAAACTAATACAAAAGAAAAGAGGTGAATTATCTTGGAAAATGAAAAATGTAAAGCATTAAATGGGTCAGATAACAAAAGATTAAAATCTAATAGACCAGTAAAAAATGAATATACTGCTGCTTGGTCTGGAACTGAAGATTTAAGGGCAGAAAGCAATGTATCAATTCCTTCACTAAGAAATGTAGAAGAAGCTAAAGACTGGGTTGACAACGGAAGTAGATTATAATTTAAAATAGATACCTAAAATTTTATAAAAATTATTAGGTATCTATTTTTATGAATCATTTTATTCACTTGGAATAAGTATATATTCACCTGACTTTAATTTATAATCCTTAGATACTATATCAGGATTTTTCTTATACACAACTTTTCTAAAATCTTCGATATTTTCTATATTAGTATTATAAGATTTAATTATATCATCTAAATTTTGGCCATATTCAACAAAGTGTTTTACAAGATGTCTATTATCCATAATTTTATCATAGGCATTTTTATATGGAATTTCAGAAATTTTATTAAAAATAGATACATTTTTAACTAAATAATCAACGGAAGTATCTAAACAAGTTATATAGTTGTAAATACCTGATTTTAAAGCTTGAGAAAAAGAGGTACACTCATTAGCACTTGGACCTATAAATAATAATACTAATACAAAAATTAATAAGTATTTCAAAAAAACACCTCCTAATTAAAATTATTAATAAAAAAATATAAATTAAACATATTTGATAAAAAATTTTAAAATATATAAATTTTATAAAAAATAAATCGTTGACTTAAAAAATATAAGTTGGTATAATCTTAGTAAATAATTCAAATAATAACTATAAAGACATTGAAGAGAAGAGTAAATATAAAAGGTAGTTAAAGCGAGTTGAGGATGGTGAGAGCTCAATACGAAATTTATGTTGAAGAACATCTCGGAGTCTCTAACCGAAATTAATTAAAGAGTAGGCTTAGACGGAAGGTCCCGTTATAGACCATTAAGCAAAGCTTAGCTAAGTGGCCTATTTAGGCAATTAGGGTGGTACCGCGAGAGTAATAGTCTTTCGTCCCTTTTAGGGATGAAGGGCTTTTTTATATTTAAAATAAAATTTATAGGAGGATATAAAATGCAAAGAGAATTTACTGAAATTAAACAACTTTACAGAAATAAAGAAGAATATATCGGAAAAACTGTAAAAGTAGCTGGATGGATAAGAACATCTAGAGCTTCTAAAAACTTTGGATTCATAGAATTAAATGATGGAAGTTTCTTTAAAAATATGCAAATTGTAATAGCTGAAGATAAGTTAGAAAACTTTAAAGAAATAACAAAACTTCCAATAAGTTCATCTATATTAGTAGAAGGTGAATTAGTATCTACAGAAGGTGCTAAACAACCAGTAGAAATACAAGCTACTAAAATAGAAATAGAAGGTGAATCAGATAGTTCATACCCACTTCAAAAGAAAAGACATACTTTAGAGTACTTAAGAACTATAGCTCATTTAAGACCAAGAAGTAACACTTTCTCTGCAGTATTTAGAGTAAGAAGTTTAGCTGCATATGCTATACACAAATTCTTCCAAGATAGAAACTTTGTGTATGCACATTCACCAATCATAACAGGAAGTGACTGTGAAGGTGCAGGAGAAATGTTTAGAATAACAACTATGGATTTAAATAATATACCTAAAAATGAAGAAGGTGCGATAGATTATTCTAAAGACTTCTTTGGAAAAGAAGCTAATTTAACAGTTAGTGGTCAATTAAATGCTGAGATAATGGCTCTTGCATTTAGAAATGTTTATACTTTTGGACCAACTTTTAGAGCTGAAAATTCATTTACACAAAGACATGCATCAGAATTCTGGATGATAGAACCTGAAATAGCATTTGCAGATTTAGAAGATAACATGGAACTTGCAGAAGATATGATAAAATATGTAATAAACTATGTTATGGAAAATGCTCCAGAAGAAATGGAATTCTTCAATAGCTTTATAGATAAGGGATTAATAGATAGATTAAATAATGTTGTAAATTCTGAATTTACTAGAATAACTTATACTAAAGCTGTTGAAATGTTACAAGAATCAGGACATGAATTTGAATACCCAGTAAAATGGGGAGATGACCTTCAAACAGAACATGAAAGATACTTAACAGAACAAGTGTTTAAAGCACCAGTATTTGTTACTGATTATCCAAAGGATATAAAAGCATTTTACATGAGAATGAATGAAGATGGAAAAACAGTAAGAGCTATGGACCTTTTAGTTCCAGGTGTTGGAGAAATAGTTGGTGGTTCTCAAAGAGAAGAAAGATACGATGTATTATTAGAAAGAATAAAAGAAATGAATCTTAATGAAGAAGATTACTGGTGGTACTTAGAACTTAGAAAGTTCGGAACAGCTACTCACTCAGGATTTGGATTAGGATTTGAAAGAATTATAATGTATATGACTGGTATGGCAAACATAAGAGACGTTATACCATTCCCAAGAACTCCAAGAAATGCAGAATTCTAATAATAAATTAATATAAGTGAAAAATAGCGAGCTTTTTCTCGCTATTTTTTATATATTAATTTATTATATAAATTTTATTTAGACTAATATAAGAATATAATATACACTAAATTTCAGACTGTAGACATGTAAACTTTATTAGAATATAATAGTAATAAGGTTAAAAGCTAAATGTTAATCAGGAGGTATCGATATGTCAGATGATAGAATAATAGATTTTAATAAACTGAAGAACAAAGTAAAAGATTCTGATGTTGATAAATTTGAACAATATATATATAGTCTTTATAGTTCTGTTATGTCAGGAAAATTAAGTATGGTTGAATTTTCTAAAAAGATAATGGATTATATGAAGGAAAATAATATATCTCAAGAAAAATTTATTAATATTCAAAAGAAATTTATGGAGAGATATGGAATGGACTCGTCTGAAATAGATAGCCAGTTAAAAAACTTTGGTATAGATTATAATAATATAGATTTTAATGAAATAAATAATTCGAATTTTGATGATATAAAAAATAGTATAGGATTTTATGATAAATATAGTCAAAAAATAAAACCAAAGGCTTGTGTAGAGACATATATAAAAAACGACCATAATGATATAAAAGTAATAATAGATCAAGAACAAGTAATCCTAATAAGTAAGGGTAAAATAAATTTAGTTGATGCAGAATTAAATGAACTTTTATTATCTTACAAGAATATACTAAATAAAAAGATAAATATAATTATGTGCGAAAATACAACTGAATATGATTATTAAAAAAGAGATAGGATTAATCCTATCTCTTTTTTAGTGTTCTGAAAGACCACTTTCACTAAATTTACCATTAAATACCTTATAAATTTTATTTATAGGTTTCTTTAGTGGTAATGCAATTAATAATGAAACTATTATATATATACATAAGATGCTTATATCTTTATATAATACAGGATAATAAATCCCACCTATTGATTCTCTTAACATAGATATTGCATAAGTAAACGGTAAATATGGATTTACCATTTGGAAAAACTTAGGAGTAACTTCAATTGGGAATGTCCCACCTGAACCAGCTACTTGAATAACTAAAAGTATTATTCCCATAGCTTTACCCATATTTCCAAACACAGATAAAAGAGAATATACTATAAAAGTAAATACAATACTTGTAAATACAGAACCTAATACAAGAAGAACTGGATTTACAGATTGAACACCAAGTATATATATGTCTCCTAAACTTACTATTAGTGCTTGAATTACAGCAATAGTGGTAAAAGTAAGACCTCTACCTAAGTATACTTGATATGGTTTATAATCTCCATGAACTTCAGCTGATAAAAGTGAAGATAATAAAAGTAAACCAACCCATAAAGATAAAACAGTGTAAAATGGAGTCATAGCAGAACCATAGTTTTCTATAGGGTATAATTTATTTTGATTAACAGTAACAGGTTCTTTTAAGAAGTTCTTTTCTTTTACTATGTCGTTTTTAAGTAATTTTACTAAATCATTTAAGTCTTCTTGATTATTAACTTTCTTTATAGCATCTGTAAGTTCGTCTACTATATTTTCTACTTTAGGCAATTTCTCTTTTGCATAATTTATTCCTTCAATACCTTTGTCAGACAGTGAAAAAGCCGTATCTAATATACTTTCAGCTTTAGGTAATTTAGACTCAGCATCTTCTAAAGTTTTGATTACATTATCACTAACTGAATATCCTTTTTCAAAGATATTATTTATAGGAGCAGAAATTGCAGAATCAAAATTATTAGATAAATTAGATGTAATACCTTTTATATCATTTCCTACTTTTAAAACTTTATCAAGTGCACCAGATGCAGGTGTTTGACCACTTTGAAGTTGACCTTTTAAACTATTTAAAGAGTTAACTCCTTGTGTCACACTTGAATCTATATCTTTTAACTTGTTTATAGTATTAGTTAAAGGATGATTTGGTGTAAGTGAATTTAACTTATTTAAAAATTCTATTAATGATTTATTTACATTTGATAAATTATTTAACTTAGTAGATAAACTATCTGCTAAAGTTAGAGCATCATCAGTACCATTACTAATAGAATTATTTAATGTATTTGCAGTATTAACAACAGAATTAGCTATATCATTAATTACAGATATATCATTTTTTATTATTGGAGTAATGCTATTTATACTACTTTGAGAGTTTTTCAGAAACTCTTTAACATCAGATGATAAACTTTTAGATTTATTTAAAGTTTCTTTTATTAAAGGAATATCCTTTTTTATGTCTTTAACTAAATCTTGAACTTTATTAGCTCCATCAGATGCTAAATCTAATGTTTTATTTACATCACCAAATTTGCTTTGAATCTCAACTAAAGAGTTTTCTATATCAGTTAATTTTGGAATTTGACCTTCAAGTTCTATACCTAATTCATTAGAGGCTTCAAATAAAATTTGACTTACAGTTTCAACAACAGTTTGATTTATTTGTAGTTGTATTGTTGAAGCTCCCTTATCAGTGATTTTAGGAGCTATAGCATTTATTTTTTCATTAACTGTATAAATTAACTTTCCTTTTTTAACATCTGAAGTTATAAGAGAAGTTAAATCTTTTGAAAAGTCACTTGGAATTTCTATTGAAGCATAGTATGAACCATCCTTAACACCATCTAGTGCTTTCTTTTTACTAACGAACTTCCATCCTAAATCACTATTTTCTCTTAAGTTTTTTTCAAGCTCATCTCCTATATTAATGTGCTTATCTTTTACGGTAGTACCTTTATCATTATTTACAACAGCTACTGATATATTACTAGTACTACCATATGGATCCCAAGATGCTTTTATATTAAACCATGCATATAAAGATGGTAATATACAAAGTGCTCCTACAACAATAAGCATTGCATAGTTAGTAAATATATCCTTTACGTCTTTTTTGAATATACCAAGTATATTTCTCAATATAATATTCACCTCCAAAAGTAAGAATTCTAATGAATTTAAATTATAATGTTTTTAAAGTTAAAAGTCAATATTAAAGTTAAAATATGTAATACAGAATTAATATTATATAGTAATTATAACCAAATTAATTTAATATATTAGCATAAAAAAATAGTCCATGTAGGACCATTTTTTTATGCTAATATAAGTCTAGCTAATAATGTTATAATTGGTAGTGATATTAAAGTTCTAGTTAAAAATACTATAAATAAATCTTTTAAGTTAAAAGGTATATCTGACTTTAGTATAACTGCACCAGTCTCTGTTAAATATATAAGTTGAGTTATAGATAAAGCCCCTATTATAAATTTAGTTAATATATCAAAAGTATCTGCTGAAACCATTATAGATGGAAGGAACATATCTGCAAATCCAACTAAAACAGCTGGAGCAGCTTCTACAGCATTAGGTATTTGTAGCAGTTTTAGTATAAATACTACAGGGAAAGATATCCAATTAAATATTGGAGTAAATTCAGCAACAACAAGTGCTAAAGTTCCCCATGCCATAACAAGAGGAAGTAAAGCTAAATACATATCTATAACAGTTTTAAATCCATTTTTTATTATTACTTCTAAAGAAGGAGCATTTTCTGCTCTATTTAAAGCTTTAGATAAAGCAAAATCTATTACGTTTTCACCTTCAGGTATTAAATCTTCTTTTAGATGATCTACATTTTGATATGTTTCATCCTTAATTTTTGCTAGAGGATATATACGAGGCATTATAATAGCACAAGCTAATGATGCTATACACACAGTTCCATAAAATGGAACAAAGAGATTCATAAGTCCTAATTGATCAGCTATAACTGTAGAAAATGGTAATGATACTAATGAGAAACAAACAGATATTATACAGGCTTCTTTTGCAGTATAAAAACCTTGTTTATATTGTGTATTAGTTATCATAATACCTAAAGTACCATCTCCTAACCAAGATGAGATAGCATCTACTGCAGCGCGTCCAGGAACTTTAAAAATTTTATACATAAACTTAGATATTAAAGTTCCTACAAAATCCATAAGTCCAAAATCAACAACTAAAGGTAATAAGAATCCAGAAACTAAAAATATAGCTAAAAGGCTAGGTAAAACACCTAATATAGTTTGACCAGTAACTTCAGATTTAATAAATTCTGGACCAAAACCAAGCACTGTCATAGAAATAAATAAAGCCCCTAATATTCTAAATGATAACCAAAATAAAGGCACATCTAAAACACTTTTTAAAAAATCATTTTTTATATTTATGAATTTACTTAAAATAGATAGTATAGCAGAACAAACAATTACTACAAGTGCTATATGATCTAGATAATTTGCAAATGAAATTTTAAGAAGTTCAGCTAAAAATCCAATACCTATATTTATAGAAGATATACCTTCAATAGGTACAAATTTACCATAGGGAAGTGGTATTACAAATAAAAGTAACCCAATTAATGATGGTATTAAAAACTTTAAAAAACTACTTGATTTATTTTCATTGTAAATATCAATATTTTTCTCCATAAAACAATATCTCCTTTTAAGTATTTAAATTGTAAATTTAATATAAATGCACTTATATTTAAAATTAAAAAAGTCCCTTGGCTAAAAGCCAAGAGACGAATATTTTCCGCGGTACCACTCTGGTTGATAGAATAAATATAAAATTCTATCCACTTAATCTCTTAAGGCGAGAAAACCTATAGTCATACTTAGTTTCAAACTATATTCTCCAAAGCTCTCTTCACTTAAATTTCAATGTTAAGCTTCCACCATCCTTAACTCTCTATAAAATTCACTTAAGCTACTCTCTTTTTCACAGAATTTTTAATATTTAGTTTATATTATCGTAATAGAAAATATAGATATTGTCAATAAAAAATTTATAAAAAGTTTTAAGAATTTAAAGAAAATTAATCTAAAAGAATTTTAATAAAAAATAAAGCATAGTATATAATGGTAATAATCATATGTTTTGGAGGGATGTTTTTGTCTATTAATTATGAAAAAGCAGTTGAACTTTTAGAAAATAAAGAAATTGAAAAATCAAAGCAATATTTTTTAAAAGCATATGAAGAAGGATTTAAAAAATCATCATATTACTTAAGAAAAATAAGAAATGAACAAAACAATTTTATTAAAAATACAAATGATTTTAAGTATGATATTATAAAAAGCAATTTGGGATATGAAGTTGAAATACCAAATCATTTTAAGAAAATAGATACTATAAATGATAAGTGTTTTGATACCATAACTTTAGAAAAAGATGAAAATTTTGAGTTATATAATATAAAAACTCAAGGATTTTTAATAGAAATACCAAGTGAATGTGTAGATTTAATTTCTATAGATTCAATCATAAATCATATATTGAATATAGATGAAATTATAGAATACGAAAATGAAAAAATTAGTGGAAAGATTGTAAAAACAAGAGCTCTAGATGGCATAATAAGTTATACTTTAATGACAGTTGGTAAAAATGGAATATATGAATTTAAAATAAATGTAGATGAATTTTTGGAAGAACAGTATAAAAATGTAATAGATAAGATGTTTAATAGTTTCAATATTTTAAGTATATAATATAAAAAACTATATGTTTAAAAAATCTAAACATATAGTTTTTTATATTAATTATTATTTTTTAATTTTTCTATCTCATCGGCTAAATTATTTAAATATTCCCATCTTTCATATTTATATTCAAGATCTTTTTCTAAAGAAGCTTTTTCATCAAGCATTTCTTGAAGCTTTGTAAAATCAGTTGAATACTTATCTAAATTATCATCAATAGATTGTATTTTATCTTCAAGTAAAGCTATATCATCATCTATAGTATCAAACTCTCTTTGTTCATTAAAAGTAAATTTTAGTTTTTTATTATTTTTAGGTTTTTCTTTCTTTACAGAGTTAGAAGATGGTTTAACCTCAATATTTTCTATCTGAATAGGTTGACTTTCTTTATACACTAGGTACTCACTGTAATTTCCTGTGTATATATTAATATTTCCAAGACCTTCATAAGCAAATATCTTATTACATATTCTATCTAAGAAATATCTATCATGAGAAACACATATAACAACACCAGGAAACTCATCTAAATAATCTTCTAATCTATTTAGAGTTTCAATATCTAAATCATTGGTAGGCTCGTCTAAAAGAAGAACATTAGGTGCACTCATTAATGTTCTAAGAAGATGAAGTCTACGTCTTTCTCCACCTGAAAGTTTTCTTATATGAGTATATTGCATAGCTCCATCAAATAAAAATCTTTCACACATTTGAGATGCAGTTATTTTTTGTCCATCAGAAGTTTCTATATAATCACTTACTTCCTTTACATAGTCAATAGCGCGCATATCAAGATTCATATGAGAATCATCTTGTGAGAAGCATCCTATTTTTACAGTTTCTCCTATTTCAATATGACCACTATCAGGTTTAAGTTTACCATTTAATATATTTATTAAAGTAGATTTACCCATACCATTTTTACCAATAATACCTATTCTATCAGTACGAGAAAGAGCATATTCTAAATTATTTATAATTTTTTTATCACCGAAAGATTTAGATATGTTATGAATTTCTATTATCTTTTTACCTAATCTACTAGATGCAGTAGAAATTTCTAAATTATCTTTTCTATAAGTAGGTACATCATTTACAAGTTCATCAAATCTTTGAAGTCTAGCTTTTTGTTTTGTTGTACGAGCACGAGCGCCTCGTCTTACCCATGCAAGTTCAGTTCTTATTAAATTTTGTCTTTTTTGCTCCATACTTGATTCTAAGGCTAATCTCTCTATTTTTTTCTCAAGAAAAACTGAGTAGTTGCCATCATAACTAAAAAGTTTACCTCTATCAAGTTCTATTATTCTATTAGTAACTCTATCTAAAAAGTATCTATCGTGAGTTATCATAAGTAGTGAAATATTTTTATTATTTAAATATTCTTCTAACCAATTTATCGTATCATTATCTAGATGGTTTGTAGGCTCATCTAATATTAATAACTCACATGGAGTTATAAGAGCAGAAGCTAATGAAATTCTTTTTCTTTGACCGCCTGATAGTTCAGCTACTTTTTGATTAAAATTATTAACACCAAGTTTTGTTAATACAGTTTTTGCTTCACTTTCTAAATCCCATAGTTTAAGGCTGTCAATTTTATCTTGTAATTTTATCAATTCATTATTTAAAGAATCATTATATTCTAAACTTAATTTATCTAATACTTTTTGATAATCACAAAGAAGCCTCATTTCACTTGAAGTTCCTTTAAAGACTTGTTCTAAAACTGTGGCACTTTCGTCGTAATATGGATTTTGAGGAAGATATTCTATCCTAACTTTATTTGGTTTTGTTATATTTCCACTATCTGTTTCTTCTACACCTGCTATTATTTTAAGCAAAGTAGATTTACCAGTACCGTTTACACCGATTAAACCTATTTTGTCACCTTCATTTATTCCTAAAGATATATTATTAACTAGTATTTTTTCAGAGTAACTCTTTGTTATATTTTCTAATGTAATTAAATTCATGTTACCACCCTTATTGTTATTTTAATTTACTAAACTATTATAACAGTTTTTAGATTATATAGGAATTTTAAATAAAAATAAGATGTAGCTTTATTTAACCACATCTTATTTTTTTAAAACTTTTCTTTTAATTTTTTTTCTTTTTTTTATGTAAGATCTATCAAATGTATCTAAAATTTTAGATTCTGTATTATTTTCTTCTTCTAACTTAGCCTTACAAGATATCCTTATTTCAGAAGCTAAAGCTAATTCTTCACCAAGAGCTACTAAAAATGATCCTAATATTCCTAAGTTTTCATCTTCATCTATTTCTTGAGATATTATTGATGCAAATATAGCTACTAAAATCATATATTGATTTGCAAAAGTATTACAATTATTATAATAATTTGTTTTTTTAGGCATAGTACCTCCTTTATAATTATAATATATGATTAAAATATAAATGTGACACTTGAAATTATTAAAGAATAAGAAACATATTTATATAATATATTTGATTATAAAGAAACATAATATTAAAATAGATATAAGACTAGATAACATACATATTGAAAAGTGGTGATGTAGATGAAAAAAATAAAATTTATATACAATCCAAATTCAGGAGATAAAAAAATAATCTATAAGCTAGATGATATAATATCAAAATTTCAGGATAATGGATATATAGTGGTTCCATATAGAATATCTAAAAATAATACAATGGAAAATGGACTAGAAGATATAAATGATAATTATGAATATATTTTAGTGGCTGGAGGAGATGGAAGTATAGATAGATTAGTAAATTATATGAAAAAAAATAATATCAATTTACCTATAGCAATACTTCCAACAGGAACAGCAAATGATTTTGCTAATGTACTTAATATACCACTAGATATTAATTTAGCAATAGATAAAATAATAAATTCTAAGCCTAAGTCTATAGATTTAGGTATAATAAATAAAGATTATTTTGTAAATATAGCAAGTACTGGTATGTTTACGGATGTGTCACAAAGGGTAGATGAAAATTTAAAAAATTCAATAGGAAGAGTATCATATATTATAAAAGGAATAGAAGATGCACTTCATCTTAGAAAATTTAGTGTAAGTGTAAAATCAAAAGAGTTAGAATATGAAGGGGATATGTATTTAATATTAATACTAAATGGGAGAACTGCAGGAAATATAAGTTTAGCACATTATGCTATGCTAGATGATGGTTTATTAGATGTTATAATATTTAAAGCTATGCCAATACCAAAGACTATTCCGCTTATTTTAGATATTATAAAAGGTGCACCTATAGATAAGTATAATGAAATAATATACTTTAAAACTGATGAGCTTTATATAAACTGTGAAGAAGACATAGTAACAGATATAGATGGTGAAAGAGGACCAAATTTTCCTTTGCATATAAAATGTGATAAACAAGGAATTCAAATATTAGGAATTGAATAGTTATATTACTAAAATCCACATTGATACATATGTGGATTTTAGTTTATACTTATGATAGAAATTATGGTTTAACTTTAGAAAAAGGAGATAAATATGGAAAAATTATATTATAAAGATCAATATATAAAGGAATTTACAGCAGAAATAATCGATATAAAGGAAAAAGATTCAAATTTTCATATACAATTAGATAAAACTGCATTTTTCCCGGGTGGAGGAGGACAATTTTGTGATAGTGGAAAAATTGACAATCATGAAGTTATAGATGTATATGAAGAAAATGGTATAGTTTATCATGTTACAAAAACTAAGCCTATAAAGATACATAAAGTAAAGTGTAGTATAGATTGGGAAAAAAGAGAAGATGGGATGAATCAACATTTTGGACAACATGTACTTTCTGGATGTTTTTTTAAACTATTTAATGCAAATACTGTAGGGTTTCATTTGGGAAAAGAATTTAGCACTGTAGATATACAAGGGATGTTGACTGAAGAACAAATAAGAAAAGCTGAAGAATTTGCAAATGAAATAATTGAAAAGGACATAATGGTGGAATTTTTAACTCCAGATAGAAAAGAACTTAAAAAAATGGGATTAAGAAGAGATTTACCTAAAACAAATGAACAAATAAGAGTTGTAAAAATAGGAGATTTAGATATAAATGCATGTTGTGGAGTTCATCCAAGATCAACATTATCTCTTAGAATGATAAAAATAAAAAGATTTGAAAAGTGTAGAGATGCTATAAGAATAGAGTATTTAGCTGGCAAAAGAGCTATAGATTACAGCATAGAAAAAGATAGATATTTAAATGAAATATGTAGATATTTAAGTTGTAGTGATAAAGAAGCTATAAAAGGAATTCAAAGCTTAAATGATAAATTAAATGAAGTCATATATAAAAATAAAAAGATAGAAGATAAAATATCTAATTATCAAGTTAAGGAAATGACAGATTCTGCAGATAAATTAGGTGAAGTTTCTTTAGTTAGAAAGATTTATGAAAATGAAAATGTAAAATATGTATCAAAAGTAGTTTCTAAGTTAGTAGAAAATGATAATACTATAGCTTTAATGGGAGTCAAAGCTGATGATAAATCAAGTTTTATATTTGCATCATCTAAAAATCTTAACAAATTAAATATGAATGATTTATTAAAAGATTCTATAAAATTAGTAGATGGAAGGGGAGGAGGAAGTAAAGTTTTAGCCCAAGGTGGGGGAAAAGATAATGGAAATGTTGAATCAGTTTTAAATTACGCATCTATGAAAATTGAAAATATATTGAAATAAAAAATAGAGTAGGAATTTCCTACTCTATTAATATATTTTTAAGTTTATCTATATCAAGTAACTTTACGTAATCATTAGTATATTCAATTAAATTATCATTTTTCATATTAATAAATTCTCTAGATAAAGATGGTCTAGGAACGCCTAAGCTTTCAGCCAATTTTGTTTTAGTTTTAGGCATTTTTATAAAATTACTTTTTTGAGATGTATATTCATCCAATAAAAAACTTGCGATTTTTTGTCTAATACTTGTAAAAGAAACAGTTTTAACAGCTTTATTAAGTTCTATTATCTTATTAGTTATATCATTTAAAAAAGAAACTAATATTTCTTTATGGTTAGAGCAAAAATCTATAAAATCATATTTATCTATAAACATAACTTCACTTTTAGAGTTAGAAACAACTGTAGCAGGATAGATATTTACATCAGAAAAAGTTATGACTTCTCCAAATAAATTACCCACAGAAAATGATGAAATCAGTATTACTTTATCTCCAGGTAAAAATCTTTTAATATCAACACCACCTTTAAGCACCAAGCCAATAGATGTACATGGATGACCTTCAAGTGCAATTATGCTTTCTTTATCATAATTTTTTATTGTATATTTAGAATCTTTAAATAAATCTAATATTTCAACTTTAGTTAAATTTTTAAACATGTCATCACCTTATATTTTAGTTTTTTAGATATATTGTATATCAAGATGATACTTTTATTCAATAGAATATGAATATTAAATAATAAAGTATTAATAAGAATAAAAAATAATTAAAAAAATTTTTAGTAATCAATGAAAAAAAATAAGAAATAGTTGCATGATATATAAATCAATTAGTAAAAAATCATAACTTACAAGTTGATTTAACAAGTATTTGATAAATTATATTTTAACAGTATGAAAGATTAAATTTTGAAAATTTCAAATTTTAAAGCCCATTATGCATAGGGTGTAAAAGGTTGGTAAAAACGATTGCAATGTATATGATATATATGTAATAATTTTAGTGGAGAGATATTTAAAAGGGGAATTTTTTTAGTTATTTTGAAGTAAATATATAAAAAGCTTATAAATTTACTTTAAAATTTATATTAATTAATGTATAGAATCTCTAATGAAAATTATTTTAAAATTACTTTAGAGATAAAAGAATAGGGGGATTTAAAATGTCTAGTAAAAAAGAAGAAATTCAAGCTGGATTTGAAAAATGGGAAGAAAGTAAGGTTAGTAAATCTATATCTAGATTTCCAGAAAGAAAAGAAAGATTTGAATTTGATACAGGACAAGAGATGAAAAGATTATATACACCATTAGATGTAGATTTTGATTATGAAAATGACTTAGGTTATCCAGGACAATACCCATTTACAAGAGGAGTTCAACCTACTATGTATAGGGGTAAGTTTTGGACTATGAGAATGTATGCTGGATTTGCTACAGCAGAAGAATCAAATAAAAGATATAAATATTTAATAGATCAAGGATCTATGGGGCTTTCAGTAGCATTTGATCTTCCAACACAAATGGGGTATGATTCAAATGATGCTATATCTGAAGGTGAAGTAGGAAAGGTTGGTGTTTGTATAGATTCACTAGCAGATATGGAGATATTATTTGATGGAATACCACTAGATAAGGTATCAACATCGATGACTATAAATGCACCAGCATCAGTACTTTTAGCTATGTATATAGCAGTAGCCGAAAAACAAGGGGTAACTCCTGATAAATTAAGAGGAACTATACAAAATGATATATTAAAAGAATACGTAGCAAGAGGTACTTACATATTTCCAGTAAAACCATCAATGAGATTAATAACTGATATATTTGAATACTGTTCGAAAAATGTACCAAAATGGAACACTATAAGTATATCAGGTTACCATATAAGAGAAGCAGGTTCTAATGCAGTTCAAGAAGTAGCATTTACATTGGCTGATGGTATAGCTTATGTCAATGCAGCCATACAAGCAGGTTTAAATGTTGATGACTTTGCTCCAAGATTATCATTTTTCTTTAATGCACACAACAATTTATTAGAAGAAGTTGCTAAATTTAGAGCAGCAAGAAGAATATGGGCAAAAGTTATGAAAGAAAGATTTAAATCAACCAATCCGAAATCATGGGCACTTAAATTCCACACTCAAACAGCAGGATGTACATTAACAGCTCAACAGCCTGAAAACAACATAGTTAGAGTTGCAATTCAAACATTAGCAGCAGTACTTGGAGGTACTCAATCACTACACACAAATTCAAAAGACGAAGCACTAGCACTTCCAACAGAAGATTCAGTAAGAGTAGCACTTAGAACACAACAAATAGTAGCACACGAAAGCGGTGTAGCAGATAGCATAGACCCACTAGCAGGTTCTTATTATGTAGAAAGTTTAACTAATCAGATAGAAAAAGAAGCTTTAAGATTAATAGAAAAGATAGATGAATTAGGTGGAGCTCCACAAGCAATAGAAAAAGGATTTATACAACAAGAAATAATGGATAGTGCATATAAATATCAAAAAGAAATAGAAAATAAAGATAGAATAATAGTTGGAGTTAACAAGTTTGAAATAGAAGAAGAAGCGCCAAAAGGTCTATTAAAAGTTGATCCTATGGTTGGAGAAAGACAAAAAGAAAAGATAAAAGAACTTAAACAAAGAAGAGATAATGATAAAGTTAAAGAGACTTTAGAAGCTTTAAGAAAAGCTTGTAATTCTGATGAGAATATAATGCCATATATATTAGATGCAGTAAGAGAATATGCTACATTAGGAGAAGTATGTGGTGTTATGAGAGAAGAATTTGGTGAATACAAACAAGCGGTTATGATATAAGGAGGAAATTTATATGAGACCAATAAGAGTATTAGTTGCAAAGCCTGGATTAGATGGCCACGATAGAGGTGCTAAAGTAATAGCTAGAGCATTAAGAGATGCTGGTATGGAAGTTATATATACAGGACTTCGTCAAACTCCAGAACAAATAGTAGCAGCTGCTATACAAGAAGATGTAGATGTAGTTGCTATGAGTATATTATCAGGAGCTCATAATCATTTATTACCAAAGGTTGTAGAATTATTAATAAATGAAGAAGCTGATGACATATTAGTAATTGGAGGAGGCGTAATACCAGAAGATGATATTCCTTACTTAAAGGAAAAAGGAATTGCTGAAATATTTACTCCAGGAACTCCAACATCAGTAACTATCGAGTTTATAAAAGAAAATCTTAAAAGAGCATTAGCTTAAAAAGGAGAAGTTATGAAAGATATAGTGAGAAGGGTACTAGAAGGTAAAAAAAGAGATTGTGCTAGACTTATCACTATTGTAGAAAATGAACAACCGGGATATGAAGAGGCTTTAAAAGACATATATAAACACACTGGAAGGGCTTATGTTATAGGTATAACAGGTCCTCCTGGTGCAGGTAAATCTACTCTAACTGATAAGTTAGTAAAATTAATAAGAAAAGAAAATAAAAAAGTAGGTATCATAGCAATAGATCCAACTAGTCCTTTTACTAAAGGAGCTATACTTGGAGATAGGATAAGAATGAATGATTTAAATACAGATAAAGATGTATTTATAAGATCTATGGGTACTAGAGGAAGTTTAGGCGGGCTTTCAAATGCAACTCATGCAGCCATAAAAGTGCTTGATGCTTATGGATGTGATTACATATTCATAGAAACTGTAGGTGTAGGTCAATCGGAAATTGATATAGTAAAAACTGCAGATACAACACTTATGGTAATGGTTCCAGGACTAGGTGATGATATACAAGCTATAAAAGCTGGGGTTATGGAGATTGCTGATGTATTTGTTATAAATAAAGCTGATAAAGATGGTGCGAAAAAAACTTCTTTAGAAATAGAGATGATGCTAGATTTTAAAAAAAATTGGGATTTTAGACCACCTGTAAGTTTAGCTATAGCTGAAAGTGGGGATGGAATAGAAGAGACTTTTGAAAATATATTAAAACATAAAAGTTTTTTAGAGGAAAGTAGTAAATTAAATGAAAACAGATTAGAAAGAAATAGAATGGAGGTCAAAGAATTAGTACAAAAAAAAGTATATAAATTAGTTAAAAACTTAGAATACACAAAAGAAGTTGACGAATTATTATATAAGACTATAACTAAAGAAACAGACCCATATTCTATAAGCAATATGTTATTTGAAAAAATTACAAGATAATTTAAGGGGGAAGTAGTATGAATATATTAAGAGTTGATCATGTGGGAATAGCTGTAAATAATTTAGAAGAAACTTTAAAATTTTATGAAGATGTTTTAGGACTTAAATGTGAAGGTACGGAAGTTGTTGAAGATCAAAAAGTTAAAGTTGCGTTTTTACCAGTTGGAGATACAGAACTTGAGTTGTTAGAATCTACTTGTGAGGATGGACCAATAGCTAAATTCATAGCTAAAAACGGTGGACGTGGAGGCATACAGCATGTAGCTGTTAGAGTTGATGATATAGAAAAAGCTATAGAAGATGTTAAAGAGAAAGGATATAAAATGATCGATGAAAAGCCAAGATATGGAGCTGGAAATGCAAAAATAGCATTTTGCCATCCAAAGGGAACTGATGGGGTATTATTAGAATTAAGTGAAAGAAAATAACTAGAAAATAAAATCTTTGGGGGTGGTTTTATGTCACAAGAAAAATTGAATTTACTTTATGAAAAAAGACGAAAAATAGAAGAAGGGGGAGGACAAAAGAGAATAGATAAACAACATGCATCAGGAAAATTAACAGCAAGAGAAAGATTAAACAAATTATTTGATGAAAATTCTTTTGTAGAACTAGATGCTTTCGTTAAACATAGATGTATAAATTTTGGTATGGAAAAACAAGAAATACCAGGAGAAGGGGTAGTTACAGGATATGGAAAAGTTGATGGAAGATTAGTATGTGCATTTGCTCAAGACTTTACAGTACTTGGAGGATCATTAGGGGAGATGCATGCTAAAAAAATCGGAAAGGTTATGGATACTGCATTAAAACTAGGGGCACCTGTAGTAGGTCTTAATGACTCAGGAGGAGCCAGAATACAAGAGGGGGTCGATGCATTAGCTGGATACGGAGAAATATTTTATAAAAATACAATAGCGTCAGGTGTAGTTCCACAAATATCTGCAATAATGGGACCTTGTGCAGGGGGAGCTGTTTATTCACCGGCATTAACTGATTTTATATACATGGTAGATCAAACAAGTCAAATGTTTATAACAGGACCACAAGTTATTAAAACTGTTACAGGGGAAGAAGTAACTGCTGAAGAACTAGGAGGAGCTTCAACTCATAATACAACTTCTGGAGTAGCTCACTTTATAGCTTCAAATGATGAAGCTTGTATAAATCAAATAAGAAAACTATTATCATTCCTACCTTCAAACAACTCAGAAAAAGCACCTATAGTTGAGTGTGAAGATAATCCAAATAGAAAAAATGACATTTTAAATAATATAATACCTGAAGCTTCTAATAAGCCTTATGATATGAAAGAAATAATATATGAAATAATAGATAATGGAGATTTTTATGAAGTGCAACCATTCTTTGCTCAAAATATAATAACAGGATTTGCTAGGATAAATGGTGAAAGTGTAGGAATAATTGCAAATCAACCTAAAGTAATGGGAGGTTCACTTGATATAAATGCTTCAGATAAATCATCAAGATTTATAAGAACATGCGATGCCTTTAATATACCAATACTTAGCTTAGTAGATGTTCCAGGATTTTTACCAGGAACTTCTCAAGAATATGGAGGTATAATTCGTCATGGTGCTAAAATGCTTTATGCATATAGTGAAGCCACTGTACCAAAAATAACATTAATAACAAGAAAAGCATATGGAGGATCTTATCTTGCGATGTGTTCAAAAGATTTAGGCGCAGATATGGTTTTAGCATGGCCAACTGCAGAAGTTGCAGTTATGGGACCAAGTGGCGCGGCTAATATAATATTTAAAAATGATATTAAAAATGCTAAAGATCCTAAAGAAATGAGAGAATTAAAAATAAAAGAATATACAGATGAATTTGCAACTCCGTACAAAGCAGCTGAAAGAGGATATATAGATGATGTAATAGAGCCTTCATTATCTAGAATAAGAATATCAGATGCAATAGATACATTAGCATCAAAGCGTGAAGATAGACCGATTAAAAAGCATGGAAATATACCTTTATAGGAAGGTGAATAATTATGAATATTAGCCAATTACTAGAAGCGGTAAAAGATCCTTCATCAACACTTTCAATGGGCGAAAAGTTATTAGCAGGTGTTAGTGTTGCAGTACTTTCAATGGCAGTAGTTTTTATTGTTTTAGTTGTAATAGCTTTAATTATAACTATATTACAAAGAGATGGAAGTAAAAAAGTTAAAGAAGATAATATAGAACTTATAAAACAGAAAGAAGATGAAATAAAAGACGTTAATAATAATGAAGATTTAGGGGAATTAGTATCTGTAATAACAGCTGCAATAGCAGCAACAACAGGAAATAGCACTAATAATATAGTAGTTAGAAAAATACAAAGAAGTAATAATACTAAAACAAGTTGGGAAAGAATGGCCAAAAATACTACTAAGTAAGTAAAACAGGGGGAAATTTACTATGATAAAAAAATATAATATAACTGTCAATGGAAATACATATGAAGTAGAGGTTGAGGAGTTAGGAATAGAAGTATCAACTACAAGACCTCAAGCAAATAATCAAACAATACAACCAAAACCACAAACAGCGCCAAAACAACAACATAATCCACAAGCAGGAGCAGTTTCAGGTGGAAGTATTTTAGCACCAATGCCAGGAACTATAAATGATGTTCGTGTTAAAGTCGGAGATAATATAAAAAAAGGTCAAGTATTACTTATACTTGAAGCTATGAAGATGGAAAATGAAATAATGGCAAATTCTGATGGAACAGTTAAATCCGTTAATATATCAAAAGGAGCATCTGTTAGTGTAGGAGATGTTTTAATAACTATAGGTTAAACTAGAAAATTTTAAAAGGGGGACTTACCCGTGGGAGAAGTTATTAATAATTTTATTCAATCAATGGGTATTGTTAATATGGACTGGCGACAAATTGTAATGATTTTAATCGCTTGTGTATTATTATATTTAGCAATAGCAAAAGGATTTGAACCTTTACTATTAGTGCCTATAGCTTTTGGTATGTTACTTACAAATCTTCCATTAGCAGGTGCTATGAATACACCAGTATCCTCAATAAGTGATCTTTCGCTAACAACTGATTCAATTAATGGATCAATTGCGACAAAATCTCCAGGGGGGTTACTATATTATTTATATCAAGGATGTAAGCTTGGTATATTTCCACCACTAATATTTTTAGGTGTTGGAGCTATGACCGATTTTGGACCTATGATATCGAATCCAAAGAGTATATTATTAGGAGCAGCAGCTCAATTTGGTATATTTTTTACATTTATAGGAGCATTAGTTTTAGGATTTACAGGTCTTGAAGCTTCTTCTATAGGAATAATAGGTGGAGCAGATGGACCTACTGCAATTTATTTAACAACAAAATTAGCTCCACATTTATTAGCACCTATAGCAGTTGCAGCATATTCATATATGGCATTAGTTCCAATTATACAGCCACCAATAATGAAAGCACTAACAACTAAAGAGGAAAGAAGTATAGTAATGACACAATCAAAACCAGTATCTAAAAAAGTTAAAATAATATTTCCAATAGTAGTAACAATTGTTGTATCATTATTACTACCATCGGCAGCTACATTAATAGGTCTTCTTATGTTTGGGAATTTACTTAAGGAATGTACAGTTACAGATAGATTATCAGATACTGCAACTAATGCACTTATGAATATAGTTACTATATTTTTAGGGTTATCTGTTGGAGCATCAGCAGAAGCGGAAATATTTTTAAGTGGTCAAACTATAAAAATATTTGCTCTTGGAATAGTGGCATTTAGTATAGGAACAGGATCAGGGGTAGTTTGTGCTAAGTTAATGAATAAGTTCACTAAAGATAAAATTAATCCACTTATAGGTGGAGCAGGTGTTTCGGCAGTACCTATGGCAGCTAGAGTTGCTCATAAGGTTGCTCAAGAAGAAAATCCAAGTAACTTCTTACTTATGCATGCTATGGCTCCTAATGTAGCAGGAGTTATAGGATCTGCTGTTGCAGCAGGTATACTATTAAGTTTATTTGGATAAGGTATAGAAAGGATATGATTAATTTCATATCCTTTTTATATTATAAATTTTAACAATATATAGTATAAAAATAAGTTAAGTATTATTGTTATAGGTATAGATATAGTAAACTTAGGATGTCTAGTTTTATGCCTAAAAATGTACATTCCCATATATGTACCTATCCCACCTCCTAAAATAGAAAAGTTTATAAGTGTAGCTTCTGGTATCCTCCATTGACCTTTAATTGCTCTGTTTTTATCTATGTACATAAGTAAAAAAGTTATAATAGACATAATAATAAAATAAAGTGTTAAAAATTTCATAACAATCCTCCTAGTAATATTATAATATAAGTAAAAAAATAAGAGTTAGATTATTTTTTGTAATCTAACTCTTATTTTTTTTATATATATTCTTAGAAAGGTTATTATTTATTGTATTAAAATTATTATTAGCATTATTAATATTTGAAGAATTATTTAATATAAAATCAATTTTTTTCAACAGTTCGTTACCGACAATATAATTTTTATCTTGTCTATTTGCTTTACCTGAGGTTAATAAATATAGCATAAAAGTCCTCCTAAATTAATATTATTAAAATGATTGACTAGTATTTTATTAATTATTCAATAAATATGTATATAATAAAAAAATTTGTATAAAACATATTAACAAACATACAAAAGTACAAAACGTGAGTACAAAATTACAAATACATATTAAATGTAAAACAATACAATATTAGTATAAATAATCAATAAGAAGGGGTATGATTATAAACTATGTCTAAAAAACTTTTAGGAATGGAATTAAAAAGATTAGAAGATTGTAGTGGGATAAATACAGCAAAAGAAATAGTTCAACAACCCAGTACATGGAGAGAAGCTGTAAAAAATTTATACAATAATAAAAATAATATAAAAATATTTTTAGAAGAATTTTTATCTAAAGATAATTATAGAATTATATTAACTGGAGCAGGTACATCTGCATTTGCAGGAGAAACATGTGAACCTTACTTAACTAAGATATTAAATAAAAAAGTAGAAGCTATAGCTACAACAGATTTAGTAGCAAGCCCCAAAAATTATTTTATAAAAGATATACCAACACTTTTAATATCTTTTGCAAGGTCTGGTAATTCCCCAGAAAGTGTTCATGCTGTTAATTTAGCCAATGAACTTGTAGATGAGCTTTATCAAGTTGTAATAACTTGTAATGAAAATGGCAAGTTAGCATTAAATACTAGAGAAGATGAAAAAAGTTTATTGCTTCTTATGCCACCACAAACTAATGACTTAGGATTTGCTATGACTAGCAGCTTTACGACTATGGTACTAAGCTGTATAGGAATTTTTAACATAAACAATATAAATGATTTTACTAAAGATGTTGAAAATTTATCAGCATCTGTTGAAAGATTTATAGAAAATAATATAGATAAAATATCTAATTTAACAGATGAAGATTTTGAAAGAATAATTTATTTAGGATCAGGAACTAGTAAAGGTATAGCTAGAGAAAGTGCTTTAAAGGTTTTAGAATTAACAGCTGGAATAGTTAATGCAAGTTATGATACACCTTTAGGTTTTAGGCATGGACCAAAATCTGTTATAAATGATAAAAGCATAACTACAATTTATATATCAAATGATAAATATACTAGATTATATGATATAGATTTAGCTAAAGAAATTTTAGCACATAGAAAAGGTGACAAAGTTGTACTGGTAGGGTGTGATATAGAAAATAGTTTAAAAGAAAAAGCAGATTATGCATTTGATTTAGAAAAAATAAATTATACAGTAGGTAATGAAGCATTACTTCCACTTCAGCAAATTGTCTTTGGACAGATATTATCATTTTTAAAATCAGAAAACTTAGGAATAACGCCGGATAATCCATGTCCAACAGGTGAGGTTAATAGGGTTGTTCAAGGTGTAGTAATTTATAATTTATAAGAAGGAGGAAATAATATGAGTTTAATATCAACTAAAGAAATGTTATTAAAAGCTCAAAGAGAAGGTTATGCAATACCTGCATTTAATATACACAATTTAGAAACTATACAAGTAGTGCTTCAAGCAGCTAGTGATTTAAAATCACCTGTGATATTAGCAGCGACTCCATCGACAGTTAAGTATGCAAATGAAAATTACCTTTTATCTATAATAGAAAAAGGGAGTAAGTTAAATGATATACCTTTAACATTTCACCTAGATCATCATGAAAATGTCGAAGATATAAAAAATATAATAAAACTTGGTTGTAAGTCTGTTATGATTGATGCATCAAAATATGAATTTAGGAAAAATGTTGATATTGTTAAAGATGTAGTTGATTTTGCACATGAGTACGGGGCCACAGTTGAAGCAGAACTTGGAAAGTTAGGTGGAGTTGAAGATGATTTAAAAGTAGATGAAAAAGATTCATTTTTAACGGATCCAAATGAAGCTTATGAATTTGTTAAATTAACTGGAGTAGATTCATTAGCAGTAGCTATAGGTACTGCACATGGTTTATACAAGAGTGAACCTAAATTAGATTTTGAAAGATTGGAAAAAATAAAAAGTTTAGTTGATGTTCCGCTTGTGCTTCATGGGGCATCAGGGGTTCCATATGAAGCAGTTCAAACTGCGATAGAAAAAGGAATTTGTAAAGTTAATATAGCTACAGAACTTAAAATACCTTTTTCAAATGCTATAAAAGAATATTTTAATGAAAATCCTAATGCCTCAGATCCAAGACAATATTTAGTACCTGCAAAACATGCTATGTATGATGTAGTAGTTGAAAAAATAAAAATGTGTAAGAGTGAAAATAAAGCAAATGATAACAGTTATAACATTTAATCCATCTATAGATAGATTATATAAATTAGATAAATTTGAAATTGGCTCTGTGCAAAGAGCCAATTTTGTTAATCCAACAGCAGGCGGAAAAGGATTAAATGTAGCTAAAGTTTTAAAAAAACTTGGGGAAGATGTAAATTGTATAGGTTTTTTAGGTGGATTTAACGGCAAATATATAAAATCAGAGTTAGATAAAATAGGAATTAAAAATAATTTCACACAAATAAAAGAAGAATCTAGAATCTGTTTAAATATAATAGATTCAAATAATAAAAGTACTGAGATTTTAGAAAGTGGGCCAAATATAACTAAAGAAGAAATTGATGAATTTGAAAATTATTTGAGTGAAGTTTTAGAAGAAACTGAAATACTAGTTGCATCAGGAAGTTTAGCTAAAGGGTTACCTAAGGACTATTACTTAAGAATAGGAAATTTATGTAGGCAAAAAAATATAAAATTTATATTAGATAGTAGCGGAGAAAGCCTAAAATTAGGTATTAATTCGAAACCTTATCTTATTAAACCAAACATTGATGAACTTGAAAATTTAAGTAAAGTTAAAATAAAAAATGTAGATGATATTATAAATATATCTAGGAGTATATTACTTAAAGGTGTGGAAAATGTTTGTGTATCTATGGGCAAGGATGGAATGGTTTTAGTAAATAAAGATTTTGTATACAAAGTAGAAATACCTAATATAAAAATTGTAAACCCTGTTGGAAGTGGAGATTCTAGTATAGCTGGTTTCTCATTAGGCACTTTAAAAGGATATGATTTAAAAGATACTTTAAAGCTATCAAATGCCTGTGGGATGTCAAATGCAATGCATATATCAACAGGAGATGTAAATTTAGAAGATATAAATAAGTTTATAGATGAAATCAAAGTATATGAGTATGTTTGTAATGTTTAATATACAAATATAGGGGGAGAATCTATGTATTATATCGGTGTAGATGGAGGCGGAACTAAAACGACCTTTACTATGATAGATAAAAAAGGTTATAAAATAGCACAGTATAAAACTAAAACAACACACTATGAACAAATAGGATTTACTGGAGTTGAAGATGTACTAAATGAGGGATTTAATAAAATTTTAGAAATATCAAATGTATCAAAAGATGATATAGAAAGTGTTTTTCTAGGATTACCAGGATATGGTGAAGTAAAAAGTGTAGCAACAAATATAGATAATATTGTAAAAAAAATATTAAAAGAGATAAAGTTTAAAGTAGGAAATGATGTAGAAGTAGGTTTAGCTGGATCTTTAGCAGGTAAAGAAGGAATAAATATAGTAAGTGGGACAGGATCTATTGCTCTTGGTAAAGATTCAAAAGGTAAGACTATTAGATGTGGAGGCTGGGGAGATTATATTGGTGATGAAGGTTCTGCATATTGGATAGGTAAAAAAACTATTGAGATGTTTTCAAAAGAAGCTGATAAAAGAATTGAAAGAGGTTTGATTTATAAAAATATAAAAGAAAAATTAAACATAAATGATGATTTTGATATAATTGATTATGTTTTAAATGATATTAAAAAAGATAGAACTCAAATTGCACAGTTTTCTAAATTATGTTTTGAAAGTGCAATTTTAAATGATAAAAATGCATTAAGTATATTTAATGAAGCAGGCTATGAGCTTAGTTTACTTGTTAAAATGATAATAAATGAATTAGAATTTGATGGTGATATATTAGTTTCATATTCAGGAGGAGTATTTAAAAGTGGAGATTTAATATTATCGCCACTTAAAAAACATTTAAATGAATATAATATAAAATTTATAAAGCCTATACTAGGCCCTGATATGGGATCTTGTTTATTAGCATATAAATTAAGCAATGAAAATATAAGTGAAAATATTATAAATAACATGGTTAATAATTTAGAATATAAGTTTGTATAAATAAAAAATTGAGGAGTTTAAACTCCTCAATTTTTTATTTATACATAAATTTAGCATATGCAGTAGAAAAAATGTAAAAATAAAATTTTATATAGATACCTATAAAGTATAGTTTAATTAGCTGATTTCCTTGGAAATAAGAGTATAATGAGTTTTAATATTTTTAATAAAGTATATAATTTTTTATATAAATAAAATAAAATTTATATAAATATCTTAAATAAAAGTATAAGACAATATTAATTTAAATATGTTAATATTAGGGTATAAATCTATTTAGAAAAAGGTGAAGATATGAAAGCAGAAATTATAACAGTAGGAACTGAGATATTATTAGGGGATATTGTTAATACAAATTCTCAATTTTTAGCAAAAGAGTTAGCTAGTATTGGAGTAGAAGTTTATTATCAAGAAACAGTAGGAGACAATGAAACTAGATTATTAAATTTATTAGAAGAAGCTTTTAAAAGAAGTGATATAGTAATAACTACTGGTGGATTAGGACCTACTAATGATGATATAACAAAAGAAATTGCAGCTAAATATTTTAACCAAGAATTAGTTTTTTATAGTGATTTATGGGAAAATATAAAATCCTATTTTGAAAAATTAGGACTAAAACCAACTGAAAATAATAAAAAGCAAGCTTACTTCCCGAAAGATTGTATTATACTAGATAATCCAAATGGAACAGCTCCAGGTGTAATATTAAAAAAAGAAAATAAAATGATAATATTACTTCCAGGACCACCAAAAGAAATGATTCCTATGTTTAATAATAGTGTTAAAAGTTATTTACAAAGTTTAACTGACTACAAACTAGTATCTAAAACTTTAAGATTTATTGGTATAGGAGAATCTGAATTAGAAGAGAAATTAATTGATATTATTAATAGTCAAAGTAATCCAACTATATCCCCATATGCTAAAGAAAATGAAGTTACTCTTAGAATAACTGCTAAGTCTAAAGATGATGAAAAAGCAAATGATTTAATAAAATCTATAGAGGAAAAAATTAAAGATAGAGTTGGTAAATATATATATGGATATGACGATACTACTTTAGAAGAAACTGTAGCTAAGTTATTAGTTAAAAATAATATGACTATAGCTGTAAGTGAATCTTGTACTGGAGGTATGGTTTCATCAAAACTTATCGATTATCCAGGTATATCACAAAGTTTTATTGAAGGATGTGTAACATATTCTAATGAGGCCAAAATGAATAGATTAGGTGTTAAAAAAGAAACTCTAGATAAATATGGAGCAGTTAGTAGTGAAACAGCCATAGAGATGGCTGTAGGTATAGCTAAAAACTTAAATACAAATATTGGACTTTCTACAACAGGAGTTGCAGGACCAGGAGGCGGTACTGATGAAAAACCAGTTGGATTAGTATATATAGGTATTTACATAAATGGAGATGTTAAAGTTAAAAAATGTAATTTTTCAGGAAGTAGAGATAAAATAAGAAGTAGAGCCACTAATGAAGCATTAAATTTACTTAGATTAGAACTTTTAAAGTAAAAGGAGTAGACAAATGATAAAATATATATTTTGTGATTTAGATGGAACATTATACCACAATGGAATATCAAGAGAAGATGCTAATTCTATAGAAAATATTGAAAATGAAGGCATTGTATTTAATATAGCTACAGGAAGGATATTTTCTCAAGCTGTAAGAATGACAAATAATGATATAAATATGAATGGATATTATATATGTGAAAATGGTTCATATATATATGATAGTAATCATAATTTAGTTTTTAAGGGAACTATAGATGATAATATAGTAAAAAAAGTAATAGCTGAGTTTGATTCAGATATAGCAACTATGTATTTTAAGTTTAATGGAAAAGTTGTTTTATTAGAAGAAAATGATTTCTTTAAAATTTATACGAATGAGTATATAGTAGATAAAGAATTTTCAAATAAAGATACTTACGATAATTTAGTAGGAAATATAGGAATAGTTTCTCAAGATATAGAAGAGTTATATAGACTAGAGTTATTTTTAAAAGAAGAATTTGATGAAGTTTTAGATATATATTTTTCATCAGAGCATACTCTAAATTTAGTACCTAAAGGAGTGTCAAAACATGAAGCTATAAAAAAGGTATGTAAAATATTAGGAGCAAGTCTAGATGAAGTAGCTACAATTGGAGATTCTCCAAATGATATAAGTATGCTTAAAACTACAAAATATAGTTTTGCAATGATAAACTCTAGAAAACAAGTTAAAGAAAGTGCTAACTATATTGCTAACTCTGTAAGTGATGCTATTACAAAAATAAAATATATAAATAAAGAAATTTAACAAATAGGAGGAATTTATGAAAAAAATATTAGTTTTATTAGCTGATGGATTTGAAGAAATAGAAGCTTTGACAGTTGTAGATGTATTAAGAAGGGCAGATGTAAAATGTGATATGTGTTCAATGGATAATGATTATGTAAAAGGAACACATAATATACAAGTTAAAGCTGATGTAAATATAAATACTATAGATATAAGTGAATATGATGGTGTAGTTTTACCAGGAGGATTGCCAGGAGCATATAATTTACGTGATAATCAAAAGGTAAAAGAACTTGTTCAAAATTTTAATGAAGATAAAAAAATAATAGCAGCTATATGTGCAGCTCCTGAAGCATTAGAAAGCTTTGGTATATTAGAAAATAAAAAATGCACATCATATCCTGGATTTATAAAAGATAAAAATAAATTAGATTATATAGAAGATAAAGTAGTTGTTGAAGATAGTAATATAATAACTAGTAGAGGGCCAGCTACAGCTATAGAATTTTCTTTAAGTATACTTAAAAAATTAGGTTATGAAGATAAATATATGGAAATTAAAGAAGATATGATGGTAAATTTCTATAATAGTTGTAAATAAAGAAATAAAGTAGGTTTGAATTTAAACCTACTTTATTTCTTTATTTATATGTTTTCGAATAAGTCTACTTGCCCTAGATTGAGATATATTTAGAGCTGTAGCAAGTTTATAAGAACTAGGATGATTTTCATAGGCTTTTTCTATTAATATTTTTTCATAGTTATTCATTAATATATCTAATGAACTGTTATCATCATTTTTTATTAAACTATCATGACTTAAAACTGATTTTGGCAAATTATCTATATCTATTGTATCAGAATTTGAAGTAACTAATATATTTTGAATTATATTTTCAAGTTCTCTTATGTTACCAGGATAATCATAATTTAATAAAGTATTTATAACTTTTGTAGACATAGTTTTATTTAAATTAAAAGATTTAGAGTATTTTTTAAAAAAATGAAAAATAAGTTCTAATAAATCTTCTTTACGATTTCTAAGTGGAGGAATTTTTAGTTCTACAACATTTATACGATAATACAAGTCTTCTCTAAATTTTTTTTGATTTACACAATCTAATAAATTTACATTAGTAGCAGATATAAATCTTATATCTACTTTTTTAGTTTTTACTCCTCCAACAGATATAAAAGTTTTATCTTGTATAAGTTGTAAAAATTTTGATTGTAATTCAGATGGAATATCGCCTATTTCATCTAAAAATAATGTACCTCCATTAGCTAATTCAACAAGTCCTAATTTACCTTTTGAATTGGCTCCAGTAAAGGCTCCTGATTCATATCCAAATAATTCAGATTCAAGTAAATTTGGAGATATAGTAGAGCAGTTTATAGTTATAAATGGTTTATTAGCTCTAGGGCTATTTAAGTGGATATGCTTAGCTAGTGTTGTTTTTCCACATCCAGATTCACCGAGTAATAAAACGTTAACATTAGTTTTAGCTACATTTTTAGATATCTCTAAAATTGATTTCATACTATTTCCCTTTATAGTAGTATCATTATATATTAATGATTGAGAATTACTTAAAGAATCTATTTTGTTTTTATATTCTTTAAGCTGATGTTTAGTATGTTTAAGACTATTTTTTATGGCATTTAATTCACTTATATCTCTAGAATTTTCAACTATAAATTCTATATCACCATTTTTGTTAAATACAGGCGTTGCAGTTATTATAAGTGATTTTCCAGTTATAGTTTTTTGCTCCATAGATACTTTTTTTCCATGTTTAACTACATAAGGAATTGGTGTTTGATTTGAGTAACCAGCTTCGTTTAAAAACATAGCGGTTTTACCTATCATTTCGTGTCTATTAATTCCATAATTAGATTCAAATGCTTTATTGCAATAAACCATATATCCATCTTTATCACATACAAATATCTCATCATGTGAAGCTTCAAGTATTTTTTCAAAGAAGTCATTATCATATATCAATTTCAAATACCCCCAAAATTACTATTATGTATAAATTAACTTTATTATAGTATAGTGATAAGTCAAAATCAACTTAATATCTAATTGAGATTTGTGGATTTATAAATATATAAGTCGAAATCAACTTGAATTAAATTGATATATAAGTCAAATTAGACTTATTATATATTTAGAGTATTGAACTTATATGAGATTTCAACGTATATAAAGTGAATTTATATTGGCATGAGAATTGCTTTAATAAAAAAGTAGAATAACTTAATAAAAGGGGGTAAGAAAATGAATCAAAAAAGTAAAGGGTATTTATTTGTAGTAGTTGCAGGAGTTTGTTGGGCTACTATCGGATTATTTGCAAATTCTTTATTAGGATATGGATTAACTCCAGAACAGGTAGCATTTTTAAGATTATTTTTAGGATTTTTGGTATTATTTATTTATAGTTGTTTTAAAATGCCAAGTGCACTTAAAATAAGCAAAAAAGGTTTAGCTTATTGTATAATGGTAGGTATAGTAAGTCAAGCAGGGTTTAATATGTGTTATTTTAATTCTATAGATTCTATAGGAGTATCAGCATCTGCAGTACTTTTATACACTTCACCTTTATTTTTAACTTTTTTATCTATAGTAATATACAAGGAAAGACTTAATAAAATTAAAATAATATCACTGGCTGTTTGTTTTATGGGAGCAATATTGGCTGTTACAGGTGGAAGTTTAAATTTAGGTCAACTTAATATGAATGGTATTTTACTAGGAATAATGTCTGCTATAACATATGCTTGTATGTCTATAATAAGCAAAGGTGCACTTAAAGAATGTGAAGGTATAACATTATTAATATATGGATTTTTAATTGGATCTATATTAATGATACCTCTAGCAAAACCTTTTGAATTAATTTCATATGCAAATGATATGGGTGTACTTACTATTATGTTAGGGTTAGGTATTATACCAGCAGCTGCTGCATATATATTTTATTTAAATGGAATATCAACAGGAATAGATTTATCAATTGCTGGAATTTTAGCTTCAACAGAGTTAATAGTATCAGTAATTATAGGATGGACAATTTTAGGTGAATCATTTTCTGTTGGAAAATTAATAGGGGTTATATTTATGGTATTATCAGCATTAATAGCAATTAAAAAACCTAAATCCAAAAAAATTAAACATAGTGTAAATGAGAATGAGTTAGAACCAGTAAGAGTATAAATAAAAAGGCTTAATAATTAATTATTAAGCCTTTTTATATTTAATTCCTTGGTAAGAATCTCTATCACGCATAGTATCGTCTATTGCGTTTAAAACTTCCCATTTTTTTAAACTCCACATAGGACCCACCATTTCATCTCTTTTACCATCACCAGTGAGTCTATGAACAATCATTTCAGGAGGAAGTATTTCTAGTTGGTCACAAACTAAATTTATATAATCATCTTTTTCCATTAATGTAAGTGTATTATTATCAATCATTTTTTCCATAGGAGTTCCTTTTAAAACATGAAGTAAATGAATTTTTATTCCATGAACTCCAAGGTCAGCTACAGCTTTAGCTGTTTCCATCATCATATTATAATCTTCACCAGGAAGTCCGTTTATAATGTGAACAACTGTTTTTATATTATGTTTTTTTAATTTTTCAACACCTTCTAAAAATGTATTATAATCATGACCCCTATTTATAATTTTAGATGTTTTATCATGGATAGTTTGCAGTCCTAACTCAACCCAAAGATTAGTCTTTTTATTAAGTTCAGCTAAGTACTCTAAAACATCATCAGGAAGACAATCAGGTCTAGTAGATATAGATAATCCTATAACGTCTTCTAAATTAAGTATTGTTTCATATTTATCTTTTAATACATTTACAGGAGCGTGTGTATTCGTAAAGGCTTGAAAATAACCAATATACTTTGCATTAGGCCATTTTTTGTGCATCATTTGTTTTATATCTTCAAATTGCTTAATTAAATTGTCATTTGGGTTTCCAGCAAAATCTCCAGATCCTTGTTTACTACAATAAGTACATCCTCCATAAGCAATAGTCCCATCTATATTAGGGCAAGAAAAACCAGCATTTATAGATACCTTAAACACTTTTTCTCCGAAAGTATTTCTAAGGTAATAATTCCATGTATGATACCTTTTATTATCAAAGGCATATTTAAAATTTGTCAAGTTAATCACCTTTTCTTTAGTTATTATTAAATTTACTATACAATATTATCATAAAAAATATTTATGCACAAATCAGTAATTATTTAAAAAATAAAAAATAGTACCTTAATATAAGGTACCACTTTTATAATTTTTTTAATCTATTTCCAATAGATAATAATTGGAAACCAATTAAAACCAATATTAATGATAAGAATGTAGCTATAAATCCAGATAAAAATAAGGGAGATACTATTAATAGTAATCCGCAGATTAATAAAAATCCATTAAATCCATTGAATTTTATATAAGGATTATTTTTTCCTTTAATTAGTAGCATAAGTTGATTTACAACAAGAAATGCACCAAGTATAGAAGAAAAAAATCCTTGTACTTTTTGAGGGAATACAAAAAATAGTATAGCTACAATTAGAAGTATTATTTGCTTATCTATATACGGTTTTATATTTTCCTTTGATTCATATCTTTTAAGCTCATTTATAGTTTTTAGATTTAAATATGCTAAAAATAAAGTAATAGCACCTAAACCAAATGATAATAATTTAATACCTACACTTCTAAATAATAAAGATATAGTTCCAACTACTAACAGAATTATTCCTAAAATTATAAAGTTATTTGCATTTTCTTTTTTATTAAAGCTATTAAAGCTAAAATTTATATTCATATCTATCACCTCTTTAATTATTAAAGTGATTATAACAAAAATTTAATAAGTATAAAATAGTTTATTTAAATTTTATATAAATTTGTAATGCAAAAAGGACTTGTATCATAAAATTTTATTATACAAAGGAGGGAGTTATTTGTCACAGATAGTTGCTATATTATTTGCTGTATTAGCAGGTGGATCAACTGCATTAGAATCTTTTATAAATGGAGAATTAGGAAAAAACACATCTCCACTTATAGCTACATTTATAAGCTTGGTTGTAGGTGCAATATTTTTTTTAATAAGTATTTTTTTAACAGGTAATACGAATTCATTGTTAGATTTAAGTTCTATAAGTCCTAAGTTTTTACTGGGAGGTATATTTGGAGGATTTATAATATATTTTACAACTAAAGCTATACCAGGATTAGGATTATCTAATACATTAATTGTTATCGTAGTTTCTCAAATTCTTATAGGTTTTTTTATGGATATAGTAGTTTTAAAAGAACAATCTATGCATTTATATAAGTATATAGGTGCGATATTATTGTTTATAGGAACATTTTTTATAGTAAGTTAATATATATCTAAGATATATATTTGGCAAAATAAGCATATATGATAAAATAAAACTAAAATACATATTAAGAGAGGTTTAACAGATGAATAATAAATTTATTATGTCATTTAGTGGAGGAAAAGACAGCACATTAGCATTATATAGAATGATAAAAAAAGGATATAAACCATTAGCACTTTTAACAACAATAAAAAAAGACATTGATAAATCATGGACTCATGGAATAACTAATAAATTACTAGAAAAAGTTAGTGAGAGTTTAGAAATACCACTTTTGAAAGTAGAATGTGACGTATGTGAGTATGAGGAAGAATTTGAAAAGGCACTTTTAAAAGCAAAAAAAATGGGAGCCCAAATTTGTGCATTTGGAGATATAGATATACAAAATCATAAAAAATGGGATATAGAAAGATGTGAAAAAGCAGGCCTTAAAGCAGAATTTCCATTATGGCAAGAAAACAGAGAATCATTGGTTTATGAATTTATAGATAGTGGTTTTACAACTATAATAAAGACTGTAAACTTAAAATATCTAAGTAAAGATTTATTAGGAAAAAAACTTACTAAAAGTGTGGTTGAAGAAATAAAATCTACTGGTGCTGATGCTTGTGGAGAAAATGGCGAATATCATACATTTGTAATTGATGGACCTTTATTTAAAAATAGTATAGATTTCAAAAGTAAAGGCATAGTTATAGAAAATAATTATGGACACTTAGATATAATATAATGTAAAAGCTATCTTAAAATTAAGATGGCTTTTTATTTTTAGTAGGTAAATATAACTATGGGAATTATGTAAAATAGTAACCATTATATAAAACTATATTTAAGCTAATAATAACATTACAAACACTAAATTGACTTAAGAAGGTGACACTATATGAAATCATCTAAGGACATTAAATTTTTTATTTTTTTTATTATAACTATGTTAATAATATTATTACCAAATGATGCTTATTCAATGCAAAAAAATGAAAAAATACCTAAGGAAGTTATTATAGGAGGAGAACTTTTACATCTTGAGTTAAATACTAACAAAGTAATAATATTTGGAGTTAGCAAGGATTCTTTGCTTAAAAATTATGATTTAGTAGAAAGTGTAAGTGGAGATATAGTGAGAAAAATGTTTAATCAAGAAAATGTTAAAATAAGATCTAAACAAGATTTAATACAGTTACTAATTACTATGAAAGAAAAAGACAAAATTAAATTAAATTTATTGAGAAATGATAATTTAATTACTGTAAACTTAGACAAGTATCAAATAAATCCTATTAATTTAATAGATAAAATTCCTTACACAGCTACGTTAACATATATAAATCCTAATGATTATAAATTTAAGGCTGTAGGACATAATATAGAATTTTATAATAATAAAACTATATTAAATAATAAAGGTGAAATTTACGATTCAAATATAGTATCTATAAATAAATCTGCAAAAAAATATGTTGGAAATATAAATGGAAATAAAATACCAAAATCAAAAGGTAATATATTTAAAATAGATGAATATGGAATTAGTGGTAAAGTAAATTTTAATTCAGATTTAAAAGAGAAAAAAACATATAAGGTTGCAGATGAAAAAGATATTAAAGAAGGTCCTGCATATGTTATTATGAAACACAATCAGAACGAAAAAAATAAAAGATATAAAATTAAAATAACTAAAGTCAATAAAAATGATAATGGAAATATTGAAAGTTTTAATTTTAAAATAATAGATAAAAAATTATTAAAAAAATATGGTGGAATAGTACAAGGTATGAGTGGATCACCTATAGTTCAAAATAAAAAAATAATAGGTGCATTATCACATGTAATAACAACTGATACTACCAATGGCGTAGGCGTTTATATAAAAGTAATGATGAAAGGATAATCTTTCATCATTACTTTTTATTAAATTCAATCCAAATAGGAGCAGTTACTGAAATTTTATTATCATTTTGATAAACTTTAATGTAATAATAAGAATTTTTTAAGTTATTTAGTTTAAATTCTAGTTTAGCTAAATTAGAATTAAAATCTTTAGATGCTATAATTTTGCCGTTGTTAGATATGACATCAATTTTTTTTATCTTATCTTTAATATCATTATCTATTACACTAATATTAAAGTATAAATTAGATGAATTTTTTATAGTTGAGCCCATAATTTCATCGTTTATAGTATAATCTATTTTTATATTTTTATCTTGAGTTGCATAAACTCTCATATTTTTTAAAGAATTATAAAATGCGCCTTCATTTAAATCTGTACATAAAACTACGGTTCTAAATTCATTTGCAACTCCCCAATTTGTTATATGATTATCTTGATTGGCAGTAGGTCCTAGATGCCAGCCTAGATCTAAAGCTTTTTGATATTCATCAAATGCTAATCTATTTTTATTAATATCTTTTTTATATCCATTACCTACCTCTATCAAAGAGATAACATTATCAGCATCTAAATCATATTTAAAGTTGTTAAACCTTCCAAATGTATCACATGGATGATTAAATTGAGCTATAATATTATCCTCTTTAGAAATAGCTTTATAAAAATTATTTAAATCAGAATATAAACTATTATTTGTGGATATAAAACCTGGAGTATTAAATATATTTATATGACCTATAGGATTTTTTATATTTTCATATGGATAAGTCATTTCAAATCCCTTAATAGCTAGAAATTTACCATTAGAATTATAATCATTAGCTACTTTAGTTAAATTATTCCATTTTTTACTATTAGAAGCATCATTTAATTTAGAATTTACGTCATTATCTAGCATATTAGAGTGTTCAGTTATAGCAAAAAAGTCTAATTTTGCATTAAATTTAGCACTATAATAAGCATCTTCAAAACTACCATGACCATCACTATTTGATGTATGAGAATGAATCAGTCCATAATAATGATTGTAATTAGGTGTACCTACATTAAAATACCACTCTAAACTTGATTTATTTTTCTCTAAATCATTGACTTGTATTTTTACTATTTGAGTACCTCTTTTTAATTTCTTTTTAGGTTTATAAGATATAGAATTATTATTTATTAAACAATCTTTAGTAACATCTTTATAGTTTAAATACAGTTTAATAGAATTTTTATCTATATCATTACTGCTAAATGTAGCTTTTATAGTTGGCTTAGAAATTATATATTGTTGAGCATTATATGGTGAAACAATAGTTATTTTAGGCAACTTAGAACTTGTATTATTTAAGCAATAGCTATATGGAGTTATAAAAATAACTATTATTAGTACTGTAAATATATGTTTAAAAAATCTCATGACAATCAATCCTTTACATATTATTTAATTATTATATTTATCAAAATTCATTACAAAATTCGTGTTAAATAATTCAAAAAAATATAAAACTTATTAATAAAGTATATTAAAAATGTAAAAATTAACACAGTAATATTAGCAATTTAAATAAAAATTAAATAATACTATAAAAAAGGAAATTTTAATTTATATATTTATATAGATTTTAGATTACATATATATTAAATATATAAAGACTTTAATATAATATATAAAGACTAAAATATATCTGTGGGAGGAAAATCATGTTAATTGATGCTATTGAAGTTAAAGTACAAAAAAGTGATATGAAAAAAATTGAAAGAGATAAAGTACCTTTAATGAGCAAGGTAGTTCAATTAAATCCTAGAATAAAAAATACAAAGCTTCAATATATAGAATATAAAGTTATTACATATGATGTAACTCTTAAGAGTAAGGGAAAACATATATTTAAACAAGATAAAAGTAGTAATAAAATTACTATGTTAGTAAATACTCATACGGGATTTTCAGAATCTATAACTAAAATTCCTAAAACATCTAGGATAAATATATCTAAAAAATATATAAAAAAATCTAACATGGATGAAGATAGTATGCTAGAAAGTATGAAAAATGAAATACTAAAATTACTTAAAAACATAATTATTAATAATAAGGGACATATTCACGATATAAAAGTTATAGATATTAAAAGCATATATAAACCATACTGGATAGGAACTTATAACGGAAAGTTAGTTTTATTAGATGCATAAAATAAAAAAGCAGATATAAAATTTTATATCTGCTTTTTTATTTTAATTACTTTTTATAGATTTTGAATTATTATTTATAGAATTATTTTTCTTTGTAAGGTTATCTAAACTTTTTAGAGTATAGCCTTCTTTTTTCCAATGAGTTATAACTTCATCTAATATATCTGTGTTTGTCTTAGAATTAGGATGAAGTAAAACTATAGCTCCTGGATGTGTTCTTGAGAATATTTTTTCTTTAGCATCGTTATGAGAAGGTTGTTTATCTTCATACCAATCTACATATGCAAAGCTCCAGAATATAGTATTGTATCCTAAATCTTGAGTATATTTAAGTGATTGCTCACTAAATTTTCCCATAGGAGGTCTGAAGAATTTTGGCATATCTTTACCAGTTATCTCTTTATATCTTTCTTCAACTGATATTATTTCTGTTTTGAATTTTTCAAAATCAGTTATGCCAGCCATTGATGGATGACTTTTTGAATGATTACAAACTAAATGTCCTTCTTTAGCCATTCTTTTTATTAATTCTGGATTTGTTTTTAAATAATGGTCTACAACAAAGAAAGCTGCAGGTGCATTATGTTTTTTTAAAGTATCTAATATTTTTTCTGTATTACCACTTTCATAACCTGCGTCAAAAGTTAGGTATATTACTTTTTCATTGGGATCCCCCACATAATAGGCACCATATTTTTTAAAGAAAGAAGCTTCTTTAATAGGTGTTGGTTGTTTTTTATCTTCTCTAGGATTAAAATACCAGTTGTATTCGGTTGTATTTGAACTAGGATTTAATATTTGGGTTTTTATTTTATCAAATATGTCAAACTCTCCACTTATTAAAAAACCAGCTATTATAAATATAGCAATGATAAAAAAAGAATTTCTTTTATGTGCATTATTCATATTATCACCTCTATTTATTAAACGTTAAATATATTTTTTACAATTTATATAAATATAATCTATGAAAAAATAGGATACAAAAGTAAATTTTTAGACAATATATAAACAAGTATTTAAAGATAGAAAGGAGAAGAAAATGAAAAAAATATTATTAATATTGTTACTTGTTATTTTATATAGCAATATTGATATAAATGGGTATTGTGATGATTACTATATAGATAATAAATTAAATCGATTTATAGAAAATAAAGTTGACTCAAGATATATATTACTTTATTTAAATTACAATTATAAAAGTATAGAAGATAAAAGTTTAAAAGAAACTATAATAGATAAATTTATATTATATAATGAAAGATATTTAGATTTATACCAAACACAATTTGATAATATGTATGAAAAGAATGTTAAAAATCTTCAGACTAAACAAAATCTAAAGTCAGAGTTAAATATTTTAAATAATATATACAGTTATGATGATATAAATAATCATAAATTTAATTTTATAGATAATAAACCAAATATAGTAAGAGATTTAAAAAAAATTTATTTAAGAGGATATAAAATAATAATAAATAATAATAAATTTAAATTAACAGTTAATTATGATTTTTTAAAAAAAGCCTACTAAATTTATAAAGTATATAAAAATTAGGTATCTTAAATAAAAAAATTATTTGAAGATACCTAAATATTAAATATGAGATATTAAATCACTTAAAAACATTTCAAACATAACACCATCATTTCTGTCGACATTAAATTTTGATGTATATAAAATAGATTTATGTATAAATTGGCTGGCAATATCAACGCTATATTTTAAGGAATGACCATTTAATATCATGCCAGTTAGTATAGACGTAAATAAATCACCTGTACCACTATAAGATATATTGTTAAAATCAGTAGATGTAAAATAAACTTCATTTGAATTTTTATCAAATGCTAAATTATGAATTTTATTATCTAAAATTATACCGGTTATAACAACTTTACTAGGACCTAAATCAGATACCTTCTTGGCTAATGATATAAGTTCATCTTTACAAAGGTTAATTTGAGTATAGTCTGATTCTGTTAATATCAGAGCTTCAGTTATATTAGGGGTAACTATATTTGAGTGTTTAACTAAATTTTTTATTTTATTACACATGGTTTTGTTAAATATTGGATATAGATATCCATTATCACCCATTACTGGATCTACTATAACTAATGAATTTTTATTATCATTTATAAAGTCAGATACTATGTCAATCTGATCTTCAGATCCTAAAAATCCACTATATATACAATCAAAATCTACGTTAAGTTCATTCCAGACTTTTTTATAAGAAACCATTTCAGATGTTAAATCTAAAAATGAATATTTTGGATAGCCTGTTTGACTTGATAATATAGCTGTTGGAAAAGGACAACATTGTATTTTTAAAGCTGATAATATGGGAATTGCAACAGTTAAAGAACATCTTCCAATTCCAGATAAATCATGAATAGCAGCAACTTTTTTTATCATACAAAAACCTCCATTAATAAAATTTATAATTATATATTACTATGGAAATATTATATTTAACATATTTATACAAAATAAAAAAATTGTATTAGTACAATTTATTATATGATTTTAAATAAAGTTATAAATAAATATATATATGGTTAATATAAATCTAAAATATAAAAAAGGAGAATTTATATGAGTTTTTTACTGCTTATAATTGGATTTATAGTACTTATAAAATGTGCAGATTTTTTTGTTAGTGGAACATCTTCAATAGCAAAATCTTTAAAAATACCGACAATAGTAATAGGACTTACTATTGTAGCATTTGGAACTAGTGCCCCAGAGGCTGCAGTAAGTGTAACAGCTGCATTAAGTGGAAATAATGATATTGCCATAGCCAATGTAGTTGGATCTAATATATTTAACTTGTTAGCTGTAGTTGGTATTGCATCTATAATAAGACCTGTCAAAGTTCAAAAGACCACAATATTAAAAGAATTTCCTTTTATTTTATTATCGTCATTAGTTCTTTTAATATTGTCTCACGATGTGAGGTTTCAAGGATATAGTGAAAATGAATTAACTAAGTCAGATGGACTTATGTTACTTGCACTATTTTCAATATTTATGTATTATCTTTTAGAAATGGCTATAACTTCAAAAGAAGAAATGAAAGTAGAACAAGGAGATTCTAAATCATCTATACTAAAGAGTGTATTAATAAGTTTAATTGGTATAATAGGAATTATTTTAGGTGGAAATCTAGTTGTTAAGAGTGCAACTAATATAGCATTAGCTTTTGGAATGAGCGAAAATTTAGTAGGACTTACAATAGTCGCTGTAGGAACATCTTTGCCAGAGTTAGTAACTAGTGTAGTTGCAGCTAAAAAAGGTGAGAGTGATATAGCAATGGGAAATATAGTAGGATCAAATATTTTTAATATATTATTTGTATTGGGAATATCAGCTTTTATTAACCCTATAGCAGTTCATCCTGTAGTATTTATAGATATGTTTATAATGTTTATAATATCTATAATAACTTATATATTTGCTACTACTAAAAAAGAAGTGAATAAGATTGAAGGAATTATACTAGGTTTAATTTATATAGGATATATGGTATTTATAATAATAAGAAGATAAATATATAGTAAAAAGCTATAATTAATATAAAATGTATAGTTTTTTACTATTGTACATAAAAAGAGGGTATATGTTAAAATTTCATTGTAAATCATTATAGTTATTGGGGGAAAGACAATGATATCATTACCAGAAAAATTCGAAGAATTTAGTGAAGCTAGAAGAAATGGATTTATAAGAGCAAAAGAGTTAAAAGAAAGTGGTAAAAAGTTAGTAGGTGTATTTTGTGCATTTACGCCAGTTGAAATACCTATGGCTGCTAAAGCTGTAACTGTGGGTGTATGCGGAGTAAGTGAAGAGCCAATACCAGAAGCTGAAAAGGTTTTACCGAGAAATCTTTGTCCACTTATTAAATCTAGTTTTGGACATGCTATAACAGATACTTGCCCATACTTTTATTTTTCAGATTTACTAATAGGAGAAACAACATGTGATGGAAAGAAAAAAATGTATGAAGAATTAGCAAAAATAAAAGATTTACATTTAATGCAACTTCCAAATAGTAGAAATGGCAAATATGCATATGAACTTTGGAAAAATGAAATTAAAGTTTTAAAAGAAGATTTAGAAAACAGATTCTCAGTAAAAATAACTGATGAAGATTTAAAAGAAGCTATAAAAGATAAAAATGAAGAAAGAAAATTATTAAAAGAGTTTTATGAATTAGGTAAGTTAGTTCCACCACCAATGAATGGATATGATATGCACCAAGTATTATATAACTCTGGATTTAAATTTGATAGAGATGAACTAAAAAATAGTATAAAAGATATGATAGTATCAATAAAAGACAAATATGAAAAAGGAGAAAGACCAGTAAGTGAGGATAAGCCAAGAATCCTAATAACTGGATGTCCAATAGGTGGAGTAAGTGAAAAAATAGTAAAAACTATAGAAGATAGTGGAGCAGTTGTAGTTGCATTTGAAACTTGTGGAGGGATAAGATCTAATGATGAATTAGTAGATGAAAATAATCCTGATCCGATAGATGCTATAGCTAAAAAATACATAAATATAGCATGTTCATGCATAGTTAATAATGATGCAAGAATAGATCTTTTAAATAGGTTAATAGATGAATATAAAATAGATGGAGTAATAGATGTTGTATTACAAGCATGTCATACATTTAATGTAGAGAGCTATAGAATTAAAAAATTTGTAAATGAAGTTAAAAATAAGCCATATATGGCTATAGAAACTGATTATTCAAAATCAGATACAGAGCAACTAAGAACAAGATTTGAAGCATTTATAGAAATGATAGATTAAAATTAGGGGGACTTTATGTACAGTGTAGGTATAGATTCAGGTTCTGTAGCAACTAAAGGAGTTTTGTTTGATGGTAATAATATAATAAAAAAAATTATAATACCAACAGGATGGAGCCCTAAGTGTGCATCACTCGAAGTTTATAATAAACTAACTAAAGATATTGAAAAAAGTGATATAAAAAAAGTTATAGGAACTGGATATGGAAGAGTTAGTATGGATTTTGTAGATAAAAAAGTAACCGAAATAACATGTCATGCTAAGGGAATCCATTTTTTAAACAACAACATAAAAACTATTTTAGATATAGGTGGACAAGATAGTAAGGTAATAAATTTAGATAATGATGGAAATGTATCTAATTTTATAATGAATGATAAATGTGCAGCTGGAACTGGTAGATTTCTACAAGTGACATCTAATTTGTTAGGAACCGATGTTGGCAGTATAGATGATTTAGCAAAAGGAGCTGAGCCTGAAATAATATCAAGTATGTGTACAGTTTTTGCAGAATCAGAGATAATAAGTCTATTAGCAAAAAGTGTATCTAAAGAATCTATAGCAGCAGGTATATTACAATCTATAGCAAATAGGTCAAAATCAATGTTATCTAGAATTGATATATTAGATGAAATTGCATTTACAGGCGGGGTAGCAAAATGTAGTGTGCTTGTAAATATGATTGAAGAGAGTTTAAATAAGAAAATATATATAGCTGAGGATACTCAAATAATAGGAGCATTAGGGGCAGCTATTATAGGATATAAAAAATAAAAGGATGGTTAAAACCATCCTTTTATTATGCAATTGACTCTTCTTTTTCAACCTTTACATCTGATTGGTTTGATAATTTTGTTATACCAATTCCCGTAGCAGCTAAAGTTAATGATATTATAGGACATATCAAGTTAAAAAATGCGTATGGTAAAAATGCAAATGATCCAACTGCAAGAGTAGCACTCATGTAAGCTCCACATGTATTCCAAGGAATAAGTGGAGAAGTTATAGTGGCACTATCCTCTAATGCACGTGATAAATTTTCAGGAGCTAAACCTTGTTTTTTGAAGGCTTCTCTATACATACTTCCAGGCATTACTATAGCTAAATATTGATCAGCAACTGCTAGATTAGTTCCTATACAAGTAAATATAGTTGCAGCAACCAACCCTAAAGTTCCTTTTGCAAACTTTAATATTGCAGTAGCTAAAGCTTCTAACATACCAGTTTTTTCAAGTATACCACCAGTAGCTAAAGCACATAACATAAGTGATACTGTACCTAACATACTATTAAGTCCACCACGAGATAATAATTCATCGACAAAGACCATACCACTATTAGATGTATAACCAACTTGAGCAACCTCTAATACTTCTTTAAAAGAAGCTCCTTGGAAAACTATAGCTACTAATCCACCAAGTAGTGTACCTATTATAAGACCTGGAACAGCAGGTACTTTTAAAATTACCATTATTATAACAGCTGCTGGAATTAATAATAATAATGGTGATAATGTATTATAACTTGCTGATAATGCTTGTTGAATTTGTGTAATTTGACTACTATCTATAGCTTGACCTGCATATTTAAAACCTATAACTGCATATATAATAAGCGCTATTAAATATGCAGGAATTGTTGAATATAACATATGCTTTATATGAGTAAATAAATCAGTTCCTGCCATAGCTGGAGCTAAATTTGTAGTATCTGAAAGAGGAGACATCTTATCCCCAAAGTATGCTCCAGAAATTATAGCACCAGCTATTATTTCTTTAGGAATTCCAAGTGCACTACCTATACCTAAAAGTGCAATACCTATAGTACCTGCAGTAGTCCAAGAAGAACCTGTTGATATAGAAACTATAGAACATATTATAGTTGTAGCAACTAAGAATATTCCTGGTGATAATATATTTAATCCCCAATAAATCATGCTTGGAACAACACCAGATAATATCCATGTACCAATTAACATACCTACAATTAAAAGAATAATTATAGCTTGCATCGTAGAATTTATAGTAGATAATATACCTTCTTCAATTTCTTTCCATGTGAATCCTAGCTTAAAAACAGCTATAAAACCACTAAATATTCCGCCTAAAGCTAATGGTATATGAGCGGAAACACCTAATTTAGTTAATGATATGCATAATAAAAATACTAAAACACCTATGCATAAAAGTGAATCGCCCAATGAAGCTTGTCTTTTCTCTCTTTTTAACATAATAACCTCCAATAATTTATAAGAATATAACTTAAAATGGAGCATAGTACTAAAAAAGGTCTAGAAGACAAAGAGATACTTCTAGACCTGAGATTATTATATAAATATAATAACGTAATCTAAAGATAGCTCTCCACATAAAGTGACAGTGTTATGCATATTATACATAACCCCAACATATAAGCTCAAAGCAAAACTTATATATTTCGGCATTATTACCTTTCCTATTATCTCACAGGTGCTTTTCCTCAATAATAGTAATATTTAATAATGCGACCTCTACCATTAGTTATATTCTGTTTATTTAATAAATTTATTATATCATATAAAATAAAAATGTAAATATTAATTAAAATAAAAATTAAAATTTTAAAAATATAAAAAACAGTCTATCATTTGATATACTATTTTTTAGTTTAAAAAGTTAGGACCGTAAGTTTCTTCTATTTCTCTTCTTAATTCATTAGGATCATTAATACCTTGATTCATTGCTCTAGCAAGTATATTAGCTTTGTCATATGGAGACATCCAAGAGAATATACCACCTAAACAGTTATCTACGACATATTGAGATTTTATATATATAGAAAGAATATCATCATATGACATAGCAAATTCCCCATCTTTTACTAGATATGGAACTTGAGCATCTTTATCAAATCTGAATTCATATCCATTTTTATTAATATAATCTCTTCTAAGTTGATCATAAGATCTTGTAATTGTAGCTCCTAAACGTCCGTAAAAAGGAACTCCAAGCATTATTTTTTGTGAAGGCATTCCAGCATTAGTTAAATTTTGAACCATAGCATCTACACTATAACCAGGTATTGATAAATTAGAGTCATATAGATTTGATTGATGTTTTTGAGCATTAGGGCCTGTTTCACCAGCAGTAAAGTCATAACTCATTAAGTTAAAGTGATTTATTAAAGGTGCAATTTTAGCTATTTCAACACTTCTATTTATATATGCTCTATCACCTGTACCAGCCACACTTAGCCATTTATCAGGACCTATAATATCTCTAATAGCAGTTAAAAGAAGTGTAAAGTTTTCTTTATCTTCAGGTCTAGATTTAATTCCAGCGGCACTATTTGCAGGATATTCCCAATCAATATCAATACCATCTAAGTCATATTGATTAATAAGTGCATTTACTTCTCTTGCAAAGTTATATCTAGAAGTTGGTGTTAATGAAGCATCTGAAAATCCATCTTGCCCCCATCCACCGATAGCAACTATAACATTTAAATCTGGATTATCTTTTCTTAAAGCTAGCAATTGTCGTAAATATTTAGGAGTTGGAATGAATAAAGTACCATCAGGTCTTATTTCAGCAAATGCATAAATAACAAAATCAAGTAAAAAAGCATCAACATTTGAAGGATCACCTAATACATATGTGCCTACTAATCTAACTAAATCTGGACAGTTAGGATTTTCTGCAATATTACTAGATGGAGCTGAAATTTGAGGTCTAGATTTAGATTTACATACTTTTTTCTTATAATTCATAGGTTCATATAAATTAGAATTTTTTGAATTAGGGTTTTTATCTGGTATAAAGCAAAGATACCAGTCTATAAAATCTTCATTTTCAGAACAACTATTAATGCGTTGAGTTAATTCCTTGTATGTTTTTGGAGGTGGAAGTATAACAGGCATACCAGGAAGCCAATTTGCAGGTGTTACAATATTTTGTTCATCAGATGTTTGTAGTGCATCTATAATTCTTATTATTTCAGGAATATTTCTTCCAGTAGTCAATGGATAATATAATATAGTTCTTAATATCTGATTAGGGTCAATTATAAAAACTGACCTAACTGTAACTGAATCACTCATAGGTTCAGAGATCATTCCATATAATTGAGCTATTTCCATTTTTCTATCATCTATTATAGGAAATGGAATTTTGATTCCAGTATTTCTATATATGTTGTCAAGCCAAGACAAATGAGAACTGTTACTATCAACACTAAGTCCTATTAATTCTGTATTTCTTTTTTGAAAATTTGAATAGTATTTTGCAAAACATAAAAATTCTGTAGTACATACAGGTGTAAAATCTCCAGGGTGAGAAAAAAGTACAACCCATTTTCCTTTGTAATCAGATAATTTTATTGGTCCGCTTGTTGTATTAGCACTAAAATTAGGCGCTTTAGAGCCTAAGCTAGGAAGACAAGGCAAATAAATCACTCCTTTAAAAGTTAGTTTTAATTTAATTTATTAACTAACTTATAGGAATGTTACTAATAAGAATTGCTATTTTAATACAAATTTGGTATATTTATTATATTAGAATATATGTATGATTTGTTGATATTAGGGGGCAAAAACATGAAAAAAAGCCAAAAAAATAAAAAGGTGCCAAGATTTGTTAAAACATTTTCGGATATTTTAAGAATACTTGTGTTATCATCTGTAATATCCCTAAGTATTACGAGTGTATTATTAGTAGTAAACTCAATAACAGGAGTATTCATAGGATTTAGATATTATATTGCATTAGCTTTAGGAATGATTATTACATTGACACCATGTTGGGTCTTATGTGACTGTAAAAGAATTTTTGGTAAAAAAGTTTATAGATCTAAGAAAATTAGACCAGCAACTAAAAGGTCACAAAGAAATAAAGAAACAATTAGAAGAAGAAAAATATCTTAAAAAGTACGGCGTATGTTGTACTTTTTTTTCTTTATCTTAATATAATTAATAATAGGGTAGAGGAGGGATTATATGAACTACGATGTTTTTTGTAGTAGTGTAGTAGGATATAAGAATAAAATTAAAAATAAAGGATCTCAAGATTATTTAAAGTATAAAAAATTGGAAAATGGAATTATTTGTGCAATAGGAGATGGACACGGAATAGATAGGTGTAAATATAGTCACAAAGGATCAGAGTTTGCTTGTGATGCATGTATTGATATATTAACTGATTTATATGATGAAATAGCAAATTTTGATGAAGAGGAATTAAATAATTTAATTAAAAATATTAGTAAAGAAAACTATATACAAGTGTCTATACAAAATAGATGGAGAAAGTACGTTATAAATCATTTTAGAAAAAAAGTACCTAATGTATATAAAATAGATTATGTGCTTTATGGAACTACTCTTATAGGCGTACTAATTACAAATAAAATAAAACTTTATTTACAAATTGGAGATGGAAATATAGTTGAATATTTAAATGAATTTAATATTGTAGATTATAATAAGGAAAACAAAGTAAATGGAGTTTTAAATTCAATGTATCTAGATGATGCATATAAATATATAGATTTAAAAATTAGCTTTAACAATTTAGAAAAATTAGATTCAATTGTGTTATTTTCTGATGGGTTTACCAACAGCTTTAACAATTATGATGAGTTGAATAAAAGTTTAACAAATACTATAAGGGAATATCGAAAAAATGTATTTACTAGATATAATATAGATATACAATATAAAAAATATTTACAATATCTTACAATAAACAAGAGCAAAGATGATATTAGTATTATTTTTATATTATAAACAACATTAGATAAATGTTGTTTTTTTGAGTTGAATTACAAAATATGGTTAATAATCCTATTATATATGATATAATAAAGCATAAAACATTTATATTACTGTTTAAGGAAGGTAAGCGAATGATTATGAAAGTTTTTTTTGAAAAAATAATAGAAACTATAGATAAAAATAATAAGATAATAATAAAAATTTGTTTAACAATTTTAGGAATTATTTTATTAGGAATATTTATAATATTTGGTGCAAATAGCTTTAGTGTAAGTAGCGAAAGCAATAAACTTATAGGGTATATAGAAAATAGAAATTATTCTGAGGCAATATCTTATTATAATAAAGTTAAAGAAGAGTTTTCTGAAAATAAAATGAATAGATTTAGCAAAAATTTATCGAAAAAAGTCAATAAAATCCTTATAAACTATGGGGATAGATATATAAAAGGAGAAATAGGTAAAGATTATTTTATTTCTCTTATAAACATAATAAATGAATTAAATACAGTTTATATAGATGCAGATAATATAATAGACCAAGCAAAAAGAGTAAATGATTTATATCTACAAGAAAAAATAAATTATAAAACAGCTATTGGATATATACAAGCTGTATCTACACTTAAAATATCGAAAAATGAAATTTATGTATATTCAAAAAAAATAGACGTAATAGAAGACTCTAGAAAAGTTTATAACATAGGTGTTGAGTATCAAAATAAAAAAATGTATAAAGAAGCAATACAAAATTATGATAAAGTTCTATCAGAAGATAAAAAATATTATGATTTAGCTCAAGATAAAAAAGAAGAATGTATTGAAGATATGTATGATTATTATATAGAAAAAGCAAAAACTGAGAATGAAACTGGCAATTACAAAGAGGCTTTAGAAAACATAGAGTATTTAAAACAATATTATTTAAATGACGATACTTTAGATGAATTATCAGCTAAATTTGAAAAAGATCTAGAAACATATTCTATGACCAATGATGAAATAACTGCATTGATAGCCAAAAAAAGTGGTATGGATAAAAATGATATAAGGGCTAATATATTCCAACAAATGATTCATGGACATAAATATTATTATGCAGAAACTTTTTTAGGAAAAGATAAAATAGATGAATTTTTAATAGATCCTAGAAGTAAAAATATATATTCGTATTTAGATACAAAAAAATCATACAATAATAATTATGGAGATGGACATTGGAGAGCTACAAAAGATGGTAATGTGGAATTTACTATAAGCAAAAGTACAGCAGAAAGTTTACTAGAGAAAAAATTAAAAGAACTTGATGAAAGTTATAAGCATGTAACGATTGAAGATAGAGACAAAGTTTTAAGATATTTATATGATAAAGAAGTTTTAGATAAGTTTATAGGAAAAAATAATGATATTTATTATTATGCTGTTGTAAATAGGGGATTTTTCAAATCTAAGCAAGTCTATTTAATAAATCCATATACAAAGCAAATATACAAAGTATTAGAAGATAAGATTAGTAAGATTTAACGAAAGCGTGTGAAAGCACGCTTTTATTTTTAATATAATTTAAGGAGATATATATAATAATGAAAGCTAGGCAAAGGTAATTAAATATTGTTGGAATTACAATTTTACTTATTATGTTGGGGGTTATCACTTTTGCATTTTATAGAAAGCAAAAGTGACAAAATAATGAAAAATGTATATATATAGAATTTAGATATAGGAAAATTATCTAAATTAGATGCAAAAGATAAACTAAAAAACAAATTTAAAGAAAAAAATATAATTTTAAGTTTTGAAGATAAAACATGGAAGATCGAACCTAAAAAATTAGACTTTAATTATAAAATAGATAAAACTGTGGAAGATGCTTTTTTATTAAATAAAAAGGCTAATATATTTAAAAACTTACTAGAAACTTTAAAATCTATATGTGGTAAGAAAAATGTACTTAGCATTGATGTATATTATGATAAAAATAAATTAACAAAAATATTAAATCAAATATCAAAAGATATAAATAGAGAATCTAAAGATGCAACTATAGAGATATCAAAAACTTCAAAAGAAATAAAAAGAAATTTATTAAAACATAATTTAAATTGTAAAATTATAACTAATAAAGAAAATCCTAAGATAACTAAATCTCAACTAGAAAATATAGATACAGTTCTTGGTAGTTATTCAACTAAGTTTGATAAAGGTGTATCGTGAAGAAATCAAAATATAAAACTAGCTGCTAATAGAACTAGTTATATTCTTTTAATGCCAGGAGAAACATTCTCGTATAATGAAAATACAAAAAAAGAACTTTAAATAATGGGTATAAAAATGCACCTGTTATAGTTCAAGGGGTAGTTCAAGAAGGTGTAGGAAGCGGGGGATGTCAGGTATCTACAACACTATATAATGCTACATTATATGCAGGATTAGAATATTTAGAACAATACCATCGTCATATTAACCTAAGGGAAGAGATGCAGCTGTAGCAGATGATAGTATAGATTTTGTATTTAAAAATAATTTAAAATATCTAATTTACACAAAAAATACTGTTTATGGAAATACAATAAAATGTGAGATTTATGGAAGTTTAAAAGATAAAAAATATTGAAATAGTAACTAATAAAGATCAAGTTTCAGTTGCTTCTGTAAAAAAAGTCGATGATCCTACTTTAGAAAAAGAAAGAGATGGATATGTAGTATCTACATATAGGATATATAAAGACAATAATGGAAATTTAGAAAAAAGAGAAAAAGTAACCAAATCCTATTATCCTAAAAAACAAGGTGTAATAGCTATGGGCACAATGGATGCAGTTCAATATACAGAAATAAAACTACAACAATTTGTACCAGAAAATAATTCTTCTAGCGATAGTAATACAGAAGTTGTATCTGATCAAACTATTACACAAGATATTTCAAATGAAGTAAATCAGTCACAAGTACAACAATAGCAATTTAATCAACAGCAATTGCAAATAGAAACTAATCAATAAATAGCATTTTAAAAATCTTACTTAAAAATTAAGTAAGATTTTTTTATAATATGTATAATTTTGACTAAATTAATTTAATATGGTATTTTATTATATAGATAAAGTAAAAAGAGAGGGTGATTACTATATTAAGGTTATATATAAAAAGTGATATAAAAAGCTTACATAAAAAAATAATAGACATATCACTTATAGAAGAAGATAGCAATGATACTACTTTTTTTAATATAGATGATGAAGAGATAAATGAAACTTTAAAAACACTTAAAAAGACTTACATAACAGCTAATAGTAAAGATGAAACTATACTTAACTTAAAACATAAGACAAAGAGACAGGTTAAAGATACTAGAGCTTTAAAATTAGAGTCTTACAAAAAGTATAATGAAGCTTTAAATATGATAGATAGAAACTTTATTACTAGTGCTACTGAAATTGTAGAAGAGGCATTAGAGTTAAATCCAAAAGATGTAGATATACTAAATTTAAGAGGTTTATTAAAATTTTTAAAATGTAATTTTGATGAGTCTTTTGAAAGTTTCTATAAAAGTTTATGTTACAATAACAATCAATTAGCTAGAAAATATGTAGATTTATTAAGTTCAGAAGAATTTAGTATATTTTTAAGTAGATATAATCATGCTATAAGATTTGTAAATAATGATTTAAACCAAGAGAGTATACAAATACTTGAAAACATAATAAATGAAGAACCAGAACTTATAGAACCTTATTTGTTATTGCATTTGATATATGAAAAATTAGGTGATAATGAAAAAGCTAATGAATATTTAGATAAATTACAAGCTGTAGATAAAGATAACAGTCTATTTGAAAAAGAAGTAAGTAAAATTACTAATGATGAAAAAACTAAAGAGGCAAGTAAAAAAACTAAAAATCATATTCCATTATATGCTTTAATAGTAGTTTTAGTAATAGCAATAGGAGCTTTATATATAAATAATAAGAAAAAGTTAAATCATCTTGCAAGTCAGGTTACAGAAAAAAATAAAGAACTTGATAAAACTAGTGAGAAATTAGATAAGACTAAAGATGAGTTAGAACAAGCTAAAACACAAAAAGAAGATAATAAAAAAGATGAGATTATAGTAGGGGACGAAGAAGATTTATTTAATAAAGCTATGGAATTTAAAGAAGATGGAAATAACAAAGAAGCTATAAAATATTTAAAATTAGTACTTAAAAATGGTAAAACAAAGAAATATATATCTGAAGCTATATATCAATTAGGTTTAATAAACGAAAAAGAAAATAATAATGAAGAAGCCATAAAGTATTATAGTAAATATATAAATACTTATAAACCATCAGATAATTATTATGATGATAGTTATTATAATATTGGAATGATTTACTATAAAGAAGGCGATTTAGATAAAGCTCAAAAGACATTTTATAGTTTAAGGGCTGAAGATCCAGATAGTATGTACAACAACTCAAAAGTAGAATCTATATTAAAAGAAAGATAAAAGAGCATTTTATGCTCTTTTTTTATGTGCATATAAATTTATATTTAAAAATTAGTATAGGAAATAGAAAAATATAATATTAATTATTAGTAAAGATGTTAATAATTTTATAAAAAGGAGGTCAGAGATGGTAGATAAAAAGTTATTTCTCCCTATATTAAGAAATGGAAAATATGGATTTATTGATGAAAATAATAACATAAAAATAAAACCTAAGTTTAAATATGTATCTGAGAGATTTAGAGATGGATATTGTGTTGTAACATATATAAAACGTATAAACAAATCTGTAAGATGGGTCTTTGGATATTTAGATGAACATGGATATAATAATATATTTTTGCATTTAGATAGTGCATCAGATTTTAGTGAAGGATTATCAAGGATTAAAATTAATGGGAAATATGGTTTTTTAGATAAAAATTTAAATGAAGTAATAAATGCTAAATATGAATCAGCTGCAAATTTTAATGAAGGAATGGCTGGAGTTAAGTTAAATAAAAAATGGGGATATGTAAATAAAGATGGACATATAGCAATAGAGCCTAAATTTAGTTATGTTAATAAATTTAATGAAGGATTAGCATTAGTTGAAAACAAAAATAAATATGGATATATAAATAAAAATGGAGATTTCGTTATAAAACCTGAGTTTGATATAGCAACTGATTTTTCACAAGGTATAGCAGGAATAAGAGTTAATGATAAGTGGGGATATATAAATGTAAATGGAGATAGGATTATCGATTTTAAATTTGATAGAGCGAAATCTTTTAGTGAAGGATTAGCACCAGTATGTATAAATGAAAAGTGGGGATACATAAATACTTTTGGTGAAATAGTAATTGAACCGATATTTGATTATGCTTGCGAATTTAATGATGGATTAGCTAGGTTTAATATAGGTTCGAGTTCATTAACTAGGGGGATGTGTGTGCCAAAAGGTGGATTATGGGGATTTTTAAATAAAGAAGGAAAAATAAAAATATTGCCAACGTTGAAATCGGTTTCGGATTTTGAAAATGGGTATGCACAGATAATTGATGGAGATAATAATAACTACATAGATAAAAATGGAGATATTTTAATAAATTAAGCTATAAATTTAGGAAAATTAAGTTTGAAAAAACAAGGATATAGTAGTAATATATATAAGGAAGTTAAAGGGGATTAAAAATATCCCTTTAATTTTGCAAAAAATAAAAAAATAAATTTAGGAGAAAAGTAGATGAAATTATTAAGACAGCTGGCCTTAATCTTTACAATATGGGCCATAGGAGAATACATTAGTTCGTTTTTAAGTAATATAATTATTATACCTGGAAGTATAATAGGTATGATTATATTATTTGTATTATTAAAATCTAAAGTTGTAAAAGTCGATTCAATAGAAGAACTTAGCAATTTTTTTCTAGATAACATGGCTATATTTTTTGTCCCTGCAGGGGTTTCACTTATAAGTTCTTTAGGTTTAATTAGCTCAAATATATTAGTTTTAGCTGCAACAATATTAATAAGTACTACTTTAGTAATGATTGTAACAGCTATAGTTGTTGAACAGATGATAAAAATAAAGAGTAAGAGAGGTTAGTGGCATGTATAACGTATTACAAACACCTATATTTGGAATAGTAATTACTATATTATTTTTCAGTATTGGTTCATATATTCAAAATAAAACTAAAATGGCTATATTTAATCCATTGCTAATAGCTATTTTAGGAATAATAGTATTTTTAAAAGTATGCAATATACCATATAATAGCTATAAATTAGGGGGAGATTCTATAAACTTTTTCTTAGGACCTGTAACTATAGTATTAGCATTACCTTTATATAAGCAATATAATTTACTAAAAAAACATTTCTATGAAATTATAATAGGTATAACGACTGGAGTTTTAGTTTCTTTTTCAAGTATTGTAGTTATAAGTAAACTAATTGGATCTGATAAATTGATAATGGATTCTTTATTAGGAAAATCAATAACAACACCTATGGGAATATCATTAACATCTACTTTAGGAGGGATAGAATCCGTAACAATAGTGGCAATAATATTAACAGGAATAATAGGTGGAATGATAGCAATACCTCTTTTTAAAATTATAAATACAAAACACCCCGTATCAAAAGGTATTGCACTTGGAACAGCATCACATGCATTAGGAACAACAAAAGCTTTAGAGTTAGGTGAAATTGAAGGTGCTATGAGTGGATTAGCTATAGGTATATCAGGTACAATAACTGTAATTTTAATACCTATATTAATAAACTTTATAAAATAATAAAGTTAAATAATTGTTTTTGAAGGGAGAACTATAATGAGTGAGGTAAGAAATACTTTAGAAGAGAATATACTACTAAGGTACTTATTTATAATAGTCGGTATTACTATATCATCGATAGGTATTAATGGATTTTTAAAGCCAGCACATCTATTAGGAGGAGGAGTTGCAGGTTTATCTGTTGCATTAAACTATGTTAGCAATATAAATATTGGGGTTTTATCATTTTTAATAAATATCCCTATATTTATTTTAGGATTCATATTTTTAGAAAAACAATTTTGTATAACAAGTTTAATAAATATGGTTTTATTTTCAACTATTTTAGGTTTTACTCAAAATGTTGGAGATTATATAGCTGTAGATGATTTATTGCTACAAACAGTTTATGGTGGTATACTAGGTGGAATAGGCTTAGGTATGGTGTTTAAGGCAAAATCTTCGTTAGGTGGTACAGATATAATAGCAGCAATACTTAAGATTAAAAAAAATATACCTATGAAGGATACTGGACTTTTTATGAATTTTTTAATTGTATGTCTAGGATCTTCATTATTTGGATTAGAATTAGGGCTTTATACATTAATAGGGATGTTTTTTAACTTATATTCTATGAATATAGTTAAAGATGCTATGAATTCTCAGAAATCTGTAATGCTAATATCTAATAAAAGTGAAGAAATATCAAAGAGTATAATGAAAGAATTAATAAGAGGTGTTACATTAATTGAAGCAGAAGGTGCATATACTCATGAAAAGAAAAAAATAATATATTGTATAGTTGCATCTAGTGAAATACCTAAAATAAAAGAGATTGCATTAAGACATGATAAAAAATCATTTATATCTGTAAATGATGTAAATGAAGTTAAGGGTAGAGGATTTAAAGAAAAATTTCTATAAACATGAATAAAAAATAATTTTATAGATAAAATATTAAATATGATATATTTATATATCATATTTAGATTTACTTAACTATCGGATTGGCTATAGTATACATAGATTACAAAAACCTCTCTATAGTCTAAAATAAAAATTATTATAATGTACGCATTATTTACTTGGAGCGGAACGTATTGATTAATGTGAATCGTGAAAAACAATTATAACAATAAAGCATACTAGATTTCTAGTATGCTTTATTGTTATAATTAGACATATAAAAATCTTAAAATTTATTGAAATTATGGAAAAAAAGTAGAAATTTAATATATAATAGTAATATATAAGTGTATAATTTGAAAGTAGTGGGGTAGTTATATGAATACAGAACAAAATAATAAGGATTTAATAGAAACATATAGAAAAACTATATATAGCATAGAAAAAGAAATAAAACGTATAAGTCTTTTTAATAAATTTATATCAAAGAGATCATCACACTGCCAACAAGAATCATTAGCACTAGAGGGTGGACAAGTTATAAGTGTTTCAAATATAAATAATTCAAATAAAAAACCTTCAGGTAGAATACACACATTTTATAATGGAGATGAATATATAGGAAAAATTATAGATGGGAAAATGGAAGGGAAAGGAACTTATAAATTTTTTCAAGAAAGTGGAAAAGAATTAGAATATGTAGGTCACTTTAAAAATGATATGAAAGATGGAAATGGTACATGTGAATTGCCTAATGGATGTGTGTATACAGGTCAATGGAAAGAAGATTTAATGGATGGAATAGGAAAGATGCACTACGTTAGTGATGATGAGTATTTAGGACATTGGAAACATGGCAAAAAAGAAGGTCATGGTATGTATACGTGGAAAAATAGAGGAATGTATATAGGTGAATTTAAACATGGTAAAATGGATGGTATAGGAACTTGCTATGATGAAAATGGGAGAATTATATATGAAGGAGAGTTTAAAAATAACCTACCACATGGTAAAGGCATATACATATGGGCAGACAATAAAAAATATGTAGGTGAATTTAGACATGGTAAAAAACATGGTTATGGAACTTTCTACATAGAAAATGATATATGCTATCAAGGTAATTGGAAGTTTGATAAACCCATTATATTTAATAAAAGTTTAGATGAGATTATATCAGGTATAAAATAGACCATATCTTACTTAGATTGGTCTATTTTATTGTGTAAATTTATAGTTCTCTATAAGAATATAAGTATTAATAAATGTATATAATTTAAAAAGCTATAAAAAGTCAATTTGTAATAAGGAAGTGATAAATTGAAAAAAATATTATATTTATTAATATTTATATTACTAATAACGACACATATTATGGTATATAAAGATAGTGAAAAATTAAATTTAAATAAATCTAAGGAAACTATAATGATACAAAATCAAAATATAAAAAAATACTATGACATAAAAATTGGAGATAGTCAATCAAGTGTAATAAATAAAATTGGACCACCTGATAGAAAAGATTATAGTGAGTATGGTTTTACATGGTATGTTTATAATAGGTTTAAAAATAATTTTGTTATGGTTGGAATAGAAGATGATAAAGTTGTTGGATTATATAGCAATTCGATAAATTCTATTGAAATGGGAGATATTAAATTAGAAGATAAATTAAAATATGTACGAGAAAATTATAAACCTATAGAATATAAAAAAAAGGGAAATACTAGGTTTATAATAGAATCTAAAAATCAATTCGATATTTTTATAAAAGATAATAAATATATAACTGTATTTTACGATTTACATTGCGATAATAAAGTTACATCTTATCAAATTATAGATAAAAGAATAGAAGAAAAAGTAAAGGATATATATCCAAAATACAGTGAAGAACTTAAGTTAAGTTTTGAAAAACAAATAATCGATCTTACAAACAGTGTAAGAGATAGAGAAGGGTTAACTAGATTAGAATTTAGTGAAAAAGCTAGTAAAAGTTCATTAATGCATAGTATAGACATGAGGGATAAAAATTATTTTGACCATGTTAATAAAAAAAATGAAACTCCATTTGATAGAATGAAAAAACAAAATATAATATACAGTTTAGCTGGTGAGAATATAGCAGCAGGACAAATAAGCGCTATATATGCTCATGAAGCTTGGATGAACTCTTTAGGTCATAGAAAAAATATTTTAGGAGATTATGAGAATCTAGGAGTAGGAGTAAGTTTTGGTGGGCATTATAATATATATTATACTCAAAATTTTTACAGTGAATAAATTGACATCATGAAAGGAAGTATAAATATGAAAATTACAAAGTATAAGTTATATTCAGTAATTTTAATAATTGTATTTTTTATAGTAGCTATCCCAACGAAAACATTTTGCACCAAAAATGAGCAAATTTTCCTAAAAAATGGTCCAAGAGATAAAAAATATTTAGCTATAACTTTTGATGATGGACCACATCCAAAAGAAACTGAAGAAGTTTTAGATGTATTAAAAAAACATAATGTAAAAGCAACTTTTTTTATAGCTGGAAAGCATGCTAATTGGTATAGCAAACCACTTGTTAGAGCTAGCAAAGAAGGTCATGAGATAGGAAATCATACCTTTAATCACCCGGATATATCAAATTTAAGCACATCTCAATTAGAAAATGAAATAATAAAATGTGAAGAAGTAATAATTAAATTAACAGGAAAAAAACCTGAATTATTTAGGCCTCCATATGGAAGTTACAAGGAAAGTGATTTAGCAAATATAGCTAAAAAACATGGATATAAAGTAGTATTATGGACTACTGTAGATGCAAAAGATTGGAAAAATCCTGGTGCTTCAAACATAGCAAATACTATAATTGATAATGTTAAAAATGGAGATATAATTTTGCTTCATGACTATGCAACAAATAATACTGTAGAAGCATTGGATATATTTATACCAGAAATGCAAAAAAGAGGTTATAAATTTGTAACAGTATCAGAACTTTATAATTAAAATAAAAATTATTAGTAAATATATAAACTTTTTTCAAAAATTTAATATTATATAATAAGACTATTTCTAAAAAGGATGAAGTGTATGTATAATAAAATATATGAAAGAAAAGAGTTTATAATATTTCAGGTTAAAGAAGGTTATATAGCTTACAATACGAAAAAAGAGTTTGAAAAAGGGCATACACATCTAAAACACTTTGATGCAGCTAAAAAAGCTATAGACTTAGTCATAAACAAAAAAATACCCAAAAGTACAAATGCATATTATTTAACTAGTTTAATAAGGCTTACAAATGATGAAAGTTATATTGAAAAAATAAATGAACTTATAGATGTTAGAAGCAAAAAAGGAAAAAAAGAAAAGTATTATAATGTAGGGTATAGATGGATGAAAAGGAGCTAATTAGCTCCTTTTTTATATATTTAATTTTTTAAGACATTATAATTTGTAAATTTATTTTCAGATATTATCAAGTAAGATATGCCTTGTCTACCATAATACTTAAGGGTTTTTAAGGCTTCTTTTTTAGACATTGGAGATGATATAGATTTTGTATCGGATCTTACTATAATATATTTATTCATATTATAACCTCCTAAAAATACATAAAGTAATAGATAATATGCTCAATAATAGTGTTTGTTTAATACTAATAAATATACATAGCATATTGTTGATAATTTCATCAAAAACGTACATATTGACATTGATTTCTTAAGAAATATATAATTAAATTGTAGTAAAATAAATGTTATTAAAAATAAATCAGTATGTAATTTATTAATGTAGAGGGGGTATTTTATGATATTAATGATAGATAATTATGATTCTTTTGTTTATAATTTAGTCCAATTTTTAGGAGAATTAGGAGAAGAAATATTAGTAAAAAGAAATGATGAAATAACTATAGAAGAAATTGAAAGTATTAATCCTGAAATTATTGTTTTATCACCAGGTCCATGTTCTCCAAAAGAATCAGGGATATGTGTAGACATTGTTAATAATTTTAAAGGCAAGAAACCTATACTTGGTATATGCTTAGGACATCAAATAATAGGACATGCATTTGGAGCAAGTATAGTAAAGGCAAACCAACCAGTACACGGTAAAGTTCACTCAATAAAACATACAAATAAAGGTGTATTTAAAAATCTTAATAATCCATTAAATGTAACTAGATATCATTCACTTATAATAGATGAAAAAACTTTACCTGATGAAATTGAAATTACGGCAAAAACTATAGATGATGAAATTATGGGTATAAAGTGTAAAAACTATAATATAGAAGGTGTACAATTTCATCCAGAAGCTATATTATCAGAACAAGGACATGATATACTTAAAAACTTTATAAATAAATCTAGAGAATGTAAGGAGGAAAATATATGCTAAAACAGATACATACTAATTTAGATGCATTTGAAATATATACTTTATTTAAAGATGAAGAAAATAGTTTTATATTAGATAGTGGCATGGATGAAAAAAAATTAGGTAGATATTCCTTTATAAGCTCTAGACCATTTGATATTGTAAAATTGAAAAATACTAAGAATAATCCATTAGATGATTTAAAAGAAAAATTATCTAAATATAAAGTTGAAAATAAAACAGATTTGCCGTTTATAGGAGGAGCTGTAGGGTATTTGTCTTATGACATAGGTAATTATATTGAGAACTTGCCTAGAACGGCTATAGATGATACTAATGTATATGATTTGTATTTTGGATTTTATAATTTTGTTATAGTAATAGATCATTTAGAAAATAAAACTTACATAGCAACACCAGATATAGATAAAGAAAAAGAGAAAAATATTATAAATGAAATAGAATGCATTATACTTAGCGCTAAAAAAGATAGTAAGGACAGTGATGAAGAAGCAAATATAATAAAATTAACATCTAACTTTAAAAAACAAGAATATATAAAATCTATTGACAAAGTAAGAGAATATATAAGACAAGGTGATATATATCAAGCAAATTTAACTCAGAGATTTAGTGGAAAAACAAATTTATCAAGTTATAATCTGTATAAGCGATTAAGAGATGTCAGCAAAGCGCCTTTTGCTGCATTTTTAAATTTTGAAGGATATCAAATACTATCAAATTCGCCAGAAAGATTCATAAAGTGTATAGATAAAAAGATAGAAACAAGACCAATAAAAGGAACAAGACCGAGAGGAAACACTATAGAAGAAGACATTGCTTTACAAGAAGAACTAAGAAATAGTGAAAAAGATAAATCTGAGTTACTTATGATAGTTGATTTAGAGAGAAATGATTTAGGAAAAGTATCAAAAATAGGCACTGTTAAAGTTCCAGAATTATTCGTTATAGAACCATATGCTAATGTAAGTCATTTAGTATCCACAGTTACAGGAGAGTTAAAAGACTCTTTGGATTGTATAGATTTGATAAAAGCAACATTTCCAGGAGGATCTATAACAGGAGCTCCTAAAATAAGAGCTATGGAAATAATAGATGAATTAGAGCCTACTCAAAGAAACGTATATACAGGATCTATAGGTTATATAGGTTTTAATGGAGATATGGATTTAAATATAGCCATAAGAACTTTAATAAAAAAAGATGAAGATATATATTTTCAAGTAGGTGGAGGGATAACTTGGGATTCAAATCCAGAGGATGAATATCAAGAGACATTAGATAAAGCAAAATCAATAATGAAAGCTTTAAGAGGTTATTATGAAGAATAAAGTATCTTTTGAAAGTGAATTAAGCAAATTTGGTATGGGATTATTTGAAACTATAAAAATTGAACAAGGTGTACCTAAGTATTTAGATATGCACTTAGACAGAATATATAAATCTATAAAAGATTTAAATATAAATATAAAAGAAGAAAAAGATAATATAAAAACAATATTATTGGAGTATATAAAAGAAAATAACATAGACAATAAAGCATTAAGATTAACTTTATTTGATGAAGGTTACAACATATCTACAAGAGATATAATATATGATGAAAATATGCATGAAAAAGGTTTTAAATTATCAATATCTCCAATAAAACGTGGAGACAGTATTTTATATAAACATAAAACAACGAATTATTTTGAAAATATATATACAAAACAATATGCAGTAAAAAATGGATTCGATGATGCAATATTTTTAGATACTGAAAATACAATACTAGAATGTTCTATGAGTAATATATTTTTTATAAAAGATAGACAAATATATACACCAAATAAAGAATTACCAATATTAAATGGGATAATGAAAAGAAGGATTAAGAAGTTGTGTGAAGAATTAGAAATTAATATAGTAGAATCTGATATAAAAATAAATAATATTAGCAATTTCGATTTTTGTTTTGTAAGTAATAGTTTAATGGGTGCTATGAAAGTTACACATATAAATGATATTAAGTTTGATGATTATAATAATGTTTTTGATATTTTGTGGAGAAACTTAAAATGATAAAAAATTTTTCAAATATATATAAAGAACAATTAAATTCTATTATCAATAATGAAGATGTCATTGCTTTATTCTTAGTTGGATCTAGTAAAAACATTAATTTTGAAAATGAAGATTTGAAAATAAAAGATATTGATTTATTTATAATTTCACACCAAATAGAAAATCAAATAAGAGATATAAAGATATTAAATGGAATTGAATTTGATATAAATAAATTTTCTATAGAATATGCAAAAATGATGATAGAAAATAAAGAGTATTTTTTTATAAAAGAAATGAAAGATGCAAAAATTATATATGATAAAAAAAATATAGCATATGAACTTATAAATTCATCAAAACTTAAGTATTATGAAGGTCCTGAAAAAATATCTAAAGATGAAATGTTAGTATTAAAAAATACTATATATGACAATATATCTAGGTTACATAATAAAACTGATTTTGAAAATTATGAATATGAATTTTTGACTAATATATATCTAAAAGATATAATAAGAGGATACTTTATTAAAAATGGAAAATGGATACCTAAAGACAAAAAATTGTTTAAATATTTAAGTGAAAATGAAAAAGACTTATTTAGATTGGCAAAAGATGTTTATAAAGGTTATGAATACAATAATCTTAAAAAAGTATATGAATATGTATTTTTTTAGCAGTATAAACTTTAAAATACAAAATATTAAATTAGGGGGGCTGGTTATATGTATAATGTAGATAAAAAAAAGATAGAAAATGCTGTAAAAGATATATTAGAAGCTATAGGGGAAGATCCGAATAGAGAAGGATTAGTAGATACTCCAAGTAGAGTTGCAAAAATGTATGAAGAAATATTTTCGGGAATACATAAAGATCCTAGTGAACATTTAAAAACACTTTTTCAATCTGAAGAGCATGAAGAATTGGTATTAGTTAAGGATATACCATTTTATTCATGTTGTGAGCATCATATAGTTCCTTTCTTTGGTAAAGCACATATTGCTTACTTACCAAAAGAGGGTAGATTAACAGGTCTTTCTAAACTTGCTAGAGTGATAGAAGATTTGGCAAAGAGACCACAACTTCAAGAAAGAATAACTAAAGAGACTGCAGATATAATAATGAAAGAATTAAAACCATATGGAGTAATTGTAGTTTTAGAAGCTGAGCATATGTGTATGACTATGAGAGGTGTTAAAAAACCTGGTTCAAAAACTATAACTTCAGCAGTACGAGGTATATTTGAAAAAGATATAGCAGCAAGAGCGGAGGCTATGAGTTTAATAAATATGAGATAGGAGAGATTACATGTTTGATTATGGTAAAAAAACTTATGTAATGGGTATTTTAAATGTAACTCCAGATAGTTTTTCTGATGGAGGAAGTTATACTGATTTAGAAACTGCATTAAATCATGCTAAAAAGATGATAGATGAAGGTGCAGATATAATTGATTTAGGAGGAGAATCTACTAGACCAGGTCATAAAAAAGTAGATGCAGATGAAGAATTAAAAAGAGTTTTACCTGTTGTAAAAGCTTTAAAGGAAAATTTAAATGTGAAAGTATCTATTGATACTTATAAAGCTGAGGTTGCAAATGAAAGTTTAAAACTTGGAGCTGATTTAATAAATGATGTATGGGGTCTTAGAAAAGATCCTAAAATGGCAAGTACTATAGCAAAATATAATGCATATGTTTGTATAATGCATAACCAAGATGGAACTGATTATGATAAAGATATAATGGAATCTATAAAAGAATTTTTAATAGAAAGTATAAAAATAGCAAAAGATGCTGGTATAGGTGATGAAAAAATTATACTAGATCCAGGTATAGGGTTTGGAAAAACATTTGAACAAAATATAGAGGTTATGTCTAGACTGGGTGAATTAAAAGAATTAGGATATCCTATACTTTTGGGAACATCTAGAAAATCTATGATAGGAAATATACTGAACTTAGAACCTAAAGACAGAGTTGAAGGAACTATAGCTACTACGGTTATAGGAATAAAAGATGGTGTAGATATAGTAAGAGTTCATGATGTATTAGAAAATTTAAGAGCTATTAAGGTTGCAGATGCTATATATAGAAAGTAGGGTTATTATGGATAAGATACTATTAAATAATATGGGGTTTTATGGATATCATGGAGTTTTTAAAGAAGAAGGTATATTAGGTCAAAAGTTTTTTATTGATATGGAGTTATACTTAGATACTAGAGAAGCTGGAATAACTGATGATATGAACAAATCAGTAAGTTATGGAGAAGTTTATGAAGTAGTTAAGGATATAGTTGAAAATAAGAGGTTTAATCTATTAGAAGCACTAGTTGAAAATATAGCTATAGAAGTTTTTGAAAAATTTACTTTAATACAAGAAGTTATGGTTAGAGTAAAAAAACCTGAAGCTCCAGTGCCTGGCATATACGATTATTTTGGTGTAGAAATAAGGAGAAAGAGAAATGAATAAATCTTATTTAGGTCTAGGAACTAATATAGGTGATAGATTAAACTATTTAAATCAAGCTTTAAACATATTAAACTCTCATAGCAATATAAAAATATCCAAAAAGTCTAAGTTATATGAAACTAAGGCTTGGGGATATACTGAGCAAGCAGATTTTTTAAATATGTGCGTAGAGATAGAAACTGACCTAAATCCAAAAGATCTTTTACATGTATGCCAAGATGTAGAAAAAAAACTAAATAGAGAAAGAAAAATAAGATGGGGGCCAAGGACTATAGATGTTGATATATTATTTTTTAATGATATAATTTTACAAGAAGAAAATCTAGAAATTCCTCATCCAAGAATTAAGGAAAGAGCATTTGTATTAATACCACTTATAGATTTAAATGATAAATTAAAAATAGATAATGTAAGTATAAATGAGTACCTAAAATCTTTGACGACTGAGGAAAGAGAAGAAGTAAAGGAGTTTATAGGTAATGAAAAAAAACTTATTTGATAAGAATTTAAATATAAAAATAACTAAAAATTTAGAAATGCCAAAAGATAAAATCATAATGGCAGGGCCTTGTGCTATAGAAAGTTATGATCAACTTTTAGAAACTGCAAAATTTGTAAAACAAAAAGGTGCAAATGTATTAAGAGGTGGAGCATATAAACCAAGAACTTCACCAAATTCATTTCAAGGGCTAAAAGAAGAAGGGCTTGAAATATTAAAAGCTGTAAAGAAAGAAACTAATTTACCTGTTATAACAGAACTTATGGATGCTAGAGATTTAGAAAAAGTATACGAAGTTGCGGATATAATACAAATAGGATCTAGAAATATGCAAAACTTTACTCTTTTAAGTGAAGTTGGAAAGCAAGATAAACCTGTAATGTTAAAAAGAGGGATAAGTTCTACTATATCAGAATGGATAGGAGCTGCTGAGTATATTGCTATAGGCGGAAATAGTAATATAATTATGTGCGAAAGAGGTATAAGAACTTATAATGATTACACAAGAAATACTTTAGATATAGCTGCAGTTCCTATAATAAAAAAAGAAACTAATTTACCCATAATAGTAGATCCAAGTCATGCAACTGGGGTAAGGTATCTAGTTAAACCAATGTCTATTGCATCATTTGCAGCAGGTGCTGATGGAATAATGGTTGAAGTTCATCCAAATCCAAATGAAGCTTTATCAGATGGAGGTCAATCACTTCATTTTGAAGAATTTGAGGATTTAATGAATAGTATAAAAAAATTATAAAATTTTAAGAGGCTTATTGCCTCTTTTATTTTTTGAAAATAAATAATTTTAAAATGTAGTATTGAAATTATAAATATTATACAAAATATTAAAGTAACACTTTTATATAGAAAAACTTTGATAAAACATTAAAATTTAAAAAAATTTTTATAAAAAAAGAAGGAATTGGATAAAAAAAGTCGAATTATGTATAATGAACATTTGACAAATTTCTAATATATTGTAAAATAGTAATGTTAAAAAAATTACACCAGAAGGTGATAATATGAATGATATAAAAGATAAAATAGAAGAAATAAAGTCTAGATCTGATATAGTTAAGGTGATATCAGACTACATTAAAGTACAGCAATCGGGAGCAAATTACAAAGGATTATGCCCGTTTCATGGAGAAAAAACACCTTCATTTTATATAAACACATCAAAACAAATATATAAGTGTTTTGGATGTGGTGAAGGTGGAGATGTAATAAACTTCATTATGAAAATTGAAAATCTTGAATTTATGGATGCAGTCAAGTTATTAGCTAAAGATTGTGGAGTAGAAATAAACACAAATATGGATGAGCAATCTAAAATCAGGATGGAAAAAATAAAGAAGTTTCAAGATCTAAATACAGAAGCTGCTAGATATTATTTTTCAAACTTAATTAAACAAAAGAATTATGGGTATGAATATTTAAGAAAAAGAGGTCTCGACGATAAAATAATAAAAAAATTTGGATTAGGATATGCACCTAAGGCATGGACTAATCTTATGGATTATTTAATCGATAAAGGTTATGATAAAGAGACACTTGTTGAATGTGGGCTTGTTACATATAAAAAAGATGGAAATAAATATTATGACAGATTTATTAATAGAGTAATTTTCCCTATATTTGACTATAGAGGAAATGTTATAGGATTTGGAGGAAGAGTTCTTGATGATTCTCTTCCTAAATATTTAAATTCACCTGATACACTAGCCTTTAATAAAAAGTATAATTTATATGGACTTAACTTTGCTAGAAAAAATATATCAGATAGAACCATGATACTTGTAGAAGGATACATGGATTTAATATCTTTATATCAATATGGAGTAAGAAATGTTTGTGCTACACTTGGAACTGCCCTTACTTTAGAACAAGGGAATTTATTAAAAAGATATGTAGATACAGTTATAATTTCTTATGACTCAGATGATGCAGGTGTTAAAGCCACATTAAGAGCTATAGATATATTAACTAGTTCGGGTATAAATGTAAAAATATTAGACTTAAAAGATGTCAAAGATCCAGATGAATTTATAAGGAAATATGGATTGAGTGAATATCAAAGATCTATAAAAGAGGCTATTCATTATATAAGATATAAAATTATTAAATGTAAAAAAAATTATGATATATCAAAAGATGAAGAAAGATTAAAGTTCACTAAAGAGTCTAGTAAAATAATAAAAACTTTAAAAAGTCCTGTAGATATAGACTATTATATAAATTTTTTAAGTTCAGAAAGTAAAATTAGTGTAGAATCTTTAAAACAAGAAATATACGGTAAAAATTATAAACCTAAATATAATGAAAAATATAAAAATGATAGAAATATAAAAAGAGATGAAAATGCTTATAAAAGACCTAAAATAATAAATAATGGTAATGAACTTATAGAAAAAACTTTAATAAGAGTGCTGCTTGAAAGTAAAGAAGTAAGAAAATTATTAGGCCTTAAGTTGGATGAAGATAATTTTATTTTAAAAGAAAATAAAGAAATTTTAAAATTTATAATTAAAAATGAAGAATTGGATAAAATAACTATTGACAAATTGAAAAGTTTAAACTTATCCGAAGAATATCTTAACAATTTATATTCTTTAAAATTAGAAAATATAAATTTAAATGATGATAAAAGTATAGAAGAGATAATAAAAAAAGTGAAAAGAAACAAGCTTCAAAATGATATAGATAATTTATTAAAGAAGCAAAAAGAATTGGAATCAAATAAAATTAATGATAATTCAAATGCGAAAGAGGTAGATGTACAGGTTATGGAAATTGCTATAAAAATAGTTGAATTAAGAAAAATATTGCAAAAAATATAGATGAAGGGAGGATTGAGCATGGAAAATAAAGCGCCAAAAAAAGAGTCTAAAAGAGTAACAGCAAAATCACTTATAGAAAAAGGTAAAAAACAAGGAAGTCTTACCCTTATGGAGATAATGGAAGCTTTCTCAGAAACTGAACTTGATAAAGATCAAGTTGAAAATTTATATGAAACATTAGGAAACTTAGGTATAGAAGTAATACAGAAAAAAGAAGAAAAAGCTGATGTAGATATAGAGTTTAGTTCAGATGATATGGATATAGATATAGATGATAGTATCGATGATGATATGTCTAAAGAAGAAAACACTATGGAAATAGAGCAAATAGATTTAACTTTACCTAAAGGTATAAGTATAGATGATCCAGTGAGAATGTATCTAAAAGAAATAGGTAAAATACCTTTACTTAAGCCTCATGAAGAAGCGGAACTTGCAAGAAGAATGCATGAAGGTGATGAAATAGCTAAGCAAAGATTAGTTGAGGCAAACTTAAGATTAGTTGTAAGTATAGCTAAGAGATATGTTGGAAGAGGCATGTTATTTCTTGACTTAATACAAGAAGGTAACTTAGGTCTTATAAAAGCTGTAGAAAAATTTGACTATACAAAAGGATTTAAGTTTAGTACTTATGCGACTTGGTGGATAAGACAAGCCATAACTCGTGCAATAGCAGACCAAGCAAGAACAATAAGAATACCTGTTCATATGGTTGAAACTATAAATAAATTAATAAGAGTATCAAGACAATTACTACAAGAATTAGGTAGAGATCCAAAACCTGAAGAAATCGCAAAAGAAATGGATATGACTGAAGATAAAGTTAGAGAAATTATGAAAATTGCTCAAGATCCTGTTTCATTAGAAACTCCTATAGGAGAAGAAGAAGACAGTCATTTAGGAGATTTTATACCAGATGATGACGCTCCAGCACCTGCAGAAGCAGCAGCTTATTCTTTATTAAAAGAGCAAATTGAAGAAGTTTTAGGTTCATTAAATGAAAGAGAACAAAAAGTTTTAAAATTAAGATTTGGACTTGAAGATGGACGTGCTAGAACTCTTGAAGAAGTCGGTAAAGAGTTTGATGTAACAAGAGAAAGAATAAGACAAATAGAAGCTAAGGCTTTAAGAAAATTAAGACATCCAAGTAGATCTAAAAAACTTAGAGATTACTTAGATTAATATAAAAATTCGTCTATAATAGGCGAATTTTTATATATACAAAAATATATATGAAAGGACAATAAAAATTGAAATTAACAGATAGATTATTAAAAATAGCAAGCCTTGTGGATGAAGGGAAAAAAATAGCAGATATAGGAACTGATCATGGATATATACCTGTTTATCTTTTAAATAATAATAAAATAGACTATGCAATATTAGCTGATGTTAATAAAGGACCTTTAGAGAATGCAAAAAAAGAAGTTAGACATAATAAATTAGATGATAAAGTAGACTTAAGATTAGGTTCAGGGCTTGAAGTTTTAAATCAAAATGAGGTAGATGAAGTTATAATAGCTGGTATGGGTGGAATTTTAATAAGTGAACTTTTAGAAGCTAAAAAAAGTGTTTCTCAAACTGTAGAAAAACTTATACTTCAACCGATGCAAGCACAAAATGAACTTAGAAAGTATCTTTATAATAATGGATATGAAATATTAAACGAAGTTTTAGTAAAAGAAGATTTTAGAATATATGAAATAATTGTGGCTAAATACACAGGGAAAAATACTGAAGTTAGTGATGATATATATTATGAAATTGGTAGTAAGTTAATAGAAAATAATGATAAACTTTTAAATGAGTTTATAAATAAAAAGATTAATTCTTATGAAGGTATAATAAGCAAATTAGAAGGTAAAAATGGATCTTCAATAGAAGCTAAAAGAAATAGTACTATAAATACTATAAAAAAACTTAAGGGGTTGATATAATGAAACTTAAGACTTTTATAAAAAAGATAGAAGAAAAATATCCTCTTAATTTAGCATATGATTGGGATAATGTAGGTCTTATAGTTGGAGATTATGATAGAGATATAAAAAAAGTAATGGTTGTATTAGAAGCAAATGAAAGTGTAGTAGATGAAGCTATAAATAAAAATATGGATTTAATAATAACTCATCATCCATTTATTTTTTCTAAAATTAATAAAGTTAATACTTCTGATTTAAAGGGAAGATTAATACATAAATTAATAAAAAATGATATATCTATATATTCTATGCATACTAATTTTGATATTGCATTTGATGGGTTAAATGATTATTTTGTAGATATGTTAGAACTTAAAAATGTCAAAATACTAGATAAAACTAAAAGTGAAACTTTATATAAATTAGCTGTATATGTTCCTAAAACTCATATAGATAATGTAAGAATAGCTTTAGGAAATTCAGGAGCTGGACATTTAGGAAATTATAAAGATTGTTCGTTTACCACAGAAGGAGAAGGTAGATTTAAACCTTGTGAGGGTGCTAATCCTTATATAGGACAAGAAGGAGCTTTAGAAAGTGTTCATGAGGTAAAAATAGAAACTATAGTTCCTCAAAAAATTTTAGATAAAGTAATTAGTTCTATGATAAAAGCTCATCCTTATGAAGAAGTAGCATATGATTTATATAAGTTAGAAAATAAAGGGGAATCTTTAGGGCTTGGAAGATATGGAAAATTAAAAGAAAATATTACTTTTAAAAGTTTAGGCATGATACTTAAAGATAAATTAGATATGAAATATCTAAGAGTGGTTGGAAATTTAAATGATGAGGTATCTAAAATTGCTATAGTTACAGGCTCTGGAGCTGATATGGTAAAAAAAGCTTATAAAGCTGGATGTGATGTACTTATAACTGGAGATATGAAATATCATGATGCACAAGATACATTAGATATGGGGATGAAGGTTATAGATTGCGGACATTTTGATACCGAAAAAGTCTTTGCAGATATAATGTTTAACTATATAAACGAAAATTTTGATATAGATATTGTAAAAAGTGATGTAAATTTAAATCCTTTTGATATAATATAGTTATAAATAATAGCCTTAAGATTATCTTAAGGCTATTTTTAAACTATGGAGGAAAGATATGAGTTGTGAAAATTGCGGTTTAAATAATTTTGGCTGTAAAAATTATTGTAAATTAGATGGACGAGATTTAACTAATTTAGAAAATATTAATATAGAATTTGGAAATAAAAAAACATGTTCTAAATGTGGTGAATCAGAAAATAAAAATAGTATATATTGTAAAAGTTGTGGAAATGATTTAACTAATATAACAAAAGTTAAGGAATATACAGATAATAACTTAAATAGTGTAGAAAAAGATGTGAATATAAAATTGAATATAAAGAGATATTTAGAAAAAATAAATATCAGAAATAAATTATTAACAGCTATGGGTTCTATTATATTATTAATAGTTATATCTGGGTTTGTAAAAATTATGATAGGAGCAATGGGATTAGATATTAATGAGTATTTAAATCCGTTTAGTATAGCATTAGGACTTAATTTGATACCTATTAATGTATTAGTAAATTCTTTTATGGGAGTAGCAAATATCAATATAAGTATGGGGATTATTATATATTCGATAGTTCCTATACTTTGTGTAGTTTTGTCTAGTACTATATTTATAAAAAAAGATTGTATAGATAAAGAAAATATAATTAAAGATTCAATTATATTAAGTATTATATACGGATTAATTTTAGGGATTGTTTCAATATTAGGGAGAAAATACATAATGTCGCCTATTAGTGAATATTATAGTATGTCTATAGCTATAAAATATAGCTTTATAAAAAGTATATTAAACGGAATAATAATATCCTTTTTACCTACATATATGGTTTTATTTAACAAATTAAAACCTAAAAATAACAAATTAAAAGTTATAAATAAGGCGTTAAAGACAATAGGAGTATTGTATTTAATAGTATTGGTATTTTTAACAATAAGTTTATTTTCAACTAATATATTTGGAGACAATAAAGATTTAGCTATTTTTATTAAATTAACACAGTTATCTATTTATTTATTACAGCTAGTTAATTTTGTACCTATAGTCATATCAAATACAATTATATCTATATTTAATATAGGGGATGTAAGTTTGTATGTTCATGAAAGTATGAAATTATTTATATATGCTATAATACTATTAACGTTAGTAATACTTATAGTATCTGGATATGATATTAAAAATAAATTTAAAAATAAAGGTGTTATAAAATATTTTAGTTTAGTATATTCCATTGTTATAGGATGCACGATTTACTTAAGTAAAATAGATACAAGTGGTAGTTTATCGTTATTAGAAGTTCAAAATTATGGAGGATATTCATATATAGGTTCTAGTGTCGTTGTGGGGATTGTTATATCTTTTTTATACAGCTACGCAATATTATATTTAGGATATAAGCTTAATAAAGAATAAAAGCTTTAAATGGGAGAGTTAGCATGAACAATATAAAAAATGCAATAAATAAAAGTAAAGAAAAAGTTGAAAATATAAGAGAAATAAATAAATTAAATAAAATTATAAACAAAGCTCAAAATGATAAACTTAAAATTTTTATAAATGCAGGAATGTATATTTATGAAAAAGTAAGGAAAGATGAAATAGTTGAAAAAGATTTAGTTGAATTATTTAAAAATATACCTGAAATAGATAAAACTATATATGAATCTACTATGGAAGTTAGCAATATAGATTTAAAAAAAGAAAAAATTTGTGAATGTGGGAATGTATTAGATGTTGATAGTAATTTTTGTTGCAAGTGTGGCAAAAAAATAGAAGAAAATAAAGATACAATAAAATGTGAATTCTGCTTAAGTGATATAGACTATGATTCAAACTTTTGTGGATGTTGTGGTAAAAAAATTATAAAAAATGTATAATAAAGGGGATGCTTTATGCATCCCTTATTATAATTTAAAGCTCTATATAAAAGAAAGAAGGAAACAGTATATGTCAAAGGCTAAAAAATCAGCAGTAATATTAATGATTATAACATTGATATCAAAAGTAACAGGATTTCTTAGAGATATAATATTGGCAAAAAGCTTTGGAGCAAGTATTATAACTGATGCTTATATAACTGCACTTAATATACCAGTTGTACTATTTACAGGAATAAGTGCATCATTAGGGACAACTTATATTCCGATGTTTTTTAAAATAAAAACAGAAAAGGGACAGGACGAAGTAAATAAATTTACAAGTAATGTTTTAAATATAGTAATAATTTTAAGTATATTTACAATAATTATAGGAAGTATATTTACACCGTATATAGTGAAAATTTTTGCTATGGGATTTAAGGGTGAAGAATTAGAAATTACAACTAGATTTTCTAAAATACTTATAATCTCTATAATTTTTATAGCAACTAATGGATTAGTATCATCTTATTTATTAGCAAATGGAAGGTTTTATATATCAGGATTAGTTACAATTCCATTTAATATAATATGTATACTGGCTATAATAATAGGAAGTTTTACGAATTCATATGTAATGGTATGGATAACTTTACTTGCGTATGCAGCTCAACTTTTATTTCAAATACCATTTCTTAAAAAAAGTGGTTATAAGCATAAATTAAATGTTGACATAAAAGATGAAAATGTAAAAAATATAATTTATTTAATTTTACCTGTGTTTTTAGGATCATATGTAAATCAAATAAATAGTGTTATAAATAGAACACTAGCTTCTACATTAGATACAGGGAGTATAACAGCTCTTAATTATGCTAATAAATTAAATATATTTGCTGTAGGAGTACTTGTTATATCTATTTCTACTGTTATGTATCCTATGCTTTCTAAATTTGCTAGTCAAAATAATATAAAGGCTTTTAAGTGGAGTTTAATAAGATGTATAAATATAGTTATAATTGTAATGGTACCTGTTATGATAGGAATGATTATATTTTCAACACCTACAGTTAGTTTTTTATTTGAAGGTGGATCATTTGATGCAAAAGATACATATTTAACATCAACTTCATTAATGTTTTATTCTTTTGGTATGGTGGCTTTTGGAATAAGAGATATAGTTTCAAGAGGATTTTATTCTTTACAAGATACAAAGACACCTGTAAAAAATGCCATGGCAGCAGTATTTATTGATATAATTTTTTCAATTATACTAATTAAAAAAATGGGAATAGGTGGGCTTGCATTATCATCCTCTATATCTGTTATATTTGGGGCTATTTTACTTATAATATCTTTAAGACGTAAAGTAGGCAGACTGGGTATTAAAAGTAGTATAAATACATTTTTAAAAACTTTAATAGCATCTATAATTATGGGTGTAATTGTAAAATATTTATACGATTTTATTTTTATAATAGGAGAGAATTTTATACATAAGGAAAAATATTTAATATTAATAGGATTAATTGTATGTAGTTTAGTAGGAGCAGTTATTTATTTAATATTAAGTATTTTATTAAATATTACTGAAATTAAAGAAGGTATAGAACAAATAAAAAATAGATTTGTTAATTTTATAAAAAAAGCGAGATAAAAAAATCTTGCTTTTTAGTTTTATATAACTAAACAAGTCTATGGTATAATTAAATACATAATAAATAGTTAAGATTTAGGGGTGAAAAAATGAGCGCGGAAATATCAGAAAAAATATGCAGAGATAACATAAAGTATTTAAATTTACTTTCTAAACAGTATCCTACTATATCTCAGGCATCAACAGAAATAATTAAGTTAGAATCAATATTAAATCTACCTAAGGGTACAGAACATTTTCTATCAGATATACATGGAGAAAGTGAGCCATTTGTTCATGTATTAAAAAATGGTTCAGGTGTAGTTAAAAGAAAAATAGAAGAATTATTTGGGGATTCACTTATGGAAAGTGAGAAAAAAACTTTAGCAACTTTAGTTTATTACCCAGAACAGAAATTAGATATAGTATTAAAGGAAGAGAAGAATATAAATGATTGGTATAGAGTTACTCTTCATAGAATAGTAGATTTATGCAGATATGCGTCTACTAAATATACTAAGGATAAGGTTAGAAAGTATCTTCCTAAAGAGTTTGCATATATAATAGAAGAACTTTTAAACACAGATTGTAACATTGGTCATAAGAAAAAATACTACCAACAAATTATAAATACTATAATTGAAATAGATAGATCTAAAGAATTTATAATAGCTATATCGAAATTGATTCAAAGATTAGTTATAGATAGATTACATATAATTGGAGATATTTATGATAGAGGACCAAGACCTGATATAATAATAGACACTCTTATGGATTATCATAGTGTGGATATTCAATGGGGAAATCATGATATTTTATGGATGGGGGCAGCAGCTGGACAAAAGGTATGTATCGCAAATGCTCTTAGAATATCAGCTAGGTATGCTAATTTAGATATAGTTGAAGATATCTATGGAATAAATATTTTACCGCTTGCTACATTTGCTTTAAATGTATATAAAGATGATCCATGTAAAGCTTTTTTACCTAAAATATCAGAGGGTGAGTATAACAAAAATGAAATATCTTTAATAGCAAAAATGCATAAAGCTATATCTATAATTCAGTTCAAATTGGAAAATGAAGTAATAAAAAGAAGACCTGAATTTGAAATGGATCATAGATGTTTATTAAACAAAATAAATTATGAAACGTCTACTATAAATATAAATGGAAAAGAATATAAACTTAAAGATAGTAATTTCCCAACTATAGATCCTAAAGATCCTTGTAAGTTGACTAAAGAAGAAGAAATTGTTATAGAAAAATTAAAATCATCTTTCGTAAATAGTGAAAAACTTCAAAAACATACTTCATTCTTATTCTCAAAAGGAAGTATATATCTTAAATGTAATTCTAATTTATTATTCCATGGATGTATTCCTTTAAATGAAGATGGAAGTTTTAAAAAGTTTGTAATAGATAATGTTGAATATAGCGGGAAATCTTTAATGGATAAATTTGATTCACTAGCTAGAGAAGGATATCTTTATAGAGAAGGGAATAAACAAAAAGAGTATGGAATGGATATAATGTGGTATTTATGGACAGGGTGTGCATCTCCTTTATTTGGAAAAGATGATATGACTACATTTGAACGCTATTTTATTAATGAAAAAGAGACTCATAAAGAAAATAAAAATACATATTTTAAGCTAAGAGATACTGAAAATATGTGCAATATGATATTTGAAGAATTTGAATTAGATAAAAAAGAATCACATATAATAAATGGACATGTACCTGTTGAATGCAAAAAAGGTGAAAATCCAATAAAAGCAAATGGAAAATTAATAGCTATTGATGGTGGATTTTCAAGGGCTTATCAACAAAAAACTGGTATCTCTGGATATACATTAATATATAACTCATATAGTCTTCAATTAGTATCACATCAACATTTTACAACTACAGAGCAAGTAATACTTGAAGAAAGAGATATATTATCTACAACATCTATTGTAGAAAGAAATATAAATAGAAAATATATAAGAGATACAGATATAGGTAAGGATATTCTTGAAAGCATAAATGATTTGAAATTACTTCTTTTAGCATATCGAAAAGGTTTGGTAAAAGAATCTTTAAATTAAGTTAAATAAAAAAGGATTAACACTGATATATTAGTGTTAATCCTTTTTTAGATTCATTTATAATTAAATTCTAATCTTCCCAGCACTCAGTACCAGATAATCCATCTATAGATGATGATTTAAATACAGGTTCTTTAATACCTGATTTTTTTTGATTAGTATAATCTTTTAAAGCTAAGAAAGCAAATTTGCTAAGTCTAGCTATAGCGTAAAGATTTATAATTGCCATAAATCCCATAAATAAATCTCCAAGGTTCCAAACTATATCAACTGCAGTTAAAGAACCAAATATAACCATAGCTACAACTAATACTCTATATGATGTTAATATAGTTTTACTTGTACTTATAAACTCTATATTTGATTGACCGTAGTAATAGTTACCTACTATAGAACTAAATGCAAATAAGAATGTACAAATAGCTATAAAGTAATTTCCTATAACTCCTATTTGAGAAGATAGGGCAAATTGAGTTAATTGAATTCCAGATAAATTAGCAGATGCATAATCACTACATAATATTATAAATGCCGTACAACTGCATATAACTAGAGTATCTGTAAATACTCCAAGGGCTTGAACAAGACCTTGCTTAACTGGGTGAGATGTTGTTGCAGCAGCAGCAGCGTTAGGTGCACTACCCATACCAGCTTCATTAGAGAATAAACCTCTTTTTACACCCATAATTATAGTTGTACCTATACCACCACCAGCTATAGCTTTTAATCCAAAGGCATTTTCTATAATAAGTTTAAAAATATCAGGTAATTTATCTATATTAATAGCTATTACAAATAGTGAAACTAATATATAACCTACTGCAAATATAGGAACTATAACTTCAGATATTTTAGCAACTCTATGTACCCCTCCGAATATTACAAGAGTTGTTAATACCGAAAGTATTACACCTATAAGTATTTTATCAACACCAAAGGCAGCTCTAAAAGCTTCTGTGACTGTATTTGACTGTATTGCATTAAAAACAAATCCAAAGCTTATTGTTATAAGTATAGAAAAAGCAATACTTAAAAATTTATTATTAAGTCCTTTATCTATATAGTAAGCAGGTCCACCTCTGAACCCTTCTTCATCCTTAACTTTGTATATTTGAGCAAGTGTAGACTCGACAAAGCTTGAGGCTCCACCTATTAAAGCTACTAACCACATCCAAAATACAGAACCAGGCCCACCTAATGTAATCGCAATTGCAATACCTGCAATGTTTCCTGTACCAACTCTAGATGCTGTACTTATACAAAAGGCTTGGAAAGAAGATACCTGACCTTTTTCCTTATCAGAAGCTGAAGGTGCACCTAAAAGCCTTATCATTTCCTTAAAGTATCTAAATTGAACAAATTTACTTTTAAATGTAAAATAAATACCTAATGTTAATAATAAGACAATTAAAACATAGGACCATAAAAAATTATTTAATGATAAAACTATGTTGTTAAAAATATTCAAATTAATCCCTCCTAAGTAAATATAATTTATTAAATTCTTAAAAAAGAAATTATGATATAAATAAAATTCATTTTTAAAAATTATATAATAAAAAAGAAAATAAATCAACACATAAAACAATATCTAAAGTTTAGGAAAATGTTATCTATTGTTTAAAAAATGAATAATAAGAAAAATAAATTGCAATAAAGTAAGAAAACTAATTAAAAAAGTCAAGTGTTTTATATCTTTGCATTAAAAAATAAAAGAATATATATTCAATTAATTACTAAAAATAAGTTGAGAAAAAGTTATCATATATTAATTAAAATTACTTGATTCTACAAAAAAATAATTATATAATAATATATGTAATTAAATTTAATTTTATTTTGTTCATGAAAACGTAATCTAATACTAAGGAGTGTACATTATGGGCATATTTGATATATTTAAAAAGTCAAAACAAGAAGAATCTAAAGGGATAGTATCACCTACAAATGGAGAATTATTAGAAATAACTAAAGTTCCAGATGAGGTATTTTCAACTAAGATGATGGGTGATGGTTTTGCTATAAAATCAACTGATGGTATTATAGTATCTCCTGTAGACGGTAAAGTGGGAGTAATCTTTGAAACAAAGCATGCTGTAATAATAGAATCTAAAGAGGGGAAAGAAGTACTTATACATTTAGGTATAGATACTGTAAATTTAAAAGGAGAAGGATTTGAAGTATTTGTAAATGTAGGTGATGAAGTTAAGGCTGGAGATAAATTGGTTAAAATGGATTTACCATTTATAGAAGCCAATGCTAAATCATCAATAAGTCCAGTTATATTTACAAATTTAGAATCTAATGAATCTATAAAAGTTGTAGAAGGACCTGTTAAGGCTTTTGAAAGTGGTAGAGTAGAAATAGTTAAGTAATATTAAAGAGTCTGTAAAAACAGACTCTTTTTATTTTAATAAATTTAGTCATAAAATTTTTCACAAGTACATATATATTAATAAAAGATTTATATTTAACTAAGGGGGGAAATTTTATGAAAAGCCAATTAATAAGAGATTTACATTCTGTAAACGTAAGGAGACATCCAATAACTAGAAAAAAATTAGAGAGTTTAAAAACTTCAGAAATAGTTAATATATGGTTTGAATATTTTAAAAAAGAAGAAAAATAAATTAGATATATAAAAATAAAAAAAGTCACAAATTGTGGCTTTTTTATTTTTTGTATTTTATAGGCTCATTATAAGTTATACCTTTAGTATCAACTTTTATAGAATTTATTATAAATGTTTCCCCTTTAGAGCCTAAATCTTCTATTTTATGTACTAAATCAAGGTTTTTTATTACTTTTCCAAAACCAGCATATTTACCATTAAGGTGGGGTGATGATTTAGTTACAATAAAAAATTGGCTACCAGCACTATTTTTATACTGACTTCTAGCCATTGATAAAACCCCTTCTGTATGTTTTAAATCATTTTTAAATTTGTTTTTAGTAAACTCACCTTCTATTGTATATCCAGGACCACCCATACCTGATCCTTCAGGACATCCACCTTGTATAACAAAGTTTTTAACAACTCTATGAAATGTTAAGCCATTATAAAAATTACTATTAGCTAGATGAATAAAATTGTTTACTGTATTTGGGGCTATATGAGGATAAAGTTCAGCCTCTATAATACCTACATTTAAAACATCTATATAAGCTATAGGTAATTCTTTAGGTGCTACTCTAATCTCATCAGATATTTGATTTTTAGATATTCCAAGTAGATTTAACACTTTAGATAACAAATTATTTTTTTTATTCATAAAAATCACCCTTCAAAGTTTTGTATATTTTAGATTATATCATATAAATATTGTATTAAAAAATATTTGTATAAGTGAACTAATGACTGTCTATAATTAAATTTATATAATATAAAGGAGGGAATGTATTGAATAGTATTATTTTAGTAGGAAGATTAACTAAAGACCCAGAGATAAAATATATAGGAGAAAAAGGAATTCCAGTTGCTAATTTTATACTAGCAGTTGATAGAAAGATAAAAAAGGATAGTAAATATCAAAAAACAGATTTTATAAAAATTGAAGCGTGGAAAGAAGCTGTTGAAATTTGTATAAATAAATTAAAAAAAGGAAGTTTAATTTCTCTTACAGGAGAACTTAGAATAGATGAATATAAAGATAAAGAAGGTAAAAATAAATACATAGCTAAAGTTATTACTTATAATATAAACTTATTAAAACAGGGCAAGAATCAGTTTAATGGAATAGATATATTTAAAAATGATGATAAAGTTGCATTAAATGAATCAGCATTACCTTTTTAATTAAAATATTCCTATTTTATTATTTAAGATAAGTATATTATAAATTTATGAAATACCTATAAATGTATAATAAATTAAGAAACATATTAAGGTTTTAATAAATAATACTAGATGATATAATAAATAAGATAGATTGTTAATATAGAATTAATAAGAAAATTAATAATATAAAATTAGACAAAATTAAGGAGAAGCAAGATGAGTAGGAATTTAGAGATATCATATTCGTTTGGGTATGTATACGATAAAAGTAAACTTATAGTACTATGTCCAGTTGGTTCAAATACTATAAATGAAGAAGAATATGAAATGGAAGTTGAAGTAGCTTTTCTTGAAGATGGTATAGAATGTGCATTTGAACAAGAAGATATAAATGAAGCTAATGAAATTATAAAACCTCTTGAAACGTTTTTAATGAAACCAAATAAGATTATACCATTAGTAACTAGTATAAAAGATGTTGAAACTAAAGAAGAGTTAAATAAACTTTTAAATGATTTTGATGAAGAATATGGTGTAAAATCAAGTTATATAAAAAGAGGATATGAAATATGTGATATATACGATGTATTTCAAAATGTAGTAAAATATATACCAAAGGAAAATATAGAAAATTTAAATATATTAAAAATAGAAGCTAAAAAGTTTGATTTAAAATCATTTATAGAAACAACTAGAGAAAATTTAGATGATGAATTAGATTCTAGTTTAATTCCTTTAGTTATGAGAAAAAGCACACTTACAGATAGACTTTTTGTAAAAGAAGATAATCAAACTTTAAATAATTGTGATCTAAATGAAAAAACTTTATTAAATGCACTAGAGAAAAATAGCTTATATACTGTATTTGGATTAGAATCAAGTTCATCTACTGAAGAAATTTTATGTGCAAATAAAGAAGTGGTTAAAGATATAAACATAGATATGGGAGATTTAGAAATTTCTCAGGTAAGAGATTTTGGATATATTATTGAAAAAAATAATGAATATTTAGGTTTTAAGATAGCTAATTTTAATCATGAAGCAGCTAATAATCAAAAAATAGCACAAGTAGTTGATTATAGTGGAATATTTAAATTAATGATGATAAATTTTATAAATCAATTTGTAAAATAAAGATAAGGCCAGTTAAAGGCCTTATTTTATTGTAAGAAATACGCTAAACTTGCACTAATATTACATATATGATAAAATTCAAATGTTAATTTAATACTATAAGAAACAGGTGATAAAATGCTTAATGAAACTAAAGATTTACTAAAAAATTTCTATGAATTAGATGATGAAATATTTAATCTGTCTAATGAAGTTATGGATGATATAAAAGACAGATTTGAAGAAATAAAAGAAGTAAGAGAATATAATCAATACAAAGTTTTAAAGGCCATGCAAGAAGCTAATTTAAGTGATAATCATTTTAACTGGACTACAGGGTATGGGTACAATGATATAGGCCGTGAAAAAATAGAAGAAATATACTCAAAAGTATTTAATACAGAAGATGCTATAGTAAGACCTATAATAGTTAATGGAACTCATGCTTTAACACTTTGTTTACAAGGTATAGTAAGACCTGGGGATGAAATTTTATCAGTTACAGGTAAACCGTATGATACATTAGAAGGTGTTATAGGGATAAGAGAAGAAAAAGGATCTTTAAAAGAGTTTGGAGTTACATATAATCAAGTTGACTTTTTAGAAAATGGAGAAGTTGATTTAAAAGGAATAAAAGAAAAAATAAATGATAAAACTAAATTAGTTATGATACAAAGATCTAAAGGGTATTCTTGGAGAAAATCTTTAACAATAGCTGATATAAAAGAAATTATAGATACTGTAAAAAATATAAAACCAGAAGTTATAGTAATGGTTGATAATTGTTATGGTGAGTTTATAGAAACTAAAGAACCAACAGATGTAGGTGCTGATATAATGGCAGGTTCATTAATAAAAAATCCAGGTGGAGGACTTGCTTTAACTGGTGGATATATAGTTGGGAAAAAAGAACTAGTAGAACTTATATCATATAGACTTACATCTCCAGGAATAGGGAAAGAATGTGGACTTACATTTGGAACTAGTAGAACAGTTTTACAAGGATTTTTTCTAGCACCATATATAGTTTCTCAAGCTTTAATGGGTGCAATATTCTGTTCTAGAATGTTTGAAAAATTAGGATATGATGTTCTTCCTAAATATGATGATTTAAGAAGTGATATAATACAATGTGTAAGATTAAATAATGCAGAAGAAGTTATAGCATTTTGTCAAGGAGTACAAGCAGCTGCACCAGTTGACTCATATGTAAAACCAGAGCCATGGGCTATGCCTGGATATGATAGTGAAGTTATAATGGCAGCAGGTGCATTTATACAAGGTTCATCTATAGAGTTAAGTGCAGATGCACCAATAAAGCCTCCATATAATGTTTATTTCCAAGGTGGACTTACATTTGAACACTCTAAAATGGGAACTTTAAAAGCATATCAACATATGAAAAAGAATAAAAAATAAAAACCCTCAATAAAGAGGGTTTTTATTTTTTAAAGTCTATTAACTTACCTTCAAATAAGTCTTTGTGTTTTATATTTATATTAAATTCTTTTGATAATACTCTTATAGCACCTAATTCTTTATGAGTGACTATAGATATTGTATCTCCTTTGTTATTTCCTCTAGCAGTTCTTCCGCATCTATGAATATACTCACTACTACTAACTGGGAAGTCTAAATTAAACACATGAGTCACATCTTTAATATCAAGTCCTCTAGCTGATAAGTCTGATGAAACTAAGACCTTAGCTTTACCTGTCTTAAATTTATATAAAGCATTTTTTCTATCTTCTTTAGTCATTTTTCCGTATATACAAACTGAGTTTCTATTATGAAAATTTAGTTTTTCATTTATAGTTTCTATGCTTTCTTCATTATTTACAAATACTATGGCTTTTTTAGGATTTACAGCAGCTAATGATTTTCTAAGAAGTTTAAATTTATCTCTTTTATCAACCAATAAATACATATGATTTATATTTTTATTAACTATTGTATTAGGTGTAGTATTTAATACTTTAGGATCTTTCATTATTTCTTTTAATGTATCAATGCATTTAGAATTAGTACTAGCAGAAAATGCTAATAATTGTCTATCTCTTAGAGTACATTTAATGATATCTTTAACAGTATTTGTATTTTTTCCAACAAGTAAATTATCTGCTTCATCTAAAACTATAGTTTTCACAGTATGTACCTTTAATTTTCTCTGTTTTATTAAATCAAGTATTCTTCCAGTAGTACCAACTACTATATGAGGTTTAATATCTTTTATATTTTTTATTTGTTTTTGTATATTAACTTCACCCATTAAAGGTAATGTAGTAACATTCATGTTAGAATTTTGAGAAAGTAACTTAACTTGACTTACTATTTGCATAACAAGTTCATGTGTTGGAGCTAAAACAATAACTTGAGTTTCTCTTTTAGTAGTATCTATTTTTTCAAATAAAGGAAGTAAATAAGCTAGAGTTTTACCACTTCCTGTTTGGGATTGTACTATTAAATCTTTATGATTTTTTATATCTTCAAAAACAAGAGATTGGACTTTATTTAAATTGTTTATGCCTTGTTTTTGTAATGCTTTAACTAAATTTGAATCTAAATTTATGTCTTTAAGTTTGTTCATTTTTTACTCCTTTTTTATATATTATTACTAAATTAGATTTATAGTATAACACTAAATCAGATATAATTCAAAAGTATTAATAAAGAGTAAATAAATTTGAATTATTATATAAAGTTGTACTATAATATACTTTATGAAATTTAAAAAGGAGCATAAGCGTATGGGCAACAAAGGTGATGAAATTTTATTAAAATTAATTTTATGGAGAGAGGTTTTATATATACCTATATATACTATATTATACGATTATTTAGGTCATATATTTTGGATAGTAGTAATAATAGATCGTTTCATAAACTTATTGATAATAGCTAAAAATATAAACATAGATGAATTATTTGATAACCTTTTAAAATCATATGAAGATATAGATGATAAGTTTAGTGATTTAGCTAAACTAGGGTTATTTACTATAGTAACTACGCCTATACTATACATATTAACACTTATAAACAAACCAAAATTATTTTTAATACTTATAGTTTTAGAAGCATCTGATTTTATAGTGTTAAAATTAATAGAGAAAGATTTTAAATTTAAACAAAAAAAATACAAATAATAACTATTAAACTACAAACAATAAAGATAAATTTATCTTTAGAGGTGAAAGTATGTTTAAATTTATAAAAATATTTATAGTAAGTATGGTTATAATAGTAATATTTAGTATAAATATAAATTCACTTGATTATTATGATTTATATTTTGAAAAAATAAGTGAAAATATAGTAAAAGGGAATTATGAAACTTTACATGATAATATTAAATATAAAACTAATTATAATTTAGTACTATCAAAAGATGAAATAGACTTAATAAATTATAATGTCAAGATTAATTTAAATGGATATAAAAAAGTAAGTGAAGAAGATGCACTTAACAAATCAAAGACAAAAGTAAGACCAGTGTATAAAAAGATAAAAGGGAATATTATAAAAGATTATAAAATTTGGAATCAAAGAAAACAAATAATAATACAAGTTCCTATAGATATAGAATTTATATAAAAAGCCAAAGGGTATCTAATTAGATACCCTTTTCATATTAAAATTATTTTTTTACAAATACATCTATAAATACATCATTATAACCTTTGGATTTTAAGGATTCAACCATTTCTTCTGCATAAATTCGGTTATTAAAAGAACCACAAACTACTCTATAAAATGTATTTGAGTTTTCAACTGGAACATTTGATTTCTCTGAGGGAACAGGATTTGAAGAATCATATTTTACACCTAAGTAATTACATATACCTCTTGCAATTGCGACTGCAAATTCATTTTGATTTTCTTTTAATAATTTAGCGTCTAATTCATTGTCGATAAATGCAAGTTCTACTAAGCAAGAACGCATATTACTGTTTCTTAAAACATGGAAATTAGCAGTTTTAACTCCTCTATTTTGAGTGTAGGACTTAGATTTTAATATTTCATCATGAATATAACTTGCTAAATCATTAGTTTTAGTTGTGTAACTATATGTTTCTAAACCTTTAGAATTACCATCAAATGAGTTACAGTGTATAGCAATATAACAATCTGCATCCCATTTATTAGCAGCATTAGTTCTAGAATCTAGTGAAAGTGTAGAATCATTATCTCTACTTAATAAAACATCTAAACCTTGAACTTTTAGTAAATTGAACACTTTTTTTGAAACAGCTAAGTTTATATTTTTTTCTAATAGATTATTAACTCCAGAAGCTCCATTATCGTTGCCACCATGACCTGGATCTATAAAAACTTTTTTAGCCATATTAACCTCCATAAAACATATTTGTACTTTAGGTACTACATATAATATGAAAATAATAAAAAGTTTGTTCGAGAAATTAAGACAAAAAAACCCTAAATACATATTTAGAGTTTTTTTAATACCAATGATTTACTAAAAATGAAGCTATATTTTCAAAAGGGATTTTTTCAGTTTTAAGAAGGCTTTGAACTACTAATCCATCGACTATAGAGACTAATAAAAAAGACAATGAATCTGAATTTTTAGCATTTGTTTTTTCTATTTCTGACTTTAAGGTATCTCTCCATTTTATATAATTATTTCGTATTCTATGTCTAAGATCTTCATTAGAAGTTATAGCTTCACAAAGAATATACATATGTATTCTACCTCTTCCGCCTATGGTAGATATTTTATCCATTATTGAACTGATTAAGTCTTCCTTTGAATGAGTAGATTCGATATTTTGAACACAGTCTAATACTGAACTAGTTATTACAGATAAATGCATATCAGCGATATCATATATTAAATCATTTTTTGAAGAGTAATAATAATAGAGTGTACCTTTGCTTATGCCTACAAATTTAGATATATCGGCAAGACTTGTATTTTTAATTCCGTTTTTAGTTATAAGTTCAGATGCAGCTAATAAAATAGTTTGTTTCATATTATTTGATTGCTTCATATAATTTACCTTTCCTTATAATACCTTTAAATTAAGTAATATTATAATATTATGTAAATTTATTGTCAATTAATCTAAATAGTGTGTATAGAAATGCTAAAAATATTTTATGTTTAAAACTAACTATTTTGAGGTAAATAATAAATATATTAAAAATAATTGACTAAAAATTTTGGAGGAACTAAAGATGAAAGCATTTGTAGATAAAAATATATGTATCGGATGTGGAGCATGTGCAGGAATATGCCCAGAAGTATTTGAAATGGATGATGATGGATTAGCAGTTGCTGTAGATACAGAAATATCAGCTGAATTAGAAGAAAGTGCAGTAGAAGCACAAGAAGGATGTCCTGTAAGTGCTATAACAGTAGAATAGATATATAAAACATAATAAGAGTGTCTATAAGTAAAACTTATAGACATTTTTTTTTACAAAAAATATAAGTTTAGAAAAAAATGAACTTATATGAAGGTTATATCAAATTAATATATAAATTAAATAGAAATAATATTATAAACATATAGATAAATTTTATTAGTAGTTAGGGGGATTTAAATGAAATTGTGGGAGAATATACATATAGATGGAATTAATAGATTAGAATCAAGGGCTCATTTTTTAAGTTTTCCATCAAAGGAGTTAGCTTTAATAGGAGATAAAAAATATACTTACAATTTTAAAAGTTTAAATGGAAATTGGAAATTTTTGTTTTTAGGCGCGCCAGAATATTCACCAAAAGATTTTTATAAAGAAGATTTTAATACAGATTCATGGGATGAAATTGTAGTGCCTGGTAATTGGCAACTACAAGGATATGGTAACATGCATTATTCAGATCTTTGTTATAATTTTCCTATAAACCCTCCATATGTTCCGACTGAAAATCCAACAGGTATATATAAAAGGAAATTTAATATAGATAAATCTTGGATGAATGAAAGAATAATTATTAAATTTAATGGAGTAGATTCGGCGTATAATGTATGGATAAATGGGAAAGAAGTAGGATACAGTAAAGGAGCTAGGATACAGTCTGAATTTGATATTAATAATTATATTAGACTTGGAGAAAATGAATGTACTGTAAGAGTTTATCAGTGGAGTGATGGAACTTACTTAGAAGATCAAGATATGTGGTGGTTAAGTGGAATATTTAGAGATGTAGAAATTTTTACAGAACCTTTATATGGAATTGAAGATTTAACTATAAATACAGAGTTAGATGATAGTTATGAAGATGCAATATTAAATGTAAATCTAAAATTTAGAATGTTTGACAGTCAAAATTTAGAATTTGAATTATTAGATAAAAATAAAAATACTGTTTTTAAAGATATTTTAGATACAAAAAATAAATTAAGTTTTAGTAAAATCGTTAAAAATCCATTGAAATGGACAGCTGAAGATCCGAATTTATATACATTAATTATAAGTGTATATGATAAAAATAAAAAATTAATTCAAGTTATACCTCAAAAAGTTGGATTTAGGAAAATAGAGATAAAAGGCGAAGTATTTACTGTAAATGGAGTTATAATTAAACTTAAAGGAGTTAATAGGCATGATTACAACCCTAAAAATGGAAGGGTTGTAGCTAAAGATGAGATTGAAAAAGATATAATATTAATGAAGCAACATAATATAAATGCTATAAGAACATCACATTACCCAAATTCTGAGTATTTTTATGAATTATGTGATGAATATGGAATGTATGTAATAGATGAAGCTGACTTAGAGTGTCATGGTTTTGAATTAACAGATAATTACTCTTGGATAAGTGATGATAAAAATTGGGAGCTAGCTTATGTAAGTAGAATTGAACGTATGATTAAAAGAGATAAAAATCATCCTTGTATATTGATGTGGTCACTTGGAAATGAATCATCTTTTGGATGTAATTTTAGGTCTATGGCAAAAAAGTGCAAAGAACTAGATCCTACCAGAATAATACACTATGAAGGCGATTTTAAAATAGATGATAAATGCGGTCCAGTATCTGAGGTTTATAGTACTATGTACACTTGGATAGAACATGAAGATAATAAATTAATGGACAAGATAATAAATGATATAAAAAAACCACACATACTATGTGAATATGCACATGCAATGGGAAATGGACCAGGTAATTTAAAAGAATATCAAAATTTATTTTATAAATATGATAAGTTACAAGGTGGATTTGTATGGGAATGGTTTGATCATGGTATACAAAGTGTAAATGAGAAAGGAGAAATTTACTATAAATATGGTGGAGATTTTAACGATGATCCAAACAACACAAATTTTTGTATAGATGGGCTTTTAATGCCAGATAGAAGTATATCACCAGGGCTTTTAGAATATAAAAAGGTAATAGAGCCTGTAGAAACTATTAGTATAGATTTAGAAAATGGAATAATTAAAGTTATAAATAGATATGATTTTAAAAATTTAAATACACTAGATTTAATATACAATATAAAAGAAGATAATAAAGTCATAAAAAGTGGTAGATTGAGTATGCCTGATATTCCAGGAAAAAAATCTAAACAAATAAAAATACCTTATAATTTAGATTTTAAGAAAATTAGTGGAGCAACTTACTATTTAAATATATCTTATGTATTAAAAAATGATTTGAATTGGGCAAAGGCTAATTATGAATTAGCAACAGCTCAATTTGAATTGCCTATAAAAATAGAAAAATTAAAAATATATCCAAATTCAAGTTTAGAAATAATTAAAGATAATTATAAATTAATAGCAAAAGGGGACGAATTTAAAGTTGTATTTGATCTGGTAAAAGGAAATATTATAGAAATTGTCAAAGATAATTATAAAATAGTTGAGAAAGGTCCAAAGCTTAATTTTTGGAGAGCACCCATAGACAATGACATGCATATATTAAAAGATTATAAAGAAAAATATTTTATGCACTTAATGCATGAAGTTGTAAGAGATGTTAAATACAGTGTAAAAAATAATGTATTGACATTTAATGTAGATGTTATAAATGGTACAACGAACTCATCTTGGCATTATAAATCTAAATATGAATATAAAGTATTTGGAAGTGGAGATATATTAATTAAAGTTAGTGGTATACCTAGTGGTAAAATAGAAAATGCACCTAATATGATACCTAGAATAGGTGTAAAAATGAATATAAATAAAGATTTAGAAATCGTAACGTATAAAGGAAGAGGTCCAGGAGAATCATATCCTGATAGTAAAGAAGCTAATTTATTTGGAGTATATGAAAGTAATATAGATAAGTTATTTACAAATTATGTAAAGCCTCAAGAAAATGGAAATAGAAGTGACTGTTCATGGGTTAGTTTAAGAAATGATAGAGGAATAAGTCTTATGGCTGTAGCTAATGATAAGTTTGACTTTAGTGCATCTTATTATGAATCAAATGATTTAGAGTATGCTAAGCACACTATAGATTTAGTAAAAAGAGATTATATAGTATTAAATATAGATTATAAACAAAATGGACTTGGAAGTAATTCTTGTGGGCAATGGCAATTAGATAAATACAGATGCAAATTTGAAGAATTTAGTTTAGAGTTTAGGCTTAGTATATTTAATAACAAAGAAGTTAGCGAAGTAAGCTTAGGAAGAGAAATAATTAAAACACATTCAATAAAATAAAAAGAGAACTCATATGAGTTCTCTTTTTATTTTATTTTTGATATTATCTTTGCAAGATTAGAAACTAAATCTTCCATTGAAACTAAATCTTCATCTGAAAGTGTCATCAATTTAGATAAAAGTATATCTTTAAGTCTTTTTTTATGCTCTACAGCCATATCATGAGCTTTTTGAGTTAAATCTATTCTAACTATTCTTCTATCATTAGGATCTTCTTTTCTGTATACTAAACCTTCACTTAAAAGCTTGTCTATAACAGGTGTCATATTAGGTTTTGAAATTTCAAGTTTAGAAGCTATATCAGATATAGAAGATGAACCATTATTAAAAAGATGGAATATAACCTTTACATGAGATTGAGGAAGGGGAGAACATCTAACCATTTTATCTTGATTAAAAACTTTGCTATTTAATTGCATTAGTAAAGTGAATAAGTCATCCGATATCTTAGTTAAATCTATATTACTCATACAAAAAAACTCCTTTGAATATATAATTATATTATTATTATAAACTAAAATAATGCTTTATACAATTTAAAAAAGTTATTGACTTATAATTATTATAAAAATATAATTATTATAAAAACATAACTAATTAATATCAAAAAGGGAGAACGAGCAAAATGATTAAGTTAATTAAACATTTAAGAAACTCAATAGGCTCAGTGTTGCTTATTATCGTGCTTTTAGCGATTCAGGCCACATGCGACCTATCTTTACCAGATTATACATCTGATATAGTAAATGTTGGTATACAACAAAGTGGAATAAAAAATGCAGTTCCAAAAGTTATAAGAGAAAGTGAAATGAACAAAATTACTATGTTTATGAGCGAAAAAGATAAAAATGAAGTAATGAGAAATTATAAATTACTAAATAAAGGCGAATATAAAGATAGTAAAATTAACGAAAAACTTTATGAACTTAACACTAAAAATAAGGAAGTAATTAATAAATTAGATCCTATAATGGGAAAATCAATGTTAATGCTTTCTGGTGTTGAGCAAAATAAAGAACAAATATTAAAAAAGATGATGCCACCAGGAGTACCAGTGGATCCTAACACAAATATAATATCAGTACTAAAAGCAATGCCTGCTAAAACTTTAGATCAAATGAAATCAGGATTTGAGGAAAAAGTTGATAAAATGCCAGAGAGCATGATAAGTCAAAGTGCAATTAGATATGTAAAAGCTGAATATAAAGCTATTGGTATTAATGTAAATAAATTACAGACAAATTATATATTTAAAACTGGAGCAATAATGCTAGGAATAGCTCTTATAAGTATGGTAGCTACAGTTGCAGTAGGATATTTAGGGGCTAGAGTAGCAGCAAAACTTGGTAGAAATTTAAGAAAGCAAGTATTTGAAAAAGTTGTATCATTTTCAAATAAAGAAATGGATGAATTCTCTACAGCGTCTTTAATAACTCGTAGTACTAATGATATTCAACAAGTACAAATGCTTATGGTAATGTTACTTAGAATAGTATTTTATGCACCGATACTTGCTATAGGTGGAGTTATAAAGGTATTAAATACAAATACATCAATGGCATGGATAATCGGAGTAGCAGTTCTTGCAATAGTATCTGTAGTACTGCTTTTATTTGGATTAGTTATGCCTAAGTTTAAATCTGTACAAAAACTTGTAGATAGAGTTAACTTAGTAACTCGTGAGATGCTTACTGGAATGTTAGTAATAAGAGCATTTAGCACAGAAAAACATGAAGAAAAAAGATTTGACAAAGCAAATACTGATTTAATGAAAACCAATTTATTTGTAAATAGAGCAATGTCTATGATGATGCCGACTATGATGCTTATAATGAATGTTATTACTGTTGTCATTGTTTGGAATGGTGGTCATAGTATAGATTCAGGAAATATGCAAGTTGGAGATATGATGGCATTTATACAATATACTATGCAAATCATAATGGCATTTTTACTTATATCAATGGTATCAGTAATGTTACCACGTGCAGTTGTTTCTATGGATCGTATAGATGAGGTAATAAATACTGATTTATCTATAAAAGATAAAAAAGATGCAAAAGAATTTAATGAAAATAAAAAAGGTATAGTTGAATTTAAAAACGTAAGTTTTAGATACCCAAATGCAGAAGAAGATGTTTTAAGTAATATAACATTTACAGCTAGACCAGGAAAAACTACTGCATTTATAGGTAGTACGGGTTCAGGTAAATCTACACTTATAAATTTAATTCCTCGTTTTTATGATGTAACAGAAGGTGAAATATTAGTAGATGGAATAAATGTTAAAGATGCAAATCAACATAAACTAAGAGAAAAAATAGGATATGTTCCTCAAAAAGGAGTTTTATTCTCTGGAACAATAGATTCCAACTTAAGATATGGTAGAAAAGATGCAACTGAAGAAGAAATTAAAAAAGCAGCTGAAATAGCTCAAGCAAGTGAATTTATAAATGTTAAGCCTAAAGGTTTTGAAAGTGAAATAGCCCAAGGCGGAACAAATGTATCAGGAGGTCAAAAACAAAGACTTTCTATAGCTAGAGCTATAGCTAAAAATCCTGAAATATATATATTTGATGATAGTTTCTCTGCACTAGATTTAAAAACTGATGCAGCACTTAGAAAATCTTTAAGAGAAGAAACAGGAAATTCAACAGTACTTATTGTTGCTCAAAGAATAAGTACTATATTAAATGCAGATCAAATTATAGTTTTAGACCAAGGTAAGGTTGTTGGAATAGGAAAACATGAAGAGCTTCTTAAAACTTGTGAAGTATACAATGAGATAGCCCTATCACAACTTTCAAAGGAGGAACTTGCAAATGGGTAATGAAAGCAAAAGCATGCCAAAAGGTCGAAGCGGTGGACCTATGGGTGGTATGAGAGGAACAGAAAAAGCAAAAGATTTTAAAGGCACTATGAAAAAACTTTTTGATTATCTAAAGCCTTATAGATTATCGATACTAATAGTTATAGTATTTGCAATAGGAAGTTCTGCGTTTTCAATAGTAGGGCCTAAGATTTTAGGAAATGCTACTACTGAATTATTTGAAGGAATAGTAAGAAAAATTAGTGGAGAAGGAAATGGCGGAATTAACTTTAACTATATAGGTAAGGTACTTACAGGGTTACTAGTACTTTATGTAGTTAGTGCACTTTTCTCATATGTTCAATCATTTATAACATCTGGTATATCACAAAAAGTATCTTATAGATTAAGAAAAGAAATATCAGAAAAAATAAATCGTATGCCACTTAATTACTTTGATAAAAGAACTCATGGAGAAGTTTTATCTAGAATAACAAATGATATAGACACATTAAGCCAAAACTTAAATCAAACGATGACTCAGATAATAACATCAGTAACTACTGTAATAGGAGTTCTTATAATGATGTTATCTATAAGTTGGCAAATGACTATAGTGTCATTATTAGTGCTTCCTATGTCAATGATAATAATTTCATTTATTATTAAAAAATCTCAAAAACACTTTAAATCTCAACAAGAATATTTAGGGCATGTAAATGGGCAAGTAGAAGAGATATATGGTGGACATAATATAGTAAAAGCTTTTAACGGAGAAAATGCAGCAATAAATGAATTTAATCAATTAAATGATCAATTATATAATTCAGCTTGGAAGTCACAATTTTTATCAGGTATGATGATGCCGATGATGACATTTATAGGAAATATAGGATATGTTTTAGTATCTATATTAGGGGGATATTTTACAATTAAAAAAACTATAGAAGTTGGAGATATATTATCTTTTATACAATATGTAAGAAGCTTTAACCAACCAATAGCACAAGCTGCTCAAGTTGCTAATATTATGCAATCTATGGCAGCAGCTGCGGAAAGAGCATTTGAGTTTTTAGATGAGGAAGAAGAAGTACAAAATATTGATAAACCTGTAAGTGTTGAAAATATTAAAGGTGATGTAAGTTTTGAAAATGTGAAATTTGGATATAGTGAAGATAAAATTATAATAAATGATTTTACAACTAATATTAAAGCAGGGCAAAAAGTAGCAATAGTAGGTCCAACAGGTGCAGGAAAAACTACTATAGTTAAACTATTAATGCGTTTTTATGATGTAAATGACGGAGATATATTAATAGATGGAAACAATATAAAAGATTTTAATAGAAGTGATTTACGTAGCTTATTTGGTATGGTGTTACAAGATACTTGGTTATTTAATGGAAGTATAATGGAAAATATAAGATATTCAAAACTTGATGCAAGTGATGAGGAAGTTATAGAAGCAGCTAAATCTGCACATGTTCATCACTTTGTAAAAACTCTTCCAGATGGGTACAATATGCAGTTAAATGAAGAGGCTAGTAATGTATCTCAAGGTCAAAAGCAACTTTTAACTATTGCCCGTGCAATTTTAGCAGATCCTAAGATACTTATACTTGATGAAGCTACAAGTTCAGTTGATACTCGTACAGAAGTTCTTATACAAAAAGCTATGGAAAATCTTATGGAAGGTAGAACAAGCTTTATAATAGCACATAGACTTTCAACTATAAGAGATGCAGATTTAATATTAGTAATGAAAGATGGAGATATAGTAGAACAAGGTAGTCATGAAGAGTTATTAAAAGATGGAGGATTTTATGCATCTTTATATAATAGCCAATTTGAAGAAAGTGAAGAAGTTTGTTAAAAAATAGCAGATAAAAATATTGTAATGTAGATATAAGTGTGTTACACTAAATTTAACATTAATAAATGTTAAATTTAGTAACAAGGTTTTAGGAGGATTCCGAAATGATGAATGGAATAGTTAAATGGTTCAACAATGAGAAAGGGTTTGGATTTATATCTGTAGAAGGTGGAGATGATGTATTCGTACATTTCTCAGCTATACAAAAAGAAGGATTCAAATCTTTAGAAGAAGGTCAAACAGTTAACTTTGAAATAGTTGAAGGAGCAAGAGGACCTCAAGCTGCTAACGTAACTATAGCAGAATAATTGAGTTTATATATAAAACACAATTAAGAAATAAAACTAGAGAATATTCTCTAGTTTTTTTATTGAAAGTATTTGTTTTTTCATTATTGTTACATTTATGTGACGATTTTGTTACACAATTATGATAGAATTAATTTAGGGTATAAACGAGAAAAAAGTAGAATTACGGATATTTACGACAAAAGGAGATAGTTTATGTGTGGGCACGTATTTATATACAATAAAAAAGGAAAAGTAGATAAAAATTTATTAGAGGAAATGAATCAAAAAATACATCATAGAGGACCAGATGATACGGGGTATTTTGTAAAAGATAATGTAGGATTTGGATTTAAAAGATTAAGTATAATAGATTTAGCTCATGGGCATCAGCCATTTAATAAAAAAGAAAGAACTATAATATTTAATGGGGAAATATACAATCACGAGTCATTAAGAGAAGATCTTATAAAAAAAGGATATGAATTTTCAACAGGTTCAGATACTGAGGTTTTATTAACTTCATATATAGAAAATGGTAAAAATGCAGTTAAAGACTTAAGAGGTATGTTTGCATTTGTAATATATGATGAGACTACAAACACTATATTTGGAGCAAGAGACCATTTTGGTATAAAACCGTTATACTATACTGAAAATGAAGATTATATAGCATTTTCTTCTGAATATAAAGCATTAATGCCAATAGTAAAAGATAAAAGTGTAGACAATAAGAGTTTACAAAATTATTTATCTTTCCAATATGTTCCAAATTATAAAACTATGATGGAAAGTATAAAAAAAGTTCCTAATGGTACTTGCTTTACTATAGAAAATAATAAAATAAAATTTGAAAAGTACTTTGAAGCTAATTTTACAAATAAAAGAGAAGTTACAAAAGAAGATGTATACAATATATTAAATGATTCTGTAAAGCATCATATGATATCTAATGTTGAAGTTGGTACATTTTTATCAGGAGGTATCGATTCAACTATAATAGCTAGTTTAGCATCTAAAATAAATCCTAAAATAAAATCTTTCTCTGTAGGATTTGAAGTAGATGGATATAATGAATTAAAAGTAGCTAAAAAAACAGCAGATGCATTAAATATAGAAAACATACAAATAAGAGTAACGCAAAAAGATTATATAAAAGCATTACCTCAAGTTATATATAACTTAGATGATCCATTAGCAGATCCATCTTGTGTAGGTATATATTTCTTATCAAAAGAAGCTAGAAAACATGTAACTGTTGTTTTATCTGGAGAAGGTGCAGATGAATTTTTCGCAGGATACAATATATATAAAGAATATAATAGTGTTAAACCATTTTTAGGATTACCTTCTGGAATGAATCGTGCTTTAAATAAAATATTTGCAAAAATGCCAGAATTAAGAGGTAAAAACTATTTATTAAGAGCAACAACTCCGTTAGAGAAAAGATATATAGGAAATGCTAAAATATTTGAAAATAAAGAAGTTAAGAATATAATCCATAGTTATGATGAAAATAATACATATAGCAATTTATTAAAACCACTATATGCAGATTGCAAAAAGAAAAACTATGATTATGTAACAACAATGCAAGATATTGATATAAACACTTGGTTAGAAGGCGACATTTTATTAAAAGGAGATAAAATGTCAATGGCATCATCTATAGAACTTAGAGTTCCATTTTTAGATAAAGAAGTATTTGAAGTTGCTAAAAATTTAAGATTAGATCAAAAAATAAGCAGTAAAAATACAAAAGTTCTATTAAGAGAAGCTTTTAAAGATATTGTACCACCTCATATGGTAGAAAAGAAAAAATTAGGATTCCCTACACCTATAAGAGTATGGTTAAAAGATGACTTAGGAAAATATGTAAGAAATGTTATAAATACATCAAAAACAGATGATATTATAAACAAGGAATATGCTATAAATTTACTAGATGAACATATAAGAGGAGATAAAGATAACTCAAGAAAAGTTTGGACAATATTTGTATTCTGTTTATGGCATCAAATATTTATAGAAGGAATTAGTGTAGATTCTTTATAAATGAAAGAAGGATATAAAAGTGAAAAGAATATTAATAGTTGAAGATGAAGAAAATATATCAGATATACTTTCATATTCTTTAAAAAAAGAAGGGTATGAAACTAAAATTGCAGATACAGGTAAAAAAGCACTTGAATTAATTTCAAGTTTTAAACCTAACTTAATAATACTAGATTTAATGCTACCTGATATGAATGGACTTGATATATGCAAAGATATTACAACTATGTATTCTATACCTATAATAATGCTAACTGCAAAATCAGATACTATAGACAAAGTTTTAGGTTTAGAATTAGGAGCAGATGATTATATAACAAAGCCCTTTAACATAAGGGAAGTAATAGCAAGAGTTAAATCTATATTTAGAAGAATAAATTTATTATCGGATAATATTAAAACTGATATAGAGATAGTAAAGTTAGATAATGGTTTAGAAGTGAATAAAAAAGAAATGAAAGTAAGAGTAGATAATGAAATTATACATTTAACTAGTAAAGAATATGAACTCCTTTTATATTTTGTTGATAACATAAACACAGTACTAACAAGAGCCCAATTACTTGATAATATATGGGGAATAAGTTTTGAATGTGAAAGTAGGACGGTAGATACACATATTCAAAGGCTTAGAAAAAAGCTTGGAAAGTATAATTGTATAGAAACAGTAATAGGAACAGGCTATAAATTGTCTAGTAATAAAATATAAATATGAATAAATCCATAACTAACAAAATTATGATGTTTTTCTTGGTTATAATATTCTTTGTTATATTTTCTATAGTAATGTATAGTAATTCTTCGCTTAATAAAATAGTAGAATATTTAATAGACAATGAAATAAAAGAAACTACAAAAAGTATAAATTTATATTTAGATCAATATTTTAAGTTAAATAAGATGGAATTTAATAAAGTTGCTTTTGTTGCAGAAAGCAATGATATATCTAGGGATTTAACTTATAGATTGGATAAAACTGTATATATATATAATAATAGATGCCGATTGGTATATCCAAAAGCAGGAAAACATAAAATTCCTAAATTAACTAAAGATGTAAATAATGCTAGAAATGGAGAACTATCATACACTATAGAGTATAAAGACGATAAAGCGTTAGTTTATGTTTCTTACCCTATTTTAAAAGATGATAAGTTTATAGGTATGATAAGATTTGTAAGTGATTATACTCCATTTTTTGAACAAACTAAATCATTTGTTAGAAAAATATTAGTATTTTCTATAATTATATTTGCTGTAAGCATCATTATTGCATATATAATATCAAAGCAAATAACTATGCCTATAAAAAAATTAGCAAATAAAACTAAAGAAATTACAAATGGAAATTTTGATGTTGATATAAATATAAAGTCTGAAGATGAATTAGGAATACTTGCTTCGGATTTTAATAATATGGTAGAAACTATAAAGATGCAGATAAAAACTATAGAAAATGATAGAGATAATTTACGTGAATTATCAGAAAAGCAAAAGAAATTTTTTGATAATGTTACACATGAATTAAAAACTCCTATGACTACCATAATTGGATATAGTGAAATAATAAAAGATAATCAATTTAGTGATGAAGAATTTTTTAATAAAGGTATAAATAGAATAATATCAGAATCTAATAGATTAAATAGAATGATAGTTCAATTATTAGATATATCAAAAAATACTAATAAGGATTTTGATTATGAACTAAAAAAATTAAATTTATCTAATATTATTATAAATATGTGCGAAGATATGACTCACAAAGCCAAAAAGTATAATATGAGTATAGATGTAGATGTAGAAGAAAAGATAAAAATAATAGCAAATGAAGATAAAATAAAAGAAATTATAATAAATTTAATAGATAATTCTATAAAGTATGGACAGGTAAACTCTACTATATATGTTAGGGCTCATGTAAATAGTAAGTATGTTGATATTTCTGTCACAGATAGTGGTGAGGGAATTGAAGAAAATGAAATAGCCAATATATTATCACCTTTTTATAGAGTATCTAAAAGTGAATCAAGAGAATTAGGTAGCACTGGTTTAGGTCTTGCTATTGTAAAATCTATAGTAGATAGTTACAATGGCAAGATAGATATAAAAAGTGAAGTTAATAAAGGAACTAAAGTTTCTATAAAACTTCCTACAATAAGTTAAGGAGATATATGTAATGCTAAAAAATGTAAAGCAAGATATAAAGAATATAACACTTTTACTTTTTATTGTAGGAATTCTTTCGCTTATTATATATATGAGTGTATACTCAAACAAAGAATACACTAAAAATGTAAACTTAGATATAGAAACGTATAATTACAAAAAAAGTAAAGATATAAATAAAAATGAAACTATAAAATTAAAATCTGTAATACCTGTAAAAGATTATATTTTAGATATGAAGTTTGATGGAGATAATTTAGTAGCAATAAGTGATCATATATCAAATGATAAAAGAGGTATCAATGTATATAATATAGATATAGCTGATAAAAGTATTACAAATTTATATACTTTAAATGGTAATGGTTTTGCTATGTATAATAGTGGAAGTATATCACCTTCGAGGGAAATAATAGTTTATGATACTGTTGATAGTAAAAAACCAGATAAATTAAATAGTGTTATATATAACATAGAAGATGGTAGTAGAGTAACTTTAGATTATTATTTTAATTTATTAGGATGGATGCCAGATAGTAGTGGTTTTTATGGATATAAAAAAGATAAATTATTTTTATATAACATAGATGAACAAAAAATTACTAAAAAATTTGATTTGAAAAATTATGGATATATAGATAAAATTGCTTTTTCACAAGATGGAACAAAATTATATACATTAAGCATACCTAAAGATGAAATATGTATATATGATTTAAATAGTAAGCTAATTAAAAAGATAAAATCCATAAAATTTATATATGATTTTGAGGTTATCGATGATGAACATTTAATAGTTGAGACTATTAATTCATCAGATAAGAGTTTGCTTTTATATAATTTAAAAGATAATACTAAAAAAACAATTAGTGGTATACATCTAGATGAAATGTACTTAAGTAAAGATAAACGTAAGTTAATAACAGTTTATTATACTGGAAATAATGAGAGTACTATAGATATTTATGATATAAATTTTTATAATGGTTCTATAGATTTTTACAAATTAGGAAGTATACCTATGATTAGAGGAATTCCATATGTAGACATGAATGATAAAAATAAATTAGCATATTTTATACCAGGAACTAATTATAATGAAAGTGAAATATATATTTATGATATAGTAAATAAAAAGTGACAACTCAATTGAGTTGTCACTTTTTATTTATCTATTTTAGATGTAACTTATTTTTATTCTAGATACTTAAAATATAGTTTGGTTTAATTATGTGATTGACTTAAAATAAAATTTATATCATATTCATTATAATAACTTTATTCAAGTATATTTAAAAAAGCAAATAAGCTTAAACATATTAAATAAATTTAATTAGTATAGTTACATTACAATTATGTAATATATATTGATATAAAAAAGTATTAGGAGTAAAATGATATTAACTTATAACTTAACTTAAGTAAAATTTAAAATTTGCTTACAACTTAAGGAGATTGTGGTATGGAACATATAGAAGCATTATTTACATTAGCTAGAGACAATTACATATTAGTATTTATAATAGGCACTTTTGCAAGTTTTCTAGAAAGCTTTATACCAGCTCTTCCTCTTATGGGGATTGTTGTTGCAAATAGCATGATGTTAGGATGGGGATTTGGGCTTTTAGCATCTACTATAGGATCTTGCGGAGGAACTTATCTGCTTTTCTTATTATCAAATAAGTGCGGACATTTTAAACTGTTTAAAAAGATAGAAAATAATAAAACTGATAAAGTTATAAAATGGGTAAAAGAACAAGGATTTGCTACTTTGTTTATTGCTTATTCTTGCCCATTTATACCAGGATGTTTAGTCACTATAGCTTGTGGTATATCAGGTAAAGATGCTACAAGTTTTGTACCTGCAATGACAAGTGGAAGAATAGTAATGTTTTTAGTTGCTAGTTATATTGGAAATGATTTAATAGGATTTATCCATAGTCCTATGAAAATTATATTTGTGTCATTATTAGTATTAACTTCTTTTTTAGTAGGAAGAAAAATAAACTCTAAAATTGAAACTAAACATAATAATTAGCATAAATTAAAGACCGTTTAATAATATATTATTAGACGGTCTTTAATTTATATAATAAAAATATTGATTACGAAAAACATAAGGGGGATTTTACATGATACAAACTAATAAAGATAAGGTTGTTAAATGGTCAGTACAAGGCAAGATACATCATCCATTAGCATCAAGTTATAAAGTAACTCACGAGGGAAAGCCAGTTATACTTCCATCAACAGGTGGGATATCATATAATGTTAAAGTAGGAGATTGTGTATATGGATTAGCTGGAGATCATATAGAACCAGGGGTATCTATAAGAAATGAGGATAATAGAGAGAGTAATGCGTTGATGACTTTTTCATGTATAGGAAATGAAGCAAAAGTTGTTAGTGGAGATGCTAAAGGTGCTAAGGGATATGTTACAGGAATGCATGGGGGTATAGAACATGTACTTGTTCATTTTGATGATGAAACAATAGAAAATTTAGCTATAGATGATAAGATAATGATAAAGGCATATGGACAAGGGTTAAAATTAGAGGGATATGATGATATACATGTAATGAGTATAGATCCTAATTTATTTGAGAAAATAGGTATATATGAAAAAAATGGTAAGATACAAGTTCCAGTTGTTGCTAAAATACCACCATATTTAATGGGTTCAGGTATAGGATCAAGTAATGCATATACTGGTGATTATGATATAATGACAGCTGATTTTGAGGAAATTAAAAGGCTCGGTCTTGATAAGTTAAGATTTGGAGATATAGTATTACTTGAAGATTGTGATAATACATATGGAAGAGGATATTTAAAAGGTGCTGTTAGTATAGGCATTATAGTTCACAGTGATTGTGTAACATTAGGTCATGGACCTGGAGTTACTACTATTATGGTTAGTAAAACTTCTTTAATAGAAGGAGTTATAGATGAGAATGCAAATATAGTTAATTATATTGAAAAATAAGTTAGTAATAGATAATTATTAAAGTTTAGTGAAACTATGTATGGGTATAAAAATAGTATAATATTTTATGCCCTTTTTATTTTGCATAAAATATTAAATAAAGATAAAAAATAAAGTTGAAAAATACTTAGGAGGATATAAATATGAAAGTTACATTTCAAGGAGCACCATTAACATTAGAAGGAACACAAGTTAAAGTAGGAGATTTAGCACCAGATTTTACTGTAGTAGGAAATGATTTAAACCCTATAAAATTTAGTGATATAAAAGGGAAAAAAATATTAGTTGCAGTTCCATCAATAGATACACCAGTATGTGATATGGAAGTTAGAAAATTTAATCAAGAAGCATCTAAATTAAATGATGTTAAGGTTTACACTATATCAATGGATTTACCATTTGCGCAAGCTAGATGGTGTGGAAATGCAGGTATAGAAAATGTAGTAACTGCATCGGATTATAAAGATAGAGAATTTTCTAAAGCTTATGGGTTATATATAAAAGAATTAGGTCTTGTTTCAAGAGCTGTTATAGTTGTAGATGAGAATAATAAGGTTATATATGTAGAATACTTAGACGAAATAACTAATGAGCCTAATTATGAAAAAGCATTAGAAGCTGTAAAATAATTAAATAAAAAAAGGATGTGCTGATATCTAGATATTAAGCACATCCTTTTTTTATTCTTTTATTTATTAAGTACTTTATTTTATAAATATCAATAAAAAGTCTAAAGTTGATAATTATAGTATGCTGTGCAAATGAAAAAATGTTTAAAATTTATAAAAAAATAGCATAAGTTTAAATATTAAGAAGGAAAAATAGTATAGTTTATCAAAGTATATATAATCTTAGTTTTAATGATATAAAATAGGAGGGGTCTCTTTGGTTGAAGAATTTGATATAAATGGAGCTATAATAAGATTTCCTGAGGAAAATGTAAGGTACAATAATATTAGAAAGGAATTTTTAACTCAAGCAGACATATATAAAAATCAATTTAAAAAAGAATTTTCAAAAAACTACATATCAAAAGATATAAATGAAATAGGACTTAATTTAGGAAAGGAATATATAAGAAATTGTATAAAAAAAGGTGTTGAGATAGTAGTAAATTACGGGATTATAACAATTGATGTACATCTTTTCACACAAAATTATTGCCTAAAATATTTAAATTACTCTGAGGTATTTAAAAATCTATCAAAAGACTATTCATATCAAAATAAAAATAAAAAAATTAGTTTAGCTCAAAAATCTATTGAAAATAAAAAGAGAATAATAGAATTAGCAGATTGTATTTATAAAAATTGCTTTAATATTCACTATGCAGTAGTAGATGCTCTTTTAGATAATGGAGTAGATATCGTTTCAAGTTATATAAAAGAAGAAAATGTAGTTAAAGCAAATGCACTTTTTAATAATTATAAAGATGGATTTATAGATAAAACTAATGAGTGCTATGTTATAAACCAAATAATAACTTTAAACCCATATAGACAGGATATATATGAATTTTTTATAAAAGAAGATGGAGATTTTAATAAAGAAATAGATAGATTAGCGAATTTCTTAGGATATGATCTTAAAAGATATAAAGAATCTTTAATGGATAAGTATGTAAATGATATAGGACAAAATTTAAGTTATGAAGTTGATTTAGAAAAGGAAAAAATAGAAAAGTATGCAAAATATATTGGCTGTGATAAAAAAGATGTATATGCTACTAGAATTGAAGCCTTATATATGTATAAAGATGCATAGTTTATTAAGACCTATAATAGGTCTTTTTTTATTTAAAAATTTGTAACAAATTATATAAATTAATAATATATTAATTTAATAATTATATTTATATAAAGGGGGAATTTTGTGGATCAAGTAAAAGATAGCAGGGCTATATGTAATAATAAAGGATTTGTAAATGGGTATGCTGTAGGATGGAACAACATACCATTTAAAGATTGTACAATAAATACAAGTTTTTTTAAAAAGAAATCTTGGAATCACTATATGTGGATGAATAATGAATTTATATTTAACTTTGCTATAGTTGATGTAGGTTATGCAGCTATAATATATTCAGATTTTTATGAAATAAATGGGAAAAAAAGAGTAAATATAATTTGTAGATATCTATTTAATAAATCTATTATGATAGATGATAGAATTAATTCATATGCATATTATAAAGGTAAACATAAATTTATAAATGTTTTAAGAAACTCCAATAATTTAAGTATAGATTTTAAATGGGATAATATAGATATTACAGCTAGTATATATTTAGATTATGAATCACTAAATGTACTTATTCCATGGGATTATAATTATTTTCATTATACATCAAAACATATGAATCTAAAGACTCATGGAATATTGAGAATAGGTAGTAATATGTATGACTTAAATAAATCTACTTGCTTTATAGATTATGGAAGAGGAATTTGGAAGCGAACGTGCGAATGGGACTGGCTAATTAGTGGATTTGTAGATGATAATAATGACTATATATCTGTAAATTTAGGAGCTAAGTATACAGATGGAACAGGATTAAATGAAAATTCTATAAAAATAAATGATAGAATTTATAAATTAAAGAGTGATGTTAAATTTTATTATAATAAAGAAAATCAAGTTATAAATATAAAATCTTTAAAAAGTGATGAAGTTAATTTAGAATTTAAACCCATATTAAATCATACAAAAGTTAACAATATTATAATTTTTAAATCTAAATTAAAACAAATTATAGGGTATATTAATGGACACATAAAGCATAAAAATAAAAAAGTAGATTTTAAAAATACAATAGGGTGGTGTGAAAATCATTTTGCAAAGTGGTGAAGATATAAAAGAATTAATTTATATAGCCGTCAAATAATATTTGAATATATTATTTAGACGGCTAAGCTTATCTCATCCAAGAAGGATTACCTGGTATAAATGGGCGTTTGCCAAATTTTTTATTATATTCTTTAAGAACTTCAGTTATTAAAGGTAGATTATTTTTAAAAGTGTCTACATTCTTTATAGAATCTAATTGTTGAGAAAAGGGACAAACTGCTATACATATTCCACAATCTGTACCTAAATATCTCCATTTTATATAACAAGATTCTGAATCTATAGTCCAATTATAGTTTCCATTAGATTTTTTTTCTATATCTTTAGATAAAGACATAGAAGGGCAATTATAAGCACATTTTTTACATACACTACAAAAATCATCTAAACCAAAGTCTATAGGATTGTCCTCTTTAAGGTCTAAAGTAGTAGTTACAACGCCTAATCTAATACACGATCCATAATCTTTAGTAGTAAGTATTGTATTTCTTCCAATACTCCCAAGTCCTGCATCTTTAGCAATTAAAACAGGCATTAAAAGATAATTAGAATCCATATGATTTCTAGCGTCATATCCTAAACTCCTTATGTAGTAGCTAAGTATCATACCTATAATAGAAGCATCTACATAAGCTTTACTAGTTTCAATAACTTCAGAAAGCATAGGCCCTCTATTTATCATGTCTTTATTCATAGGAACTGCAAATGCTATAGCATATTTATGATTTGGATTGATTTCTTCTCCATAATTTTCCTCATGTCTACCTCTATTAGTATAAAAATGATAATCCTTAAGTTTTGTAATACCTACTAAATTGGCACCATAATGATGAGCAAAACCTTTTATCCTTTTAGTTATTATATTTTTATCAACATTTATTTTAGTTTTATTAATTTCTCCTTCACAAAGATGTTTAATATCAGATAAAAATTCAAATGCCGAAGATGCCATAGGTGAATTAATTTCATTATATGTCATAGAGCCTTCACTACAAAGGTTTGGTCTAGATCTTATACTATCGTCGATTAGCTTTTTATCTGGATTTTTATTATAGTAATCTTCATATGATGATGTGCCTTTTTTATAATTAACTCTTGAAAATATAATATCCCTTTCATCTATCCTTTTCATAATAATTTCCCCCTTTTTTAATATTATAATAAATTTATACTTAAAATAAATTAAAAAAGGAAAAAGTTTATCTAAAATAGATAATCTTTTTCCTTTAAAGGTATCCGCCATATAATAAATCGGAGTAGTAATTATTATAGTAAGGTCGAATCCAATATATACTATATTATTAGTATATACTAAATTATATTAATTAAATACTAAATATGTTACTAAAAATTAATTTATTTTAAAGATTTTATACTTTCATTAGCAAAATCAGTATTTACTATCTTATTATAAGGAGCTCTTTTATCAAGTTCCTTAGCTTCTTCCATAACATCCATTAAAAGATTTAAACTACTTTCTTCAAGCAATGGAGTATGAGACCAAGCATCTATAGATTTATATCTTTCAATTACTGCTACTAAATCATCTTCATTAAAGTCTGTAAAAAATGGCTTTATAGCATTAGCTATATCTTGAGAAGAATTATTTTGAATCCAAAGTTGACCTTTATATACTGCATTTGTAAATCTTTGTATTAAATCTTTGTTATCTTTTATATAATCTACTGGTGCAGAATAAGCAGTATAAGGTATAAGCCCAGATTCTTCACCTATAGAAGCTACAACACTTCCTTTACCTTGTTTTTCAAGTTCTAGTGCTGTAGGTTCAAACAATGCAACATAGTCTCCTTCACCTCCAGCGAAAGCGCCACTTAAAACATTAAATTGTACATCAGTTCTTACGTTTACTTCTCCGTTTTTAGCGTTAGTACCTAAAACTAAACCATTTTTCTTTAGAACATATTCCAATGTCATTTCAGGAACTCCACCTTTTCTACCGCCTAAGATTTCTTTACCTTTTAAATCTTCAAAAGAGAATTTATCACTACCTTCACGAGCAACTAAAAAACTTCCATCTTTTTGAGTTAATTGAGCAAAATTTACAGCATAATTAGAATTACCTTTATTGTATACATAAATAGAAGCTTCAGGGCCCATAAGGCCTATATCAGCTTCACCAGAAAGTAGAGCTGCCATAGTTTTATCAGCTCCTTGAGTATTTATAAGGTCTATTTCTATTCCTTCATCTTCAAAAAAACCTTGAGTTATAGCTGCATATTGTGGAGCATAAAATATTGAATGGGTTACTTCTGCAACTGTTAGTTTAGTCAATTCTTTAGACTTATTATTTGATGTAGTACTGCTAGTACATCCAACCATAGCTAAAGAGAGGCCAGTAACTAAGGATATAAAAGCTGTTAATTTTTTAAACATTAAAACCACCCCTTAAAATTTAAAGATACTACATAATATTAAAATTTTAGTTAATTGGTGATATAAGTATTACAATTTAAATATTAACTAGAATTTAAGAAATAAGATAAATGTTATGAAAATGTTTACTTACATTTTTTATGGGTATAAAACTTATAAGATAAAGGTAAGTATATTTTATTAAGGGGTGATATTATGAATTATAAATATCTTATATCAAATAAAAGATCTGTAAGGGAATTTAAAAACCAAGAAATAAAAGAATCTGATTTTAAAATAATGAAAGAATATATACACAATTCTAAGAAGCTTTTACCAGAAATAAAGATTGATATTAAAGTATTTAGTAAAGATAAAGTATATCAAAAACTTAAAAAAATAGCAGGATATAATGGACATATGATAGAAGCGCCAAATTATATTATTATTTTATCAGAAGTAAATAGAGGTTATATAGAAAACTCAGGATACATAGGTGAAAATTTAATATTAAAAGCTAGAGATTTAGGAATAGACTCATGTTGGGTTACATTTGAAGACAGTAATTGTATAAAAGAAAAACTTGAAATTGTATCGGATAAAGATGTTACAGCAATTATAGCTTTAGGTTATGGAGAAGCTGTAAAATCTAAATCATCTAATACAGATTCATATAGATTAGGTGTAGATAAAATAGTATATCTTGATGAATGGGGAAAAGATGCAAGTATAGAAATATTAGAGGAAAGAGGATTGTTAGATGCATTTAGTTTTGCTAGAATGGCACCTTCTACATTAAATAGACAACCATGGAGATTTATAATTGATGGAGGGATGGTAATTCTTGCAGTTAGAAAAGATGAGTTTGCAAATGAATATGAAGGCAAAATTGATGTTGGTATAGTTATGTTATATTTTGGAGTAATAATTGACACTACTATGTTTGACTTAAAATGGACTCTTGGAAATGTAAATAAAGATTATAAAATACCAAATGACTATGAGATAGTAGGGTATTGTAATATATAATAAACTTTTTTGTAGATTATAAAATTAAAAATAATATAACTGAGCTCAAATTTATTAATAATATTTAGTGTCAAACTAAAGAAAATAAATAAAGAACTCAGTTATATTATGAATATTAAAGCAAATAGATATTAAATATTATCTTCTGATTCTATAAATTTTTTCGATTATATTTAATATTTGATACATAACTAGAGCACATAAAGCTAAAACTATTACTCCCATCATCACTAAATCTAATTTAAATACTTGACCACCATAAACTATCAAGTATCCAAGTCCATATCTAGATACTAAAAACTCTCCTACTATAACTCCAACCCAAGCCATACCTATGTTTATTTTAGTAAGATTTATTAAATTACCTATATTTGAAGGAAATATTAATTTAGTTAGTATTTGAAATTTTGTAGCGCCGAAGCTTCTAAGCATTTTAACTTTTTCCTCATCTACGCTTATAAAGTAGTTATATGCAGATAATATAGTTACAACCACAGATATAGTAATAGCTATAACTATAATGCCATTTACTCCAGCTCCAGCCCATACTATTAAGATAGGAGCTAATGCAGTTTTAGGAAGTGCATTTAATACTACTAAAAATGGGTCTAATACTTTAGAAAGTCTTTCTGACCACCAAAGTAAAATGGCTACTAGTATTCCAAGTACTGTACCTATTATTAAACCTACTATAGTTTCATAACTAGATATTAGTACGTGTTTAAATAGTTCTCCATTTTGAATATATTTAATAAATAAGTTATATATATCGCTTGGCTTACTAAATAAAAATACATCTATTATATTTAATCTAGCAAGAATTTCCCATATAGCTATAAACCCTGCTAGTAACAGTAATTGAGATAAGAAAATTAGTTGTTTTTCTTTTTTTATGGAATTTAAATATTCGCTGTGGCTTTTGGAGATGTTATTTTGTTTCACTTGAATCAATCTCCTTCCATAAGATGTTAAAGTAGTCCTTAAAATTCTCAGCACTACGAGAAACTATAGGAGTTCTTTTTTCTGTTATTTTTAAATTTATGTCATATATATTTTTAACAGTTGCAGGGCGTTTTGAAAGTACGGCAATTTTATCTGACATTGAAATAGCTTCTGATATATCATGTGTAACTAAAATAGTTGATTTATTTTCATTTTTAATTATTTTATATATATCATCACTAACTAAAATTCTTGTCTGATAATCAAGTGCAGAGAAAGGTTCATCAAGAAGTAATATGTCTGGATTTACAGCCAAAGTACGAATTAATGCAACACGTTGTCTCATTCCTCCAGAAAGCTCCTTTGGATACATATTTCTAAAATCCCATAGACCATAAGTTTTTAATAAATTTTCAATTTTAGATATAGCTTGAGGTGTTTTTTGATGTTGAATTTCAAGGCCTATAGTTATATTATCCATAATATTTCTCCATTCTAGTAAATGGTCCCTTTGAAACATATATCCAATGTTTCCTTTTATATTTACTTCACCTGAAGTAGGTTCTAATAGTTTTGTAAGTATGTTTAAAATAGTAGACTTACCACTTCCAGATGGTCCAAGTATTGTCAATATTTCACCCTCATTTAAAGAAAAATTAATGTTTTTTAAGACTTCTACCTCACCCTCTTTATTGTAGAAATTTTTGGTAAGATTTTTTACATCTACTATTGGTTGCATGATGCCACCCCCTATGATTTAACTAGCATATTTTATAATATTAAAATTTGCGAGAATTTGTACCACTAAGTTTTTTATATTTTTTATTAATATCAACATGTTTTTTACTAGAGAAATATTGTATGGTATAATGAAAAAATATATGTAAATGAGAGGAAGATATAAATGGAAAACAGCAAAAAATTTAAAGAATACCTAATGAATAAAGATATAGATGGATTAAAGACTATACCTAAAGGTGAACTACATAATCATGGTGGATTAGGAATGAGATTTAAAAATATATATAAATATACTAATGGGAAAATAAAAAGTCCATCTAAAGATATGTATGGAATAAAAGGATTAGATGACTTTATATTTAATGAGTATATAAATCATATAAAAACTAAAGATGATTTTTTATGGACGATAGAAGAAACAGTAAAAAACGCTATTGAAGATGGAGTAAGTTTGTTAGAAGCTAGTATAGATTGTCATGATGTACTTAGATTTGAAGATAGTAAAGAATTTTTTAGTAGTATAAAAAATATAGTTGAAAAATATAAAGAAAATATAGATTTTAGACCTGAAATAGGAATAGCAAAGAGTATAACTGATGAAAATTTAGAAAATATAATACCAGCACTTATAGATAGTAATATATTTAAGTCAATGGATTTATATGGAGATGAAGAACTAATTGGATTTGAAAGATATAAAAAGTATTATGAATATGGAAAAAGCAAGGGCCTTAAGTTAAAAGCTCATGCAGGTGAATTTTTAGGATCTAGTAATGTTAAAGATGCTATAAATACTTTAAATTTAGATGAACTTCAACATGGATTTAGAGCAATTGAAGATGACTATGTATTAGATATGATAAAAGATAGAAATATAAGACTTAATATATGTCCAACTAGTAATATATACTTAAAAGCTATAGATGATATAAAAAATCATCCTATAAAAAAATTATTTGATAAAGGGATAAATATAAGCATAAATACTGATGATTTAATAGTATTTGATTCTAGTGTTAGCGAAGAATATTTAATGCTTTTTTCAAACAAGATTTTTACAGAAGAAGAATTAGATATTATTAGAAGAAACTCTTTAAAGTAGATAAAATTTTAAAAAAAATACTGTATACAAATTCTAATTATAAAAATTAGAATTAATACAGTATTTTTATTATCTAACACAAGTTTCTATAAATGAATCTAAACCTATTCTATCTATAAAATCTCTTAACTTTTCTTTGTTATTAGCATTAGTTTTATAATATGTAATAGCAGTTTTAAGTATTAAGATTGTTTGATTTTCATTTAATCCAGAAGCAATAGTATATCCTGCTTTAGGGTTAGTACCAGCACGTCCACCCATAGTTATAAAAAATTTACCATCTTTATCTACTACTATACCAATATCTTTAGTATAAGCACTATTACATGAATTTTTACAACTAGATATACCTATTTTAGTTTTTGCAGGTAGCTCCATTTTATAAAATTTTTTTACTAATTTCATATAGATACCTATAGTTGGATATTTAGACATTCTACAAAAGTTAGAAGTACATAATGTTATATTAGTTAATAAAGATTTACTCTTAGGAACTAAATCAAGTTGTAGTTCTTTTGAGATTTCTTTTAAACAATCTTCTTTCAAATTAATAATTGAAATTTTTTGATTGGATCCTAATTTTAAAACTCCACCATATTTTTTTGCTATTTCACCAATATGTATTATAGTATCAGGAGAAATAAACGGTGAAGATAAATTTGGAGTTAAAGTAAATCTTTTTTTGTCAGTTAAAGTTTTTTGAGTCTTAATGTAATTTTCCATATTTAAAATCCTCTACTTATTTTTAATAACTTATTATAACATTATTTACAATATATAGCTAAAGGTATTTAATATAATTTATAAGAAAAATAAATATGGAGGCAGTTATGATAGATTCATTTAAAATATTAATGTTAATAAGAGAGATACATTCAAAATCTATTAATAAAATAGAATCAAGTTTATTAGGAAGTGGACTTACACATCAACAAATAATAGTGTTAAAGTTTGTTGCACACAATAAAAAAATTAATATAAGCCAATTATGCAAGGAAATGTATTTATCAAAAGGAACGGTATCAGGGATTGTAAATAGGCTTGAACAAGCAGGATATATAAAAAAAATTAAATATGAATCTGATAAGAGAAATACATATATAGAATTTTCAGAAAAAGGATTAAAGTTTGCAAAAGATTTTAGACTAAAAATAGAATCAGCCTTTGAAAATTTATTTGATAATTTAACTGAAGAAGAAAAAGAAGATATTGTTAAGTCTTTAATATTAATAAAAGAAAAAATAAAATAATTGTTTCACAATTTATTGAAGTGGGTATATAATGATTAAATAAAAATAGTTTGCGTACAAACTAAAAGGAGGAGACAACATGAGTTTAAAATTAGTATTAGCTATAACTGCTATAACACTAGCTTTAGTATTTTATACAGTAGGTGTATTTAGTGAAAGAAAGGCTAAAGTATTAAAGAAAAATCATGTAATAATATTTTATTTAGGTTTAATATGTGATACAACAGGAACTTTTCTTATGAGACAAATAGCTAAATCAGGAACTATAGCTATTTCATCAACTGCTCAAACAATACATGGTATAACAGGAACAATTGCTATTTTACTTATGTTATTTCATGCTGTATGGGCTACATGGGTACTTTATAAAGATGACAAAGAAAAACAAAAAGTATTTCATAAATTCAGTATATTTGTATGGTGTATTTGGTTAATACCATATATAATAGGTGCTATGATAGGTATGATGCACTAAGTATATATTAATTTATAATAGTTAAAAATCCATTTTCAACTGTTTTGAATTCAAGATAGTTAAAAGTGGATTTTTTTAGTTTAAAATTTAGGATACTTTTAGTAAACTATTTAAAGTGATATAATTAGTTTACTAAAAAACAGGAGGATGTAAATGAAAAGCATATTAAAAGATGTAATTTATTTAAATTTAATAACAACTGGATTTAATCCCAATTCCTCTGAAATAATAGAAATAGCAGCTATAAAAGTAACTGATGGTAAAATATCAAAATTTAGTACTTTAATAAAGCCATTTGAAGAAGTTTCTGCTAGTGTATTTGGTATGTGCAAAAACTTAAAAATGGAAGAGTTAGATAAATCGCCAACTATATATCAAATAAAAAATAAATTGATAGAATTTATAGAAGATTACCCTATAATTTTTTATGATTTGAATTTTCAAAAAATTTTTATGGAAAAATATATATTCACAGGCAATAATTATAAAAATGAATTATTAGACTCTATGCAATTAGCCATGATTTTAGAGCCATATCATAAAGATTATAGTATAAACTATCTTTTAGAAAATATAACTAAGTTAAACAAGGTCAAACAAAATAGGGCATTATATGATTGTATATTAAACATTAATATAATAAATTCATTACTTTTAAGGTTATTTAAAAATGAAGAATCAAGATTAGACAAATTATATTTTAATTTAGATCAATACTTTCAAACTGCAAACTTACCTAAATGGGAATGGAGTAAGTATTTAAAAGAAATAGATAATGAAAAGGAATATGGAGAATATGTAAATTATGAAATTAAATATAGCAATAATTCTAACAAACATAATTTTAATTTATCAAATTATAAAAATTCATATGAAAATTTATTAAAAATAAGTGAATTATGGACATCATCTAATAACTTTAGTTATATATTTAGACCGAAACAATATGAATTTACAAAGTTTATAAAAGAGGTATTTCAAGGTGAAAATAACTCACCTAAAATAGGATGTATAGAAGCTCCAACAGGAATTGGAAAAAGCGTTGGATACTTAATACCTGCTATCATGGAATCTTTTTATAATGATAAAAAAATAGTAATATCAACAGATACTAAAAATCTTCAGATGCAACTTATAAATAAAGATATACCAACAGTTTTAAAATCTTTAAATTTATATGATAAAATAAACTATGGTTGTATGAAAGGTAAAAATAATTATTTATGTAATAAAAGGTTATATGAATATAAAAAAGATAAAATATTTAAAACTAAAAATGAGCTATTACAGTTTATATATATTGAAAGACTTATACAAAGTGGTGAGTACGGAGATATAGAAGAAATACCTAAAAATGTAAAAGAAGTATTTAAAGATATAAATGATTTGATAATTGATTTAAGATGTGAATCTGATATATGTTATCCAGAAAAGTGTATAGAAAAGTGTTTTTATAAAAATCGTATAAAAGAACTTCCAAAAGAACATATAACAGTTATCAATCATTCCTTGCTTGCTAAGTGGCCATATAAAGAACAAAAACAGCTAGAATACTTAATAATAGATGAAGGTCATAATTTAATGGAAAAAAGTTATGATTTTTTTACATTAGAATCTAATAGTATACAATTAGAAAAACTCGTAGATGAATTATATCCTCACGATGATATAAACTATAAAAATATTAGTACAATGGATAAGTTTTATATAAGTGTTTCAGGAAAATTGCAGTTAGATATAAACATAAGAAAAAAACTTCAAGAAAAAATATTTTTTGTTAAAAAAAGTATAAATAATATATTGTATGAATGTAGTAAAACTCTTAAAAATGACTTATATGATCATTCTTGGGAAATAAATAGACAAAAAGCACCACTTAAATATATTGAGTTAAAAAATAAATTAGATATAAAAAGTTTTATAAGACAGGAACTTAAAAATATAATTATTAATTTAAAAAAAATACTAAAAAATTTAAATTATATAATAGATCAATGTGAAAAAGAAGGAGAAGATGATACTTATTTATTTAATACAATAAAAGCTAAATCAACAGATATAGATAGCACAATAACTACTATTGAAAACTTCATAGAAGAAGATTTAGATAATTATTGTAGAATAATAGATATAAATTATGAATATAAGTATTTTAATGTAAGAGTTATTCCTATTGATATAGCTGAAATGTTTGAAAGTATGTTTTTAAGTACGGTAAACACTGTTATATTTTTATCTGCAACCTTAAATATAAATAATAATATGAATAATTTTAAAAACATATTAGGTTTAAATAAACATAAAACTATGGATAGAACAATAGAATCTATATATGATTATGAAAGTAAAACTAAAATATTAGCTATGGATAAATTTCCTAAGTATAATGCTTTAAATGATGAATTTATAAATCAAACAGCAGATTTAATAGAAAAAATATGTATAAATAGCAATGGACATGTACTAGCTTTGTTTACTAGTAAAAATAGATTAGATAAGGTCTATGATAAACTAATTCATAAATTAAACATAAATAATATAGAGCTTTTTAAAGATAAAACTTCTATCAATAAATTAAGAGATTTAAGTAAAAAATGTGTAGTATTAGCATCTAAAAGTTGTTTTGAGGGGGTTGATATACAAGGAGAAGGATTAACTTGTGTAATATTAGATAAACTTCCAAATAAAAGTATTGATGATCCATTATATTCATCCATAAGAAATTTTAAAAAATTATCTTATGAAGATGTTAATTATCCTCAATTAAGTATAAAAGCAAAACAAGCCTATGGAAGGTTAATAAGAAGTAAATATGATTATGGATATTTTATAATACTTGATGTGGGTAGCAATAATTCAACGATAAATAAACTTCAAAGGGATTTACATAATATCAAAATACAAAGAGTTGATAAAGATTATGTAATTAAAAATATAAATAAAGATTTTAAGTCTTGGAAAATGGAAACTTTAAAGGAAATATTAAGAGATATTAAGTGTGATATATATAGTCCTTTAAAAGTTATATATAAAAACAATAAAGAAATGAATAGAATTGATTATGTAAATGAAGAAATAGCTAAAAGAAATATTTCTCTATTTATTAAAGATGTTGATATTAAGAATAAAAAAATTAAAATTACTTATAATTAGATAAATTTATAAATATAAAGAACTTGTGTTTAGCATAAAGTATTTTAAGCTAAATACAGGTTCTTTATTTATTTTATTAAAATTTTTTTAACATAAATACTTATCTCTTAAATTTTTTAAATCATTTTGTGTTAAATTAAATTCTTTATATAAGTAATTTTCTATAGTTTCATAATCATCAGTAATTCTTCTGAAAACTTCATTTATATATTCTTCATTTACTCCAAATATATATTTTAATTTTTCTTTTGGAATACTTTGTAATTCTGGTCTTGCAGTCATTATTTCACTTATACCTTCACTTGATGATTGATTACTTTTTAGATAATCTTTAATTATTTCTTCTTTTGAAACTCCTAGTATCATTAAAATTATTGCACATCCTACACCTGTTCTATCTTTACCTGCTGTACAGTGAGTAAGAATTGGCAAGTTAGATTCGTCTTGTATAAGTTCTACTAATTTTTTATAAGATTTATTATTAACTGGCAAGTTATAGTATGTTTCTTTTAACATATTAAAAGCTTCATTATTATCAAACATTTTTGATATCATATCCTCAACTGATCCAAATTTAACTTCATTTGGATTTGGAGTAAGAATAGCTGGAACTCTTATATATTTTATATTTTCTACTACTTGAGATGGGCTAGCTAAGCTTTCTGCATCATCTCTATAATCAAATACTACCTTTATTTTTAAATCTTTTAGCATTTGTATATCTTCTTTACTTAAATTAGATAAATTACCAGATCTAAAAAATAATCCTTTTTTTACAAATCTTCCATCAGATGATTTACATCCACCAAAGTCTCTAAAATTTAACAAAACTAACACTCCTTTTTATTATGTCATATATGTTAAAATATACCACAAAATGTTAAATTTAATCATATTAGTTTTGATATAAAGTCTAAAAAAGTTAATAAATTTAAAAGATACCTTGAAAAAATTACTTAAGAGTATTATAATCTAATTAAGTAATTACTTAATCAAAAGAGGTAAATATGAATAAATTAGCTAAAGTATTTAAAGCACTAAGTGATGAAACAAGACTTAAAGTTCTTTTATTAGTTTCAAAGCGAGATATATGCCAAAAAGGAATATCTAAGTATTTGGGAATAACTGATTCATCAGTTTCACAACATATAAAAATTTTAAAAGAAGCTGAGATAATAACTGGATATAAAGAAGGATATTATGTATTTTATCATGTAAACAAAAATGTATTTGATGATTGTATAGCTTTCTTTAATTCAATAGAAAATATTAATAGTAATATTTTAGAAATTTCAAATATAAATTTAATAAGCACAGATTGTACAAAAAATTGTAAATCAATTAAAAAATGTTGTAAAAGAAGGGAGATTTAAGAATGAAAGTTTGTATACCAGTAGAAGTAAATGAAGGATTAAAAAGTAAACCATTTGGACATTTTGGATCAGCTCCTATGTTTTTAGTTTATGATTTAGAAAGTAAAGAGTTATCTCAAATAAGCAATGGTGATTTAGGACATGAACATGGTAAGTGTCAACCTATAAGGGCATTATCAGGTAATGTTGTTGATGCTGTTATAGTAGGAGGTATAGGACAAGGTGCTATATCTAAGTTAAACTCTATGGGAATAAAAGTATATAAAGCTCAAGCTGATACTATTGAAGAAAATATAGATTTATTTAATGAAAATAAATTAAATGAATTTCCAAGTAATCACACTTGCTCACACGACGGTTGCGGACATCATTAAATTTAAATAAAAATATATTAAATAAACAAAAATAGGTCTATTGTAGGCCTATTTTTGTTTATTTAAATTAATTAAGGGGTAAATAGAAAATAAAATAAACAATTTAAATATATAACTATAGAAAATTAAGTATACTATGTATTTCATAAGCAATAATAAATATAATCTATATCTTTATAAAAAAATATGTATAGTAATAATAAAATTAATTTACATAAATATCATTAGGTATAAAATTATGTTATTATAGATTTATAAAAATAGTATACAGTAAAAACGGAGGCATGTTATGGTTTCAAGACTAGAACTAAAAACAAGAGCTAAAAGCCAGTTAAAAAATAATTGGATATTAGCTATAATAACATTTGTTTGTTATTCTCTTATATTACAATTAGTAAACGTTGAATTTACTAAATCTGTAGAAGTATCAAATTTTGGTATTGCTTTAAATATATTAGGAATATTACTTTATGGGCCTGTACAGATTGGTATATGCAGATTTTCTTTAAATTTAAGTAAAGGCGATTCAAGTGCAAAATTTAAAGATTTATTTTCTGGATTTGATGTGTTTTTAAAATCATTACTTATGAATTTAATAATAATGATATGTATTAGTATAGGTATGATATTATTTATAATACCAGGTATTATATTAATTTTTATGTTTTCACAAGCAAATTACATATTAGCTGAAAATCCAGAAAAATCATCTATAGAATGTTTAAAAGAAAGTATCAGGATGATGAAAGGATATAAATTTGAATATTTTGTATTGTACTTAAGTTTTGTAGGATGGTTTATATTATCTATTTTAACATTTGGTATAGGATTTTTATGGCTTGTTCCATATTATCAAATAACAGCAACTAATTTCTATTTAGAATTAAAAAATAACTAATACATATTAATAAAAAGATGATTGTATACACAATCATCTTTTTATTGTAATTAAATAAAATAAATGATATATTTTATTTAAAAACTAAAATAAAAGAGGATTTTGTATGTATTTACCAAATAAAATCACAAATGTATTAGCCAAAATAGAGAAATCTTATGAAGTTAAGTACACTAATGGTAAGATAACATCTATATATATAAATGAAAAGGATATAAAAATAGAAGCCTCTAGTAAAGGCTACTGCTTAAATTTAAAGGGAGGACCTATATTTTTAAATGATATTAAGTCTTTAGAGCCTTTGCTTATAAAAATGGGTGTTATAAAAGCTAAAAAAGTAAAAAATAAAGAAGTAAAAAATATAAAAGATAATTTAGTAGAACTATTTTCAAAAAAGAAAAATACATTTTCTGTAGAATATATAAATTCTAAAGTAATATCTATAAAGATATATAATCCTAATTTAAGTATTAAAAAAACTGGAGTAGGATATGCTATGATTGTTAATAATGAAAGTATATCTATAGACAGTGTAAATTCTTTAAAAAAATTACTTATAAAGATGAATTTAATAGAAAAAGAAAAAAGTACTAATAAAAAGTCAAAAGATAATATTTTATTTGAACAACTTACCATGAATTTAGATGAAATACAAAAATAAAAGGAGGAAGTATTATGGGATGTCCTAATTGTAGATGCAATAAAAATAAAATAAGTGAAGAAGAATATAATGAGCTTAAAGAGTATTTACAAGAAGAAATTAAAGATTATAAAGTTATTGATTATATAAACTCAGATAATAAAGGTGATAGATTTGTAGAAGTTGAATTTGAAGACTATATATTGGAATTAGAAAATATAGATACTGAAGATTTGACTTTAGATAAAGTAATTGACAATATTATTAAAAACAACATGGTATAAATAAACTTTTATATTAAAAGTGGCTTCACTAAAAATGAAGCCACTTTTTGTATCTAACAAAATTTTAAATTAATAAACTGTAGCTAGATACTAATATCAAAACAAGAAAAATTAAACAAATTGTTTTTGATATTATAGATAAACTTATAGAAAATACAAATTTCAATTTACGAGGTAATATGGAAAAGACTATGAATATTAACAGTCAAATTAAACAAAATGAAGTTAGCATAGAATTAGCCTACCTATTGATGTGACATTATATTTTCTATTAAGTTGTAAGATTATTATAACCTTTAGTTTATAATATAAACCTAAAAAATCACTTTTTATAAATTTTTAATATAATCACTCACTAAACCATAGTATTCAGAAGAATTAAACATAAAATATGAAGAAAAGAATTTAACAATTATACTACTGTTTAAAAGATATTTATTTTCTTGTAAAAAAATTTTATCCGTATATAGTATATATTCAATTGCTAATCTTAAATTTTGTTTAGACATATTATATTTCTGTTTTATTTCATATGGATTATAACCTTTTATATAAATATAAAAACATAAATTATATTTATTTTTGCCAACTAAAATCCACTCACCCAAAATTTCATTTCTTAAGTCGAAATCAACTTTTTTATAATTATAAAAATTACCTATATCTAATTGTAAAAGATTAGTATCTGTATTATAAGTAAGTGTATATTTTCTATTATTTAAAATACTTTTTTTAGAATTAGGATAAATAAAGTTTACTTTTAGATTATTAGGCGAAAATATAATAAAAATCACCACCTATATTTAGTAAATAATAAAATATATTCCTAATTAGATAAAAGTATAATAAAAAGTTCATATTTATATAAAAATAATATAAGAATTTAAAATGGTTTAAGAAAGGATAAGCTATGAGACAATTTAAAAAACTAATATCATTAACAGCTATAGCTATACTTTTATCAACAAATTTAGGTTTTGCGCAAAGTAAAGCAGAAAAATTAATGCCATCTGCAGATGTAGTTTTTGTAAACCTTAATTTAAAATATCCTATAGTTCAGATGGTTTTGAACAAAGATACTGATTTTAAAGAAGAAGATATAATTTTATCTGCAATTTCAATTAACAAAAAACTTAGATATAATTTAAATGATTTAACAGATTTATACAAATCAGAAAATGAAAAAGTGTTAGTAAGATTTATAAGAGATAAAAAAGAATATTCACAAATTTTTACAAGTAAAGATTTTAGAGGAATATATTTAAGTTTTACTCAACAATTTTATGGGACTATAACAGCAGTTAAAGAAGATGGTTCTTTTGTAGGACTTAGTCATAATATAAAAGGATCAGAAGTTGCTGATAGCACTCAAGTATTTGAAACAACATATGTACATTCTATAAAAGCTACACTTTTTAATTCTGGAGGATTAAAGCCACATATAAAAGAAAATGAAGATGGGAAGTTAAATTATATAGGAGATATAGGTAAATATAGTGATTATGGAGTAGAAGGTAAGTTAAAAGAAAATAAATTTGAAGATAAGAAATCTATGGATATAGCTAAGCCTAAAAAAGGAATTGCATATATATATTGTAAATCTCCAATTACTAATGAAAAAAAATTACATCAAATAGAAATATTAAAAACATATGAAGATGGGGCAAAAATAAAAGTAAAAGATAAAGAGCTTAAAGAATATAGAGGTGGAGTAATTGGAGGAATGAGTGGTTCACCTGTTATACAAGATGGAAAATTAATTGGAGGAGTTAGATCAAGTTTAATTTATAATCATAAGATAGGTTATATATCAAATATAGACTATATGCTAAACAATGAAAAAGATAAGAGTGAAAGTAATATAGATAAGTAGTTATGAAAATTTATAAATTATTTTTAATATTACCATTACTTTTTTTTACATTAGGGTTTAACAAATTAGATACTTTAAATTTATTAGATGAAAATAATCCAAAATGGCATATAGATAGTGATGAAGATGGTCTTCCAGATGCTTTTGAAGAAATATTAAAAACTGATAAATATAATAAAGATAGTGATAATGATAAATTAAGCGATGAAGAAGAGTTAAAAAGAGGTTCAAATCCTTTATATAAAGACTATAATAGAAGTTTAAAGTATGAATTGAGTAATGAGTATATAATTGATGACTTTAAATCAAATAAAAATATATATGTAAGTGAGTATATGTTATTTGAAAGTGCTGATCTTGCAAGTAAAATAATTGAAAAAAATCCTATAGGAAAAACTATAGGAGAGATTTTTAAAGATAAGTATAAATCTATAAAAGATTTTAAAGTAATTAGATATGAAAATGGAGAAAGAGGTTTTGGAGGAATAGCACTTAGATGTGGAAATTCTTTAATAGTTTCATATAAGCCAACTAGAAGCTATATGGATTGGATTGGAAACTTTACAACTCAATTTATGCCGCATCCGCAAAGAGATTATGCTATAGAATTTATAAAACCATTAGTAAATAATGATACAAAAGTATATATAAGTGGGCATTCTTTAGGTGGATTATTAGCTCAATATGCAACATATGATTTAGTTAATAAAGGTTATAAAAATGTAAAAACTGTTACTTTTAATTCGGCTAATACACTTAATCCAAAGCATATAAAAGGTAAATATGCACCACCTATTATAAAGAATAGTTTAATAAAAGATTATATAGTAGCATATATGAATTTAATACCTAAAAAAAATGAAGATTATATTATAGATGCATCATATATAACTAGCTTTTTAAATAAGAGTATAGAGTATAAAGGATTTGTGGATATAAATAATTATAGATTTAAAAAAAGTGATTTTAAAAATTATAATAATATAGTTAAAAATTATATAGTTTCTAATGACCCTTTGTATTTAATTATAAATGGAGGGTATCTAGGCAAAAATAAAATTAAAGAATTAGATATTGAAGATATAGATGTAGTGAAAGATAAAAATAAGTTAGGTAATTATCATAAATTAGAAAATTTTATAGATATGGTAAAAGATTAATTAAATTATTAAAAGAGTGTCAATTGACACTCTTTTTAATAATATTCATTAAAATCGCAATCTACATTAAACTCGTTTGGACTTAATAATCCTCCAAAAGATATATATATATTATTCATTTGAGATGCTAATCTTTTATTTATAACTATATTATATCCATCTACAACAAATAACTGGTCGTCATCTTTTAAATCGTCTAAAGCTAAATGAATTCTAGCATCAGACCAAAAACTTATTGTTCTTATAAATATTCTTATATATTTTTTATCTTCATTATTACATATCAATTTATTAAGTTCTTTTTTAGCAGAATCATATATTTGTATATTCATGTCAAATCTCCTTGGTCAAATTTATTTAATTATATAATAATAATTTAAAAAAGTAAATTTAACAAGGACTCTAAATTTTTAAGAAAGAGTTTGATTGTTTAAGCAATCATCACATACGAAACCTTCATTAGGGAAATAGTTTTTTTCATTATGAGGATGTGGATTAAGACAACGACAACATGTACTATGATAATATTTAGGCACATTATAGACCTCTATGCCAGGAACAGAATTGAATGTATCTAATGTTTTAGATGCTGTAAAATAATCTTCATATATATACTTAGCTTCTTCAATAGCCTTTCTTTTTAAATAGCTATTATTCATAAAAATACCTCCTATATAATTTTATACAATTAGTATTCCCATAAATAATAAATTGTATTTAGCAAAATATGGTAGTTAATAGAAATATAATTAATATTATTATATAATAATATATAGATAAATTTAAGAGAGCATAGTATTAATTAAGAACTTAAAAGCTTTAATTAAATTACAATTTTAATATATTAGTAAAGTATTAAAAAAAGTTAATATTTGCAAATAATATAAATACCACTTATAATAGACGATATGAAACTTGTGAGGATATAGTAGAATATATCAAGAAATGTGTTGAAAGTAAACATGGAAATTACATGGTATTTTTTTATAATATAATTATGTGGATTTAGTTTATAAAATGATGAGTAAAAAGTATCAACATATAAAATACAAGTTTAAACAAAAGACATGAGTAATGAAAGTAAGGAAATATTTTTAAGCAATTTCTCTCAAAATAATAAAAATACTCATGTAGGATTTTGTGTATTAGGAGGTCGCTTTTCAGAAGGAGTTGATCTTACTAATGACAAGTTACTAGGAGTTATAGTTATAGGTAGTGGAATGCCTCAAATAGGAGTTGATAGAGATATTATAAAAAAGCATTTTGATAGTAAGAGTCATAATGGATTTGATTATGCATATACTTATCCAGGGATAATAAAAGTATTGCAAGCTGTGCTCAGGTGTATAAGAACAAATAAAGATAAAGGTATTATAATGCTTATATATCATATATACTCTCAGAGCACATGTAAAAAGTTATTTACAAGTCAATGGTACCCAAATAAAATTGCTCGAAAAAGTAAAGATATAAGTAGTATATGTAAAAAAATTTGGGAGAATATAAAGGAAATTTAAATTTTGTATATAATATAAATAATATGTTTTATATTATAGGGTTAAAAACCCATATTAAAACTTAAGATGGGGGGCAATAACAAAAATATGAGTGACAAGAAAAAGAAAAAAAGTAGCCTAATTAAAAAAATAGCAACAACTTTTTTAGTTTTATTTGGATGTGGAGTGGCAGCTGTAAGTATATTTATTATAGGTATACTAATTAATACTCCAGATGTAGATCCAAAAAATATGATATTTTCAGAAAACTCTATCATATATGATTCAAATAAAAAAATAACAGAAAAGACTCAAGGTGAAGAATCTAGATATGTAGTAAAAGATGCAAATGAGATGCCACAAAATATGAAAAATGCAGTTCTTGCTATAGAAGATCATACTTTTTATGAACATGGTGGTATAAATCTTAAAAGAACAATTGGTGCGGTCGTACAAAATTTTAAATTAGGATATAAGGCACAGGGTGCTAGTACAATTACACAACAATTAGCTAAAAATTTATATTTAACTAATGAAAAGACTTATAAAAGAAAAATAAAAGAACTTTACTATGCACTTAAGTTAGAAAAATCTTTAAGTAAAGATGAAATATTATTGGCTTATTTAAATACAATGTCTTTAGGACAAGGTACTAGGGGTGTAAAAGCTGCAGCAGCTAAATATTTTGATAAAGATATATCTGAATTAAATTTAGCAGAATGTGCTCTGTTAGCAGGTATAACTAAATATCCAAGTAAATATGCTGCATATAAGACATCACCATTAACACTAGCTGATGACATTGAAAATGCTCAAATAATAATATATCCACAAGACTATGTTCCAACTGATGATGATATGAAAATGTATAAAAAATTATTAGAAGATGGAAAAATTGATAGTCTTACGTATGATGCATTAAAAAAAGGAAGAAATGTAATATACAAAGCTGAATTTAATAGCGAATCTAAAAAAAGACAAGAAGTTGTACTGTCTAGGATGTTAGAACTTGGATATATAACAAAGAGTGAATATGATGATGCGATAAAACAAGAAATAAAAATAAAATTAGGTGATAAGGTAGATAATAAAAATTCTTCATACTTTAATACTTTAGTTAAAAAAGATGTTATAAAAGCTTTAATAAAAGAAGGATACACTAAAGATGAAGCAGAAGATATGTTATACAATGGAGGTCTTAGAATATACTCAACGATAGACTCTTCTATGCAAGATTTAGTTGAAAAAGAATACAATGATGATTCAAATTTCCCAGGAACATATAGGGATGAACATGGTAATTTACAACCTCAATCTGCTATGGTTATTATGGATAATAATAATGGTCAAATTAAAGCTATGATAGGTGGACGTGGTATAGGTGGAGATAGTTTATATAATAGAGCTATAAAACCAAGACAACCAGGGTCATCTATAAAGCCACTTGCAGTTTATTTACCACTTATGGAAAAGTTAGGTATGACACCACAGTCTTTAATGAATGATGCTCCTATACCAAATTACTTTGGGAAAGGAAAACCAGGTCCTAAAAATGCAGGGGGATCATATCATGGAAGAGTAGGAATGAGTGAAGCACTTAAGCATTCATATAATGCTGCAGTAGTTCAAGGCGCAGCAATGCTAGGAAATAATGAAAAAGAAGCTATGGAAGTGGTTCAAAAAGCATTAAAGGATGTAGGTATAACAACTGCTAAAGAAGCTAGACACTATTCGGCAACACTTGGAGGTATGGATACAGGTGTTTCTCCACTTGAAATGACAGCTGCATATGCTACTATAGCAAATGGTGGCGTGTATGTAGAACCTATAACATTTACTAAAATAGAATTATCAAATGGTGATGTATTACTTGAAAATAAACCTGAAAAGAAAAGAGTTTACTCACAAAATACAGCTTATTATATGACTAAAATGTTAGAAGGTGCAGTTAATAGTGGAACAGGAAAATCAGCTAGAATGTCTAATATGGCAGTAGCAGGTAAAACAGGAACAACTAATAGGAATTTTGATGCATGGTTCTGTGGATTTACACCATACTACACAGCATCAGTTTGGATAGGAAATGATAGAAATCAATCACTAGCAAAAGGAAGTCAAATAGCGGCGGCTTTATGGAAGGATGTTATGAATCCTATACATAGTGATTTAGACGGAAGAAGTTTTGATAAAGTAGGACCATTTTCAGGAGTTGATGTTAATTATAGTCAGGGAATGAGTGCAAGTCCAAAGCCTGAAGAATCAAAACCTGAAGAAGAACAACCTACAGAACAAACTGAGCAAAATCAACCGGAAACACCAGAACAACCATCAGAAACGCCAGAGCAGCAACAACCAATAACGCCGGAAACGCCATCAGAAACACCTGAACAACAACCGCCGGCAACACAACCACCAGCAACACAGCCACCGGCAACACAACCACCAGTAACACAGCCGCCGGCAACACAACCACCGGCAACGCAACAACCATCAACAGAACAGCAAGCAGTGCCAGCTGCTTAAATAAAAAGATATAGGATAAAATCCTATATCTTTTTATTTAACTAATTTTTAAATATAACTAAAATCATATAAGCTATATAAGCTATTATCAATATGATTCCTTCAAACTTATTTATATCTTTTTTTCTAATTGAGAAGATATAAGTAATTATTGTGACAATTATCATTATAAATATATCTAAAAAGAGATTATTATCTATAGATATAGGATTAATTACAGATGATATACCAAGTATGAATAAAATATTAAATATGTTAGATCCTATGACGTTTCCTAAAGCTATATCACTTTCACCTTTACTAGCAGCTACTACAGAAGTTACAAATTCAGGTAATGATGTTCCTATAGATACTATAGTTATACCAATAATTTTTTCGCTTACTCCAAAATTAAGAGCTATTATAGAAGAGCAGTCAACAACTAACTTACCACCAATTACTATACCTAATATTCCAACCACGGAAAAAACAACAGATTTAGATAAAGGCATAGTAGACTTATAAATATTAGTATCATAATTATTATTAGAATTTAAGGCTTCATTTTTAGAATTTAGAGAAACCTCTAATAAGTAATACATAAATATACAAAAGAACATTAAAAATACTAATCCATCACCAGTTGACAATATAGAATTTTGTGTTTGCTGAAAAATTAAATCATCAGATAAAACTAATAATAAAATTGATGATAATACGAGAAAAGGAAATTCCTTTATAAGTATAGACTTTTTTACAGATAAAGGTTTTATAAAAGCTGACATACCTGCCACACATAAAAGGTTAAATATATTAGAGCCGATAATATTTCCAAGTGCAATCTCGTTTTGACCTTGAATTGATGCTGTAATACTAACAGCTGCTTCAGGAGCGCTAGTTCCAAAAGCAACTATAGTAAGACCTATAACTAAAGATGGTATTTTAAGTGATGTAGCTATACTAGATGAACCATCAACAAAATAATCTGCCCCTTTTACTAAAAATAAAAAACCAAGTAGTAAGAATAAATAAACCATACAATATCTCCTTTTAATTTAAAGTATAAATAAAAAAGACCTTCTAAATGAGTAGAAAATTTCTACTCATTTAGAAGGTCTTGCTAACAAGATAAATCTTGCTAATTAACCGAGTGATAAACACTGATATGACGATTAATTAACACCAATGTGTAAGCTACTCCCCTTCTAGGGAATTTAGTTTTATAATTTAATTATATGTAAATTTTGTAAAAAGTCAACTAAACTATAATAATTTATTTCTAGACATGATAAATGTAAGTATTAAACACATAACACATGTAATTACGATGACTATCCAAAATCCACTTGGATGAGTTGAAAAAGGCAAACCTTCAACATTCATACCAAAAAAACCTGATACAATGGTTGGTATTGACATTATAAGTGTAATAGATGTTAAAAATTGCATAACTGTATTTTGGTTATTACTAACTATAGCACTAAATGCATCCATTATCCTACTTAAAATGTCACCATATATAGTAGCCATTTCTAAGGCCTGTTTATTTTCTATAATAACATCTTCAAGTAAATCCTCATCTTCTGAATATTTTTTTATAGACTCAGTTCTAAGCATTTTATTAAGAACAAGTTCATTGGCTTTTAAGGATGTAGAAAAATATATAAGGGATTTTTCTAATTCTAAAAGTTGAACTAATTCTTTATTTTTCATAGATTTATAAATTTCTTTTTCTATAGCTATCGTCATTTTATTTATTCTTCTAAGATAATGAAGATAATAACTGGCATTTTTATAAAGTATTTGAAGAATAAATCTAGTTTTTTTGTAAGTGAAAAAATTCTTAACATGCCCTACTATAAAATCATTTAATATTTTAGTTTGAGCTGTACAAACAGTAACTATGGTATTATCTAAAATTATTATACCTAATGGAATAGTAGAGTAATGCGCAGATGAAGCATCACTTTCGTCTATTGGAATATCTATAAGTATTAATATATGATTATCTTCAATATCAATTCTTGAACGTTCCTCTTCATCAAGTGCTGCTTTAATACTTTCTATATCTAAATTAAGATTAGCAGACACTTCAAGTATCTCAGATGTAGTAGGTTCAACTAAATTAACCCAACAACCATTTTCAAATGATTTTAATTTCTCTAATTTAGAGTCAATTGTTTTGTAGTATCTTATCATTTGATCACTCCTTTATTCAGTTTTAAAAGCAATCACTTAAGTATTATCTACATAATTGCTTAAACATATAATTGAATAAAGGTATTTAAGCAATTATTAAGTTATACTAAGTGATTTAACAAACAAACATATCCGCAATGGAATACTGTCCATTTTTAATATCACTCCTTTTATTTATAATTAGTAAAAAAGACCACATCGGCATTACTGCTTAAGCGGTCATGTAATTAAATAATATCATAAATTGAGTTTTAATACAACAAAATACTACATTAAATTTATTAAATATTAAAAATATAAATGCAGCAAACAATAATTAATACATCTAAATAAAAATTTTAGTATATAATTTAATTATAGTAAGTTTAGGAGGGGATAGATATGCAGTATAGAAAATTTGGAAATACAAATGAAGAAATATCAATATTAGGATTTGGATGTATGAGATTTCCTCAAATAGATAATGAAATTGATGCAGAGGAAACTACAAAGATGATTAGATATGCAATTGATAATGGACTTAATTATATAGACACAGCATATCCATATCATAATGGAGAAAGTGAAATAGTAGTAGGTAAAATATTAAAACATGGATATAGAGAAAAAGTTAAATTAGCTACTAAATTACCATCTTGGAATATAACTTCAAGAGAGGATATGGATAATTATTTAAATAAACAATTAGAAAAATTACAAACTGATTATATAGATTTTTATTTAATTCATGCTTTAGATGAAAAGCTTTGGCAAAATTTAGTTAAAAATAATATATTTGAATTTCTAGATGATATAAAAAGAAGTGGAAAAGTTAAATATTTAGGTTTTTCATTTCATGATAAATATAATGTATTTGAAAAAATAGTAGATTCATATGATTGGGATTTTACACAAATACAATATAACTATATAGATGAAGATTATCAAGCAGGGACAAAAGGAATTGAATATGCTCATAAAAAAGGAATGGGAATTATAATAATGGAGCCTCTTCGTGGTGGAAAGTTAGTAAATAACTTATCAGATGAAATAAAAGAAATAATAGATAAAGCAAAACCTAAGAAAACTCCAGCTGAATGGGCATTTAAGTTTTTATATGATAAAGAAGAAATAGGAATAGTTCTTAGTGGTATGTCTACCATGGAACAAGTAGTAGAAAATCTTAAAATTTGTGATGAACATGGAAAATCAAATTCTATCACTGAAAATGAAAAAAAGATTTTAATGGATCTAAAAAATGCTTTTAAATCTAAGATAAAAGTAAATTGCACAGCCTGTAAATACTGTCTTCCATGTCCTATGGGAGTAAATATCCCAAGTTGCTTTGAAGCACTAAATAATGCTAGTATGTTTAATGAAATAGAATATGTTAAAAATAATATGTATAAGTATATAATAAATGAAAAAAGCGATGCTTCTAAATGTGTAGGATGCGGAAAATGTGAAGCTGTATGTCCTCAGCACATAAAAATAATAGAAATGTTAAAAGAAGTAAATGAAACTTTTAATTAATTATAGTTAGTTGAAAAAAATAAAATTATTTGATAATATATAAATTACTTTAAAACTTAAAAAGACAGTTCGAAAGCCTCCTGTCTTTAAATAAAACTATGGTTAAGTCTTAAAATGTAGTATTTTATATTATTATTTTGATGTAAAACCGTAGTTTTTTTCTACGGTTTTTTAAATTTTAAGACAATAAGGAGAATATATATGACTAAAAATACGAAGAAGATAGTTACTACAGCATTAGTTGCAGCTATATATGCAACTTTAACTTTAGTTTTAGGTGCCATAAGTTATGGACCGATACAGTTTAGAATATCAGAAATTATGGTATTACTTCCGTTTATAAGAAAGGATTATATATGGGGACTTACTATAGGTTGTTTTTTAGCTAATATAATAGGTCCATATGGAGCTCCAGATATAATACTTGGAACAACTGCAACATTTTTAAGTGTATATGCAGTTTATTTAACTAGTAAAATAATGAAAGGAAATAAATATGCATTACTAGTAGCATCATTTTGGCCAACAGTTATAAATGCAATTATAATAGGAGCTATGTTAAATATATTCGTTGGAATGCCACTTATATTAGCAATGTTACAAGTAGGATTTGGTCAATTTGTAGTTATAACTATAATAGCTGTACCACTATATAAATCATTAGAAAAAAAGTATTTTAAATTATTAGAAAATGCATTTTAATATAAATTTAGAGAGGGAATAGTATGTTTACTCAATTTTTGATAGGCTCAACTATAGTTTTAGGAAGTGCTTTACTTTATAAATATGAAACTGAAACTTTAGAAACAACAAGGTATGAAGTTAAAAATAGTAAAATACCAAAAGAGTTTGATAATTTTAAAATAGTTCAAGTAAGTGATCTTCACAATAAAAGTTTTGGTAAAAATAATAAAAAACTATTAAATAAAATTGAAAATGAAAATCCAGATATAGTAGTTATAACTGGAGATTTAGTTGAAGGTGATAATAAAAACTTTCATGTAGCTTTAAATTTTATTGATGAATTAGCTAAAAAGCATAAGGTTTATCACATAATAGGTAATCATGAACAAAAATCTTTAATTAAAAAATATAAAAATGAATATAAAGATTATTTTAAAGAATTAGATAAAAAACCTATTATAAACTTAAACAATGAGAAGGTTACTTTAAATAAGGGTAATTCAAAGATAAACGTTTATGGATTTATAGTTCCTTTAGATTATTATCCTTATTTCTTTAAAAATTATAAAAATAGGAAAAAAAGGCTCGGATGTGAATTTATAGATACTTCTTTAGGTAAGTTAGATAAATCTGATTATAATTTAATGCTTGCGCATACTCCATTTTTCTTTGATGATTATGAAAATTATGGAGCGGATTTAGTTTTGTCAGGGCATGTACATGGTGGTATAATAAGGCTGCCTTTAATAGGTGGAGTACTTTCTCCTAATAGAGAATTTTTTCCGAAATATGATTTTGGTAAATATGAAAAAAATGATACTACAATGATATTAAGTAAAGGCTTAGGTGGCTCGAAAGTATTGATAAGATTTAATTGTAAACCAGAAATAGTAAGTATAACTTTAAAATGTAATTAAATCCATTAGCTTAGGCTAATGGATTTTTTTATTTATTATAGAATATATCTATAATAGTTATGTTATATATAGGAATTTTCAATACAAATGCTTGTATAAATTTGGTATAATTGATTGTGAAATTAAGAAATTTACAAATATTTGTAAAAAGACATAAAAGGGGAGTATATATATGAAATTTACTAAAAAATCTAAAATCTTTACTATGGGTATTGTACTAGCTTTAACTATAAGTAGTCTAGTTGGATGTTCTTCAAAAGAAAAATCTAATGAAGAAAACAAAGCAGCTAGTGGTTATGAAAATATAAATGCTAAAGAGACAGAAGATTTATTAGCTAGTGGGGATGACATAGTAGTTGTAGATGTTAGAAGTAAAGATGAGTATGATATGGGGCATATTGATAGAGCTATGCATATAGACTATAATGAGTTTAATGATAATTTAAGCAAATTAGATGACTATAAAGATAAAACAGTTTTACTTTATTGTAAAACTGGAAATAGGAGTGAAAAAGCTGCAAAAATATTAGAAAAGAACGGATTTAAAAAAGTTTACAATGCTGAAGATGGCGTTGAAGAACATGATTATAAATTAGTTAAATAAAATATAACCTCCTAGCTTAATAAATTTTGGCTGGGAGGTTATATTATTTATAATAAAAACAACAAAGGAGGATTGACATGAAAAAAATTATTGCCTTGGTAATAACAATGTCACTTGTATTTTTAGTAGGATGTAATAACAGCAATAGTAGTAAAAAATCAGAAGATGCAATTTTAAGTAAAAGTTATGAAGAAATAGCACAAAGTGCTAAAGGAACTACTGTTAATTTTTACGGATGGGGAGGAAATGAAGTTTTAAATAAGTGGTTTGACAATTATGTTGTACCTAATATGAAAGAAAAATATAATATAACTGTTAAAAGAGTAGGTATGGATATAGATACTATACTTAATAAATTAATATCAGAAAAGCAAGCTCAAAATTCTAAAGGAACTATAGATGTAGTTTGGTTAAATGGAGAAAATTTTAAAACAGCAAAAGATAATAAACTTTTATTTGGTCCATTTTTAGAAAAAATAGTAAATTATGATAAATATGTAGATAAAAATTCTAAAGATATAACTACGGATTTCGGAACACCTGTAGATAATATGGAAGCACCTTGGGGGAAAGCAACATTTACTGTAGTAAAGGATTCAGCTAAAGTAAATTCAAATATAGTAAATACTAGTTCTTTAAAAGAAGCTATAATTAATAATCCAGGTAAATTTACATATCCTGCACCTCCAGATTTTACAGGTAGTGCTTTTGTAAGAAATATAATTTACGATATAGTAGGTTATGAAAAAGTAGCTAATTTACCAGAAGATGAAGCTAAAGTTAAAGAGGTTATAAAGCCTGCTATGGATTACTTAAATGAAATAAAACCTTATTTATGGAATAAAGGGAAAACTTATCCTGCAAATACACCACAATTAAATAATATGTATTCAGATAATGAAGTTTACTTTACTATGAGTTATTCACCTAATGAAGTTGCAGGTAAAATTAAGTCAGGTGAATTTAGCAAAACTAGTGAATTTATAAACTTTGATAAAGGGAATATATCTAATACTCATTTCTTAGCTATACCTGAAAATGCACAAAATAAAGAAGGAGCTATGGTATTGATAAATTACCTAACAAGTATAGATGCTCAAGCTTCTAAAAGTAATCCTAAAAACTGGGGTGATATGACTATATTAGATTTAAACAAAGTACCTAGTGAAGATAGATCTAAATTTTATGCTCCAGTAAAGATTAAAAATCCAGTACCAGAGATAAAAGCTAGTTTAGTTCCTATAATAGAGAAAATTTGGATGGATGAGGTAGCTAATAAGAATGAATAAGTTAAAGCCATATTTACTTATAGCACCTGCAACTTTATTAATGATTTTCATAATGGGTATAGGAATAATGACTTGTATATCTCAAAGTTTAGGATATTTTCCACAAATAGGATTAGAAGATATAACATTAAATTATTATAAAACTATACTAAATAATAAGCAGTTTTTAGATTCTTTATTTTTAAGTTTAAAGACATCTTTAATATCTTCTATAATAGCTGTTATTGCAGGTGTAGTGTTAGCTTATTTCATGTCTAAAGATAGATTCTCAAAATTTAGATATTTTTTATTAAATTTACCAATAATAGTGCCACACATAGTAGTGGTACTATTAATTTTTGCTATATTTTCAAAAACTGGTATATTGTCTAGAGTATTATATAATTTGAATATAATAAAAGACTCTAGTGAATTTATAAGCTTGGTAAATGATAAAAATGGAATAGGTATAATGCTTGTGTATATATATAAAGGTATACCATTTATTGCTATGACAACGTTTAACATTTTAAAAAGTATAGATAATAAATTAGAAGAAGTATCAAAAAATTTAGGATCAAATAAATATCAAACATTTAGATTTATAATACTTCCTCAGATAATGCCTACTATACTTTCATCATTTATAATAATATTTGCATTTTCTTTTGGATCTTTTGAAGTACCCTATTTGATAGGAGCAACAAATCCGAAAGCACTTCCAGTTAATGCATATATAAGCTATATTAGTTTGGACTTAAATCAAAGACCAATAGCTATGGCTATGAATACTATATTAGCTAGCATAAGTTTTGTACTTTTAATTATTTATGATTATATATTCAAAAAATTATATAAATACAAATCATAGGTGAAGTTATGAATAAAAATTTAAGAAGATTAATAACAAATATCATTTTATTATCATTAATACTACCACTTTCGATACTTTTTATATGGGCGATAACATCTTCTTGGGTATTTCCTGAAATTATACCTGTTAACTTTTCTATAAGAGGATTTGAATATATATTAAGCTTTGAAAATATAAAGATATTATTAAATAGCTTATTAATATCGTTAGCAGTAGTAGTATTGACTATAATAATAAGTATACCAGCAGCTAAAGCTATAGCATTATATGAGTTTAGAGGGAAAAAATTAGTTGAATTATTGATTTTATCTCCAATAATAATTCCTATGATAGCTGTAGCTATGGGAATACAATTAACCTTTATAAGACTTGGCATGGCAAACACTGTATTTGGGGTTATAATTATAAATATATTACCATGCTTACCGTATGGAATAACGATAATAACTGATGTATATAAAATAATAGGAAACAAATATGAAATACAAGCAAGTATGCTAGGAGCTAATAAGGTAGATATATTAAGGCATGTAACATTTCCTTTAATATTACCTGGAATAATAGGAGCATCTAGTATGTGTTTTATTATTTCTTTTAGTCAGTATTTTTTAACATTAATAATAGGTGGAGGTAGTGTAATAACTTATCCACTAGTAATGTTTCCATATATTCAAAGTGGAGATAGAACACTATCATCTCTATATAGTATAGTGTTTATTATAATAAGTTTGGTTATAGTTGTATTGATGGAAAAATCACTAGAGAGTTATTACTTAAAAGATAAGGAGAAAAAAAATGTCATCAGTTAAAATTGTTAACTTGACGAAGAGTTTTAATAATATAGAGATACTTAAAAATATAAATATTGATATAAATCAAGGAGAATTTGTAACACTTTTAGGGAAATCAGGATGCGGAAAGAGTACAACTTTAAAGTTAATAGCAGGACTTGTAAATCCTGATAGTGGAGATATATTATTTGATGAAAAATCAGTTTTAAATACAAAAACTCAAAATAGGGAAGCAGTAATAGTATTTCAAGACTATTCATTATTTCCACATATGAATGTGTTTGAGAATATAGAGTTTGGTCTTAAAATAAAAAAAATAAATAAAAATACTAGAAAAAATAAAGTTAAAGAACTTTTAAATTTAGTTAAATTAGAAGATTTTGAAAAAAAATATCCAAGTCAACTTTCAGGGGGACAAAAACAAAGGGTTGCCATTGCTAGAACATTAGCTGTAAATCCTAAGATATTATTGCTTGATGAACCTTTTTCGAGTTTAGATATAAATTTAAGAAGCGAAATGAGAGAATTTGTATTAAACCTACAAAAAAGTTTAAATATAACTACTATATTGGTTACTCATGATAAAGAAGAAGCTTTAATGATGAGTGATAAGATAGCTGTTATGATAAATGGAGAAATAGCACAATTTGATACACCTAAAAATTTATATGAAAAACCAATATCAAAAGAAGTTGCAAATATATTTGGCCAAAGAAATTATATAAATGGAAATATAATTGATGGAATATATAAATCCGATTTAATAAGTATAGATTTAAATAATAATGAAAATGAGAAAAATATAGAGTTCATGATATCAAAAGAAGATATTAATATACACAACTTTAATCATATAGAAGGATTAGAAGCTAAGGTATTAAAAAAAGTATATGCAGGAGATATCACTTATTATGATGTTTCTATTAATGATACTTTAATAAAAATAAGTTCTAATAATAGTTTATATGAAGTAGGAGAAGATGTAAAAATAACAATAAATCCTAAAAATGCAGTTTACTTTAAAAAATAAACATATATAATTATAGGTAAATTAATACTTAAAGAGGTTGATATTATGAAAGATAATAAAATCAAAGATCTAAAACCACTTGCACAAACTAAGTTTTTAAGTATTTATGATGCAAGATATGAAAATAAGATAGGAAATGAAAAACATTGGATGATAGCTTCTAGAAAAGGATATGATATTTTATCTGACAAATATTTTAATAACAAGAAAGATGAAATAGATGCTGTTGTGATAGCTGCTTTTCATAAAGAAAGCAAAAGTCTAGTGTTAGTTAAACAATTTAGAGTACCTTTAAATGATTATGTTTATGAGCTTCCTGCAGGTTTAGTTGATAATAATGAAAAAGCAGAATTAGCAGTAAAAAGAGAATTAAAAGAAGAAACTGGTCTTAAAGTTTTAGAAATTAATAAAAAATTGGGTAATAAACAACTGTACTTATCTCCTGGTATGACGGAAGAAAGCGCAAGTTTAGTTTATTGCACTTGTGAAGGTGAATTAAGTACTAAATACCTTGAAGAAGATGAAGATATAACACCTATGTTAGTTAATAAAGAGGAAGCAAAAAAATTAATTAATGAAGATATAAAAATAGACATTAAAGCATTTATGACTTTACAAAGTTTTGCTTTATTTGGAGAGGATTTTTTCGAATTATAAAATTTGTTTGATTATTTAAAATAGATTTTATTTTTCGATATTCAAAAATAAACATAAAATACAGAAAATAACAATAATGTAGTAAGAAAGCTTACTATATTGACGGGGTATATTTGATAGTATATAATACCGTATATATAGGGATAAAAAAGCACTGCCCAATAAATATCTTTAATATTTGGAGGATTAGTATGGACATAAAGGGAACAAAAACAGAAGTAAACCTAATGAATGCATTTGCAGGAGAGTCCGAAGCTAGAAATAAATATACTTACTACGCTTTAAAAGCTAGAAAAGAAGGTTATAATAAAATAGCTGATTTCTTTGAAGAAACTGCACATAATGAAATGGCACATGCTAAAATGTGGTTTAAATTACTTCATGATGGGATTGGAACAACAGAAGAAAATTTAAAAGATGCAGCGGCTGGCGAACATTATGAATGGACAACTATGTATGAAAAGTTTGCAAAAGAAGCTGAAGAAGAAGGTTTTGATCATATAGCATTTTTATTAAGAGAAGTTGGAGCTATAGAAAAGTACCACCAAGAAAGATATAGTGAATTACTTGAAACTTTACAAGCTGATAAATTTTTAAAAAAAGAAGAAGTAGTAGAGTGGAGATGTCAAAACTGTGGATATATACATAAAGGAAATGAAGCTTTAGACGTATGTCCAGTATGTGCTCATCCAAAAGCATTTTTCGAAATAAAAGCTGACAAATTTTAATATATAAATAAAATTGATTGATATATACTTATTATAGTGAGAAGAAAATATACATATAGAAAATATAAATATCTCTTAATTTAAAATTAAGAGATATTTATATTTAAAAATAGTATTAAAAATTAATCAGATTTAGTTGAAGCAAATTCAGTTTCTAGAATTTTATTATGCGAAATATCAACTTTATCATTAATACTAACAACCGCCTTGTTTTTCCAATATCCTTTTTTGTAATAAATACCAGTAACTATCAATCCAACGAACCAACCTATAGGTATACCCATCCATATTCCATTTACTCCATAAAAAGAAGCTAGTAAATATGAAGCAGGTATTCTGGCTATCCACAGAGAAATCATAGAACTTATCATAGCAAATATTGAGGCACCAGCACCACGTATAGCACTAGTTAACATAAATGAAGTTCCTATAAAAACGAAAAATGGTCCTATAGTAAGTAAGTATCTAGATCCGATAGCAACAACTTCTAAATCTTTATTAAAAAGTTTTATTAAATTTTCTTTAAATAAGAAAAATATTACTATAACTAATATTGATATAGACAAAGCCATAATAATTGAAGATTTAACACCTTTTTTTACTCTTTCAACTTTTCCAGCTCCCATATTTTGTGCAACGAAAGTAGATACTGCACTACCTAAATTCATTATAGGAAGTGATATAAATGTTTCTATTTTAGATCCTGCACCAAATGCAGCCATAGCAGCAGTTCCATAGCTATTAACTAATGATTGTAGTGTTATATTACCTACAGAGAAAAGTGTTTGTTGAATTGCTGAAGGTAATCCAAGTTTTAGTCCAGTTTTAAAAATTTCAGAATCATACTTTAAATTTTTAATTTTTATTTTTAAAACATCATGGTTTTTATTAAGATAGACAACACTAAATATAAAAGCTACTGCTTGAGCAATTATGGTAGCTAATGCAACTCCATTTACACCCAAGTTAAAATATATTATAAAAACTATATCTAAAATTATATTTAAAATAGTGGATATTATAAGAAAATATAAAGGATTTGTAGAATCTCCAAGACCCCTTAATATTGCACAAACAGAATTGTATCCAGTAGAAAACAAAGTACCTGCAAAGATTATTATTAAATATCCTTTAGATAATTCAAATATTTCATTAGGTGTGTTCATGATTTTAAGAATATTTTCGCTAAAACAAACTCCTATTAAAGTTATAAAAAATGAAGCTATAAATATAAATATATAGGTTGTATCTATGGTGGCTTTAACTTTGGAAATATTTTTAGATCCATAATATTGTGATATTAATATGGAAAATCCCAATGTTATACCCATTAAAAATGAAGTTAATAAAAACATTATAGGATTTGCACCAGATACGGCAGCCATTGCATCTTTACCAACAAACCTTCCTACAATTACGCTGTCAGCAGTGTTATAAAGTTGTTGAAATAAACTACCAATTAGCATGGGGAGTGCAAAGTTAAATATGCATTTACTTTCACTTCCAACTGTTAAATCTTTCATTAAAACCTCACCTCGTTTTATTGGTTTGAAAAACAAGTTATTAATAGTATATTAGTAAAAATTTAGAATATTCTCTATAAGTAAGGGAGAAAATAATTTTAATTCGATATAGATAAAATAATTTTAAAATGTACTTTAAGTGAAAAAATTTTGACTATTTGTAAAAAAATAACAATTTAAAAAAAGATAAGTAGATAAAAAGTAAAATATATAATATAATTTAAATACACACTAAAATTATAAGGACAATATATTTTACAGGGGAGGAAAAGGTTTTGGAGACAGCTAAACTAAAAAACTTGGCAAAATCACAGATGAAAGGTAAAACTAGTATATTAATATTTTCGAACTTAATATTTAGTATACTTACAATGATTATACCTATAATACAACTAATATCTAATAATGAATTAAATTCTATTACAAAGTTTATAATGATGACAATAGTTCAACCATTATTTCTAGGTATAGCATATATTCACTACAACTGTACTATAGAAGGACGTAATGTAGGCATATTAGATTTATTTTATGGTTATAAAGTTAAATTATTTCGCCAAGGTATAGTATATATAGTTAGAACTTTTATAACATATTTAATGACTTCATCTTTAGTAACTTTAACTACTACTATAATTATGATAATTAAGCCAAATCAAGCATTAATTCCAATAATAATGGCTATTATAATATTTATACCATCATTTATATTACAAACTTATCTTTCTCAAATATATTATATAATGGTATGTAATGAAGAATTAAAAGGAACTGAAGTTTTACGAGACAGTATGCTTATGATGAGAGGAAGATTAGGAGAGTATATTATTTTGACTTTGAGTTTTATACCTTGGTTAATATTAGATATATTTACATTTAAATTAGCATCTATATGGATTAATCCATATAAAAATCAGACATTAGCAAATTATCATCACATAGTAAAAAATGCATACTATAGTGATAGCAATAAAAATATTATAGCATAAATTAAAATATTAAAGAGGCGATATATTATGATAGATATAAAATTATTAGGATGTGGTGGAGGTATGCCAATTCCTGATAGATATCTTTCATCACTACTTATAAATTACAGAGGAAGAAAAATACTTATAGACTGTGGTGAGGGTACTCAAGTTTCTATGAAAATAGCGAACTCTGGATTTAAGTCAATAGACTATATATGTATAACTCATATACATGGAGATCATATAATAGGACTTCCTGGTATATTATCAACTATAGGTAATAGTGGAAGGTTAGAACCATTAACTATAATAGGTCCAGTTGGAATAAAAGAAGCTGTAGAAGTCTTTAGAGTTATAGTAAAAGAACTTCCATATGAAATAAAAATTATAGAAGCACCTAAAGAAGACATAATAGTAAATAATAATTATATAAGTAAAGATATAATAATATCTACTGTAGAAGTAGATCATTCATCACCATGCATAGCTTATAGTTTTTATATAAAAAGAAAAGCTAAATTTGATATAAATAAAGCTATTTCAAATGATGTACCTAAAATTCTTTGGAGTAAACTTCAAAATGGTAGAGATATAAAATTAGATGGCAAATTATATACAAAAGATATGGTAATGGGACAGCCTAGAAAGGGTATAAAAATAAGTTTTGTAACAGATACAAGACCTAATGATGATATTATAAAATTTGTTGATAATAGTGATTTATTAATATGTGAAGGAATGTATGGAGATGATAATGATATAGAAAAAGCTATTAAAAATAAGCATATGATTTTTAGGGAAAGCGCTAATATTGCAAAAAATGCAAATGTAGAAACTTTAGTATTAACTCATTTTAGTCCTATAATAAAAGATCCTAATATCTATATTGATAATGCTACAGATATATTTGAAAATACTATAATAGGAACAGACAGAATGGGATTTAACTTGAAATTTAAGGAGTAGTAATTATTACTACTCTTTTTAGTTTTATTAAATTAATTTATGGGTATATAAAAATTATATACATTATGGAGGAAAATTATGAATTATATAAATATAGATAATGAAAAATTAAAAGAAATGATAAATGAGAAAGATACGTTATTAATAGATATAAGAACAAAAGAAGAATTTGATGAAAAAAATATAGATGGAGCTATAAATATACCTCTACAAAACTTGATGCAGGATATAGATGAGATTATAGATTACAAAGATAAAAGTGTTATAATTTATTGCAGAAGTGGCCATAGAAGTATAATTGCGTGTAATTTACTTGAAATGGAAGGTTTTAAACATATATATAATTTGGAAAAAGGAATTATAGAATATAAATAAAATTGATATTAAATAATTAAAAAATGACTAAAGATTATAATAAATCTTTAGTCATTTTTTTTGTTTTAGAATTAATTAATGAAAATCCTAAGGTTTTATAATAGTTAACAAGCTTATCATTATTAGCATGAAGACAAATTCTATTATAGCCTTCTTCTTTTGCTAATTTATAAGCAGTATTTAATAATTTTTCAGACAATCCAATACCTCTAAATTTTTTTAGTAAAGCTATATTAGATATATAATAATCATTTTGTGAACATTCTTTATAGAATAAATATAAAAAAGTATTAAAAGTAAATAAGATTTTATGGCATATAGATTTTTCATATTGAATTAACTGTAAATCTGCTATAAGTGTTTCTTTTTTTATACGCTTTCCTCCTAAAGAAAGTAATATACCACAAAACTCATTATTATATTTACAAACCAATATATTATCTAATTTAAATCTACAATTATTTAAGTTTAAGAGCTTTTTTAATTTTTCTTTTTGTTCAATTTCACTACCATATCCCCATTCATAAGTAGGATTAGGTTCTGTAGAATATATTAAATTTATTATTTTTTCAATATCTTCAGATTTTGCTTTTTTTATTATATAATCATCCAAAATTTCAATCCTTTCAAATATATTTATACTATTATATCTTTTTGACAATTAAATTTCACTATAAATAAAAAAATTATATATATTAAAAAATTAGTTTGGAATTTGTTGAAAACGATATCTCAAAGTGGTAAAATTTATACAAACAAATAAATAACAAATTGTTAGATACAACTTAAGAAATATTTAATTCCATTTAAAAATATCAAATATAATTGGGGAGGATTTATTATGATAAAAGAAAGATTATCCATGCTTAGAAAGTATATGAATGAAAAAAATATAGATGCATATATAATACCATCTTCAGACAATCATCAAAGTGAGTATGTTGGAGATTACTTTAAATGCAGAGAATTTATATCAGGATTTACAGGTTCTGCAGGTACTGTAGTAGTAACTATGGAAGAAGCAGGTCTATGGACTGATGGAAGATACTTTATACAAGCAGAAAATGAATTAAAAGGAAGTACTATAAAGTTATTTAAGATGGGAGAAGAAGGGGTACCCACTACTGATGAATACTTATATAACAATATAAAAGAAGGTGGAGTATTAGGTTTTGATGGTAGAGTTATCTGTGCAAAAGAAGGTTCAAATTTAGAAGATAAATTAGCACAAAAAAATATAAAAATAGTTTATGAATATGATTTAGTTGGAAAGGTATGGGAAGATAGACCTTCTCTATCAACTGAAAAAGCATTTTTACTAGATGTAAAATTTGCAGGAGAAACATTTAGCTCAAAATTAGAAAGACTTAGAAATGCCATGAGAGAGAAAAATGTAACAGCTCATGTTATAACAACTCTTGATGATATAGCTTGGTTATTTAACATAAGAGGTGGAGATGTTAAATTCAATCCAGTAGTTTTATCTTATGCATTAATAACTTTAGATAAAGTCTATTTATTTGTAGATGAAACTAAGTTAAATGAAGAAATATTAAATGAATTAAATAAAGAAGATGTATGCATAAAACCATATAATGATATTTATGAATTTATAAAAACTTTAGACAAAGATGAAAAGATACTATTAGATTCAACAAAAATAAACTATGCTATATTAAATAACATACCTAATGAAGTTATTAAAGTAGATGAATTTAACCCAACTATGTTTATGAAAGCTCAAAAAAATAAGGTTGAGTTAGAAAATATAAGAAACAGTCATATAAAAGATGGTGTAGCTTTTACTAAGTTTATGTACTGGTTAAAAAATAATGTTGGTAAGATAGAAATATCTGAGTTAAGCGCATCTAAGAAATTAGAAGATTTAAGAAGAGAACAAGATGGATTTATAGAACCAAGCTTTGGAACTATAGCAGGATATAGAGAACATGCTGCTATGATGCACTATAGTGCAACACCTGAAACAGATTATAAATTAGAACCAAGAGATTTATTCTTAATAGATTCAGGTGGACAGTATTATGATGGAACTACAGATATAACTAGAACTATGGCATTAGGTGAAGTTAATGATGAACTTAAAAAACATTTTACAGCTGTAGTTAGAGGTATGATAAACTTATCAATGGCTAAGTTTTTACATGGGGTAAGAGGATATAACTTAGATATATTAGCAAGAAGACCGATGTGGAATATGGGAATAGATTATAAGTGTGGAACAGGTCATGGTATAGGATTTTTATTAAATGTCCATGAAGCTCCAAATGGATTTAGATGGAGAATAGTTCCTGAAAGATTTGATAGTGCAGTACTTGAAGAAGGAATGGTAACAACTAATGAACCAGGTATATACATAGAAGGTTCTCATGGTATAAGAGTGGAAAATGAATTATTTGTTAGAAAAGCAGAGAAAAATGAATATGGTCAATTTATGGAATTTGAAGTTGTTACATTGGCTCCAATAGATTTAGATATTATAGATGTGAAAGAAATGAATAGAGAAGAAAGAGAATATTTAAATTGTTATCATAAGTTGGTTTATGATAAAATATCACCATTCTTAACTATTGAAGAAAAAGAATGGTTAAAAGAATATACTAGAGAGATATAACATAAAATATTTAATTTAAATAGGTATATAATTTGTATAAATTATATACCTATTTTTTATTTGATTTATTATAAAATCTCTTGAACAATAACAAAAAAATCAAGTAAATTTTCTCTATTTAATAAAAATTTTAAAAAATAAGAAAAATAATACGAATATATTGAAAACGATCTCATGAAATGATAAGATATAATTGAATAAAAAGTGTAAAAAGATTATGTAGAATAATAAGGGGGCTTATTATGTTAAGGGGAAATTTGGAGAAATTAAGAAATTGTATGAAAGAATATGGTATAGATGCATATATAATACCATCTTCAGATAGTCACCAAAGTGAATATGTAGGAGAGTATTTTAAATCTAGAGCTTATATATCAGGATTTACAGGTTCTGCAGGAACTTTACTAGTAACTATGGAAGAAGCAGGACTTTGGACGGATGGAAGATATTTTATACAAGCTGAAAATCAATTAAAAAACACAGGTATTAAGCTATTTAAAATGGGAGAAGAAGGGGTACCTACTACAAAAGAATATTTATGTGATAAAATGGCTAATAACTCTACCTTAGGATTTGATGGTAGGTTAATATCTGCAAATGAAGGAAAAGCACTACAAGAAGCTTTAAAAGATAAAAACATAAATATAAAATATGAATATGATTTAGTTGATAAAGTTTGGGAATATAGACCATTACTATCAACAGAAAAAGCTTTTTTACTAGATGAAAAATATGCAGGAGAAACATTTAGTTCAAAACTTATAAGACTTAGAAATGAAATGAAGATTAAAGGTGCTACAACTCATATTATAACAACTCTTGATGATATAGCTTGGTTATTCAATATAAGAGGAAGAGATGTTAAATATACTCCAGTTGTTCTTTCGTATTCATTAATAACTATGGATAAAGTTTATTTATTTATAGATGATAATAAATTAAATGACGAAATAATAAGTGAGTTAAATAAAGAGAATGTTATAATAAAGCCTTACAATGATATATATGAATTTGTTAAAACTATAGATGAAAAAGAAAATGTATTATTAGATGATGAAAAGGTTAACTATTCAATATATAATAATTTACCAAATGAAGTTAAAAAGATAAATGGACTTAATCCAACTATGAACTTTAAAGCAGTAAAAAATAGTATTGAACTAGAAAATATAAGAAACAGCCACTTAAAAGATGGGATAGCTTTTACTAAGTTTATGTATTGGTTAAAAAATAGTGTAGGTAAAGTAGAGATATCTGAAATAAGTGCAGCTGAAAAATTAGAAAGTTTAAGACGTGAACAAGATGGATTTATAGAACCAAGTTTTGCTACGATAGCAGGATATAAAGAACATGCTGCTATGATGCACTATAGTGCGACACCTGAAACAGATTATAAGTTAGAACCAAGTGATTTATTTTTAATAGACTCAGGTGGGCAATATTTTGATGGTACAACAGATATAACTAGAACTATAGCGTTAGGAGAAATTAGTGATGAGTTAAAAAAACATTTTACAGCTGTAGTTAGAGGTATGATAAATTTATCAATGGCAAAATTCTTATATGGAGTTAAAGGATATAATTTAGATATATTAGCAAGAAGACCAATGTGGAATTTAGGAATAGATTATAAATGTGGTACAGGACATGGGGTAGGATTTTTAGGAACAATACATGAATCACCTAATGGGTTTAGATGGAGAATAGTTCCTCAAAGATTAGAAACAGCAACTCTTGAAGAAGGAATGGTAACAACTAATGAACCAGGTATATATATAGAAGGTTCTCATGGAATAAGAATAGAAAATGAACTTATAACAAAAAAAGCAGAGAAAAATGAATATGGGCAATTCATGGAATTTGAAGTTGTGACATTTGCACCAATAGACATAGATGCAATAGATGTAAATGAGTTAAATAGAGAAGAAAGAGATTACTTAAATAACTATCATAAATTAGTTTATGATAAAGTGTCACCTTTCTTAACTAAAGAAGAGTGTGATTGGTTAAAGGAATATACTAGAGAAATTTAATCTAAGGGTATACTAAAGTAGCTTTGTATATGCAAAGCTACTTTAATATAAAACTAAATATTATTTAAGGGGGACTTGATAAATGTCAAAAACAACATCTGCACCTACAAAGCATCCTAAAGGATTATATGTTTGTGGGTTAACATTTACGTTTGAAAGATTCGCATACTATGGATCTAAAACGTTATTATTACTATTCTTATCGTACTCAATATCTCAGGGTGGGTTAGGAATAAACAACGCCGATGCAGCAGCTATAGCAGCAAACCTAGCAGCATTCACTTACTTAGCACCAATATTTGGTGGTATGATATGTGATAGATGGATAGGAGCTAGATATTGTGTAATTATAGGATCAGTTATAATGGCAGCAGGATATGCATTAGGTTATTTTGCAACAAGTGTAATGTGGGTTCATGCAATGATAATTTTAATATCAATAGGTACTGGTTTCTTTAAAGGAAATTTAAATGCGTTAGTTGGGGAATTATACGATGATAATACTAGAAAAGATGCAGCCTTTTCTTTATTATATACATTTGTTAACTTAGGATCATTTATAGGATCATTAACTATAGGTATATTATATACTAAAACTTTTGCAGTTATAGAAAATGGACAAGTTATTGAATATGGATTTAGACAATGTTTCATGTTAGCTGCAATAGTTACGTTACTTGGCGGATTATTATTTACTTGCACTATGAAATTCTTAGGAGAAGCTGGTAAATATCCTCAAAAAATGCTTGATAAACAAGCTGGTGACACTAAAGGAGAAAAATCACCAGATAGACCTTTAACTAAGAAAGAAAAAGACAGAGTAAAAGTAATATTCATATTATCATTCTTCTCAATTTTCTTCTGGGTATTTTATAACCAAGCAGGTTCTTCATTAACTTTATATATGAAAGATTATGTAAACATGCATGTAGGAAGCTTTGAGATACCTGTAATGTGGATAGAAACTGCATTAAATGGATTTTTATGTGTAGTTTTAGGACCAATAATGGCAGCTATATGGACTATGTTATCTAAAAGAGAAAAAGGTGACTTAAGTATGGCTCAAAAAATAGCACTAGGATATGTATTTTTAGCAGTAGCATTTGGATTTGTAATAGCTGCTGAACTTTCAAGAGGAGTAGGAGCACCTTCTACTGTAAAAACTAGTGTTATTTGGTTAATGTTATTCGTTTTATTCCAAACTATAGGAGAAATGTGTTTCTCACCATTAGGTAACTCACTAGTAAGTAAAATAGCACCAGCTAAATATTTATCTTTACTTATGGGGGTTTGGGCATGTGCTACTTTCTTTGCAAATAAAGCAGCTGGATATGTTCAAATGATAATAGAGAAAATGGGACTTATGCAAACATTCATTTCTATACCTGTAATATTAATAGTTGGTACTTTCATATTACTTGGATTCAATAAAAAGTTAACTGCTATGATAGGTAGTGATGATGAGGAAGCTACAGCTTAATGATATAAATTTAAAGACTAGGGTATTCCCTAGTCTTTAATAATTTTTGTTTATAGATCTTAAATATTCAGTAGGTGAAAATCCATAAACTTTTTTAAATTTATTTGAAAAATAATGTATAGAGTTAAATCCAAGTATCTCAGATATTTCGCTAATAGTATAATTAGATTCTTTTATAAGTTCTTTACTCTTTTTTAATTTTAAATCATTGATATATAGTTTAACTGTAGTATCTAAGTTCTTTTTAAATAACAAATGAAGTTTAGAACTACTTATATTAAATTTATCACAAATTGTTTTTATATCTAGGTAATCATATAAACTATCATTTATAAATTGTAATATATTATTTAAAAGAGTATCATCATAATATTGCTGAACTTTGTTAACAGGTTTTATTATTGTACTTTCAAAATCCATACTAAGAATTTTAAGAACCAACTCTTTTAAGTAACATATTGAAAGCTCATCACAGTAAAGATGAGTAGAATTAAGTTCTTTCATAAGTTTGCTTATTATAGTGTGGATTTCTTTAGTAGGGGAAAATACTTTATTAGAAATCAATGAAATATCGTTAAAATCCATATCAAAGCTTACAGTTAAATAAGAACAAGACTTTTTATTGTCTGTATACTGACTATGATAATCATTAGGAGAATAAAAAAATAAATCACCTTGAGATAATTTATATTCTACTCCATTAACTTTGGTATAAAGAATTCCCCTATCAACATAAGTAAGTTCCCAAAAGTCGTGTTTTTCTCCTTTAAATAAATAATTTATAGGTTTTTCTTGATAAAATTTAGTATAGATTTTATTTATAGAAAAAGTAGGAACTATTTCTTTATATGTATATGGTTGGCTTAAATTTATAGATTTTAAAAATGGATTTTCTCCAAATAAATCAACACTACAATTATTAGATATAGGTATAAAGTTATAATAAATACCTTTTTTAAGTTTTATTTTACTATTTAAAATAAATGATTCTATGTTACCGAAATTAGAATCATTAGAAACTAAAATAAGAACTACCCCACCTCTTAATTTAATATGCAAATCAGTATTTGAAAAATATAATTTATTAACTGACTTATTTAAAAGATCAAGTGATGATTTTTTTTCGCAAATAATTATATCATTAGGTAGGTCAGTTAAAATTGTTCCGTATTTTTCAAAAGATAAACAAGTAGTTTGTTTAAACAATGTATAATCCCCCTAAAACTATGAAATCTATTTCCTAATATTATTTTACAAAAAAATTTATTAAAAATCAAAAACTAATTACAATTTTAATCTAAATTCGATGTATAAAAGTATAAAACTTTTATACAAAAGTGCAAATACATATACTATATAAAGTATTAAAATATAATTAAACAAAGTATAGAGGGGTTAAATTCAAGGGGGTATTAATTAATGAAAAAGATTACAGTTGCAATAATTGGAGCTGGAGCAAGAGGTATGCATGCTTATGCACCATATTTTAAACAACATGAGGAGTTAGGAAAAGTAGTTGCTGTAGCAGAACCTCATGATATAAGAAGAGATATATGTGTTAAAGAACATAATATAGATTCTGAAAATGTATTTAAAACATGGGAAGAGTTATTAGAAAAAGATAGATTAGCAGATGCGATAATAATAGCTAATAATGATGAATCTCATTATGAACCGACTAAAATAGCTCTTGAAAAAGGGTATCATGTATTACTTGAAAAACCGATGTCAAATAAGTTAGAAGATATAGTAAAATTAGGAGAATTAGCAAAAAAATATCCTAACCAAGTATTTATGATATGTCATGTACTTAGATATACAACATTCTTCTCTAAATTAAAAGAAATAGTAGACAGTAAAGAATTAGGGGAACTAGTAAGTATACAACACAATGAAAATATAGGATACTGGCACTTTGCACATTCTTTTACTAGAGGAAACTGGAGAAATAGTGATGAGACAAGTCCATTAATATTAGCTAAGAGCTGTCATGATATGGATATATTACTATGGTTGACTGGAAAGAAATGTAACAATATATCAGCATTTGGACATTTAACTCATATGAGAGATGAAAATTTTAAAGAAGGTATGGCAGATAGATGTTTAGATTGTAAGGTTGAAGAGAAATGTCCATATTCTGCTAAAAAATTATACTTATCAGATAAACCTATATTTGCAAAGGTTGTACATCCAGTTCCAACTAAAGAAAATTTAGAAGAAGCTTTAAGAACAGGTCCATACGGAAGATGTGTATATAAGTGTGATAATAATGTAGTTGATCACATGGTAACTATACTTGAGTTTGAAGATGATATAACAGCTACATTTAATTTATCTGCATTTACTGAAGAATGCAACAGAACTATAAAGCTAATGTTTACTCATGGTGAAGTTGGAGGAAACCATGTTAAAAATACTATAGAAGTTAAAAAGTTTGAACAATTTGGTAAAAATACTATAGAAACTATAACACCAGAAGAAGTTGAAGGGGGCCATGGTGGAGGAGACTATGGAATAATGCAAGATTTTGTTAAGCTAGTAGCTGAAAATGGTGGAGAAGGTAGAACTAGTGCTACAAAATCTGTTGAAAGCCATATAATGGCATTTGCAGCTGAACACTCTAGGCTAAATAAAGAAGTAGTTAATATAGATAAGTTCTGGAATGAAGCTATCGAAAAATTGCAAGTTAAAGCTTAGAAAAAATCTTAATACACAAAATTGTAAAAAAAGTGGATAAAATTACAAATACAAATCAAATTAGTTTGTTATACTATATTATTAAGAAAATCGTAAAATATTCAAAAAAACGTTTTTAAGGACGTATTTTAACTATGGAAGGGGATTGTTATGTTTTTAAAAAGGGGAATCATAACAGGAGCAATTTTAACTTTAGTATTAGGGTTAACGGGATGCAGCTCATCTGGGGGAGATAGTGCAAATGGAAAGATCGAATTAAGGTATGCTATATGGGATAAAACTCATATGGAAGCAGTTGAAACATTAATAGATGAATATGAAGAAAAAAATCCAAATATAGACATCAAGGTAGAACAATATTCTTTTGCAGATTACTGGACTAAAATGGAAACAGCAGCAGCAGGAGGATCAGCACCAGATATATACTGGATGAATGCTGTAAACTTTAATAAATATGCAGATAATGGAATGCTAGTTAGCATGAAGGATTATATAAAAGATAAAAATGTCGATATGAGTCAATATCTAGAAAGTATAAGTAGTTTATATAATTATAAAGGTGAGCAATACGGCATGCCAACTTTCTGGGATAACAACATATTAATGATAAACACTAAACTTATGAAAGAGTATAATATACCTGAGCCAAAAGAAGGATGGAACTGGGATGAAATGATAGCATGGCTAAAAGATGCTAAAACTAAGTTACCAAAAGATATTTATCCATTTACTTCATATCCAACAGAAAGTACTCAATCAGGAGTATTTAACGAAGTTGCATCAGCTGGAGGTAAGGTAATAAGCGATGATAAAACAAAGGCGATGCTAACTACAACAGAAACTAAAGAAGGATTTAAAAAGTATTTTGACTTAGTTAAAAGTGATTTACACAGTCCAAGTGATGTAACTTTAGAAGTTGGAGCTGGAACATTATTTAAATCAGAAAAAGCATTAGTTTTACAAGCTGGTTCATATGGATTATTACCATATTCCGATAAAGAACAAGCAAAGGTTGCTGGAAACTTTAAATTATATGAAATACCAACTATAAAAGAAGGTAATAAATCTAAGACTGTAATACATGGTTTAGGAAACGTTATATCTTCAAACTCTAAACATCCAGAAGAAGCATTTGATTTTATAAATTATATATCAAGTGAAGAATCCATGAAAAAATATACTGAATTAGCATTAGTTCCACAAGCACATAAAAATGTCCAAGAATTGTTTGGAAAAGTTATGAAAGAAAAAACTGGTATAGATACTGCAGTTATGTCTAAAGTTGCTGAAAATGCTATGCCACTTCCTAATAGTTTTGAAACATCAAAATGGGATAAAGTGATAATGGATAATATGACTAAGTTTATGCAAGATGAAATATCTTTAGATAAAGCACTTGAAAATTCTCAAAATGAAATGCAGTCTGTATTAGATAAAGAGAAAAAATAGAAACTAAAAGAGGATGTCTGAAAGTAATTAGGCATCCTCTTGAAATACATAAATGGGGGGATTTAATTTGCAAACAGAAGTTTATAAAGAAAAGCCCGAAAGTAAAAAAGTAAAAAATAAGAAAAAAAGAGCTTTAAAACGTAATATGACTGGATATATGTTTATACTTCCACTACTTATAGGTGTTTTAGTATTTAACTTTATACCATTTATGCTTAACTTATTTTATAGCTTAACTGATTTAAATGCTTTTGGAGGTTGGAATTTTGTAGGAGGTGAAAACTTCTCAAGAATTTTTAAAGATCCATTGTTTTATAAAGCTGTAGGTAACACATTTTTATATGTTATTATAACAGTACCACCTATGGTAATAATATCTGTATGTATAGCAAACTTACTTAACAAAAACATAAAAGGAAAAGGAATATATAGAACTATATACTTTTTACCAGTTGTAACTATGGCATCAGCTTCTACATTAGTATTTCAATGGATGTTTAACTCAAGATTTGGATTAGTTAATCAATTCTTAGAAGGTATAGGACTTGAAGGTCAGTTATGGTTTACAGATCCAAACTTAGCTAGAGTTGTAATAATAGTATTTATAATATGGAGTGGACTTGGATATAAAATAATGATATTTTTAGGAGGACTTCAATCTATACCAGAATCTTACTATGAGGCAGCATCCATAGATGGAGCTTCATCATTTAAACAATTTACTCATATAACAATACCGCTTTTAACGCCTAGTATATTCTTTATTGTTATATGGTCATTAATTGGATCATTCCAATTATTTGATGTAGTGTTTATGCTCATAAAGCAAGGAAGTCCAGCTTATGAGTCTACAATAACTATGACAAGATATTTCTATGATTTAGGATTTACATTAGGAGATAAAGGATATGCATCTGCAGTAGCCGTAATATTATTCTTGATTATAATGACGGTAACGATAATCCAATTTAAATTACAAAATAAATGGGTTCATTATTCAGATGAATAAGACTTGGGAGGTAGAGTAATATGGAAATGAAAAAAAGTGCCAAGATACTAACACATGTAGGGCTTATACTTATGGCAGCATTTATAGCATTACCATTTATATGGATGATATTAACGTCTATAAAAACATTAGCAGAAGCAGAAGCTATTCCGCCTAAAATATTTCCAGAATCTATAAGAATAGAAAACTATACTCAAATATTTAAGGAATTCCCTTTTGCAAAGTATTATATAAATACTATAATAGTTACAGTTGCTTCTGTAGTATTTCAATTAATTATAATAACTCCAGCAGCATATGCATTTGCTAGACTTGATTTTAAATTTAAAGAGGCAATATTTTTAATTCTTATGGCAGCTATGATGGTTCCTGGTCAAATGTATTTAATACCACAATATCAAATTATACAAGATATGGGACTTTTAAATACATTAACAGCTATAGTTTTACCAGGAATTTTTAGTATATATTATACATTCTTATTACGCCAGCATTTTAAATCTATTCCAAGAGATATGGAAGAAGCTGCAATAATAGATGGAGCTTCACAGTTTACAATATTTTTTAAACTAATGGTACCAATAGTTAGACCAGCACTTGGAACAGTAGCTATACTTGGAGGTCTTGGGGCATGGAATAGTTTCTTATGGCCTTTAATAGTAAACTCTACACCTGAGAAATTAACATTAGCTGCAGGATTAAGAGTATTTGTAGGACAATATGGAACACATTATCCTAGAATGATGGCAGGAGCAGTACTTTCTATAATTCCTATGGTTATAATATTTAGTATATTCCAAAAGAAATTTATATCAAGTATTGCAGTATCTGCAGGTAAAGAATAATAAAAAAGGATTTATCGAAATAGATTATTTAAAAATCTATTTTGATACAATCCTTTTTATTTTTATAAAATAATTTTATTTAAAATTTATAGTAAAAATAATTTTAGCAGGTTTGTTAAATGGATTTTCCCATCTATGATTAGTTCCAGGTGGTATAGTTACACTATCTCCGACCTCTAGTATAAACTCATCTTTTTCTATATAAATTTTAATTTTTCCTTCTAAAACATAAGCTAATTCTATTGATTTATGAGACATAAGTTCATTTGAAATAGTAGAATTTTTTACTAAGTTTACTATTGCAAATTCTACTGAATTTGCAGATTCTGGAGATAAAATCTCAAATACGATATCATTATTTTTTGGGAAAATTACTTTTTTTCTATTATCTTTTCTTACTATAAGATCTTTATTATCAACTTCATCAATAAAAAATGTAAATAAAGGTACATCTAACGCTTTAGATATAGCTTTTATAGTGTTTAAAGATGGATTTGATAACCCTCTTTCTAATTGACTAAGTAGAGAAGGTGTTACATCTGCTAATTTTGCTAAATCTCTTATACTTAAATTCTTTTCTTTTCTTATATGGGAAATTTTTTGACCTACATCTATATTATCCATTTATAAATCCTTTCTTAACAGTTTAGTATATTTAGATTATATCAAAAAAATATGATTGACACAAAATGGTAATGTTGTTATATTATATTTAACAAAATTAAAATATATTTAACATAAATTGGAAATTGGGGGAATTAAAATGGACATTAGGGTAAGTACTTTTGGAGCTATTATTGGATTGTTTTTAGCAATAATATTAATTATTAGAAAAATTCAACCTGTATATAGCTTAATGTTAGGGGCACTTATAGGAGGAATAGTAGGAGGACTTGATTTAGTTCAAACTGTAGATTTAATGATGGATGGAGCAAAAGATATATCTCCTTCTATACTTAGAGTATTAACATCTGGGGTATTGGCAGGAGTTCTTATAAAAACAGGTGCTGTTGATAAGATATCTGAAGAAATAATAAGGATATTAGGTAAAAAGCATGCTATGTTAGCACTAGCTTTATCTGCTATGATTTTAGCTGGAGTAGGAGTAAATTTAGATGTAGCAATAATTACAGTATCACCAATAGCATTATCTATAGGAAAAAAATTAAATTATTCTAAATTGTCTATATTATTAGCTATGGTAGGTGGTGGAAAAGCAGGCAATATAATATCTCCTAATCCAAATACAATTGCTGTTTCAGAAAATTTTAATGTAGATTTAGCTAAATTAATGTTTGCAAATATAATTCCAGCTATTGTTGGTATTATCATAACTATAATATTATCAAATATGTTAATTAATAAAGGTGAAAATATAAAAGAAGAAGATTTGCAAAATCAAAGAGAAGATTTACCAAGCTTTTTTGCATCTATAATAGGGCCTTTAAGTGCTATATTTTTATTATCGCTTCAAACATTTACAAAAATAAATGTAGATCCACTAATAGCACTTCCTTTGGGAGGATTTATAGGGTTAGTTTTTATGAATAAGTTAAAATACTTTAATGAATATATGGGCTATGGATTAAGTAAGATGTCTGGAGTAGCGATACTTTTACTAGGGACTGGAACTTTAGCTGGAATAATAAAAAACTCTGAACTTCAACAAACAACTATACAAATTATGAATATGCTTAGTATGCCAGAGTTTTTACTAGCACCAATATCAGGAATACTTATGTCTTTATCAACAGCATCCTCAACAGCAGGGGCTACTATAGCATCAGCAACATTTGCAGATACTATAATGAAAGTAGGTATAACTCCTGTAGGTGGAGGAGCTATGATAAATGCAGGATCTAGTGTTTTTGAACAACTACCTCATGGATCACTATTTCATTCAAGTGCAGGCGGTATAAATATGAATATTAGAGAAAGGTTTAAATTAATACCTTATGAGATTATAGTAGGTTTTATAATGACAGTAATAAGTACAATTATATATGGATTAATTTAATAATATCAAAGGATATGTTGAAAATAATAATTTATATATTTTTAATATATCCTTTTCTAAATTTTAAAATTTCAGAAAATCATATAAATAATAAAAAATTCAAAAAAGTTGAAATAAATAGTAAAATATAGTACAATTAAAAAAAGATTATTAAAAATTTGTTTATATCTGTTTGTTAAATATAAAACAAATTTAAAATTTTATTTTAAAAATTATTTTATTATTTTTATATGATTTAAGGAGGGAATAAAATGGAGATTGGAAATAATAGGGAATTGGACATAATTAATGAAGAAATTTCTAGTAAAAAAAGAAAAGTCAAGGCTGTAAGTACAGAAACATTTGTATTCATAGCAGTATTGCTAATAGGATTTGGATTTGTTGGTAGTAAAATGGGGCTTGGTATAATGTTTAAATCTATTATGAATACAGCTCATGATTTATTATTAAACACAGTGTTTTTAATAATGGCATTAGCCGTACTTGCAGGAGCATTAAGTGCATTACTTTCTGAATTTGGAGTAACATCTTTATTAAACAAAGTATTTGCGATGTTTATGAAACCGCTATACAATATGCCAGGGGCAAGTATAGCAGGAGCAGTAACAACTTATTTATCAGATAATCCAGCTATAATAGCATTTGCAAATGATAAAAGTTTTACAAAGTATTTTAAAAAATATCAAATACCAGCACTATGTAATTTAGGTACATCTTTCGGTATGGGACTTATAGTTACAACATTTATGATGACTCAAGGTGCTGAGTATGTTGGTCCTGCAATAATAGGAAATGTTGCAGCAATTATAGGTAGTATAATAAGTGTAAGAATAATGCTTACATTTACTAAAAAGTATTATAATTATGATCCAAAGAGTGAAGTTAAGACATCTGGAAAAGTGGAGGCTATGGAATATAGAGAAATAAGAGAGGGTAGCTTATTTCAAAGAATATTAGACTCAATGCTAGAAGGTGGTAAAAATGGTGTTGACTTAGGTATGGCAATAATCCCAGGAGTTTTAGTTGTATGTACATTGGTTATGCTATTAACATTTGGGCCATCAGTAGATCCTAAAACAGGAGCAGAAGTTTATACAGGAGCAGCTTATGAGGGTATAGGTTTACTTCCAGCATTAGGTGATAAATTAATGTTTATATTAGGACCATTATTTGGATTTACTGATCCTCAGGCTATGGCATTTCCTATAACTTCTTTAGGTGCCGTTGGAGCTGCAATGTCTTTAGTTCCAAGATTTATAACTGAAGGTGTTATAACACCAAATGATATAGCTGTATTTACTGCTATGGGTATGTGTTGGAGTGGATACTTAAGTACACATGTAGGTATGATGGATGCATTAAATGCAAGAGAACTTACAAGTAAAGCTATAATATCACATACAATAGGTGGTTTATTTGCAGGTATATCAGCACACTTTATATATATGTTAATATTTTAAATAAATAACAAATTTAAATTATAATTAATAAAAAAATAGCTTGTATTATTTTTAATAATACAAGCTATTTTTTTATTTTTAAATATTTATAGAATATTTAAAATAGTTGTTTAAATACATTAGTAGAAGGTATATATCCAATATAAGTTAAATAATAAATAAACAAATAAGTAAATAATGGAGGGGTATTATGAAATTAAAATCACTTAAATTAAAAAATGATTTATACTGGGTAGGCTCACTAGACCATAACTTAAGAGTATTTGATATAATAATGTATACACCATATGGAACAACTTACAATTCATATGTTTTAAAAGCTGGGGATAAAACTATACTATTTGAAACTGTAAAAGCTAAACACTTTGATAATTATTTAGAAAGACTTAAAGATTTAAATATAGATTTAGAAAAAATAGATTATATAGTTGTAAGTCATACAGAACCAGATCATGCAGGTAGTGTAGAGAGAATACTAAAACTTTTTCCAAATGCTAAAGTTATAGCGTCACAAAATGCAGTTAACTATTTAAAAGAAATTGTTAATGGAGATTTTGATTATATATTAGTAGAAGATAATGATGAAATAAAAATAGAAAACAAAACTTTAAAATTTTATTCAGTTCCACTACTTCACTGGCCAGATACCATATACACATATATAAAAGAAGATAACACGTTAATTACTTGTGACTCATTTGGAAGTCATTACAGTTGTGATGGAGTAGTAAACACTAAAATAGAAAATAAAGAACATTATATGGATGCACTAAGATATTATTACGACTGTATAATGGGACCGTTTAAACCATATGTATTAAAAGCTATAGATAAAATAAGAGATTTAAAATTAGATATGATATGCCCAGGACATGGTCCAGTACTAATTGAAAATCCAAGAGAAATAGTTGATATATATGAAAAATGGAGTAGTAAAGAAATTATAGTTCCTAAAAAAGATATAACTATATGTTATGTAAGTGCTTATGGATATACTAAAGAAATAGCTGAAAACATAAAAAAAGGAATAGAAGAAAATAGTGATTACAACGTAAAAATGTATGATGTTATAAATCATACTATGGATGAAATATTAAATTCTATAACATATTCACAAGGTGTATTATTTGGAACACCTACAATAAATGGAGATGCACTAAAGCCTATATGGGATATACTAGTAAACTTAAATCCTATAGTACATGGAACTAAGGTAGCTACTGCTTTTGGATCATATGGGTGGAGTGGAGAAGGTATACCAAATGTTATGGAAAGATTAACTCAACTTCGTATGAAAACAATGGATCCTTTGGTTGTAAACTTTAAGCCAACTGAAAAAGATTTATATGAAGCTCAAAATTTAGGTAAAAGATTTGTAGAAAAAACTATAAGAGCCTATACTAGAAAAGAAGGAACTAAAAAATGGAAATGTGTAATATGTTCTGAAATATTTGATGGAGATGAAGCTCCAGATGTATGCCCAGTTTGTGGAGCTAAGCATGATCAATTTGTAGAAGTTATAGAAGAAAATGTTATATTTAGAAATGATACAAAAGAAAACTTTGTAATAGTTGGAAATGGTGCAGCAGGATTTTATGCAGCAGATGCTATAAGAAAAAGAAACAAAACTTGTAAAATAACTATGCTAACTAATGAAAATGAATTAACTTATTATAGACCAGCGCTTTCTGATTTTATAAATGAAGATATTAAAAAAGAAGATTTTTATATTGTAGATGAAGGTTGGTATAAGGAAAATAATATAGATGTAGTACTTGAAGTTAATGTAGATAAAGTAAATGAAAAAGCTAAAGAAATTAAATTAGACAATGATAATATAATAAAATATGATAAGTTAATATTAGCTAACGGAAGCTCAAATTTCATTCCACCTATAAAAGGATATGATTTAGATGGAGTATATACTTTAAGAAATAAAAAAGATTTAGATAATATAAAAAATAATTTACAAAAATCCAATAAAGTAGTAGTAATAGGTGGTGGATTATTAGGACTTGAAGCAGCTTATGAAATAAAACTAGCCAATAAAGATGTAACAGTTGTAGAAGCTATGCCAAATTTATTATCTAGACAATTAGATAAAGAAGGAAGTATAAAATTAGAAAATATATTAAAAAATAAAGGATTAAACTTATTAGTTGATAAATGTGTAGAATCTATAAAAGGAGAAAATAAAGTAACAAATGTTGTATTTAAGGATGGAAGTTTACTAGAAGCTGATATGGTTATATTCTCTATAGGGGTTAGATCTAATATACAAATAGTTAAAGATACAGATATAAAAACTAATAGAGGTATATTAGTAGATAAATATATGAATACATCATCAAAGGATATATATGCATGTGGAGATGTAGCTGAAATAGATTCTATAGTTTGGGCTATATGGCCAGCAGCTATAGATATGGGTAAAATAGCTGGAGCTAATGCATGTGGTGATAAATTAGAGTTTAAAATAGATAATTATCCAGTAGGACTTGATGTATTTGAAACTAAAATATTTAGTATAGGAAATATAAAAGATAATGATGGATGTATAAGTTTAAATAATAAGGAAAATTATAAGAAGTTATTTTTCGAAGATGATTTATTAGTAGGAGCTATATTTATAAATGATTTAAGTAAAAATGTTAAAGTAATGAATTTAATGTCTGAAAATGCTACAATGAATGAAGTATTAAAATCTAATATATTATAATTAAGATTTATATAAAACCTATCTTAAATATGGTTATAACTATATTTAAGATAGGTTTTTGTTTATTATTACAAAAAAGTAATAAATATGTAATACTATATAAACTAAATATATTGTATAATAGTGTTGTTAAGTAAAAAAGTAAATGAGTAGAATAAATAATTGGCACTTAAAAGGATGGAGGTTGCCTATGAAGAAAAAAAAGACGTTAAATAAAAATATACTACAATATGGGCTTTTATTGTTTATACTAGGGATAACAAGTTATTTAGTTTATAAAACTTTAGATATAAATATGCTTGGTGAAGTTGTAAAAATGGTAGATAAAAAGTTTATATTTCTTGGAATGTGTGCAGTAATTGTTCATATGCTTTTAGAAGGTGTAGTTTTAAAAATTGTAATAGATAGTATACACAAAGTAAATACAAAGTTTATAGGATTTAAGTTAGCTACTATGGGATTTTATTATAACTTAATAACTCCATTTGCATCAGGAAGTCAACCTATGCAAATATATGTATTAAATAAATGTAAAATGCCTGTTAGTAAAGCAACAGCAGTTATAATGAATAAATCTATAATATATCAAGTTGTGGTTACTATTTACTGTTCAGTTTTAGTTATACTTAATACAACTATACTAAAAGGAATGAAACCTGTTATGCCTTTAATATTACTTGGTATAGCTGTTAATTCATTTGGGTTAATAATGTCAATGCTAGTTGTATATAATCCACAAAAAGTAAAAAGTGTAACAAAGTATATTATAAAAGCATTAGCAAGATTTAAGATATTTAAGTTTTTAGAAAATAAAATATATAAGATAGAAAAATTTGCAGATGAATATAGTTATTCTGTAAATTTATTTATAAAAAATAAAAAAGCATTAATATTAACTTTAGTGATAACTACAGTTCAGTTAAGTGTTTACTTTAGTATTTCATTTTGGATATATAAAGCATTTAACTTAACAGGATACACATATATATACATGGTGACATTACAAGCATTTTTATATATGGCTATATCACCAGCGCCAACACCAGGAAATGTTGGAGCAAGTGAATTGGCATTTTTCACTATATTTAAAAGTGTATTTCCTCAACCTCTTATGGGGTATGCAGTATTTTTATACGGAGGATTTGTATATTATGCGGTATTAATAGGTAGTGGTATATTTACTATGTTTACTCACCATACTATGAAGAAGAAAATTAAAAAAGTTAAAATTGAAAATAAAGAATATGCAATGTAAAAAGAAGAGGATTACCTCTTCTTTTTTAATCTAATATTTTATATATAATAGTATTTACTATAGATAGTAATATTGAAGCTCCTATAGCATTGACAAATCCATATAAGTAAACTCCAGGAACTAGTCCAAAAGCTAATTTTAATACAATAGCGTTTATAATTAATAAAAATAAACCTAGAGTTAAAAACGTTATAGGAAGTGATAAAAACTCAAGTATTGGTTTAACTGTTAAGTTTAAAGCACCAAATATAATAGTTAAAATGATTAAAGCACCAAATGAACCTATATACATGCTATTCATTAATAAAGATACTAAATATAAAGAGATAGCATTAACTATTATAAATAAAGATACTCTTTTCATAAATGAAACTCCTTTCAATAAAGCAAAAAATAAAATAATTGCTTTATTATTTTGTACATAATTATACAAGTTATTTCTAAATAAATGTATATAATAGTATATTCCCATAAAAAGTAAATTTACACAGATAAATTTTAAAGTTACAAATTTGATATAAATTTAAATTAAATATATTATCATTTCTAATTTGTATAATATCAATATTTTATAAACATAATAACAGTAAAATGTGCTTAAGGAGATAAAAAACGAATTTATAAAGTAGGTGATTTGTATGTCGATCAATAAAAAACCTAATGAATTAATAAATGAAAAAAGCCCATATTTATTACAGCATGCTTATAATCCTGTAAATTGGTATAGTTGGAGTGATAAAGCATTTGAAATAGCTAGAGCTGAAGATAAACCTATATTTCTTTCAATAGGATACTCCACATGTCATTGGTGTCATGTAATGGAACATGAATCTTTTGAAGATGAAGAGGTAGCTAATATATTAAATAAAAATTATATATGTATAAAAGTAGATAGAGAAGAAAGACCTGATGTAGATAGTGTATATATGACTTTTTGCCAAGCTATGACAGGCAGTGGAGGATGGCCACTTACTGTAATAATGACTCCAGATAAAAAACCTTTCTTTTGCGGGACTTATTTTCCAAAGTATCAAAAATACAATAGAATAGGTTTAATAGATTTATTAGAACAAATAGATTTTAAATGGAAAAATGAAAAAGAAACTTTGCTTAAATCAAGTGAAAATATATTAAATGTTTTAAAAGCAGATTTTGAGATAAATAAAAGTGAAGATGAATTAGATAAAGATATAATAGAAAAAGCAATTGAAGTTTTTAAATTATCTTTTGATAATAAGTATGGTGGTTTTGGAAGAGCACCAAAATTTCCATCTCCTCAAAATCTTATGTTTTTAATGAAATATTATAATTTAGAAGATGATGAACAATCTCTTGATATAGTAGAAACTACATTAAAAGGAATGTATAAAGGTGGTTTATTTGACCACATTGGTTATGGCTTTTCTAGATATTCAACCGATAATAAGTGGTTAGTTCCTCACTTTGAAAAAATGCTTTATGATAATTCTATGCTTATTATAGTATATCTAGAAGCTTACAAAATAACTAAAAATGATTTATATAAAAATATAGCTATTAAAACTATAGATTATGTATTAAGAGAGTTAACTGATGAACTGGGTGGATTTTACTGTGCACAAGATGCAGATAGCGAAAGAGAAGAAGGTAAGTTTTATGTATTTAACCAAATAGAAATAATTAAAATACTAGGAGAAGAAGATGGAAAGTATTTTAATGAATATTATAATATAACTAAAAATGGAAACTTTGAAGGTAAAAGTATACCAAATCTCATAAATAACAAAGATTACCATAAGGAAAATGAAAAAATAAATAATTTAAGAAAAAAAGTATTTGATTATCGACTAAAAAGAACTAGTCTTCATAAAGATGATAAGATATTAACTTCTTGGAATGGACTTATGATAGTGGCTTTAGCTAATGCATATGAAGTTTTAAGAGATGATAAATATTTAGATTATTCAAATAAAGCTTTAAATTTTATTAAAAATAATCTTATTAATGATGAAGGTAGATTATTGGCTAGATATAGAGATAAACATGCAGATCACTTAGCTTATTTAGAAGATTATACATTTTTAACATGGGCATATATAAGCATGTATGAAGCTACTTTTGATGAAAAATACTTAGAAGAAGCTGTTTATTTAAATAATCAAACTATAGAACTTTTCTGGGACAATGAAAATCATGGATTTTTTATATATGGAAAAGATGGAGAAAATTTAATAGCAAGACCTAAAGATTTATATGATGGAGCTAAACCTTCAGGAAATTCAGTAGCTACTTATAATTTAATTAAATTAGCTAGAATGACTAAAGATGAGAAACTAGAAGATATTGCTTATAAACAAATAAATATTTATGGTAGTAGTGTTATAGATTCACCAACAGGATATAGTTTTTTTATGTTAGCACTTATGTATGAATTATATCACTCAAAAGAATTAATTTGTGTAATTAAAGAAGATGAAGATTTAAAAGATTTACAAAATATATTAACTAATAATTATTTACCTAATCTTAATGTAGTTGTAAAAAAAGAAGGTAATTTAAGTAGTGTAAGTAAGTACTTAAAGGATTATAAAAGTATAAATGATTTAACTACTTATTATTTATGTGAAGGTAATAGTTGTAATAAACCATTTAATGATATTAATACTTTAAAAGAATATTTAGATGTATAAAATAAGAAAGGATAAATAGTTATATTATAACTTTTATCCTTTTTATATTTTAAATTTACAACTAGCTTATATCTACCAAGGTTTAGCCCAAGGAGCTTCATAATATTCTTCTTTCCACAACAAATCAGTAGAAACTCTAAAAATATCACTAGATATAGCTGATTTATAGTATATATTGATAACGCTTATTTTATCACATAATTCTTTATTAATAACGATTTTAAAATCATCAGACTCAAATACTATATCATTTTCTGTAGGCTCATCCAGAGCTATACTAAATATAGGTCCGTATCAAGCACTTAGTTCTCTTATATAAACTCTTAGATATTTGTTATTTATATTATATTCTTTAAACATATTGTTAAGTTCTTCCTTAGCAGGGTTACTAATATTTATAATCATAAAAACACATCCTTTACTATGTAATATACATAATATACCCAAATTTATACTTAATAAATGACAATATTTTAAAGAAACAATTAATTAATTATTGATATAATATATAAATAGGGATAAATAAGGGTTAAGAAAATATGACAAGCTTATATTTTTCATAAGGGATAAAGTCTAAAATTAAAAAGATCATGTACTATAATTGAGAATTGATAAACTTTATACTTATTTAAATTACTTGTAATACTGTATAATAAACAGTTATAATATTAAATATAGTACTCATATAATTAAAATGAGGTATAAAGTTAACATAAATAAAGAAAGTTATAAACTTAATCATAAATAGAAGGGATATATGGCTATGTTTTTTTTCGATTTTTTTAAAGGTAACAAAAAGAAAATAAAAGCTCAAATAAGCGAATTAAAAATTGAAAGAGAATGCTTAGAGAAAGAATTTAGCAAACACCATAGCAAGTATGAAGAGTTATGGAGAAAGTATCATAGTAATGAGATGAACTATACTTCGGCTATGAAGGTAGATAACAAATGCTATGAGTTAAAAGCAAGAATAAAAGAAATTGACAAAAAAATAAAAGAACTAGAAGAAGAATTATAAAATTAAAGGCTTATAAGTTTTTGTATAATATAAAAAATTTATAAGCCTTTTTTATATTTAGATTTTAATTGTAAAAATTAAAATGAATAATTAAAAATATATTATTCATAAATAAAATAATATTTTAAAATTGGGAAAATGATACTAATATTAGAAAACTAACATTCATAAAAAATAATAAAAATTATCTAAAAATTTTAAAAAATGTCGAAAAAGAATTGACATATGCAAAAAATGTAAATATAATTTAATTCAACAATAAATATCTAAGACAAAAGAAAGGAAATAGAAGATGATAAAATTAATCGGTATTTTAGTTGTTATATTAGGGTTTGTATTAAAAATAGAAACTTTATTTACAGTTTTAGTAGCTGGTATAGCAACAGGATTAGTAGCAGGAATGGATATAGTTGAAATTCTTAACACATTGGGGCAATCGTTTGTAGACAACAGAGCGGTATCATTATTTATTATGACTTTACCAGTAATAGGAATACTTGAAAGATATGGATTAAAACAAAGAGCAGTTTACTTAATACAAAAACTTGGTAAATTAACAACAGGTGGGGTATTTTCTATATATATGATAATTAGACAAATAGCAGGTGCTCTTTCTATAAGAATAAGTGGACATCCTCAATTTGTTAGACCTTTAGTTGAGCCAATGGCACAGGCTGCGGCTAAGAGTAAGTATAAAAAAGTTGATGTGAAAGATGAAGAAGCTATAAAAGCTTTATCAGCTGCTAGCGAAAATTATGGTAACTTCTATGGACAAAATTTATTCTCTGGAAGTTCAGGAGTATTATTAATAGCATCTACATTAACTGGTTTTGGTTATACTGTAAGCGAGCTAGATATAGCTAAAGCAAGTATAATAATGGCTGTTATAGCATTTTTAGTATCAGCTATACAAAATTACTTATTCGATAAAAAACTAAGCAAAAAATATAGCAAATAGGAGGAAGACATAAGTGCAAAACTTTATAAATATAGGACTAGAATCGTTTTATGTTTTAATGGGTGTATTAATGTTAGTTATAGCATTTAAATCATTGAAAACGATTGGAGATAATAAAAAATATGGAACATTTGCATTCTGGACATTATTGAGTATACCTTTTATGTTTGGAAAGATTTTACCATCAGCATTAGTTGGAGGTATATTAGTATTATTAAGTTTATTAACTTTGACTAAGCAAGTTGTATTTGCAAAATATGAAGTTGCAAGTGAAGAATTTAGTCAAGCTCAATCAGAAAAAATAAAGAGTAAGATATTTTTACCATCATTAATATTAGCATTTGCTGCAGTTGCAGTTGCAATGTCACTTTCAGCATATGGAAGTTCATCTCAATTTGCAATAGGAGCAGGAGCAGTAGTTGCACTTGTAAGTGCATTTATAATAACTAAAGCAAAGCCAAAAGAAGCAGCTGAAGATGGAGCAAGATTACTTCAACAAATGGGACCTACAAGTATGTTACCTCAATTACTTGTTGCACTAGGAGTATTATTTACTAATGCAGGAGTTGGAGATGTAATATCAAATATGATATCAGGAGTAGTACCAGCAGACAGTAGATTCTTTGGAGTTGTTGCATACGTTTTAGGTATGGCAGTATTTACAATGATAATGGGTAATGCATTTGCAGCATTCTCTGTTATAACAGCAGGGATAGGAATACCTTTTGTATTAGCACAAGGAGCAAATCCTGCAATAGTAGGAGCATTAGCACTTACAGCAGGATATTGTGGAACATTACTTACACCAATGGCTGCAAACTTTAATATAGTACCAGCTGCACTTTTAGAATCTAAAGATCAATATAGTGTAATAAAATATCAAGCACCAGTTGCTATAGTATTATTAGCTTTACACATATTCGTAATGTATACATTTGCATTTTAATTAGCTAACTAGGAGTGGGTTATAAATAATTAATCTACAAATTTATATAAAGTATAGAGTTAAAGGAGGATATAATATGAAAGTTTTAATAACAGGATTTGATCCATTTGGAGGAGAGCAAATAAATCCAGCTGAAGAAGCTGTAAAAAGAGTTAGAGATAATATAAATGGAGCTGAGGTTATAAAATTAACTATACCTACAGTTAGAACAAAATCAGTAGAAGCTATAGAAAAAGCAATAGAAAAACATAATCCAGATATAGTTATATCCGTAGGTCAAGCAGGAGGAAGATTTGATATCACTCCAGAAAGAGTAGCTATAAACTTAGATGATTTTAGAATAAAAGATAATGAAGGAAATCAAGTAGTTGATGAAATAATTAAAGAAGATGGACAAGCTGCATATTTCTCAAATTTACCAATAAAAGGTATGGTTAAACATATGAATGAAAATGGAATACCAGCATCAGTTTCAAATACGGCAGGAACTTTCGTTTGTAACCATGTAATGTATGGTATATTATACATGATAGACAAGAAATATCCTAATATAAAAGGTGGATTTATACACATACCTTATATGACTGCACAAGTTGTAGATAAGAAAAATACTCCATATATGAGTTTAGGTGAAATAGTTAAAGGCTTAGAGCTTGCTATAGAAGCTTGTACTATATACAATGAAGATATAAAAGCTATAGGTGGAGAAATATGTTAATTAAAAAGATATTTGTATATGGTAGTTTAAGAAGTGACATGTTTAATTATAAAATACATTTAGATGGCAAAGTTTCTAGTTCTAAAAAAGGTTATATAAAAGGAGAGTTATCACACATAGAAAATAAAGGATATCCAGCAGTTGTAAAAGGTGATAATAAAATATTAGGGGAATTAATGGAGCTTTATGATTTTGAAGCTACTTTAGCTGAACTTGATGAAATGGAAAATTATATACCAAATAAAGATAACAACGAGTATAATAGATGCGAAGTTGAAGTTACACTTTTAGATGGAAGTGTAGAAAAAGCTTACTACTATGAATATAATAAAAACTCTGAAGTTAATAAAAATGATTTGTTATTACCTATTAAAGAAGGGGATTGGAAGGAATTTATTATAAATAAATAGATATATACAGGCTATATTAAAAAAGTAATTAACTACTATTTTAATATAGCTTTTTTAATATAATAAAATTAACACATATACATAAAATTACATAAATTAGTATAAAAAGATGAAAAGGAAGGGTTTATTTTGGAAATATATAAAAGATTGGTTCAAATAGATATGTTACCATTGTATAAATATACGCTTAAAAATACTAATTTAAGAAAAAATAAATCAACTAGTTCTGAAGTTTTAGAAGTTATACCGAAAAATTCTAAGGTAGAAGTTATTGAAGCTGATGATGAGTGGAGTAAAATTAGTTATAATTCTAAACTGGGATATGCACACAATGATTTATTATCAATTAGCAAGCATCCATGGAGCAATTTAAATCTTAGAGAAAAAGCTAATATTAATTCGAAAATTTTAACTACAATACCTAAAAAATCCAGAGTAGAAATTATTGAAAATTTAGGAGATTGGAGCAAAGTTATATACAATGATAAAACAGGATATGTTTTTAATTATTTTTTATCAGATGATGGTAATGATCCTAATATGTTAGATTATACTAATTTTTATAAAAATATGACTGATTTTGTTAATGAAAATAAAATTAAGAGTCCTACAGATTATTTGTTAGTAACTGATGTGAAAAATAAATACACTTATGTTTTTAAAAAAGATGATGGCAATTGGGTTAATTTATATAAATGGGAAAGTACTGTAGGAAAACCAAGTACACCTACTATAACAGGAGTATTTTTTGTAAATGGAAGAAAACCATACTTTGGAACTGATGAGTACAGGGTCAAATATGCAACTAGAATAAAAGATGGGTATTATTATCATTCTATACTTTATGATTCAACAGGAAGTTATATAATAGATGGAAGACTTGGAGAAGCTTTAAGCCATGGATGTATAAGATTAGATGTTAATAATGCTAAGTGGATATATGAAAATATTCCAGATACTACAACAATAGTTATACACTAAACATATGATATAAAATTATGGTATTATATACTAAAGCACTTATGAAAGGAAATAAAAAATAATGGGAAAAACACTAGTACTAGCTGAAAAACCTTCTGTAGGAAGAGATTTAGCTAGAGTATTAAATTGTAAACAAGAGAAAAATGGATATATAGAAGGAAGTAATTATATAGTAACTTGGGCACTTGGACATTTAGTGACTCTTGCTGAGACTGAAAGTTATTCAAATAAATATAAAAATTGGGATATAAATGATTTACCTATACTTCCTAAGTATTTAAAAACTATAGTTATTAAAAAAACATCAAAACAATTTAACACAGTAAAAGCACAGTTAAACAGAAATGATGTTGATAGTATTGTTATAGCCACAGATGCAGGTAGAGAAGGTGAACTTGTAGCAAGATGGATAATAGAAAAATCGCAAGTTAAAAAGCCTATAAAGCGTTTATGGATATCATCTAGTACAGATAAAGCTATAAAAGAAGGATTTAAAAACTTAAAAGATGGTAAGTCATATGAAAACTTATATAAATCAGCTGTGGCAAGAGCAGAGGCTGATTGGTTAGTAGGTATAAATGCAACTCGTGCACTTACTACAAAATATAATGCTCAGCTTTCTTGTGGAAGAGTTCAAACTCCTGCTGTAAATATGATTTATAAAAGAGAAGAAGAAATTCAAAAGTTTAAACCAAAGGAATACTATGGAATAAGCTTACAAGCTCCTATGTTTAAATTAGCTTGGGTAGATAGTAAAAATAATAGTCAAAATAGTTTTAATAAAGAAAAGATAGAAAACATATTAAAAAAGATAGAAAATAAAAATGCTAAAATAGTAGAAGTTAATAAATCATACAAGAAAAAATATTCACCAGGACTATATGATTTAACAGAGCTTCAAAGAGATGCTAACAAAATATTTAATTTCTCAGCTAAGGAAACTTTATCTATAATGCAAAAACTATATGAACATCATAAGGTACTTACTTATCCTAGAACAGATTCTAAGTACATAAGTACGGATATAGTTGATACTTTAAAAGATAGAGTTAAAGCCGTTAGTGTAGGTGATTATACAAGAGTTTGTACTAAGATATTAAAAAATAAAATAAATACAAATAAGTCATTTGTTGATAACTCTAAAGTTACAGACCACCATGCTATAATACCTACTGAAGAAAGAGTATTTTTAAGTGATTTAAGTGATAAAGAAATAAAAATATATGATTTAGTTGTAAAAAGATTTTTAAGTGTTTTAAGTGAACCTTTTGAATATGAGCAAACTTCTATTAAAGCAGTTATAGAAGATGAGACTTTTGTAGCTAAGGGCAAAAAGGTTATAAAGCTTGGATGGAAAGAAAATTACACTAATGTTGATGAAGATGATGATAATCAAAATCTTCCAAGTTTAAATAAAGGTGATATTATAAAAATAACTAAATCTAGTATGACAAGTGGTAAAACCCAACCTCCAAAACCGTTAAATGAAGCTAGTTTACTAGCTCAAATGGAAAAAGAAGGACTTGGTACTGTTGCAACTCGTGCAGATATAATAGAAAAGATATTTAATTCTTTCTTAGTTGAAAAAAGAGGAAAAGATATATTTATAACTTCTAAAGGTAAGCAATTATTAGATTTAGTTCCTAGTGAGTTAAAATCAGCGGAACTTACAGCTTCATGGGAGAAAAAGCTTAACGATATATCTAGTGGAAAGCTTAAAAAAGACGTTTTTGTTAATGAGATGAAAAATTATACAAAAGATATTGTAAAAGATATTAAAAATAGTGATGCAACTTTTAGACATGATAATTTAACTAGAAATAAGTGTCCTGAGTGTGGCAAATATATGCTTGAAGTTAATGGTAAAAGAGGAAAGATGTTAGTCTGTCAAGATAGAGATTGTAACACTAGAAAAACAGTTTCAATGACTACTAATGCTAGATGTCCTGTTTGTCATAAGAGGTTAGAACTTCGTGGTGAAGGTGAAGCTAAGACTTTTGTTTGTAGTTGTGGTCATCGTGAGAAGTTAAGCAGTTTTAATAAAAGAAAAAAAGAAGAAAGTAATAAAGCTTCTAGAAAAGATATTAATAAGTATTTAAAAAATCAGAATAAAAAAGAAGAGAGTTTTAATAATCCTTTTGCTGAGGCTTTATCTAAATTGAAAAAGTAAGCTATATAAAAAGCGAGATACTGATATATGCCCATTAATAATATAAGTAAGGCATATATCAAAATCTCGCTTTTTATATAAATTTCAACTATTTAAAAATAGGATCATTAATATCTAAATTTAGAGCTTCTAAGTCAGGTAAAGTTACATACTTTCCAGAAACCCAACCAGTATATCCATCTTTAAATTGAATTTTAAGCCAATCATTAGAAGTGACAGATGCAATGACAGCTAAAATATCTCCTTTTTTTACTTGAGAAATAACAGAGTAATTAGTACCAGGTCCACTTCTTACATTAAGTTTAGAGACAGTTACTTGTGCTGGACCATCTGCAACCACTACATCTTTGGAAGTAATATTTACTGTATCATTAGTAGCAATAGTTACATACTTTCCAGAAACCCAACCAGTAGAACTATTTTTAACTTGGACTTTAAGCCATCCATTATCTATATCTTTAGCAATTACATTTAAGCTATCGTCCATTTTTACTTGAGAAATAACAGGGTAACTAGTACCAGGACCGGTTCTTACATTAAGTTTAATAGCATTTACTGATACTGGCCCACTAGCAGTTTCTATACTCGATTTATTATATAAATTATTTTTATCAGCTATATTGTTACTGTTTGTAGTGTTTACATACTTTCCAGAAACCCAACCAGTAGAACTATTTTTAAATTGAATCTTAAGCCAACCAGTAGAAGTATCTTTTGCAATTATATTTAAAATATCTCCTTTTTTAACTTGAGAAATAACAGAGTAATTAGTGCTAGGACCAGTTCTAACATTAAGCTCAGATACAGTAACTATACCAGAATTTTTATCAATTACTACATTATCTTTATTATTAGTATTATTTTCATTTTTTGAATTTAAAACTTGCACAAAGTTTTCGTTTAGATAAGCTATTTGTCCGTTATAGTTAACTTTGTACCAAGATCCAACTTTTCCTGTAGTTTTTAGTATTTGTCCATTTGTAGCCTTTCCTATTATTTTATAATTTGTTGAAGGTCCACTTCTAATATTTAAATTACTGCCTTTATCTACAGTCACTTTTAGATTTAAGTTAAAATTATCATCTTGTGTTTTATATTCTTTTATGAATTTTTTATAAGAGTACCCTTCTTTACCATTATATTCTACCTTATACCAATAACCATCAAAATCTAAAATATTTACATCGGCACCTTTAGGTATTATAGTTAGTACTTTACTATTAGTGTTTTTATTTTGTCTCATATTTAAATCTGTTGTTGTTGTTGCTTTTTCTGCTGCATAAGCTCCTATAGTGGAAACTCCAATAAATGAAAAAACTAATATAGTTTTTAAAATACTTTTTTTGAAAATATTAAATTGTTTATTCATTCAAAATCTACCACCTTTATTTAAATTTAATAGGTATTAAATTTTTCAATATTGAAATTAAAATTATCAAGAACAGCTGTTTTAAATTTATATTTAATATACATTAATGTCATATTTGCAAATCAATTATAACACTTAGTTAAAAAACTTACTATAATTTGGAAATAACATTATTATTACAGTTCTGTAAATTGTAAAAATATTGTAGTTATTTTAAATATTAAAATTTATTATATGATTAATTAATTTGTATTTACTATATATGTATAAAAATAATTTTGATATGAAGAATAATGATTAAAAAATTGTTTGAAATTTAAGATTAAAAAGGTAATAGATAAGTTGGTGAGTTAGAATAAGTAAAATTAAATTTATATGTGGTATTATTAAGAAATCATTTTTGAGAAATTCTTATAAATGTAATCAAATACCACATATAAAATATTACTAATGTATAGTTATATAATTTTTTCTAAGTAAAGCATATAATATGGCTATTATTCCTATGCCTATTATTAAAGTATTAACTGATAAATTTAGTATCCCACCTATTAAGAACACTACACCCATTAATACTATAGTTAAGGCCTCAAATTGAATAGTTTTTTTTCTGTCTATTTTGCCAAGTCTTTTTGATAATCTTTCAAAATACTCTTCTTTAAAAATATAATTACTAAATTTTATTTGAATAAATCCAAATATAAATGCAGCTATACCAAAGAATACATATAAAAAGTTTATATTATTCATAGTTGTCACTCCTTTTTAATATTTTTATATTATATAATTTGAATTAAAACTTTAGCATAAATTATTACTTAATATAAAGTTGATTTAAAATATAAAAATTACTTATATTTTATACTATTTATCTAATGTAAGATTAATAATTTGATCTTTTGAATAATACTATAGGCTTTGTAATATTTGCTAGATTGGTGTTTTTAATAATTAATTCAGTTGTGTTTAATAAGATATTGTCTTACATATTATTTAGTTTCATAGAATCAACCTTTCGTAAAAAACTTGCTATTTTTAATAAAACAATTATAAGCGCATAAGAAAATGTTGTCAACAAAGGTAATTATCAATACTAAACAATTTACAGAATTTTTAGTTATTGACTTTTCGTAAAAGTGAAGATACAATTAAAATAAATATCGGTCGACTGACTGACTGAAAAATTGAATCTGATAATTAATCATAAGATAAAAATAAAATAGATAATATGTTTATGCAAAGAGAGGGAGAATATGAGTAAAATAAAAATAATAACAGACAGTTCGTGTGATTTAAATAAAGATATAGTTGAAAGATATAACATAGGTGTAGTTGGTCTTAATGTATCTTTTGGAAAAGATACTTATGTTGATGGAGAAATAAGTAATGAAGATTTTTATAAAAGAATGGCTAATGAAAAAGAACTTCCTAAAACATCTTGCCCATCACCTGATAAATTTACAAAAGCTTATAATTGTGATGAAGATGAAGTTTTAGTAATTACTATAACATCTAAGCTATCAGCTACATACTCAACTGCAGTACTTGCTAAAAATATGTTTTTAGAAGAAAATTCTAATAAAAATATAAAAATAATAGATAGTGAAAGTGGATCAATAGGTCAAGGACTTTTAGTAGTTAAAGCTGCTCAGTTAGCAGAAAAAGGAATGTCTTTGGATGAAATAGCTAATGAGATTGAAAAATTAAAAAAAGATATAGTATTTTTTGGAGCACTTGAAACTTTAGAAAATGCAATCAAAGGTGGAAGAATAAATCCATTAGCAGGAAAGCTTATAAATGCATTAAATTTTAAAGTTATAATACAGGTTATTGATGGAGTAGTTAAGCCTGTTGATAAGGCAAGAGGAGATAATAATTCTATCAAAAAGGTAATTGAAAATATTTTAAAATCAGTTGGAGAAAATAAAAATAAAGTGTTGGCAATAGGCCATGCTAATTGTTTAGAAAAAGCTTTAAAGGTTAAAGAAATTATGGTTAAAGAAAATAATTTTAAAGATGTAACTATAAGTGAAGTAGGCTCAGTTATGGGTACATATGCTTCAAAAGGAGCTATTTTAATAAGTATTTTATAGATCATTAACATATTCATAGCAGTAATCCATACTATTAACAAGTTTACATAATTTTTATAAAGTAAAGTAGAAGGTTGCACAAAAAATTACTATATTAGAGTTATGTAGAATATAGTATGTATTATTATATATAATAGTATGATTTACTTTATTTAGACTAAAAGTAATGATAAATTTCTAAGTTGTTTATGAAATAATAGAAGATATTAAGTTGAAAAATTTAAATAATATAATCTCATTACATGAATCATCTTTTGATTTAAATCAAAGAAGCACTGTAAAAAGCTTATTTTAATATAGATTTAGAAAAATGAATAATAGGTTTAAAAGACTATATAGAATATGTACATTTATATTTTAATGATGATAGGTTTAATTACATAATGTATTTAAAAAAGATAAAGTAAATCCTTTTATATGCTTAGAGTATACTGTAAGTGATATAAAAGAGGAAATTAGAAGAGTTAAAAAAGCTTTAACTGAATAGATTAAATAAAAAAGAGCAGCAAAATAATTTAGATTAAGTGAGTGCTCTTTTTTATTTAGATTTTTTATGATTTAAGTATTAAACTAAGTGACAAGCAACTAGATGATTATCTCCAATTGATTTGTACGTAGGAGCTATTTCTTTACAAACTTTCATAGAATAAGGACATCTAGTATGAAATTTACATCCATTAGGGGGATTACTAGGAGATGGAATATCACCTTTAAGTATAATACGATCTTTTTTTATTGTTGGATCAGGTATAGGAATAGCAGATAACAAAGCTTTTGTATATGGATGAACAGGATTTTTATAAAGCTCATCTTTTGGAGCAATTTCTACCATAGAACCTAAATACATTACAGCAACTCTATTTGCAATATGTTTGACAACACTTAAATCATGAGATATAAACAAATAAGATAAGTTATACTTTTCTTGAGATTCCATTAATAAATTTATAATTTGAGATTGAATAGAAACATCAAGTGCAGATACTGGTTCATCACAAACTATTAATTCTGGATTTAAAGCTAAAGCTCTTGCTATTCCAATTCTTTGTCTTTGTCCTCCTGAAAATTCACTAAGCTTTTTTTGCAAATGATAACTTGAAAGCCCACAGCTATTTGCAACTTCTAAAACTTCATCTTTAATTTCATTAGTTGAAACTAATTTATGTTCAAGTAGAGCTTCTCCTATTATTTTTTCAACATTCATTCTAGGATTTAGAGAGCTAAAAGGGTCTTGAAAAATCATTTGCATCTTAGGCCTTAATTGTCTAAGTTCTTCTTTACTTATATCATGTATATGTATTTTATTAAAAATTACATCACCACTTGTTTTTTCATGTAATCTAAGTATTGTTTTACCAGTAGTTGATTTTCCACATCCAGATTCACCAACTATTGCAAGGGTTTCTCCTTTTTTTAACTCAAAAGATATATCATCAACAGCTTTTATATATTTTTTTTCTTTATTAAAAAATCCTTGATTTATTTCAAAATACTTCTTTAAATTTTTAACTTTTAACATTATTATCCCCCTCATAAATCCAACAGGCAACCTTTTGATTATTTTCTAAAGTTTTGAGTGAAGGTATACTAGATTTACACCTATCAAATGATTTTTCACATCTATCACTAAAATAACAGCATTCAGGAATCTCTATAGGATTTGGAACTTGTCCAGGTATAGAATATAACTTATTACTGCTTTGTAAAAGGCTAGGTTTTGATTTTAAAAGACCTTTAGTATAAGGATGTTTAGGGTTTTTAAATATATCTAAAACACTTCCTATTTCGACTACTTTACCGGCATACATAACAACGACTTTATCACACATTTCAGCAACTACACCTAGGTCGTGAGTTATGAGCATTATAGATGTGTTAAATTTATCTTTTATATCTTTCATAAGTTGTAGAATCTGAGATTGAATAGTTACATCTAAGGCTGTAGTTGGTTCATCTGCTATTAGTAGCTTTGGATTACAAGAAAGAGCTATAGCAATCATAATTCTTTGTCTCATACCTCCTGATAATTCATGAGGATATGAGTTATATATTTCATCAGGTCTAGGAATATCAACTAATTTTATCATCTCAATAGCTTTTTTTTGAGCTTCACTTTTAGATGTTTTTTGATGAAGAATTATTCCTTCTGATATTTGTTTACCTATAGTTAAAGCTGGATTTAAAGAAGTCATAGGCTCTTGAAATATCATGGATATATCATTACCTCTAATTTTTCTTAACTCTTTTTCACTCATGGAAAGTATACTATTTCCCTCAAATAGTATATCTCCACCTTCTATTTTCCCCTGAGGTGAGGGTAAAAGTCTCATAAGAGATAAGGCAGTAACTGACTTACCGCATCCAGATTCTCCTACAATTCCTACAGTTTCACCTTTTTTTATTTCAAAACTTACATCATTTACACTTTTAACTACCCCTTTATTAGTATGAAAGTAAGTTTTTAGATTTTTAAACTCCACAAATGGTCTATTCATATTATGATAATTTCCTTTCTTAAATAAAAACTATATCATCTAATTATTTTATTTTTAAAAAATTCTAAAATCAATGAAAAAAGGGAAAATATAGAAAAATACTATGAATATTTAAATGTATATAGTATTTTTCTATATATATTGAAAGATATATGGTAAATTTAGTAATATTAAGAAGCATTGAGGGGAAAAATGCACAAAAATAACAAAAAATAATTTAAAAAAGGTTTATTAGGAGGAAAAATGAAATTTAAGAAAGTCGCATCTATGGTATTAGTAGGAATTACTATGTTAGCATTTACTGGATGTAGTAATGGGGGAGAAAATAAACAAGCAAGTGATAAATCAACTGGGGGAACAATAGTACTACCGTTAGCAAGTGATCCAGATGTTTTAAATACTGCATTTGCAAACGTTAAAGAGGCAAGTTTAGCTGCTCATTTATTATATTCACCACTATATACATACGAAAAAGGTGATTTAACTTATTATTTAGCAGATAAAGTAGATTTCAAAGATAGTAAGGAATTAAATATAACTTTAAAGAAAGATTTAAAATGGCATGATGGTAAACCTATAACAGCTGATGATATAGTATTTACAATAAATACAGTTCTAGATGAAAAACAAAATTCACCAGCTAGACAATATTTACTTATAGAAGAAGAGCCTGTAGTGGCTGAAAAGGTTGATGATTTAACTGTAAAGATAAAGTTACCAACTGCAAGTGAGGCATTTTTATATAATATGTCTAGGGTATCACCAATACCAAAGCATGTATTTGAAGGAGAAGCTGATATAGCTAAATCTGAGAAAAATAATACTCCAGTAGGATCAGGTGCTTTCAAATTTAAAGAGTGGAATAAAGGGGAAAGCTTAATATTTGAGAAAAATGAAGATTACTTTGGAGGAGAGCCTAAGGCTGATACGGTAGCTTTAAAAATAGTTCCTAATGAAGCAAGTCAAGAAGCTGCTATGAATAATGGAGAATTAACTTTAATGAAAGCTAACCCAGAAACTTTCAAAAAAGCTAAAGATAATGATAAATTACAAACTTATACACATAGCGAAAATAGATTAAATTATATTGTATTTAATCAAAATATAGATAGTATGAAAAATAAAAAGGTTAGACAGGCTATATCTTATGCATTTGATAGAAATGAAATGATAGATTCTGCATATGGAGAAGAAAAGTCTAAACCAGCTAAATCGATATTAGTTCCAGAAGCTGATTTTTATACAGAAAAAGATGTAGAAGGATATGATCATGATTTAGAAAAGGCAAAAAATTTACTAAGCGAAAGTGGAGTAACTGTTGATAAAGTTAAAATAGGATATAACAATGCTAGATTTGGACATAAAAACTATGCATTAGTTGCACAACAACAATTAAAAGAATTAGGAATAGAAGCTGAGATCGTTCCTTATGAAAGTAAAGCATTCTTTGATGTATTATTTAGTGATAGTAAAGAGTGTGATATGTATGTAAATGGATATGCTTGGGGATTAGAGCCTAACCCATATAGAGGTATGTTTGAGACAGGTACTTACCACAATCAAACTAACTACTCAAATCCAGAAGTTGATAAATTATGGAATGAAGGGGCTAAAGAATTAAATAAAGAAAAGCGTCAAGAAATATATGAAAAAATACAATCTTTAGTATCTCAAGATGCTCCTGTTTACACTATAGACTATGAACAAAATTTAATGGTAGCACAAAAAGGGTTAAAAGGTATGAAGGAAGCAAAACCTAAGAGTGTACTTATGTTTGAAGATTGGTCAAAAGTATATGTAGATTAATTATTATTAAAAAATAGTAAAAAGGAGGGTTACCTCCTTTTTTAATTTATTAAAATTTTGGAGGGGTTATGTTTAAGTTAATACTTAAAAGATTTAAGACACTAATACCTATGTTAGTAATTATATCTATAATTTCTTTTGGACTTTTAGAATTAGCACCTGGAGATCCTTCAGATGCTTATATAACACCACTTATGAGTTATGAAGAAATTGAAAATATAAAAAGTAATATGGGGTTAGATAAACCTGTTTATGTAAGATATATAAATTGGGTGAAAAATACATTAACAGGTGATTTAGGTGTTTCTTATATAAATCATGCACCTGTAGCAGAACAAGTAATGGAGAAATTTGAAAACACTTTAGTACTGATGGGAACTTCTTTAATTGTATCAATTGCAATTTCTATACCAATGGGAATTTTATTTGCTGTAAAGAAAAATTCAATAATAAGTAAAATTGGAGCAATTATAAACAATATAGGGGTATCTATACCTTCCTTTTGGATAGGTATGATATTAATTGGAATATTTTCCGTAAATTTAGGAATGTTTCCAACTGGAGGTATGCATAGCATAGGAAATGATTCTTTTTTAGATTTGGCTAAACACTTAGTTTTACCAGTAATAACTATTAGTTTATACAATATAGCTGTTTTTACTAATTATGTTGAGACTAGTGTATCACAAGAATTAAAAAAACAATATGTAATAACAGCAAGAGCAAAAGGTTTTTCACAAGGAGTTGTTCTTTTTAAGCATGTATTGATAAACTCATTAACATCTATAATAACTATACTAGGTATGAGTATTCAAAGACTTGTTACAGGGGCATTTGTTACTGAAGTTGTTTTTGCATGGCCGGGAATGGGAAGACTTATGATAGATTCAATATTTTCTAGAGATTATCCTATGATAATGGCTATAACTATGATGTCTGCACTGTTTTTAATATTAGGAAACTTAATTGCAGATATATTATATATAGTAGTTGATCCTAAGGTTAGGGCAAACAAAGGAGGATTTTAATATGATGAAAGAATTAATAAAGAGCATGAAACAAGATAAATCCTTTGGTTTTGCTATAATAATCTTAAGCATAATAGTAATTATGGTAACTCTTTCATTTGTTTTAAATATAGATCCAAATGTAATTGATACTACTCAAAAACTTAGTTCTCCTAGTATTAAGCATATATTTGGTACGGATGAATTAGGTAGGGATTATTTCGCGAGGGCACTTTATGGGGGAAGAATTTCTTTAAGTGTAGGTATAGTTGCCATGATAATTTCTATAATCATCGGAACGATAGTAGGAGTAACTAGTGGATATTTAGGTGGAAAAATAGATAATTTTATAATGAGAATTATAGATATACTTATGAGTATTCCAAGCTTTTTAGTTTTAATAGTTTTAAATAGCTTCTTAAGGCCGAGTGTTAGCACTATTATTATAATAATAGGACTTTTAAGTTGGATGGATGTAGCTAGAGTTGTTAGGGGAGAAACTATTAAAATAAAGCAAAATGAATATTGTCTTGCTGCAAAGGCACTGGGTATAAAAAATAAAAATATAGTAATTAGACATATAATTCCAAATCTAAAAGATATAATACTAGTTGCAGGGTCTTTAAATATAGCAAGTGCAATATTAACTGAATCTGCTCTTAGTTTTTTAGGATTAGGGGTGCAGTTACCACTTGCATCATGGGGGAATATGCTACAAGATGCACAAAAGTATATGTTTGATAAATTGTACCTAGCTGTATTTCCAGGAATACTTATATTTATAACAGTTATAAGTTTAACTATTATAAGCAAAAAGTTATCAGGTAAAAATGACTTAAATTAAAAAATAAAATGATAAATAAAGAGTTGAAGTTTGAGCAAAGTTAGATCTTACTTCAACTCTTTTTATTTAATTATAATTATATTATAATATTTAAAAATAACATATAAAATAAAGTAATATTAATAATTGTATATAAAATAATTAAATAAATACTAAAATTATAAAGGAGGTGAAGTATATGAAAAAGAAAGTATTACCATTGATAATTATATTTATAACAGTTTTTATATTAAGTGCTTGTAGTTATAATAATAATCAACTATCAATGAAAAAAAAGGTAGGAGATTTTGAGTATGTATATAATACTATAAAAGATGGATATCCATACTTAGATGTAAATAAAAGAATTAATAATATAGATTGGTTAAAAAATAAAGATAAATATATAAAAAGAATTAAAGAAACTAAAAATGATGAAGAATTTATAGAAGAAATGTCATTAATAATATCTGACTTAAACAATAGACATACTGAATTAATAGATAATAAAAAACGATATGAAACTTTTAAGAAAGCATATTCAAAAAACAATTGGTACGATTTCCTTGATGATAAAAAAATTGTAGACAGATATAATTTAATTGGTTCTAAAATTGAAATACCAAAAGGTATTTTTGTAAAAAAGGAGCTAACTTTAAAAGATGTAGTTAAAGATGAAGTTGGATATATGTACTTGCCATCAATGGCATCAAGAAATGGATCCATAAAAAAAGATTTAAAAATGATTGAAGATTATATTAAAACTTTAGGAAATTATAAAGCTTTAATTATTGATATAAGGGAAAATAAAGGTGGAAGTGATACATATTGGAAAGGTATAGTATCTAAGCTTATTAAAAGTGATATAAATGTAAATGGATATAGGATTTTTAGAAATGATAGTAAAATAGTTAAAAACTATATAAATAAAAAAAATATAAAATTAGAGCCTATAAAAAATCTACCAAATGAAGTAAAGAAAAATGCACCAAAAGAAATATTTAAAAATTTTAGTAATTTTGAAAAAGTATCTTATACTATAAAAGCAGATAATAATTTAAAGTTTAATGGGAATATATATTTACTTGTAGATGAAAAAGTTTATTCATCATCTGAATCATTTGCTATGTTTTGTAAAGACAATAAGTTTGCAACTATAATAGGGCAAACTACTGGTGGAGATGGAGGCGGCATAGATCCTGTATTATTTAAATTAAAAAACAGTAATTTAATAGCTAGAATGGCAAGTTGTATGTATTTAAATAAAGATGGGATATGCGATGAAGAGTTTAAAACTACTCCAGATTTTGAAATAAAAGATTATCAAAGAACTGAAGATTTTAGAGATGATAATTGTATAAAAAAAGTTTTAGAACTTGAAAATATTTTATAATACTGATTTAAGGAAGCTTTTTATACATATATATCTTATTTATCTGATTTTAATTTAGAAATAGAAGATGAAATAGGGGATTTATAATACAATAATTAAAATAAAACCAAAGCTTTAAAAATGTTAATCTTTTAAAGCTTTGGTTTATTATTTTATATAAAAATTTTAATGATAGATATAAGTTGGGTTAATCTATTGTATAAGATATTAAAAATACACTTTAAACAATATTAGTTATATTGTTATGAAACATTAGTTACAATTATGTTTAAATATGTAAATAAATGGTATATAAATTAATATTAAAATTAATTATCAGGAGTGAGTACAATGAAGTTTAGCAAGTCAGTAATAATAGGAATAGGGATAGTAGTTATATGTGGAGTAGGGGTAAGTTATTCTTTAGCAAAACATGATAAAGCTGAATATTTAACAGAAGAACAAGCAAAAACTATTATATTAGAAAAAGTGCCAGATGGTAAAATATTAGAATTTGTTTATGATAATGAAGATTCTTCACCTAAATACGATTCTAAAGTTGTAAAAGACAATATAAAATATGAAGTTGAAGTGGATGCTCAAACAGGAGATGTAATTGAGTTTGAACAAAATGTTTTAAAAGAAGATAGTGGAAACAAAAGTTCAGACAAATTAATAAGTCAAGATAAAGCAATGGATATAATGCTTAATAAAGTTCCTAAAGCAACAATCGAAAGCTTTAATTTAGATAAAGATGGAAATAATCCTGAATACAAAGGAAAACTTGTAAAAGGTGATACAAAATATGAAATAGAAGTAGATGCAAAAACTGGAGATATAAAAGAATTTAGTCACGAAAAAATTAAAGTAAAAGATACTCATGATGATCAATATGGACAAATAAAACTTGATGACTAAATAAAAAAAGTGTAGTTATCTAATAAATATTAGATGGTTACACTTTTTTTATTTTATATTTTGTAATATCTAAATATATTGAAAATATAGAATATTTCTATTTGAATATATATTAATATAGAAATATTCTATATTTGTTGAAAATTGTCGATTGGTTTAGTAATATTATAAAAATAAATTCTAACAATTTTAAAAATTAGCTAATACTATTTATTATAAATATAAATTTTATGTAATTACTAAAACATAGGAGGGCAATATGATATACAATAATATTTTAGAACTTATAGGAAAAACTCCATTACTTAAATTAAACAATATAGAAAATAATATATATTTAAAACTTGAAAAATACAATATAGGTGGAAGTATAAAAGATAGAGCAGTTTTAGGTATGATTGAAGACCTTATGGAAAAAGGAGAAATTAAAAAAGGAGATACAATAGTAGAAGCAACTAGTGGTAATACAGGAATTGCTTTATCTATGATTGGAAAAATAAAAGGGCTTAATATAATAATAGTTATGCCAAGTTCTATGAGTAAAGAGCGTAGAGATTTAATGAAAGCTTATGGAGCAGATATAGTACTTACAGGCGAAGGTGGAATGCAAGCATCAATAGATAAAGCATTAGAACTTGTAAATTCAAACGATAATTATAAATCATTAAAACAATTTGAAAATGAAAGTAATCCTAATAAACACTACAAAACAACAGCTGTAGAAATATATGAAGATGTTAAGGATATAGATATATTTGTATGTGGTATAGGAACAGGTGGAACTATAAGTGGTGTTGCTAGATACTTAAAAGAAATGAATAAAAATATAAAAGTCATTGGTGTGGAGCCAGAAAGTTCTCCTTTAATATCAAAAGGTTATAGTGGAGCTCATAAAATACAAGGTATAGGAGCTAATTTTATACCTAAGAACTTAGATATGAGTGTTATTGATGAGATAGTAACTGTAAGTGATGAAGATGCTATAAACACTGTTAAATTAATAGGTGAAAAAGAAGGCGTGTTAGTAGGTATATCATCTGGAGCGAATATATTTGCAAGTATTAAAATAGCAAAAGAAAATAAAGATAAGAAAATAGTAACTATAGCTCCTGATGGAATAGAAAAGTATTTATCTATGAACATATTTTAGTTGAACTTTAAATATAAACTAAAAATTGGAGGATAATATGTTTAAAAAGATAAATGATGACATTGAATATATACTTGAAAATGATCCGGCTGCAAGGTCTAAGATAGAAGTTTTTTTTCTTTATCCATCAGTTCATGCATTAATTTCACATAGAATAGCACACTGTTTTTATAAACACAAAATGTTTTTTATAGCTAGATTAATATCACAAATAAATAGATTTATAACAGGTATAGAAATTCATCCAGGAGCAAAAATTGGTAGTGCTATATTAATAGACCATGGAATGGGTGTTGTTATAGGTGAAACTGCAGTTATTGGAAATCGAGTAACTATATATCATGGAACAACTTTAGGTGGAACAGGAAAAGAAATTGGAAAAAGACATCCGACAGTTGGTAATGATGTTATAATTGGCGCTGGAGCTAAGGTATTAGGTCCGATAACAATAGGTGATAATTCAAAAATTGGTGCAAATTCTGTAGTTTTAAAAAATGTACCTGAAAATAGTACAGTAGTTGGAATACCAGGTAAGATAATAAATAATAAATAAATTAAAAAGGATGATTCTAAATTTAGAATCATCCTTTTATAAATTTATCAATTTGAAATTTAAAAAATAATGTACGTCGTAATATAAGTTTATAAACTAAAATCTAATATATTCTAGTTCATTAGAAATACTTATGTTGAAAATATATGAAAGAGAAATTTCATTTAAGAATTTTTCTTTTTCTTCATCATTTAATTTTATTAAATCAAGTCTTTGATGATATTCCATTACGAATGCTTTTAAATCAGGTATTTTATCAAACATATAATAGTTAAGACCATCATCTTCTATATTATATTTACCTTTTATTATCTCAAATATTGTTCTACCACCAAATAAATCAGCTAAATATCTAGTATAAGCATGAGCAACTAATAAGTTTGGATCTATATTAGATATTTCATTTAATCTAGCAACAAAAACTTTTGTTGAATCACAAAGTTCTATAGAATCAAGGTTGTCACCCAATAGAAATTTTGAATCTTTTAATAAAGACTCTGCTCTAAAAATTTCAGGAATTATAAATTCTTTTAAAACTTCATTATCCTTGTGTTTTTCTAGATTTTCCTCTATTGCCTTGTAAACAAAATAAAGATTGTAGATATACTCTCCATAAGTTTGTGTAGTAGCATCTCCACTAACTAATCTTTTTATGAATCCTGTATTCTCAGCCATACTATGTAATTTTTTTGTGCTTTTTTGAATAGCTTTTAGGAAATTCATATCCATAAAATCATCTTCTTTCTTTTAAATTTGTGATTATCTATTTAGTTAATTACCCCTTGAGTTTTAATGCTAAACTAAAAATTTAATTTTTGTATATATTTTTAATATATTTAAATAATAAATTCATAAGATTTAAGTGTATAATAAACTATATTAAAATTTTGAAATTAACTTTGATAATTAAAGATAGGTGATAAAATGAATGACTATAACCATGTAAAATTAAAAGAATTAGAAATATGGAAAGAAAAAATGAGAAAAAAACCATCTATTATAAATAAAGTATCTAAAGAAACTCAAAATAAAATAAATTCTATATTACCTGAGAAATATCACAACATAGTAACAACAGCTATAAAAAATATGACTAAAGTAGTTTTATTTGGATCTAAATATACTACAAAACCTCCAATAAAAAATCTTTCATTAGAAGAAAGAGATGAACTTGCTTATGAAAAAATTAAATTATATAAAAAAACAGCTATGTTAGAAGGAGCTGGAACTGGTGCTGGAGGAATTTTAATAGGTCTTGCTGATTTTCCATTGCTTCTTAGCATAAAGATAAAACTTATTTATGAAATTGCTAGTATATATGGATTTGATACAAAAGATTATAAAGAAAGATTATATATATTAAACATTTTTCAATTAGCTTTTTCAAGTCAAAATCATGTAAATACTATATTTAAAAAAATGGAGAATTTTGATGAATTTAAAGATACTTTATCAGATGATATAAATGAATTTGATTGGAGAAATTTTCAACAAGAATATAGAGATTACATAGATTTAGCCAAACTTCTTCAATTAGTTCCAGGTATAGGAGCTTTTGTGGGAGCTTATGTAAATCATAAATTGGTAGATAAATTAGGTGAATATGCTATATATTCTTATCATATGAGATTATTAAATACGGGAAATTGTATAATAGAAAAAGAAAGTTGGATATCTAAAAAATATAAGATAATTATGAGTAAAAGAAATTTTAAATAAGTTGTATAGATTAGAGTTTAGTAAAAATTAAAAAAATTGGATTGTTTTTTATTGAAAAAGGATTGATTTTACAATGAATTTCAACTTATAACAGTAAATATTAAAAATATTGTAAATTTTAAGAAATTATGATACTGTGTATATACAAATAATTAATTTTGGAGGAGATTTAAAAAATGGCTTTTTTTAATAAGTTAGCAGGATACGGATCAATAGATAATTCAGCAGGGGATAAAATAAAAGATTACTTACTTGATGGTGAAGAAATAATACAAGCATTTACATTTATAAGAGATTCCATAATATTAAGCAACTATGGAATATATTTAGTAGATGTTCAAGGGGTTAGTGGAAAAAAAGTAGAAGTAAAATTTTTCCCTTCTAAGAATGTAAAAAGTATATCTTTTGAATCTGCATCTACATTTGATTTAGACGTAGATATAAAAATTGGAGTAGATGGTAATACAACTATAGGACAAAACGGGATACCATATAACGCACCTATTTCATTTAAAGTTCCAAGAGCTCAAGCTCAAGAAGCTAAAGAAATAGTTAAACTTGTGAAAAAGCATTATTTATTTAAATAAAGCATTTATATATAAAGTATAAAAAGCACTTAATAAATTTATTAAGTGCTTTTTTGTTTATTTTACTCCAAATAAATCGTATTTCATTCCATATTCTATATTTATAAATTTATTTATGATAAGATGTTAATTAATAAAGGAAAATAATGTATTAATGTAAAAGTTATATTTATAAATTAATGTCAATAAGTATATAGTTGATATAAAATTTATTTAACTTTTTTTAATGAATACAAGGGGAGGAAGTTTATGATAGAAGTAAACAACTTGTGTAAAGTCTTTACAAGAGTCGTAAAAGATGAGTCTTCAAAGAAAAAGAAAAGACTGACGAAGCTAAAAACTAAAAAAGAAGATTTTTTAGCAGTAAACAATGTTACTTTCAAAGCAAAAGAAGGAGAAATATTAGGGATACTAGGTCCAAATGGAGCAGGTAAAACTACATTACTTAGAATGCTTGGTGGAATTTTAACACCAACATCAGGAAGTATAAATGTAGATGGATATGATTACTCAATTGATAAAAATGCAGCTAAAAAAGAAATTGGATATTTATCAGGAAATACAAAGCTTTATAATCGCCTTTCACCAAGAGAATTATTAACTACTTTTGCAAATCTATATGAAATGCCTAAAGAAGAAATTGAAAAATCTATAAAACAAGTAATAGATATAATGGATATGGAAAGTTTTATAGACAATAGAATAGAAAATTTATCTACAGGTCAAACTCAAAGAACTTCAATAGCAAGATGTTTGATTCATTCACCTAAAGTATACATATTTGATGAGCCAACACTGGGGCTAGATGTAATAAGTAGTAAATCTATAATAGATTTTATGAAAAATGAAAAAGAAAAAGGAAAAACTGTTTTATACTCAACTCACTATATGGAAGAAGCCGAAACTTTATGTGATAGAATAATGATGATTCACAAAGGTGAGGTAATAGCAATGGGAACTCCTAAAGAATTAAAAGAAAAAACTAATACTAACAATTTAAGAGATGTATTTATAACTCTTGCAAGTGAAAGAGGTGATTTATTTGAGGACTAAAATAGTAAAGCAGATATTTAAAAAGGAAATATTAGATATATTAAGAGATAAAAAGACTATATTTATGATGATAATATTACCTATACTTTTATATCCAATACTTATGGTAGGTATGACTCAAGTTATGATGATGTCGATGAATAGTATGGAAAAAGAAAATATAAATATAGCTTTTAATAAATCACCAGATAAAATACTTTCAAAAGTTATAGATGATAGCAATAAATCTAGAAAAAAAGATAATAGTGAAGCTGGAGATTTTAAAATCGTAAAATCTACAGATTATAAAAAGGATTTAAATGATGGTAAAATAGCTGCATATATTGATATGACTGAAAAAAATGGAATTAAGGAGTTTAAAGTATATATAGACTCATCTGAAGAGTCAGCATCTATGGCACAAGATAAAATAGATGATGTATTAAAAGAATATAAGGAAGAATTAGTTAAAGAAAAAGTATCTGAAAGTGGATTAGATGTTAAAACAACTCTAGAACCTATTAGTTATAAAACTGTAGATGTAGCTAAAAATGAAGAATTAGCAGGTCATTTACTAGGTCAAATACTTCCTTTTGTATTAATAATAGGATTGCTTATGGGTGCTATATATCCAGCAATAGATGTTATGGCAGGAGAAAAAGAAAGAGGTACATTAGAAACATTATTTACTCTTCCTATAACAAATTTAGAATTAGTTATGGGTAAATATATGGCAGTATCTCTTTGTGCAGTAGCTTCGGCTATATTAAATATTTTATCTATATTTATAACTATAGCATTTTTATTAACTAGCCAAGGTATGGCAAGTGAAATGGGAATGATTAATATAGATATATCTCAAATGATAATTCCAGGTATAATAACTTTAATATGTGTATGCTTATTTGCAATGGTAGTTTCAGCTGTAAGTATGTGTGTATGTTCACTTGCTAAAAGTTTTAAAGATGCTCAAAACTATATAACACCAGTAACTTTATTAGTTATGATACCTTCTTATGTATCTATGATACCTAATATAACATTAAATAGTTTTACAGCTACTATACCAGTAGTTAATATATCATTACTTATTAAAAGTGTTTTAACATTTAATAGTAATATAAGTTTAATAGCTTTGGTTTTAATATCAAATCTTGTATTTGTTATAATATCAGTTTTAATACTTTCTAAGATGTTTAATTCTGAAGAGATATTATTTGGAAGTAGTAAGAGTTTTTCATTACTAGAAAAAAGAAGTAACATCAAAAAAGGTACAATGCCTGGAATAGGGGATGGAATTACTTTATACGCTTTGGGTGTAGTGTTATTAATATATGTAGGAACTCTAATTCAAATTAAGTTTGGAATGACTGGATTAATGCTTACTCAAGTTATGATTATAGCATTACCTTTAATATTTGGATGGTATATTAAATGTGACTTTAAAAATGTACTTAATATAAAAGCACCTAATATATCACAAGTATTAGGTGGGATAATTCTTTGGGTTGGAACTTTTATAATAGTTAACCTTGTGACACAATTAATACTTTATTTATTCCCACAAAATATGCAAATTGTTGAAAATTTAAATGATGTTTTAAAAATAGATAATGGCTTCTTAAACCTATTAGCTATAGCAGTAATGCCAGCTATATGTGAGGAAATATTCTTTAGAGGATTTTTATTTACATCACTTAGTCATAATAAAGAAAAGAAAGCTCAAATATGGGCAGTAATATTTAGTGGTGTAATGTTTGGATTTATGCATATAGACTTTATAAGAGTTATACTTACAAGTATACTTGGTATTGCACTTGGATATTCAGTTTATAAGAGTAGATGTATATTTATACCTATGATAATGCACTTTTTAAATAATGCAATAGCAGTATTATCACTTCATACCACAAAGCATGATGGTATAATGGTTAAAATATATAATTTATTAACTGTAAATTTTAAGGATTTAGATATATTAAAACTAGGTTTATTAATAGTTATAAGTATAGTTTTAATATTAATAGGTTCAAAATTATTAGGAAAGAAAAAAACAGCATAAATATAATTTAAATAAAACCAGCTATAAACTATAAAGTTTAGGCTGGTTTTTTACGCTTAAGGAAATTACACTTACTAAAAACTTGTAGATAATCTATGAAAAGTAGTTACACCAATGTACTATGTTTTAAGCGTAAAAAAATTTTGAGCAACGGACGAAGTCGTTGGCGACATGAGCGAAGCGAATTTTTATTATTAAAAATATTAATTGATATTATTGAAATTATAAATTTTACTTATGATTATTCAAGGAGTATAATGAATACATAAATAAAAAGAAAAAATTAACAATTTATTATAGATAAGCTCTTTACAAAAGGAGGAATTAATATGAAAGACATTACTGTAATAGGAGCAGGAGTAGTAGGATGTGCTATAGCTAGAGAATTATCAAGATATGATTTAGATATAGCTGTAATTGATAAAAATGAAGATATAGCAGAAGGCATATCAAAAGCAAACAGTGGTATTATACATGGTGGATATAACGAGAAAAAAGGAACTTTAAAAGCTAAGCTTAACTTAGAAGGAAATGAAATGATGGATGAGTTAGCTAGTAAGTTACAATTTCCTTTTAAAAGAAATGGTGCTTTAGTTTTAGCTTTTAGTGAAGATGAATTAAAAAGAGTAAAAGAACTTAAAACCAATGGAGAAGAAATTGGAGTTAAAGGTCTAGAAATTTTAAACAAAGAAGAAGTATTAAACTTAGAGAAAAATATAAACAAAGATGTATTAGGAGCTTTATACGTAAAAAGTTCTGGCATAGTAAGTCCTTATGAAATGACTTTAGCATTTGGTGAAAATGCAGTTGAAAATGGTGTTGAATTTATACTAGGACAAGGGGTTATAGATATAAAAAAGGAAAATGAAGTATATGAAATAAGCCTAGAAGATGGAACTGCTTTAAAAAGTAAAATAATTATAAATGCAGCTGGTCTAGGTGGAGGATTTTTAAATAATTTAGTAAGTAAAGTAAAATACGAGATAAATCCTGTAAAAGGAGAGTACTGCTTATTTGATAAAGTAGCAGGTACATTATGCGAAAAAACTTTATTTCAAGTTCCAAGTGAACTAAGTAAAGGTGTTTTAGTTACGCCAACAGTAGATGGAAATCTTTTAGTAGGTCCAAATGCAAAATCTAGTAAAAGTATAGAAACTTCAAGAGAAGGTATAGATGAGATACTAGATAAAAGTAAAAAAACTATGAAAGATATACCTGTAGATAGAGTTTTAAATACTTTTAGTGGATTAAGACCTAAAGTTAGTGGAGGAGATTTTATAATAGAAGAAGCTAAAGATGCTAAAAACTTTATAAATGTAATAGGAATAGACTCTCCAGGGTTAACAGCAGCACCTGCTATTGCTAAGTATGTAGTCAATTTAGTTTCTAATAATATTAATTTAAATGAAAAAGAAAACTTTAAAGAAACTAGAACTAAAATGGTTAGAATGAGTGAATTAAGTATAGAAGAAAAAAATAAGTTAATAGCTAAAAATCCATCTTACGGAAAAATGGTATGTAAGTGTGAGTTTGTAACAGAAGGTGAGATTATAGATTCTATAAAAAGACCATTAGGAGCAACTACAATAGATGGAGTTAAAAGAAGAACTCGTGCTATGATGGGTGGATGCCAAGGTGGTGGATGTATTATACCTATAAGTATGATATTAAGTAAAGAACTAGGAATAGATATAAGTGAAGTAAATAAAAATTCTAAATCTTCTACAGTTGTTGGATTTAAGGAGGATTAATGACATGAGAGATTATGATTTAATTATAGTTGGTGGTGGAGCAGCAGGGATTTTATGTTCTATAGATGCTTATAAAAAAGGAATAGAAAATATTTTATTAATAGAAAAGGATCCTGTATTAGGTGGAGCTTTAAATCTAGGAAATTATAACATAGGAAAAGAAAAGAATATAACAGGTAAAGAGTACAAAATAACTTTATTAAAAGAACTAGATAAATGTAATATAGATATAAAATTAAATACTATGGTATTAAAAATAGAAGAAAATAATGAAGTACTTTGTACAAGTCCTACAAATGGAATAGAAAAGATAAAAGCTAAAAATATAATATTAGCAAATGGTGGTAAAGAAGGAGCAAGAAAAGCTGTAAATATGGTAGGAGATAGATGTTCTGGAATACTTACTGTTGGAATGACTAAGAAGATATTTAGCATGGATAATATGATACCAGGTAAAAATATTTTAATAGCTGGAAATTCAACTTTATATATGATAAAAGATGAATTAAAAAATAAAAATATAAATGTAGTAGGTATAATAGCTAAAGATAAAGATATTAATACTTATGGTCTAACTGATAAAATATATGATAACTACAGTATAGAAGCTATATATGGAGATGGAAGAATAAGTAGTGTTAAGTTAGCTAAAGATGATAAAGAAGAAATAGTTAAGTGTGATACTTTAATATTTGCAAATCCTATGCTTTCAGATGGATTGGTAGCTATGAGAAGTGGTATTAAACTAAATCCAAAGACTACAGGACCAGAAGTTGATGATAAATTTATGACTTCAAGAAATAATATATACGCTTGTGGAAATGGAATATATATACATGAGTATATAGAAGATATAGAAAAAGAATGTAGTCAATTAATAGAAAATATATATTAAAATTTAATATAAATAATTAAGTTTTAAAGCCAATTTTAAGTTATAAACTTTTAGTTGGCTTTTTTAATTTGTTATAAAAAAATGATTATGGTATTATATATTAAAGATATTTTTAAAGGAGATACATAAATGAAAATAAGAGGATTTGAATTAGTAAGCAAAGAAGAATTTGAAAAAGCAAATGCACATATAGCATATGAAGAGTTAACTCTACCTAAAAGAGCAACTAAGTTTGCTGCTGGGTATGATATAAAAAGTACATTAAACTTTACATTACAACCAGGTGAAGATATAGTTATACCAACAGGATTTAAAGCTTATATGCAAGTTGGAGAAATGTTAGCATTATATCCAAGAAGTGGTATGGGATTTAAATATCAAATACAATTAGCAAATACAGTAGGTATAGGTGATGGAGATTACTATAACTGTGAAGCTAATGAAGGTCATTACTTTATAAAATTAGTTAATAGAGGTAAAAAAGCTTGGGAAGTTAAAGTAGGAGATGGTATAGGACAAGCTATATTTATGCCAATACTTTTAGCTGATGGAGATGACTTTGAAACTGGTGAAATAAGAAAAGGTGGATTTGGGTCTACTGATAAAACTAATAAATAAACAACTTTAATAGAGTTATATAGCGTGAGTGATTATGGAAAATATATAAGTTTTGCTCCATGAAAGCTGAAAATATGCTTTCAAATGTCACTGCAACTTATATATTTTCCATTCGCTAACTACGCTAGTGAACTCAATTAAAAAAATTTATATAATTGTGTTTAAGTTTTGAAAAACGAGGTATATATATATTATGGAAAACTAAACAAATCAACTTTAAGATTTAAAACAGATCTCCTTAAGGAGAAAAGAATACTTTGAAAGCTCACATGCTAGATAATGAGACTTTGTCAAAGACGATTAATATTATACAAAATCTAAGTTTGATTTGTATAGTTTTCTTTTTTATTATAAAAATTAGGGTCTAAGATTAGGGACTTAGATAAATTTAAAAAGACACAAACTTTATTAATTAGTTTGTGTCTTTTTAAATTTATATTCTATTTACAATCTAACAGGCTTCTATCTTGAGATGTATATATAGTACTTTTTCCTGCAAACACATAACTTATCACACATGCAATAAATATAAAGCCAATATTAGCTGATCCAAATAATTCAAGTCCCATTACAAAAGATGTTATAGGGGTTTTTGTTGCTCCTGCAAATACACCTATCATTCCAAGACCTGCTAAAAATTCAATAGGAAGCCCAAGCATCCCTGCAAGCAAGTTTCCTAAAGTTGCTCCAATTACAAATAATGGAGTAACTTCACCACCTTGAAATCCTACAGAAAGAGTAAGTGATGTTAAAAGTAATTTTATCATAAATGATTCTTTAGGAACTGGTTGGTTAAATGCATTACTTAATAAGTCCAAACTTAATCCAAGGTAAATTCTAGTTCCAAGAATTAAAACTATTATAATTATTATAACTCCACCTACAAAGCTTTTTAATGATGTGTTAGGTATTTTAGCTGCAAAAAACTTTTTTAAGGAATGAGTAAGTTCTGCAAAAAGTTTGCTAGTAAGTCCAAATAAAACAGCACAAAAGATAACTTTAAAAAATATATCAACTCCATTTAAAGATGCCCCCATACTATAATGGCTATGTTGAACTTTAAAAAGCTCTGCGATAAAATTTCCTATGTAACTTGATATAAAACAAGGTATTATTGCTTCATATCTCATTTTACCAATAGTAGTAACCTCAAGACCAAATATTGTTCCTGCAATTGGAGTTCCAAAGACAACACCAAAACCACTACTTACACCACTTATTATGAGTATTGTATAATCTAGTCCTTTTAATTTTAAAAGCTCACCTATTTTTGAAGATAAACTAGCTCCTATTTGAACTCCAGTACCTTCTCTACCAGCAGATCCTCCGAATAAATGAGTTATAAATGTACCAAAAAATACAAGAGGTGCCATTCTAAAAGGAATTCTACCTTCACCTTCATTAATTCTTTCAATTATTAAGTTGTTTCCTTTTGCTGAATCTTTTCCGTATTTAGAGTATAAATAACTTACAAAAGCTCCACCTAGTGGTAGCATGTATAATAGCCATGAATTAGCTTCTCTAGTACTAGTTGCCCATTGTAAGCTTTTTAGGAAAAATGATATTACAACTCCAACTGCAACTCCTGATATAGATGCTAGTAAAAACCATCTTAAAAATACGATTGATATTAGTTCACTTTCTTTAATGTGTTTTTTTAATTCGTTCACGTTTTGTCCTCCTAATATATTTTCTTCAAAAAAATAGACTCCTACTCTTAAATTTTTAATAAGAGTAGGAGTCATTAGCATCTAGTGCGTTTAATGGCGAACTCCATCGCCGATTTTATTTACCAACTTATTATATTATAAATGCTTAAAAATTTCTATAAAAATTTTAATTAAAATTATTTTCTAAGGAAGTGTTGACAACAAGAAAACAATATAATAGAATTAATGATATTAATTATCATTAGAAAATGATAATTAATATAAAAATAAAAAAAGGAGAATTTATATGCGATTAGTTTATTCATTAATATTTATAGTGGCTTTATCACTAGTTTTTACATCAAGCATAAAGAAACACTCTAAGATTTTTTATACAATTGCTTCAATAATTGGAGCAGGAACAATAATCTATGAAATATATAGGTTATTAACAAATGTAAAGTTACACGGATTTATAGGTGAATTTGAAAAAGCATCTATGAAAGGAAACTTTTCAATAGCATTTTTCATATTAGTTATGTTTGCAGGAGCATTAAATCCTAAATGGAAGATAACTAAAAAGTTATTAAGTATAAGAGCAGAATCTGCAATACTAGGGTCTATACTTATATTCCCACATGTAATAATGTATTTAGTTCGTTTTATGGTGAAATTATCAAATCATAAACCTATAACAACACTTTATGTGGTTTATTTAATAGTTGGGTTAATAGCATTTATAATAATGATACCACTATTTAAAACATCACTTAAAAAGTATAGAAGTAAAATGAAATTTGCACAGTGGAAGAAATTGCAAAGATGGGCATATCCATTTTATTTACTAGTTTATATACATATAGTACTTTCAATTTTAAATGGAAAAGAAATTGATATGTTAAAATTAACTTTATATACGATATTATTTGGTAGCTATTTTATATTAAAATTAATAAAAACTTCAAAAATAAATAAAAAGAAGTCTACAAGTAATATGTAAAAATTTATAAAAATAAAAAGATGTAGTTTTGTAGATTTACAAGATTACATCTTTTTTATTGCAATATAAAAGGATATTTAGAGATATAAGTCGAATTTTATAGAAAATAAATTAGCATAAATTTGAGGAGGATAAATTGTGAAGAAGCTTTTTATAATATTTGCCATGATAGGGACATTAGGGCTAGGAGGTTGCACAAACAAACAAGAAATCACTATAAACAAGGATACTGAAAACTCAAAAGAACAAATAAAAGAGCGGTTAACAGGAAATTCAATAGGAATTTATGATGTAAATAACTTAGAAAAAGGAAAGTACAAAGTTAGTATTACTTCAGAAACATATAATGATGGTAAGTTGAAAGAATCTAGTAATATATTAACTAGTGAAATGGAGATAAAAAATAATAAAGATAATTTAAATATTGGTATTAATAAGACTGATAAGGATATTTTAACATTTGATATTAGTCAAAATAATAAAGATGAATTTATGGCTTCAACATCACAAGGACTAAATTTATCTAAATTCAATGGAGGAAATATTGGAGTTACATGGAATATGCTTGAAAATGCTTCTGAAAGAGCGCATAAAATAGAGATTGGTAAGAATTTAGCAATAGCATCTTTTAGTACAGGAAAAGATAGAGTTACACATGGAATAGCTTTAGGAAATAATTTTGTAAAACCAAGTGAAGCTAGTGGTGATATTTCAAATAATATGGTTGATGTTATTATATATTTAAAAATAAGTAAAATTTAAAATTGTAGATCAAAGAATAAATAAAAGTAGTAGATAGTATCAGTAATTGATGTTATCTACTATTTTTGTATTGATTAAAATTATTAATTGTTATGTAAATATTATTTAACGAATATATATTTAATGAAAGAATTTTAAAAATATTGAAAAAATAATCAAGGGGGGATAGCTTGGATACTACGAAAAAGTTAGAAAGTAAATTATGGAACAAAAACTTTTTTCTACTTTGGCAAGGGCAATTAGTATCAGTGCTAGGCGATGTTTTATACATTATGGCACTAGATTTTTGGATTTTAGAAATGACAGGTTCTAAATCACTTATGGGACTTTTAAGTGCAATAACAATGATGCCAAGGATAATTTTAGGACCTTTTGCAGGTGTATTTATAGATAAGTGGGATAGAAAAAAAGTAATTGTTTTAACTGATTTAATAAGAGGTATTGTTGTAACCTTTGTAGGGATAGCTGGGGTAATAGGATTTATTCAAGTTTGGATGGTTTTTGTTGTAGGAATTATTAATGGATTATGTTCAGCATTTTTTAATCCTGCAATAAATTCTAGTAAACCAGATATAGTACCAGAAGATAAGCTTATAAAAGCTAATTCTGTAACGAGTTTAGCACAAGCTGGAATAGATATGATAGGATATGCAGCAGGAGGAGTACTTTACGTATTAATAGGAGCTCCTTATATGTTTTTATTTAATGGGCTTTCATATTTATTTTCAGCTTTTACTGAAATGTTTATAACTATTCCAAAATTAAAAAGAGAAGAAAAAGAAATAACTTTTAAAGAAGATTTTAAGATAGGACTTAATTTTATAAAAGATTTTAAAGTATATAAGAAAATGTTTATATGTTCTTCTATGATAAATTTTTTTGCAAATGCAGGTATGATACTGTTAATTCCATATTTTAATGAAACTAAATTTTTAGGAACAGAGAGATATGGCTTTGCTATGATGTTTTTATCTATGGGTATGGTTAGTGGAAGTATATTATTATCAATTAAAAATATAAAAAGAGAACAAAAATTTAGGGTGTTTATTTTTTCACTTTTAGCATGTACTTCATTATTTTTATTAAGTATGATTACTAATAGTTATATAGTTTTGGTTATGTGTTTATTTTTTAGTTTTTTCTTTAATGTTATTATGAATACTATTTTTTCAACTACTAGTATGATTATTGTGCCAGCAAATATAAGAGGTAAGGTTATGGCTATAACTTCAACTATAAGTATGGGATTAGCACCAATTGGTCAATTGATAGCAGGAATTTTAGGAGATTTAATGCCAGTTAGGGTTGTATTAATTATGACTTTTTCTGCTTGTTTTATTGTAAGTTTATTTTATGTTAAGATAAAAAATTTAAAAAGATTTATAGAATATGATAGTGAACATGATAAATTAGAAGAGCTTATGAAAATATAGAAGTAGCTATGGGGGATATTATGCTTAAATTTATAATTTGTATTATTATATCTATAATTATTTTAAGTATGGCTTACTCAATTGGAATTAAAAAAAGATTAAACTTAATTTCATTAGTAGATGAAAATAAACTAAAAAATAAAACTAAAAAAGAAATAAATAAAGCAAGTATAATAATGGGAATGGGGTATTTAAATATATTTATATTATTTATGATTATGAATTTATCATATAAATTTAGTTTAATAGCATTTACATTATTAATACTAGATATATTTTGTATGTTTATATATATTTACAAAATGTTTTAGAATATCGTTAGATATTAAATGAAAAGATAAACCTCTAAACTAATCTAGAAATTAATAATTCCATATAGAATAAAAAAGTATTTTTACACAAATAATAATTTCAGAAAAGTTTAAGGAGGTAATCATTTTGTTTAAACATGATAAAGCTTTACTAAAAGAAGTAAAAGTAGAAAGACCTAATCCACAATATGCTGTTTTAATGCAAGAACAATTAGGTGGAGGAAATGGTGAATTAAAAGCAGCAATGCAATATTTATCTCAAAGTTTTAGAATAAAAGACAAAGAGATAAAAGATTTATTCCTTGACATTGCAGCAGAAGAGCTTAGCCATATGGAAATGGTAGCCCAAACAATAAACTTATTAAATGGTCATGACGTTGACTACAATTCAGTTGAATCTGGAGAAATAGAAACTCATGTATTATCTGGATTATCGCCATTTTTAATAAATTCATCAGGAGCACCTTGGACTGCTGATTATGTTACTGTAACAGGTGATTTAGTTGCAGATTTATTATCAAACATAGCATCAGAACAAAGAGCAAAGGTTGTATATGAATATTTATACAGACAAATTGAAGATAAATATGTAAGAGAGACAATAGATTTCTTACTTAATAGAGAAGAAGCTCATAATGCTTTATTTAGAGAGGCATTAAATAAAATTAAAGATACAGGTTCAAATAGAGATTTCGGAGTTACTGAAGACTCTAAATTATATTTTGATTTATCAAGCCCAGGACCTAATCATGATACAAAGATTGATATCAATCCACCATCATTTGAAAATCCAATAAAAAAATAAGATTAAAATATTTAATACATATTTTAGTTTACAAAAACACCTGCATAAGTCAGGTGTTTTATTTATATTTGGAAAAAACAATTATAATAGTTTTCGCCATTGAATAAACAAAACTTATATGAAATAATATAAATTAAAGAAAATATAAAAAGGAGTGTAGTTTATGAAAAAAACTAATTATAAAGAGCTGGGAGTTGTACTTCTTAACAAATAAGGAGTTACAAAATAAAATAACTCCTTATTTGTTAAGTTTGTAAATATACAACTTAAAAATAAAGGAGAATAAAAAATTGAAATATAAAAATGCTAAAAACTTATTACCAAATGAATTACTACAAAAAGTGCAAGAATATATCCAAGGGGATGTTATATATATACCAAAGTTAAAAGGGGAGAAAATACCTTGGGGAGCAAAAAATGGAGCAAGAAAAGCTATTTACACAAGAAATAAAGATATATTTAATTTATATGCAAATGGATATTCAATAGAAGAGATAGTAAGTATATATAATTTATCAGAGTCTAGCATAAGAAAAATTATATCTAAAATAAAAAAAGAAACCATTGAAAATACTAATGCACTAGACTTAGGAGGGCTTACAAATGAATAATACAACTTTTGAAAAATTACAATTAAGTGAATTTAAAGAACTAGTAAAAATACATTGTGTAAGCTCACTTGGAAAAGAACTAATAGATAAACTAAGTCCTAGTAAACATTTAAGTGTAGTAAAAAGAAGGCTAATGGAAAATAAAGAAGCTAGAAATGTATTATCAAATAGCAACCATATACCATTAGAAGGTTTATTTAATATAAATTCTATAATAGAAAAAGTAGATAAAGGTATGATTTTAGATCCTACAGAACTTACAAAGGTTCAAGACTTTTTAAGAGGATGTAAAAAAGTAAAAAACTTTATGTTGGATAAGGAATTTTATGCTCCAAATTTAAGTTCATATGCACTAAATATAACTGAATGCGATTTTATAGAAAGTGAAATAAATTATATCATAAAAAATAATAAAGTTGATTCAAATGCTTCTAAAGAACTTAAAAAGATAAGAAAAAATATTGAAGTTTGTGAAGCTAAGATAAAAGAGAGATTAAATAAATTTATAACTTCAAGTACCAATAAAAAATATATACAAGAATTTATAATAAGTAAAAGAGGAGATAGGTATGTAATACCTATTAAATCTTCTTACAAAAATGAAGTTGATGGAACTGTTTTAGATACTTCATCAAAAGGAAACACAGTTTTTATAGAACCGGCCAATGTATCTAAATTTAGCATAGAGCTTGTTAGTTTAAAATCAGAGGAAAGTATAGAAGAATATAAAATACTTTCTTATTTAACTGAACTAATATTTGAAAAAATAGCTCAAATTAAACTTAATTTAGAAATAATATCTGAATATGATATGGTTTTTGCTAAGGCTAAATATAGTTTAAATAATCATTGCATAACTCCTAAGGTCAATAGTCGAGGATACACTAAAATAGTAAATGGAAAACACCCATTACTAAAGGGAAGTGTAGTGCCACTTAACTTTGAAATAGGAAAAACATATAGAAGCTTAATAATAACAGGGCCTAATGCAGGAGGAAAAACTTTATCATTAAAAACTGTTGGGCTATTAACATTAATGGTTCAATGTGGATTTGATATATGTGCAGATGAAAACACAGAAATAAGCGTATTTGAAAATATATTTGTAGATATAGGTGATAATCAAAGTATTGAAAATGCACTAAGTACATTTTCTTCACATATAAAAAACATAGCTGAAATAATGAATGCTAGCAATAAATCAACTTTAGTGATATTTGATGAAATAGGAAGTGGAACAGAACCAAATGAGGGAGCGTCTTTGGCAATTGCAATACTAGAAGAATTTTATCAAATGGGATGTATAACAATTGCATCTACTCATTATGGTGAGATAAAGAATTTTGCAAATATGCATGAAGAATTTGAAAATGCAGGCATGATGTTTGACAAGGATACTTTAGAACCTTTATACAAGCTTGTTATTGGAAAATCAGAAGATAGTAATGCTTTATTTATATCTAAAAAGATGGGTATAAGAGATAAAGTATTAAAAAGAGCTAGTGCTTATATGAAGGATAAAAACTATAATTTAGAATTGGTTAAAAGAAGTAAGATTGAAGGTAAAAACGAAGTTGTTGAAGAGACTAAAGAGATAGTTAATTACCAAGTTGGAGATAAAGTTAAGTTATTAGATAAAGATGATTTTGCAATAGTTTATAAAGAAGTTGATAAATTTAATAATGTTGAAGTTTTATATAAAAATGAATTTATAAAAGTAAATGTAAAAAGAACAGAATTACATTTAAAAGCTCAAGAGTTATATCCTCAAGGGTATGATATTAATAGTTTGTTTACTTCCTATGAAGATAGAAAGTTAGAAAAAGATATTCAAAGAGGTTCTAAAAAGGCACTTAAGAAAATTCAAAAGCAAATAAAAAATAATAAATAATAAATAATATGTAATAAATTATCAAAATAAATATTAATATATTCTAAATTAATAAAGAATCCAATGAGTTAAATTGTTGGGTTCTTTTGTTTTTAATAGTTGTTTTCAAATAGCCAATTTATATCAAATTTTCCAATATTATGATATATTATTATAGAATAAATTAAAATATATCATAATAAATTCAACTAGGGGGGAATAGATTGAAGTATAAATTAAAAAGAATAACTATGTCGTTTATAACTAATCCGATAATATTAATTGTATACTGGATTTTTTGTTATGAACTAACTACTTTGTGCATGTATGGAAGATATAATAATAATATTTATATTACAGTGGCATGTGCAGTATTTTTTATAACTATGATTGTTTTTTATATAATAAGAGCGAGGAAAAATAAAGAATATAAATCTAAATTAGTAAGTTCAAAAACATGGAAATGTATTTCGATTATAATCATTATTATAATAACTTCATTTTATGGATTAAAAATCTATAAAAGTGCAACTAACTATGGTGGGAAACTTGCATGGGTTATAAAAAGATTACAAAGTGAAAGAGATATTAAATTCGAAAAAAATAATATCTATAAATATGGAGTAAAAGGTATTTTTGAAGATATAAGTAAAAGATATGAATTACCTAAAAAATTATACATATCAGATGATTTAAGTGTTAAATTTAAAAAAGATGGTACAATTACGTATTTTGAAACCTTTATTTATGGTAAAGATAAGGATGGAAAAGAAGTAAATTATTTAATATCTTATGATAAAAATAAATCAAAAGATATTAAACTTATATTAAACGGTGTTGTAAATGCTACTTATAGCAATGATAAATTGCTTGATCCTTTATTTGAAACAGTTGAGTATATTTCTATAAAAAATACAGTTAACAAATGGAATGCAAGTGAGTTTGGATTAATTTATAAAGGAAAAAGAAACTGGGAAAGTAATAGAGAAGGGATAGTTTTAATTAATAAAAATGGAAATGAAGTACCTATAGAGTTAGCTGGAGATAAACTAGTTGGATATACAGTTTCAATATATGTCCCAGGAAAAGAAAATGAAATAACTCCTGTTAGATATAATTTATTAATTGATTCATATTGGTTTAAGTTCCAAAATACTAAAAAAGAAGATGAGTTAAAAGAGAATAAAAAAGAGTTTGATATTGCAACTGGAAATTCAAATAGTAATGATGAATTTTATTTGTATGATGGAGTTAGATATAAGTTAAATGTAGAAGATAAGGCAACGGGTAGCTTTTTCTATTCATTGCAACAAACTACTGATGGAGGTAGTAACTGGTTTGTTTTAAATGATAATCCATTTAATGGACCTACTGGAGAGGCTTCTGGAATATACTTTATTGATGAAAATATAGGGTTTATAGGAGCATCTAGAAATGGTGGCTCAGAAGGTGAGTTATATCGTACGGAAGATGGAGGAAAATCTTTTAATAAGATAGAGTTTGAAAATAAATCAGTTAAGTTAGATAATGGAGATTCTATTAGTCCTTTTGATTTTCCTAAGGTTCCTTATGAAAAAGATGGAGTTTTATATGTAAATGTAGAGCAAGGAGCTGATGGAGACTACAATGGAAATAGTAGTTTACTTTATAAATCTAAAGATAAGGGCAAAACTTGGGAATATGTAAAAGAGGTTAAAAGTAGCAATTAAAAGTACTTTATTATAAATAGAAAATATAATAAATTGTCGATTTTTAATTATTTTTGATGAAATTATTCGATAGAAAAAATAAATACAAAAGTCAAAAAAGTATTTATTATATATAAAAAAATTAAATATAATCAACCTATATTGTAGGGGGAGTGAAAAACCGTATCACAAGTAATTGATACGGTTTTTACTATATAACTAGAATTAATATTATATATTTAGAATGCTAACATTTGTATAGATTATATCTATACAAATGTTAGCATTCTAAATATTTACTTATGAAAAAAGTTGACAATCTAACTATCTCTTTATAGTATTTATATTGTAAGAACCAACATAATTATGTTTTAAGTAACAAAATAAAAATTTTGTATACAAAATCTTTTAAATCTGAAACAAATCTTTAATTTTCAATTTTTACAAGTAAGATAAATAAAAATATACAATTTAAAAAGTATTAATTTGTTGTTTAAACAATTAATATAAAAAATATTTGTATTAAAATTTACTTTTAATTGTGAAATATTTATCTTATTTTTTATAATTAAAAGTAAAAAAATATCAATCTGAAGACTTAATTAATATTTACAAACGAAACAAGTTGCCATTACTTAAGTACAGAATTGATATCAAATGTTGACTAAATAAAAACTTAACAAGGGAGATGGATTTAAATGATTAAAAAAAATATAGCAATTTTAACAGTAGCAGGATTAACTCTTAGTTTTTTAGCACCTTCAGTAAGTTATGCAGATAGTCAAACAAAAGAAGATTTACCACAAGCATATAATGTGAAATCAGACAAAGATTTAAAAGATGTTTTAAAAAATGTATCAGATGAATATAGCATAAAAAATAACTCTGATCAGTATCAATTAGTAGATACACAAAAAGATGAATTAGGCTTTACTCACTATACTTTAAAGCCTAAAGCTAATGGATATTTTGCCGACGCAGCAGAAGTTAAAATACATACTGATAAGTCAGGTAAAGTTGTTTTTGTAAATGGGGATTTAGATCAAGGTAAATTGGAAGTCAAAAACCAAACTAAAATAGATAAAGATAAAGCTATTGAATTAGCTTTTAAAGCAATAGGAAAATCACGTGATGAAGTTAAAAATTTATCAGGAAAAGATGTTGTGCAAGAAGCTAAAATTGCTGTTGATGAACAAAGCAATAGAGCAATTTACAGTTTAGATATAGCATATACTGTACCAGAACCAGCTCATTGGAATATTAAAGTAGATGCAGAAAATGGAAATATAGTTGAAAAACAAAATATCATAGAAAATGCAACTCAAACAACAGGAACTGGAGTAGGAGCAAATGGACAAGTTAGATCACCTTTAAACATAACAGAAGATGGAGGTAAGTACTATTTAATAGATACTACTCATAAAGGTAAAATAGCTACTGCAGCATTTGAAGGCTTTAATAATGATGGCATAGTAGGAAGTATTATCTCTAATATAAAAAATCATTTTGATGGTGAAAAAGACAAAGCAGCTGTAGATGCTCACTACTTTGCAGATAAAGTTTATAAATATTATAAAGATGTTCATAATAGAGAAAGTTATGATGATAAAGGGTCAGATATATACTCTTATGTACATGTACCAGACCCACAGACAGGTGAAAGTTGGAGTAATGCTGCTTGGATTGGAACAGAGATGATTTATGGAGATGGTAACCAAGCTGATGAAAATTATTTCTCAGCAGCAGATGATGTTGTTGCTCATGAAATTACACATGGAGTTACATCAGCAACAGCTAACTTAGTTTATAAGTATCAACCAGGAGCTTTAAATGAGTCTTTTTCAGATGTATTTGGATATTTTGTAGATAGTGATGACTGGACAATGGGTGAAGATTTATACAAAACACCTAATACAGCTATAAGAGATTTAAAAGACCCTAAAAAATATAATCAACCAGAACATATGAGTGAATATAGAAATTATGGTATGGATTTTGATAATGGAGGAGTTCATATAAATAGTGGTATTCCTAATAAAGCAGCATATAATACTATAACTAAATTAGGAAAAGAAAAAGCTGAAAAAATTTATTACAGAGCTCTTACTAAATATTTAACAAGACAATCAAATTTCTCAGATGCTAGCCATGCTTTAATTCAATCAGCAAAAGACCTTTATGGAGATAAAGAAGCTAATGATGTTCAAGCTGCATGGAATGAAGTTGGAGTAAACTAATTAAAAAGTTTAAATATAAGTATTAGAAAGTTTAACCACAATAATTAAAATTATATGATTATTGTGGTTAAATTTTTTTTGTAACAAATGTTTAATATTATATCTTCTCATGTTTAATAAATTTAGATAATTATTTAAAATATATTCAAATTATAATAAAAATTACCCTAAAAGAGAGTAGAAAGGTATTTTTTTCTACATATAGAAATAAAATATTATATATATATTATTATTGACTTAAAGATATAACAATAACTTATTTGATTAAGAAAGGAGGATACACATGAAAGAAAATAAAAGCAAAGTAAAAATGATAATAGAATATACAAATGGACTTAAAAAGTATTTTGTTATAGCAGTAATAACCACTATATTAGGAATAATATTTAACTACCTTACTCCACAAGTAATAAGAATTACAGTGGATTCTATAATTGGAAATACACCATTTAATTTACCTAGTTACATGTTAAATACAATAGATAATTTAGGCGGAAGAGAATTTTTAAGACAAAATTTATATATACCTGCAACGATAGGAGTAGTATTTTCAGTTTTATCTGGAATATGTAACTACTTTTACAAGGTATATATGGCAAAAGCATCAGATGGTACTATAAAAAACTTAAGAGATAAATTATACAATCATATAAGTAGACTTCCATTTAGCTGGCATATGAAAAATCCAACAGGAGATATAATCCAAAGATGTACATCTGATATGGAAGTAGTAAAAAGCTTTCTAGGAATCCAATTACTAGAATTTATAAGAATAATTTTTCTAATAACAATTTCTCTTACATTAATGTTTTCTATGAATGTAAAACTGTCCTTAATAGCAGTAGTTTTTATATTAATAGTAATAGCTTATTCTGTAATATTTTATAGCCTTATACAAAAAAAGTTTAAGGTTGCAGATGAAGCAGAAGGTGAGCTATCAACACTTGTACAAGAAAACTTTACAGGAGTAAGAGTTGTAAGAGCTTTTGGTAGACAGTCTTATGAAATTGAAAGATTTGATGAAAAAAATATAGGATTTTCAAGACTATGGATTAAGCTTGGTCACGTACTAAGTTTTTATTGGGGTATAGGCGATTTATTTTCAGGACTTCAAGTTATGTCTATAGTTGTATTTGGATGCTTTGAAACAGTTTCAGGAGCATTAACATTAGGAGAACTTTTAGCATTTATATTCTATAACTCTATGCTAGTTTGGCCAGTAAGGTCTCTTGGAAGAATTATTTCAGAAATGGGTAAAGCAGGAGTATCTATAAATCGTATTAAAGAAATTTTAGATGCAGAGGAAGAAAAAGATAATGAAGATGCTATTACTCCAGATATAAATGGTGATATAGAATTTAAAAATGTAAAATTTGATTACTACGGTACTAAACCTGTACTTAAAGATGTTTCATTTAAAATAAAAAAAGGAAGTACCTTTGGTATTTTAGGAGGTACTGGTTCTGGAAAATCTACAATAGTACATTTATTAAACAGATTATACAATTTAGATGAAAATTGTGGGGAAATATTAATAAATGGAGTAAATATAAAAAATATAAAGCTTGATTATTTAAGACATAACATAGGAGTAGTGCTACAAGAGCCTTTCTTATTTTCAAAAACTATAAAACAAAATATAAATATAGCATCTAAAATAGATGAAATTGAAAACTTTGAATCTATAAAACACGTTTCTCAAGTTTCACATGTTCATGAGAATATACTAGGTTTTAGTAAAGGCTATGACACTATAGTAGGAGAAAGAGGAGTAACTTTATCTGGTGGACAAAAGCAAAGAGTAGCCATAGCTAGAACATTAATAAAAAATAGTCCAGTAATAGTATTTGACGACTCACTATCTGCAGTAGATACAGAAACAGATGCAAAAATTAGACATGAACTAAAAAAACATGTAAAAGACAGTACGGTAATAATAATATCTCATCGTATAACTACGCTTATTAGTTGTGATAATATTATAGTTTTAGATGATGGAAAAGTAATAGAAAGTGGCAATCACGAATCTCTAATAAAAACAAATGGATTATACAAAAAAGTTTACGATATGCAATCAAGTGTAGAAAATGAAGTAATAGACACCTTAAATGAAGATACAGGAGGTGAAAAATAATGAGTTTTGATGAAGAAGAATATAAAAGAAGTTTTTCTATAAATATATGGAAAAAGCTAAATCCGTTTTTAAAACAATACAAATTACATTTTATATGTGCTATATTAGCAAACTTATTTGTTGCATTTGTAGACGTAATGTTTCCAATATTTCAAAAGTATGCAATAGATAATTTTATAACTCCTATGAGTACAAAAGGAATAAATAATTTTGTAATTGTATATATACTAGCCATAGTTTTACAAGTAATATTTGTAATAATATTTACAAGGCTTTCAATGTATTTAGAAATGAACATAGGTAAGGATTTAAAAAGAGCTACCTTTATGCATTTGCAAAAACTTTCATTTTCATATTATAACACTACACCAGTAGGATATATAATAGCTAGAGTAATGAGTGATACTAATAAAATCGGGTCTATGGTAGCATGGGGACTTGTGGATTTGTTTTGGTCTATTACTTATGTATTAGGAGTATTTATAGCAATGTTTATGCTAAATGCAAAACTAGCTATGTATGTAATAGCAATAGTACCATTTATAGCAATACTTACAGTTTACTTTCAAAATAAAATACTAAATGTAAATAGAGATGTAAGAAAAATAAACTCAAAAATAACGGGAGCATTTAACGAAGGAATAACAGGCTCTATTACTTCTAAAACACTTGTAATAGAAGATAAAAACCTAGAGGATTTTTCTAAAATAACAGATAAAATGTATAAAACAAGTATAAGAGCTACAAAATTAAATGCTATATATATGCCAATTATACTATTTTTTAGTTCACTAGCTGTGGCATTTGTTCTTGATAGAGGTGGTAACTTAGTTATAAACGATTTAATGGAAATAGGTACATTATCAGCATTTATATCTTATGCAATAAGTATATTTGAACCAATTCAACAATTAGCTAAAAACATATCAGAATTTATAGCTACTCAAGCAAATATAGAAAGAGTTTTTGGATTGTTGGAAAAAACTCCGGATATAGTTGATAGTGAAGAAGTAATTAAAAAGTATGGAGATTCATTTAATCCTAAAAAAGAAAATTGGGAAGAAATTAAAGGTGATATAGAATTTAAAGATGTATATTTTAAATATCCTGATGGAGATGAATATATCTATGAAAACTTTAATCTTAAAATACCAGCAGGAACTACGCTAGCATTAGTTGGTGAAACTGGTTCAGGTAAAAGTACTTTGGTAAACTTAGCTTGTAGATTTTTTGAACCTACTAAAGGAAAAGTATTAATAGATGGAAAAGATTATAGAGAAAGATCTCAGTTATGGTTACACAATAATATTGGTTATGTTCTTCAAAATCCACATTTATTTTCAGGAACTATAAAAGAAAATATACGTTATGGAAAGCTTGATGCAACTGATGAAGAAGTAGAAAATGCAGCTAAAATAGTATCAGCTCATAAGATAATTATGAATATGGAAAAAGGTTATGATTCTCAGGTAGGAGAAGGTGGTTCTAATTTATCAACAGGAGAAAAGCAACTTATATCTTTTGCTAGAGCAGTTCTTGCAAATCCTAGAATATTTGTACTTGATGAAGCCACTTCATCTATAGATACTGAAACAGAACAAATTATTCAAAATGCTATTTCTCACTTACTTAAGGATAGAACATCTTTTTTAGTTGCTCATAGATTATCTACTATAAGAAAAGCAGATATTATATTGGTTGTTAGAGATGGTAAGATAGTAGAAAAGGGAAGTCATAAAGAACTATTAAAACAAAAGAAATATTATTATTCATTATATGTTAAGCAGTTTGAAGAAGAAGTCGGGGAAAATATATTTAAAGGACTATGATTAAAAATCATAGTCCTTTTTAATATTTTTATTTTTTATTTTTAGGAGGGTTTCCACCGTTTACCATAAGGAAATTACAAGTTGCATATTTTATAGTTTTAAACTCTTTACTATCTTTATATTTATCAACATGTTCTGAAGCTATAGCAACTTTGTCTACTTCTCCAGTTTCATATAAGTTTACAGCTGCATTAATATCTTTTACTATTTTAAAATTAACTTTATCTAAATTAACAGTTTTATTATCCCAGTAATTTTCATTTTTCTTTAAGCCATATTGATCTTCCATTTTCCAACTATCCATAACGAAAGGTCCATTAAAAGCTAATTTATCTTTATCAGTTCCGTAATTGTCTCCATAAGTTTCAACCATGTTTTTATTTACAGGGAAGAATACAGGAAATGCCATAAGTTGATCAAAATAATTTACTGGTCTATTTAATTTTATTTCTAAAGTATAATCATCTATTGCTTTTACACCTACAGTACTTGAATCTGAATTTTTACCTAAGTTAAAATCTTCAGCTCCTTGTATATCATACATAACATAAGCATACTCACAAGCAGTTTCAGGAGTTAAATTTCTTATAAATGAATATTCAAAGTCTTTAGCAGTTAAAGGATCACCATTAGACCACTTAGCATCTTTTCTTATTTTAAAAGTCCAAGTTTTTGAATCACTTGATTTTTCCCAACTTTCAGCCATACCTGGAATTAATTCATTTTTACTGTCAACTCTTACCAATCCCTCCATAACGTTGTTTATAGCTTCAAAAGATGTAGAATCTGAAGCTTTAGCAGTATCCATAGAAGATATATCAGAACTAGAAGTAGTATTTACTTCTTTTTTACCATTACTTAACTTAGCCCATTTATATGAAGTTTGTGGACCAAATGAATAATTAACCACATCTTTTAAATATTCTTTTTCTAAATAAGCTCCACCTTTTTGGTATAAAGGAGTAATAAAAGCACTATCTAATAATATTTTTTCAGCCTTTGAATAACTTTCCCAGCTTTCATCTATTGTAGTAGATCCTTTTGCTTTTGTTATTAAATCTTTATATTCTGTATCTTTATATCCTACATTTATAGCATATCTTCCAACTTCAGGATAATATATTTCTAAGAAAGTAAGTGGGTCTGGGTAATCAGCTCCCCAACCTGCAATTGATAATTGGAAATCTCCATTAGAACCTTTTTCAGTTTTTAATTTAGTAGGTAGTTGCTGAATTTTTACAGTAACTCCTTCTAAAGCATCTTGAAGCTCTGCTTGAATAAATTCAGCTATTTTTCCACTTTGTTCTGTATCACTAGTTAAAAATTCAAATTCTACAGAATCAAAACCAATTTCTTTTTTTACTTTTTCCCAAACTTTTTTAGCTTCTTCATCATTATGAGAATAACCCATTTCTCCTGCTACATTTCTGTAATCTTCACCCTTTTCATTAAAAGCTAGATTATCAGGAACAAATTTATCAACAGGTTTTGACCCATCATTAAGTATTATATTTGTCATTTGTTCTTTGTCTATAGCTAAAGCTATAGCTTTTCTGGCATCTTCATTTTCAAGGACTTTAAAAGGATCTGCTTTTTTAGAAGATTTAGTTTCTTCATTTGTAGAACTGCAACCCGTTAAAACTAAACTACATATAAACATAGTACTTAGAAATATTGACGCTTTTTTCTTTAATAACATAAAAACCCCCCAATAATATTAAAATTTACAATCATATAAAGAATTCTTGTAAAATTAAAAAATTCCCTTTAGAAGATAAATAATTTCGTTTTACAAATTAGTATATAAATAGGCTTTATTATAGCTACTATGACATTTAAACAAAAAAAGAGCTAGTAATTTTACTAACTCTTTTTTTGTAATTATATTAATTTACATTTTAATTGCAGTTTTGTGATATATAAATTAACAAAATCTTTATTTTTAGTTGTATATCTTAATACCATATTAATATGAAAATTCTTATACTAATAATTATAAAAAAGTTGATAAGGAGGGTTGTATATGTTAGCTATTAATTGTGAATCTGATTATTACAAAGAAGAAATGAATAAAGCAATCTATTATTTAAAAATATATGATTATATATCAGCTAAAAAACATATACAAAATATTATTATAAAAGATTTCTCTAAGCCAGAAGGGCATAACCTTTTAGGAATTATGTATGAGTTACAAGATAATCTAAATTTAGCAAGAAGACATTATAGAGCATCATATGCATTAGATCCAACATTTAAAGCTGCTAGTAAAAATTTAGAAAGAATAAGTAGTTTCTTTTACAATTCAGAAGATATTGACTATGGAGATAAAATTAACTTAAATGATAAAATAAATTATAATTTAGTTTATGATAAAAATAATATAGGGAGATTAGTTAAAGTATGATATATTAAAAACATTTAAAATAAGTAGAGTGCATATTTATTTTAAATGTTTTTTTATGCAAAAATACAAATATTGTATTTTAATATAATTACTTTTATAATTTAGTATAATAAATTACTAAAAGGGGGGATAAAATGAGTTGTGAGAAAATAAAGGATGATATATTTTCTATAAATTACAGTAAAAATAAATATACAAAAAAAGAAATTTTAAAAAATATATTTAAGATAGTTTGTATAATGTGTATAGCTACTATAGTAGCTTTATTTTTTAAGAAAATAGATTTAAATGAATCCAATATAATTTTAATCTTTTTATTAGGAGTATTATTTTCTTCTATTAAATCAGAAGGATACTTATATGGAATATTAGCTTCAATAATAGGAGTATTATCATTTAATTTCTTTTTTACAGAACCTTATTATACATTTTTAGCTTATAGGGCTGATTATCCTATAACATTTATTATTATGCTTATATCATCTATAATAACAAGTACACTAACTTCAAAGATAAAAAAAGAAGTTATGTTATCTAATATGAGAGAACAAAGGATAATTATTTTATATAAAAATATAAAGAATTTATTAAAATCACGAAATAAAAATGAAATAGTAGATATATGTAATATAAGTTTGATGAATATATTAAACAAATCAATAGCTACTTCAATATCAGATTTGGATGGTAACTTGAATAATCAAGTAGTAAATATTTATAAAGATGAAGATGATAATAAATTATTTAAATCTACATTAGAGATAGAGGCATTTAAAAAAGCCTTTGATTTGGGTAGGGAAACTGGTATAAATACTGACATTTACCAAGATACAAAAGTTTTTAATTATCCTATAAAAGGTCAAAATTCTATTTTAGGGGTAATAGGAGTAGCTTGTTCTGATGGTATAGCATTAGATGAAAATGAAAAAATTTTATTAGAATCAATAGCTACTCAAGTTGCTCTTGCAATTGAAAGAGAAAATTTGTTTGAAAAAACAAGAATAGCAAATTTAAATGCTGAAACTGAAAGATTAAGAAGTAATTTACTAAGATCAATTTCTCATGATTTAAGAACTCCTATTACAGGTATAATAGGATCTTCTTCTGTAATCTTAGAAAATTATAAAGATATTGATGAAGAAATTAAAAAAGAACTTATAAATAATATTTATGACGATGCAAGTTGGCTTTCTAGATCTATTGAAAATGTAATAAGTATAACTAGGGTAGATGAAGATAGATTAGAAATTAAGAAAAGCTTAGAAGTAGTAGAAGAAATAGTGGGAGAAGCTATACATAGAGTAAAGAGGTTTTCAAATAAACGAAAAATAATTGTAGAACTTCCAGATGAAGTTATTATCGTAAATGTAGATGGATTATTAATAGAGCAAGTAATTATGAACTTAATTGATAATTCAATAAGACATACACCAGAAAACTTAGAAATAAAAGTAAAGGTTAGTAAAGTAGAAAATTATATACAATTTGAAGTAGAGGATCAAGGAAGTGGATTAAAAGAAGAAGATTTACCTCATATATTTGATAGATTTTATACAAAGAGTAAGGGAAAATCTTTGGAAAAACGAGGTATAGGTCTTGGACTAGCTATATGTAAATCAATTGTTGAAGCACATAAGGGAGATATAAAAGCATTTAATAATAAAATGGGAGGAGCAACATTTAGATTTAAAATCCCATATACAAAGGAGTAGAATATGAGTTTAAAGCCGTTAATATTAATAATAGAAGATGAAAAACCAATTAGCAAGTTTATAAAAGTATCACTTGAGACACAGGGATATGAATGTATAGAAACAGATAATGGAATTAATGCAGTATCTATAGTTTATTCTATGAATCCAGATGTAATAATTTTGGATTTAGGATTACCAGATATTGATGGAATAGAAGTAATAAAGAGGGTTAGAGAAGTAAGTTGTGCAAAAATAATTGTAGTATCTGCAAGAGAACATGAAAGGGAGAAGGTATATGCTCTAGATAGTGGAGCTGACGATTATTTAACAAAACCATTTAGTGTACCAGAATTATTAGCTAGAATAAGAGTTTCTTTAAGAAATAAAAATAATTTATCTATAAATACAAAAGAAAAAGATAATGTTTTTGAAGTAAGAGGCTTAAAAGTAGACTTTGAAAAGTATGAGGTAAGTGTTGATAAAAATAATATTCATTTAACTCCTATAGAATATAAAATTATGGAGTTGTTATGTCAAAATGCTGGAAAAGTTTTAACTCATAAATTTATAATAAGTAAAATTTGGGGTAATTATTTAGAAACTGAGACACAATCATCACTTAGAGTGTTTATGGCAAGTATAAGGCGTAAAATAGAGAAAGACCCTGCTCAGCCAGAATATATAAAAACAGAAATAGGTGTAGGATATAAACTTATAGCTGAATAATATATTAATGAAATCTTTATGCATTTATAATTATCTTAACACAATCTTTATACCCTATTTAATATAATTAACATAAAAATAAGAAATAAATATTTATGTTAAGGAGTAAGAAAATGAAAAAGGATGATTTAGAGTATGTAATTATTGCGGGGTGTAGTAGATTTGGAGCTAACATAGCAAATGTATTATCTTTAAGTGGAAAAGATGTTATTATAATAGATTTAGATGAAGATTCATTTAGAAAACTTTCACAAGAATATAGCGGATTTAAACTTATAGGTGATGCAACTGATATAGATGTATTAATAAATGCAGGAATTAATAAAGCTACTATGCTAGTAGCAGCAACTAATGATGATGATGTAAATATTATGATATCTCAGATATCTAAGGTTATTTTTAATACTAAAAAAGTTATATCAAGACTATATGATGATGACAAGGAAGTTGTATATAAAGACTTTAATATAACACTTCTTAGACCTACTAGTTTAACTATTAATGAATTTGAAAGATTGCTTTGTATAAAAGAAACAAGCAATAAAAATAATAATTCATTTAAATCAATAAAAAATGATAAAATAAGTAGTTTTATAAGAAAAGTAGGTGCATATTAATGAATATTTTAATTGTAGGTGGAAGAAAAAAAGCAGAGTTTTTATTAAAGTCATTATTAAATAAAAATCATAAAGTTACCTTTGTAAATAAAGATTATAAATATTGTAAAGAATTAAGTGAGATATATGAATGTAGTATTATTTGTGGTGATGGATGTAAAAATTATATTTTAGAAGAAGCTGGAGCTAAAAATGCAGATATAATAATTGCAATGACTTCTAAGGATTCTAGTAATTTAGCTATTTGCCAATTAGCTAAAAAAATTTATAACATAGACAAAACATTTGCCACAGTTACAAATCCTAAAAATGTAGAAGTTTTTAAAGCTTTAGGAATAAACGGAGCAATAAGTGCAACTTATATAGTATCTGATGTTATAGAACAAATGGCTACAATAAATGATATTTATGAATTTGTACCAATTGAAAATGGACAAATTAGACTACTAGATATAATAGTTAAAGATAATTCAAATTTATGTGGAAAATATATAAAGGATTTAAACTTATCAGATAAATCTATAATTGGGTGCATAATAAGAGGTAATAATAGTATTATTCCTAATGGAAATACACAAATAATGGTTAATGATAAACTTATAATATTATGTGATGTAAATGTTCAAAGAGAAGTATTAGACAAAGTATTAGAAAGTGGTAAATCTTATGGAATGTAAAAGATTTAATCAATGGGGAAGTACTATTTATTATATAGGAATTTTTACATCAATATCTGGGTTTATATTATTATTACCATTAATAAGTATTATATTCTATATAGATGAATTAATTTATGCTCCTAGTTTTTTAATTCCAGCGTTTATTTCTATAGTTTTAGGTTTAATTTTAGCAAAAAAATTTAAAGGATATAAAGAAAGAACTTTATCGGTTGGAGAAGATGCAGTAATTGTAGTAAGTGGATGGATATTAGCAACAGTATTTTCTGCAATACCATTTATTATTGGACAAAATTTAAATTTTACACAAGCATATTTTGAAGCTGTAAGTGGGTGGACAACAACTGGTCTATCAGTTATAGATGTAGAATCAGCTCCCCATATATTTTTAATTCATAGAAGTATAATGCAATTTTTTGGAGGAGTAGGAATTGTTTTAGTAATGCTATCAGCATTATCATCTACATTTGGAATGAAACTTTATAACTCAGAAGGCCATACAGATAAACTTCTTCCAAACTTAATTAAATCTTCTAGAGTTATAATTTCTATATATTTAGGTTATGTGGTTTCTGGAACAATACTATATGTTATATTTGGTATGCCTGTATTTGATGCAATAAATCATTCTATTGCAGCTTTATCTACTGGTGGATTTTCTGTAAGAGCTAATAGTATTGGATATTATGATAATGTTTTTATAGAATTGATAACTATTATATTAATGATATTAGGTACAACAAGTTTTGCAACTCATTTATTACTTGTTAAAGGTAAGTTTAAGGAAATTTTAAAATTAGGCGAAATAAGATTTATGTTTTTAGTTTTAGGAATCTTTATACCACTTGTTACTTTTGTTTCTTTAAAAGATTTGTATACAAGTTTATATAAAGGGATTAGGGTTGGATTATTTGAGGTTGTATCGGCTTTATCAACTACAGGATTTTCAACTGTAACATATAATAACTGGCCATCTTTTGCAATACTTATAATGATAGTGGCAATGCTTATAGGTGGGGGAGCAGGGTCTACATCTGGAGGGATAAAGCTTTATAGAATTTACTTAATTATTAAAAAGTTAATATGGAATATAAAAGATAAGTTTTTGCCGAAACATCAAGTATATAGAAATTATGTATATAAGGCAGATGGTAAAATATTTATAAATAAATCAGATATTTTAGAAGTATATAACTATGCGTTTATATATTTAATGGTATTTATTTTAGGGGTATTTATTATGTTAGTATATAATTACCCACTACAAGATGCAATGTTTGAATTTGCATCAGCTTTAGGAACCGTTGGATTATCAGTGGGAATAACATCATTAAATGCACCATCAATTATTTTGTGGACAGAAATTATAGGAATGCTATTAGGTAGACTTGAAATTTGGGTTATACTAATAGCCATAGTTAAAATTGTTAAAAATAATAGGAAAAGTAAATAATAAGAGTAATTAAAAGAGCTAGTAATTTCACTAGCTCTTTTTAAAGTTGTAGTATAATATTTTATTTTTTCATGGATATTATATTTTTACTAAGTTCATTTATACTCTCTGTTAGGCTTTGAAGTTTTCCTTCGATTCTTATCAGTAGATACATACTGATTGCTATTGGAAATCCTACATTGGCTATTAGAGATTGAATTTCTGAGTTCATTTAAATTTCCTCCTTTAAGCTAGGTGGCTTTGGGTAAGTTTAGTTTATATAGCATCTTCCTTCACTGTAAAGCCTAAAATTAAAGGCTTTAACGTTTCGTCAGATTGCTATATAAACTAAAACTTTACCATTCGCCTTTATTATAAATTTAGTTTGTTATGTAAGTGTCTTTGAAGCCTTTTGATATGGCTTCGTTTTTTAGTTTTAGGGCATTATTTTTATCCTTAAATGCACCTATGGTTACTTTGTAAAGTGGAGTTTTGGGTGGTGTTTCTTTGTTGATAAAGTTAAGTAGGGTAGAAGCTATGGTTTTAGCTACTTTTTGTAGGTAGTCTTCTTTTTTACATAAGTCTTCTATTTCTTGGTTAGATATAAAGTCTACTTCTATTATTATTGCTGGCATTTTTGTGTTTTTTAGGACTGAGAACTTTTTTGATTCTTTTACTCCACGATTTGGTGTGTTTAAGTTTTTTGATATATTTGAAGTTAGATTTTTACCTAGTGTGGAGATTTTGCTGTTTAGATTATAAACCCAAGTTTCTGTGCCTTTTGCTGATGTGTTGGTGGATGAATTCATGTGAAGGCTTATAAAGTAGTCGCAGTTTTCTTTGTTGGCTTTGGTGCATCTTTGTGAAAGAGTGTAGTAGGTGTTGTTTTCACGAGTTGTTATTACTTTTTCGTTTGATTTTTCAAGGATTTCTTTTATTATTAGTCCTATTTTTAAGACTATGTCACTTTCTTTAGTGTTGTTTTTGCCAAGAGCTCCGGGGTCTTTGCCACCATGACCAAAGTCTAAGTAGAATTTCATAGGTTACCTCCTTTATTTTGTTTACTATATGGTATCAGAGGTTTCTTATTTAATATATAAAAGTACTTTAAGAATGTTTGATATATTTGGTTTTAGTGACTAATTTTTGAAGTTTAAGAAATTATATTTAAAATGAAAAAAATGTATATAATGTTATTTAATTTTTTTTGTGAAAATTAATTTATTACTTTCTCTATTATTTAATTTAAAACCTAATTTTTTGGCTAATTTTAATGAGGCTATATTTTCAGTATAAATAGATGCTTCAATTTCTTTTAATGATGAATTTAAGTGTAAGTAATCAATTGTTGACTTTAAAACATCACTCATTATACCTTTTCCCCAATAATTCTTTTTCAAATTATAACCTATTTGAACTTTATTCTTATCAAATTCAAAATGATGAAGTGCTATAGTTCCAATAAACTCATTTGTGTACTTATCTATAATAGCCAATCTTATAAACCATTTATTCAAAATAGCTCTATGTATTATTTTAATATTATTTTTAGCATCATCTAACGATTTTAATAAATTATTCATATCATATTTCATAACCTCTGGATCTCCATAAATACTATAAATATCTTTATAATCATTTTCATTAATACTCCTAATTATATAGTTACCTATATCGATTTGCTTAAAATTATTAAATAAATTATCCATTTCAATTTGCCTCCTGTATAATCTAATGTTTTAATAATTTAATTATATCAGAATATGAAACTAATCAAATGTACACTAAAATATATATTTTTATTAGACTTACAATTTTATTAAGATTATAATAAATTGAAGAACAATGTTTTGTAAGGAGGAGATTAAAATAGAACAAGTAAAAAATAATAAACAAAGGAAACTTACGATTGGATTATTTATTGTGTACTTTCTAGTACTAACATGGATTATATTATTTAAAATGAATTTTTCATTTGAAGATTTAGTAAGTCCAAGAAGTATTAATTTGATACCGTTTGGTGATTCTACGATTGTCAATGATAGAATTGATATTAAAGAAATAATTTATAATATGATTGTATTTATTCCTTTTGGAATTTATGTATGTATGATAACTGATAAGTGGAGTGTTTTGAAAAAAATTCTATCTATAGCTGGGGTTAGTTTGTCATATGAAGTATTACAATTTATATTTGCAATAGGAGCATTTGATATAACAGATTTAATAGGCAATACATTTGGCGGAGTCGTTGGTATTGCAATTTATTATTTTATTAGCAAATTATTTAAATCAAATCAAAAAATGAATAAAGTACTTAATATAATTGCATTAATTTTAACTATATTAATAGTTTTGTTTTTAACAATTCTAATTGTAGTAAACTTATAATTTTAATTAGAGTAAATAACTAATCCCTAAAATATATTTATACTCTAAAGGTTTTAACTTTATTTTAAAATATCTGTTAAAAAAGCTCTTAGAATTCATTTGTTTGGATTTTAAGGGCATTAATTATATGGGAGAGAGGGGAATTTAAATGATAATAAATTTAGATAATAAATATATTATTAAACAAATATCTTTAGAACAAAGTGCCCAAATAGAAAAGTTATATAATTTATGTTCAGATTATCATATAATTTGTAGCGGTAGAGAAGCTAATGAACAAGATATAAAAGATCTATTTACTTATACAGATAAGAAAACAATTGAAGATTCTTTAACTTTAGGAATTTATGAATCAAGTGAACTTATCGGATTAATTGATATATTTAAAAACTATCCTAAGATTAATACATGGTCAATTGGTTTATTATTACTAGCACCGAATAAAAGGGGAAACAAGTTAGGTAGTCTAGTTCATAATGATTTAAAAAAATATGCTTTAAGTATAGGGGTAGATTATTTTAGTATTGGTGTTCTTGAAGAAAATATTTTAGCTCATAAATTCTGGAAATCACTAGGATATAACAAAGTGAAAGAGTCAAATATTAAATTTGGAGAAAAAGAGCATATAGTATATGTTTATGAACTAAAATTAAGTGACTAGATTTCTGATTGCAATCTGTAATTTTGGTAGATTGCTATATAAACTTCAACTTTACCCTTTGCCGTTTTGCATTACAAGTTTAGTTTGTTATGTAAGTGTCTTTGAAGCCCTTTGATAGGGCTTCAATTTTTAGTTTTAGGTGGTGTTTTTTGTACAGTTTAGATAGTAAATATATTATTTTAAAAAATTAACTAAAAAATCAGTTTTAATCCAATACAAAATTCCAGTAAAAATTAAATAAAACATACCTTCTATGGGAAAATATCTTAGTTTTAATTCTTTAATTCCAGATTTAATTTTCTTTACTAAATCATTGTAAAAATCAATATCCTTTATATCTTTAAAATCTAAACTTATACTCATTAAACTATCAATAAATATAGTTTTATAAAACTCTGGTAAATATATTTCATCTTCTCTTACTTCATATTTTATATTTTTTATCTTTAAATATTCCTCAATAATATTTATTACATCCGTTTTTTTAACATTATGTATTGAGTATATGTGTTTATTTTTTCTATATCCCCAAATAAATATTAATAAAAATACTATACTAAATATTATTATGCTACTAATACCTGTGTATCCTAGTTTATATCCTTCTATTAAATCTGAAAATGGACTATATGTTATAAATATAAACATTATTACTTGAGCATATCTAGGGTTAAACATTATTTTTACTCCACTTAATAAAATTACACTACATATAAGTAATGTTATTATCATTAAATTAAATTGTAACATTTTTTTCCTCCTTTATAATATTCTGTCTTTTATATAACTAGTCCATAAAGTAAAATTTAAAATGATGTTGTTATTTTTAGAATAACATAAAAATTCTGTAAATTAAAGGCTTTTTATGTAAATGTTTTCCTAATATAATTTAATTAACAATTTGAAAAATCCAAACTTTAATAAATTAAAGGACGGCAAACTATAGGGGCTAAGTATGAGACTATAATTACTAGTCAGTTACCAAAGGGGGACTATTTTATGGATTTAAAGAAAAACGTAAGTAGAAGTATAGCTATAGCATTAGTTGGAGTATCTGTTATAAAGCCTACTATAAATACAGTGAATCCTGTGAATAATATGGAAACATTATAAGTAGGAAGTAGATGAGAATATGTTCACATATAAAACTTATGGAATATTTCTTATTACATTTGGTATTTTTCATATAATTAAATATTTATTATTAAATAATATGAAACCGAATTACATTTCTAAAATGTTTAATATAACTTCAATGGAAGACTATATAAAAACCCAAAACAACATAGTTTGTATGATTAGTATATTATTAATATTTTCAGGAGTATTTTTTATTATAAAAGATAAGTTAACACCATTAGAAACTTTAATTCCATATATTGTTTTTATAATCCCATATATATACATATGGATAAAGAAGTACTATATAAAAATAAAGAATAAGGCTTAAATTAAGCCTTATTTTTTATTTTTACCAAATTAATCATAGTATTTAACATTTTATATTTTACTCCAAAATAAACACATCTTAATCCATTTTCAACTTTTTTTGTATTTAATTTTGTATAATTACTAACTAATCTTAAAAATCAAATGACAAGTGGTTAGATATGCAGATAGACATTATTACTTAACCAATGGTAGTACTACTAAAATATTTATATAGATTATAAACTAACTTGAATGGAGTGAATTTACAAATGAGTAAGTATAAGGACTGGAAGATGATAGATTGGATTATAGTAGGATTTGTAGGTATATCTTTTGTAGAAATACCCGATTGGATTCTTGAACACAATTTATATAAGCTTTCTACAACGGTAACAGTTTATGATTACCCATATAATATCCCTATAATTGTAGCAGGTGTATTTTTAATATATTGCTTTTTATCAGGCGTATATTGGATAAAAAATAAAAAAATAAATATGGTAGTTCATTATTGTTTATTAGCAACCATGTATATAACACTTGCTATGCTATATGTTATTGCATATAACTCGGGTATATAAAATAAGTATTATACGTAAACTTGGTAAATAAAATATCTAAATTTAGAAAATATCAAATATGATAACATGGTGTTAAAAATTACTCATGATTGTTTTAGTTAGAGGGTGATTACTTGAAGAAAATAACTAGATCATTTAAACGATTATTTTTATTATCAAATGTTGTAATTATAATATTTTTAATTTGTATTGTTTTTTTACTTATTAAAAAAGATTATTTTCATATGACGCTATCACTTGGAAGTTTTGTAGTAATTTTATACTCGAAATTTCAATGGTATAAAGCATATAAAGAGTTTATTGAGAAATTTAACTAACTCATAAACCAAAAATTTAAGGATTGTTAAATTAAAATTAAAATTTATTAGATTTTTTATAGTTTATAGATTACTATTTCATATAAGGGGGGAATTTATGAAAAAAGTTATTAAAGAATCTGATTTAATTAAGTTGAGATTAACACAATATGACGATTTAGAGTTTGTAATTGGTGCAGAAAATGAATCTGAAAATGCTCAGTATATAGGGAATTGGTCTAAAACTCAACATTTAGAATCACTTTCGAATTCTGATATATTACATCTGATAATTGAAGATAGTAAAAAAGGAAAACCTATAGGTTACATAATCATGGCTGGCTTAGACAATCCTAACCATAACATTGAATTTAAAAGATTTGTCATTTGTGATAAGGGCAAAGGTTTTGGAAAAGAGACGTTAAGATTAATTAAAGAATATTCATTTAATGAATTAAGAGCACATAGATTATGGTTAGATGTAAGATATAAAAACAAAAGAGCTCAAAATGTTTATAAATCTCAAGGTTTCAAAGAAGAAGGAATTCTTAGGGAGTGTATTCTTTATAAGGGAAATTATGAATCATTGATAGTAATGTCAATATTAGAAAATGAACAATAAATTTTATTTTAAAATATCTGTTAAAAAGCTCTTAGAATTCATTTATTTGGATTTTAAGGGCATTAATTATATGGGAGAGAAGCTAATGAACAAGATATAGTGGGAGTTTTATGTTTATAGCATCTTCTTTCACTGTAAAGCCTAAAGTGCAGGCTTTAACGTTTTGTCAGATCGCTATAAACATAAAACTTGTTCTTCGTTGTTTTTTCATTTTTATTTGTTTTTAGATAAGCCATATTTTTTATTAATACGACCTAGGGTAAATGTGTAATAAGATAAAATTAATATAAAACATCCACTAGCAATAGTTATAGGGAATGATTTGAAAAACATTAAAAAGCTTAATGAAATAGATAAAACACTTGTTATTAAAAATAAAGAAACCATAGATTTTGTATATTTTTTTAAGTTTATAAATTTTTTATCAGATTTATTTTTATAAAAGTATCTTAGTTGTGATATAGCTAAGATTATACAAAATAGTCCATAAGCAAAAAACAGAAAAGCAACAAATCTCATAAAATCCTCCCTTAGATAAAATGTATTAATATTTAAATATTAAAAATGATTTTAACATTTAAAGAAGAATAAAGTTAAAATTTGGATTAAGATTGAGATATTATGGAGTGAAATATGAATTTTAATTATTAATTATATTTAAAGTATATATATGTTGGGTTATAATAAAGTAATAAATATAATTTTTGGCAAGTTAACAATAGGCTTGATTATAAATTTAGATATTATTATTAGTTAATAAAAAAGTAATCTCCTTCTAATCATTAGTAAGGAGATTTTTTTAAAGAGGAGGATAAATTATGTTTTTCATAATGGGAGTTAGTCAAAGTCAAAAGAAACTAGACTACAAACAACTTAACATATGCAAATGCTGCGGCAAATATTCAAACATTGAAGTATACATGACTTACTGGTACTTCATGTTCTTCTTTATTCCTATTATAAAATGGAACAAAGAATACTACGTCAAAACTACCTGCTGTAACAAAATAGCTAAGATAGACGAAGAAATTGGCAAAAAAATTGAAAAAGGACAAGCTGTAAACATTGATACAGAAAACCTAGACTTTGGATGTTATGAAAACAGTGTAAAAGTTTGCTCTGTATGTGGATACCAAACTACAGAAGACTTTACTTATTGTCCGAAGTGTTCTAATAAATTATAAAAATAAAAAAGTAAAGGAACAGAATACTATATAATACCATTTACATAATTGGATAAAAAATGGAACGTCATTAATTTGCGTTCCATTTTTATATGCATTGATTACAGCGTCCTAATACCTTCTTTTTAAAAGATGATAACTGTATAAAAAAGGTATCAAAATTTGAAAATATTAAAATTGAGAACAATTAGAATATATAGAATATGCTCGGATATTATGGTAAAATATGTAATAAAGGGGTTGGAGTAAATTATTTATAAGTGGGTAAGAAGGGAATAAAAATGGTATCTATATATAATAAGGTTAGTGACTATATAATAGTGTTAAATTGTATGGGGGAAATAGTTTTTTGTAATGAAAGCTTTTTAAAGCGATTAAATTATAATCATGAAGAAATATTAAACTTAAATATAGGTAAAATAATAAGCGAAAATAATAATATTAATAATGAGTTAAAAAAATTTGGCGAAATAAACAAAACTTTAGAATTTTATTCAAAGTCAAATGAACTAGTCAAAATCAATTCAAATATAATCATAGAAAATTTTAACAACGATAAAAGTATTTTTATTATAGGTAAAGAAGTAGAGTCAAAACAATATACGATGGAAATATTAGAGGATCTTTTAGATAATATTAATGTTTGCGCATTTGTTATAGATGATGATGGAAAGTATTTATACGTAAATAAGCCTTTTGCTGAAATGATAGACAAAAAAAGAGAAGATATTATTGGAAGTTATAGCAGTGATAATTGGGAATATAATACTTATAATGAATTTGAAAAAAATAATAGAGAAGTTTTTGAAAGTAAAAGTCCAAAGATATTTAATGAGAAATTAGTATATGATGATAATATTCATTGGTATGAAAGTTACAAAGCTCCAATATTTGATGAAAATAAAAAACCTAAATATATTGTAGCAAAATCTAAAAATATTGATTTATTAAAAATCACATCAGAAGAGTTATATAAAAACTATAATAGAGTAACAATTGAAAATGACTTTAGTGGCAGTAGTAAGAAGAATGTAGATTTAAATGAAATATTAAAAAATATTGGAGAACATATACTTAAGTATACAAAAGCAGATGGTGTTTCTATGTTACTTTATGATAGTGATAAAGAAGGTTTAATACCTATTATAAAATTAAAAAATTCTAATATACATCTTGAAAATGTAGAATTTATTCCACTAAAAAAATTCGATGTATATTTAGATAAATATAGAAGTTATTTTAATTGTATATTTAAAAAAGATAAAATAGATAATTTATCAAACATAGATTATATATGTATAGATAAATTGGATTATTGTGGTAATTATATAATAGATTTATATGATGAATTTATTGGGATGATATGTTTAAGCTATAGTAAGGGTAATGCTCCTAAATTTAATAGCGACGAGTATATGAAATATATATGTAATAAAATAGCGATGATAATTAAAAATATCAGACTTTCAAATGAGGTATCTATTGAAAATAAAAAGCGTAAATATACAGAAAAAGAGTTAGAAAGGTATTTAAATATTTCAGTTGATTTAGTATCTATAGTAGGAAAGGATAAACATTTTAAAAGACTAAGTCCTAATTGGTGTGATGTTTTAGGATGGACAGAAGAAGAATTATTATCAATGTCAATTGTGGATATTATTCACCCTAAAGATTTAGAAAACTTTAGACAGAAAAATAAATTAGATCCTAGAGAATGTAAAATTACTAGAAATATTATTCGATTCAGGCATAAGAATGGAAAATATATTTATCTTGAATGGAGTAGTGAGTATATAGGGGATGAAGAAATATATGTTACAACGGCAAGAGATATTACAAGAAATATAGAAATAGAAAAAGAAAAAAGAACGTTAGAAGAAGCTGTCAAGGTAGAAGTTGTAAAAAATGAATTCTTTTCAAATATATCTCATGAATTTAGAACGCCAATAAATATTATACTGGGGACTATGCAAGTGATTAATAAAAATATAGAGAAAAATAATATACAAATAAATGATTTAAAGAAACATACTAACTATATAAAACAAAACTCATATAGATTATTAAGGTTAGTAAATAATCTAATAGATATAAGTAAAATGGATATAGGAGTGTATGAGCTTAGATGTTCTAATCAAAATATTATAAATATTATTGAGGATATAACTCTATCTGTAGCAGATTATACAAAAAATAATAAAATTAATCTTATATTTGATACAAACGATGAAGAAGTTATTACATATTGTGATCCAGATAAAATAGAAAGAATAATGTTAAATCTTTTATCTAATGCGATAAAATATACACCAGAGAATGGTTTTATAAAAGTTAAAATTAATTCTACAAAAGATGAAATAATAGTTTCTGTAAAAGACAGTGGAGTAGGGATACCAAAGGATAAACTAGATGTTATATTTGATAGATTTGGGCAAGTAGATGATTCGTTTAATAGAAAATGTGAAGGTAGTGGTATTGGACTATCACTAGTGAAAAACTTAGTAGAAATACATGGAGGAGAAATACATGTAAATAGTGAAGTTAATAAAGGCTCAGAATTTGTATTTAGTATTCCAATTAAGATAAAAAAAGAAGATAATGATAATGTATATGATGTTGATAGAAAATTTAAGCATGTAGAACGATGTGATATAGAATTTTCAGATATATATAGTATATAAAAATTAAAAAAGCATTTATACAATTATGTATAAGTGCTTTTTTTATAAAAGTTAAAAAATTTATGATTTAGTTCGTTCCTTTATTTTGATTTATGTAGAATTTATTTGTTATATTGTTTATAATTGTTAAATAATGAGAAAGAATAATATTTCTAATAAATGATTTGGGGTATTTAAAGAGGTAAAGTAATATAAAATTCAATTATTATAAGGGGTGAACTTATGAAAGAATATATAATAACTAATAAACTAGAACAATTTATAGAAAACTACCAACAAATAAAAGAGGTTAAAGGCGCATGGAGTATGGGGATGATACAATATAGCTGTGCTTTATCTCTAACAATTAAAAATCAACATGCAAATAAAGAAAAGATAGAAGAAAATCTAAAAATAATAAAAGACAACACAGGAATTTTTTCAAACTTTAGGGGTTATAGCATGTACTATACAGCTACATTATTATCAACTAAAACTAATTCAGAAAATGATTTTAGAGAAATCTTAGATATATATAAACAATTAAAAAATAAAAGCTTTTGGAATGATACTTATCTACCATTTGTAGCAATAATATTATATGAAAATAAAAATAAAATAGATATAAATACCTGTATCGATAATATGAAGTATGTATATGAGTTTATGAAAAAGCATCATCCATTTTTAACTTCAAGTGATGATTATTGTAGAATAGCACTTATAGCTATAAACTCAAAAGATATAGACAAAGACTTAAACTACATAGAAAAGTGTTATGAAAATCTTAAATCAAATGGATTTTATCCATCAAATAATCTTCAAGCCTTATCTCATATAATGTGTTTTGATAAATATAGAAATGATGAAAGCATATATAAAATTATAAGACTTAAAGACTTAATGGCTAAAGAAAATTGCAAGATGGATAGCTACGGATATCCTTTAATAGGAGCTATATCATTATTAGATTGCAATGAAGATACATTAGTAAGTCAAATAAAGAAAGTATCAGATAGTTTAAAGGAAGTAAAAGGGTTTGGTAACTGGACATTAGGAAAAAATAATAGAAATATGATAAGCTCGGCTATAGTAGCATCGGCTTATGCAGATTATTTAAAAGAAGAAAGTAACGTAGATACTATAAGTAATAATATATTCTTAGACATAATTATAGCAATAGAAATAGCTTGTATGGTTGCAACTATGGCTGCGGTTTCAGCAACGTCTGCATCAAATAGCTAATCCATGTAAATAAAAAAAACACCCCTAAGAGTGATAGTCTAACACAAGGGGTGTTTTTTCAAATATATATTCATCAACAATTTCATTATTTTCCAAATCAACAAGCATTACAGAAATTAAAATATTTAAATTAACAGGGTTTTTCTTTATAAATTTTTTAAAAGCATCTTCATTATTAGTAGCAATAGTAAATTTAGAAATATTAAACTCATCATAACAAGCTAGATATCCATAAACATCCATTAAATAACGATTAGCCATAGCTCCTATATTTTCATGGATAGGAATAAATCTAATCCTCCAAATATAATTATCCTTAGTAGCTATAATATTACCTAAAAAAGTTTTCTTAGATAATTTCATATTAAATCCTTCTTTAAGAATTCTAGGAGTTATAATACTAATAAATCTATCTTCACATTGTTCTTTATAAATATTGAAATTTGTTTTATCTATAAGATTGGCGTTATAAAAGGAAGGCTCAAGATTTAAATAACAAGACTTTTCTAAAAGATCATTAAAATCTACTTCAAGTACGAAAGCTAAAGCTCTTAAAACTTCTTCAGATGGTTTTTTTCTTTCGCCCGATTCAATCCTACTTATTTCAGCATTACTAACACCAGATTTTTCAGCCAAAGCTCTTTGAGATAATTTACGCTCAAGCCTTAAAGTTTTTAAGTATTCTCCTATCATAATATAAAGCCCTCATTTCTAAAATTCCGTATATACGTATAAAAGTATGATATTATCATATATTTACGATAAGTTAATTATACTCAAAGTGGTGATTATATTCAACGATTTGACAAAAAAAGGTATTCCTATTGACTGAATAATCACCAAGATGATAATATAATGTTACCAATTGGTAACAAAAATTAATAAACTTGTTTAATAAAAAAATCAGTAAAGAAACTAATTAAGGAGATAGGGTAAATGGAGTTAAACGTTGAGTATTTTAGGGAAGTATTAATTAGAAAGGATATTACAAATAGGGAATTTGCAAGGATGGCTGGAATTTGCCACACTAGTGTTACTAAAATATTAAATAAAAATATGAAAGCTGGAATGAAAACTTGTAAAGCTATAAGGGGAGCTTTAAAAGATGAACCTATAAATAAATTATTCATATAAAGTGTTACCATAGGTAACAAAAAGTTAAAAGGGGGATAAAATATGAAATTTATTACTAAAGTGGTAACAGGGGAAGTAAGATTTAATTATGTAAATACAACTGAAGCTAGAGCAAACGATCTAGACTCAGAACCAAAGTTTGGGTTAACTATACTTATACCAAAAGAAAATAGTGAAACTATGGGCAAAATTTATACAGGCATGTCTAATGCTACAAAAAATGGACTTAATATATGGGGTGGACAAGTTCCAGAGGATTTAATAACTTGTTTAAAAGATGGAGATCTACTAGAAAGACCAGAATACAAAAATCACTTCTATATAAATACTAATTCTAAATACAAACCTCAAGTAGTTAATCGAGAATTAAAAGAAATTATCAATCCAGAAGAACTTTATAACGGCTGCTATGGAAGAGTAAGTATAAACTTTTATCCATATAACCACATAGAAAGTGGAAATTGTGGTATTGCTGCTGGACTTTTAAACATCCAAAAGCTAAGAGATGGGCAAAGAATAAGTAACAGAAGTAGTGCAGCAGATGATTTTGACATAGTAGAAGATGATGGGATTTTAATATAATGACAACTATATCAATTGACATAGAAACTTATTCAAAAATAGACCTTACCAAAAGTGGGGTCTATAAATATATTGAAGAAGACTTTGAAATACTACTTATTGCTTATGCCTATAATGATGAAGAAGTTAAAATTATAGACTTAAAAAATGGAGAAAAAATACCACCACAATTTAAAAAAGATTTATTTGATGAAAGTATAATAAAAACAGCTTTCAATGCTAACTTTGAAAGAGTATGTTTATCTAAGTATTTCAACAAAAATTTAAGCCCCAAAATGTTTAGATGCACACAAGTTCACGCTCTATACTTAGGATTACCTCATGGACTTGATAATGTGGCTAAAACTCTAAGACTAAAAGAACAAAAACTAGAAGAAGGCAAAAACTTAATAAGATTTTTTATGAATGAAAAAAATGTAGCTTTAATAAATTCAAAAGAAAATAGTAAAGAAAAGTTAGAAGTACTTAAAAAATACGAAGAATTTAAAAAGTACTGTATAAATGATGTAGTAGTTGAAAGAAGTATAAAAAAAGTTTTAGAAAAAGTTAAAATTCCAGAAATAGAAAATAAGCTTTGGCAACTAGATCAAGAGATAAATGATAGAGGAGTATTAGTAGATAAAAAATTATTAGAAAATGCTTGTATATATGATAGTGAGTTTAAAGAAGCTTTGATAAAAAAACTTAAAGCTATAACTAAAGTAGAAAATCCAAAGAGTAATAATCAAATAAAGTTATATCTTAAAAGTTTAGGACTAAAAATTAGTTCACTTAATAAAGAAAGTGTAGAACAACTATTAAAAAGTGAAGAAGTATTAAATAATCCTAAGTTTGAAGAAATAAAAGAAGTTTTAAACTTACGAAGTAAATTAAATAAAACTTCTACTAAAAAATACGAAGCAATGAAAAGATGTGTTTGTAGTGATGGAAGAATAAGAGGGTTATTTCAATTTTATGGAGCAAACAGAACTGGACGATGGGCAGGAAGATTGGTACAAGTTCAAAATCTTCCACAAAATAAGCTTAGTAATTTAGAAGAAGTAAGAAGTATTATAAGTAATGATTATAAAAGTAAATTACCTAGTAGAGATAAATATAATAAATATAACGAAGACATTTCAAATATATTATCTCAATTAATAAGAACAACTTTTATACCAAAGGAAAATCACAGATTTATAATAGCAGACTTTAGTGCAATAGAAGCAAGAATAATAGCTTATCTTTCAAATGAAAAATGGAGATTAGATGTATTTAACACTCATGGAAAGATTTATGAAGCTAGTGCATCTAAAATGTTTAATGTAGATATTAATGAAATAACAAAAGAAAGTGAACTAAGGCAAAAAGGTAAAATTGCAGAATTAGCTTTGGGGTATCAAGGTGGAGTAGGAGCACTTGTTAGTATGGGTGCTTATAATATGAATTTATGTGAAGAAGATCTTATAGAAATTGTAAAAGCTTTTAGAAGTTCTAATATAAATATTGTTAAGTTATGGAAAAAAGTAGAAAGAGCTTTTATAAAAGCTGTCAAAGATAAAACTGTTGTAAATATAGATAAAAATATAAGTTTTATATATGAAGGAAACATACTTTTTATAAAACTACCATCAGGAAGAAGACTTTCTTACATAAGACCAAGGGTAGACTTTAACAACTCTTTTAACAAATACGTTATAACTTACGAAGGAGTAGATTCTGTAAGTAAAAAACAAACAAGGTTAACTACCTATGGAGGAAAGTTGGTAGAAAATATTGTACAAGCTATAGCCAGGGATATATTAGGATATGCAATGCTTAATCTAAAAGCTAAGGGCTTTAATATTGTTATGCATGTACATGATGAGATTGTAGTTGAAGTAGAAAATAAAGTTTCTAGTGTAGAAGAAATTTGTGAAATAATGTGTGAAGAAAATCCATATTTAAAAGATTTAACTTTAAGAGCAGATGGATTTGAAAGTATGTATTATAAAAAGTAATTAAGATTATAATGGGGGATAATATGAAGCATGACAAGGTTATAAATATAGCTATAGGGAGAAGTAGAAAAGAAATTAATTATCTTAATAAAAGTATTAGATATTCAGATTTTATAAATTATAATTTAAGAAACACTACATATACAAATGAAACTTTTAAAGAGTATATGAACTTTTCAAAAGACATACAAGATAATATAAAAGATGTTGGTGGGTTTGTAGGTGGAGTTTTAAAAAACGGTAAAAGAAGAAAAGACACTGTTATAAGTAGAAGTCTTTTAACTTTAGATGCAGATTTTGCTTATGAAAATATGATAGAGGATATTGAGAAAAATTGTGATTTTGGTATGTGTATATATACAACTCATAAGCATACCAAAGAAAATCCAAGGTTTAGGATAGTTATTCCTTTAAGTAAAGAAGTGGATTCTATAGAGTATGAAGCTATAGCTAGAAAGATAGCTTTTGATATAGGTATAGACTATTTTGACGATACTACCTATTCTCCTTCTAGGCTTATGTATTTTCCATCTACTAGTAAAGGTGGTGAATACATTTTTAAAATTATAGATAAAAAGTGGCTAGACCCAGATGATATATTAAATACTTATGAAAATTATAAAGATGAAAGTTTGTGGCCTGTTTCTTCAAGAACAAAGCCAAAGATTATTAATTATAACTCTAACAAACTTAAGGAAAATCCTAGATTAAAAGAAGGAATTATAGGAGCTTTTTGCAGAGTTTATAATGTCTTTGATGTTATTGAAAAGTTTTTAAGTCATATTTATAAAAAAGGTGATAGTGAGCATAGATACACTTATATAAATGGAAGCAGTTCTAATGGTTTGATTATTTATGAAAATGGAGATTTTGCATATTCTCATCATAGTACAGATGTATGCTTAGATAAGCTTTGTAATTCATTTGATTTATTAAGATTACATAAGTTTTCAAGCTTAGATGAAAAAGTAAGTGCTGATACTCCTATTAACAAACTACCTTCTTATATAAAGATGATTGAGTTTGTAAGTCAAGATGAAAAAGTTATGTTAGAACTTGGAAATAGTAAACTAAAAAAAGCTAAAGAAGATTTTAGTGACTTTTATAATATACAAGAAACTAATGTAAATAAAAATTATGAAAATAGTTGGGTTACAAAGCTTGAAGTAGATAAAAAAGGTATGTATAAAGCTAGTAATAAAAATATAGTTACTATATTAGAAAATGATGTGAATTTAAAAGGAAAGATTGCTTATAACTTATTTTCAAACAGAACTATGGTCAAAGGTGATTTGCCTTGGCGTGAAATTATTGATAAAGAAAATGGAGATGTTTGGCAAGATAGTGATGATGCAAATCTTAGAGTTTATATAGATATAGCTTATGGAATAGTTGCTCCCTACAAGATTAATGATGGGGTATCTATTATAGAAAAGAAAAATCAATATCACCCAATAAGGGATTATTTAAATTCTAATACATGGGATAAAGTTAGTAGAGTAGATAGTTTAATGATTGATTATTTAGGTGCAGATGATAGTAAATACACAAGAAATGTAACTAGAAAAATGCTTGTTGCAGCAGTTGCTCGTGTTTTTAATCCAGGTGTTAAGTTTGATTATATGTTGGTTTTGGTTGGAAAACAGGGTATAGGAAAAAGTCATATTATAAGTTTGTTAGGTAAAATGTGGTATTCAGATTCTTTAAATACTGTTTATGGAAAAGAAGCCTATGAACAATTACAAAATGCATGGATAGTGGAAATGGCAGAGCTTTCGGCTACTAAAAAAGCTGAGGCAGAAGCAGTTAAGCATTTTATATCAAAAACTGAAGATAGTTATAGGCAAGCTTATGGAAGAAGGGTTGAGACTTTTAAAAGACAGTGTGTATTTTTTGGTACTACCAATGAAAGTGAGTTTTTAAAAGATAGAACAGGTAATAGAAGATATTGGCCTTTGATGGTTGGAAGAAATAAAGTTATAAAGAATTTGTTTAAAGATCTAACTAAATATGAGATAGATCAAATATGGGCGGAGGCTTTGTATTTATATAGATGTGGTGAAAAGTTAATTTTGGAGGCAGATGTTCAAAAGGAAGCTACTTTAAAACAAGAACAACATTTAGAAAGCAATAGCAAGGAAGGTATGATAAGAGAGTTTTTAGATATGAAGCTTCCTAAAAATTGGGACAAGATGGATATATATGAAAGACGGATTTATATAGGTGAAAATAATACTTTGAGAAAAGAAGGATGTGTAGTTCGTGAGAAGGTTTGTAGTGCTGAGATTTGGGTTGAGTTGTTTGGTGGTGATATGAAGATGTTTTATGGAAGTAATGCTAGAGAGATTAATGATATATTGAGAAAGATAGAAGGATGGAGTGCATTGAGAAATGGAGAAGGGAAACTTAGGTTTGGGAAAAATTATGGAGTTCAAAGGGCTTTTGTAAGAGATAAGTAGATGTTACCATAGTATTTTTAAGTGTTGTCGAAAGTTATAATTTGACATCACTAAGTTTAGATGTAGGTGTTAACGAATATTTAGGACAACACTTAAGGTAACACCTTTAGGGAACGGTTAAATATAGTTTTATCAATACTTATAATATGATGTAGTCTAATTATACAAATATTTATAAAGAGTAGTTGAGTAGGTAAAATAATTAAAAAAAAATTATCTAATACATAAATAAGTTATAGAAAAATTTATTTGACAACACTAAAATTCGCTTCGCTTGAGCGACGTGTCGGCGAATTACTTCATGGCGCCAACGACTTCGTCCGTTGCTAAAAAAGGGATATTTCATTTTGAAATATCCCTTGGATAAAACTATGCAGTTATTAAGTCGAATTCTTCTGTATCTGTTACTATTACTTTCGCATCTACAGTAGCAACTAATTCAGATCCATATGGAGCGAATATGTTTTTTTCAACTATTAAGTTCATAGCATCTACTATTTCTGCTTCAGTTATATCTTCTTTTGGATCATCTATTGATATAGATATTTTTCTACCTACACCAGTTAAGAAGGTCATTACTAATCTTTTTTTAGTTTCCATTTATTTCACCTACCTTTCAAAATTTTAAAGTCCTAGTTTAATATAGTGTTATCTACTTTTAAGATTTCAAGAACGTCGTGGTTTTGTAATCCTATTAATGCGTTTGCTACGTCAAGTATGTCTTGAGAAGTAGCATTGTCTGCTACGTTTGAGAATGTACGAGATTTAACTATTGTTTTTCCGTCATCGTTAAGTCCACAGTCAAATTTTATTTTTAAAGATGATGGATTTTTAGTTTCACTAACTGCCATTTTGTTCTCCTTTCTTTAAAGATATGGGGGTATCTTTAAGTTTTATTTGAAGTGTTAGCTTCTAATTTAATTATAGAAGGAGTTTGTTTTTTTCTATATTAAAGAAGTTTAGAAAAAATTTTTAGGAGGGTGAGTTTATGGAGGATAAGATTTTAGAGTTTGTTAAGGTTGAGGATGTTCCAGAGGGGTGTAGAGATTTGGTTGAGGTGTTTGGGATGGAGGTTTTTATTAGTTTGATTGAGTTTTGTGGTGGGAGTACGGTTTATTTGCCTAGTAAGGGGTCTGTTGTGAAAAAGGCTAGAAATAGGATTATTAAGGAGGAGTTTGATGGGGGGAATTTTAGGGAGCTTTCTAGTAAGTTTGGGATTAGTGATATGCAGGTTAGAAAGATTGTTAGGTAATTTTTAGTTGGTTTCGTGGGGGTGTTTGAGGTTATATAGCATCTTCCTTCACTGTAAAGCCTAAAGTGCAGGCTTTAACGTTTCGTCAGATTGCTATATAACCTCAAACTTTTCCTCAATTTTTATAGAAAATTTATATCAAATAAAAAATTCAGTTTCAATATGAAAATAAATAGGTTTAGATCATTAAAAATTTTAAAGATTATTTTCCAAAAAATTACAATAGTATATAATATATAGAGATAAAGTATTAATTCAGGAGGAGTAATTTGAAATTAAAACGTAAAATAATTGAGATTAACATAAACATGCTAGATAAATTAAGGAAATACTTAAATAAAAGATTATACTCATTAATAAGTAATGATGGAAATAGTGAAGAAAAAGAGAAATATGAAAAGCTATCACCTATGGAAATAGATGATGAGTTATATTTTAATGAATTAGATCAAGGGTTATTTGATAAAGATATCAAAAATATTGCATTGTCAGGACCTTATGGAGTAGGAAAAAGTAGTATATTAAAAACATACACTAACAAAAGGCCAATACATAATTATATAAATATATCATTAGCAAATTTTGAAATATCAATGGATAAAAATTCAAATGACATTGTAAAAAAAGAACCTAATGGAGGAATAGACAATACTGTTCAAAACTCTGAGATTGAAATGAAAAATAAGTCAAGTATAACCAATGAATTAGAGGCTAGTATATTAAAGCAAATGTTTTATAAAGTACATCATAAAAAGATACCATACTCACGATATAAACGTATTAAGAACTTAAATACTAAGAATATAGTAATTACTATTATAAAAATAATATCTTTGTTGTTAATAGGAACTTTTTTATATAATCCCCAAATTATAAAAAATATAATTGATATAAAAAAAAATGATTATAAAGATACAAATATTGTGATACTGATTTTAATGATAGGACTATTTATATATATAGGAACTAATTTTATAATTAAAGGAATAAAATATACAAAAGCTAACTTAAAGTTTAATAATGTAAAAACAAAAAATATAGATATATCACATGCAGATAATAAAGAATCTATATTTAATAAAAATATAGAGGAAATTTTATACTTTTTTGAAGTAACTAAATATGATGTTGTTATATTTGAAGATTTAGATAGATTCAATAATATAGAAATATTTACAAATCTGAGGGAACTAAATGAAATTATTAATAACTCAGAACATATAGAGCGAAAGATATCTTTCATATACTCAATTAGAGATGATATTTTTAATGATTATAAAGATAGAACCAAATTTTTTGATTTTATAATTCCTATAATACCTATGGTAAATTCATCAAACTCAGAAAAATATATAAAAGATAGATTGGGTCATTTTAAAATAAGTGAAGAATTAATAGAAAATATAAGTATATATATAGATGACATGAGAACGATTAAAAATATATGCAATGAATTTAAAATATATAAATCGGTTATAAATTATAAAGAGATAGATAAATTATTTTCTATTATAGTTTACAAAAATATATATCCTAGAGATTTTTCGCAACTCCAGTTTAATAAAGGTCTATTAAGTAAGGCTTTAAGTTTTAAAAATAGAGAAATTCTTCTAAGCAATATTAAGCAGTATAATTGCACAGAAGTAGAGAAGATAAATAAAGAGTATGAATTAAAGGTAAATGAATTACAAGAAGAATATATTAAAAAAATTTTAGATATAGGTATTAAAGTATTATATATAAATGGAGAAGAATATGATATTGATGATATAAGTGAGATATTCAAAGATTGTTTTGATTTAAAAACTAAAATAAAGTATGTATATGAGAAATTCAATGGCTTAACCTTTATAGATTATAGTAAAGTAATTAGCAAAGAAGAATTATTAGAAGTAGGTCAAGCTAATGGATACTACGATAAAAAGAGGATTATTGACAATTGGAAAAATAAAATATTAGAAAAAATAAAGTTTGAATTAATTACAGATGAGGAGATTATAACAAATGGGAAAGTTTGTGAATTGATAAAAAGATTTGGAGTTGATGAGATAATATTAGATGAGGATGTAAAAAAAGAAAAGTTTCTAATTTATTTAATTGAAAAAGGCTATATAGATGAAAGTTATAACTCATACATAGTTCAAAATAAAAATGGAACTGGTAGCAAAAAAGATATAGAATTTATAAAACTTATTAGAGCTAATGAAGATATAAGTTTTAATTATGACATAGAAAATCCAGAATATATAATTAATAGAATTAAAGAATTAGATTGTAAAAAAACATCTATTCTGAACTATAAATTATTTAAGTTTTTAGTTAAAAACAAAGAAGAATATAGTAAATACTATGAACTAATATTAGATTCTATAATTGATGGTGTTTTTGGTAAAACGTATGAAATTATTACAAATAAATATAAAAATTTTTTAGATAAATTTATTGCAAGAATAGAAGAAAGAGAAGTTGTTTTTAAAGATATAGCTTTAAAATATAGTGGAATCTGGAAATATATATCTAATAATGAAAGCATAGACGAAAATTTAAAAGCAGAATGCTTTGTATGTTTATTAAATATGTTGACTTCAGATGAGATGGCAGCTTTGAATGTTGAAAATAGTTTAATAAATTATATAGAGAGTGAAAACTACATAGAATTCGCTCAAATTATTATAGATAGACGTAGAATTAGTAGAAATAGATTTAGAAAATTAAAAAATAAATTAAATGTAGATAAGAGTAAACTTATGTTAAATAAAGGTAATTTATTAAAAAAATCTTCTGAATATAACTCAGCTATAAAGCTTTATGATTGGGCTATAGAAGAAGATGAAAATAATATAGAAGCATATGAAAAGAGGGGTGAAATATATAAGTTTAAAGGTGATTATGATAAAGCAAAAATTGACTATATGAAAGTAATAGCGATTGATGAAAAAAATATAAATGCATATAAGAATATAGCTGATATATATTTAAAAGAGAAACAATATATTAAAGCAAAAGAAATGCTAACAAAAGCTTGTAATTTCGATAGGGATAATAAAGAGATTAAAATAGAGCTAGAAAGGTTAATAGAAAAAAATATAGAAGAAGATGAAGTTGCAGTAACAGAGTAAATAAAAAATTAACTAGATATGCATTATTTATAAAAAAGCGTAGTATTTAACTACGCTTTTTTATAAATAGGGTCCTTAGTAAAAATTAATTAGAAAAATTAGTATATATAAGTATTCATACAATCTGATAAATTGAAAAATAAATAAAATTGTACTAAAATGAAAGTATAAAAGGGTATCAATTTATTAGATATTTTACTAAAAATAAATAATAAGTCAAAATATAGGAGAAAAAGATGAACATAGAGGGAATAATTGAAAAAGCAAAAGAGTATGAATTTGATCAAAAATTAATAGAAGAAGCAGAAATAAAAAGACAATCTTTTATAAAAAAATTTCCACTAGAAAAAATTAAGGATCTCAAAATAGAAGAGTATGCCTTACAAAAAGATAATGCACCTGATAAATATAAAGAAACTATGATTTATTATCTAGAAAGAAAGAATATATTAGCAGGAATAGGTGGAGGCAATTCCAGCAAGTTTCATATATATATGAATAAAGAAGGAAAATATTGTAAAGGTCGTTCTAAAAATAAAGAAATTTTAGAAGGAGAAGCTTTAGAACAAGAATTTGCAAAATTAAAAAATGATATTTACAATTCTATCATATTAGCTAAAGAAGATAAAATAGAGGAAGTACTAAAAATAAATACGCCTTTATGGAATATGGTATTATTGAAATTACTTTGTATTTATGTTCCAGAAAAATTTATATCACTACTTTCATCAGAGTTTATTATACCATTGGCACAAGACTTAGGTTTGGATGATAAGTTTGATATAAACTCAGATAATATAATACTCTTAAATTATGAAGCTACGAAAGTACTAAAAAAGCAAGATATTTTTAAAAATTGGAATTATGAAAAGCTTGGTAAGTTTATATACACACTTTATAATAAACCGGAAAAGAAATCTAATTATTGGATGTTAGGATCAACTTATGATGAAAAAGGTTCTAAGGCATTAGAGTTTATTAAAAAAAATAAAATAGCAATAGGATGCTTTAAACATGATATAAGTGACTATATAGATGATAATGAAGAGTTAGAAAAATTTATTGATAAAAATAATGAACCAAAATCTAAAGATCCATTATTAAAATTCTTAAAAATAAGAAAAGGTGATATTGTAGCATTAAAAGCATGCTATACACAGGGACCTAGAGAAAATTCTGTAGGTATGATAAGAATTGATGCCATAGGAAAAGTAACAGAGGATCCTATCAATGGATATGAGTTTGATGAAGATTTAGTACATACTTTACCTGTAGAGTGGATTACTACAGAAAGTAAGGTATATGAAAAAATAACATACTTAAAAGCTATAAGTCAGGTTAGAAATAAAGAGGTACTTAATAGAGTATTTAAAAATATAGAAAATAAATCAAATCAAGATACTAACAATGTGAATTATGAAGAAATAAATGATAATAAAAATATAATATTCTATGGACCTCCAGGCACAGGCAAAACTTACAATGTGGTAAATAAAGCTTTGGAAATAATAGATAAGGAATATTATAAAGATTTATTAAACTCAGACAGTGATGATAATCGGATAAAAATTGTAGATGAATTTAATAAACTAATGGCAAAAGGTCAAATTGCTTTTTGTACATTCCACCAATCATATGGATATGAAGAATTTATCGAAGGTTTAAAATCAGATGGCAAAGGAAGTTTTGTATGTGAAGATGGTGTTTTAAAAGAAATAGCTACGAGAGCATCTTATTCAGGTATAATAGATAAAAGTTCTAATGCACTTGATTTAAATAGCAAAAAAGAAATAGTAAAGAAAAACATAAAAGATAAAGAAAAGTTTGATTTTAAAGGAAAAGATAAATATGTTCTTATAATTGATGAAATAAACAGAGGGAATATTTCAAAAATATTTGGAGAGCTATTAACTTTACTTGAAGAAGATAAGAGAATAACTAAAGAAAATCAAGTAACATGTAAACTTACATATACAAAAGATGATTTTTCACTACCACCCAATCTATATATAATAGGAACTATGAATACAGCTGATAGATCAATAGCTCTTATGGATATAGCCCTTAGAAGGAGATTTAATTTTATAGAAATAATACCTGATGAAAGTTTATTAGAACCAATAGAAGATATAGATTTATCCAAACTATTAGAAATAGTGAATAAAAGAATAGAGTATTTTTACGATAGAGATCATATGATTGGACATGCGTATTTCAAAAGCATAGAAACTATAGACGATTTATCAGATTGCTTAAAATATAAAATTATACCTTTACTTCAAGAGTATTTCTATGATGATTTTGAAAAAATAGGTTTAATACTGGGTGGAATAGGGGAACGTGAAGAAGATGATTATATAGTATATAAGGAAGAAATAGAGGTAGAAAATTTATTTAAAAGTGGTGTTATAGGTGAGTTATCTAATAAAAATATATATAAAATTAAGTCAGATATAGGCACTAAGGAGATAAAAAATATATATGAAATGTAAATATATATGCATTAGAGAATCTTATGACTATATTGACTTAGGAGATAAAAAAGATAACTTATCTTACAAGGAACTTAAAAATCTAACTTCTTATTTGAACTATAAATACAATAATAAAAATATAATTGAACTTAATATTGATAAAATTAGATTTATAAATTACACAGGTATAATAGCACTTGATAATTTATTAATAGAAATATTGCCTAAAATATCTTTAGGAGATGATATTGATAATGATAGAAAAATGCTTATAAAAATGTTATCTATGTGTAATAGGTTACCTTTAAATATTGAACAAAGTGCCAGCATTAATACTAGTAAAAATAATTTACTTGAAGTGCTTGTTAAGATGTATATTGAGAATTTAGAAAATGAAATAAGAAAAGGTGTTAATTTAGAGTATATAAGTGAAAGTGATAATATAAATACTTTAAAAGGAAAACTTTTATTAAAAGAGCATATAAATAAAAATTATACAAACAAGAGTAAAGTTTATTGTAAGTATGATATTTATAGTTATGACAACTTTTTAAATCAAACATTTAAACATGCTTGTAGTATAGTATTAAATAAAATAAGTGACGAACAAGTAAAAAGTAAGATAAAAAAGATACTACAATTATTTGCAGATGTAAGTGAAGATTTTATTTTAAAAGAAAAGCTTAATATCTTTAAATTTGATAGAAAAAATGAAAGATTTAAATTGTCTTATGAGTTTGCAAAGTTAATAATAAAAAATGAAAGTAGCAAAAATACTTATGGAAATAAAAATGCTTTTTCTATTTTATTTGAAATGAATATTTTATATGAAGAGTATATAGGTAAATTAGTTTTGAAAAACTTTACAGATAAAAATACAAAAGTATTATTGCAGGATAATGGAAAAAGATTATTAAAAAATATTAAGACTAATAAAAGGAATATATCCTTAAAGCCTGATATAGTATTATATAAAAATGACATGGCTAGCATAATTATTGATACAAAATGGAAACAAATAGATTATAACGGTAGACTTAATTATAGCCAGTCAGATATTTATCAGATGTATGCATACGTCAACGCTTACAAAGATAGTAAAAGATGTATTATATTATACCCTAGCTTAAAAGGTAACATTGATTATCCTATTTGGGAGGTTGATGAAGAAAATAAATACATTGAAATAAGGGTTGCAAGATTAGATAGCATGGAAAATACTTTGGATGATTTAAGAAGTATTATTTATAGATAAATATTAGAAACTACAGTATATATTATATAAAAGAGTTTTAACAATTTAAATTTTATATATGGGGAGTAATAGCATGAGGTATTTTTGGGTGTTTCAAAACAAAAGTTATGCAGAAGAGTATAGCGGCCAATATTTATGGGCTCCAAAGATAGATTCAGGAGGTAAGAAAGTTCACCATTGGAGTAGGATGGAGGACGTTAAATTAGGAGATATAATTTTTAGTTGTGTAAATAGAAAAATTGTATCAGTAAATATAGCTAAAGGAGATGGGTTTAGCCACACAAGACCAAAAGAGATAGAAAAATTTGGACTTTGGAATGAAGAAGGGTGGATTATATTAGTAGATTATCATAAATTAAAAAATCCTATAAAAATAGATGATTTTTTAGACGATATAATGAAGAAACAAGGTCAAAAATACGCTCCTATTAATAAAAATGGGAGAGGAAATCAAGGATATTTATATCCTATAAATGATAATTTAGGAGATTATTTGATAGATATAATCTGTAGAAAAGGAAATGATGTAGATTCTCTAAATGAAAATATAAAAGAAATATATATTTGCAACTTACCTGATGATGAAGTGAAAAATAAAGCACAAAAAGCAAAAGGAAAGCCTAAATCAAAAGAAAGTAAGGTTATACAATATGATAGAGATCAATATGTAGTTGAATATACAAGAAGAAGAGCTAACGGAATTTGTGAACTTTGTGGAAATGAAGCTCCTTTTAAAAATTCAAAAGGAGAACCATATCTAGAGGTACACCATATAGTATGGTTATCAAGAGGTGGGGATGATACTATAGAAAACACAGCAGCTTTATGTCCAAATTGTCATAGGAAAATGCATATAATTAATTCACAAGAAGATATAGAGCATCTTAAAAGCAATAGATAATTAATAATACTATAAAAAATAAGAAGATAAGTATAAACTTATCTTCTTATTTTTTATCACACTCTTTAATTAATTGACTTACAGCAGGTACATCAGCAGGGGCCCATTTTAATGATTCTAAGTTTTCTCTTTTTAACCAAATAAGCTTAGAATGTTCACCAGCAACAGGAACACCACCTACTAAATTACACTTAATCGCTATAAGATTAACTATAAAATTACCATAATCATGTGTATTATCATTAAAAACCTCTAAAGCCTTTATATCACAATCAAGTTCTTCCTTAATCTCTCTTTCAATAGCCTCAAATAAAGACTCATTTTCTTCAACCTTACCACCAGGAAACTCCCACATATTAGGCAAAGTCATTTCAGGAGATCTTAAAGCACATAATATCTCTTCATTTTCATTTTCTATAATAGATGCAACTACTTTTATCATTTTTTTCATTTAAATCACCTCTTTGTATACAATTAATTATACTAAAGGTTTATTACTTAATAAATATGGAATATAATGGTATTGATAAAAAGTTAAAGTATTTATAAGAGGAGAACTATGAACGGATTAATATATAAATTAAATGAGCTAAAAAAGTTAAATAAAAAAGATATAATAGATGAAATAAAAGAATATACAGAAGCTAAAGGTTTTATAGTAGAAGAAGGTCAAATAGCAGCTTGGGATGCCTGTATAGATTTTCTTAATAACCAAAATGAATTATTAAACAATACAACTTACGATATAACATGTATATTTGAATACTTTCTACCACTAGAGGGTGGAAGAAGACCGGATGTTATTATGTTATTTGATGAAAAAGTAATAATCTTAGAATTTAAAAATAAACAAAACTACACAGAAGATGATATATCTCAGGCTATAGGATATAGAGAAGATCTATATAACTATCACAATTTCACAAGAGAAAATAATCTAGAAGTGGAAAGTTACTTAGTATTAACTAAAGGAAACCTAAGTGAAAACATAAATAATTTTCAAATTCTAAATAAAGAAAATTTCCTAGAGAAAATAGATTTTAAAAATCTAACACCATCAAATAAATCAAAAGCACAGGAGTTTATAAATTCTGAATATGAACCATTACCAGATATACTAAGTGCTACTTATGATTTATTTAAAAGTGGTAAGTTACCACATATACAAAGTATTTCAGATGGAGATATCGAAAAAGCCTATACACAACTTAAGAAAATAGTATTTAATAACATGACAAAAAATCGTGGCAAAAATATAGTTTTTATAAGTGGAGTTCCAGGTGCGGGAAAAACTCTTGTAGCTCTTAAGTTTTTATACAATTACAACAAGTATATACAAAGCAAGAACACTAATGAAGGTGGAGCTATATATTTATCAGGAAATGGACCTCTTGTAAATGTTATAGAAGCTCAAATTGATGAAGCACTTGGAAAAGAAGGTTTAGGTAAAGCTTATATAAAAGGAGCTATTAAGTTTAAAAGAGAGTTTATGAACAATAATAAAATTCCTAATTATAATGTTTTATTATTTGATGAAGCCCAAAGAGCTTGGGATGAAGAAAAGATGAATTCAGGTGGTATAAGTGAGCCGCAAGCTTTAATTGATATATGTGATAAAATCTACAAAGCTAAAGGTGATGTTACTTTAGTTTGTTTTGTAGGAAATGGACAATCTATCCATGAAGGAGAGGAAAAAGGAATTAAGCTCTGGGTAGAGGTGCTAAAAGATAGAATAGATTATGATATATATTTACCTGATAAGTTTAAAGAGGATTTTTCAGAGGTTAAAAATTTAAATATAGTAAATGAGTTGCACCTAGATGTGTCTATTAGAAATAATTTTATAGATATATCAAAGTTTATTGAATCAGTTTTAAGTTGTAATGTTTTTGAGGCAAGAAAAGAGTTAGATCATATAAAGTCTAAAGGTTTTGTTATTAAGGTAAGCCGCGATTTTAATAAGTGTATGGAGTATGTTGAAAATCTTGAAAATAAGAATTTAAAGCATGGTCTTCTTATATCTTCAAAGGTAAAGGGCAATGATTTTGAAAATGTTAAGAAAGCTTTAGGAAAAAGTAATTTTACAAGTTATATAGATTCAAGAGAGGCAGGTAAATGGTTTTTAAGAGATTGTAATGAAATGGAAACTGCTGCTTCTGAGTTTGCATGTCAGGGGTTAGAGATAGATTTTCCTATTGTTATATTTGGTGGAGATTATGTTGTTAGAAATGGTAAATTTGATTTTGATGAAAATAAGCTTGGATACCATTTGAAGAAGTATAAAAATCCTAAATTGATTATGGAAAATATTTATAGAGTTTTATTGACGAGAAGTAGAAAAGGAATGATTTTGTATGTTCCTGATGATAAGAATTTAGACGAGACTTATGATTTTCTTAGGAGTGTAGGTGTTAATAATTAGGCTTATTTTAATTTTGTTAGATTACTATAAACATAAAACTCTTTTTAAACCCTCGAAAAGAGGATAAAAAAACTACTAAGTTTATAATTTAGTAGTTTTTTTGTTTTAATCCCCCTTACGTTTAAAATAGACGCAAGGGGATTAAAATTTATTTTTTATAAAGAAGTTTCTTTTAAAATTAAACCTTCATTTCTCTCAAGTAGATGTCTAATAGACCATTCGTTTTGTAATAACAATACTGGATTGCTATTTTTATCTTCAACTAGTAATGTATCCATTGTCATTGAAAGCTTACCAAATTTAGAAAGATCATTTTCAATCCAACGTACATAACGGTAAGGTAGTGGGTTCATTAGTATATCAACATTATATTCCTGTTTTAGACGATATTCTAAAACTTCAAACTGAAGAACTCCAACTACTCCTATAATAAGTTCTTCCATACCACCATTAGGTTGTCTATAAACCTGAATCGCACCTTCTTCTGATAATTGTGTAATACCTTTTACGAATTGTTTTCTTTTAAGGGCATTTTTTGTAGATACTCTCATAAAGTGTTCAGGAGCAAATTGTGGTATATTAGTGTATTGTAAATTTGATTGTTTTTCACTTAATGTATCACCAATATTAAATATTCCTGGGTCATGTATACCTATAATGTCCCCTGGATAAGCTGAATCTATTATAACACGGTCTTGTGCCACAAACTGTTGAGGTTGTGAAAGTTTGACCTTTTTGTTTCTTTGTACATGAGTTACTGTCATACCTTTTTCAAATTTACCAGAGCAAATTCTAAGGAATGCAATTCTATCTCTATGATTTTTATCCATATTAGCTTGAATTTTAAATATAAATCCTGAGAAATTATTAGAGTTAGGATCAATATCGCCTAAATTACTGCTACGAGGACTTGGTGGTGATGTTATTTCTAGGAATGATTCTAAAAATGGCTCTACACCAAAGTTAGTAAGGGCACTTCCAAAGAATACAGGAGTCAATTCACCATTTAATATTGCATCTAAATCAAAATTATCTCCAGCAATATCTAAAAGTTCAATATCATTTAGTAGTTGTTCATGAAGAGCATCACCTAATAAAGTATTAAATTTTTCATCAGATACCTCTCCAGTTATAGACTTAGCAATATCTTGCCCATGGTTACCATCATCAAATACTTCAATTTGGTTTTTATGACGGTTAAACACACCTTTAAACTCTTTACCAGAACCAATTGGCCAGTTTACTGGGCAAGAGCGAATTCCTAGAACATTTTCAATATCCTCAAGTAGTTCAAAAGGATCCTTTCCTTTACGGTCCATTTTATTGATAAAAGTGAAAATTGGTATTCCTCTCATTTTACAAACTTGGAATAATTTCTTAGTTTGATCTTCAACACCTTTAGCAGAGTCAATAACCATTACTGCACTGTCTGCTGCCATAAGAGTTCTATAAGTGTCCTCACTGAAATCTTGATGCCCTGGAGTATCAAGAATATTTATACAAAAGTTATTATATTCAAATTGAAGAACACTTGAGGCAACAGATATACCTCTTTGCTTTTCAATTTCCATCCAGTCAGATACTGCATGTTTTTGAGATCTTCTTGATTTAACCGAACCTGCTTCACGAATGGCACCTCCATACAATAGAAACTTTTCAGTTAATGTAGTTTTTCCTGCATCGGGATGGGAAATGATTGCAAAGGTTCTTCTTCTTTTAATCTCATCAGTCAAACTTAAATTTTGTTCTGTCATTTTTTATCATCCTTTATTTTAATTTTATTATTATATAAATTATATTGATTAATAGTTTTAAAATGAACTTAATTTTCTATGTAATATAAAAAACTACAATCCTATTGATATTATAACTTTATTGCAAGACTGTCAATATAGAAACAAGCAATAGATTTCTTAAGTGTCTTGGATTAGTACTTTAAACTTTAATTTATAGGTGTGTTTTGTTAATATAGATGTATAAAAGATTAAAGGAGATAGATTATGGATTATACTAAAGCGCAGTTAGATGAGATTAAGGCTAAGATAATAGAGATATTAGATGAAAATGGAGAAATGAGATTTGGAAAGTTAGCAAAAATTATTATACATTCAGGTATGGCTGAGTCTAGTTTTATAGTACAAAAGATTTTAAAAAGAGGATGTGTTGAGTATAAGGAGTTTGATGGGACTGAGTTATTTGTAAGTCCTAGGACTGGATATTGGAAGTTGGTAGATTAATTTTTAGGGCACTGATTTTAAAGCTTAGGCTTTGAGTTAGTGCTTTATTATGTGAAAGTTTAGTTTGGCTTTGGGGGGGAGTTTGAGGTTATATAGCGGGCTTTAACGTTTCGTCGGATTGCTATATAGCCTCTAACTTTTTATTCTTCAATAAATTTGGTCAATTCTTCATTAAATTTCTCTCGCTGATCATAGAAAGATGCGTGACCGCTAAACTCAAATGGCATAAGCTTTGAATTTTTAATATATTGATTTTGTATTTTAGCTAGTGGAAATGGAACAACTTTGTCATGAATGCCATGAATAATTAAAGTTGGAACATTTATTGTTTCTAAGTCAGAAAACAGTACTTCCTCTATCCAAGTATTTGCTATAGCTGCAGTTGCCCAACCAGCCGCCTGAAAGCCTAATTGAAGGAACCAATCAGAGAATGGTTCAGTTATATGTTGAAAGAAAAAAGTATCACCGAAATCACTCAGCATTTTAGGTCGATCAGTGTATGTTTCCTCAATTATTTTGATTACATCCTCTTTTTCTAAACCATATGGGAAATTTGGACGTTTGATAAGGCTAGGAGCTGCTGCTGCAAAAAGAGCAAGTTTAGATATTCCGTATCCTTTATGGCGAGACATGTATCGAATAGCTATAGCTCCCCCAGTCGAATGACCTGCCAGTGTGAAATCATGTAAATTTAAAGCATTAACTACACATCTAACATCGTCTGATAATCTATCATAGTCGTAACCTGTATAAGGTTTATCTGATTTACCAAATCCTCTCATGTCTATACCAATACATCGGTATCCCATTTTTGGAAGATAATTAAACTGATATTCAAATAAATTATGATTCCCAGGCCACCCGTGTAGAAATAAGATTGTCTTATCGCCCTCTGGATTAAGATCCTCTACATAAACTTTTACCTTTGATTCTACTTTAACATAATATCCCATACAAACACCTCCATTAATGAAAATCATTTATTAATAGGTTATTCTTCTAGACATAAGTATGTGAGTTGTCTGTTTATTTTATAAAGATAAGCATTAAATTTCATATTGGTTTTACATTAAAACACTATATTATTTATAAAGACAAATATTAGGAGGGAAATATATGAATAAAAGTAAATTAAAAAAGAGTGTGACACTATTATTATCAGCTATAACTATATTTTTAATAGTTGGGTGTACAAATTCAGGAAATAATGACCAAAATATTTCATCTAGTAATATTTTTAAAGAGATGCAAACTACAGATATTAATGGGAATACAGTAGATAGTTCTATCTTCTCAGAAAAGAAACTTACATTAGTTAATGTATGGAATACAGGGTGTACTCCTTGTATAGATGAAATTCCAGTTTTAGACAAATTAAATAAAGAGTATGAGAAAAAAGGTGTTTCAATAAAAGGGTTATTGTTAGAGTCAGGGGTAGGACTAACTGAACAAGAAAAATCAGTAGTAGAGGAAATATTAAGTAAATCTAAATCAAGTTATCAACAGATAACTATGTCAAAGAAGATGTTAGAAGATGATATTTTTAAAAACATAGCAGCATTTCCTACCACATTTTTTATAGACAAGGATGGAAATATTGTAGATCAAATAGATGGTTCTAGTGATTATGAAGGATGGAAATCTAGAATAGAAGACGTATTAAAAAAGGTTGATATAAATGAGTAAATTTATGAGAAAAAATAAAATAGGCATAGCTTTAATAATCTTAGGTGCTTTATCATTATTTCTTGGTATTCATAGAAATGAACATTTAACTGTAGCCAAAAAATCTAATATTATATGTCTTGAATGCATAGGAATTGGATAGGGGATAGCTATGAATTTAATAACCAAAATAAAATCTAATTTTAGACTAATTTTTCAAATTGTATTTACAGCTTTAACTAACGGTTACTTACTAGGATATATGAATGGTAAGATATATAAAGGGAATAGTAAAAAACTATGTGTACCAGGGTTAAATTGTTATTCTTGCCCAGGTGCAATAGCATCTTGTCCGATTGGATCTCTTCAAGCAGTTTTGGGAAGTAGAGATTTTAAAATTTCGTTTTATATAATAGGTTTTTTAATGATTATAGGTGCATTTATCGGAAGATTTGTATGCGGTTGGCTATGCCCATTTGGATTAGTACAGGATTTATTATATAAGATTTCAGGTATTAAGAAAATAAAAAAAGTACCTAATGATAAGTACCTAAGGTTTTTAAAATATATTATATTAGTAGTATTTGTAATTATATTGCCATTATTTATATCTAACTATTCAGGTGATGGGAAGCCATGGTTCTGTAAATTAATTTGTCCTTCTGGTACACTGCTTGCAGGTATACCACTTATATCAATGAATAGTTCACTTAGACGTATAATAGGACCTCTATTTGCTTGGAAAATGTTAATTTTAATAAGTATTATTATTTTATCGATTAAGATATACAGACCATTTTGTAAATATATATGTCCGTTAGGAGCTATATATGGTTTATTTAATAAATATTCTATTTATAGATATGAAATAGACCACAATAAATGTACTAAATGTAATTTATGTCATAAAAAATGTGATATGAATGTAATTGTGCATGAGACACCAAATAGTGTAGAATGTATAAGGTGTGGAAAGTGTATAGACGTATGTCCTAAAAATGCAATAACAACTACTTTTTCTCAATCTAAAGGTTTAAAGGAGAAGTTAAATATTTAAAATTTACTAATGGCAATTATAATATACTATATTATGTTTTGCCTATATTAATTAAAATAATAATGAGGGTATTAAAAGTGAATGCAAAGATATTAATTGTAGAAGATGAAAGAGATATAAGAGAAGGAATAAGTGAATATTTATCTGAGGTGGGATATGAAGTTATGGTAGCCGAAGATGGACAAGAAGGAATAGATTTATTTAAAGGAAGTAAATTTGACTTAGTAGTATTAGACATAATGCTACCAAAATTAAATGGATTTGGTGTTTTAAATCAAATCAGGGAAATAAGTAATGTACCAGTAATTATGTTAACTGCTATGAGCGATGATTATACTCAAATTATGAGCTTTAATGAAAAGGCGGATGATTATATAACTAAGCCTTTCTCTGTAATAATACTTCATAAAAGAATAGAGGCACTATTAAGACGTAGTCAAGATGTAGAAAATACAAACAAATGGGTGTATAAAGATATAGAGGTAGATTTCTTAGGTTTTTCAGCAAAAAAGCAAGGAGAATCAGTAGATTTAAAGCCAAAGGAAATTAAATTATTGGAGCTACTATTAAAATATAAAAATCAAGTATTAACTAGGGGTCAAATATTAGACAATTTATGGGATATTGATGAAGCTCCAACTGATCGTGTAATAGATGTGTATATTAAAAACCTTCGTAAGAAGTTGTTGATAGACTGTATTGTAACAGTTAAAGGAATTGGATATAAGTTTGAGGAGCAGATATGAAAAAATTAAAGCTATTTCAAAAAACTTATTTATTTACAATGATATTAATGGGGATAATAATTATTATCTCTCATACCTTACTATATATGCTATTACCTACATTTTATATTAATAAAAAGCAACAAGACTTAGAGAATATTAGTAGGCAATTGATAGAAAAGTTAGAAGACAGTGATGAAAATGCTAGTAAGAGTATAGCAAAAGATTTTGCTAATAGATATAATGTTAATATTTCATTAACTATAAAAGATGAAACCTCCGTATTTGAAGGTATTAAGCAAGCTGATGTGTATATAGAGCCTGAATTACTTAATGAAAAACCTTTAATAATTCCTGAAGTAGAAAAAGTTATAAACTCAGAAGGAGTAAATAATTTACCTAATAAAATAGAACAAAATGCTAATTACTTCAAGGCAAAAGGCAACTCAATAATTACTAATAAAAAATTTAATACATTAGGTAATATAAATGGGTCCGTAAAAATTGTAATGGATTTACAGTCTTTTAAAGAAGCTAGAAGTATTGTATTTATGATATTACCCTATTCTATAGGGATAAGTTTAGTTATTTCACTATTTGCATCATATGTTTATGTAAAAATAATAACTGATCCAATAAAAGAAATATGTGAAGTAACAAAAGAAATGAAGGACTTAAATAAAGATGCTTATTGTAATATAAATACAGGTGATGAAATAGAATTATTAGCAACCAATATAAATAGTTTATATAAAACCCTTTGGAATACTATACATTCTTTAAAACAAGAAATTGAAAATGTAAGTAAATCTGAGCAAAGTAAAGTAGACTTTTTAAGAAGTGCTTCTCATGAACTTAAGACACCTCTTATGAGTATTCATATAATGTTAGAAAATATGATGCTTAATATTGGGAAATATAAAAATCATGATGTTTATTTACCTAAATGTAAGGATGCAGTGGTTGATTTAAGTAACATGGTTCAAGAGATACTAGATACATCAAGGCTAAATACTTTAAGTGAGCATAGTGAATATAAAATTATAAACATAAAAAATGTATTAGAGAAAACTATAGAGCCATATAAAATTACAGCAAAATATAAGAATATTAACATGAGTATTGATTATTCTAATTCATTAAATATAAATACAGATGAAAGTTTATTAAAGAAAGCTTTATCAAATATTATTTCTAATGCAGTAAACTATACAGATTCAGGAAAAAATATAAATATATACTTTAACAACAATTCATTGATTATAGAAAATGAATGTGAGCCAATCTCAAAAGAACATTTAGAGCGAATATTTGAAGCTTTTTATAGAGCGGAATTTGATAGAAATAAAAATACTGGAGGAAATGGATTAGGTCTATATATTGTTAAACAGATATTAAATACATTAGATATACCATATTCATTTGATGCTACTGAAACAGGTATGAAATTTACTATGACTTTTAAATAATATAATTGTATAGAAACTATTAAAGAACACTTAGCAGTGTTCTTTTTTTTAGAAATAGAAGAAGAAATATATAAAATACACATGATTAGTTATTTAATTTTATATTTGTTTCACATTGGAATTATATTATTTAGCTATAAACAAAAGAAATATTATTTAAGGAGGATAAATAATGGACGTACTAAAGAGAGCTTGGTTATATATAACTAGGAAGAAGAAGAAAAGTTTAATAATGCTATTTATATTATTTGCAATAGCTACAGCTATATTAAGTGGTATAGCAGTAAAAAAAGCTACAAATATAGCAAAAGAGAATGCTACCTCAGGGTTAAGCAACTTCTTTAGTATAAATTCGCAAAGAATTTCAAGAAAAACTATAGAAGAGATATTAAAGATTAAAGATATTAAAAACTATAATGCATCAATAGATGGTGGAGGAAATATTGATGGGCTTAAAAAAGTAAAGCCAACTAAAGAAGCACCATATGACTATGAAGGATTAGAAAAAACTTTTATAGCAACTGGAAATGATGATACAGAATCAGATCTTAAGTTTGTTAATAAGAGTATTAAATTAGTTGAAGGAAGGCACATAAAGCCTGGAGATAAAGGCAAAGTGCTAGTACATAAGAGTTTAGCTAAACTTAATAATTTAAAGATAGGCGATAAATTAACTATAAATAAAATGCATGGAAGAGATAGTCATGCAGTTTCAGGAAAAGGTCAAGATCAAATGACACTTGAAATTGTTGGTATATTTGATAATGTAATAGAACAAGCAGAAAGAGAAGGGACTTATTTAGATTTAATAGAAAATTATTTATTAACTGATAATAATTCTATACAAGAGTTTTATGGATATACAGATAATGATGATGTATTTTATACAACAAGTTTCTATGCAGATAAAAATACTAATATAGATTCTGTTATATCTAAGGTAAAACAATCACCTATAAACTTAAATGGTGCAAGAATCGACAAGAGCGGGGATATATTCCTTGCATTATCTAAGTCATTTGAGACAATGGATAAAATAGTAAATATGATGTTAATCGGAAGTACAGTAATTGGTGTAGTTATATTATCACTAATATTAACATTCTGGATTCAAGGAAGAATTCATGAAACAGGAATATTATTATCTATTGGAGTTTCAAAGTTTAAGATAATAGCACAATATATAAGCGAATTATTGATAATTAGTGTATTAGCATTTAGTTTATCATATTTCTCAGGGCAATTAATAGCTCAAAATGTTGGGGATTCATTAATGCAAAAGGCAGCAAATGAAACTGTACAAAGTATAAAACAAGAAGCTGGATTTGCTTTAGGAAATGACCCTGACACTAAGATGCTTACTCACACATCAAAAGATATAGAAGTTAAAATAACTCCTAAAGAAATGGTATATGTATGGGCTGTAGGATCAGCAGTTATAACTGCATCAGTAGCTATATCATCATTATCTATAATACGTTTAAAACCAAAAGAAATATTATCTAAAATGAGTTAGGAGTGAAGAATATGTCTATTTTAAAATTAAATCAAATTGATTATTCATATAAAAATGGAAAAAATGTATTAAAAAATATAAATATGGAATTTGAGCAAGGTAAGTTCTATACAATTTTAGGTACATCAGGAGCTGGGAAAAGTACATTATTATCCTTATTAGCAGGATTAGATGAACCTAAAAATGGTCAAATTTTATTCGAAAATACAGATATAAAAGAAAAAGGATATGAATACCATAGAAAAAATAATGTATCTTTAGTTTTCCAAAATTATAATTTAATAGATTATTTAACACCATTAGAAAATATAAAAATAGTAAATCCAAAAGCTAGCAAAATGGATTTAGAGGTACTTGGATTAAAAGAAGAAGAGATAAATAGAAATGTTTTACAGTTATCAGGAGGACAACAACAACGTGTTGCAATAGCAAGGGCATTAGTTGCTAATTCACCTATAATACTAGCTGATGAGCCAACTGGAAACTTAGATAGTGATACAGCAAGTGAAATTGTAGAGATATTAAAGTCAAGTGCACATGAACATGGAAAGTGTGTAATTGTTGTAACTCATAGCAAAGAAATGGCTAAAGAAGCTGATGTGATACTAAGATTAAAAAATAGGGATTTAGTAGAAATTTAAATTTATAAAAAGGAGGATTAATTATGAGAAAATATAGTAAACAAAATAAGAATTTTATAGTTGTAGTATTATATGTTATATCTTCTATTACAGCTATATACACATTATTTAGTATATATAATTCATATATATACATTTCGGGACTTGTAAATAACAAGGGTTTAGTTATAAGTGAACAGTTAATGAGTGTTATATCTTATTACATAAATGCATCGATGCCATATGTATTTTATACTATAGCTATTTGGGGGATAGGTTATATTATATATAAGCTAGATAACTTAAAAATGTATGAGGCAAATAGTGAAGATAATCAGGTAGAAAAGTATATTGATATGGAAAAAGCTGAGCAAGATTTAGATTCTTTTGTCAGTACATTGAAAAGTAAATAGTATTTAATAACAAAGGAAAAGCTAATAAATAATAGTTAAGAAAATCGTCTCAACCATTGAAATCTACGAAAAGGTATTGATTAAAAAATCAATACCTTTTTTATTTTTAATATTTATAATAGATTAACACTAATCCATTCTTCAAAATAATTCATATATAATTAAAAAGCTATAATATATGAAACTTATGATTTTCATAGAGTTATAGGTGTTAATAATTAGTTAAAATATTAAAAATAATGTAATAAATTCTTTTTTATACTTTAAATTTATCCAATTAAGATATATTATAAAAAAGAATGTATATGTTAATATTTTATTATATTAATGTTAATTTTATAACATACATTAAAGTAATATATTGGAGGGAAAATGATACTTTACGAGAGAAAACACAAAGAAATAGCAAAAGAATATGCTTATAGGGTTTTAAAAGATAATATTATGTATTTAGATTTAAAACCAGGGGAATTATTAAGTGAGTCTAATTTATCTGAAAAATTAAAAATTTCTAGAACACCAATAAGAGAAATTTTAATGAAATTAAAAAATGAACACCTTATTGAAGTTAAACCTCAAGCAGGTACTTATGTATCACTGATAGATATGGACCTTATAAATGAAGCCATATTTATGAGATCTGTACTAGAAAAAGAAGTCTTAATACAAGCTTGTAATACATTTCCAGAAGAATTATTTATAGAATTAGAAAAGAATTTATTTGCACAAAAATTAGTTGTTGATAAACCAGGAAAAGAAATCGAGTTTCATGATTTAGATAAAAATTTTCACAAGTTAATATTCTTAGGATGTAATAAAGCAAATATATGGGATGCTATTATGAATATAGGTACTCACTACAATAGAATGCGGCTTTTAGCTGAAATGAAAAGCAATAAAATGCAGATAATAAAACAGCATGAAGAAATGCTAGATATAATTAAAAATAAAGAATTTGATAAGATAGATACGTACATAAACAAACATATAGTAGAACCTGCAAGTAAATGGGAAACATTAATAAATGAAAATGAAGAACTAAAGGCGTTCTTTAAGTAAAAGTATATAAAACATACATCAATAAATTACAAGTGTATGTTTTATATACTTTTTATTTATAATGAATTGTAGAAATATTTGCAATTTATTGTAGAATTTTAGGAAAAGGTATTGCATTAGTAAAATTGATATGCTAGTATACAAGTATATCATAAGAGTGGAGGTACAATATATGAAATTACCATTTAGTATTGACTTAAAAGATAAGGTAGCTGTAGTAACAGGTGGTACAGGTATACTTTGTGGGGCTATGGTTGATGCTTTAGCTGAATGTGGAGCTAAAGTAGCTATACTTGCATTAGGGAAAGAAGCTTGTGAAGCTAAAGCTAAAGAAATAGTAGACAACGGTGGATGTGCTATAGGTATAGAAGCTAATGTTTTAGATAAAGAAAGTTTAAAAAGAGCACATGAGATAATTTTAAAAGAATTTGGACCATGTGATATATTAATAAATGGAGCTGGTGGAAACCATCCAAAAGGAACTACAACTAAAGAATACTTACTTGAAGAAGATTTAGATAATGAAGAATTAACATCATTCTTTGACCTAGATCAAAAAGGGGTAGAGTTTGTATTTAATTTAAATTTCTTAGGAACATTACTTCCATCACAAGAATTTAGTAGAGATATGATAAATAGAGAAGGATGTACAATTATAAATATATCTTCAATGAATGCATATACTCCTCTTACTAAAATACCAGCATACTCAGGAGCAAAGGCTGCAGTAAGTAATTTTACTCAATGGTTAGCTGTACATATGTCAAGAGTTGGAATAAGAGTAAATGCTATAGCACCTGGATTCTTTGTAACAGCTCAAAATGAAAAGTTATTATTTAATGAAGATGGAACTCCAACAGAAAGAAGTCAAAAAATATTAAATAGTACACCAATGGGAAGATATGGTGAAGCTGAAGAATTAATAGGAACATTATTATATTTAGTAAGTAGTGAGGCATCAGGATTTGTAAATGGTGTAGTAATACCAGTAGATGGAGCATTTAGTGCTTACTCAGGAGTATAGGAGATAGATTATGTTAAATACTATAAAAAATGAGGGAATTGTTGCAGTAATAAGAGCAAAGGACCATGATGAAGCTAAAGGATATATAAATGCTTGTGTAAATGGTGGAATAAGAGCAGTAGAATTAACGTATTCAATACCTAATGTTGTTGACTTAATAAATGAATTAAGCTGTGATGAAAAATTAATATTAGGTGTTGGAAGTGTTTTAAATAAAAAAATGGCTAAAGATGCAATTTTAGCTGGAGCAAAATATGTTGTAAGTCCAGGGTATAATGAAGAAGTTAATAAAGTATGTAAGGAATTAAACACTCTTTATTTACCAGGATGTATGACAGTAACTGAAATAATGAATGCTATAGAAAATGGAAATCAGATGGTAAAATTATTCCCAGGAGACGTATTTGGACCTAAATATGTAAAAGCTATAAAAGCTCCAATACCTCACGTTGAAATAATGCCAACAGGTGGAGTTAGTATAGATAATGTAGATAAGTGGTTTGAAATGGGAGTTTCTTGTGTAGGAGTAGGTAGTTCATTATTTGGAGCAGGAAGCTTAGAAGATATAGAAAAACTAGCTAAAGAATTTGTGGAGAAAATAAAAGATGTTAAAAGCAAATAATAAAAAGGTTTTAGGATTTGGGGAAATAATGCTAAGACTTACACCTCCTAATAATCAAAAGATTATACAAGTTAATTCATTTGATGCAACTTATGGTGGAGGAGAAGCAAATGTAGTTGCGAGTTTAGCAAGTTTTGGACATCAAACTAAGTTTGTGACGAAATTACCTAATAACTCTTTAGGTGATAAAGTTATAAGAGATTTAAGGGGTTATAATGTAGATACAAGTGATATATTACAAGGTGATGGAAGACTTGGTATTTATTTTTTAGAAATTGGGCATGGACTTAGAAGCACTGAAGTTATATATGATAGAAAATATTCCGCTATATCTATGGCTAATAAAGATGAGTTTGATATAGAGAATATGCTAAAAGATGTTAAAATGGTTCATTTATCAGGGATAACACCAGCGTTAAGTAAAGAATTATATGAATTAACTATAGAGATAGCAAAACATTGTCATAATACTGGTATACTAGTATCCTTGGATTCTAATTATAGAGCGAAACTTTGGAGCTTAGAGGATGCTAAAGGATTTTTAGAAGAAATACTTCCTTTTGTAGATATAGCTTTTTTAGGAAGTTTAGATATGACAAATATATTAAAATATGAAGATTTAGGTTTGGAATTTGAAGATAACCTTAAAAATTTATATAAAAGATTATTTGAAAAATATCCAAATATAAAATATGCAGCTTGTACAAAGAGAACTGTTCATTCAATAAATAATAATTCATTAAAAGGTTATTTGTTTGATAATGAAAACTTATATAGTTCAAAGGAATACAAATTCGATATATTAGATAGAGTTGGTGGAGGAGATGCATTTACAGCAGGTATACTTCACGGAATTTTAGATAATTTAGATAAAAAAGATATCATAGAATTTGGAGTTTGCGCAAGTGCATTAAAGCACTCTATAAAGGGTGATATAAACATAATAGATAAAGATAGCGTAACAAGCTTGATAGGAAAAGGATTGCAAAATATAAAAAGATAATTGGGGAGAATAAGAATATGGAAATGACGTTTAGATGGTATGGAAAAGATGACCCTGTAAAGATAGAGTACATCAGACAAATACCTGGTATGAAAGGGATAGTAACTGCAATATATGATATAGCAGTAGGAGAAGTTTGGCCATTAGAAAAAATATTAGAGTTAAAAAAGACTGTAGAAGATAATGGATTAAAGCTTTCAGTTATAGAAAGTGTACCAGTTCATGAGGATATAAAATTAGGTTTACCAACTAGAGAAAGATACATAGAAAATTACAAGGAAACATTAAGAAACTTAGGAAAAGCAGGTATAGAAACAGTATGTTATAACTTTATGCCAGTATTTGATTGGACTCGTTCAGATCTAAACTATGAGCTTGAAGATGGTTCAACTTGCTTAATATATGATGAAGAAACAGTTAAGAAGATGGACCCAGCATTAGGTGAATTAGAACTTCCAGGATGGGATACATCTTATGGAGAAGGTGGATTAGGTGCATTACTTGATAAATACAAGGATGTAGATGAAGAAAAATTATGGGAAAACTTGGAGTATTTTATAAAAGAAATAATACCTGTAGCTGAAGAAAGTAACGTAAAAATGGCTATACATCCAGATGATCCACCATGGTCAATATTTGGACTTCCAAGAATAATAACTAATTTTGAAAACTTAGAAAGATTTATAAATCTTTATGATAGTGAATATAATGGTATAACTTTATGTACAGGATCATTAGGATGCACTAAAACTAATGATATAGTAAAAATGGTAAATTACTTTGGTAAAGAAAAGAACAGAATAAACTTTGCTCATTTAAGAAATGTTTTAATAACAGGAGATAGCAGTTTCAACGAAGTTGCTCATTTATCTGAGGCAGGGTCACTAGATTTTTATGAAATAGTAAAAGCATACTGTGATTATGAATTTACAGGTCCATACAGACCAGATCATGGAAGAATGATATGGGGAGAAACTGGAAGACCAGGATATGGATTATATGATAGAGCACTAGGAGCTGTTTATATAAACGGATTAATAGAAGCAATAAATAAAAATAAATAATTAAAATAATTAAGTAGTGTTTTAAAATAAATTTTATTTTAAAACACTACTTATAAAAATAGCATAAAAAAGTAAAAAGTGAAAACTAAAATACTAATTTAGGAGAAAATTATGAAAAAGTTTATGGACCAAGATTTTATATTATCAAATGAAGTAGCTAAAATCTTATATCATAATAATGCTTCAAAAATGCCGATATTTGATTACCACTGTCATTTGCCATCAATTGAAATAGCACAAGATAAAGAATATGAAAATGTAACTCAATTATGGTTATATCATGATCATTATAAGTGGAGAGCAATGAGAAGTTTTGGGATAGACGAAAAGTATATAACAGGGGATGCTAGTGATTTTGAAAAATTTTATGAATTTGCCAATATGATGCCGTACTTAATAGGAAATCCTATATATCATTGGACACATTTAGAACTTAAAAGATATTTCAATGTAGAAGAAACTTTAAGTGCAAAGACTGCAAAAGATATTTGGGAAAAATGTAATAATGCTATAGTTAAAAATAATTTAACTGCAAGAAACTTAATACGTATGTCTAATGTAGTTTATATAGGAACTACAGATGATCCAATTGATGATTTAAGATACCACAAAGAAATTAATAGTGATGATAGTTTTGAGTGTGAGGTAAGACCTACATTTAGACCAGATAAAGCATTAAAAATACAAAATGAAGATTTCTGTGATTATATAAAGTTATTAGGGGAAACAGAAAATACAGAAATTAAAGACTATGATAAATTAATAGAAATATTAGAAAAAAGGTTAAATTACTTTGTAGAAAATGGCTGTAATATAACAGATCATAGTTTAGAAAGAGTTTATTTTAAACCTGCTAGCAAAGAAGAAGTCGAAAATATTTTTGTTAAAGTTTTAGCGAAAGAGAAAATAAGTATAGAAGATGCTCAAAAATACACAACATTTACATTAATAGAATTAGGGAAAATGTATAGTGAAAGAAACATGGTAATGCAACTTCATATAGGGGCGCTTAGAAATAACAATACTAGAATGTTTAATGCTGTTGGAGTAGATGCAGGATTTGATAGTATTGACGATGGAGAAATCGCTTTCTCGTTATCGAGGTTATTAGATAGCTTAGATGTAGAACACAAGTTACCAAAAACTATCCTTTATTGTTTAAATCCAAAAGATAATGAAGTATTAGGAACTATGATAGGAAATTTCCAAGGAGGACAAGTTGCAGGAAAAATTCAATTTGGATCTGGCTGGTGGTTTAACGACCAAAAAGATGGAATGGAAAGACAGCTTATAGCACTTTCACAATTAGGTCTAGTTAGTAAGTTTGTAGGAATGCTTACAGATTCAAGAAGTTTCTTATCATTTACAAGACATGAATATTTCAGAAGGATTCTTTGTAATTATTTAGGAGAGTTAGTTGAAAATGGAGAGTATCCATATGATTTAGAAACATTAGGAAATATAGTAGAAGATATATGTTACAACAATGCTAAAAAATATTTTACAAAATAATCCTAGGGGGAATTTAAATATGAATAAAAGGATTAAAGCGCTTTTACTTGTGGCTATAACTAGTTTATCAGTAGTTGGATGTAGTTCAAGTAAAGATAATGAAGCAAGAGTTATGAGAGTTGCTCACAACCAAGGTGAGGATCATCCAATACATCTAGCACTAAAAAAGTTTGAGGAAATTGTAGAAGATAAAACTAATAATGAAATAGATATACAAGTATACCCAAATGAATTATTAGGTGGACAGCGTGAGTCAGTAGAGCTTACTCAAACAGGAGCTATAGATATAGCTGTTGGAAGTATAAGTTTGCTTGAAAGCTTTAACAAATCATATAGTGTATTTAACCTTCCATATTTATTTGACAGTAAAGAACACTACCATTCTGTAATGAATGACGAAAATATAATGAACGATATATATGAATCAACTAGAGAATCTGGATTTGTTGGTCTTACATGGTTTGATGCAGGTTCAAGAAATATGTATACAACAGATAAACCTATAATGAAGCCACAAGATTTAAAGGGTAAGAAAATAAGAGTTCAACAAAGTCAAACAAACATAAGAATGATGGAATTATTAGGTGGTTCTGCTACACCAATGAGTTTCGGAGAAGTTTATACTGCTCTTCAACAAAAGGTTATAGATGGAGCTGAAAATAATGAATTAGCACTTACTAATAATAAGCATGGAGAAGTTGCGAAACATTATTCATATAACCAACATGGTATGATTCCAGATATATTAATAATGAATGCTAAGCTATTAGAAAATTTAAGTGAAGAACATAGAAATATAATATTAGATGCAGTTGATGAAATAAATAAATTTGAAGTTGATGCTTGGGAAGATAAAGTAAATGAAGCAGTAGAACAATCAAAAAAGATGGGAGTAAAATTTTACTATCCAGATATAGAACCATTTAAAGAAAAAGTTTTACCACTTCACAGAGAACTGACTGAAAAAGACAAAGAAGTTAAAGCTGTATACGATAAGATACAAGCAAAAGCACCAAAAAGTAAATAAATACTAGTAGGGAGGAACAAAGGTGAATAAATTCAGAAATATATTAAACAAAGTAATAGAAGTAATATGTATTACACTACTAGCATTTATGGTAGTTTTAGGTACTTGGCAAATAATAACTCGTTATGTTTTAAATAATCCAAGTACAGTATCGGAAGATTTGCTAATATATTCATTTGTATGGATGTCTTTACTAGGTTCAGCTTATGTATTTGGTAAAAAAGATCACATGACTATGGTGTTTTTTAGACAAAAACTTGAATCAAAAAGTCCTAAGGTAAAAATTATATTAAATGTAATTACAGAATTACTAGTAATGATATTTTCGGCATTCGTTTTAGTGCTAGGAGGATTCCAAATAAGTATGTTAGCTATGGGTCAAATATCACCAGCACTAGGAATATCTATGGGATATATATATTTATCACTTCCATTATCTGGAGTGATAACAATCATTTACAATATATTAAACTTAATGGATTTAAAGCAAGAAATCGGTCAATCAAATAAAAAGAATGTAAATGTTATGTAGAAATTAAAAATAATAATTAATCCGAGGGAGATAAGATTATGGAATTAGCATTTCAAGCAGGTTCAGCTATAGCTATTGTGTTTCCTATACTACTTTTATTAGGAATACCAATATCTGTGACTATAGGTATAGCATCTATATTTGGAATAATCACTACACTATCGTGGGATGTAGCAGTATTAACTGGGGCACAAAGAATATTTACGGGAATAGGTAGTTTTTCATTATTGGCAATACCATTTTTCGTATTAGCAGGAATAATAATGAATAATGGTGGTATTGCATTAAAATTAGTAAATTTCGCAAAAATATTAAGTGGTAAATTGCCAGGATCTTTAGCTCATACAAATGTAGTAGGAAATATGTTATTTGGAGCAGTAAGTGGTTCTTCAGTTGCAGCAGCGGCGGCAATCGGTGGAACAATGGCTCCACTTCAAGCTGAGGAAGGTTATGATAAAAACTATAGTGCAGCAGTTAATATAGCCTCTGCACCAACTGGGCTTTTAATTCCTCCAAGTAACTCACTTATAATATATTCATTAGTAAGTGGAGGAACATCAGTAGCAGCACTGTTTATGGCTGGGTATATACCTGGTATATTATGGGGATTATCAGTAATTATAGTAGCATTTATACTTGCTAAAAAGTATAAGTATTCAAATAAATATAATATAAGCTTTAAGGAAGCTATGAAAGTATTTATAGAGGCACTTCCTAGTTTAGCTTTAATATTTATAATAATAGGTGGTATAGTAGGTGGAATATTCACAGCTACAGAAGGAGCAGCTGTTGCAGTTGTATATTCTTTCGTATTATCATTCTTTTTTTATAAATCTATAAAAGTAAAAGATATTCCAAGAATATTATTAGAAACAGTTGAAATGACAGGTATAATAGTATTCTTAATAGGTGTATCATCAATAATGTCTTGGGTTATGGCATTTACAAATATTCCAAGTGCAATAACAGAATTATTATTAGGAATATCTTCAAGTCCAGTTGTAATATTACTAATAATGAATTTAATATTATTAATAGTTGGTACATTTATGGACTTAACTCCAGCAATATTAATATTTACACCAATATTTTTACCAATAGCTAAAAACTTTGGAATGGATCCTATCCAATTTGGTATAATGCTTATATTTAACTTATGTATAGGTAATATAACACCGCCAGTTGGAAATACACTATTTATTGGATGTAAAGTAGGTAAAACAAAAATAGAAGAAGTAATAAAACACTTATTACCATTTTATATAGGTATATTGGTTGTACTTATATTAGTAACATTTATACCAGAAATAAGTTTATTTATACCTAAACTTATGGGAATGATTTAGTATAAAAAAACTTAATAATATAAAAAAGAGATATTGGATAATTAGTCTAATATCTCTTTTATTATGACCACAAGCAACTGTTACTTGAAGTAATAATGATTCAGATTCAAATGGTGGACGAAAAGTTGGTCTTGTATATTTCATGAAAATTCACTCCTAATTTCTTAATATATTAATCTATATATATTTTACTATAAAAAAAATATATAGTAGTACACACTTTAGGTAAGTAAGAAGTTCAAAATGAAATAGATAGGATGTATTTAAAGTTTATTATGAAGTTAGTTTATAATTATTTATTTTTACACAATATTGAACATATATAACTTCATATGCTAATCTATATAAGAGAATAATTGTAAAATAATATAAAAAGTTATAAATAAAATACATATCCAAAAACAAGAGGAGTAAAACATGAAGGAAGAAATAACAAAACCATTAGGCGAAGTAACTTCAGAAAAAATAATAAAGTTAATAGTAGACCACAACCTAAAAATAGGAGACAAATTACCCAACGAATATGAACTAGCAGATAAATTAGGTGTAGGTAGAAGTACAATAAGAGAAGCAATAAAAGCACTAGTATCAAGAAATATACTAGAAATAAAAAGAGGTTCGGGAACATTTATAAGATGTGGGGTAGCAGATGATCCATTAGGATTAATATTTGTAAAAGACAAACTAAAACTAGCGGTTGACTTACTAGAAATAAGATTTATGATAGAGCCTAAAATAGCAAGTTTAGCAGCTATAAACGCAACTAAAGAAGATATAGAAGAAATGTCAAAACTATGTGATGAAGTAGAAGAACTTATATTAAATGGCATACCACATATGGAAAAAGATATAGAATTTCATACAGCAATAGCTAGAAGTAGCAAAAACTTAGTAACAACAAACTTAGTTCCAATAATAAATAAATCCATATCAGTATTTATAGACATTACAAATACACAACTAAAAAATGAAACAATAGAAACGCATAGAGAAATTTTAAATGCAATAAAAAACAAGAATGCAAATGAAGCACATGATGCTATGTTACTTCACTTAGCATACAACCGTAGAAATATAAACAGGATAGTAGCTGAAAACAAATTAAATAAATAAAACAAAAATACATCTGATTAATCGGATGTATTTTTGTTTTTGTATCTAATGATATGTCGATTAAAACTGCTTGAATAGCTTAGGAAAAAGTTTTTTATGGAAAAATAGATAAAATATTGTAAAAATACATCAGACGTGTTAATATTAAGAAAAGAAAGACGTCTGACGTATTATAAAAAATCAATAAGGAGAGTAAGATATGATTAGTCAAGAAGTTAGAAAAATAGCTCCTGAAATGGATCCTTTAAGAAGAGGTATGGGATGGAGTGTGGATGATTTATCTAAACCACAAATAATAATTGAAAGTACTTTTGGAGATAGCCATCCAGGAAGTGCGCACCTTGATATATTTGTAAATCAAGCTATTAAAGGTGTTAATGAACTTGGGGGAAAAGGTTCTCGATTTTATGCAACTGATATATGTGATGGTCAAGCACAAGGCCATGATGGAATAAATTATTCTTTAGTATCAAGGGATATACTAGCAGCTTTAATAGAAATACATGCAAATGCAACGCCTTTTGATGCTGGAGTATTTATATCAAGCTGTGATAAGGGAGTTCCGTCTCATTTAATGGCAATAGGTAGAGTAAATATTCCATCAATAGTTGTTACTGGTGGAGTTATGGAAGCTGGGCCTAATTTACTTACATTAGAGCAAATAGGAATGTATAGCGCTATGTATCAAAGGGGAGAAATAACAGAAGATGAGTTAACATATTACAAGCATAATGCATGTCCTTCATGTGGTGCATGTTCATTTATGGGAACGGCTTCAACAATGCAAGTTATGGCAGAAGCATTAGGATTAATGTTACCAGGAAGTTCTTTAATGCCAGCAACATGCAAAGATTTAGAGGATGTAGCTAAAGAAGCAGGACGTTATGCTGTGAAGTTAGCTAAGTTAAATTTAAAGCCAAGAGATATAGTAACTTATAAATCTTTTGAAAACGCTATTATGATTCATGCAGCAATTTCAGGTTCAAGTAATTCATTATTACACATACCAGCAATTGCACGTGAATTTGGAATAGAACTTGATGCAAATGAATTTGATAAAATACATAGAAATATACCGTATCTACTAGACATCAGACCTGCTGGAAAATGGCCAGCAGAGTACTTCTACTATGCTGGCGGAGTTCCTGCAATAATGGAAGAAATAAAAGATTATTTACATTTAGATGTTATGACAGTTACAGGAAAAACATTAGGTGAAAACTTAGAAGATTTAAAAACAAATGGGTATTATGAAAAGTGTGATGAGTATTTAAGTAAAGTTGGATTAAAAAGAGAAGACGTAATACGTAAAAATACAAATCCAATAGGTGACAATGGTGCAATAGCTATACTTGGAGGTAATCTAGCACCGAAAGGAGCTGTTGTTAAGCACTCTGCAGTTCCAAAAGAAATGCACAAAGCTATATTAAAAGCTAGACCATTTGATAGTGAAGAAGAAGCTATAAATGCAATATTAACAAAAGCTATAAAGCCAGGTGATGCAGTTATCATAAGATATGAAGGACCAAAGGGAAGTGGAATGCCTGAAATGTTTTATACAACAGAAGCTATATCATCAGATGAAGAATTATCAGCAAGTATAGCATTATTAACAGATGGAAGATTCTCTGGGGCGTCTAAAGGGCCTGCAATAGGGCATATATCACCAGAAGCTGCAGTAGGGGGACCAATAGCTTTAGTTTGTGAAAATGATTTAATAGAAATTGATATAGAAAGTAGAAAATTACAGGTTATAGGAATTAATGGTAAAAAATGTAGCTTAGACGAAGTTGAAAAAGTATTTGAAGAACGTAGAAAAAATTGGGTTCCTAAAGAGGAAAAATACAAATCAGGAATACTAAGTATATACTCTAAGAATGCAGTTGATCCAATGCTAGGTGGATATATGAAATAATTAAAAATCAATTATAAAATGGGGGAAAAATATGTTAACGGGACCATTATTAATAGGTGTATTTTTATTAGCAATCGCTATATTATTAGTTTCAATAATAAAGTTTAGACTTAATGCATTTATAGCATTATTAATAACATCATTAGTAACATCTATTTTAGTTGGAATGCCAATAGGAGATATAGCCTCTACTATCTCAGGTGGATTTGGTTCTACATTAAGTGGAATTGGTATAGTAACTGGATTAGGTGTAATGTTAGGAAAGTTCATGTTTGAATGTGGAGCAATAGAAACTATATCTAATGCAATACTTAAAAAGTTTGGTGAGAAAAATAGTCCAGCAGCAATAGCTATATCAGGATTTTTAACTGGGATACCAGTATTTGGGGATGTAGTATATATAATGTTTGCGCCTATGTTAAGAGTGTTATCTAGAAAAACTAATATATCAATGGTAACATTCGCATGTGCAATATCAGTAGCAACAACTTGTACATATTCATTAGTAATACCTACACCAGCACCACTTGTTGTTTCAGAAAGTTTAGGAGTAGATGTAGGAATATTCTTTGTATATGCAATTTTAACAGCTTTTGTAGCAACACTTACAGGTGGAATATTATATGGGAAGTTTTTAGATAAGCAAGATAAGAAAAATGGGCATTTCTATACTTTTGAAGATATAGAAGAAGTAGAAGATGAATTAGAAGCGACAAAAGAAACTAGAGCTATGCCATCTTTTATGAAGTCTTTATCAATCTTATTAGTTCCAATAATGCTTATACTTTTAGGGAGTTTTATACCTTTAGTATTGGGGGATGACAATTCGGTAGTACCTTTGTTTAAGTTCTTGGGAGATAAAAATGTTGCAATGCTAATAGGTGTTATATATGCAGCGCTTATATCAAAACCTTATATAACTAAAAGTGTATCTGATATTATGAATGACGCAGCTGACCAAATTGGTCTTATATTACTAATAACTGGAGCAGGGGGAGCTTTCGGAAAAGTTTTACAGGCAACAGGAATAGCAGATTATATAGCTGGTTCATTATCTCAATTTAGTATACCAATATTACTGCTTTGTTTCTTAATATCACAAATTATACGTTGTGCACAAGGGTCAACAACAGTTGCACTTATGACAACAGCATCTATACTAGGTGGAACAATAGCAGCAAGTTCTGTATCTCCTGTATTATGTGCAATAGCAATATGTGCAGGCGGAATAGGGTTATCACTTCCAAATGATTCGGGATTCTGGGCTATAAGTAGATTCTTTAAAATATCAGTTCAAGACACTATAAGAGGTTGGACAATAGGTGGATTTATAGCAGGTTTATCAGCACTTGCATTTATATCTATACTATCTTTATTCCAAAACTTTTTACCAGGTCTTATGTAATTAGTTTTTAAATATATAAGTTTAATCGGAGGAATTTATTATGAAGAAGATGAAGGTTTTAAAAGCACTACAAGCGTGTGGAGTAGTTGCTGTTGTTCGTGGAAATACAAAAGAAACAGGAATAAACATTGCAAAAGCTTGTATAAAAGGAAATGTAAAAGCAATAGAAGTAACTTATACTAATAAATTTGCAAATGAAATAATACGTGAATTAAGTGAAGAATTTAAAACTCAAGATGATGTAGTAATAGGAGCAGGAACAGTACTAGATCCTGAAACTGCAAGACTTGCTATATTACAAGGAGCTGAATATATAGTATCACCATCATTTAATTTAGAAACTGCTGCTTTATGTAATAGATATAAAGTAGCTTATATACCAGGAGTTATGACTATAAATGAAATAGTTTCAGCACATGAAAGTGGAGTTGATGTTATAAAATTATTCCCAGGAAGTGCATTTGGACCAAGCTATATAAAAGCTATAAAAGGACCTCTTCCATATGCAAATGTAATGGTAACTGGAGGGGTTAACATAGACAACTTAGATACATGGATAAATGCTGGAGCTGATTTAGTAGGAATAGGTGGAGAGTTAAATTCTATCGGAGAAGAAGGTAAATTTGATGAGATAACATCAATATGCAAAAAGTATATAGAAAAAATAAACAAAGTAAGAGGATAATAAAATGAGAGTAGCTGGATTTGGAGAAATAATGCTTAGACTAGCAACTAATAAAGGTTTTATTGTATCTAATACAAACAACTATAATGCAAATTATGGTGGAGGAGAAGCAAATGTTTTAATATCTTTATCAAAGTTTGGGATAGATACAAAAATGATAACCAAAGTTTCTAATAATGACATTGGAGAAGGAATCATAAGTTACTTAAATAGCCATAGAGTAAATACTAACCAAGTTCAAAAAAGTGAAGAAAGAACGGGAATATACTTTTTAGAATCAGGAAGTGGAAATAGAGCATCAAAAGTAATTTATGATAGAGCAAACTCAGCATTTAGTAATATGAAAGTTACTGATTTAGATATAGAAAAAGCTTTAGAAGATGTAGATTTGTTTCATTTTTCAGGAATAACTTTAGCTTTATCTAAAGAACTAAGGGAATTAACTATGAATATACTAAAGCATTGTAAAAAGAACAATATATTAGTAAGTTATGACTCCAATTATAGAGCAAAGCTTTGGACTATAGAAGAAGCAAGACAAGCTACATTAGATATATTGCCTTTCGTAAATATACTATCAGCAGGAATATTAGATGCTGAAAATATATTAAAAATGAATTGTGAACATGAAGATAAGTATGAAAAGTTAAGTCATTATTATAATGAAATAAATGAAACTTATCCAAATATAAATCATATGTTTTCATCAATAAGAACTATACAGTCAGTATCAGTAAATACTTTACAATGTAATTACTATACTGAAGGTAAGCTTTATACATCTAAAGAATATATTATAGACGATATAGTAGATAGAGTAGGTGGAGGGGATGCCTTAACTGCTGGAGTAATATATTCTATATTAAATAATAAAGAAGCTGAGTACCTAGTAGAGTTTGCAACAGCAGCATCAGTTTTAAAACATAGTATATATGGAGATGCAAACTTAGTTAATATAGATGATGTAGAAAACTTAATGAAAAATGGAGCTGGAAAAATAGCTAGATAATTATTAAAAGATTGAATGAATCTGATTCTAATCAATTTAAAACTGAAAAATATGAAATATAAGGGTATTGATAAATGTTAAATAAAAAAGAGATATTGGATAATTAGTCTAATATCTCTTTTTTTATATTTAATCTAATTTTTTTAGTAGATAACAAAAAAGTTATAAGAGTTATTTTTATAGGAGGATTTTTTTGATATATAAATGAAAGTTAAATAGTATAGCAATCATAATTTTATAAGTATAAAAATAAGGAGGGAAGAAATATAATGGAAATAAAATCAAATTACGAGATTCAAGCAGAAAAAAGTAAGTTAGAATTTATAAAGTGGGATCATATAAAAATTGCAAAAAAGTTTGACTTAGAATATGATGAGAATTATTTATATATTTATTTTTTAAAGCAAAAATATAGACTAAATAAAACTACGGGAAATATTGAAAAAACCTATGATGAAGTAAACTACATTGGAGCAAAACATAATGAAGTTATGACTATTTTAGATTTACTTAGTTATTCAAAAGATAATTTACAATTATCAGGTAATTGGACGAATGTTACTAGCTTAAAGGGAACAGTTCAAACGGGTAGTATTACCAATCACAATGATTTATTTTTGCCATATGCTAATAAATTTTCAGGTAGAATAAATGATTTAAAAAAAGCCTGTGAAAAGTTAGGTGCAAAAGAAGTTAAAAAGGGTGATATGGGTTATATAATTGATCTCTTTGAAAATTTACCATTAATGGTTATTTTTTATGAAAAAGATTGTGATTTCCCAGCGGAATTTAAAATTTTATGGGATGAAAATATCTTAGATTATATGCATTATGAAACTACATTTTATGCAGTTTTGCATCTATTTGACAGAATTGAAGAATTAATAGTAAATTAAATAAAACATTACTATTAAATAGGTGAAAAATTAATGTTTAATTCTATAATAGGTATACCTAATAAAAAGCCACCTAAAAAAGGTATTATCAAAATTTCGATAATACCTTTTATCTATTACTTAAGTAATGAAACACCTTTGTTATAGTATTCATCCATCATATCTTTAGGAACCATGCTTCCTCCAGTTGCCCAAGCTATATGAGTTATGTTTTCTAGCTTATCTTCAAGATTATTATCTTTTAAATATTTCTTACCTTCTTTTGAAGTAAGTACATTTACCATACCTGGAACACCAGCAAGAGCAGATGGTTCTAAGAATATGTTTTCGCTATCAGCCATCTTAGTTAATAATCTGTACATATTTTCATCAGTAACAGAGTAGCATCCACTCATTAATTTTTCTAATGTCTTACCAACAAATCCAGAAGCTCTACCAACTGCTAATCCATCAGCAGCAGTTATATTATCTATTCCAAAGTCTTGAACAGATACATTATCATGCTCACCAGTCATACATCCTATCATCATACATGGAGAATGTGTTGGCTCAGCAAAGAAGAAGTGTACATTATCCTTGTATAAAAGTTTAAGTCCGAAAGCAACTCCACCAGGACCTCCACCAACACCACATGGTAAGTATACAAATAATGGATGATCAGAATCTACTTTTACGTTCATATCTTTTAATTGCTTATCTAATCTTTTAGCAGCAACAGAATATCCTAAGAATAAGTTTTTAGAGTTTTCATCATCTACGAAGTAGCTATTAGGATCTGCATCAGCTTGGTTTCTACCTTCTTCAACAGCTTTACTGTAGTCAGATTCATATTCTATAACTTCAACACCTCTGCTTCTTAATAAGTCCTTTTTCCATTGTCTAGCATCTGCAGACATATGAACTGTAACTTTAAAACCTAGTTTAGCACTCATTATACCTATACTTAGACCTAAGTTTCCTGTAGAACCAACTACTACAGAATATTGAGAGAAGAAATCTCTAACTTCATCGCTATCTAATTTAACATAGTTATCTTCTAATGATATTATGTTGTTTGCTAAAGCTAAATCTTCCGCATGCTTTAATACTTCGTATATTCCACCTCTAGCTTTTATAGATCCAGATACTTTAAGGTGACTGTCACACTTTAATAATAAGTTTCCAGCAAGTTCTTCACCACATATTTCTTCTAACTTAGCTTTCATGTTATCTATTTTAGCTATTGGAGACTCTATTATTCCGTTTTCTGATTGAGTTTCAGGGAATACTTGAGCTATATATGGAGCAAATCTATTTAATCTTTCCTGTGCATCTAGTACATCAGATTCAGAAAGAGAAACATTTTCCATACCCTTATCAAAAGAAGTATGAAGTGGATTTATCCATATAGATTCTTTTAAATCTATTATTTCTTGTAATAAAGGATATTCTTCGATCCAAGTTGATATTTCTTTGTTTAAAACTTTTTCATTAGACATAATCATAACCATCCTTATATTCTTATTTTCAACTCTTAAATATAAATATTTATATACATTTAATTTAAAAGTTGAAGTTTATATTAACTTTATTTGTTAATTTTATTAATAAATACTTAATTAAATTTAAAATAATTAAATAACACTTAATTGATACTAACATTTTTTTATTATTTATGTCAATAGAATTTAATTATTTTTATAAAAATTAAATATAATTTAATTAAATTGCTAAGAATAAGTTATATTGATATAATTATGTAATAATAATTTTAAATAAATGAATGAGGTAATTAATGTATGAATGAAGTAGATATATCAAGAAACATTACTGAGTATAGAAAGAAAAAAGAGTTAACTATAAAGGAATTAGCTAACTTAACAGGTGTAACACCTTCTTTACTTAGTCAAATAGAAAAGGGAACATCAAACCCATCTATAAACACACTAAAACAAATTTCAAGTGCTTTAGATATACCACTATTTAAATTTTTCATAAATGATAATACAACTGAAGATTTAGTAGTTAGGAAAGATAGTCGTAAAAAAATAATGTTTGCTGAGGACGATAGTTTTGCATATGAATTATTGACTCCAAATTCTCAAGGAGCTATAGAGTTTATGCTTATGAAGATACCAAAAGGAGAGTCATCTTCAAAGGAACTTTTTAGTCATAAGGGAGAAGAAGTAGCTTATGTTATGAAAGGTTGTGTGAGTTTACATTTAATGAACACAGTTATTGAATTAAACTGTGGAGATAGTGTAAAAATACCGCCACATTCAAATCATAAGTGGGAGAATAATACCAATGAAGATTGTGAAGTTATATTTGCAGTAACGCCTCCGTCATTCTAGAAAAATAAATGATGATATAGCTAATATGGCAGATAGAGTTATAACTATTAAGGATGGTAAAGTTTTATATTAATATAGCTGTGATTTTTAAGGTAAGTTTTTTTCGGCTAAGCTGATTTGCTTACCTTTTTTTTCGTTAAAATTGATTATAGATGAGTTTATTTAACTATGTATTACTTTATTGAATAAAATAAAAAATTTAAATAGCATTTGCAACAATATATATTTTAAAATTGTATTTATATATGAAAGGAAAAAAACATAAATATTTATTGGAGGTAAAATTATGAAAAATAAAATAAGTATACTAGTAGCAGCGTTATTAGTTTCAATAAGTGGAACCTTAGTATTTGCAGACAATAACTCATCAAATAATAAACAAGACTCTAAAAATCATCCTGTACAAATAACACCAGAACAACTAGATGTTATGGGGACAATAACAAATATAAAACATGAAGGAGATAACTTAATAATAAGAGTAGAAGCTGTTAAAGATGAGAACATTAAAGATGGAATTGCTACACTAAACTTAAAACCAGAAGCTAGATATGACATAGCAGACGTTATAATAAATAAAAATACGATAATCAAAAAATCAGACTCAGATAAAGTACTTAAAGCATCAGATATAAAACAAAATCAGAGATTAGAAGTTAAATTTGAAAAAATAGAAGGTAGATCTTATCCAGTATATGCTAATGCATATAGTATTATGATTACTGATATGAAAAATTATTAAAAATATAAAAAATTCTAAATATTTACAATACTGTGAAATTGTGCTATAATAATTTATAATAAATAAAACTTAATATAAATTACCTCATCTAAAAAAAGATTGAGGTAGAGGTCGCATTTGCTAAGAGTAATATTGAAGAGGTCGGAATCCAATGACTCAATATAAAAGGAGTAAGTGCCGAAGTGCTAGTGTCCAAAGCTAGTGCTGGGACTGTATTTAATAAGTACAGTACTGTCATCAAAATTATCCCGAGTTTTGATGGAGAGCTATCTTAAGTAAGATATAGGGAAGATGTAGGTATGTTGTATTTGGCATATTCAGCTCAACATGTACTCATGTTGAGCTTTTTTAATATATGCGTGAAGCAAACTTTTACATCTATATAAACTAAGATAGAAAAAGGGAAAAAGACAATTAATTGTCTTACTTAAAAAAATGGGGGGAGATTAAAAATGAACATTTTAAGAAAAAGAAAGTTTACTATGCCAAATACACTTACTATAATATTTTTACTAATAGTAGTAATGGCAATTCTTACTTGGATAGTGCCAAGTGGAAGTTTTGAAAGAGAAGACATAGAAGGAAGAATGGTTGTTGTAGCTGGAACTTATGAAAAAGTAAAATCAAATCCACAAGGGGTTACAGATGTATTTACAGCACCTATAAATGGATTTATAGATGCAGCTGAAGTAGTTGGATTTGTTTTAATAGTTGGAGGAGCTTTTGGAATAGTTAATAAAACAGGAGCTATAGAAGCCGTTATAGCTCATACTGTAAACAAAATGAAAAAATTCCAATTCCTAATAATACCTATATCAATGATACTATTTGGATTAGGCGGGACAACGTTTGGAATGAGTGAAGAAACACTGCCTTTTTATATGATATTTATTCCACTTATGACTAGCATGGGATATGATTCACTAACAGCAGTGGCAACAGTTTTTATAGGAGCAACAGCTGGATTTGGAGCAGCTACTACTAATCCTTTCTCTGTAGGAATAGCTCAAGCACTTTCAAATATAGCACCAGGTTCTGGAATAGAGTATAGAGTTATTATGTTTGTAATATTCATGTCTATAAGTATAGCATTTGTTATGATGTATGCTAATAAAGTTAAAAAGGATCCGACAAAGTCTTTAGTTCAGAATATATCATTAAATCAAGAAGCAATAGATAGTAGTGATATAAATATAAAGGAGTTTACAAAAAGAGAAGCTATGGTAATAGCAATTTTTACAATAGGTATGGGAATTATGGTGTATGGAGTTTTACAATTAGGTTGGTACATCACTGAGATTGCAATGGTATTTACAGCTATAGGTGTAATATCAGGATTAGCAGCAGGACTTAAACAAGATGAAATAGTTAGTTCGTTTACAAGTGGAGCAAAAGATTTAATGTCAGCAGGATTATGTATAGCATTTGCACGTGGAATAGTTATAATTGCAGAAAATGGATATATAATAGATACAATCTTAAATTCTGCAGCAAATGTATTAAATGGATTACCAAAAGCTATATTTATAAATTTAACTTTCTTAATAGAAGGTTTAATAGCATTTTTAATACCATCAGCATCAGGACTTGCATCACTTACAATACCTGTTCTTGCACCACTTGGAGATTTAGTAGATGTATCTAGACAAATGATAGTTACAGCTTATCAATTTGGCATAGGTATAACTAATTTAATAACACCTACATCTGGAGTTTTAATGGGAGCACTAGCACTAGCTAATATTCCTTGGTCAAAGTGGATTAGATTTATAATGCCTTTAATTTTAGTTCTAGTAATTACTACAATGGTATTTTTAACAACAGGATTATATATAGGGTTTTAATATAGCATTTTTAGCAGAATAAACTTTTAGGAGGTCAATAACAAAGGGTTGCAATAAATCATGAACTTACAAACAAATTTTTTGCTATAAACATAAAATAAATAATATGTAGTAAATATGGGTTTAGTGAGATTCATTTCCACCATTTAAAACCATGAAAATAGTATTGGCTATATAGTCAATACTATTTTTGATTTAATATATCTTAATTATGGAAAAGATATGCCAAAATTCCCAATTAATTATATAACTAAAATTTTCGGAATACACTGCAAATTTTTACAATATACGACAATAACTATTGATATAATATCTGAGGGAAAGAGGGTGATAAAGTGATAGATCAAAATGTTGTAACTCGGGTAGAAAAGAAATATGAAATAAATGCATTTACTGCAATGAACTTAAAAAGCATTTTATGTAAAACATTAATTCAAGATTCGCATAATACCAATGATGGGTATATGGTTAGATCGTTATATTTTGATACATTTTACAATAATGACTATTTTGACAAAGAAAATGGATTAGAATATAGAAGAAAAATAAGACTTAGGACATATGATCCAAGGGCGCAATTTCTAAAATTAGAACTTAAACAAAAAGAAGGTGAATATCAGCATAAACATTCATTAACTATACCAAAAAACATGGCTCAAAGACTTTTAGATGGACACTATGAAGTATTAAAAGAACTAAACAATAGTTTTGCAGATAAATTGTACACTATAATGCAGACTAATTTATATAGGCCAAAATGTATAGTAGAGTATAAAAGATTAGCTTATATAGTTAAAGAAAACAATACAAGGATAACTATAGATAGTGATTTGAAATCTAGTGAGTCAAATATGGATATATTTAATCCTTCACTATCTCTAAATAAGGTAACTAGTAAAACAATACTGGAAGTAAAATACAACAATTTTTTATTAAGTTATGTAAAAGACATAATAGATAATACTAATAAATCTCAAACATCAGCTAGTAAATATTGTATGTCGAGATATATTAGCTACTTATAAGGGGGAAAAAACTAGAAATGAAAGAAATGATTTTAAAATACTTTCAAGAAAGTAATTCATCAATGAGTATTGAACAGGTATTACTTAATTTTTTAGTATCAATAATATTGTCTATAGTAATATATTTGGCATATAGATATTCTCATTCAAAGGCAGTATATAGTCAAAGATTTAATGTATCGCTTTCCATGTTAACTATAGTAACTACTATGGTTATGAATGTAATTGGAAATAATATAGCTCTATCTCTAGGTATGGTGGGGGCACTGTCTATAGTTCGTTTTAGAACAGCTATAAAAGACCCAAGAGATTCAGTTTATATCTTTTGGTGTATAGTAGTAGGTATTTGTTGTGGAGTATCTGAATATACAATAGCAGGTATAGGAAGTGCAATATTATTTATATTCTTACTTATATTTGGGCATATAAAGTCAAATGATAGGTATTTACTTGTAATACATGCAAAGGCAAAAGTTGAAGAAGAAATAGAAAAAGCTATCTTAGTATTTTATAATGGTGAAGCTAATATGCGTGTAAAAAATACTACAAGTGAAAGAGTTGAATATATATATGAACTTTCACAACGTATAATAAATTCTTCTAAAGACAAAGGACATATCAATAAAAAACTATATGAACTAGATGGAGTAGAAAGCGTTAACTTAGTTTGCCAAAATGAGGATATAAATAGATGATAAGAAAAATATTAGCTAGTAAAAGAAATCTAAGTATATTGGTAGCAATAGGATTACTAGTATCAAGTATTTCACTATCTATACTTATAGAAAAAAATTCTCAAAAAAGAGTACATAATCATAGACAAAAAGATATAAAAAATCAGCCAAGAGAATTTGATATGAAAGAGGATTATACTATAAGTGATTCTTTTAGTACTCATTTGCCATTAGTAGTTATAGATACTAATGGTGAAAGCCCAAAGTCTGGTGTTACTTGGGATCCAGAAAAAAGGTACTTTACACCGGTAGATATAGATCCATACGTTGATGGAAGTATAAGTATTATTGATAATGAGGGAAGCATAAATAATATTAAAGATAAGCCTACTAATAAATCAGATATATTAATCAAGCAAAGAGGTAACACCTCAACTAGATTTCCTAAAAAACAATATTTAATAAAAACAATAAATAAAGATGGAAGCAAAAATAAGCAAGATATATTAGGCATGGGAGAAGAATGGGAATGGGTACTGAATATATCTTATATAGATAAAACTCTACTTAGAAATTATATGGCTTTAAATATTGCAGGAGAAATAATGCCATATACTCCAGATGTAAGGTACTGTGAAGTGGTAATGAAGGATGATGATAAGTATACTTATGAAGGTGTATACCTTATGATGGAAAATGTAAAACAAGGAGAAGATAGAGTTAATATTTCTAAGTATGATAATAAGTTTACAAAATCATCATATTTACTAAGAAGAGATAGATTTGAAGAAGATGCTATATTTTTAGATAATTATTCAACTAAAAATGAGCTTCCCGTAGGATATTTAGAGGTTAAATATCCACAAAAGGATGAAATAACAAAAAAAACTATAGAATATATAACTAACGATATAAATAAGTTTGAAGAATGTATTTATTCTAATGACATTGATAAGTTTTACAAGTATAGAGATTATATAGATGTGGAATCATTTATAGATTATTTTATAATAAATGAATTTTTTGCTAATTATGACTCTGGATATCATTCAACTTATATATATAAAGAAAATGGTTCTAAAATTAGCATGGGTCCAGTTTGGGATTTTGATATGTGTTTAGATAATGATATAAAGTTAGAAAATGCATTAAAAGTTGATTCTACAGCTATGCATGATGCACCTTGGTTTAGGCAACTATTAAAGGATGCTAATTTCACTAAAAAAGTTATAGATAGATATAAATATTTAAGAAAAGACATATTAAGTGAGACGAATTTAATAAAATATATAGATGATACTGTGAACTTTTTAGGGCCTAGTATCGAAAGAGATAAACGTAGATGGAAATATGAGGGCGAATATAATACTGAAATTGAAAAAATTAAATTAGTTATAAAGGAACATGGAAAATGGTTAGATGAAAATATAGATTCATTATACCAATTTAGTGAATTTAGTGAAAAAGGGATAAATAAAAGTGAATTAGAAAAAGCAAAAGATTTCATATTAGGTGATGATAAAAAAACAATAGCTATTAGTATACTATCAGTAATATTCATAAGTATATTTATATTATCTATAATCCTTGTACAAAGAGATTAAAAAATAAGGAGGATTGCTGTGAAAAAGAGTACTAGTATAAAGAGAAAAATTTTATTAGTAGCATCTAGTATAACTGCATTTATATACATATTCTGGAGATTGTTTTTTACCATTCCAACACAGCACGGAATGATATCCTTAATAGCAGGATTATCACTTGCAATAGCAGAAACTGTAGGGGTAATAGAAGCTTTTTCACATTATAAAAATTTAAGCTCAAATAAAGAACCAGAAATGCCAGAAATACCGATAGAACTTTACCCAGATGTTGACGTATTAATAGCAACTCATTCAGAGTCAACAGAAATATTATATAAAACAGTTAATGGTTGTACACATATGAAATATCCAGATAAAAGTAAAGTTCATATTTATATATGTGATGATACAAATAGAATAGAAATGAAAAAACTTGCAGATAAAATGGGGATAGGATATATAGGGTTAGCTGAAAATAAGCATGCAAAAGCAGGAAATCTAAACAACGCATTAAGTAAAACTACATCGCCTCTTATAGCTACCTTTGATGCAGATATGATACCACGAAGTGATTTTTTAATGAAGACTGTTCCATATTTTAGTTTACCACTTATGAAAAAGGATAAAGATAATAAATGGATAAGAAGGGAAAAAGTAGATGAAAATTATAAAATCGGGTTTATACAAACACCTCAAAGTTTTTATAATCCAGATTTATTCCAATATAATTTATATTCAGAACAGAACATTCCTAATGAACAGGATTACTTCTTCAAGGAAGTAAATGTAGGTAGAAATCGTACGAATTCACCTATATATGCAGGTTCGAATACTTTAATATCTAGAGAAGCTTTAGAAGAAGTTGGTGGTATAGCGATAAAAAATATAACAGAAGATTTTGCAACAGGTATAAAAATACAAAGTAAAGGATATAAATGTTTTGCAATATCAGAAGTATTAGCACATGGATTATCACCAACTGATTTTAAGAGTTTGATAAAACAGCGTCAAAGATGGGGAAGAGGATGTGTTCAAACCATAAGAAGTTTTAAATTTTTATTTTCAAGTTTAGGTATTAGAGCTAAGTTAAGTTATATCACATGTTTTTTATATTGGACTACATTTTTTAGGAGATTTATATATATAATATCTCCAATATTATATTCTTTATTTGGGTTACTTATAGTAGAGTGTAGTGTAAAAGAGCTAATGTTTATTTGGCTGCCATCATATTTACTATACAATATATCTTTAAAATATTTATCTAGTAATTTAAGAAATCAAAAGTGGAGTAATATAGTTGATACTATAGTTTTTCCATACTTGGTAATACCAATACTACTTGAAACTATAGGTATTACTCTTAGAAAATTCAATGTAACATCAAAAGAAAGAATATCATCAAAGAATGTAGCTTTTAAATATTCAATACCCCATATTATTTTAATATTTGCATCAGTATTTGGTTTAGTATTCTCAGTAGAAGATTTTATTAAATACAAACATTTAGGTAATCTAGTAATTATATTTTGGTTAGTTATGAATATGTATTTTCTAATTATGGCTGTATTTTTCATGCTCAGTCGTATAAATTACAGAAGTGAGGAAAGATATTATACCAATCTAGATGTAAATGTAAGTTTTAATGAAAGATTATTAAAAGCTACTACATCCGATATTTCAGAATATGGAATGAGCTTTACAATAGATACTCCACAGTATATACCATATGATGAGGATATAGATATAAATATTAAATATTTACATTACAAAGCAAATTTAAAAGGTAGAGTAGTTCATGTGGATAAATTTATGGATAAATGGAAATATAGCATCAAACTAAATCATGTATCACAAAAAGATAAAAATGAGTATTATCAGATAGTATATGATAGGGGGCATACTTTGGCGAATAAGATGAAATCAAATACTATTAAGGAAATCAAATTAAATATGATTAATAGAAGTAAAAAACATAGGGCTTCCAATAGAAAGTTGCCAAGGATACCATTAAAAGTAAATGTTAGCACAACAATTGGAAATATAGTTGAAGTAGTTAACTTTAACTACGAGTATATACTATTTAAAGGAAAGTTAGATGATAAAAATATTAATATAGAATTGAGAGATGATTTAGTTTTAAAGTGTTTAAAATGTGATCAATCTACAGTAGAAGACAATACCTTATACAAAATAGATGACTGGAAAAATATTTCAAATGATGAACGCTTTAGAGAGATGGTACTAAGTTGGGATAGCGCTATAGAAAATAAAGAGGAACTTGCTAATGTTTGATAAAAAAATAAGAAAATCTAGATTTAATGTAATTATACTTATTACATTATTAATAAGTATATTGTTAAATATATTTTTATTACAAAAGCCAAATTATAGTGAATTAGATGTAAATAAAAACAGCTCAGATAAAAATGGACAATTATCAGTAAAGAGAACAAATCTTGTAAATGAGAAAGGCGATATAGTAAGATTAAAGGGAATGAGTAGCCATGGTCTTATGTGGTATCCAGAATATATAAATACAAGAAGTCTAAATACATTATCTGAATATGGAGCTAATACTATTAGATTGGCGATGTATACAGATCAAAATAAAGGATATGTTTATAATAAAAAAGAATCAATGAAAAATTTACTTCAAGGAATAGAAAATGTTTTAGGTGCAGATATGTATGCCATAGTAGATTGGCATACACTAAAAGATAATGATCCTAACATACATATAGAAGAAGCTAAAGAGTTCTTTGATGAAATATCAACTAGATATAAAGATGAACCAAGGGTGATATATGAAATATTTAATGAACCAAATGGGAAAACTTCATGGAACGATATAAAAAAATATGCAAATACTATAATACCGATAATAAGAAAAAATTCACCAAATGCTATAATCCTTGTAGGAACTCCTAATTATTGTGTAGATATAAAGAGTGCTATAAATGATCCTTTAGACTATAAAAATATAATGTATACTTATCATTTATACACGGGAACAAGTGATGGAGGTTATAAATATTTATTAAGTGATGCATTAAAAAACAATATACCAGTATTTATTTCTGAATGGGGATTTAGTCCAGAAAAAAATAGTGGAGAAATAAATTTTAAAAAAGGAAGAGAATTTCTAGAATTTTTAAATCAGAATAATATTAGTTGGATTAATTGGTCTTTAAGTAACAAAGACGAAACACATTCATTTATTAGACATGATATTGATAAATTGAGCAATTGGAATGATGATGAATTAACATCTGTTGGAAAATTTGTTAAAGATGCATTTTCTAATTATTAAAATAAGTTTTTAAATAAGATAATAACTTCACGAAAAAGATATTGACTAAAAAGTCAATATCTTTTTTGCTTTAGATCTTAGGATAAAATAATATTTTATGACAGGTAAATTTTATATTATATAGAAATAAAAGGGAATTATGTATATGTCTAAAAAGTTTTAAAAAAAGTAAAATTTTTTATAACAGATTTGTAACTAAAAACCTGTTGAAAGTATACTGTTATATGTTTTATACTACAAAAGTCGACAAAATGAATCAATTTAAAATAAAATTTTACATCGGAGGATAAAACATATGATAAAACGCATAATTCCAGTAATGCTATCTGCAATATTACTTATGACAGGTTGTACAAAAACTAAATCAGAAACAAAGGATACTAAAGAATCAACGAAACTTACGTATTCTAATTTAATAGATGAAAAAACTCAAAATGAAATAAGAGACATATTAATAGAAAATAAAATAGATAAAAAAGAAGTAGATTATTTTATTAAACTTGTAAAAAATTATAATGACAAATCAGATATAAATAAGCTAAAAACATCTAAGCAAGGTTTTACAAGTATAAAAACTCAGCAAGTTCCATACGATGAAGTGTATTTAGACGAAAAATGGGACCCTAATAAATTGAACTATATGGATTTTAACTGTAGATTAACTGCATTTTCAATATTTAAAAATTACATTAAATCAGAAGATAAATTTATAGGTGATTCCACTAGATTAGTATTTGATAAAGATGCAATAAATAATAATCCTATAAGCAAATTTAGCAAAGAAGATACAGATAAATTTATTAACTTATATTCAGCTGTAAAAGTGGAAAATACACAAGATGTAAATAAGCATGCACAAGCTATAAAAAAAGAATGGCAAAAAAGAAAAATATCATTTGTAGATAATAAAAATATATCAATGATAAATGTATTTTTACATGAACCAGAAGATAATGAAGTATTTGTAGGACATGCAGGTCTTTTATTACAAACAAAAGATGGATTATTATTTATTGAAAAATATGCATCAGCTTTACCATTCCAAGTTTCAAAATTTAAAAATAAATCAGAATTAAAGAAATATTTAATGGATAGATTGGATAATGATACATCTGGTAACGGTTCATCAAAGCCAATAATAATGGAAAATAATGAGTTAATTAAATAGAATAAATAAAAAGTCTCAACTTAATTTATGTAATTTATCCCTAATATTTAAATCTACGAAAAATACTACTATAATTTTATAGTAGTATTTTTAAATTATAAGAAAATTATCTTAATTTAGTATATAATCAATATATAAAAGGACTATACTTTTAGTTAATATTATTTAAATGTCTAAGGTTGGTGAAGTATGGGTATATCAGTTAAAGAAATGCTTGAGGCAGAGTTTTTTAAAGAATACAAAATTTTAGCAGGCAAAAATGGTTTAAACAATCAAATTCAAGGGGTAACTGTACTTGATGCTGATGATGGATTTCATTGGTCAAGAGAGAAAGAGTTTGTAATTAGTTCAGGCTATGTTTTTATGAAAAATCCAAATCTATTTGAAGAATACATTAACTCTAAACACTTCAAAGGAACAGCTTGTTTTGGAATTAAATTGGGGAGATTTTTAAAAGAAATACCTGAAAATATTATTGAACATTTTAATAAACATAAAATACCTTTAATAGATATTCCATACAAAGATTCTTGGATGGATATAATGAATGCCTTAAATGTTACAGTAATGAATAAAAATATAAATCGTTTTAACATTAAGGAAATAAATTCTAATAAGTCTTTAGATTTATCGTATCAAGTTAGAAAAATTAATAAAATTTTAAATGCAGTTGAATATGAAATGAATTTTTCCGCAATGCTTTATGATTTATCAAACAATAAGGCCTATTATAGTTCAAATAAATTTAAAGAAGTTTCTAAGGATTTAAATATAGAAGACTTTTGGAGACCTTCTTTTGATTATAGTAAAGAGATTTTGTGCAAAGATATAAAAATGTCAAGATATAGGTTCTATGATAGTAAATATGAAGCTCCATTTAGTTGGATAACAGTTCCTATAACTATAGATAATAAAGTAAAAGCATACTTTGTTGTTATTGAAGCCACAGGTCTTATTGATTATTTTGACCAATTTTCTTTAAGAATAGGATTTTTATTAATACAAGAGTTATATGAACAAATTTTTGTTAAACAAATTATGGAAGATAGTGAATTTGAAAAATTCATAGAAAATATTTTAAATGGCAAACTAGAAGACAAAGACAATATAATAAATATAGCTAATGATCTAAATATTAGTATAAATAATAAATTTTATACTATTGTAATGAAGCAAACTAACGAGAAAGTTATCTTGTCAGGACTAAGAGAAACTTTAAAGAATTGTACAAGAAATGCTTTTGGATTTGAAGATTATAAAATATCTTTTGTAGATGATAATAGTTGTTTATTTTTAATTAAAGAAAATAGTGGATTTTCAGAAAAACAAAATATTAAGTTTATAAAAGAAAAGTTATCTAATTTAAAAAAACGCTTGGAATTAGAAATAGATAATTTAGAACTAAGTTTTGGTATATCAGATATTCCAGACTTTATTTATGAAACAAAGAAAAGCCATAAGAGGGCAGAGAAAGCTATTAATATTGGAAAACTTTTATATCCTAAAGAAGAGTTTTGTTCTTATTCAAACTTAGGAGCTTTTGCTTGGATGGATATAAAAGATGATGAAGTTAACATTATGTTAAGAGATATTAGAGTTTTATTAAAGGACGAGAAGTATAAAGAATATATACATACATTAAAAGTGTATTTAGAATGTAAGATGAACTTTAGTCTTACTGCTAAAAATTTATATTTACATATAAATACTGTTCGAAAAAGAATAGAGGATATTACTTATTTACTAAAGATAGATTTAGAAGATCCTATGAATAGGTTGAAATTAGAAATTTTACTTAATTTATTTTATTAGACAAGAAAATAAATAAATTATTATAAGATATTCGTAATAGATACGGATATCTTATTTTTTTGTAAATATAATTAATATAGTATGAAAAAAATTTCTTGATCATTATAGTAAAATGAAAATTTATTCATTTATATAATATCTGTCAAATATAAGAAAATTATTTACGTTGATGTAAGTTTGCTTTAACTGATAATATTAAATCAAAGAAAATAATGTTAAAAAATGATAATAAGTTAAAGGGGTGTTTAAATGTCTGAAATATTAAACAAAGCTAAAGATATTGAAGAATATGTAATTAATTTAAGACGAGAATTTCATAAGTATCCTGAATTAAGTGGAAAAGAATTTAAAACTCAAGAAATGGTTATTAAAGAACTTGAAAATATGGGAATACCTTATAAAAAAGTAGGAAATACATCAGTGGTAGCTATGTTAAATGGAAAAAAAGATGGAAAAACTATAGCTTTAAGAGCAGATATGGATGCACTTCCTATAATAGAAGAATCAGGTGTTGAATTTTCATCAAAAACACATGGATTGATGCATGCTTGTGGACATGATGCTCACACTGCAATGCTTCTTGGAGCAGCAAAAATACTTTCTGAAATGAAAAATGATATAAATGGAAATATTAAATTCTTTTTCCAAGAAGGAGAAGAAACTTTTACAGGAGCAAAAGAAATCATAAAAGGTGGAGGAATGGATGGAGTAGATGCCTGCTTTGGACTACATTGTATGCCTGATCTTGAAACTGGATTTGTAAATATTGATTCAGGATATAAAATGGCAGGTTGTGATACTATTTATGTTAAATTTGAAGGAGTATCAGGACATGGATCTTCTCCACACCTTGCAAAAGATACTATTTATCCTGCTTGTGCTTTTGTTTCAGGATTACAGGCAATAGCAACTAAAAATATTGATCCACAAGAGCCAGTAGTACTTACAGTAGGAAAGTTTATAGGAGGAACTAAAGCTAATATAATTCCTAAATATACAAATCTTGATATATCAATGAGATACTTTAACCCTAAAGTTAGAGAAACTATTCACCAAAGTATAAAAAGACATGCAAAAGCAATTGCAGAGGCTTATGAAATTAAGGTTGATGTAAATGTAGAGGAAAGTGCAATAAGTCTTTATAATGATGAAGAATTATCAATTATTGCAAAGAATTCAGCTAAAAAAGTATTTGGTGAGGGAAAAACCGTATCTGGGCCTAAACTAATGGGATCAGAGGATTTTCCTTATTACTTAAAATATGCAAAAGGAGTATATGCATATCTTGGATATAACAATAAGGAGAAAGATAGTATTTACTATCCACATCATGAAAAGTTTAAAATAGATGAAGATTGTTTTAAGTATGGTACAGCACTACATGTTCAATTTGCTTTAGATTTTTTAAATAAAAACTAAAAATAATTTTATAAGGGGATAATTCAATGGGATTAAAAAGTGTTGGAGTTAAGAATAATGACATTAAGAAGATAGAAAGATATAGGTGGGTAGTTTGGTTAATATTAGCATCTGTATATATATTTGTAACATTTCATCGTATGGGTGTTGGTGTTGTAAAAAATGATTTACAAAATGAATTTGGTATTGGAGCACTAGAGTATGCAAATATAGGTTCAATGTATTTTTACGCATATTTTCTTATGCAGATACCATCAGGAATACTTGCTGATAAACTAGGTCCTAAAAAAACAGTATCAATGTTTTCTATATTAGCTGCAATAGGTTCTATAACTTTTGGTATGGCACCTAATATAAATGTCGCTTATGTAGGGCGCTTTATGGTAGGAATCGGGGGTATCTGTTGTATTTATATGCTTGGTAAAAATACAGTCGCGTTGGTTTTATTCAAAAAACTTTGCATTAATGGTTGGTTTATCTGGAGTAGTTGCAAATTTAGGATCGATGTTAGCACAAACTCCACTAGCACTAGTTTCAGCAAAATTTGGATGGAGAAATACTTTTATTTTTATGGGAGTAGCAATGGTATTTTTCACAATCTTAACCCTTATATTTGTTAAAGATGATCCAAAAGATATGGGGCTTCCAGGAATGGATGAACTTGAGAATAGACCGCTAGATTCATCTAATATAAAAGTCATGCCAGCATTAAAATCAATCTTATCAAACAAAAGAACTTGGGTTATATCTATTGCATATTTCGGTTTATCGACAGCATATACTGTATTTATGGGTACATACGGAGTTTCATTCTTAATAGAAAAATACAGTTTAACAAATGTACAATCAGCAAATTATGTTATAGTGACTATATCAGGTGCACTTGTAAGTTCTTTAGTACTTGGGCAAATTTCAGATTATTTTAAAAGTAGAAAGCTACCATTAACTATTGCAGGAACTTTAACTTTATTATGCTGGATAGCACTTGTATATGTTGATATACCTATTAATATACTTGTTCCATTCTTATTTATATTTGGATTTGTTTCATCAGCATTTACTATGTGTTGGACAATGGGAAATGAGGTAAATGACAGAAGACTTTCAGGTATGGCTACAGGTGTTGTAAACTGTGTAGGATTTTTAGGTGCAGCTGTTGTTCCAGTTATTATGGGTAAGGTTTTAGATAGTTATCAAGATACACCTTTGGTTGGTTATGAAAAGGCATACTTTGTTTTAATTATGATAATAGCTGTAAGTGTTGTGGCTTCGTTTTTCACAAAAGAAACAAATGCACAAAACATATATGATAAAAAATAAATCTTAATTACAGACGATTTTTTATCTATAGTATCAAACCTAATGTTGAAGCTTAATTTTTGGTGTGATACTTGAGATTTATATATACTATTTAAATATACGAAAAGGCACTGATTAAAAAATCAATGTCTTTTTTACGTTAATACAAATTTATTCAAATTATAATTTATAAAGCTATACAACTAGAATTATATTGCATTTTTGATATATAATTAACTTTAGTAAGTAGCAGATAACAATTGGGGGATGACGTAATGTTAAAAATAGTAATATGTGAAGATGAACTAAAACAACAAGAAATTTTAAAACAATACATAGATAAAATATTAACAGAAATAACAAAAGACTATGAAATACTAACATTTACCTCAGGAGAAGAGTTACTTGAAAACTATCCTGAAAATGTAGATATATTTTTACTAGACATAAAAATGGACAAACTAAATGGAATGGAAATAGCTAAAAAAATTAGAGAAATAGACAAAAAAGAAGTGGAAATAATATTTACAACATCACTAGTAAAATATATTCAAGATGGGTATGAGGTAAGGGCATATAGATATTTACTAAAACCAATAAAGTTTGATGATTTGAAAAAGCATTTGACATCATGTATAAAAGAAATAAACGAGAAGAAAGAGAACTACATAGTGATAAATGGAAAAAATGATGTTTACAAAATAAATATAAGTCATATTACATATATAGAAATTCAAAATAAAGATATGACAATACATACTATAGATAAAGATTATAATATAAAAATGAGTATAGATAAAATAGAAAAAGAGTTAAGTATATATAATTTTTTCAGATGTCATAAAAGTTTTTTAGTTAATATTAGTTATATTGAAAATATAAAACAATACATAGCAATCCTTGAAAATAAAGATGAAGTACCTATAAGTCGTTATAGATTCAAAGAAACAAAAGCCAGATTTTTAAGCTACATAGGAAGTGTATTATAATGAGGGAAATTTTGATTTTATCAATAATATATATTATAAACTCTATACTTTACCTTGGAATATTTTATCTAATGATAAATAAATTAACAGATAGGAAACACCTTATAAAAAAGTGGGAGTACATATTAGTATCAATACTTATAATATTAATATTGCTACTTCCAAAGATTGAATTTATAAAAATAGAGTATTGTATTTTTCAAGGCGTAATACTATCTTTATTATGCAAAAGTTTATTTAAAATTTCCATAAAAGATTCTTTGATTTATAGTATGGTATTTTCATTTGGATATATTATACTTGAGAATGTGGTAAGTTTTTTATTACTAGAAGGAGTATTTGACTTAATAATAACTTATACTGCATTAAGGTATAAGTTAGCTAAGTTTTTAGTAGTAAATACTATATTGATAATATTTATCAAATATTTTAATAAAATTGTAGACTTAGATATAAATAAAAAATACTATTTGTATATTGGCTTAATCATAATTATAAATGCTACAAGTATATTTTTTATATTTGTGGGTGGAAATCTTATTTTAGATTTATATAACATTATTGCGAATAATTTGCCCAATTACACAAACTATGAGGTGAATTTTGGATTATCTAGCTTTATAAAGGTAATTCAAAATACAGTACCAGTAATTATGATATTTTGCAATATATTTTTAGTAAAAGTTATAAATAAGTTAATAAAAAGTATGAAATCTAAATCAGAGCTAAAAGCTATCAATGATAAGTTAGATATGCAATATAACTATTATTTAAATATGCAAGAATCTCAAATGAAAGTAAGAAAATTACATCATGACATTAATAACCATATATCTTGCATTAAGCAAATTGAAAGTGAAGATATAAATGAGTACATAGACAGTATAAAAAAAGAGCTTAAGGGCTTTGAGAGTACATTTGATAGTGGGAACAGAATATTAGATATAATTTTAAGTGACAAACATTCAGAATGTATAAAAAACAATATAGATTTGTTTTGTGATATAAACTTTGAAAAATGTGATTTTATAGAAATGATAGATGTATCAGCTATATTTGTAAATATGATAGATAATGCAATAGAAGCGTGTAAAAAAGTTGAAAATGATAGGTATATAAATATGAGAGGAACTATAGTTAAATCTTATTATGTGATAAAGTGTGAAAATAGCAAGTCAAATGAAATCAAAATAAAAAATAATAAAATAATTAGTAGCAAAAAGGATTCATTTCTTCATGGTATAGGTATTTCAAGTATAAAAGAATCTCTAAAAAAGTATGATGGAGATATGGAAATTATAGATGAAAAAAATAAATTTACATTAAAAATATATATACCACTAAAGATTAAGTAATAAAAAACATGACAGTTGCGCTTATATAAATACCACTTACACCGTATATATTGAACATAAAGCACAGGGGTGTTACTTTTTTTTGTAAAGGTAACACCCATTATTATAATAAATACTAAAATTTAAAATCGATTATAAGGAGTATGTGATATGAAAAAAGCAAGTTCAGTTGTTATATTTTTATTAAGTTTAACGAGTTTAATGTTATCAGGGAGATTATTTTTTCACTATAAGTTTTTAGCTGATAGTTATAATATGTCTCTTATAAAATTAGTTGGTGGAGATATATGGCTTTTAATGGAATTAGTGAATTTAGGAATACTATGTATAATTTCAATAGTAGCATTATTTAAGTGTATAGTTGCTTTTAAAGAAAAGCAATAGAATTTGAAACTAAAAAATCAGGGTGTTATCTTTTAACTTTAAAAGACAATGTCCTGTTTTTTATTTAAAGAGTTAAAAAGCATAAATTAGATTTAAGTATTGATAAAAATAGTTTGGAAATGTTATCCTAAAACATAAGGTATAAAGTCATATTTGAATATATAAACTAGTAGGCATAGGGGGGAACTTATGATTAGGATAGCGATTTGTGAAGATGAAAAAGAAACACAAAGTCTAATAGAAAATTATCTTCACAATATATTAAAAAATATAAATATAGAATATGAAATACAAAAATATAGCTTAGGAGAAGAGTTACTTGAAAGTAATTTAAAAAGAAATAGATATATTACTTTTAGATATACAAATGGGACAAATTAATGGGATGGATACTGCAAGAAAAATTAGAGAAGTAGATAATAAAATGGAGATAATTTTTATAACTTCTTTAATAGATTATGTTCAAGATGGATATGAAGTAAGAGCTTATAGATATCTATTAAAACCTATAGAATTAGAGGAATTAAAAAAACATGTATTAACATGTATCAAAGAGATTGAAAATAAAAACAATTATATATTAATAAAAAATAAGTCTAATACATACAAGATTCAATCAAATGAAATAAAGTATATAGAAGTTCAAAAAAAGAATATGTTAATACATACAATAAATAAGACTTTTGATGTAAGGTATAGCCTAGAAAAAATAGAAAAAGACTTAAAGCTAGGCAAATTTGTAAGATGCCATAAAAGCTTTTTAGTTAATCTAAGTTATGTAGAAAATATAAAGTTAAACACTGCAATTTTAGAAAGTGGAGAAGAAGTACCTGTTAGTAGATATAGATATAAAGATGTTAAGGAGAAGTTTTTAAAATTTCTTGGTGATTCAATATGTTAAATTTTATGACTAATTTATTATTAGTTTTATCAATAGTTATACGCTTTACTATATTTAATAGCATATTAGTTTATAAAAAAGATGGAAAGGACTATAGAAAAACTGTATTTTATATTTTATTATTTTTAATTTATATTATAGCTCTATTGTCTAACATAGAAGGGAGTTATAGTTATTTTAAAAATGGAAATTATTTATTTAATGCTTTAGTACTTATAGCTTTTGGAGGTTACTATAAGTATTTTTATAAGATAAGATATATTAAATATATAACCTTCTTTTGTTTATTTAATGTATATTACGATTTGATTAAAAGCTATCTATTAGAGAGAATTTTATTTTTTTTAATTACAGGGTATATTATATCATCAAAAGAAGCGCTTTTAGTATCTAATTTTGAACAATTAAAAGTTGATATATACACTAACTTGGTTATTTTATTTATATATTTGATATTTGCTTTTTTTAATAATCGGTTACAATTATTTGATAGCGAAAAAAGAAATTATATATATTTGATATTTGCTTTAATGGTTAATTCAATTAGTATAGTTGGAAATTATATATTTTACAAACTTGAGAGATTTTTAAGTTTATATTCAGAACGTTATGTATTTGATTTTCTTTTAACTCCAAAGTTAGTAGTGGCTAGTAGTATAGTTCTTATATTATTATTTAGACAAATAGTAAAAGAAAATAAGAAAAAAACTCAATATGAACTTATGAAAAATAAGCTAGATATGCAATATGAACATTATCTAAGTATTCAAGATTCTCATATGAAGGTTAAAAAGCTTTATCATGATATAAATAATCATATTTGCTGTATAGATAATCTTAAAAATAATAATAAAGAAGTTAGTGAATACATAAGTAATTTAAAAGATGAAATTAAATCTTTTAAAGATAATTACAATACAGGGAATATGATACTAGATATTATAATCAATGAAAAAAGTGATATATGCACTAAAAAAGGAATTAAGTTTATTTGTGATATAAACTTTTCAAAAGTTAATTTTATAAAACCTATAGATGTATCAAGCATATTTGCTAATATTTTAGATAATGCAATAGAAGCTTGTGATAAAATACATGATGAAAATATTGAAAAGTATATTAGAATTAAGGGAACTATATCAAAATTATATTTTGTAATTAAATGTGAAAACAGCAAAGTTAATAATATTAAGTTTAAGAAAAATAAATTAATAACAGATAAAATGGACAAGTTTGTACATGGAATAGGAACTCAAAGTATTAAATCATCTTTAGAAAAATATAATGGAGAATTATTATTTGAAGATGAGAAGGATAAATTTATAATAAATATATGCATACCACTTAATCAAAATACTGACAGTTGGGTCGATTAAGGTGCTAGTTGGGGCATATGTATTGAGTCTAAAAAATAAGGATGTTATCTTTTAATAGAAAAAGGTAATGTCCTTATTTTTTATGATTAAATGGCTATAAAGCTTTGAAATACAAAGGTAATTAATAAATTTATGAAATTAAAATAATGGAGGAAAATGTATATGAAAGTAAAAAAAATTATACTAGCTATATTATTAGCTACAAGTATAAGTTCAGCTTTTATGGTGGGCTGTGAATCTTCTACAATTGATATGGATAAAAAAGCTTATACAACAACAGAAGTATCAAAGATTAAAAAAGATTTATCAAAGAAGATTTCAAAAGCTATAAAAGATAGTGGTCTTCGAGTGGCTGAAGAAAAACCAGATGGGAGTTTTGTGTTATCTTTAGGTAATTTAGAATATTCTAAAGAACAACCTAAGCAAGTTTTAAATTATTCTGTAACTTTAGATAAGAAAAAAGATAAGGAAATACTATTTATTCATTGTGTTAAGGACTACCTAAAGGATGAAAACTTATCAAAAGATGATAAGTTTGTTAAAGCAATTTATAACATATTTAAGTCTTTAACGGATACTAATTTAACTGAAAAGGAATTTTTTAATGAAGTTGAAAATGTAGTTAATAAAGGTGAAGGTATTGTAGAAATTCCTGATATGGGTGATATACATATTTCAGTTAAAGAAATTGATAAGAAAACCAAGATTTTAGAGTTAAGATTTAAGGATGAATTTATATTAAAATAAGGAGGTTTATATGAAAAAATATAAAGCTATTTTATTAGCATTAATTATAGTAATTATAGGACTTATAGGGTTATTTATATATAATAATTATTCTAAGCCCTGGAAGGAAGCTGAGGAAAATATTAATAAATATATGATAAAACAAGGAGTTTCAAAAGATGATATAAGTGAAATTACAAAAGAAAAATCAAAATTAGAAAGTTATAATGGAATTCTTTATAAGGTAATTTATAAAGATGATTCGGAGCATGAATATCAATATTTTTATAGTGATGAAATTTATGCTCTAGATAAAATAAATAAAGTTGTATTAAAAATTTATAATTTAAATGATAATAAGCGATTAGAAAGAGAGGATTTAAAAAAGGTAAAGTATCCTCCAACATATTTAAATAAATTATAAAAAAGAGGGGGTTTTATGGGAATATACTTAAAATTATCAATAGCATATTTAAGAAAAAATAAACTTAGAACGGGACTTTTAATACTAGCAGTAGCATTAGGAGTAGCTTTAACATTTGGGACACGTACAGTAAGAGAATCTCAAACTAAAAATGATTTAAATGCCGTAAATAAACTTTATGGAGGATATCATGCAGAATTTAATGATTTAAATTATGAGGAAGTTGGAAAATTAAAAAACGACAAGGGTGTTTTAAAAACTAGTACAGTACAAAACTTAGGGAATGTATTAGATAAAAAAGGAAATTCATTTCAGTTAAAATCAGTAGATGAAAACTATGTAAAAGGTAAGTTAAATAAATTAATAAATGGAAGGCTTCCTAAAAATAACGATGAGATAGTACTTGAAAAGAAAGCTTTAAAAGCGATGGGTATATCTGATAAGTTAAATTCTAATATAGATTTAAAAATAAAAAAGAAATATAAAGACTCACAAGGAAATCAAAACATATACACTGAAGATAAAAAATTTAAACTTGTAGGAATTATAGAAAAGCCACAAAAATTTTATGATATGAACTTAATTCTTGAAGCATTTACTTATGGAGATGGCGAAAATAACAATATTATACCAGAAGGTACAATTAGTTATGATTGTATAGTAACTTTAAAAAGTGGATGGAGAAATATTAATGGTCAGATTAAAACTATTACGAAAAGAAATGACTTAGGGAAAAATAGCTATACACCAAATATTTTACTTATGCAAAATACAATGGAAGTAGAACAAAGACTTGATAGTCCTCAAGTTATTCAAACTCAAATTTTAATTGTACTTACATCAGCTATTTTAATATTTAATATCTTTAATATTACTCTAAATGAGACAATAAAAGAAACTGCTTTACTTAGATTAATAGGTTCAAGTAAAAAAAGTGTAAGAGGTATTATAATATATCAAGGCTTATTTATAATGGCTTTAGGTATAACACTTGGATTAGTATTTGGGGTTATATATTCATATGTAGGAATTAGCAAATACAATTTTTCACTATATCAAGAAGCATTAATTAAACCAAAGTTATATGTAAGTAAAGGAATTATTATGACGTCTATAATAACAGGTATAATTTCTGTACTTATCTCATGTATTTTACCTATTATAAAGATTGGAAATATATCACTTATTGAATCTACAAAGACAACAGACAAGATGAAAAGTAGTGGCAAAAGTTATAAATTAAGTAAGGTTCTAAATAAAATATTTGGATTTTATGGGTATATGGGGATTAAAAATATTGGAAGAAATAAAACTAGAGCAGTTATATCTATGTTATCAATTGCACTAGGAGGATATGTATATTTAACTACATTTTCAAGTATGCAGTTTGAGGTAAATAATAAAATCGAAGATATATACAATAAATATGATATAACAATGCAGTTTATTCCATCAATTTCAGATGTAGATAATTTAGAATATATAGATAGTGATATAAATAAGATAAAAAATATAGATGGAGTAAAAAGCATAGAATCTATGCAAATAGTAAGTGGGTTGTTTGATTTTAAAAAGAATGAAGTAAATAAAGAATTTCCAAAATATTTTGGAGTAGAAGAACAAGATAATATGGAAGCTGAGTTTACTTTAAAATTATATGAAAATAATGATTTAAATAAAAATATAAAAGATTTCATACAAGATGGAAGTTTAAAAGACATTGGAAAAGTTACCGATGGTTATATTAATGTAGCAGTATATAATTATTTTTATGATATAGTTACAGATCATACATATAAAGAAATTTATAAAAATTTAAAGATAGGGGACATCATAACAGTAAAAGTTCAAACTACAGAGAATGGTGAAACTGTATATAAAGAAAATAAGGTAAGAGTGTGTGCAACTTTAACACCAAATTGGATGTCTAATGGAGATGGTGGTAATAGTATTGAAATTATAACATCTCAAAATCATGCTATAGCTCTTACAGGTAAAGATAAATATACTAAAATAGGTATAAATTTAAAAGATTCATATGATGAGAATGTAAATAAGAAAATAGAAAAAATTTCTAATAATATTCATTTATCTAGATTCGACAGTAGATTTAATTTTAGAGAAAGAGGGATAGATTCTAGTAGAGAGTATTATAAGTCTCAAATATCAACAATAGCATTAGTTTTAATAATAGCAGGAATTAATGTATTCTGTACAATAAGAACAAATTTATTAATGAGAAAAAAAGAAATTTCAACATTTAGGGCAATAGGATTGAGCATTAAAAATATGAAGAAAATGGTTCTTTATGAAGCATTAACATATGCAATTTTAAGCAACATAATAGCTTTAATTCCATCAATGATAAACTTAATTAAATTTGTAAATTGGAATAACAACGCTTATACAAATTTCGGAATAGAGCACTTTATGGATTTTATATTTCCAGTTAAAGAATCAATAGTATTCTTTGCTTTATCAGTTACTGTGTGTATTATAGCAATAACTACAAGCAGTAGGGAGTTAAAAAATATGAGTATTATTGAGGGAATAAAAGATAATGATTAATTTGGGAGGTTAAGTTATGAAAACTTTAAAAACTATAGATTTAAGAAAAACATACGGGACAGGTGATAGTGAAGTTAAAGCTATTGATGGAATAACTTTAGAAATAGAACCTCATAAGTTTACAGCTATAATTGGACAAAGTGGTTCGGGAAAAAGTACATTACTTCACTGTATGGCAGGACTTGATAAACCGACCTTAGGCAAAGTGTTTATAGATGATTTAGATTTGTATACTTTAAATGATGATAAGTTATCTAAGATAAGAAGAGATGAATTTGGATTTATATTTCAAAGCTTTAATCTAATACCTGTTATAAATGTTTATGATAATATAGTATTACCTATTTCACTTAGTGGTAAAAAGGTAGATAAAAAGTATATAGAAGATTTAGTAATTAAACTAGGTCTTAAATCACAAATTAAGAAATTTCCAAATGAATTATCAGGGGGACAACAACAAAGGGTAGCAATTGCTCGTGCTCTTGCAAATAAACCATCAGTAATATTTGCAGATGAACCTACTGGAAATCTTGATTCAAAGACTACAGGTGAAGTAATGGATATTTTAAAAATGTGTGTTAAGGAGTTTAATCAAACTCTAGTTATGATAACTCATAATGACGAGGTAGCTAATATGGCAGATAGAATTATAACTATTAAAGATGGTAAAATTTTAAGTTAATATAAGGTTGATGTTTATGTGGGGTTGCCCAAAATTAAAGTAGTAAATTATAAACATATTAATCTTCATATAATATTTTAAATAAAAATATAAATATGAATTATTTATTATGACAAAAAATAAACAAAATTATGCTATACTTAATATGTAAAGAGATATATAAGGAAAAGTTTAAATTAAGGGGGGAAACTTATGAAAAAAATTATTAAAAATTTAAAAGTATTAAGTATGGCAATTGTTTTGTCATTATGTAGTATCAATGGTGTCTTTGCAAGTAATTTAAACACAACTAATGAGCCTTATAAAACAACTGTATTTAATAAAAGTGATAACATGTGGAATGCAAAGTATTTTAGAATACCTAGCTTACAAACGTTATCTGATGGCACAATGCTAGCATTTTCAGATATTCGTTATAATGGAGCTCAAGATCATGCATATATAGATATTGGAGCTGCTAGAAGTATTGACGGGGGAAAAACATGGGATTATAAAACAGTAATGGAAAATGATCGTGTTGACTCAACTTATTCTCGTGTAATGGATTCAACAACTGTTGTTACAGACACAGGTAGAATAATATTAATTGCAGGATCATGGAATAAAAATGGAAATTGGGCAAGCAGTACAACTTCATTAAGAAGTGACTGGTCTGTTCAAATGGTTTATTCTGATGATAATGGATTAACATGGTCTGACAAAATTGATCTAACTACAAATACAGCAAGAATAAAAAATCAACCAAGTAATACTATTGGATGGTTAGGCGGTGTTGGAGCTGGTACTGTAATGTCTGATGGAACAATAGTAATGCCAATACAAATTGCACTAAGAGAAAACAATGCTAATAACTACTATTCATCAGTTATATATTCTAAAGATAATGGCGAAACGTGGACTATGGGAAACAAAGTACCTAATTCTAAAACTTCTGAAAACATGGTAATTGAATTAGATGGAGCTTTAATTATGAGTTCTAGAAATGACGGAAATAATTATAGATCATCATATATATCTTATGATTTAGGAACTACATGGAAAGTATATGAGCCTTTACATGGCAAAATATTAACTGGTAATGGATCAGGATGCCAAGGTTCATTTATTAAAGTTACTGCTAAAGATGGGCATAGGCTAGGATTTATTTCAGCACCTAAAAATACAAAAGGTGGGTATATTAGAGATAATATAACTGTTTATATGATTGACTTTGATGATTTATCTAAAGGGGTTAAAGAATTATGTATTCCATATCCTGAAAATGGGAATCCAAGTGGTGGAGGATATTCTTGTTTATCTTTCAATAATGGAAAGTTAAGTATACTTTATGAAGCTGACGGTAACATAGCATATAAAGATTTAACCGATTATTATTTATCCCTTGATAATAATAAAATGTAGAGTATTTATCAGATTTATCCTAACTATTAAAATAAGCGAAAACACATTGATAATTTAATCAATGTGTTTTTTTGATATATTTATAGATAATAATGTAGTTATTTAAAATTTATATTAAAATAATCTATATAACTATTAATTTGAATTTTAACAAATAAGGAGATTATTATGGAAAACTACTTTACAATAGGTAAAATATCAAAATTATCTAGTATTTCATTAAAAACACTTAGATAATATGATGAAATTGGATTACTAAAACCTAAATATATAAATCAAGAAAATAATTATAGATACTATTCCATAGAACAATTAACAACCATAGATTTAATAAAGTTGTTTAAATCTACAGGAATGTCACTAAATGTAATAAAAAAATTTTAAGCTCACAAGCTACTCTAGATTTTATGGTACAAAATATAAGAAATCAATCAAAAATAGTAGAAGAAAAAATAAAAGCATTATCCCAAATAAAAAACCACTTAGACTATTTAGATAAAGAAATATCCATTTTCTGTTACATTAGGATCAACAGTATCATATAAAAACTTAAATAAAGAAGAACTATGTATCACAAAAATTGTTAAGTACAATAATAAATATAGCTTTATGTCTATTGAAGAATTTTGACAAGAGGAAATATATAAAGTAAAAAATATGATATTTCATTTATAATATAGAGTATAATATAGAAGAAAACTTTACTCAAAAGCAACTTAAGGAGGAAATAGCATTGGATAGAAAAATTGTAAAGTTAGATTTAGCTTTAATGCTCAATAGCGCACTTATGGGTGCATTTGTAGGACTTTTTACATGGACGTTTTTAGGAATTGTAAATATAGGTATACACTTTATATGGCATACTTTAAAAGATTTTTTTAATATAAAATATTGGACTTTAATAGTTGCCAGCATAGGTGGTATTTTAGTCGGAATCACGCAAAAATATTTTGGAGGATATCCAAAATATATGGACCAAACTTTAGCTGAGTTTAAGAAAAATAAAAGAGTAGAGTATAAATCGGTAAAACATTCTATAATAAATTCTTTAACAATATTATTCTTTGGTGCAAGTGTTGGACCAGAGGCTGCACTATCAGGCATTGTAGGAGGAGTAATTACCTTTGTTGGAGATAAAATGAAAGAACGATTTAAGAAAAAGAATGTTGTTAATCAGTATTCAGATGAATTAATAGAATGTAGTATGCAAGTTAGTACAGGGATTATATTTAACGCACCTTTATTTGGAATATATACACTAAGCGAAAAAAGTTCAGAAAATAGAAAAGTAATAAAGAAAATAAAAACAATTGTTTATACTGTAACAACGATAGCTGGTTTTTTAGTATTTATATTATTATCAAAATTTGATAATAGACCTTCATTTATAGTTAAATTTGGACAAAGTAATATTGGATTGAAAGAGATTACGTGGTTTATACCATTAATTTTTATAGCGATGTTACTTGCATATGTATACAAAATGTACGCTTTAGTACTACATAAAATATTAAAACCTATTGAAAATAAAAAAGTAATAAAGGGAATAATTGGAGGATTAGGAATAGGTATATTAGGAACTATTTTTCCGTGGACATTATTTTCTGGAGAACATGAATTAAGAGAATTAGTTGTTGAGTGGAATAACATATCTGCATATATGCTTATTCTATTATCATTAGTAAAACTTTTATTGACAGAGATATGTTTATCAACAGGGCATAGAGGTGGACATATATTTCCTTTGATATTTTCTGGGAGTTGTCTAGCTTATGGATTGTCCAAGTTATTTTCAATAGATCCAGTTTTTTGTTTGTCTATAATAGTTACAGGGCTTGCAAGTAAGGCTATAGGAAATATGTATGTAGCTATATTTTTATTGATATTTTTCTTTCCAATTAACACTGTAATACCGTTGGTATTATCCGCAGCTATAGGTAAAATGGTTGGTGATATTGAAAGTAAAGTGGTAAATAAAATATCTAACATTAAAAATATAAGGATTTAAGTATTATTTAATCAACCTTGAGAATATATGCCAAAAAACTTACTGAACTAGGATATGTAACTATTGTATTTGATGCATCATATCAAGGAGAAAGTGAAGGAGAACCTAGATATATTGAAGAACCAGCTGCAAGGGTTGAAGATATCCGCTCAGCAGTAGATTATCTAACAACACTTGATTTTGTAGATGAAAATCGTATAGGTGTATTAGGTGTTTGTGCAGGAGGAGGTTATGCAGTAAATGCTGCTATGACAGATAAGAGAATCAAAGCTATTGGTACAGTTGTTGGTGCTAATATTGGTCGTGTATATCGTGAAAGTAATGATCCTATAAAAACATTAGAAGCAATTGCTAAGCAACGTACTGCTGAAGCTCGTGGGGATGAAACAATGATTACAAATTGGATTCCTAAAAATCAAGAGGAAAGAGAACAAGCAGGTATTAATGATATAGACATTATAGAAGCTGTTGATTATTATACAACTTCAAGAGGTCAAAGTCCTAACTCTCCAAATAAGTTAAACTTTACTAGTGTAGCATCAGTAATAGCTTTTGATGCTTTTCATTTAGCAGAAAGTTTACTAACTCAACCTTTACAAATAATTGTTGGAGATGTACAAGGAGCTTTTGGTTCATATAGAGATGGTCATGAACTTTATAATAAAGCGGCTTCAAAGAAAAAGGATTTATTCATTCTTGAAGGTGTAAGTCACTATGATTTATACGATAAAGAAGAGTCAGTTAGAAAAGCTATTGAAAAATTAGATGTTTTCTACAAAGAAAATATATAAGATATTATTTAACCTAATATAGTATAAGAAGATTAAATTAATTAATCCATAAAAAAGCACTGAATTTGAAGTCTTAAGCTATCAAATCAGTGCTTTTTTTAGTGTATTTTTTTAATATAAATAAATTTGTAATATATATAAGTATAAAAACATATAAATATATAAGTTTTAAAGCAAATTAACGAAGGGGATGAGCGTATGAGATATTACAGTAAATCTACTAATGAAGCCTTAAAATATCTAAAAGTAAATCCTGAAATTGGATTAAGCACTAATGAGGTAGAAGAAAGAAGGAAAAAGTATGGTTACAATGAATTTAAAATCAAAGAAGGTAAATCATTAATAGAATCAATAAGTGACAGTATCATGGAGCCAATGATATTGATTTTATTAGCTGCTGCAGTAATAAGTGCCTTTGTAGGTGAAGTTCATGATGCATTTGGAATTTTAGGAGCAATAATTTTAGGACTATCCATAGGAGCAGCAACAGAAAGCAAATCTAAAAAAGCAGCCCAAGCATTATCAAAATTAACTGAAAATATAGAGGTAAAGGTATTAAGAAATGGAAAAATACATCAAATATCCAAAAGAGATTTAGTACCTGGCGATATTATTTATATAGAAAGTGGAGATATGATACCTGCAGATGGTAGGCTTATTCAGGCTATTAACTTAAAGTTAAGAGAGGACATGCTTACAGGCGAATCTGCAGATGTTTTAAAAAATGCAGAGAAGATAGTAGATATGGATGTAGTATATGGAAAAACTGAAATAATAGAACAAGATACAATACCAGCAAAACAAGTTAATATGGTATTTGGAGGAACACTTGTAGCCTATGGAAGAGGAATTATGGTGGTAACAACTATAGGAGATAAAACAGAAATGGGTAAAATAGCACAAAATATAGGTGATGATGATATCCAAACTCCTCTTCAATTAAAGCTTGGAAAATTAGGAGCTAGAATAGCTATTGTTTCAGGGATTGTAGCATTTTTACTATGTATGTATATGATTATGAAAATGAATGCAAATGGAGAAATAATATTAGATACTTCAGGAATAATACCATTTTTAAAATCACTAGAACCAGCAAAAGGAGCATATATGGTTTGCATAGCATTAATTGTAGCAACTGTACCAGAAGGTTTACCCACTATGGTAAATATTACATTGGCTATAACTATGCAGAAGATGGCAAAGATAAATGCTTTGGTAACTAAAAAAGAAGCTTGTGAAACTATAGGGTGTGTATCAGTAATTTGTTCTGATAAAACTGGTACCTTAACTCAAAATAAAATGATGGTAGAAGTTGCGTATATAGATGGAAAATATATTGATAGTAGTGAGTATCATAGTAATAGTTACTTTGAAGAAAATTGTATAGTAAACTCGACTGCTGATATTGAAAAAGAGGATAAAGATTACAAATACATAGGTAGTGCAACTGAATGTGCATTACTTTTATATCATAGAAATAAAGATTATAACAAATTTAGAAAAGAAGTTAATTTAGTATCACAAGTTCCTTTTAACTCAGATAAAAAGAGAATGTCATCGTTGATAAATATGGAGGATAATGGAGTATTTTTAAGTAAAGGAGCTCCAGAAGTTTTATTAGAAGAATGTGCATATATGCAAAAAGGGAAGGATATAGTAACTTTGACTCCTCAAATAAAAAGAAATATACTTAATGAAATTAGAAAGCTTCAAGTTAAGTCTATGAGAACATTGGGATTTGCTTATAAAACTATAGATAAATCATCTATGCAGGTTGCGCTAACTTATGAAGATGAAATTGCTAGCACTGAAGACTTAGGAATTTATGAAAGAGGCAGAGATTTAATTTTTGGAGGTTTTGTTGGTATAGTTGACCCGTTAAGAGAAGGGGTAAAAGAATCCATTCAAATAGCCTATGATGCAGGTGTAAAGGTGAAAATGCTTACGGGAGATAATATAAATACAGCAAAGGCTATAGGAAAAGAGATAGGTCTTTTAGACGATGGGAAAAAAGCAGTAGAAGCAACTTACATAGATATATTATCAGATGAAGAATTAAGAGAAGAAATAAATGATATTTCTATTGTAGCTAGATCTAAGCCTGATACGAAGATGAGAATCGTACAAGCGCTTCAAGCTAATTTAGAAGTAGTAGCAGTTACTGGAGATGGTATAAATGATGCACCAGCTTTAAGTAAAGCAGATGTTGGAATTTCAATGGGTATATCAGGAACTGAGGTTTCAAAAAATGCATCAGATATAATACTGACAGATGATAGCTTTAGTACTATAGTTGATGGTATAAAGTGGGGAAGAGGTATATATGAGAACTTCCAAAGATTTATACAGTTTCAACTTACTGTTAATATAGTAGCTTTTATGATAGCTGTAATATCTCAAATTATGGGTACGGAAATGCCATTTACTACGATACAACTATTATGGGTAAATATAATAATGGATGGACCACCAGCATTAGCTTTAGGATTAGAACCAGTTAGAGATTATGTTCTTAAAAGAAAGCCAATTAAAAGAAAGGCTAGTATTATAGCAAAAGGTATGTTAGTAAATATAATTATAAATGCAGTACTTATAATATCAATAGTGAACCTTCAATCATTTTTCAATGTGTTAAACGCTACTCCAGAAGAACAAGGAACAGTAGTATTCTCAGTTTTCGCATTTAGTGCATTGTTTAATGCCCTAAGTTGTCGTGAGTTTGGCCTTAACAGTGTAATACCAAATTTCTTTAAGAATAAGTTAGCATTGTATGTAATTTTTATAACTGGTATAGTACAAGTTTTATTTACACAAGTTTTTAGAAGCTTTTTTAATTCAGTAGCACTTAGCAATTTTATGTGGATAAAAATAATACTTCTTTCATCAATGGTACTTGTTTTAAATGAAGTAGTTAAGTTTATACTTAGAGTAATGAAAAAACAAGGACATATGGTTAGAAATATAAGAAGAGTTTATAAATAATATAATGAGTTTGAGATTATATGGCATTTTCCTTCACTGTAAAGACTAAAGAGCAGGGCTTTAACGTTTTGTAAAATTGCTAGATAACCTCAGACTTTTTTCGTATAATAAATTAAAAAATTTGTGATAAACAAGAGCTAGTTTGTATTACTAGCTTTTATTTTTATCTTAAATCTTATGGAATATAAACTTATTGGTATATTATGGTAAAAATAAATTGATAGTTATTAATCTACTAAGTTTTTATAATCATATACTTCTATGGGTCAGATAGAAGAAACTAGATTAGATAAAGAATTTTTAGATTTGACTATAAATAAGTTAACAATATTACAAGAATTAGGTAAAAATTCTAGTTATAAAGATAAAGTTTATATACTAGATACATACTTTTAAAGTACAATAAATGCTATGAAAGAATTAGAAAATAATTTAAATAATAAAAATTACGTATTATATTATAGATTATAAAGGTACAGCTAGAATATGTATGAAAGAGTTAACAAAGACTTGTTCAAATGAAATTATATCAGGAAGTAAACAACAGATGACTATAAAAAATAATATTTTTAAATCATATACATATTTTTTATAATAGTGGTTAATATATAATTAAACAGTTAATAAAACTTAACTGTCAAACCAACACTTACTAGGCAAAAGCTAGATTATATCTAACCTTTTGATAGTATCTTTGGAAGTGATTGGGACTAGATATTTGAAAAAATATCATATTAAATATAATGAATCTACTAGATATCCTCGGTCTACTAGAGTGCAAATAGTTTTTGTCTAATACCCAAAGGTTAGAGTCCGAGCTATCTTGCAAACTATATTTAATAATAGTCATAGAGGATAAGGATGTAATCAATATTACTCCTTAAAAAAGCACTGAATTTGGAGTTTTAGGCTATCAAATCAGTGCTTTTTTTATTTGTATTTATAGTGTAAGAAAAATTATATTAATATTTGATTAAATAATAAGAATTTTATAAAAATTATTTTAGTTTTTGTCAGTTTTTTATGATAAAATTCGTATTAAATGTTGTAAAAGGTTTTTAGGGGGAGGGTGCAAGTTTGAAAGATAAATTGATAATTAAATATATCAAAAAATGTAATCAACGGGGAATGGAAATGTTAATAGACACTTACGGTGGTCTATTGGCATCAGTGATTCGTACACATCTTAATCCATTAATAGATTATGAGGAAGAATGTATAAGTGATGTGCTTTTTTTAATATGGGAAAATATTGATGGATTTAATAGTAAAGAAAGTACTTTTAAAAATTGGATCTGTGCAATAGCAAAATACAAAGCAATAGATTACAAAAGAAAATATATATCTAAAATAAATTTAGAAATAGATTCTAACACTTCATACATAGATATAAACTTAGCTAGATTAGAATTAGAAGAAGAAATAAATGAAATTTTAAACTGTCTAAATGATAAAGATAAAGAACTTTTTATTAGATACTATTTAAACGGATATAAGTTAGAAGAAATAGCCAAAGACACAAATACAAATGTAACTAATTTACATAGTAGATTGTCTAGAGGACGAAAAAAAATCCGCAAAAGTATTTTAAAATAGGAGGGTGAAATTATGATAGATAAGTTTAAAGTTTTCAATAAAATAAAAATAGATATAGATAAGTATAAAGAAGTGGAAGTTAATAATAATGAAGAATTAACAATAAAAATGCAAGATAGATTAAATTCATCAGAAAGAATAAAGAAAAAAATGAAAAAAATTAATATATTAATATCAACTATTGCATTAATATCAATAATAGTAGTAGGAATTGGAGTTATCAATCCTTCTTTAGCAGATAATATTATACAAAATATATCTGATTTTCAAACTATGTTAGATAAAATCAAGAAATCTGTTAATGATGAAGATGGTATTGAGTCTAATACAGAGATTTATCCTGAAAGAGAAAAAGAGAAGAAAAAAAACGAAAAAAATAAATTAATAGCAACTACTGTTAATGTATCAAGTAAAAGCAACGGTTTAAAAATCACTATAGATAAAGCAATGTATGATAAAAAGAAAATATACTTAGATATGACATTAAAAACAGATAAACCTATTAAAAAAAGTGAGTACATAAAAGCAATATCTGATTCGCCTTATGGAGATGGTGAAAAAAATATGTATTTAGATGATCTGAAAATGACTATAAACGAAATTGAACCAAACTCTTATTCCTATGGACCTGGAGTTATTGAATTTATTGATGAATACAGTGCTAAATTCACATGTTTAATAGAATTAGATCCTAATAATAGTATAGAAGATGCTAATTTTAAAATAACTTTTGGTATTCCTAAATATAAACATCCTAATTTTACAGGTAAGATTAAAGGAAGATGGTTTTTTGATTTTAATATAAAATCTGTAGATGACGGCAAAAAACATATAGAAGTTAATAAAAAAGATGGGGACTATATATTAAAAGGTGTAGATGTATCTAAGACTTATGTTGAGATTAAAATACAACTTCCTTTTCAACCATCTCTAGGTAATCCTCACAATAACTTTGTAATAGTTAAGGATGATAAAAAAAGAGAACTACAAATGTCTGTGGGTAGTGAAGGAGAAAACAAAATTTATACTCAAATAAATGAATTGGTTAATTTAGGTGAAATTCCAAAATACATTGATATTTTAGTATTAAAAAATCTTACTGATGAAGACCAAAACTCTAAAGCTTTATCTAGCTTTAGAGTTGATTTGGAATAAGTTAACTTTTATAAGTATAATTAAATTTAAATCATATGTATATTTTTTATAAGAATGGTTAATATATAATCAGATAGTTAATGAAAGTTAATTATCTACCAACACTTACTAGGCAAAAGCTAGATTATATCTAACCTTTTGATAGTATCTTTGGAAGTGATTGGGACTAGATATTTGAAAAAATATCATATTAAATATAATGAATCTACTAGATATCCTCGGTCTACTAGAGTGCAAATAGTTTTTGTCTAATACCAAAGGTTAGAGTCCGAGCTAGCTTGCAAACTATATTTAATAATAGTCATAGAGGATAAGGATGTAATTAATATTACTCCTTAAAAAAGCACTGAATTTGAAAGCATAGTCTATCAAATCAGTGCTTTTTTATTATAGGAAATATATATAATCTTAAAAATAATTCTAAAAAAGCGTAGTTAACTCTACGCTTTTATATAACAAATATTAAATATAAATAAAATCATATTGGTAATTATATAAGGTTTTAATTTTAAAAATTATTGTAAATTATAAAATGTATTTATATATGCTATCATTTGATCACCAAGATTTAAGTAATAGTATATATAAGTTAGATACTCAGAGTAAAATAGCTTAGATGCATCAAATTCATTATTTACAAGTGCATTTAATAAAGATAATTGCTGATTTAAGCTCATTTTGTAGGAATTTAGTAAGGCTTCAATTTGTTCTGAGAATAATAAGTCAGGTTGAGAATTAGCGTATTTTTTATCAAAGTCAGATAGTGATTTTTCTAAACCAGAAATTTCAGTTAAATAAAAATTTATTTGTTTTTGGATTTCCGTTGCATTATCTTTTGCATTGACTGTATTTATATTAATAGTACTTATATTTGATCTAATTCTTTTTGCTTCATTAAGGAAACTTACTAATTCATCTTTTCCTTGTAGATTTTTAAGCATTGGAGGAACTGTTGACCTAGATTGCTCTGCCAAAACTATAGAACTATTTGTTATTACAAATGAAAGTAATAATACAGCTATGAGTACATATTTTTTTTTCATTTTTATCTCCTTTCACACCTTAGTTATGTAGATATATTTTATCCTCTGCATTACAATTTATTCAATCATTATATATAGCTTACATTTGTAAAAATATAAAATAAATAATATAGTTTTTACAAGTAATATGCTATAATTTATATCCAAATAACTATAAAAATAGGAGATTAAAATATGTACAATATAGATGAAATCATATACGACTGTCCAGTAGAAGCCTTATCAACTATATTAGGCAAAAAATGGGTTGCTATAATAATATGGGAACTACAAAGTAACAAAATGAGATTTGGAGAATTACAAAGAGCTGTAGAGGGATGTACGAAAAAAATGTTAATTCAACAGTTAGATTTATTAATTAAACACAATATTGTAATAAATGATAAAAAAACATATAAAAACACAGTAGAGTCTACTTATTATTTAAGTGAATCAGGGTTAAAATTACTTCCTATAATGAAAAATATGATATATTGGAGTAACGAAAATCTTTCTTGTGATAATTAGATATAATAAATTCAAAAGAAGTATAAATTATTAGTGTATATGAGTTTTTTATTTGATTATGTATCTTTTATTATAAAATGCTAAATTTATGTAAATAATTTTAAAATGAGAAATAAAATAAGGAGCATAAATTATGGCAAGAAAAAAAGGAGTATCAACATTCATTAATCAAGTGGCAAAAGAATCAATAAAAGAACAAAAAAGAAAATCTAAAGAATCTGAACAACTAGAAAAAAGATACAAAAAAGAATTAGAAAAACAACAAAAAGAAGATTATATAAAAAGTAGATATGAAGAAGTAAATAAATTAAATTTATCAATAAACAACGAATTAGATGAGCTAAATAACTTAATCATAAATGGAATTAATGAATATAAGCCTATACCTATAAACGAGTTTATAAAAAAAGATATACAAGAATTTAAAATACCAAAAGAACTAAATATAGAGTATGCAAAGCCAATTAAACCTACAATAAGAAAAGCTAATATATTTGAAAAGTTATTTAGAGTTCATAAATTAAAATACAATGCCTATTTAAATGAACTAGAAACTAATTATGAAAAAGAATATAAATGGTATGAAGAAAATGAATTAAAAAGAAAAAATGAAATTAAAAACTTAAAAAAATCTCATGAATTAAAAGTCAGTGAAATAATAGCTATAAAAAAAGATTTATATATAAATGGAGATGTAGGTATGACAACCTCCTATAAAAAAGATCTACTAAATAATTCAAATTATCCATTTGAATTTAATAAAAATATAAATATTGGATACTGCAAAGATACTAAAAGGTTAGTAATAGATTACTTATTACCCCAAAAAGATATAGTCCAAAATGTGCATAGTTATAAGTACATGATTAAGCTAGACGAGATAAGAGAAGTACCAAGAAAAAATAAAGATATAAATAATATATACAACGAAGTAATATATTCAATAGCGCTTAGATCTATGGATGAAGTTTTTAAGTCAGATATATATAATAATATAGATAGTATTGTATTTAATGGATACATAGAAGACGTAGATTTATCTACAGGTCAAGATATAAAGCCTTATATAATATCATCAATGATAGATAAATATGATTTTAGAAAAATAGATTTAACAAGAGTAGATAAGTTAAAGTGTTTGAAAGAAACTATGCAAAGTAGAATAAATGTCAATTCAAATTTAGAACTTAAAAGCATTGTCCCTATATGTAAGTATGATTATTTAAATAATTCTATTGTAAGTAATGAAAGTATTAACTTACTAGAAGTTGATCCCTATGAGTTAGAAAGTCTAGTAACTATTTTATTTAGAAATATGGGTTATACAGTAGAAGAAACTAAAAAGTCACATGATGGAGGAATTGATTGTTTATTAAATCATAATGATCCTATATTAGGTGGAAAAGTTATAGGTCAAGTAAAGCGATATAAAAATAATATTGATATACCAAAGCTTAGAGAGTTTGAATCTGTGCTAAGAAACTCCGATGCTATGAAGGGGTTATTTATATCTACAAGTAACTTTAGTATGCAATGTGAAAAATTTGCAGCAGATAATAATATAACTCTTATAAATGGAAGAACCTTAGTTAAATATTTTAATGAATATGGTATTAACTCATATATACAAAACAAGTAAATACTCAAAAGAATACATGAAGAAAGTGAAAGTAATATTAGTTAAAAGATTGTAAAAATTAAATAATTTGCATAAAAAATGCCTAATGCTATTATAGCTTTAGGTATTTTATTTTATATTTGGAATAATTATTATGTTTAAACTTATAAAAAAAGTATATTAATATAATAGGGAAAATTACACCCAAAGAAAAGTAACAACAGAAGGAAAGGAATATTATGGAAGAATCAAAAATTATTAAAATGATATCAAATAATCCTAATATTATATCAACTATAAATAATCCAACAGAAGAAATGAAATTATTAGCGCTTGAAAAAAATGGACTTGTATTAGAATATATAAAAAATCCAACTACAAAGATGCAAGAGTTAGCAATGAGTAATAATATTAGAGCAATTAAATATATAAATAATCCAAGTGAAGAGATGATGATAAAAGCTGTAAACTCTGGATGGAGTTTATTAGAATATATAAAAAATCCAACGGAAAAGGTAATAAAATTAGCTATAAATCAATCTGGATGGGCTATACAATATGCTAAAAATCCAAGTGAAGAATTACAACTATTAGCAGTAAAAAAAAATTATGACGCAATAAAATATATAAAGGAGCCTTATGAAAGTGTACAAGAAGAAGCTGTAAAAATAAATTATAGAGCATTAAGAGATATAAGTTCACCAACGTTTAAAGTACAACTTATAGCCATTAAAAATGACGAAAAAGCTATAACTTTTATAGATGAATTAGATAAAGAAAAAATGCTAGCATTTTTAAAAGAAAATATCTTAGTAATTAAATATATTGTAAGGAAAATAACTAAAGAAGACTTAGAAGAAGTTTTAAAGGAAGTTTTATCAAAAGAAGATGTTGATGAAAAATACGTAAGAGATTTTTTAAATTGCAGTATCATAGATAGAAATAGTGATACTATGCAAATGGACAAGGTAATGTTTATTTATAAATATGGAAGTAAAAAAGCTAAAAGAATAGCTGTAGATGAAAAACTAAAAATGATATAGGAGAGAGAAAATGAATTTTATAGAGACATTAAAAAGCGTTGACTTAGTACTAGCTACTGGAGAAGTACCTTTAGTAGTTGGAGAAAGTGGAATTGGAAAAACTGCATTAGCAAAAAAACTAGCTTATGAAAATAATTGGAGTTTAATTGTTATTGATGGAAACTTACTTAAAGAAGGTGAAATAGGAGGTTTACCAACTGTAGAATCTTATGTAGTAAATAATTCTAATGGTGAAGAAACAGTAAAGAAAACAACAGTATATGCTGTTCATACTAAATTAAGAGAAATTGATGAAGAATTATCTAAAGGAAGAAATGTTCTTTTATTTATAGATGAAATAAACCGTTGTGAACATACAGTACAACAAGAACTTATGAACTTAATATTAAATAGAGAAATAAACGGATATAAGTTAAGTGATGAAGTAAAGATATTAGCTGCAATGAATCCATCAAGTAAGTATGGTTCAGATTTTGATTATCAAGTTGTAGATATGGATGCAGCTCAAGAAAATAGATTTGTTTGGTTAAATATGGAACCAGATCATAATCAATGGATAAAATGGGCAATAGACAAAGGACTTGAACAAAAAGTTATAGAGTTTATATCTACTTTCCCAGAATACTTACACAAAATAAATGAAGAAGATGTATCTGCAACTCCAAGAAGCTATGAAAGAGTTTCTAAAAGTTATAAAGTATACAAAGAACAAAAAGAATCAATACCAAAAGCTGTATTTTTAAATGTTATAAAAGGAAATGTAGGAAAAGTTATTGCAGAAGAATTTATAAGCTTTATTGAAGCAGATTATAGTCCATTAATATCTTATGAAGATGTTTTTTCTGGAGAAACTTTAAGTGAATCTGTTATAGAAAAAGTAAAAACTGAAAGTCATACAAGACTTTATTTAGCAGCAATGAATATTTTAAGAGATTTAGAATTAAATATTAAAAATGATAGCTATGATTCAAACTTTTATATAAATAGATTTGTACAATTTTTAAAAGAATATCCTATAGATCTAATGGTAGGAATTATGAAGGATATTAAAAATAGTTATAAAAAGGTATATGAAAAAGCTATAGAAAATGAAGAATTTGTTAAAGCTTACTTTGAATCTTATAGCTCAATAAGGGGATAGTATATGGAAACTTATTTTGATAAACAAAAAAGAGAGCTTTATGATAAAGCGGAAAAAATTATTAACGCTTATGCTATGTTAAAAGCAAATCGCAAGGGTGAGAAATTTGAAATAGATATACCACAAGATTTCAAAAATGAGTTTTTTAGTTTAGTAGATAAAGTTAACTTAAGTCTTATGGAAGACAAAGATAACTTTTATGGATATTTTCTATTTCAAACATCAAGAGAAATAAGATTTGATATAAGTAGTCCTACAGCTATAAACTTTAAAGGTGCTAAGTATGTTATATACTTTAATCCAATAATTTTTCTAGACCTTAACATGAGACAAATGGAAAGTACAATCAAGCATGAAATTCTTCATGTAATATCTATGCATTTAGTAAGAGCAAAAGAATTAAAAGGTAAATACAGTACCTTAGCTATTAACATGGCAATGGATATAGTAGTAAATAAATATTTAAATAATTTACCACCATATGCTACTACTTTAGAAAGTGTAAATATAGCATATAATTTAAAACTTGAGCCTTATGAGCCTTTTGAATACTATGTAGAAAAAATTCAAACTGAATTAGATTTACAAGAAGATGATGAAGAAGGCGAAGAAGATGATACTCGTCAATCTGATGATATAGAAACTGAGTACAATCCAGAAAAAACTCATGATATTTGGGATGATTTTAGTGATATAGATGAAAAAACTCTTAAAGAGTTTACAGAAAAAGCTATTAACAATTCTCAAAAAGGTAAAATTCCAGAATATTTAGATGGTATGATAGCATCACTTAAAAATAGTAAAGGAGAATTACCTTGGAACTTATACTTAAGTAGATTAATGGGAACAGTTGAAAGTAATAAAAAGAAAACTATAACAAGAAGAAATAGAAGACAACCAAATAGATTAGATTTAAGAGGTCAGTTAAGATCACATAAAGCAGAAATAGCTGTTGCACTTGATATAAGTGGAAGTATTAGTGATGAAGAATTTAAACAAGCTATTAAGGAAGTACTTAATATAGTAAAAAATTATAATCATGAAATCACTATTATAGAATGTGATAATGAAATTAGACGTGTGTATAAAGTCAAATCTGTAAAGGATATAAAAGAAAGACTTAAAAGAAGAGGTTCAACTAAATTTAGCCCAGTTTTTGAATATGCTAATAATAAAAAGATTAATTTATTGGTATATTTTACTGATGGTAAAGGAGAAGACAAGTTACAAGTTATACCTAGAGGTTATAAAATTTTATGGGTTATCTCTGGAAGAGGAGACAAACTTTCATTAAGAGAGTCTTATGGAGCAGTTAAAAAACTTAGTAAGGTTAAAATAAAAGAAGATACATTAGATATGAGTGATGTTAGAAGTGATGGTTACTCAATGAACAATCAAGCCCCAATTTTATAATGAATTTTAAAAGATCATGTTGAAAAATATTCAACATGGTCTTTTTTATATTTATTAAAAAATAAAAATTTAAATTAAATTTAAAATATTTTTATAAATATATATAATAAATTTTCAAAATTGATTATATATAAATGTGAAAATTTAAAATAAGGGTTTTAAATATAGTAAAACACATAGTTTAACAAGTATTGCAATTGAGAATAATGTGTGTTAATATTAATTCTGTCTAAAAATGTCGAATCAAAATAAGCAGATTATTAATAATGAATCTGCAAACGATTTTGAAAAAAGACTAAGATGAAAAAAGAATAAAAGAGGTGTCAACATGGAAAATTCACTTAGTACTTCAAAGGAGATGAATGAGGTACAAATAAAAAAAGCAGTACCTGCAGTATTGGCCTTAATGATTTTCGCGCTAGTTATAGACAATTCATTTAAAATCATTTCTGCAGACTTAGCAAGTGCTTTTAATTTATCAGCTACTGCAGTTAGTTGGCAAGTAACTTTAGCTGGATTAGTTATTGGTATTGGAGCAATTGTATATGCTTCTTTAGCAGATTCAATAAGCATTAGAAGTTTACTAGTATTAGGAATTATATTAATTTGTATTGGATCACTATTAGGATTTATTTTTCAAAAATCATTTTTTATGATAATCGTTTCAAGAATAATTCAAGCAGCAGGATTAGGAAGTGCAGAAACTTTATATGTAATATTTGTTGCAAAATACTTTAAAGATAGTGAACAAAAGAAATATTTAGGATTTAGTACAAGTAGTTTTGCTATATCACAAGTAATTGGTACTCTTACAGGTGGATATATATCAACATACTTACATTGGACAGTATTATTTTTAATTCCATTATTAACTTTATTAATACTACCTTTTATATTAAAGTATATTCCTAAAGAAAAAGCTACAGGTAAAGGTATTGATTTTGTAGGATTTATATTAGTTTCAGCAGTTTCAGCATCATTAATGCTTTTTGTTTCAGGATTTGAATGGATGTATTTAGTAGCTTTAATAATTGCACTTGTATTATTTATTACATATATAAGTAAAAATAAAAAAGCTTTTATTAGTATTGAATTTTTTAAAAACAGAAATTTTATATCAGTACTACTTGTAGCTTTTGTTATATATAGTGTTCAACTTGCATTTATATTTATGTTCCCATTCTTAATTGAATATATATACAATTATAGATTAGATCAAGTTTCACTACTTTTAGTTCCATCTTATGTTTTAGCAGCTATTGTAGGAGCAATGTCTGGAAATGTTGCAAAAAGATTTGGAAGTAAGCAATGTATTCAAATGGCTATAATAGGTATAATAATAAGTCTTATTTTTGGTAGTTTATTTATACAAACATCAGTATATGTATTTGTTTTTGTAATGATATTATTTTCTAGTTCATTTGCATTTATGTATGCTCCTATGATTGATACATTGATAAAAACAATACCTAAAGAAAACTCAGGAACTGCTATTGGTTTTTATAATTTTTGTTTAAACATAGCTACATCAATTGGTATAACATATGTAGCAGTACTTATGGAAGCTAAGCCTTTAGGGAAAAATATTACAGGTCTTTTTAATAATGAAATATGCATACAATATAGCAATGTGCTAATTGTATTAGCAATTATTTCTGCAGTAGCATTTGTATTATACTGGAGTTTAATTGGAAGAAGAGAAAAAGCTGAAAATAAATAATAAAAAACTTTTTTGATTTTTATAATTAAATAAATAATAATATAAATTATATTTGATAAATTTCACGAAAAGATATTGACATTACTTTGTGTCAATATCTTTTTTTGTATACAAATGTTTTATATATAGAAAAAATAAATACTACTAAGGTCAAGTATTTATTTTTTCTATATATATTGGAGAATTGCAGAAATTATGATAAAATTGTCGATAGCAAATTTCGTAAAAAGAAGTCTTTTAGATTTGTTTTTTGAATATTATTTTCTATTAATTCAAAAAATAGAGAATAATTTTAAACTGCGATACAGTATAATTATTTTAAGCTGATGAAAAAATGACGGAGGATGATTATGAAAAGAAGATTAATTAGTGCACTAGTTGGTATCACGATGGTAGCAACAATGGTAGTAGGATGTAGCAAGCCTTCGGACGATTCTCAAAAAACGACTGGAGAAAAGTCAAATGTAAAGGCAGAGCAAGTAGACACTAAAAAAGTGTTTGTTTCACCAGCGTGGGTACAAAGTGTAATAGATGGAAATCAACCAGAATCTAAAAATTATACTATATTAGAAGCTTCATGGGGAACTTATAAAGACAGTCCAACTTACAAAAAAGGGCATATTCCTGGAGCTTTACATGTAGATACTTCAAGTGTAGAATCTGAACCTATTTGGAATATATCAGATCCTAAAGTAGTTGAAAAAGGTATGTTAGATTTAGGAGTAACAAAAGATAAAACTGTTATTATATATGGAAATGATATTTCAGCGGCGAGTAGAGTGGCATATGCATATCTTTGGGCAGGGGTTGACAATGTAAAAGTTCTAAACGGAGGAATTGATGCATGGAAAAAAGCTGGTTATAAAACAGAAACTACAGTAGAAAAAGCAACACCAGCAAAAGATTTTGGTACAACTGTTCCAGCACATCCAGAATATTTGATGTCAATAGAAACAGTTCAAGATAAATTAAAAAATGATAAAAATTTCCGTTTAGTAAGTATAAGAAGTAAAGCAGAGTTTGATGGTAAGACAAGTGGATACAGCTATATTGATAGAGCTGGTGAACCTAAGGGTGCAGTTTGGGGACATGCAGGAAGTGACCCATACAATATGCAAGACTATTTACATAAAGATGGAACTATTATAACTGCTAATGAAATGGAAAAATTATGGTCAGATTCTAATTTTAATAAGAGTAATGAACTTTCATTCTATTGCGGAACTGGTTGGAGAGCTGCAGTTCCTTGGCTAATTGCATATGATGCAGGATGGGAAGGAATGACTGTTTATGATGGAGGTTGGAATGAATGGCAAATGAATAATAACCTTCCTGTACAAGTAGGAGATCCAAATAGCGGGAACTGTCAATATACTACAGTAGGCAAATTACCAACAGATAAAGCAGCAAAATAAATTATATAAAATAAGCACTGTAATAATTACAGTGCTTATCTTAAATTATAGACAAAGAGGTTGATGTAATATGCAAAAAGCAAAAAAAATATGTTATGCACTAACTACTATATTAGAATGCTTGCTATTAATTGGAGCATATATGGTAAATTACTTTACCCAAAGTAAAATGGGAATGCTACGACATGTTATACATAAAAATTATGTTTGGGAAGAAAAATATCCTATAGCAAATATAATAAATACCACTATAATAACGTTTATTATACTGATGTTAATAGTATTAATACTTTATATGAAAAGAAGGCTAATGTTAAAAAATATAGTTACTATTATGGTTATTACTATGATTATATTTGTACTTTCTTTTGTAGGATTTATGTTAATGTATTCAGCAGAAGAAATAAGAGCATTTTATTATATGAGTTTTATAATTGGAATAACAGTTCTTATACAGATTATAAAAACATTTATTAGCGTTTTAGTATGTAAAAAATAAACTATATTAAAAAATTAAATTATACAACGAGTAGTTTTGATAATGTAAGTTCAGTTGTCAAAACTACTTTTTTATTTTATCAAGGATGATGATAGGAAAAGAAATGGGGAATTTTAGGTAATACTTAAATAAGGTACTTTCATATAATTTAAATAATATATTTTATGATATAATCGTAATGTATATTAAATTTAACATAAAATATAAGGGAGAGAAAAATATGAAAGTATTATTAGTAAATGGAAGTCCTCATTTAAAAGGATGTACTTATACAGCACTTACAGAAGTAGCTAAATCATTAGAAGAAAATGGAATAGAAACAGAAATATTTCAAGTAGGAACGAAACCAATTTGTGGATGTATAGGATGTGGTTCATGCTATAAGACTGAGAAATGCTTTATGGATGATGTAGTAAATGAATTTACAGAGAAAGCAAAAGAAGCCGATGGATTTGTATTTGGATCACCAGTTCACTATGCAGCAGCATCTGGTGCGTTAACTTCATTTTTAGATAGAGCATTTTATAGTGGAGGAAAACATCTTTCATATAAACCAGGAGCATGTATAATAAGTGCTAGAAGAGGTGGAACTACTGCAACTTTTGATCAAATAAATAAGTATTTTACAATAAATAATATGCCAGTGGTAAGTTCTCAATACTGGAATATGGTTCATGGAAGCAATCCAGATGAGGTTAGAAAAGATTTAGAAGGTATGCAAACTATGCGTGTTTTAGGTAATAATATGGCATGGTTAATGAAATGTATTGAATTAGGAAAAGCAAATGGTATAAATATACCTGAAAAAGAAGATAGATTAAGAACTAATTTTATTAGATAAAAATTAAAATAGTTCAAAAGAAGGTATTTGATGAATAATCAATACCTTTTTTATTTAGTCATAATATTTTGATTTATGTATATAGTACTAGAAAAAGGAATTAAAACTTTGCATAGTAAATTATTTTTTGATTTATGTAAATATAGTCATTATCTATATTTAATATTATAAAAATTGATAATGACTATATTTATATTGTGAAAACTGAAAAAAATATATACAATATAGATATAAAAAAGATTTATTATTTCTAATAATATCAATTCAAACTACACTTACTAAGTTAAACTATAGATAAGATAACTTAGGCATAGATTCATAAGTAAACTCGTCAAATAAGTCCATTAAGTTATAGAATATTAGTTTTATGCTATCACGGAATTTTTCATATAAGTAATTTTATTATATAAAATCTATAATAAAATTTGAAAAATTCTTTGATATAAATATAGGTTAGACTGAGTATTTAAATTAAAAAACTTAGTCATACTAGATTCAATAACGAGGGGGGAGTTTGCGATGGAAGTAATATCAAAAATTGTAGATGCTGTAAATGGTATCTTATGGGATAAAAATATCCTATTATTTTTACTTGTAGGAACAGGCATATGGTACACAATTCAATTAAAATTTATTCAAATTAGAGGTTTTGGAGAAGGATTCAGAAGAACTTTTGGAGGACTATTTAAAAAGAGTGAAAAAGCTGGTGCAGATGGAATGTCACAGTTTCAATCATTAGCTACAGCAATAGCTGCACAAGTTGGTACTGGTAACTTAGCAGGAGCAGCTACAGCAATTGCAGTTGGAGGGCCTGGAGCAATATTTTGGATGTGGGTTAGTGCCTTCTTTGGTATGGCAACAATTTATGCAGAAGCTGTAATGGCACAAAAGTATAAGCAAGTTGGCGAAGATAAAACAGTAACAGGTGGTCCAGTTTATTATATAGAAGGAGCATTTAAAGGTAAATTTGGTAAGATTTTAGCAAGTTTATTTGCAGTATTTATTATACTAGCTTTAGGATTTATGGGAAATGCAGTACAATCAAATTCTATTGCAGCTGCATTTGACACTGCATTTGGTATAAAACCAATTATAGCTGGTATTATATTAGCAGTATTATCATTTGTAGTATTTTCAGGTGGTATTAGTAGAATAGCTAAAGTTACAGAAACAATTGTACCTATCATGGCATTATTTTATATTATAGGGTCTTTAATTGTTATACTAGTTAACTTTAGAAATATTCCTTTAGCATTCCAAGAAATATTTGTAGGAGCATTTGCACCTCAGTCAATAGCAGGTGGGGTTATTGGAGCTACTATCCAAAAGGCTATGAGTAAAGGGGTTGCACGTGGATTATTTTCAAATGAAGCTGGGATGGGATCTACACCACATGCCCATGCAGTGGCAAAGGTTGATCATCCATCAGAACAAGGATTTGTTGCTATGATGGGAGTATTTATAGATACTTTTGTTATACTAAATTTAACAGCTTTAGTTATTATTACTACTCGTTCAGTAACTCCAGATGGTTCTATTATAGGTACTGCACTTACTCAAGCAGGATTTTCGTCAGTGTTTGGTAAGTTTGGAGATATATTCATAGCTATTTGTATGTTCTTCTTTGCATTTTCTACTATTATTGGATGGTATTTCTTTGGAGAGGCGAATATAAAATATCTATTTGGAGCAAAGGCTGTTAAGATATATGCAGTACTTGTATGTGTTTGTGTATTACTTGGAACGTTGGGAGAAGTATCTATTGTATGGACAATGTCAGATATGTTTAATGGTCTTATGGTTATTCCTAACTTAGTTGCATTATTAGCTCTTACTGGAACTGTTAAGGCTGTTCATAATGAGTATATTAAAAAAAATGGGGGAATAAGCTCTAAGGGTAAAAAGAAGAATCCTACAGCTTAGACGTTAAAATAGTTAGATAATAAATAAAAAGAGTAAATATAAATTTATATTTACTCTTTTTATTTATTATATTCGATAAATGATTTATTACCAGAATGATTTTACAATATATTAGCAATGGAAGAAAAACCAGAAATAAATCCATTAGTAAAATCAATTGAAGCAGGAATAAGAATACCTAATAAAAGTGAAGCAATTCCTAACTTTTGTATTGAAGTTAAATTTTTAAAATTTTTAATAAATACAAATAACACAACAATTGCTCCTAAAACACTACAAAAATCTCCTATATCATGTAAAATACTCATAATACTACCTACCTTTCTAACTATATTGTAGAACAATACAAATAAGCAACTTTGTTTAATTAGATTTAATTGATTTTACAACAAAATATTATATGTTGATAAAACTCTTTAAAATTATCTATAATATATAAACTTAGTATACTCAATAATCTACACTTGAAATTATAACATAATAGTTAGAAATTGTACGAAATCTGGACTGAAATGGTTTTATTATGGATTAAAGTATAAAAATAGTCAAAATTCAATATAAAACTTAAATTTTATTCAGGTACTATAACAACGGTACATTTTGATTTTTTAACTACATATAAAGTTACAGATCCTATTGAATCTATAAAATTTTTCTTTGTTGACTTAGTCATAACTATTAAATCAAAATTATCTTCTATTGATTTTTTTATAATTTCTTGACCTGCATCACCAAATACAGAATATGTAGTTACTTCATATCCTGATAACTTATTTTTTAAACTTTTTAACATATAATCTATTTTTTCTTGTGATTCTCTTATTTTTATATCTATAATCATTGGGTTTGTTAAATTGGTTAAACTAACATCATTAACACTCATTAAGGTTATGTTAGCCATATCTTTAGAAAATTTACTTAAAACAAAATCTAAGGACTTTTGACTTCTATCACTTCCATCAATAGGAATTAAAATTTTTTGCATATGATCACATCCTTTTATTTAAATTTTACCATACTGTGAAATCGTATTCAATGATTTTTATATAGTATTAACTTGATTTACTTAGTCAGTTTTATAATTTATATTATTACTTATATTAGAATATTAAAGAATAAAAATAAAAAAATGTTATTGACAAAATGTAAATATATGTATATATTATTAATAACAAATTATTAGCACTCTATCAAAGAGAGTGATAACAAAGATGGATTTTAAATTTTACTATTTAAAATAGTTAACATAAAACTGAATATTGGAGGTATTTTAATATGAACATAGAGAAAATGACAGTAAGAGTACAAAAAGGCTTAAATCAAGCTTATGATATAGCAGTAAAAAACAATAATCAGCAAGTAGATGTAATCCACTTATTAAGTGCACTTGTAAATCAAGAAGATGGACTTATTCCAAATATATTAGAAAAAATGAATATATCTGTAGCATCATTAAATAATAGTATAAATATAGAATTAAATAAATTACCACAAATACATGGTGAAGGAATAAGCTCACAAGGTGTAACAGCTACAAGAAAAGTAAATGAAATATTAATAAAAGCTGAAGAAATATCTAAGGAGTTTAAAGATGCATACATAAGTGTAGAACATGTTATGCTTGCAATGATGGAAATAGAAGCTAAAACTAATGTAGGAAAAATATTTAAACAATTTAATTTAAATAAAAATGACTTTTTAAATGTCTTATCAAAGGTTAGAGGAAGTCAAAGAGTTGAAACTAATGACCCAGAAGGAACATATGAAGCATTAGAAAGATATGCTACTAACTTAGTAGAATTAGCTAAAAAGAATAAATTAGATCCTGTAATAGGAAGAGATGAAGAAATAAGAAGAGTTATAAGAATTTTATCAAGAAGAACTAAAAATAACCCCGTTTTAATTGGTGAGCCTGGAGTTGGTAAAACAGCAATAGTTGAAGGATTAGCTGAAAGAATAGTCAGAGGAGATGTTCCCGAAGGATTAAAAGATAAGGTAATATTCTCACTAGATATGGGAGCTTTAATTGCAGGAGCTAAATATAGAGGAGAATTTGAAGAAAGATTAAAAGCAGTACTTAAAGAAGTTCAAGGTTCTGAAGGTAAGATAATACTATTTATAGATGAGATACACACAATAGTTGGCGCTGGAAAAACTGATGGAGCGATGGATGCAGGTAACTTAATAAAACCTATGCTAGCAAGAGGAGAACTAAACTGTATAGGTGCGACTACATTTGATGAATATAGACAATATATAGAAAAAGACAAAGCGCTTGAAAGACGTTTCCAACCAGTTATGGCAGAAGAACCTAGCGTAAGTGATACAATATCAATACTTCGTGGTCTTAAAGAAAGATTTGAAATACATCATGGTATAAGAATACACGATAGTGCAATAGTTGCAGCAGCAAAACTTTCAGATAGATATATACAAGATAGATTTTTACCAGATAAAGCAATAGACTTAATAGACGAAGCTGGAGCTATGATAAGAAGTGAAATAGATTCTCTTCCTACAGAATTAGATATTGTTAGAAGAAAGTTATTAACATTAGAAACAGAAAGAGAAGCACTACTTAAAGAAAATGATGAGAAAAGTAAACAAAGACTTGAAAACTTAGGTAAAGAATTAGCTGAGTTAAAATCTAAGAACGATGAAATGACTGCTAAGTATGAAAAAGAAAAAAGTCAAATATTAGAAATTAGAAACTTAAAAGCGAATCTTGATGAAGCTAAAGGTAATGTAGAAAAATATGAAAGAGAATATGATTTTAATAAAGCAGCAGAAGTTAAATACGGTATAATACCAAAATTAGAAGAACAAATAAAAGAACATGAAGAAAAAATTAGTGAAAGTTATGAAAATGCTTTATTAAAAGAAGAAGTTACTGAAAATGAAATATCTCAAATAGTTGCTAAATGGACAGGAATACCAGTTACTAAGCTTATAGAAGGAGAAAGAGAAAAATTATTAAAATTAGAAGATGAACTTCACAAAAGAGTAATTGGTCAAGATGAAGCAGTAACTGCTGTAAGTAATGCAGTAATTCGTGCTCGTGCAGGACTTAAAGATGAGAATAAGCCAATAGGTTCATTTATATTCTTAGGACCTACAGGAGTTGGTAAAACAGAACTTGCAAAAACTTTAGCTAACAACTTATTTGATAGTGAAGAAAATATAATAAGAATAGACATGTCTGAATATATGGAAAAACATGCAGTATCTAGACTTATAGGACCACCTCCAGGATACGTAGGATACGAAGAAGGTGGACAACTAACAGAAGCTGTTAGAAGAAATCCATATTCTGTAATATTATTTGACGAGATAGAAAAAGCACATGAAGATGTATTTAACTTATTCCTTCAAATATTAGATGATGGAAGACTTACTGATAATAAAGGTAAAACAGTAGATTTTAAAAATACTATAATAATAATGACTTCAAATATAGGTAGTTCATACTTATTAGAAGCTGGTGAGAATATAAATGATGAAGCTAAAGAGTTAGTTATGAATGAAATGAAAATAAGATTTAAGCCAGAGTTTTTAAATAGAGTTGATGATATTATAATGTTTAAACCATTAGATAAAGAGGGAATCAAGCAAATAATAGATATATTTATGAAGTCTTTAAAAAATAGATTACATGATAAAGATATAAAAATTGAAGTTACAGATAGTGCAAAAGACATAATGGTTAAAGAAGGTTACGACCCGATTTATGGAGCAAGACCATTAAAAAGATATATAAGCAATGTATTGGAGACTATGATAGCTAAAAAGTTAATAGCTGGTGATATATATAATGGATGTACTATAATAGTAGATGAGGAAAATGATAATATAAAAATATCTGTAAAGTAAGATTTAAAATAGAATATTAATTTAGTTTAAAAGTACTATCTGAATTTTAGATAGTACTTTTTTATGTTAATATATACTTATATATAAACAAAAACTAAAAAGGGGATACATAAAAAATGATTTAATGGATATTTCAGTAGTAGTAGATTATGTAAACAAATTTATTACAAAGGTTTTTTAAAACACAAAAAAACAAGTAAAGATTTTAGATTAAGAGCATCATCTATGCCAAAGTTTACACACGAGCTGTTAATAAAATGGATTTTAAAAAATAAATAAAGAAGTTTAATGAATAAAATTAAGTGTTTTAATACTATTAAATGATGGGAATTAATAAACTATACATTATAATTTAAATATATAAATTATCAAATAAAGGGGAAACAACATGGGGCACACAAATACTTTAGAAACTATAAAAGAAAAAAAAAGAATTAATATAATAGTTATACTTATAATATCGATATTCGTATTTGGAGGATATATTTTAAGACTTGTAGAACTTGCAAGTCCTAAGGCGATATTTGAATTGACAAATACCGATTTTATTAGGATATTTATCGCAATTTTATCTATGCTTGGTGTTTTAAGTTGCTTGTTATCTTATATGAGCAATAAAAAAGAAGAATTATTTATAATGTCACTTATGTACACTATGTTCTTTTTAGATATATGTATTTCAAATGCATTACATTACTTATATCCTAAATTACATGAATACTATGCAATAATAACATCTTTTATAAGAGTAACTATTGTATATATAGCAGTAAGTAATTTTAATCATTTAAAAGTTATTATTATAAATAATAAATTAAAATCATTTTTAATAATAACAATAATAACTTTAATATCTACATACATAGAGTATAATTATATACCTATATACAATTTAAGTGTAATTAAATTTTATAAGTACTACAATATATTTTTAGCTATATTATACATAATAATAGCTATTAAGTTTTTTGAAAAAAGTTTACATAAAAAAGAGTATATATACAGTGTAATTGGATCAAGTGCATTAATGTTTTCAATAAAATCTATATATGACTTTTATTATATATTAAATCCAAGTAAAGAAATAGCTTTAACATCATCTTCAACAATATTTTTAGGATTTATAATTTTTATACTTGGATTATTCATTGAACTTAGCCAAAGTATAAAAATAAATAAAATTTTAGATCAACAGCGAAGTCTATTTATAAAAATTATTGATGAAAATAAGCATAGTAATATTATAATTTGTGATGATAACTACAATATAATATATAAAAATACAAAAACTTTAAAAGATATGAAAGAAAGTAAGTATTTTAATAACTTAGAAATAAAAATAGGGAATAAATTTGATATAGAAAAAATATATAAAGGTGAATTAAATATTCATGAGATTGAATATGAAATATCAAAACTTGGATGCTATAGCAAGGATATATATATTAAAGATATAGATAAGATATTAGATATTTCAATACAGGTATTTGAAATATGTAATAAAAAATATAGAGTTTTAACAATAAAAGATGTATCAGAAAAATATGAATTAGAAAAAGCTTTATTAGAATATGAAAAAATTAAACAAGAGGATATAATAAAAAATGAATTTTTCTCAAATATAAGTCATGAATTAAAAACGCCTTTAAATATAATATATTCAGCTAATCAATTATTAGGTGTTAGTGTACAAAAAAGTAATTTTAAAGAGATATATATAAAATATAAAGATTGTTTAGATATAAATTGCAAGAGAATGCTTAGATTAATAGACAATATAGTTGATATTACAAAACTTGATGTAGGATTTAAATATCCAGAATTTGATAATTATGATGTAGTAAAAATTGTTGAAGATATGACCTTATCTGTTGCAAGCTATGCAAATATAAAAGGTATTGAGGTTTTATTTGATACAGATGTAGAAGAACTTGATATCAAGTGTGATCCAGATATGTTAGAGCGAATAGTCTTAAATTTACTTTCTAATGCTATAAAATTTAGCGAAGAAGGAGGAAGTATTTTAGTTGAAATATTTAGCGATGAAACTTGGGTTGGTATAAAAGTAAAAGATGATGGAATAGGAATTCCACTTAATATTCAAGATAAAATATTTGATAGATTTGTGCAAGGGGACAAGTCTATGAGAAGAAAAAAAGAAGGTAGTGGAATAGGCCTTAGTTTAGTTAAGTCACTTGTAGAATTGATGGATGGAAAAATATATTTACAAAGTGATGGTAAAAATGGTACAGAGTTTACTGTTTTACTTCCTAACAAATTGGTTGAAGAAGAAGATAAAAAAGTGCATAAAGATTATCATGTTGATTTACAAAGAATACAATTAGAACTTTCAGACATATATGAGTTGTATAAAGATGAATATGATAAATAAATTATTTATAAAATCTATAGTTGAGACTTCAGCTATAGATTTTATCTATTTTACACTATAATAAATTTAACATATAATGAATTCAAGAAAATTTGGAAAAATTTGCTTGACTATTTGATATAAAGGGAGATAGAGATGGAACTAAAATTAGACATATACGATAGTTCATTTAAACACATAAAAAATATTGAAAACAATTTATACGAAACGACAACACAACTATGTGTAGCGAGAGAAGAAGCTTTTGCATTTCAAGTTATGTTAAAAAGTGATGAAAAATTCTTTTGTCAATTAGGAAATATAAACGATATTCATTATCTAGGTCTTAATAATAAAATAAGAATAGATATAGAACTAGAAGAAAGTTTAAAAAACAACTTTAAAATGTCTTTTTTGGGATATATACAAAATGATATTAAAGAATATATAGGCGATCAAATATTAAATCAAAACTATATGTATATAGAAGAAGATCAAATGATATGGATAGATGGTAAAATACCTAAAGATTTTAACAAAGACTATATACAAGTAAAGGTAAAAGCTTACTATACAAGTGGATATGAAACAGAAACTTTATTAAAAGAAGAAATTGTAAAAATAGAAGTATTAAACCACATAGTAAAACCAGTAAAAGAAAGTGAGTTTTTCTTAGATTTATGGCAACATCCATGTAACTGGGCTCGTTACTATGAAGTACCGTACTATAGTGAACAACATTTTACTATATTAGATAACTTCTTAGAAAAAATGTCAGACTTAGGACAAAAAGTAGTAGACTTAATAGTAACTGATTACCCATGGGCAGGGCAAAGATGTTATGAAGTACATGAGAATGCGAACAATTTATTTGAAATGAACATAGTTAAAGTATTAAAAAAAGATGGAGAAGTACTATGTGATTTTTCAAATTTAGATAAATATATAGATTTATGCTTTAAGCATAAAATAAATAAAGAAATAAATTTATTTGGACTTGTAGGAAACTGGGATGCTTTTAAATTTGGAAGTCCGCTAGAGGATTACAAAGATGCTATAAGAATCAACTATTATGATGAAGATAGAAAAGTTTTTGATTATATAAAAGATAAAACTGATTTTGCTAAATATTTAAATTTGCTATTTAGTCACTTAGAATCTAGAGGTTTACTAGATATAACCAAAATCATAGTAGATGAGCCAGACAACATAGAAGTATTTAATGAAAATGTAGATTTTATAAAGAAAAGTTCAGGAAATAAAGATATAAAATATAAATGTGCAATACATCACCAAGAGTTTTTTGAAAAGTGTGAGATAAACATAGAAAACTTATCTTTAAATACTTGTGAGCTTATAAATAACATAAATAAGTTAGATGAAATTAAAAAGAAATTAGAAGATAGAGGCGGATATTTTACTTGGTATTCTTGTTGTTTTCCTGATAAGTTAAATGTATTTTTAGATTCACCATTGATAGAATCAAGACTTAAAGGATGGTTTACATATTATTTTAATTTAGATGGTTTTTTAAGATGGGCTTATGGTGTTTGGCCAGAAGATCTATTTAAAAATGCCAGTTATAAAAAAGAAAAATGGAAAGCTGGAGATATGTTTTTAGTTTATCCAGGCAAAGATATGAAGCCTATGGATTCTGTAAGATGCAGAAACTTATTATTTGGAATACAAGACTTTGAAATACTTAAAAGTATGGAAGCTAAATTAGGTAAAGAAGTTATAAATAAAGAAATAGAAAGATTATTAGGAAAAAAATCTAAAATGAAGTTTTTAGGTGAAAGAGATATAAAAATGAACTACTCTATAAGCCATGGAGAGTATATGACTTTAAGAAAAAATCTAATTAATAGAGTTAATCCAAGAAGTGCAAAGCCAGAAGAGTTTGAAAGTGTTATAAATCTTATAAATAAAGTCTTTAGAGACTTAAGAGGACATAAACCAACTATGCAACAAGAGTTTCCTTTACTACTAAATAAAAATAATGTAGACAACATGATAGTAATTTCAAAAGACGATAAGATTGTTTCAGATGTAAATTATCTTATACAAGATGTAACTATTCAAGGAAATGACATAAAAGTTGCAGCAATAGGAGCTGTATGTACAGATCCAGATTATGAAGGAAATAGATATTCATCTACTATTTTAGATTATGTTGAAGAAAAAATGTTCAATGGCAGTGTAGATATGGTTAGTATTTCAGGGACAAGAACTTTATACACAAGAAGAAATTGTAGTTTAGTTAAAAATTGCTACAAGTATACAACTTATCCTAAAGATATAGTTATTGATTTAGAAGTAAAAGAATATGACGAAACCTACTTAAACGAAATGATTGAAATATACAATCAAAATAGCACTAGATTTTTAAGAACTAAAAATCAATTTGAAGTTTTATTAGAAAGTGCAACAATACCTTGGGGTAACTTTACTTATAAAAAGTTAGTAGTTTTAAAAGAAAATAAATTAATTGGATATATAGTTTTAAGAATAATAAATGAAGAAATTTTGATTGGAGAGATTAGAGAAATATATATAAATTCTAAATATAACTATGAAGTAGTCCAATATATTGCAAATAAGTATAATTTAGAGTATATAGTTCAAAGTGTACATATAAAAGATTTTATAAATCAACCTGACAACTTTGATAAAAAAGAATTATCTTATTTAGATGGAAGTATAAAGATAATAAATTATGAAAAGTTATGTAGAAATTTAAATGGTTATTTTAAACAATATGTAGATGAAGATTTTGTAGATGAAATTGAATTTAAAACTATAGATAAAAAGTACATTATCAGATACAAGGATGAAGAATTGATTATAGATGATATTGATAAATTAAATAAACTATTCTTAGAAGGTAAAGAAGTTGTTGAAAATGAACTTGAAGACTTAAAAAATATAAGTAAGTTTATTAAATCAGTATTTCCTATAAATTTTGTATGGACTTCAAATTTAAATTATCAATAAATATAATATAAAATTAACTTTTTAACTATATTGCAAATAGTTGTATGGGGAAATATGGTATTATCTAAATGGTCTAGAAAGTATAGCATATAAATGAGATATAATACCATGACATTAAGTTTTAAAGCATTTTCAATATTCATTGTATCTAGCCTAATTATATACAGGAGTTATGAATTTATAAAAAGTAGAAATCTAAAAGTTTTTAAAGAAGTTAAAATTACTTTATTTACTTTGTATATATTAATACTACTATTTTTTACATTATTTAAATTCCCATATTTAGAATTCATAAACCCATTTGACACATATATGTATAAAATAGAAGGCTTAAGAGGTTTAATAAACATAATACCTTTTAAAGAAACGATAGAAACTTTAAGTGATAACTCAATACCTATAATGAATCCTATAAGAAATATAGTAGGAAATATATTGATATTTATACCTTTAGTTTTTTTTATACCTATAATAAATCCTAATTTTAAAAAAATAGTTAAAGTTACATTGATAGGTTTTTTCGCATCTTTAAGTATAGAAATACTACAAATATTTACAATGGGAAATGTATGCGATATAGATGATGTTATTTTCAATACTATAGGAGCACTTATAGGAATAGTTATATATAAGCTTTTTATAAAGTTGAAAAAAACAAAATTATAAGGAGATAAAATAAAAACTATAAAAAAATAAATATAAATAATAAAACACACAGTACGAAGCATATAATTATTAAAAATGGATGTTTTAAATTGTGTGTTACATTTTACCATAAAAGAAATGTATTATCTAATATTAGATAATACATTTCTTTTATGGTAAAATGTAACAAGGAACGATAATTAATCCTAAAAATCCATCTAAAAAGACAAATATAGACAAAAATACAACAAAAATAATGGGGTGATAGGTATGATGGACATTTTCAATATAGGAATTGATGTTGGATCAACTACAGTAAAAGTAGTTGTATTAGATAAAAACAAAAACATAGTATTTAAACAATACAAAAGACATTTATCAGATATAAAAAAAGCTGTTACAGAAGTATTAAGTGATACTTATGAAGTTATTGGAAATAAAAGTGTATCTATAGTTATAACTGGTTCAGGTGGAATGAATTTAGCAAATGATTTAGGTGTAGAATTTGTTCAAGAAGTAATAGCTAGTACAAAAGCTATTGAAAACTATAATCCAGAAACAGATGTAGTTATAGAATTAGGTGGAGAAGATGCAAAGATAATTTATTTAACAAATGGCATAGAACAAAGAATGAATGGAATATGCGCAGGTGGAACAGGATCATTTATAGATCAAATGGCAACACTTTTAAAAACAGATGCTAGTGGACTAAATGAATTAGCAAAAAATTATAAAAATATATACAATATAGCTGCAAGATGTGGAGTTTTTGCAAAAACTGATATACAACCGCTTATAAATGAAGGTGCTAGAAAAGAAGATATAGCAATGAGTATTTTCCACGCTGTAGTAGTTCAAACAATTAGTGTTTTAGCTTGTGGAAGAAAGATACAAGGAAAAGTAGCATTTTTAGGAGGACCATTATACTTTTTATCACAGTTAAGAAAAGCATTTATAGATGTACTTAATTTAAAAGATGAAGATATTGTATTCCCAAAAGATGCTCAATTATATATAGCTATGGGAGCCGCGCTATCATGTAAAAATGAAACTATTATGCTAAGTGATTTACTATCAAAATTAAAAAATTCAAATTATGATGAAAGCAAAGATAGTAGTGGTCTTAAGCCTTTATTTGAAAATGAAAAAGTTTACATAAACTTTAAAGAAAGACACGATAAAAATATTGTAAAAACTAAGGACATATCTAATTATAGTGGAAATTGCTTTTTAGGAATTGATGCAGGATCAACAACTACAAAAGTTGCATTAGTTGATGAAGATGGAAATTTATTATATTCAGATTATAAAAGCAATGAAGGTAATCCGCTAGATTCTACTATAAATATTTTAAATAAAATATATGATATTTTACCACCTACAGCAAAAATAGTTAATTCTGCAGTTACAGGTTATGGAGAAGCATTACTTCAAAAAGCTTTAAAAATTGATATCGGAGAAATAGAAACAATAGCACATTATAAAGGGGCTAAATTTTTCTCACCTAATGTAGATTTTATATTAGATATCGGTGGCCAAGATATGAAGTGTCTTAAAATAAATAATGGAGTTATAGAGACAATAATATTAAATGAAGCTTGTTCTTCTGGATGTGGATCTTTTTTAGAAACTTTTGCAAAATCATTACAATTAGACATAAAAGAATTTTCAGAAAAGGCACTATATTCTAAAAATCCAGTAGATTTAGGTTCAAGATGTACGGTTTTTATGAACTCAAGAGTAAAGCAAGCACAAAAAGAAGGGAATTCAGTAAATGATATAAGTGCAGGGCTTTCTTATTCAGTTATAAAAAATGCATTATATAAAGTTATAAAAGTAAAATCAAAAGAAGATATAGGTGAATTTCCTGTAGTACAAGGTGGAACTTTTTATAATGATGCTGTTTTAAGAGTGTTTGAAATATTAACTGATAGAGAAGTCGTAAGACCTAATATTGCCGGAATAATGGGAGCTTTTGGAGCTAGTATTATTGCAAAAGAAAAATATGAAAAAGGATATGAAACATCTTTATTAAATAAAGAATCTATTAATTTAATAAAATTAAAAATAACTACTACTAGATGTAAAAAATGTTCTAACAACTGTTTATTAACTATAAATAGTTTTGGAAATGGGGATAAATTCATATCAGGAAATAGATGTGAAAGAGGAGTAGGATTAGAAAAAGCAGAAAACAAAAACATTAATTTATTTAAATACAAATATAAAAGAGTATTCAATTACGAAAGTCTAGACGCAAATCAAGCAAAACGAAAAGAAATAGGGATACCAAGAGTCTTAAATATGTATGAAGATTATCCACTATGGCATACAATACTTACAAATTTAGGATTTAGAGTTGTACTTTCTAGTAAATCTTCTAAAAATTTATATGAAAAAGGAATGGATTCAATTGCTTCAGAATCAGTTTGTTACCCAGCAAAGATGGTACATGGTCATATAAATGATTTAATAGAAAAAGGTATCAAAAATATTTTTTATCCATGCATAAGACATGAACACAAAGAATTTGAAAATGTAGATAACCATTTTAACTGTCCTGTAGTTATGTCTTACTCAGAAGTCATAAAAAACAATGTTAGCGAAATAAAAGAAAATAATATTAATTTTATGAATCCATTTTTACCTATGAACAATAAAAACGCATTAAAGAAAAAATTATATGAAGAACTAAATAAAATTAAAAATTATGATAAAGAATTTATAGAAATAAGCAAAGAAGAAATAAATAAAAGTGTAGAACTAGGATTTAAAGAGTATGATAAGTTTAAAAAAGATATACAAAAAATGGGGGAAAAAGCTTTAAAACATATTGAAGAAAATAATATAAAAGGAATTGTTTTAGCTGGAAGACCATATCATATCGATCCTGAAATAAATCATGGAATACCAGATCTTATAAACTCTTTAGATATGGCTGTTTTAACAGAAGATAGCATATGCCATCTAGGAAAATTAGATAATTCTTTAAGAGTTGTTGACCAATGGGCATATCATTCAAGATTATATAGAGCAGCAAATTTTGTAAGTTCTAGAAATGATTTATCTCTTGTACAATTAAATTCATTTGGTTGTGGATTAGATGCAGTTACAACTGATCAGGTTCAAGAAATTTTAAATAGCGAAGGTAAGATATATACTTGCATAAAAATTGATGAAGGTAATAACTTAGGTGCAGCAAAAATAAGACTAAGATCCTTAAAAGCAGCTATAAAAGAAAGAGAAAAGAATAATATTGAAGGTATAAAAATTAAAAAAACATATACAAAAGGAAGCTTAAGTAAATCAATAAAAGAAAACTACAATATTTTAGTTCCTCAAATGTCACCTATACACTTTGAATTAGTAGAACATGGTGTAAAATCTTGCGGATATAATATGATTTTACTTAAAAGTTATGAAGGGGCTATTGAAGAAGGATTAAAATATGTAAACAATGATGCTTGTTATCCTGCAATAATTGTTATAGGCCAAATAATTAAAGCTCTTAAAAGTGGAAAATACGATTTAGACAAAACTTCTGTAGCAATAACTCAAACAGGTGGAGTTTGTAGAGCAACTAATTATATAGGGTTTTTAAGAAAAGCATTAAGTGATGCTGGCTATAAAGATATTCCTGTAATATCATTATCAGTAAATGGAGATGAAAAAAGTAATTTATATAGTGTATTTTCATTGAGTCTTATAAATAAAGTTTTAATGGGTGCTATTTATGGGGATTTACTTATGAAGGTTTTATATAGAGTAAGACCTTATGAAGTAGAAAAAGGAAGTGCTAATAAACTTTATCAAAAACATTTAGATATTTGTAAGAAAAGTTTAGAAAAAGGAAGTTTATCTCAATTTAAAGAAAATATATATAATATAGTTAAAGATTTTGATGAATTACCTATAACAGATGAGAAAAAACCTAGAGTAGGGTTAGTAGGAGAGATTTTAGTTAAATTCCATCCATTAGCAAATAATAATATTGTAGATATATTAGAACAAGAAGGTGCTGAGGCAGTTGTTCCAGAACTTATAAATTTCTTTTTAAGTTGTGCGTTTAATACCTATTATAAAGCTGACAATTATTTAGATAAAAAATATAAAAAACTTTGTGGAAAGCTTACTATAAATGCTATAGCAATGTACCAAAAACATTATATGAAAGCTTTAAAAAATAGTAAAAGATTTAGTATGCCAAAAAATATTGAAGCTTTAGGAAAAACAGCTTCAAAAGTTATTTCTCTTGGAAATCAAGCAGGAGAAGGATGGCTTTTAACTGCAGAAATGATGGAACTTATTGAAAGTGGTGTGAAAAATATTATATGTATGCAACCTTTTGCTTGCCTACCAAATCATATAACTGGAAAAGGTGTAATAAAAGAGCTTAAGAGAGTTTATTCTAATATAAACATTGTACCTATTGATTATGATCCAGGAGCTAGTGAGGTTAACCAATTAAATAGAATTAAACTGATGTTGTCTACTTCGTTTAGAAACTTAAATGAAGAAGATACAAAGTCACAAATCTTAACAACAAGCACAGTTTAAGATATATATTAAATTTTTAAAGTACTATATAATAGGAGTGCTATAAAATGAATGAAAATTATAAATTATGTGAACTAAAAGGTGCATGGATAGCGACAGTTTACGGTATAGATTGGCCAAAAACACAAAATAATATAGATGCTCAAAAACAAGAATTCATAGAAATTTTAGATAAATTACAAAGTCTAAAATTTAATTCTGTGTTTGTTCAAATTAGACCTACATCAGATACTTTTTATAAATCAAAAATAAATCCATGGTCAAAATATATTACAGGAACACAGGGGAAAAATCCTGGATATGATCCACTTGAATTTTTTATAAAAGAAACACATAAAAGAAATATGAAGTTTCATGCTTGGCTAAACCCATACAGAATAACTACGCAAGGAATAAATTTAGATGATTTATCAAATAATCATCCAGCAAAATTAAATCCAAGTTGGGTACTGTCATATAATAATTCACTTTTTTATGATCCTAAAAATTTAGAAGTTATAAATTATATAGCTACAACTATTTTTGAAATAGTATCAAATTACAATATAGATGGCATCCACTTTGATGATTATTTTTATCCATACAACTATCCATTACCACAAGGCGAAGATAAGGATGGGGTACTTGCTAATTCTAGGCGTGAAGCTGTAAATAATATGATTAGATTAGTAAATAAAGTTATAAAATCAACAAATCCATGCGTTTTATTTGGAATAAGTCCTTTTGGAGTATGGAAAAATAAAAGTAGTGATATTAAGGGATCAGAAACTAACAATTTAGAAAGTTACTATAGTTTATATGCAGATACTTTAAGTTGGATAAAGGAAGAGATTATAGATTATATAGCGCCACAAATTTACTGGACTATAAAAGATAAAAATAGTCCATATGAAGTTTTAGTAAAATGGTGGTCAGATGTAGTAAAATGTACGAATGTTAAACTGTATATAGGGCAAAACATAAGTGATATAGATATAGTAAAGCAAATAGATAAACAAATAAATATAAATAGAAAATATAAAGAAGTTAAAGGAAGTATATTTTTTGGAATGAAAAACATACTGAATAATACCGAAAATATAACAGAAAAGTTATTTAATGATATATATTTATAAAATACTTATATTAATAAGGAACTAAGGTTTATAAAAATACTCATAGGTTATAACTTATGAGTGTTTTTTATACTACTACACCAACTACCTACATAGTAAACTTATTTGTAATATCAAGAAAACTACAAATAAATGGCTTTTGATATAAGAATTTTTAAAAATTTTTCTTTATAAATTTCTTAATTTTGTAATTACATTAAAAATATAATTGTTGGGGGATTTATGGCTAGTTATTAAATTTGATTTGAATTTTTATGTAAAAATTTGAGAACAATTAAAAAAATATGGTATTATAAATACATAAAGCAAAAGGAGATGAATATTATGCTAGATTTTGAGTTTTATAATCCAACTAAAATCGTCTTTGGAAAAGATAAAATAGAAAAATTAAACGATCTTGTTGATAAAGATGCTAGAGTATTAATTCTTTATGGTGGAGGAAGTATCAAAAAGTTTGGTACTTTAGATAAAGTAAAAGAAGCTTTAAAAGGTCGTGAAATATTTGAATTCTCAGGAATAGAACCAAATCCTAAGTACGAAACGTTAATGAAAGCAGTAGAAGTAGTAAAAAAAGAAAATATAAACTTTTTATTAGCTGTTGGTGGTGGATCTGTAATGGATGGAACAAAGTTTGTAAACTTAGCAGCTAATTATGATGGTGAAGACAAAACAGATTTATTAAAATATGGATTTACACCAGTACCAGTTTCAAAAGGATTACCTATAGGAACTGTAGTTACTTTACCTGCAACAGGTTCAGAAATGAACGGAGGGGCAGTTATTAGTTACGATGGTGGAAAATTCTCAGTAAGAAGTCCATTATCATTTCCGAAATTTTCAATACTAGACCCAACATTAACATATACATTACCAAAAACACAAGTTGCAAATGGTGTTGTTGATACTTTTATACATGTACTTGAACAATATGCTACATATCCAGTAGATGCAAGATTCCAAGATAGAACAGCGGAAGGTATTTTAAAAACTTTAATAGAAATAGGAAGAAAAACTATAGATAATCCAACTGATTATGATGCAAGAGCAAATCTTGTCTGGTGTGCAACTATGGGACTTAACGGACTTATAGCTGCTGGAGTACCACAAGATTGGACAACTCATAAAATAGGACATGAATTAACTGCTATATATGGAATAGACCATGCTAAAACCTTAGCCACTATACTTCCAGCACTTTGGGAAGTTAGAAGAAAAGAAAAAGGAGCTAAGATAGTTCAATATGCTGAACGTGTTTGGGACATAAAAGAAGGTAGCGATGATGAAAAAATTGACTTAGCTATAAGTAAAACTCGTGAATTCTTTGAAAGCTTAGATATGCCAACTCATTTATCTAAATATGGACTTACAAAAGATGATGTAGATACTGTAGTAGATTCACTAAATCGTCATGGTATGACTAATTTATCAGAAACTGGTGATTTAGGATTAGATATAAGTCGTAAAGTAATTGAAAAAGCATTATAATTAAATGTTAAATAAAAACTACCAATCTGCTAAGATAAATAACATATTGGTAGTTTTTTATATATTTATTAATATCTTTTAGTTGAATCTAATTTTTCGGCCCAAATTTCTTCTAATTTTTTTAAATCCTCTTTAAAAGATTCTTTGCTTTGAGTGTCTTTTTTTTCTATTTCTTCCAAAACTTCAAATGTAAAGGAATTTGCACCAAACTCTTTCCAATCTTTGTTCATTTTAGGGTGCATACCCATATCTGTCTTTACACTAAAGTCAAATCTATTTTTAGTGCTTTTTAAATCTATATCATTCATTAATAGATACTTACCACTAATTGTATTTGTTATTTTATAAATTCCACCAGTAACAGGGCGTTCTTTATATTCCATAACAAATTCTTTTTTTCTTTTTTCTTTATTACTCATTTTTTCATCACCTACTTTATTATCATTAGCTTTTTTATTTTCTAAAGCTTTTTTCTTATTTCTACTTTTAATAACGTTAGAACAATTTCTACAAGAAGGAGTACAATATTTTTCTCTTTCACTTTTAGCTATAAAAGCACTTTTACAATATTCACATCTAGTTAATATATTATTTTCATCAGTCACTGCAAAAGCATATATAGTTTCTATAGTAGTTTTAAGCGAATCAAATTCCCATTCAATAATTGGCTTATCTAATACTCCTATAGTTATTCCTATTTTTTCTGCTTTAAATTTACCCGCCATAATAGTAACAGCTTCTGTTAAGTTAGCGTTTTTGTATATAAGTAGTTGGTTAATATGTGTAGAGATATTTTTCGCAAAATCTAAAATCCAATCTACTTCTTCACAGTAAAATCTTGAAAATACAAGGTCTAATATAAGTGGTCTTTTACCATAAAATTTAGGAGAATCTTCTAACTTATGTACTGTTAAGTGTTTACCCATTTTTCTAATATATAATTCTTCTTCTTCACAAAATGGTAAGAATAAATCAAGGTATTTATCTACGTCCATAATACCTTCTTTTTTTATACAGTTGTTTTCTACAAAAAGTACCTTTTCTTCACCTATTATGTTTCTATTGTAAACACTAGAAGCTATTAAACCTAATAAACCATATTTTTTTGCAAATACTATTAATTTATTTTCAATAGTACTTTTTTCAATAGATTTATCTAATGCAAAATCACCTAATTTTATTAAGTCAAAAACTAATTCATTTGCATTATCAAAAGGATTATACATAGTAAAGTAAGAAGATTCAATTGGGCAAATATATTTTTTTCCTTTTTTATTTTCTTTTATTTCGTAGTCGCTATACCTAATCCAATCGGATTTAAATTGCCCGATCAAGTTAATATTTTTTTTCATTGATCATCACCTTTTTCTATTGTTAATATATTTAATAGATTTAACTATTAACATAATAAATCTTTTTTTTTATATTGTCAAGTATACTTATAACTTTCAAATTAATTTAAAATAAGAAAAATAACATCGAAGAGTGGAGCAGTTGGCAGTTCGTTGGGCTCGTAACTCAAATGTTGCAGGTTCGAGTCCTGCCTTTGCAACCAATATGTAAAAAACTCTCATATCTTTTGATATAAGAGTTTTTTTATATAATAAACATAGCAACTATAGTAGTAACAATTAAGCCAGTTCCAACAGGAATCAAATTTCTCTTTGCTAGTTCTATAGGGTCAACACCACATATAGCTGATGAAGAAATAACAGCCCACGGAACTAAACAACCTCCACCTGTCCATATAGCACCAATTTGACCAAGAGCAGCTAAAGTTCCAACATTAACATCTACAGCATTACCAAATACTGAAGCAGTAGAACCAGCTAAAGCCATTCCTGAAAATCCAGATCCATCTAAACCAGTTATACAACCTACTATAGTCTCAATACCACAAACGATATATTTATTTAATGGGATAGCTTCAGATAAAGCAACACCTATATCAGATAACAAACCTTGTGAAGCTTGAGGAAGTACATCTCCTAAAAGGTTAGTTAAAGGAGCAACTTCACCCATATAGAAAAATGCACCTATTGGAATAATTACTGCAAATATTCTCATTCCAAATAAAAATCCATCAGTTATATTTTCACATATTTTATCTAAACTATTTTTACCGTGGTTTATTATATTTATAATAATTAATAAAAATATAGCTGTTCCTCCAAGCAGTGCAGTTGCATTTGAACCTTTTAACTCAAAAACTAACATAGCAATTATATCTAATAAAAATAAAATTAATACTAAAAATGTAGCTATTTTTGCTTTAATGTTAAATGTTTTTATGTTTATTTCTTTACTTTTACTTATTTCATTTTTAAACAATCCTTTTTTGATATCTTTTTTTAGCATATAAAAAGCTACACCTATGGTAACTATAGACATAACCCAAAATAAAATCATACCATTATTTATTACATCAGATACTTTTAAACCAGCAGCTCCAGAAGTTATACTAGGTGCACCTTGAATTATAAAATCAGTTGAAAGCGCAAATCCATGACCAAATAAATTAAGAGCTATGGCAACACCAATATTAGGAAGGCCAGATCTTACAGCTATAGGCAAAAATATTGAACCAACTAAAGCTACTGCTGGGCTAGGCCAGAAAAACCAAGAAAGTATTGTCATAGATATACCAACTGTAAAAAATGCAGTCGTTTCATTTTTGATTACTTTTAAAAATGGTTTAACCATATACTCTATAGCATAATTATCTTCCAAGGCTTTTGATAATGACACCATCATAGCAATTATCATTATAATAGGACCTAATTCCCCTAAAGATATTATTAAACCATCAAAAATAGCTCCAACTGATTTAGCTAAATTATTAGTGTAAAATAAAGCTAGACAAAATACACCAAGCATACAAGGTACGATTGTGTCTTTTTTCATTATCATAGCAATTAATATTATTAAGATAAAGAAAATGTAAATGTAATGGGCTCCTGTTAATATCATTATGCTTATCCCCCTTTTAAGTGATAGTTAATTATATGACATATAACCTTTATTAGTTACATACAAAAAATTAAGTAAGTTGAAATCATAAGTAGAAAATTATAAACTTATAATAGAAAATTTACTATTGACCTTTACCCAACGTAATCCTTTATTATTAAATTGTCAGGAGGTAGTTAAAATGGAATATACAATAAAGAAATTATCTGAAATAGCAGGAGTTAGTGCACGAACTCTTAGATATTATGATGAGATTAACTTGCTAAAACCATGTCGTATAAATTCATCAGGGTATCGTATATATGGCCAAAAAGAAGTAGACTTATTACAACAAATACTATTTTATAAGTCTATGGATATGAAGCTAGAAGATATACGAGAATTAATTTCAAATCCAAATTTTGATATAAATAATGCACTTAAAGAGCATTATAAAAAACTTATCTCTAGACGTGACCAACTTAATAAGCTTATATTAACTGTTGAAAAAACATTAGCGTATAATAAAGGAGAAATAGATATGTCAAATAAAGAAAAGTTTGAAGGATTTAAAAAAGAAAAATTAGAAGAAAACGAAGCTAAACACGGAAAAGAAATAAGAGAAAAGTACGGGAAAGAAACTATTGAAAAATCAAATAAGAAGTTTTTAAACTTAAGCGAAAAAGAATTTTCAAATATGCAACAAATAGAAGAAGACATGTTTGAAGCTTTAGAAGAACTTATAAAAACTCAAGATTTAGAAAGTAATGTTGCTAAAAAAGTATATGAAAAACATAAAGAGTGGTTATGTTATTCATGGCCGACAGATTCTAATGAATCACATAAAGGATTAGCTCAAATGTATGTAGATGATGAAAGATTTAAAAAATATTACAATGATAAAAAAGGACCAAAAGCAGCACAGACTTTAAGAGATGCAATTTTTAAATATGCAAAATAAAATATCAATATAAAAACCATATCTTAAGAGATATTGTTTTATTTAATAAAATAAAAAATGTTATAATATATTAAATATTATTTAAACTAGGAGAGAGCATTAAATGATAAGAAAGTTAGAAAATAAAGATATAAATATAATAATGGATATTTGGCTAAAAAGTACTATAAAAGCTCATAATTTTATAGATGAAAATTACTGGAGAAAAAATTATAACAATGTTAAAAATATTTATATTCCTATATCAGATACTTTTGTATATGAAGATAATGGTAGGATAAAAGGATTTATATCTATTATAAATAATGATTTTATAGGTGCATTATTTGTTGATGTTAATAGTCAAGGAATGGGAATAGGAAGTAAATTAATAGATTATGCAATTAGTATTTATGGGAATTTAAGTTTATCTGTATATAAAGATAATGAAAATGCATTTGCTTTTTATAAAAACAAAAATTTTAAAATTTTAAGTGAAGAGATAAATAAAGAAACAAAATTTTTAGAATATGTTATGAATCATTAAATTTTTTATAATTTCAAAAAATCCTAATAGAACTAAAAATAAAATGATTATAAATATAAATATAAATTAAAAAAACAATACAAAAATAAAGAATTTTGACAAAATTTTATATAAAATAAATCATTTACTTGAAACCTGATAAAAAAGTATATATTATTATAATGGACACTTTTTTATCAGGGGGGCAATAATGAATCAGATATATAGAGAAATTATAGAAGATAGCCCTATGGGTTATATGTATATAAAAGTAATAAATGATAATAAAGGTAGATATACAGGAGTAGAAGTTAGAGATTTTAATAAGTCATATGAAAAATTTTTTGGAAACCATGATGAAAATACAATCAATAAATACATATTAAATTGCATGCCAAGACAAGAGAAACTAGAATGGGAAAAAATATTTATAGAAGCAAATGAAAGTGAAAAATATACAAAAAAAGTATATGTAGAAAAGATAAATACACATTTTAGCATAGATATTTATCGTGTTGAAGATTATGAATTTCATATAATATTTAATAAAATTAGAAATAAGTATCTTAAATTACCTTCATTATTAAAAAAATCGTCATATATGACTTGGATTAAAGATAGAGATGGTGTATATGTAGACGTGAATGAAAAGTTTTTGGAATTTTTCAGTAAAACTTATAATGAAGTAATAGGAAAAACTGATTATGATATAATGCCTAAAAATTTTGCAAAGGAATTTACCATTCAAGATAACGATATCATCAAAAATAATAAACTAAATACATATGAAGATTTTATAAACTCAAATTTTAATAAAATTGGATATTTCCAAACTATTAAATGGCCATTTACTGAATATTATAATGATACAATTTTAGGTACTATAGGTATATCTATAGAGATGACTAATAAAGTTAAATTATTTAAAAATATAGAAAAAAATGAGAAAATATTTTTAGAGATTGCTAATAACATAGAAGATTCTATTATTATAATTGATAAAGAAAAGACTCAATATATAAGTCCTTCTTTTGAAAAGTATTTGGAACTCAATTAGGAGAAACGTATAACGATGTAGAAAAATGGCGTAAAAATGGGCATCAAATTGAATTTGAAACAATGCCTAAAAACTATGAATTTAAAGAGAGTTATAGCTTTACATTTAAAATAAAAAGAAAAGGAAAAGAAGAACAATGGATATTTGCTAAATTTGTACCTTTATTAGATGAAAATGGTAATGTAGTGAAAAAAATAGGCATACTAAGTGATATTACTCAAAATAAGAAGCTAGAATTAGAGTTAGAAAAATTAAGGATGGATTTTTTTGCTAATTTATCTCATGAACTTAGAACACCTATAAATGTAATAGCAAGCTCACTTCAAGTTCTTTATTTAAGAATGGATAAGTTAGATGATGGAAATTTTGAATATTTTAAAAAATATTTAAGAATAGTTGGGCAAAATACAAATCGTTTGTTAAAGTTGTAAATAATTTAATTGATACTACAAGATTAGATGCAGGGTGCTTTGCTTATGCACCTAAAAATAAGGATATTATAAGTTGTATTGAAAATATATGTTTATCTGTTTTTGAATTTGTAGAGTCTAATAAATTAAGTATAATATTTGATACAAATGTAGAAGAAAAGATAATTAGCTTTGATCAAGATAATATGGAAAGAATTATGTTAAATTTAATATCTAATGCTATAAAATTTAACAATCCAGGTGGAAAAATAGAAGTAACTGTAAATTGTAATGATAATATAAAAATAAGCGTTAAAGATAGTGGTATAGGTATACCTAAAGGAAAGTTAGAAAGCATATTCAAAAGATTTGAACAGGTAAAAGATAAATTAAAAAGAGAAAAAGAAGGCAGTGGGATAGGACTTACATTAGTTAAATCTTTAGTTGAAATGCATGGAGGAAGTATACATGTAAATAGTGTATTGGGAGAAGGTAGTGAATTTATAATTACTTTACCAGATCATTTAGTGGAAGATGAAAATTTAAACTTATGTGAATCGCCTAAGTGTTTAAGTAAGATAAATATGATGAATGTAGAATTTTCAGATATTTATACATTATAATTATAAAGTTAAAATATAAAAAGGACAGGTTATTAATAACCTGTCCTTTTTGTTTTAAAATACTAAATATTCAGAACTGAAACACATTATATTAAATATTAAATTATATGTAAAAAAATGTTATAATGTATACATTGATGCTTAGATTTCTAACGAATGTCAGAGAAATGGAGGTAATTATGAAAAATGCAATTAAGGTTTTCAAAAGAGATATAAAAAATCTAATAAAAAACCCAATAGCTTTAATAATAGTAACGGGTTTATGCTTTATACCATCTCTTTATGCTTGGATAAATATAAAAGCTTGTTGGAATCCTTACGAGAATACTAGCACAGTGCCAATTGCCATAGTAAATAATGATAAAGGTGCAAAATTAGATGGCAAAAACATAAACATAGGAAATGGTGTTATTAAAGAACTTAAAAAGAACAAATCAATTGGATGGAAGTTTGTAAACTCTAAACAAGGTAACGCAGGAGTTTTAGATGGAACTTATTACGCTATGATTGAAATACCTAGCAACTTTTCAAAGGATTTAACTAGTGTTAAAACTGGAAAACCTATAAAGCCAACTATCGTTTATAAGGTTGATACAAAATCGAATCCAGTTGCTGGGAAAATAACAGAAGTTGCAGAAGAAACTCTTGTAAATCAAATCAACTCAAACTTTATAGCTACTGTCAATAAAACTATCTTCTCATCATTAAATAAGTATGGGAAAGATATTGATGATAGTAAAGATAAGATAATAGAACTTAAAAAAGCTATAATACAACTTGATGAGCATATGGGTCTTATAAACTTTGCACTTGATAGTGTTAATAATAATTCTAAAAACTTGACTGAATTTTTAAAAAGTATACAAAGTACTCTTCCACAAGTAACAAATGGAATAAGTGCAGTATCTAATAGCAACTTAAACACTAGTGAGAATATAAGCAACATAAAAAATAATTTAAATGGATCACTTGATAATATTAAATCAACTTTAAACCAAATTAATAGTCAAAATGATCAAATAAAAGATATAGTAAATAATTTAAATAATTCAGATTCTATATCAAAAGAAACAATAGAATCAGCTATATCTCAAATTAAAAATCAGATAAATAGTAGTAAATCTCAAATAGATTCTATTATTAAGTATTTAAGTGATTTTAATAAAGTTAAGCCTAATGAAAATATAGATAAATTAATTGAGAGTTTAAACAAAATAAAAACTGGAATTAGCTCAGAACAAGATAGATTAGATTCACTTAAAGATCAATTAAATGATTCTAAAGAATCTATAAAAAGTACAATAGACTCTATAAACTCTACTGCGAATGATTTATCTAACAAAGTTAATAATTCTATAAATTTATATGATTCAAATGTTAGACCTGAACTAAACAAAACAGCAGATAGTTTAGTAACAGCAACATCTGATGCATCTAAATTAGTAGATAGTTCTAAAGGATTAGTACAAGCTGTTAATGACATGTTAGGATATGCATCAAAAGGAAGTAATTTAACAGCACAAATGTCTAAGGATTTAGATTCTAAATTAAATCAGTTTAAAGATACAATACATTTATTAAGTACAGAGCTAAAAAAAGTTAATGACAATGATTTAGATGCCATAATAGGAATACTTCAAAGTAAACCACAAGTTATGGGAAATTACATATCTAATCCATTTAACATAAAATCAGAACCAATTTATCCAATAGCAAATTACGGTTCTGGTATGGCACCTATATATACAACACTTGCTTTATGGGTTGGAGGATTAGTACTTACGTCACTTTTAACAACTGAAGCAGAAAAGTTTAATGAATTGACAATAAAAGAAAAATATATTGGTAAAATGATAACATTTGTATTCTTTGCAATGATACAAGGATTTATAGTAGGCATAGGTGATAAGTTTGTACTTGGAGTTCAAACTGAAAACTTAATGTTATTTATATTTACAACAGTATTTTCTTCAGCAGTATTTACTGTTATCTTATATAACTTAGTATCACTATTTGGAAATATAGGAAAAGCTATAGGTATAGTTCTTATGGTTATTCAGATAGCAGGATCTGGGGGAACTTACCCAATACAAGTAGACCCTTTAATATTTAGAATACTTCAACCATTTTTCCCTTTTACATATACACTAAGCAACTTAAGGGAAGCAATAGCGGGACCACTTTTAAGTACAGTTATGTTTAATGTTGTTGTATTAACAGGATTTGCGATTATAACAATACTTATAGGCTATTTCTTAAAAGAAAGACTTAATAGTGCTGTTAGAAAATTTGAAAAAGAATTTGAAGAATCTGGATTGTCAGAGTAATTATAGAGGTGAGGATATGAAGAAAGTTTTTAAAATTTATTTAAGAGATTTAAAACACATAGTAACTATTCCAGCAGCCTTTATAATAATAGGTGGGCTTTGTTTAATACCTTCTTTATATGCATGGGTTAATATAAAAGCCTGTTGGAATCCATATGTAAACACAGGAAATCTTCCGGTAGCTGTAGTTAATAAAGATGAAGGAGCTTCTGTTGGAGGAAAATTTGTAAATGTAGGAAATGAGATTGTAGATCAACTTAAGAAAAATCATAGTATAGGATGGAAGTTTGTAGATGATTGGCAAGGTAATTATCAATTAAATGAAGGTAAATTTTATGCTTTAATAGAAATACCAAGTGATTTTTCAAAAGATTTATCAACACTTACAACTTCAGACCCACAAAAGCCCAATATAATATATAAAGCTAATGAAAAAGTAAATGCAATAGCTACTAAAATAACAGATGTTGCAAAGGATAAATTAGTAGAAGAGGTAAAAGCAAACTTTGTAGACACAGTAAATAAAGAAGCTTTTGAATTTTTATCTTCACTAGGCGTTAAATTAGAAGATAATAAACCACAAATAATACAATTAAAAGATGCATTAGACAGTACATATAATAATTTAGAAAAAATAAATGATTATGTAAAACAAGCAAACACTCATGCAGATACACTTAAAAAGTATTTAAATGATAGTAAAGGAAATCTTCCTAAAATTACGAAAGAAGTAAAGGACCTTCAAGATGTAGTAAATAATAGTAAAGGTTTAATTACAGCTTCACAAGATAATGTAAATAATGCCACACAAAATTTAAATAGTAGCATGGTTTCTATAAATGATATAAATAGTAAACTTCAAAATGAAATTAATAATTTAAAAAATATAAACGATAGTGTTTCTAATGAAGAAATAAATAAAACTATAGATTCTACGCAAAAATTAATTTCATCTTCTAATACATCTATAGATAAACTTTTAAGTGGATTAGAAAAATTAAATAATATACATCAAAGTAATAAAGTAGAAAATATAATTAGCTCACTTAATGATTTAAAAACTGTACTTTCTTCAGAAAGTGATAAGTTAGAAAATATAAAATCATTAATACAAAATGGAGCAACTAAAGATCAAATAAATGAACAACTTAACTCTTTATCTGATTTATCAAGTTCATTTAATAATAAATTAAATTTAATAAGCAGTAGCTTTTCAACTGATATATCTAATGTTTTAAATAGTGTAGGCAATGCTATGAATTCTAGTTCTGATAATATTAACAATGTATTAGCAAGTATAAATGTTATAGTACCACAGTTAAATGCACTTTCTAATTATGGTATATCAAGTAGTGATGTTGCTGTAAAACAAGCAAATCATATATCTAAAGAACTTGATAAATTTGAAAAAGATTTAGACAAATTAATAGAAAAAACAAAAGTATTAACAGATAAAAATTTAGATAAGATAATTCAAACGCTTAATAAAAATTCAAAAGAGATAGCGTCATTTATATCATCACCTGTTGAAGTAAAAACAGTAGAACTTTATAAAGCAGGAATATTTGGAGTTGCATTAATGCCATTTTACTCAGTACTTGCTATATGGGTAGGAGCGCTTTTATCAACATCTATACTTACTACAGAGTGTGAAGAATTAGAAGGTGAAAGAACAAATTTACTTCAAAAACACTTTGGAAAGATGCTTACATTTATGACGGTATCATTGATACAATCATTAATAATTGCAACAGGGGATATATTTATATTTCAAGCTCCTGTAAGCGTACCACTTTTATATATATTTACAATAGTATCTTCAATATTATTTACAACAATAATATTTACATTAGTTTCTTTATTTGGAAATGTGGGTAAGGCTATTGCGATAGTTATTATGGTATTTCAAATTGCTGGGTCTGGAGGAATATATCCTATACAAACCAACCCTAAAATCTTTGAAGTATTACAACCATTTTGGCCATTTACTTATGCGATAGATGGATTTAGAGAAGCTATAGCAGGACCTAGCATGACTGCAGTTCATCATGATTTAGTTATGTTAGCTATATTCTTTATAGTATTTTTATTATTAGTAATATTTAAAAGAGTTTTCCATAATATGACTGAGTTTATGAATAATAAATTTAAAGAATCTGGATTATAAAAACTAAAACTGATATGGGATATATTTATCCTATATCAGTTTTTTTTATTTATAAAAACAAATTTGAAATTATTTAAATATATTAGGGAATAATTTATATATAATGAAATAAAAGAGGTGTAGTATGAAAAAAACAAGTATACTAGTTTTAATATGTGCATCTATGTTAAGTATAGGTTGTAGCCAGTATAAAAATAAAGACAGCAGTAAATCTAATAAAGAGTTAGTAAATGCTATATTAAAAGAAACAAAAGTACAACAAAATGATGATAATAGATATATGTATTTTTATAAAGATTTAAATAATGACAATAAAGATGAAACAATTGCTTATCTTTGGGGACCTGATTTTGGTAATATAAAAGAAGGAACTATGTTGATATTTAAAGAAAATAATAATAAGTATAAATTAATATCACAAACGAACTTAGTAAATGTACCAATAGTTATAAGTGAACATAAAACTAATGGATACAATGATATTATTGTAAATATAAGTGGAGATGGTATAGAAAATCAATATAATACAATACTTAAATTTAAAGATAATAAATACCCATTAAATGCTAGAACACAACCTAATATAGATATAAAAAAAATAAAATCAAAAAGTACAATATCAGCAAAGATAACACTTGATGGAGGATTTGAATTAAAAAAATAATAAAGTTACTATAAAGTAACCTATTAAAAAATTCATAAATATTGATACAATTATTAATAATACATGTGTTTTAATATTAGAAATTTAACTTAAGAAAATTAAAATTAATAAGAGAGGAGTATGTTATCAAAACTAAATTAAAGTTTTTGATTAACGGGGGATTATGGAAAAACTAAACTTGATTGTAGTTTTTGTAGAAGGGGTATTATCATTTTTTTCACCATGTATATTACCTATATTACCGATATACTTAAGTATATTATCAAATAGTAGTATTGAAAGTTTGAAAGAAGATAAAAGTAATTTTATACATAGTTTATTATTTAAAAATACTTTGTTTTTTGCATTAGGTATATCTTTAACATTTTTTATATTAGGATCATCAGTAAATGCTTTAAAATCATTTTTTGATACTAATAAAGATTTAATAATGATTTTTGGTGGATTAATAATAATTTTTATGGGACTATTTTATATGGGAGTAATAAAATCTTCCTTATTAAATAGAGAAAAAAGATTTAATATAAATACTAAGCAAATAAATCCTATATCTGCATTTTTATTTGGATTTACATTTAGCTTTGGATGGACACCTTGTATAGGACCTATACTAACATCTGTACTTATTATGTCATCAAGTGCTGATAATATAGGAACGTCAAATTTACTTATGCTAGTTTATACAATTGGATTCATATTACCATTTATACTAGCATCATTATTTTATAATAAATTATTTAAAACATTTGATAAAATGAAAAATTATATGGGATTAATAAAAAAGATAGGTGGGATTATACTTATATTATCAGGATTAATTATGTTTATAAATGGCTCTTTTGGTGTATACAAACACTTAAATGATTCTAATAATTCTAATTCAAATAGCCAAAGTATAGATAAAGAAAATAAAAATGAAAAAATAATGTCTATAGATTTTACTTTATATGATCAAAATGGTAAGGAACATAAACTAAGTGATTACAAAGGTAAAACTGTATTTTTAAATTTCTGGGCAACATGGTGTCCTCCATGTAAAGCAGAAATGCCATATATAGAACAATTATACAAAGAATACAATAAAAATAATAAAGATGTAGTAATACTAGGAGTAGCATCACCAAATTTAGATCGTGAAGGATCTAAAGAAGATATTATAGAATTTTTACAACAAGAGAAATATACTTTTCCTGTAGTTATGGATAATAATGGAGAATTAGCTTATCAATATGGAATAAGTGCATATCCAACGACTTTTATAATAGACAAAGAAGGTTATATAACTCAATATGTTCCAGGTGCTATGGATAAACAAACTATGAAGTATCTTATAGAAAATTATAATTAAAAAATTAATAAATATAGAAATAAAAAAGCCACTAATCTAAATTAGATTGTGGCTTTTTTATTTAAAATTATGTATATTTAATCCAGTAATAAATTACATAAATCCAACTTAATATACCGTGAAATATAGCCCAAGGTATTGACTTCCATGCCGAATAAGAAATGACCATTGCTAGACCAGCTCCAAAAGAAAGCCCTGACTTTACTGACTTTTGAACTACAACTTTATTATTGCTCTGATACTTTTCATTATTATTCATAAAAATTCCCTCCCTAAAATAAATATTAATTCAAATTTATAGTTAATACATCTTATTTAATAAATACTTCGCTAAATTACTATGGGAAAAATAATGTCAGTAAAAATTTGGTAAAATAAAATAGATAAAATAAAATTTTTTATAAGTTAACCTCGTTATATAAGTGAAAGGAGGGAAATAAATTGGCACAAACAGATGAAAAGTTAATAAAGGAATTATTACAAGGTAATGAAAGTGCAATGGAGATTTTAGTTAAAAGATATTACGATTTAGTACATAGCTTTATTTACAGAAATACTAGTGATTATAATATAGCCTATGATATAACCCAAGATGTATTTATAAAAATGATGAAAAATATAGATAAATATCAAATAGAAAATGGGAAATTTAAAAGTTGGCTATTAAAAATTGCTGTAAATACGACAAAGGATTACTTCAGAAGTAAGACTTATAAACAAAGGACACAAAGCTATGATATATCTAATCAGGAAATAGAAGATAGAACTAACGTAGTAGATATTTTATCGAAAAAGGAAGAGGCAATTAAGATAAAAGAAGCTATTGGAAATTTACCTAAGCTTCAAAGAGAAGCAGTTATATTAAAATATTACAATGATTTAAAAATCAAAGAAATAAGTTATATTACAGGAGAAAATGAAAACACCATAAAATCAAGATTATTTAATGGTGTTAAAAACTTAAAAAGATTACTTGGAGGTGATAACTATGAAAAAAACACCATCAAAAATAAACAACATGAGATGTGATGATATAAATGATTATGAATTTGAAAATCTATTAGAAGAAGATTTATTGGATATAGAAAACTTTTTAGATAGTTATGTTGTAAAAACAGTTGATGAAGAAAAAATTGATTTAACTATAGAAACATTAATAAACTACATGCCACAAAGTACAAGTGAAGATTTAGTAGTAAATAAAAATACATACTTAGTAAATAAAATAAAGACAAATATAGAATTAATGAAAATACAATTTATGGTGTTTAATAAAATGTATATTATAGTATCATTAATACTTACTTTAGGGGGATTGATTGGAACTATAAAATATAATTTAAATCCATATGTATATTCTTATACAATTTCACCTATACCAGTACTACTAGGGTTTGTAGAAATTTTAAGAGGAAAAGAAGAAGGAGTTTGGGAACTAGAACTTAGCTATAAATTTTCTTTTAGAGAAATAGTATTTGCTAAATTAACAATAATAGGTATTACTTCAATAGCTATAAGTTTGTTTGTTAGTTTTATATTATCAAATACTTACTCAGAAGTTAATTTATTAAAATTAATAAATACAAGCTTAATACCAATTTGTTTTATATCTACTGTTTCATTATTAACAGCATCTATATATAGAAGCATGAACAGTATAGCATTATCAACTGGAATATGGATAATATGTTCGAACATGGTAGATAGTAATACTTTTAAAAATATTGCAAATGTAAGTAACTTAAAGCTATTTGCAATAGTAGCAATACTAGGGGTATTAACTATAATTTCGTTAAAAGTATTTTATAAAAAAAGTATAAATTTTACAGAGTATAAGAAATTTGATTTTTAGGGGAGAAAAGATATGGAATTAACTTTAAAAAATATAACAAAATCATTTAAAGATAAGGTTGCAGTAAATGATTTTAATGTAACTTTAACTAATGGAATATATGGATTATTAGGACCTAATGGAGCAGGAAAAACTTCACTTATGAGAATAATTGCAGATGTTTCAAATGCTACTAGTGGAGAGGTTTATTTAAATGGAAAAAGTAAAACTGAACTAGGAGCAGATTATAGAGATGTTTTAGGTTATTTACCACAAGATGTGGGATTTTATAAAAGTTTTACAGCACAAAAGTTCTTAGAATATGTAGCAACATTAAAAGGAATAGATAGAGAAGAAGCTAGTGTTAAGATTGATGAACTTTTAAAGTTTGTAAATTTAGAAAAAGATAGAAAAAGAAAAATAGGTAAGTTTTCTGGTGGAATGAAACAAAGGTTAGGTATAGCTCAAGCTCTTTTAAATGATCCAAAGATATTAATATTAGACGAGCCAACAGCAGGGCTTGATCCTAATGAAAGAATAAGATTTAAAAACTTAATATCAGAGATATCAAGAGATAAGATTGTAATACTATCAACGCATATAGTATCTGATGTAGAATTTATAGCAAATGAAATATTGATAATGAGAAATGGAGAGTTGGTTGAAAAAGCTACTCCAGTTGAAATATTAAATAGTATTAGAGGAAAAGTACATAGTTTAAAGATAAAGGAGGATTTATTACATAAAGTACAAAGTAAATTTAAAGTTTCTAATATTATAAGAGATGATGAGCATATTGTAGTTAGAGTTGTAGGAGATGAATATCCATTAATAGATGGAATTGAAGTTATAGAAGAATCACCTAATTTAGAAGATTTATTTTTATATTACTTTGAGATTAGTACTGACTTATAAAGGGGGATAAATATGAAAGATTTAGTTAAATTTGAGTTGTATAAGATTTTTTCAAAAAAAATAGTATTAGTATTATTAGTTGGATGTATAGTAGCGTCTTTATCAAATACAGTAACAAGCTATTTAGATATAAGGTCAAAGGGATTAAGCTACTCCAGTATACAGAAAATAGGTAAAGAATATGAAGGTAAAATCATAACAGAGAAGAAACATGATATATTTAAAAAACAATGCGGTGATTTACTTACAAAATATAATAATGGAAAGATGCTGAGTGACAAAGAAAAAGTAAAAGCTTTTGGTATGACAGATTATTTAATATGGATCAATCCTGAATATATGATAAATGGAAAACTTTATAAATTTGATGATATGAAAAAAGAGCTAAAAAGATTAGAAAAAGAAGGAGATACTAATAGTTACCAATATAAAGAATTAAAATATATACATGACTTAGTATCTAAAAAAGAAACTCCGAAATATTACTTTAAGTTTGGATGGAGAGAGGCAACAAATTTTAATATGAATTGTATGTGGATATCTATATTAATACTTGTTTCTATATGTACCATATTTAGTAATGAATATCAAAGTAATACGGCATCAATAGTATTAAGTTCTAAAAATGGGCAAAAAAAATTAACTACTGCTAAGATAATAACAGGTTTGATATTTTCTACATTTGTATTTTTAATTATGAACGGAATACAGGTGATAATACTTGCAATGCATGGATTTAAGGGGTGGGATGTACCGATGAGCTTTTTAGCATCTTATGTAAGAACTCCATATACTATGAATATAGGAACTTTCTATGTTTATGGATTGATAGTAAGTTTTATAGGTACTGTATTATTTACATTATTAATTATGTTAGTATCATTAATAAGTAAAAATAATATGATATCTTTTGCAGTAAGTGTAGCTATGTTATTAGGTCCAGAATTTATAGGTAGATTTATGCCAACATATAATTTAACTAAGATTTTCGCAGAACTAAATATAGAAAATTTAATAGGACCAATAAGTATGTTTGGAAGTATAAGTACATATAACATATTTGGAAAGCCAGTTTTATATTTAAATGTAATAGTTACAATAGGGATTATTAGTATACCAATAGTACTGTACTTTATTAATAGAATTGGTAAAAAACAAGTTGTATAAAATTAAATTATAAATAAAAAATCCAATAAAAAAATATTACATAAGTAGGTTGAATCTGAAATACTCTATGTAATATTTTTTTATTTTTATAGGGATTAAAAATTATATGAATATAAATATTAGAAAAAATATAGAAGATATAGATATAATTTATTTTTAATAAAATAGGCTCTAAACTTTGGAATAAAAGCACCTTTTGAGGTTTTAAGTTCAAACTTTATGGCAATAGAATTTGAAGAAAATGCACTTAAAGATGTATCTGGAAAGGTAGTATATGCTAAAGAATTTTTCGAAAATAGTTAATTATAAAATTAATTAATAATAAAAGTTAATAAAAACTTCTTTAGAAAATGTCTATAGTATATTTTAAAGAAGTTTTTTTATTTATGTATTTTATCTTACAAAAAAGTAACTTTAATGTAATCTAGATAAATACTAAAAAAAATAGAATTGATATATTATTATTACATAAACAAAAGGAAAGGTAGCAGATAAATATGGAAATGTTAAAAATAAATAATATATCAAAAGAAAACTTAAAATTGTTATTTTTAACTAGTACTCTTTTAGTGGCAAGCTTAGGATGTGTAATTATATTACATATAGTGTTAGCTAATAAACTGGAAGTAAAAAAAGCTGATTATCCATTTGTATTAAACTATATATCTTCAAATTATAATTACGTGAAAAAACAACAAGTAGAAGTTATAGAAAATACATTAAATAAAGCTGGATACGATTATGATAAAACTGCATTTGAAATATTAAATATAAATAATGAAGGAAAATATGTAATAAAAAACTCAGAATTTAATAAGGTAGCAAAAAAGTTAAACTTAAGAAAGGTTAAGTTAAATAACGATGAAACATTAATAGTACCAAGATTTGATAATAAAAGATATAAGAAAAATATAAGTAAATTTACTAATTTTGAAATAGGTCTTTATAATCTAAAAGTAAAAGGTATAGCAGATGGTAAAATACTTCCAAAAGGGATTGGGATATGGATTGTAGTAGTAACTGACAATTTATATTCTCAATTAGAAAAAGATGATGGAAATATCAAATATTATGTAAATGGGTATAAATATTACAACTGGGAGTCTAGTGCAAGTTTAGATGAGAAAATACAAAATAAATTAGGGAAAATATCAATAAATAATTATGAAAGAAGACAAGTATACGACTCTTTATTAAGCTTGCCTAAGATATATGAAGATAGCATTAAAATTAATAATAAATGGCTACTTATAGACAATTTGGTTGGAGTTTTATTGTTTATATGTAGTTGGAAATTTTTATATTTTAAATTATTTACAGATTTTACAACTGATAAATTAAAGAATAAAAATTTACCAAATTTAAGTTTATTATATACTAAGACTTGTAAATCTTTAAATGTTGGAGTCAAGCCAAAAATTTCACTTCATACGTCTTAAGATAAAAAGCTTATTTGAAGTAGACATAATCTATTTCAAATAAGCTTTTTTTATATATACAAGATACTTAAAGCTATAAGCAATTGTGCTATATAGTAAATTAAAAGGTTAAGAACTGCTATAAACTTAGGACAATCTTTATAAAAGTAGTCAAATGATAATATTAAATCTGATAAAACAAATAATAATGCACCAATTGTGATCCATATAACATAAGGGTTATAAAAGTTGCTAGAAAAGTATAAATTTAAAGATTGAATAAACATAAAGCTAATTACAACTGAATAAAAAGCTACATAATAAAAGGAATCTTTAAAATCAAGTTTTTTTATAGACTTTAAAATAAATAAAACTACAAATGCTAGTAAAAAAGTAAATAGTATAGTGTCAAAGCCAAAGTTACTAAGATATATAAATCCTAGTGAAAAAAATACATGAGCTAGACTAAAACTTAAAAGACCATAGATAAAAAATTTACTTATATGATTTTTATCTTCATTTTTAAATATAAGAAATATATCTCCAAATAGAGAAAATAAAAGACCTAAAAGAATAAAAATAAAATAAATAAAATTGCTACTTTTTTCTAAATATCCACTTATAGCTATAGTTACAAAGAGTATACTAGTTATAGTCTTAAAAATACCTCTAAAATTTTTATGAGGTTTATATGTAAAATATAAAAGAATAACTAGAGATAATAACATTAAAAGTACTAATGAATAAGTCATAAAATCCCTCCTAATAACTAAAATACTACTATATAAATATGTTAACATAAATAAACATAGTTCTTGAAAATAAAATAATTTTAATGTAATGTATTATTGTGTGCAATTTTAAGAATAAACTTTAAGGAGAAATAAAAGTGACATATATAAATGCAAAGAGTAAATATTTAATAAATGTAAAAAACATTAATATAAAACATAAATTTGATAAACTAGTAACTAAATCTGTTAGTTTAACAGATGATCAAGTTAAAGAATGTATAGAATATGCAAAAAAATGTATAGACGAATCTAAAGATTATAAAAAACTAGTTCCATCATCTATTAAAGATGAAAAATTACAAAAGCAAATAGGAGAGCAGATGATATTTGCTCAAAAAATAGGAGAATGTGGAGTATTAAATTACTTTAAATATAGAGGACTTAAGCCTGAAGTGTTAAAAAGTAAAAAAATAGGTATAAAAACTTGTATAGATAAAGATATACATAATAGACTTATAATAGATAAAAAGGAATTTGATTCAAATAATAAAGAAAATTACTATATAGGTGTACATTTAAACTTAGAAGTAGAAGATAAAAAACATCCTATTAAGAAATACTTAGTTAAAAATCTTTATGATATAAAAAGAGTACAAGTATATGGATACTTAGAAGCTAGATTTTTAGATAGTTTAAGATATGAAACTATAACTAAAAAAGATGGGAAAAAAGAATATAAGTTTTATACTAAAAAAGCTTCTAATTATGATAAAAAAGATAGATATGCAAAAATTAAAAGTGAATGTAAATGGTATTATCTCGATAGAATGATGGATATAGAAGGTTTGGTAATGAAAATTAAAAAATAATTATTTAAAAATGCTTTGGTTGACTAATTTGTTAATCAAAGCATTTTTTATTTTATAAATTTTAGATTCTAACTTTATATTTTGATGAGTATATATTTATAAAGCTCAATATTTATAAAATAAAGGGGAAGTGTATATGGAATTTGAAATAATAGATGGAATAAATAATATAAATTTAGATATGATAGCTACAGTTGCATTAGGAAGTTTACTTTTACTATTTGGTAATTTTCTAAAAAGAAAAATAAAATTATTAGAAAAATTTTGCATACCAGGACCAGTAATTGGAGGATTGTTATTTGCAATTATTATTTTTATATTAAAAACCTCTAATATGCTAAATATATCTATGGATACAACACTTCAATCGCCTTTCATGATAGCTTTTTTTACAACAATAGGATTAGGAGCTAGCTTTAATTTGCTAAAAAAAGGAGGTAAACTACTTATAATATATTGGATTTTATGTGGATTACTTTCAATAGCACAAAATTTAATAGGAGTTATAGGCGCTAAAATTACAAATATAAATCCTTTAATAGGTATAATGTGTGGGGCTGTTTCTATGGAAGGTGGTCATGGAGCTGCAGCATCTTTTGGTGCAACGATAGAATCCTTAGGAGTAAATGGCGCAATTACAATAGGTATGGCAGCTGCTACATTTGGTATAATGTGTGGAGGACTTATAGGTGGACCTATATCCAGATATTTGATAGATAAATATAAATTAACACCAAATGAAAATGAAATTAATAACAATGTTTCAGTAGAAGACGTAGCTGGTATAAAACTTAGTGATTCTTTTAATTCAAATACTATGATTGTACAAATAGCAGTAATAGCATCTTGTATGACTGTAGGAAGTGTAGTTGGAACTTGGTTTTCATCTGTAACTAAAATAGTGCTTCCAGGATATGTTGGGGCTATGTTTATAGCAGTAATATTTAGAAATATAAATGATAGATTTAAAATAATTGATTTAGATTTGTATTCAATTGATATAATAAGTAATATTTGCTTAGGAATATTTTTAACCATGGCGTTAATGACTATAAAATTATGGGAACTGTCAGGATTAGCAGGACCTATGATAGTAATAGTAGCATCTCAAGTTATATTTATAGCATTATATGGAGTGTTTATAGCATTTAGGGTATTAGGGAAAGACTTTGATGCAGCTATAATGGTTTCAGGAATGTTAGGTCATGGATTAGGTGCAACGCCAAATGCATTAGCTAATATAAATTCAGTAACATCAAAATATGGTAATTCAACTAAAGCATTTTTGATAGTTCCATTAGTAGGGGCATTCTTAATAGACTTAGTAGCCATACCAACAATAGTAACATTTATAAATTTCTTTAGTTAACGAAAAAACACCTATCAAAAGATAGGTGTTTTTTATGGGCTAGCGTATACTTATGTCTGAGCATAAGTTCCCACTAAAAGTTAGTATAATACAAAATATGATTTTTGTAAACAAATAAATTTATTTGAAAAATTTAAAAAACTAAAAACCTTGAAATAGCTAAGTAAATTAAAATTAAAAAATTAATTTAAAAAAATAGTAGATTAAAAATTCTAAAAGTGGTGTATATACAATATGTAGTATAAGGAAAAGGAAAAATAACTACATATTGTATTTTGAAAGTGAATTTATTTATCTATTTTGTAAAGGTGGGAAAAAATGAATTATATTAAGCTCAATAATGAAGTAATAATTAAAGATAAACAAGGAAAATATCAACTAGAAAAAGATAAAGAAGCTCTTAATAGTTACTTAGAAGAATATATAAATCCTAGAATGAAAAAATTTGAAAATCTAGAAACTAGATTAAATTATTTAATAGAGAATGACTACTATTCAAAAGATGTAATAGATAAATATTCTATAGATTTTATAAAAGAAATTTATAACAATATAGAAAAAGAAAACTTTAAGTTTAAGTCATATATGAGTGCAAATAAATTTTATCAAAACTATGCTTTAAAAACTAATGATGGAAAAAAAATATTAGAAAATTATAATGATAAAGTTCTAATTGTAGCGTTAGCATTAGGTAATGGAGATAAAAAATTAGCTTTAAATTTATCTAAAAAACTTATAAAACAAGAGTTTCAACCAGCTACACCAACATTTTTAAATGCAGGTAGAAAAAGAGCAGGAGAAATGGTTTCTTGTTTTTTACTATCAGTAGAAGATAGTACAGAAGGTATATCATATGCTATATCATCATCAAATCATTTATCTAAGATAGGTGGAGGAGTAGCTCTAAACTTATCAAGGCTTAGAGCTAGTGGAGAACCAATAAAAGACATAGCTGGAGCTGCTGGAGGAGTAGTAGGTGTTGCAAAAATGCTAGAACAATCTTTCACATATTTTAATCAAATGGGAGCAAGACAAGGAGCAGGAGCAGTTTACTTAACAGTATTTCATCCAGACTTTGAAATATTAATGGATACCAAAAAGATAAATGCGGATGAAAAGATAAGATTAGCATCTTTATCACTTGGAGCAATTATACCTAATAAATTTATGGAACTTGCAGAAAAAAATGAAATTGCTTATGCTTTTTATCCTCATTCAGTATATAAAAAGTATAAAGTCCATTTAGATGATATAAAAATGGATGATTGGTATGATAAGTTAAAAAATGATGAAGACATACTAAAAAAGGAAATAAACCCTAGACAGATGTTAACTAAAATAGCACAAATGCAACAAGAAAGCGGATATCCTTATGTAGTATTTATTGATATTGCAAATAAGGAACATGTTTTAAAAGATGTGGGAAATATTAAAATGTCTAATCTTTGCTGTGAGATTTTTCAATATCAAACACCATCAGACATAAAAGGTTATGGAGGCGAAAACTTATGGGGGCAAGACATAAGTTGTAATTTAGGTTCATTAAATATAGCCAATGTTATGGATAATAAAGATATTGAAAATACAGTAAATACAGCTATAAGAGCATTATCTTTTGTATCGGATAAAACTGATATTAAAGAAGTTCCTACTATAAAAAAAGGGAATAATGCTTCTCATGCAATAGGGCTTGGGGCTATGAACTTACACGGATATTTAGTAAGAGAAAATATTTTATATACTTCAGAAGAAGCTATAGACTTTTCAAATGTATTTTTTGCAATGATAAGATATTATGCGATTAAAGCTTCTATGGAAATAGCTATAGAAAAAAATACTACTTTTGATGGATTTGAAAAATCTGAATATGCTAAAGGACAAGCTAGTAGTGTACTTTCAAAATATTATAATAATTCATATTTACCAAAAACCAATAAAGTATCTAAACTATTTGAAGGAATAGATATACCAACGTCTAAAGATTGGGCTGATTTATTAAATAAAGTAAAAGAAAATGGAATATATAATGCATATTTAACAGCTATTGCACCAACACAAAGCATAAGTTATGTTCAAAATGCAACATCAAGTATAATGCCTATTATGGAACCTGTAGAAGTTAGAACTTATGGTGATTCAACGACAATATATCCTATGCCATTTTTAACTAATGAAAATATGCTATATTATCAATCAGCATATAGGATGGATATGAAAAATGTTATAGATGTAGTAGCAACCGTACAACAACATGTTGATCAAGGAATATCAACGACGCTATTTGTAACAGATGATAAAACTACTAGAGATATAGCAAGATATTATATATATGCATATAAAAAAGGTTTAAAAAGTTTGTATTACACAAGAACAAAAATGACAAGAGATAACAATGAATGTCTAATGTGTTCAGTATAAGGGGGAAAATAGTATGACATTTAATTTAAATAAAGTACACAAAGCTGTTAACTGGAACAAAGAAGATGATGGATTTACGCAAGCGTTTTGGGATCAAAATGTAAAACAATTTTGGCTACCAGAAGAAATATCAGTATCAAAAGATTTAAAAACCTGGAATGATTTAAAAGAAAGTGAAAAAGAACTATATAAAAAAGTACTAGCAGGACTTACACTGCTTGATACAAAGCAAGGAAATAACGGAGTTCCTTCAATGATGAGCTTAACTGATAATCTACAAAGAAAAGCAGTGTTATCTTTTATGGGAACTATGGAAGAAATACATGCGAAAAGTTATTCTTCTATATTTATGACATTATTGACTACAACTCAAATAGATGAATTATTTGATTGGATAGAAAGTGAGCCTACATTACAAAGAAAAGCAGATTTAGTATTAGCTCAATATGAAAATACAACAGACCAAAGAAGTTTATACTTATCAATGGTTACGAGTGTATTTTTAGAAAGCTTTTTATTTTACTCAGGATTTTTCTATCCACTATATCTAGCAGGACAAGGAAAAATGGTAGCTAGTGGAGAAATAATATCACTTATACTTAGAGATGAATCACTCCATGGTAAGTATATAGGTCTTTTAGCTCAAGAGATATATGATACATTTAATGAAGATGAAAAATTTAAATTAAAAGTTAAAATGTATGAAATATTTGAAGCTCTTATGGAAAATGAAATAAATTACACTAAAAAGATTTATGAAGGTAGTGGACTTATAGATGAAGTTATAAATTTCTTACAATATAATGCTAACAGAGCTTTAGAAAACCTAGGATTTGAGGATTATTATAAAGTAAGTGAGATTAACCCTATTGTATTAAATGGTCTAAGCACAGAAACTAAATCACATGATTTCTTTTCAACTAAAGGCAATGGATATCAAAAGGGTATATATGAAGAACTAGAAGATGAAGATTTTATAATATAGTATCTCGTATTTTGCGAGGTACTTTTTATTTATACTTAAATAGCAATCAATATATCATATATATTTTATAAAATTATATATATTGCAGGTAATATTTATATCTGTTATAGTTTATGCATAACATATGTTCCTAAATTAGAATCTATGGGGGGGATGGAATATGAAGAAAGTAAATATTTTTATTGTAATAACTTTTTTATTAACTTGGATTATGACTTTTGGGTTGATGTTTAATGGGGGATATCAAAATCCATATGCAAGAGTTATAATAACTGGGTGTATGTTTGTGCCTACTATAGGAGTTATAATAACTACATTAATAACTAAGGAAAAATTTAAAGAATTATGGATAAAACCTAATTTTAAAAAAAATATTAAGTACTATTTAATGGCATGGCTTTTACCTATTTTACTTATAGTATTTGGGGCTATAGTATACTTTATAATATTCCCTGCACATTTTGATGGTAATATGAGCAATATGATAAATAATACAAAAGCTCAATTAACAACTCTTGGTCAGGCTGTGCCTAGTGATAGTGAGATTAAATCTATGTTAATTTTCCAAATGGCATCTGGTATATTAATTGCTCCTATTGCAAATTTTATACCTTGTTTAGGAGAAGAACTTGGTTGGAGGGGTTATTTACTACCAAATTTTTTAGAAAGATATTCTCCAATTAAAGCAACTCTTATTAGTGGTATAATTTGGGGAATATGGCATGCTCCTATGATTGCTATGGGTCACAACTATGGACTTTCATATCCTACAGCTCCTTGGGGTGGAATATTGGCAATGATAATATTTTGTATATTTGTAGGTTCACTATTAGCATATTTAACTTTAGAAACTAAAAGTTGCATACCTGCAGCTATTGGGCATGCAATGGTAAATGGATTTGCAGGTATAGGTATGATGTTTAGTGCCATAAAAAATCCTAACTTATTTATAGGACCTATGCCTATAGGAATTATAGGCGGAATAGGAATTATAGTAGGTGGAATTATATGTTTTAAAATAATATCTAAAATGAATATTGCAAATGAAGAGTATAACTGTTAATTGTAAAAAAGGATTACCTAATTTTTAGGAGAATCCTTTTTTATTATAGATATTAATTTATAATAACTATGATAGCTTAAGTATTAAATTAAAAATAAGATATATAGATTAAAGGGGAGAATTAATGGAAAAGAAGTTAATCATTATAAATGGAGTTATGGGAGTTGGAAAAACTACCATAAGTAAAGCATTGTATAAAAAATTAGATAATTCATTTTGGTTAGATGGAGATAACTGCTGGATGATGAACCCATTTGAAGTTACAGATGAAAATAAATTTATGGTATTAGATAATATATCATACATACTAAATAATTTTATAAAAAATTCTAAATCTAAATATATTATATTTAACTGGGTGATACATACTGAGGATATAATGAAAGATATATTAAATAAAATAGATTCTTCTAGTGTTGATGTTTATAAAATAACTTTAATGTGCTCTAAAGAAAATCTTATAAATAGAATAAACAAAGATATTAAACTTGGTTTAAGATATGAGGATAATATAAAAAGAAGTTTAGATAGACTAGAATTATACAACAAGATGGATACTATAAAAATTGATACATCAAATAAGAGTATAGAGGATATAGTTGATGAAATTAAAGTTATATTAAGTATTAATAATTAATTAAGTATAGAGGATTGAAGTAAGGGGGAAATTAATGGTGAAAAATACTATTAAGTACGAATTAGATGGCGTTTGTTTTGAACTGAGAGAAGAATATGACTTTAATTGGTTAAAAAAATTTGGAACTGTATTTCGTGTATTCGACCAACAAGATTCTGGGAATATATGTTTTGGAGTAAAGCGAGGATCTGATAAACTTTTTATAAAATATGCTGGGGCTAAGACTTTAAATTATGATAGAGATATAAATACAGCTGTAGAAAATTTAAAAAGAACTAGCAATATTTATAAAGATCTTAAGTGCGATCAGTTAATAAAATTAAAAGAAAGCTTCGAAACAGATAATGGATATGGAGTAGTATTTGAATGGATAGAAGGAGAAAATTTACATGAACACTGGAACTTTGATAAATATCCAAAGTATACACATCCAAAATCAGCTTACTATAGATATAAAAAACTTCCAATAGATAAGCGAATTAAATCCATAAATGAAATATTTAAATTTCTTTTAAATGTTGAACAGTTAGGATATGTAGCAGTAGATTTATACGATGGAAGTATTATGTATGATTTTGATAATCATATAACTAAAATATGCGATATAGATCTTTTTAGGAAAAAACCAACTATAAATGATATAGGAAAAGATTTTTGGGGTTCAAAAAGATTTAAATCACCTGAAGAGTATATATTAAATTCACCAATCGATGAGAAAACTAATGTATTTAATTTAGGTGCTTTAATTTTTGGAATACTTGGAGATGATAAAGACCATTCATATGAAAAGTGGGAAGCTTCTAAAGAACTATACCATATAGTGGTTAAGGCAATAAATCCAAATAGAGAAGAACGATATAAATCTATTTCGGATTTTTACAGTTATTTTAAACTATAAAAAGAGGGCTATCTCTATTAGAGAATAGCTCTTTTTATATAGATGAAATCTTAAGATATGAAGTAGGTATTATATTTAAAAAGGCCCTAGAGGATTGTGGAGTATTTAAATATGATAAAGTTGGATTCGAAGCAAGAAGCATACATAGAAAGCTTCAAAAAATATATGGGAGTTCTGAAATAACTTTAAACAAAGAATATTTGGTATATGTTTTGAAATACAAATACATTCTATAGGTCATAATATGTTTTTTCTAGAAAAGTTTATATCAAAAAAAGATTACTCTAATTTAGGGTAATCTTTTTTTAAAATCCAATGAAAAGGAATATTTAAATGATAAGGTTAAAAGTATATCATAAAAAAATAATAAAATGAAAAAATATTAAGTAATCATCAAAAATATTGAAAATGCTATAGTAATAGCTGTTATTTTGTGTTGAATAATCTAGGAAAGTGATTTCAAAATGATATACAAATAAAAATATGTTGCATTAAATGGATATAGTATGGTATATTTATAAAAAAGGATAACCGGTAACCCTAAAAATAATACACTAAATAAACTTGGGAGAGGATTTAATTGGTAACTATAAAAGATATAGCAAATTTAGCAGGGGTATCAAAAACTACAGTATCAAAAGTATTAAATAATAAGGACCAAAAGATTAGTGAGAGTACAAGGCAAAAAATACTTAATATCGTAAGAGAAAATAACTATGTACCTAATAAAATGGCACAAAGCTTAGTAACAAAGAAAACTAAAACGATAGGGCTTATAATTCCGGATATCAGAAATCCATTTTTCACAGATATAGCAAGGGGAGCAGAAGATAAGGCTGTGAGGGAAGGTTACAATATAATACTTTGTAATACAGATGAAAACATAGAGAAAGAAACAAGAGCTTTTAACACATTAACAGAGAAGATGGTTGATGGAATTATATTTGCACCATCCTCTAAAACTGAAGTTAACTCAAATGAATATAAAATATCATCAAAACCAATTGTATTAGTTGATAAAGAGTTAAATATAGAAAATCTTAAAGGCGTAGTAAGTTTAGATAATGAAGAAGGAACTTACTTAGGAACAAAACACCTAGTAGGAATAAGCCATAAAGATATACTTTACTTAAGTGGACCATTAAAAAGTGAAATATCTATAAATAGATTAAAAGGATATAAAAAAGCTTTGAAGGAATCAAATATAAAATTCAATGAAGATCTTGTAATACAAGGAGAATATTCATTTGAATCGGGCTATGAAGTAGTTAAAAATCTAGATGAAATAAATTTTACTGCAATATGCGCAGCCAATGATTTAATAGCAATAGGAGCTATAAAAGCTTTAAAAGAAAGAGGTATAAAAATACCACAAGATATAAGCATAGTTGGATTTGATGATATTCAAACTGCGAATATAATTGAGCCGCAACTTACAACTATAAAACAAAATTCCTATGATATGGGATATGAGTCGGCAAGTATACTTATAAATAACTTAGAAAATAAAGAAATTAATAATATAGAAAAAATGATTTTTAAACCAGAACTTGTAATAAGAAGTTCAACATCTCAAAACTTTAGGGGAGGACGATTATGAAAAAGATATGTGTAATAGGTAGTTTAAATATGGACTTAGTAGTAAACGTAGAAAACATGCCTAAAAAAGGACAAACATTAATAGGAAGCGACTTTAAGGAAGTACCGGGTGGCAAAGGTGCAAATCAAGCAGTTGCAATGGCAAGACTTGGTGGAGATGTAACAATGATAGGTAAAGTTGGGACTGATAGTTTTGGACAAACTTTAATAGATGCACTTAAAAATAATAATGTTGATACAACTTATGTACATAAAGAAAATGGACCAACTGGTGTAGCTATGATAACTGTTGATAAAAATGCAGAAAATGCAATAGTTGTTGCACCAGGAGCAAACTTTAAAGTCAGCAAAAATGACATAGATAAAAATATAGAAGCTATAAAAGGAAGTGACATAGTAGTTGTTCAATTAGAAACACCACTTGATACTATAAAATATACATTAAAAAAAGCTAAGGAGTTTGGAAAATATACAATATTAAATCCAGCGCCTGCTGTTAAGTTAGAAGATTCTATAATAGAAAATGTAGATTTACTTACACCTAATGAAACAGAACTTGAAATATTAAGTGGAGTAAGTATAAACAATGAAGATGATATTTTAGATGCAGCTAAAACTATGATAGAAAAAGGGGTTAAAGAATTAATAGTAACTCTAGGGTCTAAAGGTAGTTTATATATAAATAAAGACAAATCAATGTTTAAAAAATCATACAAAGTAGAAGCTGTAGACACTACTGCAGCAGGAGATAGTTACACAGGTGCTTTAGCAGTAGCTTTTTCAAAGAATGAAGATATAGAAACAGCTATGGATTTTGCATCAAGAGTAGGTGCTTTATGTGTTACAAAAGAAGGCGCGCAAAGTTCTCTACCAACATTAGAAGAAGTTAATAAATTTAGGGGGTAAAGATATGAAAAAAGGAAAATTATTAAATAGCGAAATATCGGCAGTTATATCTCAAATGGGACATACAGACAGCTTAACTATTGGAGATTGTGGTTTACCTATACCTAAAGATGTCAAAAGAATAGATTTAGCTTTAAAGTATGGAGTTCCAACTTTCTTAGATACATTAGATACAGTACTTGAAGAACTATGTGTAGAAGAAATAATAATAGCAGTAGAAATAAAAGATGCTGCAAACGAGATGTATAAAGAAATATTAAATAGATTTGAAAATGTAAAAGTAACAATGGTAGAACATGAAGAGTTTAAGAAAATGACTAAAGACTCTCACGCAGTAATTAGAACAGGAGAATGCACTCCATATTCAAACATAATATTAAAATCAGGAGTTGTATTTTAGTAAAACTTTTAAATTCGGAAGGAGCACTATATGAAAAGTCCTATTTTGCAGATGAAAAATATAGTTAAAGAGTTCCCTGGAGTAAAAGCCCTAGATGGAGTTAATTTAGAACTTTATCAAGGAAAAGTAATGGCTCTTATGGGAGAAAATGGTGCAGGAAAATCAACACTTATGAAAGTTTTAAGTGGTGTATATAAAAAAGATGGTGGTCAAATCTACTATAATGGAGACTTAGAAGATATAAAAGGACCTAAAGATGCACAAGAAAAAGGTATAGCAATAATACATCAAGAGTTAAATTTAATACAAGATTTAACTATAGGTGAAAATATATTTTTAGGAAGAGAACCTAAAAAAGGATTCAAAATAGACTTTAAAAAGATTTATGAAGAATCTGATAAATATTTAAATAAATTAAATATAAAAACTAGTTCAAAAGAATTAGTTGGAAATTTAAGTTTAGGGCAACAGCAAATGGTAGAGATAGCAAAAGCTTTATCATTAGATGCAAAGATAATAATAATGGATGAACCAACAGATGCTCTTACAGATAAAGAGACAGAAAGTTTATTTAATGTAATAGAAGATTTAAAAAATGAAGGAAAAGCCATAGTGTATATATCACATAGATTAAAGGAAATTTTTGAAGTATGTGATTACATAACAGTTTTAAGAGATGGAAAATATGTGGGAAGTGAAGAAATATGCAATCTAGATGAAGATAAAATGATAGAAATGATGGTTGGAAGAAAACTTACAGATCAATTCCCAAGACATGAAGTTGAAAAAGGAAATGTAATTTTAGATGTTAAAAATATTTCTAATAAATATGTAGATAATATATCTTTTAATGTAAAAAGCGGAGAAATAGTAGGTATTGCAGGGCTTATGGGAGCGGGAAGAACTGAACTTGCAAAAACTATATACGGACACATAAAAAAAGAAAATGGAAAAGTCATTGTTAATGGAAAAGAAGTTAATAATAAGTCAGCCAAAGATGGACTTAAAAATAAGATAGCATATGTATCTGAAGATAGAAAGGGCGATGGATTAATTCTTTCATTATCAGTTAGAGAAAATATGACTATATCATCATTAGATAGCTTATCTAGTTTATTTAAATTAAATAAGGCTAAAGAAAATACTCAAGTTAAAGATTATATAAAGAAAATGAATATAAAAACTCCAAGTGAAGAACAAATCATTAAAAATTTAAGTGGGGGAAATCAGCAAAAAGTTGCAATAGCGAAAGCTCTTATGACTGATCCTGATGTACTTATACTTGACGAACCAACTCGTGGAGTTGACGTTGGTGCAAAAAAAGAAATATACGATCTTATAAATAAATTTAAAAGCCAAGGTAAGGCAGTAATAATGATATCTTCTGAAATGCCAGAAATACTTGGTTTAAGTGATAGAATACTAGTTTTAAGTCAAGGCAGATTAACTGGAGAATTAGATATCAAAGATGCAACTCAAGAGAGTATATTAAAATATGCAGTTAAAGTGAAGGAGGCTTAAATATGGAAGCTAAAATAAGTCAAAATAAAAATAAACAATTAGATTTAAAGAGTTTATTAATAAAGTATAAGTCGTTAGTAGGATTATTATTATTAATAGTTGTAGTTTCGATTCTTAGTCCATCGTTTTTAAGTACTAGAAACATATTAAACATACTTAGACAAACATCAGTTAATGCTATAATAGCAGCCGGTATGACATTTGTAATATTAACAGGAGGAATAGATCTTTCTGTTGGATCAGTCCTTGCTCTTAGTGGAGCTTTTGCAGCATCGCTTTTAGCATCAGGGCAAAGCATTATAGTAGCAGTAATTGCAGCTATAGTAGTTGGAGCAGTAGTTGGATTTTTAAATGGATTTATAATTGCTAAAGGAAAGTTACAGCCATTCATAGCAACTCTTGCAACAATGACAATACTTAGAGGTATAACTTTAGTTTTTACAGATGGAAAGCCGATAACTTTAGGAAGTAATGCATTAGCAATGGCATTTGGTAAAATAGGTGGAGGAACAATATTAGAGGTACCATCGCCAGTAATTATAACAATAGTAGTATTTATAACATGTTATTATATTTTAAACCACACTAAAATGGGTAGATATACATACGCACTAGGTGGAAATGAAGAAGCAACTAAGTTATCAGGACTTAATACAGATAGAATAAAAATATGGGTATACACTATAAGTGGTATATTATCAGTTGTAGCAGGTATAATAATAACTTCTAGATTATACTCAGCTCAACCTACTGCAGGTACAGGATATGAGCTTGATGCAATAGCAGCAGTAGTACTTGGAGGAACGAAGCTTACAGGTGGAAAAGGTAAGATAAGTGGAACAATAATAGGTGCTCTTATAATAGGGGTACTAAGTAATGCTCTTAATATATTAGATGTATCATCGTACTATCAAATGATGGTTAAAGGTATAGTTATACTAATTGCTGTATTATTAGACAGAAAAAGTAACTAAGAAAGGAAGATAATAATGAAAAAATTTCTTTCAATAATAATGACTATAGTCTTATCAAGTTTCATGCTAGTAGGATGTAGTCAAAAAGATAATAATACAAAGAAAATAGGGCTTATAGTATCAACATTAAATAATCCCTTCTTTGTTGATTTGAAAAAAGGTGTTGAAAAAGAAGCAAAAAAACTAGGTTATGAGGTTGTAGTACTAGATTCTCAAAACGATCCAGCAAAAGAAGTATCTAATATGGAAGATATAAGTGTAAAAGGTGTATCTATAGTTTTATTAAACCCTGTTGATTCAGACTCAGCAGTGGCGTCAGTAATGATAGCTAACAACTCAGATATTCCAGTCATGACTGTAGACAGAGTTGCAAATGGTGGAAATGTAGTATCTCATATAGCTTCTGATAATATAGCTGGTGGTGACATGGCAGCAAAATTCTTAATAGACAAATTAGGAAATAAAGGTAATATAGTGGAACTTGAAGGAATAGCAGGTTCATCAGCAACAAGAGATAGAGGTAAGGGATTTGAAGATGGTGTAAAAGGTAGTAACTTAGATATAATAGCCAAACAATCAGCAGATTTTGATAGAACAAAAGGTCTTAGTGTTATGGAAAATATTATACAATCTAAGGGGGATATAAATGCTGTATTTGCCCAAAATGATGAAATGGCTTTAGGTGCATCAAAGGCACTTGCAGATGCGAATATGAAAGATGTACTAGTAGTAGGATTTGATGCAACGGATGATGCTGTTGATGCAGTTAAGAAAGGTACTATGGCAGCAACTGTAGCTCAACAACCGATACTTATAGGAGAAACAGCGGTAAAGATAGCTAATCAATATTTAAAAGGTGAAAAAGTAGATAAATTTATTCCAGTTGAATTACAGTTAGTTACTAAATAAACAAATGGCTAAGGTGAGTTATCATAACCTTAGCCATTTTAAATTACATTCATATTTTTGTTATGATATAATACTTAGGGAATTAGTAGTACAAGATTGGAGGTAACACTATGAAATACAAAGTGTTAAAAAAGCAAAATATCAGCAGTAATTGCTTAGTTTGTGGGATTGAAAATGATTTGGGATTAAAAGCAAATTTTTACGAACTAGAAAATAACGAATTAGTAGCTATATGTGATACTAAAGAGTGGCATCAAAGTTACCCAGGAAGAATGCATGGAGGTATGTCTGCTGCTATATTAGATGAAACTATAGGTAGAGCTATAAGTTTATCAAATGATGAAATTTGGGGTGTTACTGTATCTTTAGATATAAAGTATAAAAAGCCTGTGCCAACAGACTGTACTATAAAAGTAGTAGGAAGAATAATAAAAGAAAATAGAAAGTTATTTGAAGGAACGGGAGAAATTATATTGCCAAATGGAGAAATAGCAGTAACTGCTACTGGTAAGTATATGAAAATGCCAGTAAATAAAATTATAGAAAATGAAAATCTTCTTGAAAAAGAATGGATATCAGTTAAAGATGAAGAAGAACTAAATTACATAGAATTATAATTAAATTAAATAAAAGCAATATAAAATTTTTTTAGAGTAAGATTTTTATATTGCTTTTATTTTTACAAAATCTATTTCCAAGATATAACTGCATCTTTTCTAGGAGCAGTTCTTTGATATTTTACATTAGGATATCCGATTACCATACAAGTAACTATATGTTGATTTTCATTAAGACTTAAAAAGTCCATAATTTGTTTGTTTTTATCAGCTGCTCTTATAAAGAATCCACTAAAGAACGTACCAAGACCTAGTGCATTAGTCATAAGCTCCATATTTGAAGAAGCAAGTGATGCATTTACCGGAGAATCAGATACCACAAGTATTACAGCAGGAGCATTAAAAAATAATCCATCTATGCCCTTAGGGTCAGTTTTGTAAGATTCGTACATATTAATCCACATTTTAGCATATTTTTCATATGGAATAGTTTGTGGATTTAAATTATCTAGCAACTTTTTACCTAATTCATTTAAGCTTTCTAAAGTCATTTTTTTTAACTTATCTATATTATCTTTTACTACTATATAAGATACATTTTGAGCGTTAGTAGATGTTTGAGTAAATCTTCCAGCTTCTATAATTTTTTCAATCTTTTCATTTTCAACATCTTTTTTCTTAAAGTGTCTTACACTTCTTCTAAACTTTATAAAATTAAGTAAGTTATCAGCATCTATAGAAAAATCAGTTTTATTATACTCTAAAATTTCATCCATATTATAATCATCTGTTGATACTGCTTTTTTAGGACATATAGAAATGCAGTGGCCACATTTAAAACAGTTTACATTATTAATTTGAGCTTTGCCATCTACAAGTTCTATATCTTTTACTATACAATCATTAACACATAAACTACAACCTATACAAAGGTCTTTATCAACTTTCATCATAAATTAAACCCTCCCAAATTACTTATATATTTTGACATATCAATAAATAAAATTTATACTTCATTTATATAATAAAATTATATATTTAATGAGATTATAGCACCTATATATCATATATGTCTAATTCAAATTATTTATATAAATATAACTTTTAGTTATAGGTTTGAAAATTAGAATAAGGAGGAAAAATGAATTTACAGCAATTAGAGTATTTTAAAATTATAGCTGAAACAGAGAACTTTACAACATCAGCTAAACTTTTATCAATAACTCAACCAGCATTAAGCAAAGCAATATCCAAATTAGAAGATGAGTTAAAAGTTCCCTTATTTGAGAAAAAAGGTAGAAATATAAAACTTACACGTTTTGGGAAAATATTTTTAATTTATGCAAATAGAGCTTTAACAGAAATTGATAAAGGTATTAATGAATTAAAAGAAATGATTAGTGAGGATAGAGGAACTATATCTATATCATCTACGCCTAGGATAGGCGTTTATTTTATGAATTTTTTTATAAGTAATTTTTTAAATAATAATCCTGATACTAAATTTCAATTTAACCAACAATCTGTAGATAGTATAGTAGAAAATTTAAAAATTGGGAAAATAGATATAGGATTTTATGATAGTGAATATAAAATTGATGATAATTACGATATAGAGTCTATTCCAATAAAGAAACAAGAATATGTTTTAATTGTACCTAAAAATCATATTTTTTCAAATAGAGAAGAAATTTCTTTAAAAGAATTGAAAGATGAATACTTTATAGCATTTTGTGAAAATAGTAAAGACCGATTGATATCATATAGTGAACTTTTAGGTTATACTCCTAAGATAGCTATTCAGCCTGATGGAGCAAATATAGGAAGTGTAGTTGAAGGATTAGTATCTGCGGGTGCTGGAATTTCTATAGTTCCAAATACGCCAATGATTAATACAAATGCATTGTCCAAAATAAAAATTAAGGAAAATATAAAAGAGAGAGTTATATATATGGCATATTCTAAAAATTCTTACATGTCACCTATTGCAAAGAAATTTAAAGATTATATAATACAATCAAACAATATAGAAATGAATTATTAAAAGTTTTTATATTAAAGTTTATAATAGTTATTTTGTAATTTTTATTAAAAAATAAAATTAAATTCAAAAAATAAGTTTAATTTAATGACTCTATGGGAATAATTGTATATAATAAAAATCTGGATTAAAATTTAATAAATACTAAAGTGTTATTAAATAGAAAAAATAGGACAAAATAATGATATAAACATTTGGAGGAAAAGATATATGAAAAATAAGGTAGTAATAGTCGGTACAGGAATGGTTGGAATGAGTTATGCTTATTCTATGGTAAATCAAGGAACTTGTGAAGAATTAGTTTTAATTGATATAGATAAAGACAAAGCTAAAGGAGAAGCTATGGATTTAAATCATGGTCTAAACTTTGGCAAAAGAAAAATGAAAATATATGCAGGTGATTACAAAGATTGTAGTGATGCATATATTATATGTATAACAGCTGGTGCTATACAAGCTGAAGGAGAAACTAGACTAGATTTATTAAATAAAAATACAAAAATAATGAAAAATATAATAGATAATATAAAAGCATCTGGATTTAATGGTATATTGTTAATAGCTACAAATCCAGTAGATATAATGACTTATATAGCTGCCAAACTTTCTGGATATGATAAACATAAAGTAATTGGATCTGGTACAACTCTAGATTCATCAAGACTTAGATATACTTTAAGTGAAAAATTAGATGTTAATCCTAAAAATGTACATGCTTATGTTATGGGAGAACATGGAGATTCTCAATTTGTAGCATGGAGTTATGCATTACAAGGGGTTCAACCTATCTATCAAATGGCCTCTAGAAAAGATAGTAAAATAACATTTGATGATTTAGAAAAAATAGAAGATGAAGTTAAAAATGTAGCTTATGAAATAATTAAGTGTAAAAAATCTACTTACTATGGTATAGGAATGGCTTTAACTGCTATAACTAAAGCTATACTTGAAAATGAAAATAGCATACTTACAGTATCATCTTATTTAAATGGAGAATACGGACATAATGATGTATATATAGCAGCACCTAGTGTAGTTAACAAAGATGGAGTAAGAGAAGTAATACAATTACCATTAGAAAAAGAAGAAAAAGAAAAATTTGATAAATCTATAAAAGTTATGAAAGAAAATATAGAAAAGATTGAATTACAATAATTAATATATTTAATACAATAAAAAGCAAGAAAAAGAGTATGTAGTTGCATACTCTTTTTTATTTATTATTAAAATTTAAAAAATAAAAATTTCAAAAATGTGGAATTTTTATTTTAATATGCATATATTAAATATATAGTGAAAGATATAAAAGATAAATTGCAAATAATAAGGAGGATAAAAATGAGAGAAATGACTAGTTTAGTGTATTTTGAATATGAAGAAGAATTAATTTATGATTATTCACCAGATTATAAATTAGATTAGATGAATTAATTAATAATTTAAAAATCAAATTTAAAAGTTTGATGATTAATCATATAATTAAATTTCAATAATAATATAAATATGAACTATAAACATAAAAAATATTTATATTATTATTATCAAGTTTATAGTAAATATGATGAAATTTAATTAATAAATTTCAAAATGAAAAATTATAAGGAGATAGTAAATATGGAAAATTATATAGTTGTGGAATATTTTGGGTATGAAATGGACTTGGATTACGATTATTCACCAGACTATGAAGTATAATGATTTTAAAATCTATAAAAGGTAGGTAGTAGGAGGATAAAAGGTGTACACCGAAAATTTAAACACATAAAAGGAGCTATTTAATAATTATTAATAGCTCCTTTTAAATTATTAACTCAGTATATCATCTATGCAATAATGAAATGAATCTATAACTTTATTGGCTTTTTTTTGTAAAGTTTTTTCAGCATAAGTAAAAGTATATGAATTATCATATCTTTCAAACATGCTTAAATCATTCCAAGAATCGCCTATTACATACACATTATTATCGGCTAGATTAAAATTTTTACATACTTTTTCTATACCTGTAGCTTTAGAACAGCCTTTAAATACTACATCTACAAAGTATTTGTTTCTATAAGCTGTTATATACTCGCCAAATTCATCATTTAAATGATTTTTTAAATTTTCAGCTTTTTCAACATTATCATTTAAAGAATATATACTCATAATATTGATATTTAAATCATTATCTTTCAAATGATTTAAATTTAAAAGTTCTAAGTTGGATGATTTATTAATAAGCATTTTATAAATTTTTTTTAAGCTGTTTAAATTAAATAAATTTCTAGCTTTTAAAATATTTTTACTTTTAATTAAATAACTTTTATATCCATCAAGTACAGAAAGTGTAAAATTATTAGTGCTTAATACATACTTAGAAATTTTATATACAATATCAGAGTCTATCTTAAAATCTTCTATAATATTTAAACTTTTATCTAATATAAATGCACCATTACACAACACGTATGCATCTACATCTAATTTATATTCATTTATAATACTATCTAATTCACACAATGCCCTTCCAGTAGATAATATAAATAAATTTCCGTCATTTTTAAATCTATCTATATTTTCTATACTTTTATGATGGATTTTCCTATTTAAAAGAAGTGTACCATCAATATCTGATGCTAGTAGTTTACTCATTATTACCCCCTAATAAATCCTTAATAAGTTAAAATAAAAATACATATTACATTATACTACAAAAGTTTTGAAAATGCTTACATAAAAATCAATACTTTACTACAAACTATTATTTTAGTAATATATTACTAGAAAATTATAGTAGATTAATATATATAAATGTTTATAATAAATACTATATTAATAAATAATTTAAGGAGTAAGACTATGAATTTTAATAATAAATTTGCAAAAATAATAGGTGTAAGTGAAGATGGTATAAAAAACTTAGAATACATAACAAATTATAAAAATAATAATGAAATATTATCTACAGAAAAAATATCTATAAACCAAGATATAGATAAAGATTATGCAGCTAAAATTTTAGATGAAGTAGAAATTTTATTTATAACATATAATTCAAAAGAACAAAGAACTTGTGATATAGTAAAAGCTGTAAACTACATGGCAAAGGAAAGAAGAATAGTATCTATAGGTATTGATGTTAATCAAGACAAGAAAAAAGTTGAGTTTGATTTTAATGCTGAATTTATAATGACTGATGAAAATAGAAACTTAATATGTGAACTAATAGATATGATGGTTGAATCTGTTTCAGAAGAGTGTACTATAAATATAGACTTAACAGATTTAAAAGAAATATTATCTAAAGAAAAAGGATTAGCTCATGGATTTATTGAAAGTGATAAATCAGTAAATAAAGAAGAATTAGTTGAAATGTTATTTGATAGTATATTAAAAACAGATGAAGATTTAACTAAGAAAAAAGGTATAGTGTTTATAAGCCTTGGAAATGAATACTGTGAGATAGAAGAAGTATTACACATGTTAAATGAAATGTTAGAAAATATACAAGGTAAGATAGATAATAAATGTGATTTAATATTTACACTAGCTTTAAACGAAAACTTAAAAGATAAAATAAGAATGGGTATCTTATATAACTAATATTAAATAAAAAAGCTGTCTAAATTTAGACAGCCTTTTTTTAATTTTAATTTATATATTATCTAAAGTCAGCTATATTATTTTCTATACTCATAAATTGAAGTATGCTATGTAAAGGAAGTTTTTTACTTTCTATCCCCATACCAAATTGTTCAAAAGCATATTTAGCATTTTCACCGTAAGTTTTTAATATACCATCTTCTAACTCTTCTAAATGTTTATGTATGTAAGATTTTATATCGTCTATAGTTTTTAAAGCTTCTATTTCTTCTCCACGTAAAACATGTTTAAATATTTCAAATCCTTCACCCTTAGATCCCCAGATAAATATTCTAAAAGTAACTAAAGAACTTTCTATATATATTCCACAGCTTATAGAGTTCATATGATTTATATCACTATATAAATGTTGGTTAAAATCAACAAACCCACTAGGTGCAACTTCGTGAACTTTAGCATCACTATATTCTAAATCACTTTTAGTTAAATTATCGTGTAAATCTGAATACCCTAAGCTATTTAACAATACATCAGCAAATTTAGTAGGGTGTATAAATACTTTATCACTAGTTAAAAATTCTCTTTTCATGACTTGCTCCTTTATTGTTGTAAATTTACTATGTTATTTTAACATATTAATATAATATTTCAAAATTAAAATTATTAACTTTGAACTATATTATTATCATAACTAATCCAATCGCTTATGCTACCAACATAAGTTTTAACATTATATGAAAGTTCATCAAGTAAAGCATAGTTTATACAAGCTTCAATACAAGAACCACAGTAAGTTATTATTTCTTTGTTTCTTAAGTTATTAAAATTAGCATCAACTTCACTTAAATCTTTTACGTATCCAAAATTATCTATATTTTTATGCCAAGGTATATTAATGGCTCCAGGTATATGTCCAGGTTTTGAATAAAGAGGTTCAACTTTACCTGTATATCTATCGTTATCTCTAGAGTCTATTAATACTACATTGTTATTTTCAATAGAATTTTTTATATAATTCATATCACAAACCATAGTAGTATTTAAATTTTCTTTAAATGTAGAATTACCACGAGGTAGTGGAATTTTGCTAGTGGTAGGAAGTTTATTAGATTTCCAAGCATTAAAACCTCCATTTAATATATATACATTTTTATAACCCATATACTTTAACTGAAGAAATGTACGAGGAGAGCTATATATCATTGTGTCATAAATAACTATAGTAGAATTCATTTCTATACCAATGCTAGTTAATTTTTTAGATAAATCATATATATTAGCTAAAGGTCTAGCACCTCCATGAACACTTTGTTTTCCACAAATATCTTTATTGATATCTAAGTAAAAAGCATTAGGTATATGTTCCTTTTTATAGTACTCATATCCAGCATTTTTATTAAATAAATCAAATCTACAATCTAATATAAATAAGTTAGTAGTATCACTAAAATTTGTTATAAAAGAACAGTCTACAAAGTTTTTCATATGCACACCTCCAAAAAATTATATATATTTATAATACCACGTATTTAAGAAATTTTAATTATTAAGTTTAAATAAAGATATAGTTTAAAATATCACCTAGTAGAGATAAAGTGTTGTGTAAATTAATTAAAATAATATGGTATTATAAATAATATACACTCAAAAAGTAGGTGACAAAGTGAAACTAAATGAAAAAGTAAAAAAATTACCAGAGACATCTGGTGTATACCTTATGAAGGATAAAGATGGAAATGTTATATATATAGGTAAATCAAAATGTTTAAAAAATAGAGTATCACAATATTTTACACCATCTTATGCACCATCTAAAAAAATAACTAAGATGATTAGTTTTATAAATGATATAGAAATAATTACAACAGATACAGAGTTAGATGCATTAATTTTAGAATGTAGATTAATAAAAATGATTAAACCCATGTATAATACTCTTATGAATAATGATAAAAGATATGCATATATAAAAGTTAATATAGATAAAGAATATCCAGATATAGAATGTACATTACAAAAAACTGATGATAATTTATATTTTGGACCATATACATCAGTATCTAAATTAGAAGAGATAGTAAATATTCTTAGAAAGTATTTTAAAATCAGAAGCTGTAACAGATATATGAAACAAAAAGGGTGTATAAATTATGACTTAGGATTTTGTATAGCGCCCTGTAAATTTAACGATAAGAAAAGCTATAATTTTTTTATTGAAAAACTTATAAATACATTAAATGGGAAAGATTATAGTATAATCAATGATTTAAACAAAGAAATGCAAGAAGCAACTAAAGCTTTAAATTTTGAAAAAGCAATTAAATATAGAAATGATATAGAATCTATTAAAACAATAATTTACAAAAGTGAAGCAATAAATTATATAAAAGAAAATAAAGCCATATTAGCCAAAGTTAATATAGATAGTTTTAAAAGTAAACTTTATATATTAAATGGGATAGAAGTATTTTATTCAAAGTTAGTAAAAAATGAAAAATTAAAAGATAATAATTTAAAAAATGAGCTTTCAAAGCATATAAATAAAAGTTTAAATAATAATAAAAAAATATATAAAAACTATATAAAAAAAGAAAAATTAGATATGTCTAATATAATATACTCTTATTTGAATTACAGTAAAGATTGTAATTACATAAAAATAGATAAATTAAATGTAGATTATTGTATCAAAGTTATTTGTAGATAAATATATAGATGTAAAAAAATAAATCTAAACTAGATTTTATTTATACACTTTGATATAATAAAATAGTTTTAGTATATAATATAAATTATTAATAAACAGACGACAGCCCTCTTTTAAATAATTAAAAATTTTTAAGGAGGGTATTTTAGATAAAAATATCTTAATAAAGGAGACGCTATGCAAAATATAGAATTATTAGCACCAGCAGGTGATTTAGAAAGATTAAAAACAGCTTTTGTATATGGAGCGGATGCAGTATATATAGGTGGAGAAATATTTGGTATGAGATCTGCTGCTAAAAACTTCAATAAAGAAGATATGGCAGAAGGTGTAAGATTTGCACATGAAAGAGGAAAAAGGGTGTTTGTTACTGTAAATATAATACCTAGAAATGAAGAATTTGAACAATTAGAAGCTTACTTAAAAGAATTAGATGAAATAGGCGTAGATGCAGTTATAGTAAGTGATCCAGGTGTATTTAGTGTAGTAAAAAGAGTTATACCAAATATGGAAATACATATAAGTACGCAAGCTAGTACAAGTAACTCAATAGCTTCAGGATTTTGGTATAATCAAGGAGCTAAAAGAGTTGTTATGGCAAGAGAGCTTTCATTTAAAGAAATTAAAGAGATAAGAGATAATAATCCAGCAGATATGGATATAGAAGCTTTCATACATGGAGCTATGTGTATGTCGTACTCAGGAAAGTGTGTAATAAGTAATTACACTACAGGTAGAGATGCAAATAGAGGAGCATGTGCACAATCTTGCAGATGGAAATATACTTTAGTTGAAGAACAAGATAACGGAGAATATAAAAAAGTATTAGATGATGTAGATGCAGAATTTTTCTTTAACACTAAAGACATGTGTATGATAGAATATATACCAGAAATTATAGAAAGTGGTATAAATAGTTTTAAGATAGAAGGAAGAATGAAAACTGCATACTATGTAGCAACTACAGTTAGAGCTTATAGAATGGCAATAGATGAATATTTAAAAGACCCTGAAAACTGGAAGTTTAATCCTATGTGGCTAGAAGAACTTAAAAAAGGAAGTCACAGACACTTTAGTACAGGATTCTTCTTAGACAAAACAAGTACAAAGGATCAAAACTACGAATCAGCATCATATGTTAGAAATTATGATTTTATCGGAGTAGTTAGAGGGCATGATGAAAAAACTGGATTACCAATAGTGGAACAAAGAAATAGAATGTTTGTAGGAGATAAGATAGAAATAATAGGACCAGGAAAAGAAACAGTACATGCTACTATATTAGAAATGTACAATGAAGAAGGAGAAAGTATCGAATCAGCTCCTCATGCTAAGCAAATAGTTAAAATGAAGTTAGATGTAGAAGTAGAAGAATATTATATGTTAAGAAAACCAATAACTTCTATAAATACCTTATAATAAAAACAAAACCAGAAGCTATATAATAGCTTCTGGTTTTGTTTTTATATATTTAAATAATAAGTAATATAAGTCTTAATCCGTTTATATATTAATAATGAAACATTATATATTTAGTATTAGTATATAGGAGGGGATTAATATAGTTAAAAATATGAAAGAAATTGTTATGTTGGCAGGAGCATATATATCAGTTTGTATAGGCTCAGGGTTTGCAACAGGACAAGAAATATTACAATTTTTCTCAGCACAAGGTAGTAAAAGTATATTAGCTGGAATTATATGTATGGTTCTTATGATGTATTGTGGTGCTAGATTATTTGAAATAGGAAAAAACATTCAATTAAAGTATAGTAATGACATCTTTACATATTTATTTGGAGATTTTATGGGAAGTATATTTAAAATAATTATACCTGTATTTTCTTTATGTAGTTTTATTGTTATGATATCAGGAGCAGGAGCAACTATTAATCAATATTATGGAATAAATAAAACTATAGGTGGAATCATATTAGCAATAATAACAATGATATCGGTTATTATGGGAATGAATAAGGTTCTAGATATATTAGGAAATTTAGGGCCTATAATATCTATTATTGCTATAGGGGTAAGTATAGTTTATATTACTAAAAATTATCAAAATTTAAGTAATATAGATTATACAATAAATAATCTAGGTATTGTAAAAGCAATTGACAATTGGCCTATATCTGCAATAGTATATAGTGGACTTAATATAATATTTGCAACACCTTTTTTAGTTGGAGCAGGTAAAACTGCAAAAAATATAAAAAATTGCAAAAGTGCAGGTATAATAGGAGGATTTATACTTATATTATCTGCAATGTTTATAAATATAGCTATTTTAGCTGATATACAAAATGTACATATGCAAGAAATACCAACTTTATATATGTCAAAACAAATATCACCATTAATAGGTAATATATTTTCATTAATACTCATAGGTGGAATATATACAACAGCAGCACCTTTACTGTGGAGTGTATGTAATAGCTGTTATGAAGAAAAGTCCAAAAAATTCAATATAATGGCTATAATATGTACTATATTAGGCATATTTGGAGGGATGCTTCCATTTTCTTACTTAGTTAAGTTTATGTATCCTATATCAGGATCTGTAGGAGTTTTAATTATATTAGCTTTAATAAAAAAAAGAAGATAATAAATCTTCTTTTTTTATTAAAAGATATATATACACTAATACACAAACACAGGTTAAATCTAATAAAATCAAAATATATAATATTTTGTTATAATATAGAAGTATTAATTAAAATATGCTAATATTAAAATTGGGGAAGGGGTGAAGGCGATAAATATAGCAGATTTTTTTTTAATAAACATACCTGAAGCTTTAGTAATATTTTCATCTCTTAGCGTAATTGTTGAAAAAGAGATAAGAAAAAAAGATATAATTTATATGGCTTTAATATACTCAGTAATATGTTTTATATTAAAAAATAATTTTCCAGTGGGGTTAAATAATATTTTTATGAGTATTTCAATAGCTATCATAATATATTTATATTCTAAGGTAAACCTTGCAAGATGTTGTATTGCAACAATTATAACTTTATCTACAATACTTTTTTTTGAAATGTTATCAATCGTTTTCATAAGTTTTATAGGAATTAATTTAGAGAGTGTATTAGAAAATCAAATATTAAAAATATTGGTTTATTATATACCTATATCAGTAATGTTTATAGTAATCCGATTACTTAAGTATAAAAAATTTATTAAAAAAGTAGATAATAGTAGTAAAATGTACATAAATAAACAAATAGAAAGTATGATACTTTACATAAGTGCATTAATAATGATTATTATGGGTATTGTTGTATTACTTGTTTACAATAATAAAAGTTTAGTTTATAGTACAGAACGTTTTTTAATTTTATTTTTAACTTTTTCATTTATACTAATACTAATAGGACTAATATTAATATTAATAAATTATAATAAAAGAAAAGTATTAGATGAAGTAGAAAGAAATTTAATAGAAAACAATTTAAAACAAATGAAAGATACAGTAGATGTTTTAAGACTTCAACGACATGATTATATGAATCATTTACAAGTTATATTATTGCAAATATCAAATGGGAAAAATGAAGATGCTAGAAATTACATACTCGGAATATCTAATGATGATAGTAGTGGAATTACTTATTTCAGTACAGGAAATTCGTATATAGATGCTATATTAAATACTAAAAAAAGAAGAGCGCTTAAATATGATATACAACTGACAGCATGTATAGATAGTTTATTAGAAGATATAGAACTATCAGATTCGGAGATTAGTTCTATACTTTTAAATATAATTGATAATGCAATAGATGAACTTAAAAAACACAATAAAGATTATAAGTACATACATATTGATGTATATAAAGAAGAATATTACCATAATATATCAATTAAAAACAATGGAAGTATAATTAAAGATAAGAAAAAAATATTTGAACTAGGATATTCCTCAAAAGGAATAAATAGAGGGTATGGATTATATGCTATTAAAAAATTGTTAGAATCATACAATTGTAGTATAGATGTATATAGTGATGATATGGAAACAGAATTTAATATACAAGTACCAATAACAGTAAACTCATAAGTTATATAGGATATATCTTTACAGATGTATCCTTTTTTTATTTGCAACAAATTGTATAACAATACATATTCTAAACTATAATTTATATTTTAGGGGGAGAAATATGAGAAATACTTTAGAATGCAAGAATAACTATTCATGTATATCCGAAAATAAGTTATCTAGGGATACTGAGTTTTTAAAATATGAATTAATTTATCCTAAATTTATATATCATAATGACTATGATATATATAAAATTCAAAAGATAAATGAAATTATATACAATGATATGATAACATTTAAACAGAGTATAGAGAAAGAATCAGAAGAATATGAAAAAAACTATAATAAAGAAAATATTAAATATCAATATGAGGGATATATGAGTTTTAAAGTAAATTATGATAAAAATGACATTATAAGTATAACCACTGAAAGATATGTATTTACAGGTGGAGCACACGGTATGACTTATTTGGTAGGATATAATTATAATTTAAAAACAGGAGAAGAAATTAAGTTAAAGGATTTATTTAAAAAAGGAGTAGATTATAAAATTATTATAAATAACTCTATAAAAAAAGCTATAAAACGAAATGAAGAATTATTTTTTAAAGATGATGAGGGTTTTAAGGGTATAAGTGATAATCAAAAATTTTATATATCTAATGATGGAATAATTATCTATTTTGATATATATGAAATAGCACCATATTATGTATCCATTCCTAGGTTTAAATTATCCTTTAAAGAATTTAAAAAATACTTAAATACAGAATATATATGTATTGAATGAAAAAGATTACCATTTAGGTAATCTTTTTATAGTTAAAATCTATAAAGTTAAAAATAGCTATAGATTTTAACTATTTTACAAAAATATATAATTGACTTATAATTACCAATGTAGAAAAATGTCAAACAATACGAAGTGGAGGAATAATTATGACAAAAAAAGAAAGAGTAGAAGAAGTAAGACGTATAGCAGAAGGTTATTTTGAAAGAGGAGAATTTTTTTGTTCAGAAGCTGTATTAAAAACTATAAATGATGAACTAGGAAAACCATTTAGCGATGATGTGACTAAATTAGCATCAGGATTTCCTATTGGAATAGGTAAATCAGGATGTTTATGTGGAGCTGTAAGTGGAGGAGTAATGGCGTTTGGGATGGTTTATGGAAGATGCCATAAAGAGCCTATGAATGATAAGATGTTTGTAGCTTCAGCAGGTTTACATGATCATATAAAAAATATATATAAAAGCACTTGTTGTAGAGTTATGACTAGAAATTTTGAGTTTCAATCACCAGAAAGAAAAGCTCATTGTATAAAAATAACTGGAGAAGTAGCAGCTTATATAGCTGAAAAATTAATAGAAGATAATAAATTAAAGTAATAGGTGATTGAGTATGAAAACTATAAGAAAAGGAATTTCTAAGAGTGATTTTGAAAATATACCTATAGCAATAGCTGGAATATCGCTTGGATTTATGAGTATATCAACAGCACTTGTGGAATTTAATATTTTATGGGTTAGACATTTAGCGGTTTTATTTTCAACTATATCCATATTAATATTAATTATAAAAGCTATACTCCATCCAAATAAAGTTTGGAATGAACTAAAAAATCCATTAGCAGGAAGTATATATCCAACTATTTCTATGACTATTATGTTAATAGCTGTGTATGTGGTTAAATTTAATTTACAATTTGCAAAAACATTATGGATAAGTGCAACTATCTTACATTTTATAATTTTTATTATGTTTACTATACATATGTTAAAAGATTTTAGGTTAACAAATATGTTACCTAGTTGGTTTATATCTACAGTAGGTATCGGTTTAGCAGCTGTTACAAGTAAACCTATGAAGATGCCTTATTTATCGAGAATAATATTTTATTATTCATTAGTGTTATTTATAGTGTTAGGAATAATAATGATTTATAGACTTATATTTATGGATAAGCTCGAAGGTAATAAAAAGTTTACTTTAATGATAATGACAGCACCAGCTAATATTTGCTTAGCTGGATATTTAGCTGTTTATGAAGAACCCAATATTATGTTACTTAAATTTTTAGCTTTACTAGGATATGCATCTATAATATATAGTTTTGTATTATTACCTAGACTTATAAACACACCTTTTACACTAGCACTTGCACCTTTAACATTTCCTTTAGGAATTGGAGTTACTGCAGCTCAAAGATACATAAAATATTTAAATCATATAGGCTCTAATTTAGAAATAGTTTTAAGATATATATTATACATTCAAGTTATAGTATCAGTTATTGTTATAGGATATATAGTTATTAAAACAATACATTTGTTAATTAGAGATTTTATATTAGTGAATAGTACAATGGAAAATATCAAAGAATAAACATAATAAATTCAAAAAGGAGCAGATTTATGTTTATTGTTGATCCTATTGAATGGATAGGATATTGTGCATCTATATTAATTGCAATATCTTTAACTATGACATCCATTGTTCCACTTAGAATAATAAATTCTATAGGATGCTTTTTATTTGTTGTATATGGAATTTATGTAGGTGTATACCCAGTTGCAATAGCAAATGGAGTTATAATAATTATCAACATATATAATTTATATAAATTATATAAAATTAAACAAAATAAAAAAACTTAAGTAAAAAGACTTAAAGCATTAATTATATGATAATTATAATTTTGCTTTAAGTCTTTTTATTTTACACATATTTATGACTTGGACATAATGCAAAATAAATAAAGAATTCATATATTAAAAATATATATTATTAAATAAATTAAATGGGGGATTTAATATGAGAAATATTAATATGGATTTGATGTATTTTGAATATCTATATAAAAAAGGAATAATTAAAAAAGATACTTATAACAAAATAATAAGAGATATTACTGAAGAAAAAAATAAATTGGTTACTATAAAATCAGTCTATAATGATGAGTATATATCTGTAGATGGAGAATTAAATGAATTGATAGCTGGTGAAAAAGATGTAGAGTTATCGGATAGATTTGTACTTATAAATATAGGCGGAGGTAATGCTATATTACAAACTCAAGAAGGATTTTATATAAGAGTTGATGATGATGATAATAGGGTATATGCAAATGAATTTAATATAAAAGATGCAACTATATTTACTTTAATACCTATAAATGAGAAAGAAGTAGCTCTTAAAACAGATAAAGGCAATTATGTAAAAGTTGGAGAAGAAGAAAGATTAATAGCAGATGAATCTATGCAAAATGAAAAAACTGTTTTTAAAATTAAAGAAGTTGTTGAGATAATTTATAATGATATAGTTATGATATCTTTATCAGAAGAACGTTTTGTAAGTGCTATAAATGGAGGAGGATCTTATTTAGTAGCAACTGAATTTGATCAATCTGAAAATGAAGAATTTACGTTATTCCAATTTTTAGGAGGAGAATCTATTCTTAAAACTTCGCAAGGATATTATGTAAGAGTTAGAGATGATTTAGTTTTAGTTGCAGATACTAAAAATATAGAAGAAGCTAGTAGATTTTCAGGAGAACAAATAGGTGATGATGTAATAATTGTAAAAACTCTATATGGTAATTTAGTTAGAGTTAGAGAGTTAGACAAATATTTAATAGCAGATGCAAAAGAAATAACTGAAAGTTGTAAATTTAATATATATCAGTCTACAAGACCAATCTAATATAGCTTTATTTTTCATAAAAAGTATAAATAAAACAAATGATGAAATAATTACCTAGTAGATATAAGGCTAAGAAACCAAAAATAACTAAAATTAAAAACTATTCATGTCAAATTCATACAAAATTCATAAAACCATAGTAATATTTATATATAGGATAAATACCTCCCAAATAATCAATGTTACAACCCTAAAAACAAACATTAACCCTTTAAAATAGATGCATTTGTATGCATCTATTTTTTTGTATATAAATTATAGCAGAATGTATGGATACAAATAAAAAATAAATTTAAATTGTATCATAGTAGTTAATAATAATATACAATCAAGGTATAGAAGACTTAATAGGGGAGTGATATTAAATGAATAACAAAACTGTATATATGCCAGGACCTACTAATATTAAGGAAAATGTAAGACAAGCTAGATCTATAAAAACTACAAACCCTGATATAGATATTGAGTTTGTAGAGTTTTATAAAAACACTTGTGACAAAATAGGAAAAATAATAAAAACTACAAATGATGTATATATACTAAATGGAGAAGGTATACTTGGACTTGAAGCTGCTTGTGCATCTTTAACTGAAAAGGGAGATAGAGTATTAATAATAGATAATGGAGTGTTTGGAAAGGGATTTGAAGACTTTGTAAGTATGTATGGTGGAAAAGCTATACTATTTAGCGAAACGCATAAAAAATCAATAGATATAGATAAATTAAAAAACTTTTTAGAAAAAGACAATGATTTTAAATATGCAACATTAGTTCATTGTGATACACCTACAGGAGTATTAAATGATTTAAGTAAAATATGCCCACTACTTAAAAAATACAATATACTTACAGTCGTAGATTCAGTAGCTGCTATGGTAGGAGAAAAACTTTTAGTTGATGAATGGAAAATAGATATAGCACTTGGTGGTTCTCAAAAAGCAATATCTGCACAACCTGGATTAACTATAGTAAGCGTAAGTGAAGATGCTAAGCATTTTATAAGAAGTAGAAAAACTAGAGTAACTGGATTTTATTGCAATTTAAGTATATGGGAAAACTACTATAAAAATAAGAAATTCCCATATACAATGCCCATAAGTGATATAGTAAGTATAGATAAAGCGTTAGATAACATTTTAGAAGAAGGAATAGAAAATGTAATTGAGAGACATAGAAGAATAGCTAATTCTACAAGAACTGCATTAAAAGAATATGGACTAGAACTTTTTTTAGAAGATGGGTACTCAAATACTGTAACAGCTATAAATATACCTAAAAATATTGGAGCTTTAAATTTAACTAATCATATATTAAATAAATATAATACAATTATAGGTACTTCTTTAGGAGAGTATGTAAATAAGCTATTGCGATTAGGACATATGGGTGAAAATGCTAAACTAGAAAGAATAATATATATTTTAAATATATTAGATAGCAGTTTAAAAGATTTAGGTTTTCAAGGAAAAGGATGCTTAGTAGAATTATTTAATAAAAATTATAAATAATTCTCATAGTTTTTATAACTGGAATGAATATAGATAAGTTTTTGAAAACACATTAATAAATATAAAAATAGACTATAATGAAATTCCTTTATATAGTCTATTTTTTATTTTAATAGCTTTACTTATACATATTAATATACTACCATTATTTATAGAAAATTAAGAAAAAGTTATCAAAAGGGGGAAGCGATTTGAATTTAGATTTAAATAAAGAATTTGAAATTATATTTAATAAAAAAAGTGATAATACATACTTCTCTCCAGGTAGAATAAATTTAATAGGAGAACATACAGATTATAATGGAGGTCATGTATTTCCTTGTGCATTATCTTTTGGTACATATGGATTAATTAGTAAAAGAAAAGATAACTTAATGAGAGTGTATTCAATGAATTTTAAAGATTTTGGAATAATTGAGTTTAATTTAGATAATATGATAAATGAAAAGATTCACAATTGGGCTAACTATCCAAAAGGGGTTATAAAAACATTAAAAAATCATAACTATAAAATAAATTTTGGACTAGATATTTTATTTTATGGAAATATACCAAATGGAGCTGGTTTATCTTCATCAGCATCTATAGAAATTTTGATGGGAATTATATTAAATGATGTATTCAATTTAAATATAAATAGGATAGATTTAGTTAAAATGTGCCAGGAAGCTGAAAATAAATTTATAGGTGTTAATTGTGGAATAATGGACCAATTTGCAATAGGTATGGGGAAGGAAAATTGTGCAATTTTACTTGATTGCAATACTCTAAATTATAGATATAGCAAAATAAATATGGATGGTTATAAAATAGTTATATCAAATACTAACAAAAAAAGAAAACTAGCAGATTCTAAATATAATGAAAGAAGAAGTGAATGTGAAAGAGCTCTTAAAAATTTAAAATCCAAATTAAATATCAATACTTTAGGAGAGTTAACAGAAGATGAATTTAATGAAAATATAAATTTAATAAATAATAATACAGATAAAAAAAGAGCAAAACATGCTGTATATGAAAACCAAAGAGTTTTAAAAGCTGTTAAAGCTTTAGAAGAAAGTGATTTAAAATTATTCGGAAAACTTATGATAGATTCACACAATTCATTAAAATATGAATATGAAGTTACTGGAATAGAATTAGATACATTGGTAGATATAGCTTTAAAACAAGAAGGTGTTATAGGTTCTCGTATGACAGGTGCAGGATTTGGAGGATGTAGTGTAAGTATAGTTAAAGAAGATAAAGTGGATGATTTTATAAAAAATGTAGGCAAGTTATATGAAGAGTCAATCGGATATTCACCAAGCTTTTATGTAGCTAATATAAGTTGTGGTGCAAAAAAATTAATTTAGTTAGGAGTATGTTATGATTAATTACGAAATAAATAGACTAATAAATTTCGCTCTATCTGAAGAAATGATTCATGAAGATGATATTATATATTCTACCAATTTATTACTTGGGTTATTAAAAGTAGATGAGTTTTATAAAGTCGATGTAGTTGAAAACTTAGATACTCCAACTCCTATACTTGAAAATATATTAGATTATGCAGTAGATAAAAATCTGATTGAAAATACTACTACACAAAGGGATTTATTTGATACCCAGATAATGAATTGTGTTATGCCTAGACCATCAGAAGTTATTAAAACCTTTAATAAACTATATATTAAAAATAAAAAACAAGCTACAAACTATTATTATAACTTAAGTATACAATCAAATTATATAAGAAAATCTAGAACAGATAAAAATATAAAGTGGAAAACTAAAACAAATTATGGGGATTTGGATATAACTATAAATTTATCAAAACCAGAAAAAGATCCTAATGAAATATTAAAAGCTAAGATTACTAAAAGTGCATCATATCCTAAATGTTTATTATGCAAAGAGAATGAAGGTTTTTTTGGTAATATAAATCATCCATCAAGACAAAACCATAGAATTATACCAATTTATCTTTCAGAAAACAAATGGTTTATACAGTATTCACCTTATGTTTACTATAATGAACATTGCATAATATTTAATGAATACCATGAGCCTATGAAAATAAATGAAAATACTTTTAGAAATTTATTTAATTTAGTTGATAAATTTCCACATTATTTTATAGGTTCAAATGCTGATTTGCCAATAGTTGGAGGTTCTATTTTATCACATGAACATTATCAAGGAGGAAATTATATATTCCCTATGGAAATAGCAAAAGAAGAAATGGTATTTAAAGTTAATGGATATGAAAATATCAAACTTAGTACTTTAAAGTGGCCTATGTCAGTAATTAGATTAAGCGGAAAAAACAAAAATGAAATTATAGCCTTAGCTTCAAAAATTCTTAAAACTTGGAAAACTTACTCTGATAAATCAATTGATATAATAAGCCAAAGTAATGGTGAAGTTCATAATACTATAACACCTATTGCTAGAAAAAAGAATAATATGTATGAATTAGATTTAGTTCTTAGAAATAATAGGTCTAATGAAGAAAATCCGTTTGGAATTTTTCACCCTCATGAAGATGTTCATCATATAAAAAAAGAAAATATAGGACTTATAGAAGTTATGGGGCTTGCAGTATTACCTGCAAGACTTGAAAAAGAAATTAATATATTAAAAGGTTATTTACTAAATAAAGTTTCTGATATTAATGATGATGAATTTGTAAGAAAACATGGAAAATGGTATAATTATATTATAGATAAATATAATTACATAACAAAAGAAAATGTAGATGATATTTTAAAAGAGGAAATCGGTGTCAAATTTTTAACTGCACTATCTCATGCTGGAGTATTTAAAAGGGATGATAATGGTATTAAAGCTTTTACAAAGTTTATAAAGCTATTAGATTAGAGGTGATAAAGTGGATTTAAAAAAATCATATAAGTTAAATGGTAATAATACAGGTTGCTTATTAATTCATGGTTTTACAAGCACCCCAGCAGAAATGTACCCATTGGCTAAGGTATTAAATGATAAAGGATATACAGTGCATTCAATACTTTTAAGTGGACATGGAACAAATCATGAGGAACTTTTGAAAGTATCATATATAGATTGGTATAATGATGTAGAAAAAGCATATGAAGAACTCTTATTTGAATGTGAAAAAGTAGTGGTTATAGGACATTCTATGGGAGGGCTTTTGGCTTTAATGTTAGCTTCTAATTACCATATAGATAAACTTATATGCTTAGCTTGTGCACTTAAACCAAATAATCGATGGGTAAAATATACGGGCATATTAAAATATTTTAAAAAATACACGGAATGGAAAAATACTAGTAATTTTGTCGATGAAGAATATAATAAATATAGACTTAACTATAAAACTTTTCCAATACATTCAGTATATCAACTATATCTTGCATCAAGGGCTGCAAGTAGTTGCTTAAAAAGTATTACTTCTGATATACTTATAATGCAGGATACAAATGACTCTCAAGTAAAAAAAGAAGGTGCTTATTCATTATATAATGGCATATCAAGTAAACATAAAAAACTAGAATGGATTGATGGGGCAACTCATAGTTTAACACTAGGACCTAAGCGAGAAGAAGTATTTAAAAAAATACTAGATTTTATAGAATTTAAACCAGATGATTTAATATATTAATTGTTAAAGTAATGGATGTTAAAAATCATATTAATATGACTTTTAACATCCATTACTTTTTATTGCAAATTTTAAAATTTGCATTTTTTATTATGATTATAAATACAATGTTTATGAATATAAAAGGATAAAAAAATTAAATATTAATAAAGCTTAATTTAGTATAAATAGGATAAATGTGGTATAATAAAAAGATGTCCAAAAAATGAGAGGTGAGAAAATTGCAACTTAAGGAACTTATAGATATAGTAAGAGAAAATACACAAAAATCTATGTGGGCTAGAGGATATACTTATTATAAAAAAGGAATAGTAGATCAAGCCACTCCACATATGAAAAATGGAATATTAACAATTGATGGAATAATAGGTGCAGATTTCTCAAATGAAATTTACTATACATTGCTTGAAATAGATTTAAAGAAAAAAGAAATAATAAAAGCTAAATGTAATTGCATAGATTTTGTAAATAACGAAGCTGAAAATTCAAATTTTATATGTAAACATAATATAGCATCTTTTCTTCTTTATATAGATACTTTACAAAAACAAATAAAACAGCAAAAACTAGATAAAAAGAAAAAAGCTCAAGAACTAGATCCAGCTAAACAAATGTTAAAACTTGCTAAAGAAAGATTAACACAAAATAAAAAAGTAAATTTAGATGTATATTTAAGTAAAAAAGAAGGAAGCATCGGTACATACTATCAAGCTAATTTTAAAATAGGTAGTGAAAAAATGTACGTACTTAAAAGCATTCCTGAATTTATATATGCAAGGAAAGAAAAGAATACTATAAAATATGGTAAGGATTTTGAATATAATCCAATAACAGATTATTTTTCTAAAGAAGATGAATTAATAGTTAACTTTATAGAAGAATATATAAATATAGAACAAAATATATACAAAGAATTTAAAAATGATGTAAAGCTTATAGATGGCAAAAATTTAAACATATTGGAAAGTGGATTAAAAAAATTTCTTTTAAATTTTAAAAATAAAGAATTTGTGTTTTTGTATAAAGAGAAAGAGTATAAAACTAATATAGAAAACAAAGATATAAATATAAATTTTTATATAAATGAATCTAAAGATAAACTTACATTGAATTCCAATAGTAAAAATATTTATCCTCTAAACAATAAAGGAGATATATTGTTATTTAATGAAAAGATATATCTTATATCAGATAAACAATGTTATAATTACATACCATTTCATAATATCTTAGCAAAAGATGGTCATATAGATTTTAAAAAAGAAGATGCAGATTCACTTTTTAATGGTTTATTACCTGTACTTAAAAGAGCATCAAAAGACATAGCTTTTGATGAAAACTTAGAAAAACAAATAAGAAATAATTTAGATGTGAAATTTTACTTTGATAAAATAAATCACAATATATCTTGTTTTATAGACTACGTATATACAGATGAAAATGAAAATGAGAATGAAAATAAAGGCTATGTAATAAGAAACTTTACAAAAGAAAATGAAATAGAAGATATAGTTTGCGCATATGGATTTGAAAGATATGGTGATAAGTTACTATGTAAACTTTCTCAAGATGAGTTATTTGAATTTTTCAAAGAAAAGATATATGAACTTAATAAAATAGGAGATATATACTACTCAGATAAGCTAAAAAAAGTTAAAGTCTACAAAAGTAATGATGTAAAAGCAAGCTTTAATTTAAACAAACAAAACTATTTAGAGTTTAATTTTAATATAGATGATATACCAAAAGAAGAACTTGAAAATATACTTTGGGCTTTAAGAAATAAAAGAAAATACTATAAATTAGGAAGTGGAAGCTATATAGACCTTGAAGAAGATAAAATGGTTAAATTCTTAGAATTAGTAGATGATATCAAAAATAGAAATGTAGAAAATTATAATCAAATAGATTTTAATGAAGAAGATAATAAGATATCTTATAGTTTAGGTAGTGCTAGTTCTATATATTTAAAAAACTTAATAGATGAAAATGAATTTAACTTTATAAACGGTATCGAAAAGGTAAATGAAATATCAGATAAATTTGAAACAATTGGTGATATAGAAGTTAGCTTACCAAAAAATTTAAAAGCAAATCTTAGAGAATATCAAATTCAAGGATTTAAATGGTTCAAAAATTTAAATCATCTAAAATTTGGAGGTATACTAGCAGATGAAATGGGGCTAGGAAAAACTATTCAAACAATAGCATTTTTACTTTCTGAAAAAGGTAAAAAAAGTATAGTAGTAGCGCCTACATCACTTATATATAATTGGAAAAATGAACTTGAAACTTTTGCTCCAGATTTAAATGTATTGGTTTTACACGGTAATAAAAATGAAAGAAAAGAATTAATAAAAACTATAAAAGATAATGATTTAGTACTTACAACTTATACAATATTAAAAAATGACTTTAAAGAATTAGAAGATATAGTATTTGATTACTGTATAATAGATGAAGCTCAAAATATCAAAAATCCTTATTCTCAAAATTCAGAAGCTGTAAAAAAAGTAAATGCAAAAGTCAGATTTGCACTTACTGGGACTCCTATAGAAAACAACTTATTAGAACTATGGTCAATATTTGATTTTATTATGCCTGGATATTTATATTCAAAAAATAAATTCCAAGAAAAATTCATAAAAACTAATGATAATATTAAGGAACTAAAAAAACAAATACAGCCATTTATGTTAAGAAGACTTAAAAAAGAAGTTTTATCCCAGCTTCCTGAAAAGATAGAAACTAAGTTTTTTGTAGAAATGACTGATGAGCAAAAGAAAGTTTACAAAACTTATGTAGAAGATATAAAAGATAAAATGAGAGAAACTGATTTTGAAAAAGATAAAATAACTATACTTTCATATCTAACAACTTTAAGACAACTTTGTTTAGATCCTTCTATAAAAGTAGAAAATTATAAAGGCAATAGCGGTAAAATAGATGTTTTAAATGAGTTAATAAAAGAAAATATTGAAAATAATCATAAAATACTAATATTTTCTCAATTTACATCAGTTTTACAAAATATAAGTAAAGAACTTGAAAAAGAAAATATAATCTATTTATATTTAGATGGAAGAACTAATCCAAAAGAAAGAGTAGAGTTAGTAGATGAATTTAATCAAAATAAGGATATTAAAGTATTTTTAATATCTTTAAAAGCTGGAGGAACAGGATTAAATCTTACATCAGCTGATATTGTTATACATTTTGACCCATGGTGGAATCCTGCAATTGAAAATCAAGCAACAGATAGAGCACATAGATATGGTCAAAAAAATGTTGTTGAAGTTATAAAATTAATTGCCAAAGGAAGTATAGAAGAAAATATATTAAAATTACAAGAAGATAAAAAAGAACTTATACAAAAAGTTATAAGTGAAGACTTTAAAAATGAAAGTTTGATAAAAATGTTATCTAAAGAAGAATTAATCAACTTAATTACCAATTAAATGAAATTTTTAAACATTTATTTAGTAAAACGCTTGTAATTAATAATTATATATGATATTATTAACACAAATAGTAAAGAAGTGCTGAAAGATTGTGCTTTAATTTTTAGGAGGATTCCATAATGAAACAAGGAATAGTAAAATGGTTCAACAATGAAAAAGGATTTGGATTTATATCTGTAGAAGGTGGAGATGATGTATTCGTACATTTCTCAGCTATACAAAAAGATGGATTCAAATCATTAGAAGAAGGTCAAGCTGTTAACTTTGAAATAGTTGAAGGTGCTAGAGGACCTCAAGCTGCTAACGTTACTTTAGCATAATTTATATAATATAGTATATAACACTCCTTAAGTATGCTTGCATATTTAAGGAGTTTTCTTGTTTAAAAAACTATTTAATCTTCCAATTAAGAATAAAATTTATAAAGAATGGATAAAATTAGCTTAAAGAACAAATGTTCGATTTGGTATAAATTAGTTAGGAGCGAATAAATTGGATATAAAAGCTTTAGATATATTAAAAAAATATTACGGATATACAAGTTTTAGAAAAGGGCAAGAGGATATAATAAACACAATTTTAAAAGGAGAGGACATACTTGCTATTATGCCAACAGGTGGAGGTAAGTCTATATGCTATCAAATACCTGCCCTTATGTTAAGTGGAATGACTATAGTTATATCTCCATTAATATCCCTTATGAAAGATCAAGTTGATGCTTTAAAGGCTATGGGTATTAATGCAACCTTTATAAATAGTTCGTTATCTTCAAGTGAATTTAATAACATTATAAATGGTATAAAAGAAGATGAGTATAAGATTATATATATAGCACCTGAAAGATTAGATTCTTATGAATTTACAAATATTATAAGATGTAAAAATATAAGTCAAATAGCCATAGATGAAGCACACTGTGTATCTCAATGGGGGCATGATTTTAGGATAAGTTATAGAAAAATATCACACTTTATAAGTAGTTTAGATACTAGACCTATTATAACTGCTTTTACGGCAACAGCTTCATTAGAAGTTAGAGAAGATATAATAAATTTATTATCTTTAAATAAGCCTAAACTATTTATAACAGGATTTAACAGAGAAAATTTAAATATTACTATAGAAAAATCTTCAAGTAAAGATGAATACTTATTAAAATACATAGAAAATCATAAAAATGAAAGTGGAATAATATATGCATCTACAAGAAAAGAAGTAGATAAAATATATGAAGGACTACTTAAAAGAGGATATAGCATATCTAGATACCATGCAGGCCTTTCAATTGAAGAGAGAAAGTTAAACCAAGAAGAGTTTATAAAAGATAATATAAATATAATGGTTGCAACTAACGCTTTTGGTATGGGAATAGATAAACCTAATATAAGGTATGTAATTCACTATAATATGCCACAAAGTATAGAAAACTATTATCAAGAGATAGGAAGAGCTGGTAGAGATGGAGAAAAAAGTGAGTGTATATTACTATTTACTCCAGGAGATATACATATACAAAAATATTTAATAGAATTAGGTACAGATAACCCTGAAAGAAAAAATATACAGTATAAAAAGTTGAGAGAAATGTCTGACTTAGTATATAGCAATGATTGTTATAGAAAAAATATTATAAATTATTTTGGGGAAGAATTTAAGGAAAAATGTAACAACTGTAGTAATTGTTTAGATGAAGGAGAGATAATAGATAAAACATTAGATGCCCAAAAAGTTATATCATGTATAGCTAGGATGAAAAGAAGTTTTGGTATAACAATGATTATAGATGTTTTAAGAGGATCTAAAAATAAAAAAGTTATTCAATTTGGTTTTGATAAACTATCGACTTATGGAATAATAAAAAACTACTCTCAAGATGAATTAAAAACTTTTATAAATACCTTGATATCTCATGGATTTATAGATTCAATAGATGGTACATATCCTACTATAAAGTTAAATGATAACTCTATAAAAGTTTTAAAAGGGGACTTAAAAGTAGAATTTAAAGAAAGCAAAGTGTCTAAAGTTTTAGAGGTATCTAATGAACTTTATGATATTTTAAAACAAACTAGATACAATATAGCAAAAGAAGAAGGAGTTGCTCCTTATATGGTATTTGGAGATGGAACTTTAAAAATGATGGCTAGTAAATATCCTACAACTAAAGAAACTATGTTGAGTATATCTGGAGTAGGAGAAATAAAGTATGAAAAGTATGCTAAGCCATTTGAAAGTGCTATATTAAGATATGTAGAAGAACACAATATAGTGCCTAACAATACATATAAAAGCGATACTAAAGAATTAAATTTTATAGAAGTTACAACAGATAAAAAATTATATGAACAATTAAATGCTAAAAGGCAAGAGCTAGCTAATAAAGAAAGAGTATTACCATCTATGATAATATCTAAAAATTCTTTAAAAGAAATAAGTGGTAGATATCCTACAAACAAAAAACAACTAAAAGATATAACTGGATTTGGACCTGTTAAAGTAGATAAATATGGAGATGATTTTCTAGAAATCGTACTAGATTATATAAAAGATAAAGAAATATCTACAAGTTGGATAGAGAAAAAGAAGTTAAAAGTAATAATAGATGGAGATAGTAGAAGTAATGAAGAAATAGCAATAGATATGATAAAAGACAATAATGAGTTAGATTATATATCTAAAGAAATAGAAGTATCAATATCTACTATACTTGGATATATAACTGATATGATAAAATCAGGTAAGGAAATAGATTTTAAAGTAAATTTAAATAAGTACTATAATGATGATGAAAAAAATATGATATTAAGTATATGTGAAGAAGAGGGAATAGATAAAGTAAGTAATATAAAAAAGAAGTTACCTGATAATATAAAATATGAAACTATAAGAGCAGTTATATTAGAAAATTATTATTGTATAAAATAAGATATATTAATTAAAGTGATAAATCCATAGCTAAAATAGTTATGGATTTTTATATGTAAGTAAAAAATTTATAAAAAGTAACAAATTTCAGGAAAACATCTTGACTTTTTCCTAAAAATCATATACAGTATATTGTATACAATATGTAAACGAAAGGGGAAATTAATATGTTTAAAAAAATATCAACATTATTAAATGGGGTGTCAAGACAAATACTTGCTCTAGAGAGAGTAAATAGTCAAAGATGTATAGCGAAAGATTTAGATACAACAAAAACTATATTTGAAAATAAAAGATAATACTATGGATTAATCCATAGTATTTTTTATTATATAAATAATAGACTATCTTAAGATAGTCTATTTATGTTAAGTATTTAAAATTTCTTTATTTTTATATGAATAAACAAAATCTATAACTTTTCCACTTATACTAACGGAAATTAAAGATAAAGCTATTTGGGAAAATGATAAATAAACCAAAGATAATCCTAATATACAAAAATCAGTTATCATATAAACGTTACCGATTTTTAAAGATGTAGTCTTAGAAATTACTAATGCTAAAGCATCATCTCCACCAGCTGCACCTCCTGCTCTAACTACTAATCCAGAACCTAATCCAACAGATAATCCAGCAATTATACTTCCTAGTATTAAATTATCGAATTTAGGTATAACTGGTCCTATACTTTCGAAAAAGCTAAATGATATAGAAAAACTTATAGTAGCTATTATAGAGTACTTAATAAATTTTTTACCAAAAAACTTAAACCCAATTAGCAGTAGCAATAAATCAATAATAAGATTTGCTAGTGAAAGTTTAATGTCAAAAATATTTTTTAACAGTAGTAAAAAACCTAACACTCCACCTTCTGTAATATTATTTTGATAGTTGAAATTATAAACTCCAAATGCCAGTATTAGTGAACCAACTAATACTAATAAAATTTGTTTTAATGATCGCCGCCTGGCCATAATATCCCTTCCTTTTCTTTGATTTACTATTATTATATAGAATAAAGGTATATTTGTATACATCAAAAAAACAAACATAATATTATACGAAAAAACAATGTTATTTGCAACTGTTTTTTCTATGTTTTTTTAAATAAAAAATATATATTGTTGAATCTCAGTATTTTCAACAGTTAAATCGAATTCTATAAAAATAAAAATTTATATTAATTGTTATTAAGTTTAGTTTTTCTAATCTTATGTTTATATTAATTTTTGTTTTATTTAGTAAAACTAAACTTAATAACATAATTAATAAAAGATTTTTTATTATATTTACATTTTATATTGACATTGTTAGCAAATATGATACAATGATAAAAATAAAAAATGAGAAATAACTTTGTATAATCCCAATAATATGGTTTGGGAGTTTCTACCAGGTTCCGAAAAATCCTGATTACAAAGAAAATACTTTAATTGTATTTTCTTTGTAATCAGGATTTTTATATATATTTTTAAAAGTAAATAAAACAAATATTAATTTATATAAACAAAGATTAAGGAGAGGATAATATGAACTTTAAAAATTTACCAAAAATAGAATTACATTGCCACTTAGATGGAAGTGTCAGACCAAGCACAATAATAGATTTAGCTAATAAAAACAATATAGATATACCTTCTAAAGATTTAGAAGAAATAAAATCTATGATGGTAGCTCCTAAGGATTGTAAATCGTTAGATGAATATTTAAAAAGATTTAAATTACCAGGACTTATAATGCAAGATAAAGAAAGTTTAGATAGAATAGCTTTTGAATTAATGGAAGATGCATTTAATGAAAATGTGGTATATATGGAAATAAGATTTGCACCACTTCTTCATATAAATAAAGGATTAAATACTAAAGAAGTAATAGAGAGTGTATTAAATGGTATAAAAAGAGCAGAAGAAAAATACGATATAAAAGGTAATTTAATATTATCATGTATGAGAACTATGGACGTTGAAAGTAGTTATGATGTTATAGAAGCAGGAAAAGAATTTTTAAACAAAGGTGTTGTAGCTATTGATTTATGTTCAAGTGAAAATGAACGATTCTCTAAAAAATTTGAAGAACCTATAGCTTTAGCTAGAAAATACGGATATAGAGTTACTATACATGCAGGGGAAACTGGAATAGGAGAAAATGTATTAGAAGCTGTTGAAATCTTAAAAGCAGAAAGAATAGGACATGGTGTATTTATAAAAGATTGTAAAAAAGCTTATGATGTAGTTAAACAAAACAATGTAACCTTAGAAATGTGTCCTACAAGCAATTTACAGACTAAAGCTATAAAAGATATAGTTAACTATCCTTTAAAAGATTTTCATAAAGACGGAATTAAAGTATCTTTAAATACAGATAATAGAACAGTTTCAGATATAGATTTAAGTAATGAGTACGATATAATATTAAATGGATTTAATATGAATGAGAGAGACTATAAAATAATATATTTAAATAGTGTAGAAGCTTCTTTTGCAGATGAAAATACTAAAAACAAATTAAGAGATTATATAAATTAATAACCAAAAAAAAAGTATTGTTTTGAACTAGCAATACTTTTATTTTTTGATATATAATATATTATGATATCACAAGAGTGAAGGGTGGTAGATCTTATAAATAATATAAAAAATAATATAAAAAGTAATGTGCAAAATAATATCATATACAAACAAATAAATATAAATGACGTAAATTCAAGAGCTGCAGCTATGTCTTATTATTTATTGCTTTCTATATTTCCATTTTTGATATTTATGATAAATTTATTAGGATATATACCTATAATACATATAAATAAGTTTTTGCACTCATTTGATGATTTAATTCCACATAGTGCCTTTGCACTTATAGAATCTATAATAAAATCGGCAATACATGATAGAAATATAAGCTTGACAGTTGTGAGTTTTATTTTTACTTTATGGAGTTCATCTAGGGCTGTTAGAGTGTTTATAAAAGGCATAAATAAATCTTATAGTCTTAAAGAGACAAGATCATTTTTTAAACTTATATTAATCTCTTTTTATTTTACAGTAGAACTTATAGTTTTAATAGTTTCATCTATGGTATTTTTATTATATGGAGAAAAAGTAGGATTTGTAGTATTTAAATTCTTAGGATTAAGTAAGATATTTATTCCAACATGGAACTTATTTAGATATTCATTTGTAATAGCGATAACAATATGGATAGTTAGTTCTCTTTTTAGATACGGTCCAAATAAAAAGATTACATTGATAGAGGCTATGCCAGGGGCTGTACTTTCTATATTTGGATGGATATTAGTATCAGTTGTATTTTCTTTTTATACTAATAATTTTTCTAATTATCAAGTTATATATGGAAGTATAGGAGGTATAATAGCACTTCTTACATGGTTTTATTTGAGTAGTTGGATTATGCTTTTAGGATGTGAAATAAACGCTCTTATATATTATAAGGGTGAAAGATATTAAAAAATTATAAATAAGGGAGATAAACATGGATAAGAATTTAAATTGGGTAAATGAAAAAAGAATTGAAAGAACTATTAAGTCACTTGAAAATAACAATATGAATGGATATTTAGTAAATTCAAATGAAGAATTAATTCAGAAAATAACTGAATTGGTTAAAAAAGATTCATTAGTTGCATGTGGAGGGTCTCAAACACTTTTTGAAACAGGTATAATAGATCATTTAAGAAGTGGAAGATATAATTTTTTAGATAGATATTTAAAAAACTTAACTCCTAAAGACTTAAAAGACATGCATAGAAAAGCTTTTCTATCAGATGCATATTTTACTAGTACTAATGCTATAACAGAAAATGGTGAATTGTATAATGTAGATGGCAATGGTAATAGAATAGCTGCTATGCTTTATGGACCAGATAAAGTTATAGTTATATGCGGTATAAATAAAATAGTAAAAAATATTGATGAGGCTATAAAAAGAAATGAATTATTATCAGGACCAGCAAATGCTAAAAGGTTAGACACTAAAACTCCTTGTAAAATAACAGGTTGTTGTATGGATTGTAACAGTAGTGATAGGATATGTTGTGAATATTCAGTAATAAAAAGACAAAGAACAAAAGATAGAATACATGTTATATTTTTAAATGAAAGTTTTGGTTATTAAAAAAAACCGTAATAAACAAATTTAACTAGTTAAGTGATTGTTTATTACGGTTCTTTTTTTATATAAATCACTATAATAGGAATAATATGTAATTAAATGTTTAAACTACATATTAAGAGTATTGTACGGAGGTGATATTATGATAAGAGAAAGAAGAATAAATAAACCCATAGTTGCTATAGAAAAAGGTATTAGTGAAGGGAAGTCCTTAGAAAAAGCACTAGATATGTTACCCATTAATGAAATTATAAAACCAGGAGATAAAGTAGTAATTGCTCCAAACTGGGTTAAAGATTATAAGCCAAGCTCAGGAACAGTTGTAGGACCTAATACCTTAAGAACATTGATAAGATATATTAAAGAGAAAAATCCTAAAAGCATAACTATAGCAGTTGGAGCTGGAGGGGCTAAAACACCAGATGTTATGAAGAACGTAGGATATGATAAAATACTTGAGGAAGAAAATATAGAATTTGTTGACATGAATTATGGTCCATATATAGATTTAGATATAAATCATAATATAATAAAATCTACTCCTATAAATAAAATTGTAAATGAAGCTGATGTTATAATATCTTTTACTCAACTTAAAATGCACGAAGAAGCTACTATAACAGCAAGTATTAAAAACATAGCAATGGGTTGGCCACCAGCAGAGATTCATGGATATCCTAAGAAAAAAACTGGTATACATGAAGATTTACATGGATTTATAAGTTGTATAATGAATAAGATTCCTATAGATATATCTATTGTAAGTTGTGATAAAGCTATGATTGGAACAGGACCTACAGGAGGAATACCAATTGATACAAATGGACTTATAATAGTTGGAACAGATCCTGTAGCAGTAGATACTATAGGTGCAAGGCTATTAGGTTTTTTACCTCAAGCAATTGCATACCTGTATAAACTATACAACGATGGTATCGGAGAAGCTAAGGTTGAAAATATGATTATTAAAGGAATTGAACTTAAAAAGGCTGAAAAATTATTTACAAAAGCTGCATATGGTAAATCTGTTATACTAGATAATAATGAAATAAAAAACATACATGGATCGCAACCAAAATAAATTAATGCTAGGAGAATTTATATGGGTTATATAAATTTTAAAGAAGAAGTTTTTGTAGCTCAAAAACAATTAAAAAATAGAAAAAAGAATAATGAAAATTTATTTAATGATATGGTAAAACATAAAGATTTAGCTAAAAACTATAAACCTTGTAAAACTTATAGTTATAAAATATTTAATGAAGATGAGTTTGGTAAAAAAGGAATCTTGGATGAAGATAAATTTTCTACTATAGAAAATAAGGATATATTATGTTCAAAATTTATAGGATGTAAGTTTGATAATATAAAATTTAAAGAATGTAGATTTATAGGATGTACATTTGAAGGTTGTGAATTTGGAAAAGGCGGAGTAGCTTTTGAAAATTGTAGTTTTCTAAAAGAAGATAGTAATAGTAAGCCATCTTTGAATAAATATGATAACTTCTCATGTACTTTTATACAGTGTGATATATATGCAAAATTTTTAAATTGTGTATTAGCCTTTGTAATTTTTGAACATTGTAAAATTAAAAATACAAATTTTGAACAAAGTGATATGAATAGTGTAATAATTAAAGATAGTGAATTAAATATGATAATTATTTCAGATTGTGATTTATGTGGAGTTAAAGTTTTTTCAACATATATTAAAGATTTAGAGTTTAGAGATAAGTTTCAAACTAAACTAGATGAAAAAAGCTTTTTTGATAAAATATCTATAAGAAATAAAACTAAAGAAGAATACGAAGGTATTTATATGGTATATGAAACTATAGCTGATAAATTTAAAGAAAACTCTTTAGATAATAATTTTGGAGAATATTATTATTTATGTAAAACTACACAAAGAAAAGCTCTTAAATTTATACCTAAAATTGAATCTTATTTATATTGGCTAACATGTGGATATGGAGAAAGACCAGAATATGCAATATATTCATCTTTAGTTATTATATTAGTATTTGCGATTTTATATTTATTTTTAGGAGTTGAAGTAGATGAACAAGTAGTTATATATAATATGAGTACAATGAAAAATTTATCATTACCAACATTTTTAACTCATTTTAATGAAGCCATAACTTTAAGTGTAGGAGCATTTGGAGGAGTAGGAACAATAAATTGCGAGCCAACCCAAACAAGCTATATTTTAACTAATTTAGAAATTTTAATTGGTATTATTATGATGGGATTAGGAATAGGTACATTAACTAGAAAAGTTGTAAGATAGTTAAACTTCTAAATTGTCGATAAATGAGGAGTGAATTTTAAAAGTTTTATATTTATGTAGTATTTCCAAGCCTTGAGTGTACACTCAAGGCTTTTTACTCCATGTATAAGTTAATATAAAACTTATATATGATAATATTAAGGGAGCTATTAAATAGCTCCCTTAAATATTTAATTTAAATATATAACTACATTCAGTTATTAGCTTAAATAGTGTATAATTACTAGGAGAAACAGGAGGAGATGATATGCAAAACTACATAAAATTTGAAAATGTAAAAAAGACCTATTCTATGGGAGAAGTAAAAATAAATGCACTAGATGGTGTAGACTTCACTATAGATAAAGGAGAACTTGTGATAGTTGTAGGAGCTAGTGGAGCCGGAAAAAGTACTATATTGAATATACTAGGCGGAATGGATACCTCAACATCAGGGAGTGTATTAGTAGATAATAATGATATAAGTTTATATAATGAAAAAGAATTAACTAAGTATAGACGACATGATATAGGATTTGTATTTCAATTTTACAACCTAGTTCAAAATTTAACTGCAATAGAAAATATTGAACTAGCAACTCAAATATGTAAAAACCCTTTAAGTCCTGAAGATGTTATAAGTTCTGTAGGCCTTGATCATAGAAAAAATAACTTCCCATCTCAATTATCGGGAGGAGAGCAACAAAGAGTTGCTATAGCTCGTGCATTAGCCAAAAATCCAAAACTTTTGCTATGTGATGAACCAACAGGAGCACTAGATTATAACACTGGCAAAAATATACTAAAAGTACTTCAAGATACAAATAAAAACCTTGGAATGACTGTGGTAATAATAACCCATAATATGGCAATAGCTCCTATGGGGGATAAAGTTATAACAGTTAAAAATGGTAAAGTACATAATGTATTAAAGAATGAAAAGCCTATTCCTATAGAAAGGATAGAGTGGTAAGAATGAAAAACCCTTTACTTAAAGATACATTTAGAGAAATAAAAAAATCTAAAGGGAGATTTATATCTGTATTTGCCATAATAACATTAGGGGTTTCTTTTTTTACTGGTATAAAAGTCGCATCACCAGTTATGAAGCTAACTGCAGATAAATATTATGATGACAATAATTTAATGGATATAACTGTAATATCAAATTTAGGATTAACAGATGAAGATATTAAAGCTATTTCTAATGTGGATAAAGTTGACAATGTATATCCTACACACTCCAAGGAAGTTTTAACAAGTATTGGTACCAATCAATTAGTTTTAAAGGTTCATGGATTACCTGATGATGAAAAGAACAAAGATTACATAAATAAAGTTAAAATAACAAAAGGAAGATATCCTAAAAACTTAGGAGAGTGTGTCATAGAAGACTCGTTAAATATTCCAATAGGAAGTACCCTAAAGCTTTATGGTGATAATAAAGAAGATCTAAGTGATACTTTAAGAAATACAGAATATAAAGTTGTAGGAAAAGTTGAAACTCCATATTATATATCAAATGCTAAAGGTAGTAGTAATATAGGTAATGGACAACTAGATAGCTTTATAATGGTTCCTGATAAGGAATTTAAGTTAGATGATTATACAGAAATTTATGTTACAGCTAAAGATTCTAAGAAGTTTAATTCTTATGTTAATGAGTATGAAGATCACATAAAAGAAACTAAAAATACTATAGAGGATATAGGAAATTTAAGAGCAAATTTAAGATATGAAGATATTAAAAATGAAGCTAATAAAAAATTAAATGAAGGAAAAAATGAATTAAAAAATCAAAAGAAAAAAGTATATGAAGAACTTTCTCTAGCTAATAATAATCTCAAAAAATCTGAGAAAGATCTTAATAATAGTTTAAATGAATTAAATCAAAAAGAAAAAGAATTAAACAATACTTTTTCTTTATCAGAAGAAAAAATAAAAGAAGAAGAAAATAAATTAGAAGATAGTGAAAAACATCTAAATGAAAAAATAGAAGAATTCAATAAAAATAAAGATTCTATTCAACAACAAATAGATAAGTCTAAGGAAGAGTTAAAGGTAAAAGAAAGTGAAATTATAACTCTTAAAGATTATATAGTTAGTATAGAAAGTTTAATGTCTAATGAGTATGTAGATGATGCTAAAAGAAAAGAGCTAGAAGTCATATTGAATCAAAGTAAAGAGAAATTAAAAATCTCAGAAGATTTATTAAACGATTCTAATGAAAAACTAAAGGCTAAAGAACAATCATTTAAAGAAACAGAGTCAAAATTATTAATGGCTAAGAATGCTGTAGAAAAAGGAAAAGAAGAAATAAATCATCAAAAAAGCAATATAAAAACTAATAAGAAAGAAGCATTAGATGGACTTGAAAAAGCTAAAGCCAAACTAAATAAAGGTAAAGAAGCTCTAGATAAAGGTAAAAAAGAATATAATAAAAATAAAGAAAAAGCTGAAACTGAATTAGAAAAAGCAGAAGTTAAAATATTAAGAGAGGAGCAAAAGATTAAGGATATAAAATCTGGAAAGTGGTATGTACTTGATAGAAATGCAAACTACGGATTTGTAGATTATAAAAACTCTGCAGAAAGTATAGAATCAATATCTAAAATATTCCCTGTATTTTTCTTCTCATTAGCAGCATTAATATGTTTAACTACTATGACTAGAATGGTGGACGAGCAAAGAATAAATATAGGTACTATGAAAGCGTTGGGATATAACTCAAGCTCTATAGTGCTTAAATACGTATTATATTCATTAATAGCTAGTGTAGGAGGAAGTATTTTAGGAAATATAATAGGGCTTACAGTTTTTCCTTCAATAATATACAATGCATATACAAGCACGACTTATACACTTCCAAGTGTTAATTTAAGTTTTGATATGAAATTATTGTTAATATCTACTATAATAGCAGTTCTAACAACTACGTTAGCTTCTGTATATTCTTGTTACAAAGAATTAAAGGAAGTTCCATCTACATTGATGAGATCTAAGGCTCCTAAAGAAGGGAAACGTATATTACTTGAACGTATACCATTTATATGGAGTAGATTAAACTTTACACAAAAAGTAACTTGTAGAAATATATTTAGATACAAAAAGAGATTTTTTATGACTGTAATAGGTGTAGCAGGATGTAGTGCTCTTTTAGTTACTGGATTTGGAATAAAAGACTCCATATCTTCTATAGTAGATAATCAATACAATAATGTAATGAAGTACAATTTAACACTGACTTATAGTAAAGATGTGAACAAAAATGTTAAAAGCAATGAAATAAATAGTATAAGTAAAGATAGTAGAATTAACGACTATTTAAATATTAAAAGTAAAAGCTTTAAAGTAAGTAAAAACTCTAATCAAAAAGATGTAAATATTATAGTTCCTGAAAATAAAGATAATATAAATAAATTTATAAGTCTTAAGAATAGGGTAAGTAATAAAACGTATAAATTAAATGATAATGGTGTTTTAATTTCTGAAAAACTAGCTAAGCTACTTAAAGTTAAAACAGGAGATTTAATAACTATAAAAAATGAAGAAAATAAAACTTTTAAAGTTAAAGTAGATGGAATAGTTGAAAATTATGTAGGTCACTATATATACATGAGTCCTAAATTATACGAAAAAACATTTAAAGTAAATGTTAAATTCAATCAAATACTTATAAATACAAAGAATAATAAAATATCAGAAGACGAGTTAGGAAAAGATATGATGAAGTTAAAGAATATAAGTTCAGCTACATTTAATACAAATGCAAAAGTATCTTTTTCTGATATGATATCTAATTTAAACAGTGTTGTAATACTTATAATAGTATCGGCTGGAACACTAGCCTTTATAGTTTTATACAATCTTACAAATGTTAATATAAGTGAAAGAATAAGAGAAATAGCTACTATTAAAGTATTAGGATTTTATGATAAAGAAGTATCTTCTTACGTATTTAGAGAGAATATAATTTTAACTATAATAGGAACAATTTTAGGTCTTTTCCTAGGGATTTTTCTACATAGCTTTATAATGACTACAGCAGAGTTAGATTTTGTTATGTTTGGAAGAGAAATAAAAGTTATAAGCTTTATATTATCAGCTTTACTAACATTTGTATTTGCAACGCTAGTAAACTTGTGTATGTATTATAAGTTAAAGAAAATTAAAATGGTTGAATCATTAAAATCTGTAGATTAGTAAAGGAATATATAAAATGATATATGAAAATATGGTAAAGGCTACATTTATAAAAAGACCTAATAGATTTATAGCACATTGTATTGTAAATGGAAAAGAAGAAATAGTTCATGTTAAAAACACTGGCAAATGTAGAGAACTACTAATTGAAGGGTGTACAGTTTATCTTCAAGAACACGATAATCCAAATAGAAAAACAAAATATTCTTTAATAAGTGTTTTAAAAGGAGATAGACTTATTAATATGGACTCTCAAGTTCCAAATAAAGTGGTTTATGAGGCTTTAGTAAATAAAGATATAATACTACCAGGTTTAGATGAAGAAATTACCTATATAAAAGCTGAAAAAACATATAAATCTTCTAGATTTGATATTTATATAGAAACTGAAAATAAAAAAGCTTTTGTAGAGGTAAAAGGTGTTACTTTAGAAGAAAATGGTGTTGTATTATTTCCAGATGCAAAGACTGAAAGAGGCGTTAAGCATATTAATGAGCTTGTAGAAGCTAGTAAAGATGGATATATAAGCTATATACTATTCGTAATACAAATGAAAGGTGTTAAGTACTTTACACCTAATACTAAAATGCATGAAGAATTTGCAAATGTATTAAAAAATGCTAGTTTAAATAAAGTAATTGTACTTGCTTATGATTGTAATGTAGATTATAAATCTATAAGTATAAATGAAAAAATAAAAGTTATTTTATAAAGTTTTAAATGGTGTAACTTAGTTATTAACTAGGTTACACCATTTTTTATATTTAAACGGAATATAAAAGTTACAAAAAGGTTACATATTTTGAAAATCCCTTTAATATACATTACTATACAAGATTAATAAAAATAAGAAAGGAGATTTTATATGGAGCTAAAAAATAAGAAAATTTTAATAGGATTATGTAGTGTATTAGCTATAGTTGGAGGATTATTTTACGGTTATGAAACAGCAAAGAAAGAAATAAAAATAATCTCTAATAAAGAAGCAAAAGAAATCTCTACTTTTAAATATACTATAGATGAAGTTATAAAAGAGCACAATTTAAAATTTGATAAAAATGATATAATAAATTTGACTTTAAATGAAAATAAAAAAGAAAATGCTAAATTAGATACTAAATTAGAGGACAATATGGTTATAGAACTTGTAAATGTATCTAAAGGAACTATATCTGAATATAAAGAAATAGATTTTGAAACCAAGGTTGTGTCAGACAAAAACTTATTAAAAGGTAAATCAGTAGTATCTCAAGAAGGAGAAAAAGGGAAAAATAGTTTAGTATACGATGTTGTATATCACAATGGAAAGCTAGTAGAAAAGAATTTTTCAAAAGAGCTAGTATCTAAAAAACCTCAAGATAAGATAATTAAAAAAGGAACTAAGGTAGTTGAAGAAGTTGTAGTAGCTACAGCTAGAGGCGAAAATATGAAAAGAGAGTCTAAAACATCTTTAAACACATCAACAAATAACAATTCAGATAAAAATTCAAGCGATTCTTCAAACACTGTAGTAGCTTCAAGCAACTCATCTTCTGGAAACCATATGAGTGTAGTAGCAACAGCTTACGCAGGAGATACTATAACTGCTACAGGAACAGTTCCTAAATGGGGAACTATAGCAGTTGATCCTAGAATTATACCTTATGGAACTAGAGTTTATATACCTCAGTTTGGCCAAACTTTTATAGCTGAAGATTGTGGTGGAGCTATAAAAGGTAATAAGATAGATATCTTTATGAATAGTGAGGGTAAAGCCTATGATTGGGGAAGAAGAACTATAGATATATATATACAAGGATAAAATAAGGCATATACTGTATTTTTTATATCTTTAAAGGATAATTTATTAGAAAATTCAGAAAATAATTAAAATACTATTAAAACATAGATATACTTATAGAGATTATACATTAAGGGGGATAAAATATGAATAACCAGTTAGAAATGTTTAAAAAGTTAACAGAAGCTAAGGGGATACCAGGAAATGAAAAAGATATAAGAAATTTAATGAAAGATTATATAAATCAGTATGTAGATGAAATCTCAACAGATAAACTAGGAAGTCTTATATGCAAAAAAATAGGAAATGAAGATGGCCCTAAAATTATGTTGGCAGGGCATATGGATGAAATTGGTTTTTTAGTTGCAAATATAGATGATAAAGGTTTTATAACTTTTCAAACACTAGGTGGATGGAATGGTAAAGTTATGGGGAGTCAAAAGGTTATAATAACGACTTCTAAAGGTGATGAATACATAGGTATAATAAATTCAAAGCCAAGTAAAGATGCTAAAGCCTCTATAGATAAAGATACTATGTTTATAGATATAGGAGTTGACTCAAAGGAAGAAGTTGAAAAATTAGGTATAAGGCAAGGAGATATGATTACTCCATACTTTGAATTTTCTAAAATGGCAAATACTAAATACTTATTAGCTAAAGCTTGGGATGATAGAGTTGGATGCGCATTATGCATAGATATATTGAAAGAAATTAAAAATCAAAAACATGAAAATATAGTATATGCTGTAGGAACAGTACAAGAAGAAGTTGGATGCAGAGGTGCAAAAACAGCTTCTCAAGTAATAAACCCAGATGTAGGTTTTTCACTAGATGTAAGTATAGCTAATGATACTCCTGGAAATGACACTAGATTAGGTGATGGTAAACTTGGTAATGGCCCTCAAATACATATATTTGATGGAGGAACTGTAGGTCATATAGGTCTTAAAAATTACTTAGTCAATTTGGCTGAAGAGCTTGAAATACCATATCAAATAAATGCTCTTCCATTTGGTGGAACAGATGCAAGTCAAATGCACTTAGCACATGATGGAGCTCCATGTATTAGTATAGGAATTCCTACTAGATATATACATTCTCATGCTAGTATAATACACAAAGATGACTATGATAACACAGTAAAACTTATGAGTGAGTTTATAAAAAGATTAAATAATGATGAGTACAAAAAGATACTAGAATTTTAATTTTAAATGATAAAATTAAAGGACTATAGGCTTAACCTATAGTCCTTTTTCTATTTACAATATAATCGACTACATATCCCATAATTATAGCCCCTGGAATATCAATAATAAGTCTTATTAAAGTAAAATCAGAGCCTAGCGCACTAACTTCAAATAATAAAGTAGAAAATTTAGTAACACACCAGGCATTTAAAAAGATTATCATATTAGAAAATTTAACTCCTTTTTTTATCAATACAGCAGTAAATGGAAATGCTGCATACATAGGTCCAGCAGAAAAAAATGCAATTAAAAATGTCAAGGTAATTCCTATAACTCCAGAGTTTGATCCCATATATTTTATAAAATACTCTTTAGGAACCCATACATCTAAAAGGCCTAAAAGTATCATTATAGCTGGTAATACAGATAACATTTGGTCTATACTAGATTTAGTACTAATAAAAATATTGATTCCCAAGTTACTATCTACAAAGTATATTATTATACATATCAAAAAACTTATTAAGAAGTACTTATATCTATTAATTAAAAATTGTGCATTCATTATCCTAAAATACCTCCTATCATTATTGCAACTACAAATGAAAATATAAACGCAAGACAGTTTCTATAAAAAGCTGCTTTTTTACCTATATATTTAGCTTCTAAAGATAAAGTCAATATTCCAACCATTGTAGAAGTTGAAATAAAAGCTGCAACTTGAGCATATCCAGCACCACTTTTTAGTAATGAATCTCCAGTAGAAAATGCCACAAATGTAGGTATTGTAGTAATAGACCCTATGGCAGAAGAAATGGTTATTCCAAATAGACCAGAATCTTTACCTATGAGATTTGATATAGAAGCTGGGTCTAAAATAGATAAAATTACTCCCACTAGTATAGCTATAAAAAGAAATTGCGGCATTATATTCTCCAGGGATTTAAGTCCATTTATAAAAGCTTGTTTAGTTTTTTCTTTATCTTTTATAAAAGAAATAATACAAAGAATTATACAAATGCCATAAAGAATAAAAGATGTCATAAAAAACCTCCTTAGTTTTATTAAATATAATATGAGTTTTATTAAATATTAGTGATTTGTTTAACTTCCTAAGCCTTATGACAAAATACATCAAATAAATTAACTTTGAAATGAATTTAAAATAAATTTATTCCTTTAATATTAATATAATTTTAAAAACACGAATAATATATGATTTAAAAATGATTTTGTACTAAAATATCGAAAAAGGTAAAACGAAAATCAATATATATAGTACTAAATTACTAGAAATACGAACTATATTGTACTAGAATTAATGTTAGTTTTGATATTTAACAGTACTTAGGGAGGGAATAGAAATGAATTTAAATTATCAAAATACTAAAACTTTAAAATCATTTAACAAAAAAAAGATAAGGCTAACAGAATCTGAGGCTTTTACCAGGAGTATTATTATTTATAGCTACTGTAGCTGCATTAATAATTGCCAATAGCCCTTTGGTTAGTTTTTATAATTACTTATTTGAAGGAATAATTATATTTAATCATTTTAATTTACATATGATTGTTAATGATTTTTTCATGGCTATATTTTTCTTAGTTGTTGGATGCGAGATAAAAAAAGAAATATTGTATGGAAATCTTTCAAATATAAAAAAAGCTGCATTTCCTATAATTGCCGCTTGTGGAGGTGTTATTTTTCCTGCTATAATTTTTTTCTTATTCAACTCAAAAACTCCTTATTCTTTAGGAATTGGTATACCTATATCTACAGATATAGCTTTTGCTATTGGAGTTTTTATGATATTTAAAAATAAATTAAGTTCTTCACTAAAAATATTTTTATTATCATTGGCAGTTGTAGATGATTTATTATCAATACTCATGATAGCACTTTTATATTCATCAGATTTTAACTATTATGCTTTAGGATTTGCACTTATAATTGTAGGTTTTATAGTGTTATTAAATAAGCTAGGTAAAAAAGATTTTTTAACACCTTATTTGATTCTAGGATTAATTCTTTGGGTTTCGCTTTATATAAGTGGTATACATGCAACTATAGCTGGAGTTATATTAGCTATGATGTTTCCTACTAAGAGAAAAAATAAAAATAGCAAGGTTGATGTAACTAAAAAAGTAGAAAGATTTTTTACGCCTTTATGTAACCTTATAATACTTCCTATATTTGCTTTTTCAAATACAGGCATAAGTTTAGATATAAGTTTTAATATGGCAAGTGCTGAGAATTTAATGAGTGGTGTAATATTAGGACTTGTTATAGGGAAACCACTTGGAATTATGTTATTTACATATTTATCAACTAAGTTTCACATAGCTGAAAAGCCAAAAGATGCTAGATGGTCATCAATATTCTTAGTTTCTTTAATTGCTGGTATAGGATTTACAATGTCTATATTTGTAACAGAAATTGCATTTGAAGGAAATTTACAAGCTATAAATTTAGCTAAATTTTCAATTTTGATAGCATCACTTTTATCTTGTACTCTAGCCTATATTGGTATAGAAACTATGCCTAAGATAGTAAAGATATACTGTAAAAAATCTAAGAAATTAGCATTAAATAAGTAATTATATCAATGAATATCTAAAATTTTAGATATTCATTTTTTTATTTGCAGAATTATGCAAAATTTTTTTAAAAAATATGTATATATATTGTATAATGGTATTAATATTTTAAAAGTTACTAAGGGGGACAAAATGATTGATAATCTTATTATAGTTAGAGGTGCTGGAGATATAGCAACTGGTGTTATTCATAAACTTCATAGATGTGGTTTTAATGTATTAGCATTAGAAGTTAAAAACCCCTTGTCTATAAGACGAAAAGTATGCTTTAGTGAAGCTATTTATGATGGTGAAGTATGCATAGATAATGTTACATGTAAATTTGTAAAAAATGAACAAGAATTAAAAGATGCTTTTAATTTAAGAAAGGCTTGTGTGGCCATTGATCCAAAGGGAGATTTAATTTATAAGCTAAAGCCTAAAGTTGTAGTAGATGCAATAATAGCTAAAAAAAATATAGGAACTAATATTAATATGGCACCTATTACTATTGGATTAGGACCTGGCTTCTTTGCAGGAAAAGATGTTGATTTTGTTATAGAAACTATGAGAGGTCATAATTTAGGTAAGATAATAGACAACGGTTTTGCAATTAAAAATACAGGAATACCTGGTAATATAAATGGATTTAGTAAAGAAAGAGTAGTGTACTCAAAAGAATCGGGAATTATAAAAAACATTTGTGATATAGGTGATATAGTAAAGAAAAATCAAGTTATAGCAACTATAAATACGGGTAATAAATATGTAGAAGTATTAGCTACTATGGATGGACTTTTAAGAGGTATGATAAGGGATGGAAGTAATGTAAGTAAAAACTTGAAAATCGCTGATATAGATCCTAGGGTTGATGAAATTAAAAATTGTGATACTATATCAGATAAAGCAAGGTGTGTAGCTGGCGGAGTATTAGAGGCTATTTTAATGAATTGGAGTGACATATAAATGTATGAAGGTATATTAAAGCAAGTATATGAAGAGCTAGAAAAAGGAAACCGTGTTTGTTTTGTTACACTTACAGAAGTCAAAGGATCTAGTCCAGGAAAACAAGGTGCTATTATGGCGTTTTTCAAAGATGGAACAATAAAGGGAACTATTGGTGGTGGACTTGTAGAACATTCTGTTATAAATAAATGTAGAGACTGTATAAAAAGTGGAGAAGATTTTAACTTTGAATATTCTTTAAATGAAGAATCTTTAGAAGCTACTATGAAGTGTGGTGGCTATATTAAAGGATATATAAAAGTATTTAAGCCAAAGCCTAAACTTTTAATTATTGGAGGCGGGCATATAGGTCATGCTGTATATAAAATTTCTAATAGTTTAGATTTTTATTCTATAGTAGTAGATGATAGAAGTGAATTTGCTAATAAAGAAAGATTTAAAGGTGTAGATGAAGTTTATTCAGGAAGCATAAAAGAAATATTAAATGAAATTAATTTAAGTGATAATACATATGTAGTTATAGCTACTAGAGGATATGAAAAAGATATAGAAGCTTTAAGAGAAATAATAAATTCTGATGTAGCCTATATAGGAATGATAGGTAGTCGAAAAAAATGGAAGTCTTTAAAAGATGAACTTATTAGTGAAGGAGTATCTAGTAACTTATTGAATAAAGTTTATGCGCCTATAGGACTTAATATATCTTCAAGTAGTGTAGAAGAAATAGCATTTGGCATAATGGCTGAAATATTATTAGTAAAAAACAATGGAGAACTTTCTCATAGAAAAGATAGGAAGTAATATATACTTCTTATAAAGAGGTGTTGTAATTATGATGGATAGGTATAATAGAGAAGTAAATAAACTTATTATATCATTAGGTAAAAATTCTATTTTAAGTGTAAATGATTTGAAGTTTATTATAGATGGTGTAACTAAACTTGGTATAAATATGATTGATTTAGATTTAGATGACAGTATTGATGAATTAAAATTATATGATTTAATTTACTATATAAAAAATGAGTGCAATATAGATTATATAAGTATAATAACTGATGGAAAAGGAATTAGCGATAAAGTAAGTAAATTAAAATCTTATGGACTTACTAATATAGCTGTAAGGCTAGAGTCTTTAAAACAATATAAATACAAAAAATTAAACCATCAAATAAATATTAATGAAGTTTTAGAAACTATAGATAAATGTATAAATATAAGATTAAATACAAAAATAATTTGTACTCTTATAAATGATTTTAATATTGATGAAATATTAGATTTTATTTATTTAACAAAATGCTTACCAGTAGAAGTAAACTTTACAGAATTAATTCCAGAATCTAGCTCTATTAACTTTTTTAAAAGAGGATATGTAAATATACAAAATATAATAAATAATATAGAAGGTTTACATGAAATGAATTATGTAAACCAAAGGTATAGATATTATAGTTTAAATAATGCTAAGGGAATAATAAGCATAGATACTCATAATGACTTTAATATTTGTAGAGGATGCAATGAGATTATATTAGATGAAAATGGATATATAAAAACCTGTATTCATTCAAATACTGGTGTTGATATAAAAAATTATATAAATAAACCTCTTATGTTTAAAGAAATAGTTAGACAAGCTATATATACAAAAGATAAAAATAACATTGAAAGTGGGGCATATTATGGCTAAGATTGTATCAATAAATATAAGCGATAGAAAAGGTGTAATTAAAACACCTATAAATGAAGCCAAGTTAAAAGTTGACTATGGGATAGTTGGAGATGCTCATGCTGGTAATTGGCATAGACAAATAAGCTTATTATCAAAAGAAAGTATAGATAAGATGAAATCTAAAGGATTTAATGAATTAAAATTTGGAGATTTTGCGGAAAATATAACAACAGAAGGCATAGATGTTTATAAATTGCCAGTAGGACAGAGACTTCAAATTGGGGAATGTGAAGTTGAAGTTACACAAATAGGCAAAAAATGTCATGGTGGTTGTGAGATAAAGAAAAAAACTGGAGATTGTGTTATGCCAAGAGAAGGCATATTTGTAAAAGTTATAAAAGAAGGTATAATATACCCTAATGATGAAATAAAAGTATTATAAATATAAAAAGTGTTACATCTATATTGATGTAGCACTTTTATTATATTTATTATCAAATTCTAAAATAGTATTTATCATATCTTCTCTTATTAATTTTGCTAAATCCATAGTTTTCATTTTAGGATTATTTATATGTAGATATACAGGTTCTAAAAATTCTATTTCAACATTTATAGATTTAATTTTGCCTATAGGTTCATATCCGCTATAAGTTTCTCTAGAATTTTTTATAACTAATGGAACTATAGGACATTTTGCCTTATATGCAATCTTTAAGGCTCCACTTTTAAACTCAGAAACCAAAGATTTTGAATCTTTTATCCATGTTAAATCTCCCTCTGGAAATACAGCCATACTGTGACCATTTATAATATTATTAGAAGCTTCTAAAATGCTATTTAAAGCCTCTCTATTATTATGCCTATTAATATATATACATTTTATTACAGAAGCCCATTTATTAACTATAGGCATCTTTTTCCAAATTGGTTCATCGGCTATTATACATCCAATAGGTCTATCAACACTAGAAATTAATATATAGCTATCTAACATACTAGAATGATTAACAACAAATAACACCGGTTCTTTAGGTATTTTATCCTTGCCAAGTATATTAACATTAATATTTACTAGTTTTAAAGAATTTTTAGCTTGATTTTTTAAAAAGCTAAATTTATTTTCCATTGTATATTTATCAGGAGATTTTAAAAACTTATTTAACTTAAATAATGATAATATAAACCCAATAAATTGGAAAATAGCAAACTTAATATAATTAAACAATTTAATCAATCTTCCCTTCACGCATACTATAAATATAGTAGCAATATTTCAATTATATACTAGAAAGATTTTAACATAAAATAAAATTTAATAAAAGTTTTATTTATATAAAATAAAAGGAACTAACTAAAGCTAGTTCCTTTATAACTAGGCTTTTAAAAATAATACACTAAATAAAAGTTATATTATTAAATAGTTAAGTCATATTAATAAAAGTAAGAAGAGGAGGGGATTAGGTGGTTAATAGATTTAATAATTTAGAAGAAAATATGCTTTTTAGAATAAGAATTTTATCAAATAGTGGAGATAAAATTTATCTTAAGTTTCCCGTTGAGTTTGTAAAAAGAATGATTAAAATTAATGGATTTAATTGGTTAAATTTAAAAAGTGATTTAATTGACACTGAAAATTTGGCTAAGGTTGTAACTCATGCACTAGATTTTAATTTAACTGGTGATATAGCTCATATACAAACTAAAGGTAATGATTCAATAAAAATAACTATAAGTTAGAACTAAGATTTAAAAATTTAAATTCATTTATACCCTTGAATAAATTTATTTTTTCTTATAATATAGTGTAAACATTAAATTATTATCGAAAGGAATAAGTTATGAAAAATTTAAAAATAAAGCTAACTAGAGATAATTTCAATTTTAGATTTAAACAATATGAAGGTACATATTTCTTTGGTGATGTAAATGAAGAAAATCTGGTTGTAAAGTATAAGATAACTAAAGATGATAAAGGATTAGAGTTAAAGGAATTTGGAAATACCCATATAAAAGATAATATGTTATATATACCACAAATAGAAGCTTACATAGATTTAAATAGTATAAAATAATCACTTTTAACACATATAAGTTTTCAATTATAAATAAATTACCATCGTAAATTTTTTTACGATGGTAATTTTTATATTTAAATATGTATTAATAAATTATATAAAAATAATATGCAAAGTCCTATCAAAGCAATTCTAAACAACATTCCTCCAATAAATCTAATACATTTTATAATTATTCCAATAGCTACTATAGCAACTAATATCTTAAATAATAAATCTAAATTCATAATAATCCTCCTACTAATACTATATAAGATTATACCAAAATATCAATAAAAAATACCTATATACAAACTTTAACTAATATAATATATAGGTATTATGGTAAAATATTGTATAAGTATAAATTTTAAAGGTAGGTATGGAGTAGCTTATGAATAATATTAAATTTTCAATAAAAAAAATTAAAAATATACCAACAGACCCTAAGGTTTTATATACTAAGGCAAATTTCTATATTAAATTAGGAAAACTAAATGAAGCTATCGAGTTACTAACTCAAGCTTCTGTAAGTGATTATAATAAAGCTCAATATAATTTAGCTAAAATATATAAAGATGAAGGTAATCTTGAAGAATCTGAAAAATGGTTTAAGACAGCTTTTAAAAACGGGATAGAAGAAGCTGCTTATGACTTAGGTAATATGTATTATAAGCTAAATGCTTATGAATATTCTATATACTGGTATGAAAAAGTAGCTATATTAGGGCATTTAAAAGCACAAAACAATTTAGGTGTAGTGCACTATAAACTAGGAGATTATAATAGATCTTTAAAATGGTTAAAGGAAGCTAGTGAAGGTAAACTATCAGATGCATTTTATAATTTAGGGATATTATATGAGACTCTAAATGATTGTGATAAAGCTTTTGATAGTTATAAAAGAGGAGCTATATTAGGAAATACTTATGCAAAATATAATCTAGCTTTAATTTATCAAGAACATGATGATTATAAGGAAGCTATATCTTACTACAAGCAACTATATAAAATAGGATATGAAAAAGCATGTTTTAATTTAGGGCTATTACTAGAAGAGGATAATGATTTAGATGAAGCTAAAATTTATTATAAAAAAGGTGCAGAAAAAGGAAATATAGATTGCAATTACAGATTGGCTTATATATATGATGAACAAGAGCATTATGAAGATGCTATAAAATATTATAAAAATGCTTATGAAAAAAATAATAAGTTAGCAGGTTATAAATTAGCAAATATATACAATAAAGATAGTAATTTAGAAGAAGCTAAGAAATACTATAAAGAAGCATCAGAAAATAATATAATTCAGGCTACAAATAACTTAGCTGGAATTTTATTTGAAGAGAAGAATTATGAAGAAGCTATAAAATTATATGAAAAAGCTATAGAAGGTGGCATAATTGAAGCCATAGAAAATATGGGAGATTTATATGCTCAAACTAATGAACTAGACAAAGCTATAAAATATTATTTAAAAATAGATGATTTTTTATCGGTACAAATTAAATTAGCGAATATATACGAGGATTTAAAAGATTATGATAATGCTATAAAATTTTATAAAAAAGCATCTGACAATAATGACGTAGAATCATTGTATAGGTTAGGTGTTATATATGAAAATTTAGAAAACTATGAAGAAGCTAGTAATTTCTATGAAAAAGCAGTTAATAATGAACATATAAATGCTAGAATACATTTAGGAAAAATTGCTTTTGAAAATGAAGATTATGAACTTGCTAAAAAGATGTTTGAAGTTCCTGCAAATGAAGATAATATCTATTCACAGCATATGTTAGGTATAATATATAGTATTTATTATAAAGATTATGTAAGTGCTAAGTACTGGTATGAAAAGCCAAGATTAAAAGAATGTATAGAATCAATATTTAACTTAGGACAATTAAGTTTAAAGTTAAATGAAGATTTAGAGGCTGAGAAATATTTTAAAGAAGGTGCTAAGCTTGGAAATAAAAAATGCCAGTATATGTTAGCAAGCTTATATTATAAAAAGAGTTATGAGACTTATGAAAAATTAGCAGATGAAGACTATGATAACAGTAAAGAAGTATTTGATAAGTTACCAGAACTAATTTTAAATTTTGATCAAATACTACTTACTCCTTTTGAAGTTATAGATAATAAATTAGAAGAGGAAGATGAGTATGTTCCAAAGTATATATTATATATAGATGAAAATTTAAGTAATCTATATGAAGAAAAATTACATAACATGATTGTAGATGGATTTTTAGAATTTAATGTTGATAATATAACTAAATAATTTATTTAGGGGGGGATAACTATAGAGGTTTATAAAGAGTTTGTATTAAAATACAAAGAATCAGATATATATTTATATACAATTAAAAATGATAACGAAATAAGTATATCTGTTCTTAATTACGGAGGAATAATAACTAGAATATTAACTCCTGATAAAAATAAAAAATTTGAAAACATAGTAGTGGGATTTAAAGATATTAAGGATTATATAAAAAATCCATCTTATTTTGGAGCTATAATAGGAAGAACAGCAGGTAGAATATATAAAGGTGAATTTAAATTAAACAAAAATACGTATATACTATCTAAAAACTATGAAAATAATCAAGGACATGGAGGAAATATAGGGTTTGATAAAAAAGTATGGGATTTAAATGTTGTAAAATATAAGGATAAAATTTCTTTACAACTTAAATCTAAAAGTTATCATATGGAAGAAGGATATCCAGGTAATTTAGATATGGTGGTTACTTATACACTAGATAACAATAATAATTTAAGTATAGTTTACGAAGCTACTAGTGATGAAGATACTTTAGTTAACATGACTAATCATACATACTTTAATTTAAGTGGAAACTTAAAAAATCCTATAACAAATCAAATTTTAAAAATTGACAGTGATTATATATTAGAAATAGATGAAACAGGAGTTCCAACAGGTAAACAACTTGATGTATCTAATACCCCTTTTGATTTTAGAAAAATAACTAAAATAGGGGATAGGATAGATTCTAATCATAACCAAATAAAGTTAGCAAATGGCTATGATCATCCTTTTGTATTAAAAGACAATAAAACACAAGATATTATATGTATGAAAGATATTGATTCAGGAAGGTATATGAAAATAACAACAAATCAAAATTATGTAGTTATATATAGTATGAATTTTACTAATGGAGAACTTTTATATAATAATACTAAAAATAATACAAGGTATGGAATTTGTTTTGAAACTCAAAATCCTCCAATAGGATATAACCAAACTTTTTTAAAAAATTCTATTCTAAAAAAAGGTGAAAAATATATACAAACTACTAATTATAAATTTGGATTAACAAAATAATGCATAAAAAAGGTTATAAGAACATATGTTCTTATAGCCTTTTTTATGCATTTATACAGATTTTTACTTAAATAAATCAAATAAAAATCCAGTATGTTCATTAAAAATGTTAAATCCTATAATTATGAGTATCACGCCACCTACAATTCCTGCATAATCTTTTAGCTTATAACCTATTTTATTTCCTATTAAAACACCTATAAAACACATTATAAATGTTATAACAGCTATTGTGATAACAACTGGTGTTATATTAATGCTTAAAAATGCAAAACTAACTCCAACAGCAAGTGCATCTATACTAGTAGCTATAGATAAAGCAATTAAATCTTTCATATTAATATCATGATTAATAGATTTGTCTACGTCCATTGCAATTTCCAAATTATCATTGCTATTGTGTTCTTTACTATCTTTTATAGATTCATAAATCATCTTGATTCCTAAAAATGAAAGTAGAATTAGTGCTATCCAGTGATCAAAAGCCTTTATGTATCCTTCAAATTTTATACCAAGTGACCATCCGATTAAAGGCATCCCACCTTGAAATAATCCAAAGAAAAATGCAATCTTAAATGCAGTTTTTTTAGTTATATTTTTTATTGTTATACCTTTTGTTACCGATACTGCAAATGCATCCATAGATAGAGCAAATGAAGTTAATAAAATTGATACTAAACTCATAAATTTATTCCTCCTTAACTTTTTTTAATATGCACAAAAAAAACGAGACTTATACACGAAATAAATCGTGTATGAGTCTCGCTATTTAAGATTAGACCAGACTTTAGATAGTCATTATGTTGATCTAATCACACATTTTGTGCTAGCTACTCCCTCAACAAGAGCAAGTAAAGTTTATTCAATTCCTTTAACATTTTACATAATATAGAAATTTATGTCAATGTCTAGTTTATACAATTTTAAATAAATGAAGAGCACCCAAATAGGTACTCTTCTATCTAAATTAGATTTGGCAGGGCAGCTTTATCCTGCATCTCTCATCATTACTTAAATCCTAAGTAGAGCATTGGAGCCTTTCCAACTTCAAATCTAACTAATAGTATTATTTACTGAAATAATTTTTTTATACTATAAATAAGTAACATATTAAATAAAAAATACATAATATTTATTAAGATTAAATATTTAACTATTAAAAATACTCACTACATTAAATTTTAGCTTCTAAGTTATCTTAATTAATGTAGATAAAACCCATAAATTCATCAGAAGTAGAATGAGTATAAAAATAGTATTTATCTTAGGAGATGTGCTTAATTTATATTTAAGTCATCTCCTTAATTTTTGTCTATTTTTATAAATTTGTACATATATATTATTAAAATACAATTAAGGAGGTTAATATGGTCAATATAATAATTAATTTATTTGCATCTATATTTACAAATCCTATAACATTAATCTTTATAGGTATAACATTATTATATTCAGTACTAAATATAATTAAAAATAATAATATTTATAGCTTTATAAATGAGAAGCTAAAAGAACTGAACTTAAATCAAGAGGAAAGTAGCATATTAAAAATAGCTAATAGTAAATATGAAAATTATAAAGCATCGTATCCTTACTCACAAATAAATATGAATACATTTGTTGAAGAGGTAATATCTGATTTTTCAAAAGATAAGAAAATAATAATAGACGAGATAAAAGCAATTAAGCATTCACCATCACTTTGTATTTTATTAGGGGTTTTAGGTACATTTGTAGGTCTTACTATAACTCTTGCAAGTATTGATAAAAGTGATATAGTTAATTCAATGACATTAGCTATAGGAAGTATGCAAATAGCCTTTGCTACTAGTATAGTGGGTATAATATGCTCTATACTTATTAATTCATATATAAAATTTAAAAACTGTGAAAATGTATTACTTCAATTAATGCTTAAGTTAGAAAATATAATGACAGTTAAATCTAGTAATGATAAAGGAGAAGTACTAGAATCTAAGCTTAATGAAATAAAAGTTTGTATAAAAGATATAAGTAAAGCTATAAGTGCCATAGAAAGGTTTGATAAAATATCTAAAGATTTACATGATTTTAATGATGATTTTATATCTTCTATAGAAAAGCTAGGAATAATGTTAAATGGATCTCATGATTCTATAAAGAATTTTGATCAAAGTGTAAGAAAATTAGATAAGCAATTTAGTATACTTAATTTAAAATTTGTTAAGCTATTTGATACATATGAGTCTCAAAGTGAAATTTACAATGAAATTATTTTAAATATAAAAGAATCATCTAATTATATTAAATCTGTAAATCAAAGTCAAATTACTATAAAAGAATATATAAGAGATGTTAATGCAGGTTTTGCTTTATATGAAAGAAATATACAAGATCTTATGATGAAATTAATATCTCATGAAAATAATTTACTTTTAAAACAGAAGAATATGAACGAAGTTAATACTAATTTAAAAGATGATATAAAAATTCTAACTAAGACTATTGATGAACAAGCTAAGTCAATAACAAGTCAATTAGAACTTGTATTTAAGTATATAGACCTATACAAAGAAGCTTTAGATATTTCAAAATCATTAGAAGCTAACAAAACTTATCAATATGATAATACAAATGAAGCAGATCAATCAAATGAATTAGAAAATCCCAACCAAACTTTTGATTTAGATGAGTTAGATGAAGAGGAATTAGATCAAGTTGAGGAATTAAGATATGATAAATAAATATAAAAGAACTGTAAATAAAGAAGAAGAACATAGCAATTTTTGGCCTACTTTTACAGATTTATTAGCAACTGTTTTAATGGTTGTTATAATGCTTTTAATTAGTTCTGAAAGTATGGTTGGTGGGGTAGAACAAGGTATTGCCAATAGTATTAATGAGTCAGTAAAAACAACCTTAAAAGAAAATGGAATTCCGGTAGAGATTGATAAGGAAAGTGGAGAAGTAACATTTGGAGAAACAGCTTTATTTGATACAGATAGCTATGAGTTAAAACCAGAAGCTAAAGAAATATTAAAAATATTTGTTCCAAAGTATGTTGAAACTATATATAAGGACTATGGAGACTACATATCTAAGATAGTTGTAGAAGGTCATACAGATGATGTAGGTACATATATATATAATCTTGATTTATCACAAAGAAGAGCTTTTAGTGTAGTTAATTATATTGTTGGAGAAGAAATAGGGGATTATAGATATAAAGATAAGCTAACCAATGATATAATAGCTGTAGGTAGATCTAAAGCTGAACTAATAGAAAGTAAAAATGGAAGTATAGATAGAAATAAATCTAGAAGAGTAGAAATAAAATATGAAGTTAATGTTAATTAAACTCCGAATGTATGTTTGGAGTTTTTTTGTATTTAATACCAAATACATGGTATAATTTATATTGATTAGTTTGGAGGGATGAAAAGTGACAGAAAAACAAAAATTAGATAAGTTTCTAAAGTTACAAGATAAAGGAATGACAATAGATGAGATTGCTATTGAATTGAACTGTGAAGTTAGACCTTTAAGACGTTTTTTAAATAAACATGGTTATAAGTCAGTTAAAGGAAAATATGTTAAAAAAGAAGAAGACAATAGTTCTAATAATATTAAACAATTGGAACTCACTATAGATTCTGGCAAAAAAGTTGATAAAAAAAATACAAATAAAGATAAATCTATAGATACTAAAAAAGAAGCAAAAAAAATTTATACAAAAACTAATAAGGTTTATAAATCTAAACCTGCTAGAGTAAATGTTAGTGCAGAAGACTTAGATAAGCTATGTGAGGTTTATGACTGGTATTTAAGTGTAAAAGATATAAAATCTCTAAACCCTAAAACTAAAAAAGATATTACTATAGAAAAATGTAATATGAACAATTTAAAGGCGACTAGGGTACAAGTAGAAAAATCTACATGGGAAGAGTTTGAAAGATTATGTAGTAACTCTAAGTATTCTAAACAAGAAATAATTACACAAGCTATAAAAGATTTTTTAAAACAATATAAAAACTTAATATAAGTATTAATAAAAAATAAATGAGCTATATAAAATATATAGCTCATTTATCTATATATTACATATTGCTAAGAGTCATGAATAAAGTAAACAAGAGCATAGGGATAAGTATAAATATAGCTATCTTTTCAGAATTTCTTCTCATAATCTCCCTCCTGCAAATTAACTGAAAAATCTATAAATTCTATATGTTAATATTATAGTATATTTATATAAAAATGTTAACTTATTTAATACGTCATTTTATTATATAAATCCATATATAGATGAAAAAAGTGGTATAATATGTAATTAAGTTAGTATAAAAAATAAAGAGATATGTGAACCTACACATATCTCTTTATTTTATTACTCTAAAAACTCCTTTTACATGACCTATTATATTAACTTCTGATGGATCCAGTATTATAGGTTCCATAAAGTCATTTTCTGGTTGTAATCTTATATGATTTTCTTCTCTGAAAAAACGCTTAACAGTAGCACTATCTTGACCAACTAAAGCAACTACTATTTGTGAATTAGAAGCAGTGCTAGCTTTATCTACTATAACGTAATCACCATCTAATATTCCAGAGTTTATCATACTTTCACCTTTAACTTTTAATATGAAATTTTCTTTACCTATAACAAGATTTGCAGGAAGGGGTATGTATTCTTCTATATTTTGTTCAGCAAAAATTGGCTCACCTGCTGTTATTTGACCTATAACAGGTAAGTGTAGTACTTCCTGATTAAGTCCATTAATACCTTCACCTTTATTTGAATCTAATACTTCAATTGCTCTAGGTTTTGTAGCATCTCTTCTTATGTAACCTAATTTTTCAAGTTTATTTAAGTGGGAATGTACAGTAGATGTTGATCTTAAATCTACCGCAGCACATATTTCTCTTACTGAAGGTGGATATCCCTTTTGAGTTAATTGGTCTTTTATAAACTCAAGTATCATTATTTGTTTATTAGTTAAATCTAGATACATGTTATCATCTCATTTCTAATATTAATTTAATTTATTCTTATACTATATATATTATCATATCAAGTACTTTTATACAAACATTTGTTCTTAGAGTTTAAATTACTCATTATTATCGTCTGATTCATCTATCCACTCAAAATTATTTACTATATCTCGTTTAACATTTTTCTTATGTGCTGCATATAACTGAGTTGTTGTGACATTATCATGATCTAATAGGTTTTGAACGTCATATATAGAAAAACCATTTTGAATTAAAGACGTAGCAGCTGTGGCTCTTAACTTATGAGGACTATATCCATTATCTCTAGATGTCTCCATAGAAATTGATGTATATTTTTTAACTAACTGTCTTATTGACTTAGGATCCATTCTTTTATTTTGAAGGGATAAGAATAAAGCATCTTCAACATCTTCATTAAGTATTTCACTTTTAGGTCTTTCATTTAATATATAGTCTTTAATAACCAATTCACAAGTTTTGTTTATAGGCATTAAAACTTCTTTACCTCGTTTTCTGTAAATCTTGAATTCACCTCTAGAAAAGTTAAATGAAGAAATATTAAGTTCACGAAGCTCATTTAATCTAAGACCATAAGTAACAAATAATGCTAGTATAGCTTTATCTCGAAGCTTAGTCTTTTTCCAATAAACTTTTTCTTTATCAGTAAGTCCATATCCAGTTTCAACAGCTTCTAACATCTTAGCAACTTCATCTATTTCAAGACGCTTAATTGCATCTGGTTGAGGCTTAGGAAGCTTAATAGGATTAAATCCATCAGTTATGTTATTTTCAAGTTGTGAATTTCTATAAAGAAACTTAAATAGAGTAGACAAGGATGACTTTTTACGAGCTAAAGCACGATTGTTATTCTCATAAATAAGAGTACTTTTATCAGTTTGTTTGTAATAACGTGTACAATAATCTCCTAAGAATAAATTAACATCTCTTGCTTTAATTTTATTAAATTCATCAAGTGTAATGTCTTTTATTTCATCAGCTATCGTAACTTCCTTAGTTTCTAATAAATAATTACAAAAGAACTGTATATCTTCTAAATAAGCAAGTCTAGTAGTAACTGATACAGATCCTTTTAAATAGATGCAGTAATCTTTCATAAACTTAGGAAGGTTATGCTCAACTTGTATACATTTTTCTATAACCTTATTATCTCTTAAAACTATATTGTCTGGTTTATCTGATTTATTATGTATTTTTATAACCTTATGTTGTGACATATCTTGGTAAATACCTCCAATAAGTAATTTTATTAATATTTTAAATATAGCATAGAGTTTTTTTGAATTCAACTATTCCTTAAATTTACAATTAAGATAAAAAGTGAAGATTTTAAAAGCGTTAAAGAAGCTAAGTTATCTGAAAAATATAAATATTAAATAAAACAAATATTATAGTTAAATTAAGTATCTAACATGTATTAATAAAATTTATAGAATATATGTTTTATATAAAATATAACTTTAAATATAAGTTTGATTCGTAAATAATTTTGGTTATAAAATATAAAAATTAATAAAATAAAAAACAAAAAGAGAAGAAATATATATAATTATATATTTTAGTAAAAATACTAAAAATATATATAAATTTAAGCATATATGTTTTATACAATACTAACTATTCCCTAAATATACATTTAAAGAATAGTTATGTTTTAAAATAAGGACTACTCTCTATTTAAATGTATTTAAAATTATATATTAATATATAATTTATATCTTTTTTATCTATATAATAAAATTACTTCCTAACAATAATTATATAAAATATATAATTATAATTTCATATATCTAAATCTAAATAAATTAAAAATCAAAAAGCCATTTTAAGCTAAAATAAGCTTTTAAATGACTTTTTGATTATAATTTATTTTTTTTCATTTTCATGTAATGATTCTAAGTTTACTTCAAATTGTGAATCATCATTTAAAGCTTTTACATAAGCTGTTCCAATATTATTGTCTACGCTAACTAATTTTACTGGTTTATTGTAATAATACAATGTGACGTTGTCATTATCATTATTATTGCATATTTCAACTGCTCTTCTAAGTTGCATAAAAACACCTCCTTACATTTCTTAACTTATGTTTTCCCATTATACTTATCTTATTCAAAAACAAAAAAGAGACTACTTTTAAATAGTCTCTTAATACTTATTTACAATCAACTAAAAGCTTAATTGCCGTTCTTTCTTCTCCGTCTATATATACATCAGTAAATGATGGAATACATACTAAGTCTATGCCACTTGGTGCAACAAAACCTCTTGCAACAGCTATTGATTTTATAGCTTGATTTAAAGCACCTGCACCTATTGCTTGAATTTCTGCACTACCTTTTTCTCTTATTACCCCAGCTAAAGCTCCTGCCACAGAATTTGGATTAGATTTTGATGAAACTTTTAATACTTCCATTTCAACATCCCCCTATTATATCTTTATATGTTGTGCTATTTAACTACAAATTCTATAACAAAACTAAAAAACCCTCTATTTTAATATGGAAAAATCTATTAAGTTATAATCTAATAGACTCCTATATTTCTAAATTTATTATATCTGTGATTTACTATATCATCTTTGCTAAAATCTTTATAAAAATCAAGCCTGCTTACAATATATTTTTTCATATCGCTTGATACAGCTTCTATATCACTATAAGCCGTATTTAAAGGCTCTTTTATTATATAATCTACAACACCCAATTCTTTTAAATCTAGACTTGTAAGCTTCATAAGATTACTCGCCTCTTTTGATTTAGAAGAGTCTTTGAAAAGTATGCTTGAAAGACCCTCTGGAGAAATTACAGAATAAATGGAGTTCTCAAGCATGACTATCTCATTTGCTACTCCTATCCCTAGTGCTCCACCACTTCCCCCTTCTCCAATGACGATAGATATTATAGGTACAGTAATAGAGCTCATTTCACGTAAATTTTTAGCAATAGCTTCACCTTGACCACGTTCTTCAGCTTCTATGCCGCAAAATGCACCTGGAGTATCTATGAGTGTTATTATAGGTCTATTAAACTTTTCAGCTTGTTCCATTAACCTTAAAGCTTTTCTATAGCCCTCAGGGTGAGGCATACCAAAGTTTCTTTTTACTTGTTCATTTAGATCCTTACCTTTTTGATGCCCGATTAGTGTGACGTTGAAATCTCCTATCTTCCCAATCCCTCCAATTATAGAAGGATCATCTTTGTATAACCTATCTCCGTGAAGTTCTACAAACAAAGAACATATGTTCTTTATGTAATTTTTGGCACTTGGTCTTTTGATATCTCTACTTATAGAAACTTTATCCCAAGGTGATAATTCTTCAAATTTAGTTTTTTCAATGCATATAAGCTTATTTTCTAACTTTTTTATTTCTTTACTTAAATCAAAGTTATTTTGAATAGATATTTCTTTTAACTGATTTATACTATCTTTTAGTTTATTTATTCCGTTATCCGAACTAATGTTCTGTATATACAATTAAGTCACCTTCTTCACAAAAATTTTTTTCACAAGTATAACCATGTAAGTTAAGTATGTTATATAAGCTTTCTTTCATTTCATTTCTATTTACTATCATATCTACAAATCCATGTTTTAATAAAAACTCAGAAGTTTGAAATCCTTTAGGTAAGTCTTGTTTAATAGTTTGCTTTATTACTCTTGGCCCTGCAAAAGCAACTAAAGCATTTGGTTCTGCTAAAATTATATCTCCAAGCATTGCAAAACTTGCTGTAACTCCTCCAGTTGTTGGGTTAGTAAGTATAGAAATATATAAAAGACCTGAATTTGATATCTTAGATAGAGCTTGAGATGTTTTAGCCATTTGCATAAGGGATATAATTCCTTCTTGCATTCTAGCTCCTCCAGATGCACAAGAAATTATAATAGGAAGTTTGTTAACTATAGCATACTCTATAGCTAAAGTTAGCTTCTCACCTACTATAGCACCCATACTGCCCATCATAAAATTTGGATTCATAACACATAAAACAACCTTTATATTATTTATAAGACCTATACCTGTTATTACAGCTTCTTTTTCATTTGTAGATTTTTTGTATTTTAATAACTTTTTCTCATAATCAGGAAAGTCTAGTATATTTTTAAATTCTAAATTATAATCAAATTCTTCAAAAGTATTATAATCGATTAGCAAATTTATTCTATTTCTAGCTTCAAAATCATAATGTTTATTGCACTTTGGACATATATTTAAGTTATCTTCAAGATCTTTTCTAAATATTTGGGTATTACAAGAATCACAATAAATCCAAAACTTATCATCTACACTGTTTTCTTTAAAGTTTTTATTTAGATTAACAACTGCATAATTTTTTTCTTTTTTATTTAAGAATTTCTTAATCATATTAAAATCTCCTTAACTAAGCATTTAAACTTTTAATAAAGTTAGTTTCAATAAACTTTGTATGATGGGAATTGTCTATAAATTCACTTGAGTTAATAAGATCTCTTTGAAAATCTATATTTGTAGTAATTCCTTCTATAATTAGCTCATCTAAAGCTCTACTCATTCTACTTATACAATCATCTCTAGTATCAGCTATACAAATTAATTTGCCTAGCATAGAATCATATATAGGAGGTATTGAATATCCCGGATATATAAATGTATCAAACCTTACTCCAAATCCACCTGGAACGTGTATAGACTCTATTTTACCAGGACACGGCTTAAAGTCGTCATTAGAGTCTTCTGCATTTATTCTACACTCTATAACATGACCTCTAAAGTTTATATCTTCTTGTTTATAAGGTATTCTTTTTTTACTTGCAATAAGTATTTGTAGCTTTATAAGATCTATTCCAGTAATCATTTCTGTAACTGGATGTTCTACTTGTATTCTTGTATTCATCTCTATAAAGTAAAAGTTCTTATTTTTATCAACTATAAACTCTATAGTTCCAGCTCCTATATAATTTATACCTTTTGTTAATGCTAATGATACATCATAAAGTTTTTGTCTTTGAGTATCATCTAAATAAGTACTTAATGATTCTTCTATAAGCTTTTGATTTCTTCTTTGCATAGAACAATCCCTATCACCAAGATGTATAACATTATTAAAACTATCTCCAAATACTTGAACTTCTATATGTCTTGGATTTTCTATATACTTTTCCATATACAAGGAATCATCTCCAAAAGAACATAAAGCTTCAGATTTTGCTATATCAAATAATGAACTAAATTCGCTTTCATTATATATGATTCTCATTCCTTTTCCGCCTCCACCACTAGAGGCTTTAATCATAACTGGATATCCAATTGAATTAGCTAATTTCTTTGCTTCTTCTTTGCTTTTTAAAACAGATTTTGAACCAGGTACAACAGGTACATTTAAATTCATCATAGTCTCACGTGCTTTTGACTTATTACCCATAAGTTCTATTTGATTAGGTGTTGGGCCTATAAACGTTATATCGTTTTCTATGCAAGCTTTAGCAAAGTTAACATTTTCTGATAAAAACCCAAAACCTGGATGTATTGCATCACAATTCATCTTTTTTGCTAAATATACTATATTATCTATATTGTTATAACTTTTACTTATATTATTAGGTCCTATACATATTGATTCATCTGCTAAGTATCTATGTAAGCTTTCTTTGTCTATTTCAGAGTATATAGCAACTGTTTCTATATTTAATTCTTTGCATGTACGTATTATTCTAACAGCTATATCTCCTCTATTTGCAATTAATAATCTTTTAATCATATAACTGCCTCCTAAACTAAATTGTTTTTATTTTAAATAATGGTTGATTGTATTCAACTAAATCTTCATTTTTAAGTAATACTTCAACTATTTCTCCATCTACATCACTATGAATTTCATTCATAAGCTTCATAGCTTCTATTATACAAAGTGTATCTCCTTTGTTAACTTTATCCCCTACTCTAACAAAAGAACTAGATTCGGGACTTGGTGATTCATAATAAGTTCCCATAATAGGCGTTTTAATTAAGTGTATATCATCACTAACTGCAATTGAGTTAATAGTCTCTACAAAATCTGATTTATTAGTGATAGAATCGGTTAACAGTATTTCATCTTTAGTATTTTGTGATTTAGATACTTCTAAAGCAAAATCCTTCTCTTTTAGGTTTACATATGTCAAATTCGTTTTATCTATAGTCAATAATATTTCTTTTATTTCTTTTAAATTCATAATTACCTCCTTGTATTAACATCAGGTACTAATATTATATCATAATTTTAAATTTATAAAACAAAAAAGTGCTACTTTTATAAAAAGTAACACTTAACTTAGTTTATTTTTTTCTCTATAGAATTCAATTCTTCTAGAGTTAAACTTGTTATTTCACATATAAAATTTTTATCTGCACCTTTAAGAAGCAGTTCTACAGCCATTTCACCTTTAGTTTTTTCAAGTTTTTTATTAGGTCTTCTACTTTTTGGTATATTATACAATTTAGTAGAATCATAAGAAATTTTTCTGATTTTAAAATCTTTTAATGTGTCTGAATTAGCTTTTTCTGTGTCTAAGCTTTCATCAGCAAATATAATATGACTATAATTTTTAAATAAAATAAATATAGATGGAATTATAAAATATATTTTAGAACCTAAAAGACCTACTACACTAGTTGCTATTATCAAAATTTTATTTAAATATGATAAAGTAGTATTTTTAGAATAAGATTCAATAGCTCCTAATAGTGTTATTATTATACACAAAGGTATTAATATATAACTAGCTATAAATCCACCTATACCAATTTCATCTAAATTTTTAAATATATGACCATATACAGCCATATCCCCATTTAAATAAGCCCATATACATGCAATTAATCCTAGAATTCCTCCGAGTGATTGAGTGTACCAATTTAAAAATGCTCTATCCATATTAGTTCCCCCGTAATAAAATATTATCATATAAGATAATATGCACTTATTACGAGGTATATTAAAGATATTTTAAATTATTTAGAGCTTCTTCTAGATATGATATATTTTCATTGTTTTTTTCTGATTGTTGATCTATTAGCTCTTGTGTAAATACTTTTGTATTTTCTAGATTATTGTTTTCTATAGATGTGTAGATTTTTCTTAATAGATCATATTCTTTATCAATCATTTGATTAGATGATGATATTTTATTTTTATATAAGTTTATACACATGTTAACCTCCTTTATTAAAGTATTTTATTAATAGTATATATATTTATTTAATATATAATACAAATTATTAAAATTTACTTTAATATATATTATAAATTTAACTTGTTAAAGTTAATTCTTTTGTGTATACTTTTGATAGGTTGTAATTACTGTTAAAACAACTTATCAATTAATTAACAAGGGAGTATGATTATGTTGAACACTGTTGAAACTATACTTAAAATATTATTTACCATTTTATCTTTTATATGGGTTGGGAAAATTATGGTTTTAAGAAGTGATAAACAAATAGTTATAAATCCTCTGCTTATTTCTATATCGGCTATTTTAGTTTTATTACCAGACACTACATTTGTAAATTATATATTTGGGATTAACATACAAAGTATCAGAATAATATTATATTTAGTGTACATATTAATAGTTTTATTTGGACTTTATTGTATAAAAAGAAAAAATGGAGTTTTTTAACTCCATTTTATCTTTTTATACCTTCTACTCTATATATCTTCATACCATAAGACATAAACTTATCTTCATATTCAGTTGTGACATTTCCTTCATAATCACTATTTGCTAAATCAAGTGTTATATTTTTAAGTTTTAAATCAGCTTCTGAAAATTCGTTTAGACTGAATTCAAACAGTTTTTCATTATCTGTTTTAAAATGTATTTCTCCAGATTCATTTAATATAGTTTTATAATTTTCTAAAAATCCTCTATAAGTTAATCTTCTTTTGTACCATCTTTTCTTTGGCCATGGATCACAGAAATTAACATAAACTCTACATAGTTCGCTATTATCAAAATAATCTAGAATTTTATTTACATCTCCCCAAATAAATAATATATTATCTAATTTATTATCAACAGCTTTTTCTACAGCTTTTAATAATACTTCTTCTTTTATTTCCATTGCTATATAATTTATATTTGGATTTTGCTTAGCTAAAGTAGTTATAAATTTACCTCTACCAGTTCCAAATTCAGCATGTATGGGATTATTATTTTTAAATCTTTCATTCCATTTACCCTTTAAATCCAATGTATCACCTTTTATAACTAAATTATCATAACTTAATAATTTAGTATCAGCTCCTTTTTTCTTACGTCTTCTCATAATGTACTCCTAATATTTATTTTATTCAAAATTAAAGAGTATTGGATAACCAATACTCTTTAAAATAGTTATTAATGTCCGCAGCCAGAGCATCCTCCGCCACATCCACCATCAGCTTGATTTTCAGGTGCAACTCTAAAGCCATATCCAGTGTCTTCTATAACTATATCTCCATACTTAGTATGATCTTCTTTACTCATTATGAAGTTTAATCCTTCAACTTCATATGTTAAATCGTCTCCGTTTTGCTCATCCAGAGCAAGTCCAAATGATGGACCGCCTCATCCAACACCTGCAAAATAAACTCTTATGTTTGTAGGTCTATCTTGATTGTCAGCTAAAATATCTTTTAAAGTACTTACAGCAGTATCTGCAACTTTAACTTTCATCTTAATACATCCTTTCTGTTTATATAAAAATTTTTGTAAAAAAACAAATTTATATATATTATATACCTACATAATATATATAATCAAACTTTTTTCTTAAAAAACTTAACATTTTTTCAAAAATATTTAATATTTGGTTAATATTTCAAAGCAAGTCAAAAAAAGAGTAGTAATTAACTACTACTCTGTCAATTTATAAACTCAGTTGATGCATTTACTATATACTTATCTTTACTTTTTATGTTTAAAGAATGTACGCTAGCTGAAGTGTAATTATAATCAGATAAAACAGGAAATAACAATGTGTATTTACCTAAAGGTACATCATTAAATACATATTCTCCTACTTCGTTAGTTGTAGTATATAAAGTATCACCCTTATCATTTATAAGAGTTATTATCTTGTTGTTAAATATATATAAATTATTAATTTTTTTAGAATTTTTAGGATTTTCTAATTTGATACAACCTTGTACTTGAGAAGTTTCTAATTTTTTATTTAATTCATACTTTTTATTTATTACATTTGAATTTTTGGTTAAATAAATAGGTTGAATAAGTGTGCCGCTTAATATTCGTGGGGTGTTGGATATATCTTCATGATAAAAGTCTGCTTTCAATACACAATCTGATTTTATATTTGTTATAAAAACTTCTGATATAGAATACAAAATAGATGGAACCTCATCTGTATGTACTCTATCGTAATCTCCGTTCACTTGAATATTATCTAAAAATACTAATGTATCATCATCCCATTTTACTTTAGATGAAAATAATACAGTTTTTCCAAATTCAATTTCTATAGGTTCTAGTAAAATATTTTGATCACTAGCTAATATAGTTGAATTTTTAAAATTATCATTAGTTAAATTTGATAAATTTAATATTGTATTATTATCTAGGTTAATCATATCTAATTTAATATTATTTTTTAGATTAGGTATATCTTTTATATTATTACTTTCTAATCCTACACTCTTTAGATTTTTAAGGTTTTTTAAGAAGCTTATATCTTCTATTTTATTTTCGTTTAGTTCTAACGTCGTTAAGTTTTTAAGGTTACTTAAATAAGAAGCATCATAAATATTATTTCTTGTAAGGTTTATATATTTTGCATTTTTAGCAAACTCTATCCCTTCTATATTTTTGATATTGTTACCAGGTAAATCTATTTCGGTTAATGTACTTAAAAATTCTTTTGTTATTTCAGATATATGCATGTTAAATTTTTTAGCCAAAGCTAATTTAAGGTTGCTACTGATATATGAATGGTTCGTATTTTTTTCCAATGTCTATCATTCCTTTTATATATTAGTCACAGTATAATATATGGTTAATCATCATTACATGACACTAAATATATATCTTAAAAATAGTACTTATTTTTATCAATTTTTTATTTGATTTATGCACATACTAGTAATAACGATAAAAATATAAGGAGTGAATTTATTATGCCAAAGATTAACTGTAGTGCAACTACATGCTGTTATAATAAAAATGAAAATTGCCATAGTGGGGCTATAAAAGTTGATGGTCCTCATCCTGATAATTTAAAAGAAGTTTATTGTACAACATTTATCAGTGTACATAAAAGTATGAAAAGTAATATAGAAAGTGAATGTGAGCATGTAATGTGTAATGTTACTCACTGCGTTCATAATGAAAATAGAGAGTGCAGATGTGACAATATATTTGTATCTGGAAATGAAGCTGAAAATTATAAACAAACTAATTGTTGCTCTTTTTTAGTTAAGTAAACCGTAAAGGTATATCTTAAGAATATAGTATAATTTTAAAAATTATAACTTCTTAGATATACCTTTATATATTTAAAGACATAAAATATATAGTTTTATGTCAAATTTTTAAAAAATAGTAATTTCAATGTTTTTATCAATATAAAATATATTTATGTCAGTTTTATGTCAGATATTTAAATGTTTTTTATTTTATTTTTATGTTACAATAAATACTATAATGTATTTTATTGGAGGAAAGAGATGAGTTTTGCATTTATAAGAAAAAGAAGTAAAAACTATATAGTTTATTTAGAATATAAGGATCCAGAAACTAAGAAAAAAATACAGAAAAATATGGGTTCATACGATAAAAAAAGGGATGCATCTAAAAGGCTAACAGAACTAAAAGATAACATTTACAACAATGATTTATTGCTACCAAATACGATGACACTAGAAGTTTTTTTAAAAGATTTTTTAGAAAAATATAAAGTAAATATATCCATCACCACATACAATTGTTATCTTAGAATATGCAATAAATATATAATTCCTATGCTAGGAAGATATAAAATTGAAGATATAAAACCTATACATATACAAAATTATGTCGATGACTTGGTAGGTATACTTAGCCCTCAGACATTAAAAATACATATAAATATATTAAAACTTGCTATAAAAAAAGCATATAGATTAAAACTTATACGAGAAAATGTAGTTGAATATATAGAAATACCTAGAGTGAAAAAATTCAAAAATAATATATATAATCAAGATGATATGCATAAGCTTCTTGAAAAATGTGATGGAACTCCTTTAGAATTACCTATTTTTTTAGCAAGCGGTTTAGGTCTTAGAATATCTGAGATATTAGGATTGACATGGAATAATATCGATTTTAGTAATAATACTGTTACAATAGAAAAAATAACAGTGAGAAACAACGGTGAAGTTATATTAAAAGATCCTAAGACTGAAAGTTCAGCAAGAACTATTTCAGCACCAAATGAACTAATGAATCGCTTGAAAAGTTATAAAAAAGAACAAATAGAAATGAAGTTACAAGGAAAAATAAAGAACAAATTAAATTTACTTTTCTTTGATAAAAACGAAAACCCTATAGCTCAAGATGTACTTAGTAAAAAATTTAATAGATTTTTAAAAGATAATAATTTAAAGCATATAAGATTTCATGATTTGCGTCATACTCATGTAACTTTACTTATAAATTCTAAAGTTCCTATAAGAGTAATTTCTGAAAGGGTTGGTCATTCAAATATAAATACAACACTTAACATATACTCTCACGTACTCAAAGAAATGGATAAAGAAGCTAGCGATAAAATTTCCGAAGTACTATTTAATTTAGGTTAAAACCGTAAAAATCCGACCTCTTAAATTCCATTTTAAGGCGTCGGATTTTAATTTATTATATATTTATTCGATTTAATACATAAATTGTTTTATATTTTATTTTAACGAGTTTACACTAAAATCTCATTTTGAATTTTAAAAGATGTATAAAATAATAAAATTATGTAAACTAATTGTTGTTTTACATTAAAAAAGCTTATATTGAGTCTAATTTTAACTTTGGCTATTAATTATTGTTTACTATAAAGATAAAGCAAAATTTTTAATAATATCAACTAATTCAAAAGTATCCTCTATATATGGATTATGTTTACCATTAATAATTTTAACTATGCTATTTTTAAAATTAAAAGTTTTATAATGATTAATTCCAATAGCGTAATCTTTATTTCCGCATATAATCAAGGTAGGAACTTCTATTTCACTGCTAATATTTCTGTAATCATAAAAATAACTTTCATTATTAAAAGCTTGGTTAGACATATTAGTATTTAATATTCCCTTATCTATATCTTCTACTTTAAGGAAGTTTTCATATTCTTTATACTGTAATTTATAATACTTATTTTCTTTAACAAGATTAAAAGCTATTTTTTTCCAGACTTCTATTAAATTATCACAATAATATATAGAATCAATACCTAAAAGTTTACAACCTTCATTTATTTGGCTTTTAAGAGATTCTTTCAGATCTAATGTGCAATTCATAAGTATAATCCCTTTTATATGCTGTTTATATTTATAAGCGTATTCAGTAGCTATAATACCTCCAAATGAATGTGCAAGCAATATACATTTATCTATTTTAAGTTCTTTTCTAATATCTTCTATATCTTCTATTATAGTATCTATAGAATAATCAGAATACATAGTTCCTTCTGATCTACCACAACCTCTTTGATCTAAATAAACCATATTTAAATGATTGCTTAAATAATCACTGCAAAAAACTTCAAAATCCTTGCTCCAAGCACCAGGACCTCCATGTATATATATACAGCTATATCCATTACCTACTTTATTTACATATAAGTTTATATTATCTCTAGTTTTTATAAACATAGTTACCTCCAATGTATTAGTGTATTAATATTATATCAAAATAACTAATACATAATAATAACTTTAATATCAAATAAAAAACTTAATTTTAAAGTAGTTTTTTAAGTTTGAATATCAGTATACTTATAACCATAATTAAAAACATAACACCTAATGCTAACGGATATCCAAAATACCATCCAAGTTCAGGCATAAATTTAAAGTTCATACCATATATACCTGTTATTATAGTTAAGGGAGCAGAAATAGCAGTAAGTAAAGTTAACTTGGTTATTAAACTATTAGTTTTCTCAGCTACTTGTGAGGAATATATATCTAAAAGCTTATCAGCTAATTCTCTTGTTGAAATAGCAAAATTATAAAGTTTATCTATTCCAAAATCTATACTTTGTAAATTTTCTAAATTATGTTTTTTTATATCTGTATATGTTAAGTATCTTATATTTTCTTTTAATATCCTATCTCCTATATAAAGAAGCGGTCTTATGTTTTTTACTACAGTTCTAGTTAAGCCTCTTATATAACTTATTTGATGAAAGTGTTTATCTTTTACTCCTTCTAACATCTTATCTTCCATATCTAGTATAATATCTTCTAATTTTTCTAAATTTTCAAATTCATTTACTATTAGTTCTTTAAATATTAAATAGTTTGTTTTAAATAAAACTACATCTGACTCACTATTGATTACAAAATTTGATTTCATCAATTTTAACATATAATTATATATAAAATGATCTTTCTCTGCTACTACCAATATATAATTATCAGCTAAATAGATATTAATTTCTTTTATTACTGCTTTGTTATCTTTAAGCTCAAAAGTGTTTAAACTTAAAAAATCATAATTATCAAATAAATCTAATTTTATATTTTCATCAAAATCAAGACAATCTGTAAATGTCATGTCATCTATATTTAAAACTCCTTGAATTCTATTTAGTTCATATGGAACAGATAATATTAAATAAGAAAAATCTTGATTATAAAAATCTTCTTCAAAGTTTTCTAAATATGTTTGAGTATTTAAGTTTAATATTTTCATTTAATCACCCCCGAAATTATTATAATTATATTATGTATATTAATTTAATTATTAATTCAATTACCTTTTAAATAATATACTTTATTAAAATATAAATAATTTATTTTAATAAAGTATATTTCACCTAAAGAACAGATGTTCTATATGATTATTTAAAAATTTGACTCAATATATTGGATTTTAACGAATTTATTTATTTTAAACAATAATATATATCATTCCATAATAAAAAGTCGTATAGAGCCTTATATAAGAAATTATTACTTATTTATATAAAATTATTAATTAATGTTTCAAATAATATAATTATGTAAATCTATTAATTATTATTTTTTATATAGTAATAAAAAATAACTATATTGCAAAAAATTGTTATATAATTTAATTAATAAATATATGTGGAGGTTATTATGAGTTTTGAAAATAAATTAAAAAAATATGCGCGTTTAGCTGTTGAAACAGGAGTGAATTTACAAAAAGGACAAATACTTCTTTTGAGAACACCTATATCATGTAAAGACTTTGCTAGAAAAATCGTAGATGTAGCTTATGAATTAGGTGCTAGGGATGTTGAAATAGAATGGAATGATGAAGAAGCTTCTTTAATAAGATATTTAAAAGCTCCAAGTGAGGTATTTGATGAATTTCCTAAGTGGAAAATTGAAAAATATAATCATTTACTAGAACAAGGAGCTTGTATTATAAACATAGATTCATCTAATCCAACAATATTTAAAGATGTTGATCCATCAAGAATGCAAAGAGTTAGTAAAGCCTATAGTAAAAGTATACCTTTATGGAGAGAATCTATAATAACTGATAAAATAAGATGGACTATAGTATCAGTGCCTAGTAAAGAATGGGCATCTAAAGTATTTAGTGATTTAAATGAAGATGAAGCTGTAAACAAATTATGGGATTATATATTTAAATGCACCAGAATAGATAAAGATGATCCTATAAAAGAATGGGAGGTACATAATAATAAACTTAATGAAAAAGTTAAGTTTTTAAATGAAAATAATTTTATATCTATGCATTTTAAATCAGCTAAAACTGATTTACATATAGAATTACCTGCAGGGCATATTTGGGCAGGTGGCGCAAGTAGCGACCCCAATGGTATAGAATTTAATGCAAATATTCCAAGTGAAGAAGTTTATACTCTACCTCATAAGTATAAGGTAAATGGTATAGTGTCTAATACAAAACCATTTATATATAACGGAACTATTATAGATGATTTTACTTTGACATTTAAAGATGGTAAGGTTGTGGATTACACTGCTAAAGTGGGGTATGAATCATTAAAATCATTATTAGAGTTAGACGAAGGTTCGTGCTACTTAGGTGAAGTTGCACTAGTTGAAAATAACTCCCCTATATCTAATACAGAAATAATTTATTATACTACATTATATGATGAAAATGCATCTTGTCACTTAGCTTTAGGTTCTGCATATAAAACAAGTATAAAAAATGGTAGTAAAATCCCTAAAGAAGATATGGATAAATTAGGTATAAATGATAGTATAACTCATGAGGATTTTATGATAGGCTCAAGTGATATGAATATAATAGGTGTAACTTCTGATGGCAAAGAAATAGAAATTTTTAAAAATGGAAATTGGGCATAAAAAATAGGTTACAATTGTAACCTATTTTTTATTTAAATCTATAAAGATTCTATATAATTTATAACTTCTTCTATTATCCAATCTGGAGTTGAAGCTCCAGCAGTTAATCCTATAGTATTATAATTTTTAAAATCTTCTTCATTTAGTTCATCCACAGTTTCTATAGCTAAAGTTGGAACATATTCCATGCATATTTGAACTAACTTTTGAGTGTTAGAACTATGTTTACCTCCAACAACTACCATCATATCAACTTCTTTTGATATTTCTTTTGCAGCTTCTTGTCTAACCTTAGTTGCAGAACATATTGTATTATTAAAAACAACTTCTTCAAGCTTATCAGATAAAGCTTTTACTATCTTATTATATAAATCCACATGTATAGTAGTTTGAGCTACTATACAATATTTATTAGATTTTTCAAGTTCAACATTTTCTAAATCTTCAATAGTCTTTATTATTATAGCTTCATTATTACACCATCCATTTATACCTATAACCTCTGGGTGCTTATAATCTCCTATAACTATGACTTTATAACCTTTAGAATAATAATTTTTAGCTATTTCATGAATTTTTTTTACAAATGGGCAAGTAGTATCTATAACATCTAATCCTTTTTTATCAGATTCTATATAAACACTCTCCCCTACCCCATGACTTCTTATAATCATACGATTTGATGTAGGAACATCATTTACTTCATTTATAGTTCTCAAACCATTTTCTTCATATTTTAAGACAGCTTGTTTATTATGAATAAGTGGACCAAGTGCGTATATGCCATCATTGCTTTTTTCTAGTTCATCCCAAGCCATTTTCATAGCTCTCTTAACTCCAAAGCAAAATCCTGCATTTTTAGCTATTTTAACTTCCATTTAAACTTCTCCCTTACTTAGCATATTTATGGTAATTTTCTTTTATTACCTCTAAAACATTTTGAGATAATCTTTGATAATCATCTGTATTTAGTTTTTCCTTATAATAGTCTTCAAAAGATATAGGCTTATCTATATATATAGTTACTTTATTAAATACTTTGTATGTAGTTATTATAGATACAGGTATTACTAAAGCTTTACCTTTTACAGCAAACATTCCAAGCCCTGCTTTAGCTTTTAAAAATCCTGCATCTTTGTTTCTAGTACCTTCAGGAAACATACCTATACATCCACCATTTCTTAAAGCTTTTAAAATGTTTTTTACAGTGGATGCTGTAGGATTATCTCTATCTACAGGAATAACATTTATTTTATTTAATATATATCCTAAAGGCTTTATGTTAAACAATTCTTTCTTAGCAACAGCAGTAACTTCTCTATTTTTATGCATAGAAGCTGCTAAAAATATAGGATCTAAATTTGATTTATGATTGGCAGCTAATATAATAGATCCTTCTTTAGGAACATTTTCAAGACCTATTATCTCAAATTTAAAAAACAACTTTGAGAAAACTCTTAAAACTCCCGTTACAACATTATAAAATTTCACATTAATCTCCCTTCAACCTATCTTATTTTACTTATAACTGATTCTACTACTTCGTCTATACTTTTTCCTGTAGTATCAATCTCTATTGCATCACTTGCTTTTACTAAAGGAGCAAATTCTCTATTTGAATCTATTTCATCTCTTCTTATAACATCTTTAATAACTTCTTCTAAAGAAGTATCATATCCTTTTTTTATAAGTTCTTTATATCTTCTTTCTCCTCTTTCTTCAGGAGATGCAACTAAGAAAAACTTATAATCTGCTTTAGGAAACACATAAGATCCTATATCTCTACCATCTAAGATAACAGAACTTTTATTTCCTATTTCTCTTTGAACATCAACCATTAAATATCTAACTTCTTTTATTTGTGCAATATTAGATACATTATTACTAACTTCTGGAGTTCTTATTTCTTCTTTTAATATTTTACCATCTAAATATATATTATTATCTTTAAAATCTATATCGCTATTTTTTGCTATTTCAATTATTTGATCTTCATTATTTACATCAATATCATTTTGAAGTACTTTGTATGTTATTGCTCTATACATAGCCCCTGTATCTATATAATTTATATTTAATTTATCTGCTACTATTTTAGCTATTGTACTTTTCCCTGCTCCTGCTGGTCCATCTACTGCTATTACTAAATTCTTCATATCATTCACTCCTATTCACTTATATCTGGTCTTAATTTTTTTGCTTCATTTAAATATATATGTTTTATATCACTTTTTTTCTTTTCACTGTTTACATTAACCATAACTCTGATACATTTTCTAAGACTACCTTGTATACACTTTTCTTCAAAGTTAAGTAGCGGAGTATCACAAATATTTAGCATATCTCTAACTGCTACAGATGGGTATACTGAATCTAAATCGTTAGTCATTGTAAATATCATACTTATTATATCATCTATATTTAAGTCATTTTCTTTTATAATACTTTCAACTAATACTTTAGTTTCATTTAATATTTCGTCTTTTGAGTTTTTCTTAACTGTCGTTGCTCCTCTAATTGCTAATACTTTCATTAATAGTCACTTCCTGCTAAATATCCTGTTGAAAAAGCTATTTGAAGGTTATATCCTCCTGTTTCAGCATCTACATCAATAACTTCTCCAGCAAAGAATAAATTTTTAATTAATTTTGATTCCATATTTGATGCATTAATTTCTTTTACACTAACACCGCCACTAGTTACCATAGCAGCTTTAATTGTTAACATTTCTGTTATTGTTAATTTCATTTCTTTTATACATTCTATAATTTTATTTTCATCTTCTTTTTTTAGTTCATTAGGTTTAGCTTCACTTAAATTAAGTAAGCTTAAAATTTCTTTTAAAAAGTTTTGAGGTAGTATTCCTTTTAAATTTGTTAAAACATTTTTATTAGGATTTTCTCTTATTATCCTAGTTATTTTATCCTTTGAAATATGCGGTAAAAAGTCTAATGTTATTTCTATTTCACCATTATCTAGTTCTTTATTTATATATGAAGAAAACTTTAAAACACCAGGCCCAGATATACCAAAATGAGTAAATATCATATCTCCTTGAGTTTCTATTTTTTTCTTTTTAATTTTAGTTCTTATAATTACTTCTTTCATAGCTACACCTTGAAGATTTTTAACAAAGTTTTCTTTTGTAACTAAAGGTATTAATGCAGGGTATAAAGGTTTTATAGTATGTCCATGTTTTTTTAGTATATCAAACATGAATCCATCTGACCCAGTTGTAGGATGACTTTTACCACCAGTAGTTATTATAAGTTTATCACAAAATATTTTTTCGCCATTATCAGTTATAACTCCTATAGCTTCATTATTTTCTACTATTAAATCACAAACCTTTGTATTATACATTATATTAACTTTATTTTTTAAAAGGTCTTTTTTTAGTGTATCTATAACTTCATCTGCTTTATCAGATTTTGTATATACTTTCTCATCATATTCAATTTTATAATCTAAATTATTTTTACTAAAGTATTCTAGTAAATCATAATTTGAAAAAGTATAAAATGAACTATATAAAAACTTATTATTATTTACAATTTTATCAAAGAAATCTTCTATATTTCTATTATTGGTAATATTACATCTACCACCACCTGTAAGTCTAAGTTTTTTCCCTATTTCATTATTTCTTTCTATTAATATTACTTCATTTTGTTTTGAAGATGAAATTGCTGCCATTATTCCAGCAGGACCAGCTCCAACAACTATAACCTTTGCCATATGTATATCTCCTTATTCAAGTGCTGAGTTATTAATTTTCTCATTGTTTTTTATATGAGTTGTATCATTCATTTTTATTATAACTGGTCCATAGTTTCTGAATTCTACTATATTCAAAGCTGTATTATCTTGTTTTATTCTATATATATTTTCCATTCCTGAATTTAAGAAAGATAAAAGCATAACTCTAACTGTTACTGAGTGAGTAACAAGTAGTATATTTTTATTATCATACTTTTCATTAAGTTCATTTATAAATTTATCTACTCTTTCTTTTATTATATGTAAATTTTCTCCTTCTGGTATTTCTACTAAGTGTGGTTCATTTCTCCAAGTAGTATATACATCAGCATACTTACTTTTTATTTCATCTATTAGAAGACCTTCCCATTTACCAAATCCCATCTCTCTAAGTGCAGGAGTTTTTTCAACTTCAACTCCTAAACTTTTTCCAAGTATATCTGCAGTTTGAACAGCTCTTCCTAAATCACTTGAAAATATGTAGTCTATTTGGTGATTTTTTACTAAACTTTCAGCTAACTCAGTTGCTTGTTCTATTCCTTTAACTGTTAAATCAGAATTTCCATGTCCTTGAGTCTTACCTAAAATATTCCAATTTGTTTGACCATGTCTTACTATATAAAATGTATTTGCCATAAGTAGCCTCCTATATTTGTACGTATTTAGTTTTAACATTCATCAAAATTTTATTATATCATAATTTGACAAATTTAAAAACTTAAACATATAAAACTATCTTTAAGGACAACATATATGAGAATAATTATAAAGGAGTTTTATATATATGAAACACAAATTTAAATATTTGATAAGTATAGTTATTGTATCTAGTTTTTTATTAGGTTTTAGCAATAAAGTTATTGCACTATCAAAAGATAATGGTATATACAAAAACATATATATAGAAGATATAGATGTATCATTTTTAAATATGAAAGATGCAATTGATTTGGTTAAATCTAAATATAAAGAAAAAACTATTAAATTAACTTATGAAGATAAAACATACACTTTAAACCCCAAAGATATAGATTTAAGCTTTAATATAGATAAAGCTGTAAAAAAAGCTTTTTTATACACAAGACATGATGATATATTCACAAATGTAAAAAGAAAATTTAATCTTCGTTTAAAAGATAAAAATAAAATAAAATTAGTATCAACTTATAATGAATATAAACTAAGTTCTATTATAAATAATATATGTAAAGATATAGATATAGAAAAAACTGATGCAACTATAAATATAAATGATAATGGTTCTATTAAAAGAACTAAAGCAAAAAATGGGAAAAAGGTAAATAAAATAAAATTAAAAGAAACTATCTATGATATGATAGTAAATAAAAATCTTAGTGATATAAATATACCAGTTGATATAACTACACCTAAAATATCCACAGAAGATGTTAACTCTATAAATACAATACTAGGTCAGTTTAGTACTACATTTAACCATACCACATCAAGAGGTAGCAATATAAATATAGCAGGTAAAAGTACTAGTGATAAATTAATAATGCCTCATGATGAGTTTTCATATAATAAATCAACTGGATCTAGAACATGGCATAACGGATATAAAACTGCAAAAGTAATAATAGATGGAAAATATGTTAATGGTGAAGGTGGTGGTGTTTGCCAAGTATCTACCACTATATACAATGCTGCTTTAATTTCAGGCATGGATATAACTGAAGTTCATAATCATACATTTGCATCAAGGTATGCTCCAATCGGACGTGATGCTGCTGTTTCATATGGATATACTGACTTTAAATTTCAAAATCCTCTAAAACATCCTATATATATTAAAAATATAGTTAATAATGGTGTTATTACATCCAAGATATATGGGTGTGATGAAGATAGAGAAAAAATATATATAACCACTAAAACTATATACGAAAAAGATAAAATAAAAGTAGATACATTAAGAATATATTTAGATGAAGAAGGCAATAAAATTAGGGAAGAAATTGTAAATAAAAACGTGTATAAGAAAAAATAGAATAAAATGTGATCCTCAAGTTTGTGGGAAATAAAAAGATAAAGGTAGTTATCGAAAAATAATTATATAAATTTAAAGGGATAAAGGTTTAAAACCTCTATCCCTTTATTTCTTGAACCTTGCTATCTATTAATTGCAAGTTATATTGCTCAATTATTTGATTTAATAGCTTTTTATATGTTAAATTTCCACTTTGATCAGATACTGTACTATATCCAGAATTTTGAAGTTCTTGAGCTTGCTCTATATATGTAGGTTTATTAAAAACACCTTTATATCTAGGATTTTCACTTAAAAACTTAGCATGGTCTTTTATAGAATCAGCTTTTGATTTATAGGCTCTAAATTGATCGTTTATAACTTGATTATAAAATTCACTAGTTTCTATATTTACAGAATCACCTTTCCAAGAAGAATGAGCTTTTATCCCAAATAAATTATTATATTTAGAAGATAATTCGGATTCTCCCCAATTGGATTCAAGTATAGCTTGGGCTATAGTTATAGATGGCAATATTTTATAATTTTTATAATTATCTATTGCACTATTTTCTATAGAGTCTATAAATGCCATATACTTTCCATCGGGATTTAATCTTGATGGTTTTAATCCATAATATTTTAAATCGCCTATATATTTATTAACTCTTTTAATCTCTCTTTTATTAAATTTTAATTTAGAAAGTACGTTTTTTAATGGTTCTATTTTGTATGTATCTTTATCTTTGATTATAAATAAATTAGCAATTTCTTTTATTTGGTTATTAGATACATTTTTAAATTTATTGTCATCTAAAACTCCTATTATACTAGCTACATACTTCCAATTTACTTGTGCCTTAGAATAACTAACTTGATCAGTACATTTTATAAACTTTTCTACGTCTATTTCTTTTTTATTTATTTCTCTTAAATTAAACATTTTTATAAAAAAAGCAATAGCTATAATTATTAATAATACTACAAAACCTAATAAAATTCTTTTTTTACTCAAAAATACATCCCTCCATATTCATGCTAATTATTATTGAGAATTAAAGTCTATAGATAATTATACCATTTTATATAATTTTTTAATGTAACAAAGTTGTAAGATGAATATATTGACATAGCAAAAACGAAATATTAGTATTTAATTAATATAATCTATAGGAGTGTAAATATGATAATTTTAAATATTAATAAAGATAATAATGATATAATTTTAAAAGCCAATATATGTAAAAATGAAATATTATCAAAATATATGGATTTTGATTACTTTACAGAACTTTGTAAAAGTGGATGTCCTCACTACAATTTAAGTTATACATGTCCTCCAAATAGTCCTAGATTTGATGATTACACTAAAGATTTTAAATACTCTTTAGTAATAGCAATGTATATAAATTTAGATGAAGAAAAAACTATAGATAATTTTCATTCATACTTAAGAAAAGTTTTATCTGATATACTTATACCTTTAGAAAAAGAATTTAATGGATTATTAACAGATGGTGGTCGTTGTAAATATTGTGAGAAGTGTACATATACAGATAACCTACCTTGTAGATATCCTCAAAAAATAAGATTTAGCATGGAAGCTATGGGGATTGATTTAAACAAAGTTTGTAAAGATATATTAAATCATTCTATTATGTGGGACGAAGGTAGTGAAAATAAATATTGTACTGTTATTGGTTCTATAAATTTTAATGAAGATATAAATGAGAATGAATTTAAAAAAGCAATACTGAAACTTCTATAAGTATAATAAAATTAGTTTACTTTGGATAAACTTAATTATGACTACATTATTTAACTTGGAGGTAAACTAATGGACAATATGAGTGAAATGAGAAATAGATTAGATAATGGTAATTATGATTTAACACTTGAGATAGGTGAAAATAATTATTTTCAAATTTATGAAGATGTAGACCATCAAGCTGCAGAAGATGTCGTTAGAAACTATTTAAGAAGTAATGCTGATGATGCAGAGTTTAGTGATTTACAAATAAAACACAATAGAAGTAGACATACAGTAAGTGTTTATGCAAAGTTAAGTTATGATAACAATAGACATAAAGATTATTCTAAAAGAAATAAGTTAATGTAGTTAAAATTGAAAAAGGAATAAATCATATGATTTACTCCTTTTTCTTTATCAAATTTAAACTAAACTACATATTATCATTATTAAATACCCTACTCTTATATACTTAAACACATTTTTAAGCATAAGAATTTGTTTCTTCTGAAGATGAAGTTTCTAGTATGTGCAATAAGTTTTTATATATTATTTTATTGTTTTTATCATCTGTATTGTTTATACCTTCTAATATTAAATCCTTAGCTTCTTCTAATTCATCTAAATTATAAGTCAATATATAATTATTATTTACAAATATAGATTCTATTTCTTTATTTTTGCTACTATTTAATTTTAAATATAAACTATACATATTATTCATAAGCATTCTTTTTTTAGATAGTATTTTGTCTTGATTATCATCTTTAACTAAGCTATTCATAGATAATATTTTATCTTCTATTAATGTAGATATTAATAAAAGATTTTTTACCTTATGTAAATCACTTTTTTTCTTTATACATAAGGTAATTTCTTTATACATTTCTGCTATAACATTTTTATACATAGTTATTAAATATTTATATGCATTTTGTGCATTATATGGAAGCAGTATTTTGTTTATTAATAAAGCTATTACTGTACCTAATATTACAAAAGCAATTCTATTTAAAACAAATACCCCTGGAGAAGTAATAAGACATGCAGCTCCTATTGCAGATATAGTATTACATATCATTAAATCTCTATAATCTTTAGTATAAGTACTTATATATCCTGCTAAAAGTATAATCATACCTCTTGAACTTTGATCTTTAAATATCGAAAACAATATAAAAACTATCATACCTCCAATAATTGTCGATACTATTCTTTTCTTAGATTTGGTTATACAATTTTCATAATATGGTTGTATAAGCGAAAATACAGTAAACATTATCCATCTACCCTCGCTTAATTTAAAATAGTCCATTATAAAACTTGCAATAGATACCCCGACAGCTACTTTTATAGCATATGAAAATTTTATAGAGTTTGTATTAAGATTTTTTTTATAGACATATGACATTTTAAATTCATGAGGCACATCTAATTTATTTTCTATATCTTTTTCTACTTCATTTTTTTTATATTCATCAAACTGATAATATATATCCTCTAGTGAATCATAAAATTCATATAAATCTATACAATTTGTTTCTTTATCGATGAACTTTATTTCATTAACATTTTCACTTATATACTCTTTTAAATTGTTTAACTCTTTTTTTATAATAGAGAGAGATTTTTCTCTATCCATAACTTCATTACCATCTTCACACTTATACTTATCTAATAATATAGATATTCTTTCAAAGTTAAATAAAATATTTAAAAGGCTTACTCCTTTGTGAGTCATAAAGAAATTTTCTTTTCTGTTATCATAAAGAAGCTTTTTTAAAGTTTTTAAAGATGAATTTATTTTAAAATCTAAATCTTTAGTGTCATATTTATAATTTTGTAATAAATTGATTTTTTGTAATATATCATTACAAATATTAACAAGTAGTTTATTACTAGTTTTAACTAGTTTATTTTTATTAACGATCAATTGAGATACCATAATTATTAATGCTCCACTTATTAAAGCTAAAAGTCGTATTGGTAACTGTTCTATACTTATAGGAGTGGCTACAGTAAATAAATATTGTAACCCAAATGCTATATATAAAGGACTTCTAAGATCATAGCTAAATATATAACCAATTATAAATAAAGCTACAAAATTACATACAACTCCTAAAAATATATTTTGTATAGCTATAAAAGACAATACCCCTAAGAATACATTAATACTTATAAGTTTTAACGTATTTTTAATAGGTGATATAGTTAAATCTCTTTCAAGTAACATTAACATTGCAGTTATTACTGTTACACCTATTAAAGTATTTTCTGATCCAAATCCAGCTATAAATAAATTTATAAATGCTAAAATGAATATAAACATTATAGTTTTTGATAAAATTAATTTTCTCATAATTTTCTCCTTTTACGAATGATTGATTAATATTTGATGTTAATATTATAATTTTATCAGATTTATTATATTATTCAAATTCAATAAAATTCGGTACCACACATACTTTTAAAAACAAAATATAGGGTTAAGTAGTATGATTACATATTTTAGAAAAAATATTTTATATAAAATACATATGAATCCAAACTTTTTTATTTAAATAAAAAAATATCTATCTAAAATTAAATTTAGATAGATATTTTAAAATTATTTATTCATATAATCCTTAGTATCTATAGGAAGCCCCTTTTTATCTAGCTTTTCTTCTACTACTTCTTTTATAATAGAATATACTATAGCAAATAAAGGGACACCTATAATCATTCCGACTAAACCTAAAACCTTACCTGCCACTAATAATGAAAATAATATCCAAAATGCAGATATACCTATAGAATCACCTAATATTTTAGGTCCTATAATATTTCCATCTATTTGTTGAATAATAATTATTATAAGTATAAACCATAAGGCTTTTATAGGAGATACAAACAATATTATTATTGTTGCAGGAATAGCTCCAAAGAATGGACCAAAAAATGGTATTATATTAGTTATACCTATTATAACTGATATTAATAATACATATGGCATTTTAAATATTGTAAGAACTATAAATGTTAAAACACCAATTATAGCAGAATCTATTATTTTACCACTTAAGAATCTACCGAAAGTATCATTACTTCTATCAATTAATTCTAGTGTTCTTTTTGCATGCTTTTCACTAAATACAGCAAATATAACTTTTCTGCCTAATCCAAAAAACTTTTCTTTATCAATAAGTAAGTAAATTGAAACTATAAACCCAAGTATTATATTCCAAACACTAGAGGCTACTATTCTTAAGGCTTCACCTAATACAGGAATCAAACCAGCTGCAACTGATATAAAATAATTAATAAGGTCCGTAAGTTTGTCAACGGCTAAGTTTAGTTGTTCCTTATTAACATTTAAATCATGTGTATAACTAGTTATAAGATCTGATAAATTAGCTATATACATTGGTATGTCATTAACTAATCCCATTATACTTGATACCAATTGAGGTAATACAAATTGTACAAATAAGTAAATTAATATAAAAGCTACTATATAAGTAACTAAAAGACCTAGGGCTCTTTTACTTTTAGGTTTGAGATTGTTAAATTTTTCTTTACTTAGTAGTTTATCTTCAACAAACACTAATATAAAGTTTAATAAATAAGCTATAACTCCGCCTATTATAAACGGTTGCAAAGTTGATATAATCTCACTTACTTTACCGGCGAACATACTTGTATCCCAAACTATGCGATAAAAAATAATACTACAGCAAACAACTATAAATGAGTATATAGATATTGTTGTGTATTTACTGTTCCAATCTATTTTCATCTTAGCCTCCTATTTAATTGTAAATTCATATCGTTTTATTATAAACATTAAATCATAGTAAGTGTCAATAGCTTTGAGAATAAATTTACATTAAGTTTTATTATAATATTAAATATAAATACTAGTAAGTATATAATCATAACTACATGTTCAAAATAATTAAAACACCTATAAAGGAGATTTTAAAATGAATAAAAGATCTAAAACAGAAACTAACAACCAATGGGCTAGTGGAATTAACTCGTTAACAAGCAAAACAGGAGTAAAACAAAAGGATGAAAACGACAACCAATGGACATCTACTTTAAAAAAATCACCTGAGATATATTCTAAAAATTGTCATCCCGAAAAACATAATAAATAATTAAAAATGACTATTTCAAAATAAACTTTTCATTTATTTATTTATTTGAAATAGTCATTTTTATAAATAAAGTGTTAAAATTTAATTTTTTTGATTATTAAACTTTAACACTTGAATCATTCATAAATCAAAAAATTTATAAGTTACTGTTAAATATCTATAATATAAAATCAATAATTTTTTATAAATTCTATAAGCAATTTTTTTAACTTTTAGAATATTAAAACTTAAGACTAATATGTTTATTAATATATAACTAGTGGGTATATTCATTTGCGAGGAGATGAAATACTATGAAAAAAGATTCAAAATTAGAAGCAACATTAATATTAGAAGGAATTCTATTTGGAATAATAGGTATATTATTTTTTATAAATCCAATAGAATCTTACTTTAGTTTTACAACAGTAGCCGGTATAATGCTAATTATAATAGGTATATTTACAATAATAAGAGCATTTAAAACTACTGAAAAAGCATATTACATATTTAGTGGTATTATAAACATACTATTTGGTATTATAGTTTGGTTTACACCTATATCAACTACAGAAACATTAATATTATTCTATGGTGTATGGGCATTAATAAGAGGTATATACTTATTAATAATGTCAATTAAGAGAAAAAATATAGGCTTTAATACTAATACTTTATATAATGTAGTACTTATAATACTTGGTTTATTAATATTATCAAATCCAATAGTAACTCTATTAGCAACTCCATATATAATAGGTATATATTTTATAATATCTTGTATATTTGAGTTATACTTAGGATTTCAAGTTTAATAAATAAACTATAAAAGGTGAACTCATATGAGTTCACCTTTTTATTTACTATTTTTATCAGAATTTATTATAGATTCTATCATAGCAAGTTGTTTTTTTGATGTATTAATTTTTACATTTAGCTTATCTAATTTAGATTTCATTGACATCTTAACTTTTTCATCCTCTGTATTTTCTAGTTCTTCCAAACCTTTATTGTATACACTTTCTAAAGTATCTATTTTTAGCTTCATTTTTTCGTATACAGCTTGAGGATTATTTTTTAGTGTCAAAACCTTTTTCTCATTAAATGACAACATCTTAAAATAAAGTAAATAAATTAGCATCATTACACTTATATTAAATGTTTCATAGTTTCCATTTTGAGTTACTAAACTTACTAATTCAATACAAATAAAATTAAATAATAATAACCTAGTTAAAGTTTTTTGATTATCAAAAAAATCTTTATCTGTATTTTCTTTATTTTTCATAAATCTAAATGGTATTAATACCGTTAATATTGGAGTTAAAAATAACAAATTCCCCTCAAAAACTGTATATACAATGCTGAATATAAGCATAAAGGACATTGTTCTTTTGATTGAATTACTTTTCTTCATGTTATGGCACCCCTTTAATATTTTAAAATGTTTCATATTAAAATAGTATTTATATCATACCATATATTATGCAAAAAATAAATTTAAATTTATAAATACTTATAAATAAAAATAAGAGTGTATAGCTAAACTATATACCCTTATTTTATAAATTACTTTTTCTTTAATAGTTCTTTTATATCTCTAAGCAATAAAACTTCTTCTGATGCCTCTTTTTCCTTAGTTACAGAAGCTTCTACTTTATTATTAGAAAGCTTCATATTATTTATAGCTTTTATAAATAAGAAAATACAAAATGCAATTATAAAGAAATTAACTGTTGTTTGTATAAAATTACCTAGATTTAAGGTAACGGCAGGTAGGTTTCCAATAGCTTCTTTTAAAGTTATTTTATATTCTGAAAAATTTATACCTCCAGTTAATATTCCAACTACAGGCATTATAATATCATTAACTAAAGAAGTAACTATCTTAGAAAATGCACCTCCTATAACAACCCCTACTGCAAGGTCTATTATATTTCCTTTAACAGCAAATTCTTTAAATTCTTTTATAAATTTTTTCATAAGTATATCTCCTTCCTTTCATAAACTTATAGTTTCAAAAAAAGGAATTTCTATAACATTATTAAAAAAAATTTATTTAAAGTAATTATATATTTTATTTCATTAAATTTTCTATATCTTCTATTTCAACAGGTATATCTTTAGATAAATTTACACAACCCTCTTTCACTATTAATAAATCATTTTCAAGGCGTATACCTATACCTTCTTCTTCGATATAAAGCCCAGGCTCATTAGTTATAACTGCTCCACATTCTAATTTGCTATCAAAATTCCATACATCATGAGTATCAAGTCCTAGTGAATGACTCACTGAATGGAAATAGTATTTAGATATTTCTTCTTCTTTTTCAATAAGTCCTATATCTATACATCCCTTAGCTAATACTTTTTTAGCTATATCATTTAAATCTTTTAATTTTAAACCAGGTTTAGCTTCTTTTTCTACTTCCTTCATAGCTGATAATACTATTGAATATATTTGTTTTTGTCTTTTTGTAAATTTTCCATTAACAGGAATAGTTCTTGATATATCGGAACAATAGTACTCAAACTCTGCTCCTAAATCAAACAATATTAAATCTCCATCTTTTGCAACTTGATTATTATCTTCATAATGAAGTACTGTAGCATTTTTACCTGAAGCACAAATTGTATTAAATGCATGACTAGATGCACCTAACCTTTTTATTTCAAAGTCAAAGTATGCTTCAACTTCGTACTCTTTCATATTAGGCTTAATATTTTTAGCCATAGATATTATTCCTTCTTTAGTTATATTTATAGCTTTTTTAATTATTTCTACTTCCTTATCACACTTAACCATTCTAAGTTTAACTATTTTAGGATATATATTTTTAATTTTTAAATACGGATACTTAATTCTTAATTTATTTGCCATGTCTTGAGATTGTGTTGATTGTATATCTATAGACTGTCTTTCAAGATCAAGATATATTTTATCTATACCTAATCTATTTATATAAGATGAAATCACATCTTCAAATTCATCTAAATATTTAATAGTTTTTACTTTACTTACTTCACTTGCTTCTTTTTTACTTATAGATCTTCCTATCCATTTTGCCATAAGTTCGTCTTCTCTTTGAACAAAAACTGTTTCAATTACTTCATTTTCAGTTTTTAATATAGTTAATATGACTTTAGTATCATCTATACCTGTTAAATAATAAAAGTTTCTATTTGGCGTAAATTTATATTGTTGATCAGCACTTCTATATGGAGCATCCCCTGCAAACATTATAAGAAGTGAGTTTTCTTTCATATTTTTTACTAAATTTTTACGATTTGATTCAAACATATTATTACCCCCTTATTAATTTATCTATTATATAATTATATCACTTTTACTGATGAAAATTTATAATAAAAAGGCACTTTAAAATAATTTAAAGTGCTTTTACATAATGCTTATTATGAATTTTTAACTATATTTTTGTATCCTGTATATGTTGCATAGAAGTACCCAGCATATATTACTATAAATACTATAGCTGTAAATAATGAAGAACCTCCTATATCTGGTTTATCATATAAAGCTATAAATTCATTAACTACTTTTATACCTACAATTGAATGGATGAAAGCCAGAGATACTGGCAAACTAAAGTATATTAACGTTTGAGCAAATATACTTTTATTTATCATCTTATCATTTGCACCTAACTTTTTAAGAGCTTTATATCTGTTTATACTATCACTAGCTTCTGATAATTGTTGAAGAGCTAAAACTGCCATACTAGATATTAAAAATACTATACCTAGGTATATTCCTGTAAATAGTACTACAGTAACTGATCCTTTATTATTTTCATATATAGTTTTTTTAGTATAACCATGAACAAAACCGAACTTATCATAATTTATCTTTCCATCCATAAAGTCTTTAAATAACTTTGAGAACTTTTCTTCTGACTTATTATAATTTTCTTTGAAATTGACATCTAAATTAGATGTTTGAATTGGTAAATTATTAGTCAAATTATCATTAACTACCAAAGTTAATAAATTGTCTGTAAAACCTGTAGAGCGAAGAGCATCTTTTATTGGTTCTTTATTTTGTATAATATAATCTTTTCCGTCTATTTTTACAGTACTATTTTTTTCTGATGAATTATTAATCATATTTAGTATTGTATTATTATTCGACATTAATAAAACTTGATTACTTCCTAAGTTAACGGCTTTTTTACCAGTTAAATTTCTTATATCATTGTAATCTGAAATCTTTATAAACTCTACATACTGACCATCCAATTGGCCTAACATCTTATCTCCTGACTTAATTGCATTTTTTCCTAAAACATCAGCAATTGTAACTTTTGAAGTGTAAGTATTAAAATATACATGAGGTTCAGAACTATCAAATTTAAAATCAAGAGCATCTAAAGATTCTTTTACACTTTTTATTTTATCATTTTTATCTACATACATATAAGCACTTGCGTCAAAAGGTGTAGTATTTTTCAAGCTACTTTCTAAAGCATTTTTTAAACTCATCCCAGTTGATAATATACCTATAGTTAAAAATAACATTAAGCATATTACTGATATTGATAAAAAGTTTGTATTAATTTTACTGTTTAATTGTTTAACTATAAATATATTTAAATTTTTAAAGTATATTTTTTTATTCTTTTTAACTATAAAAAGTAGTGCTCCCGCTAAACTATAGAAAAACAATAATGTACCTAAAACTCCAAAAACTATTGATATCATAAATTTAGGATTTTTAACATCTAAGCCTACATCAATAATAAATTTATAAGCAAATCCTAAAAATAAAATACATAATATAAAAGTTATTAAATACATTAGTGGATTTTTAAACTTTATATTTTCATTTTTTCTACCAGCTGTTAATAAATCTATTATTTTATATTTAGATATTACTATACTATTAAATATCATTACTAATAAAAACATTATACCAAAGTAAATAATAGTTTTTATAATTGCACTTTGCGAAATTATAAATTTATATTCACTCATATTAGCTTCAAATAATTTAGATGTTAAAACTGATAATCCTTGACTAAAGACAAATCCAATTAATAAACCACTAATTAATGATGCTATACCTACTATAATTGTTTCAAATACTAATATCTTAGATATTTTAAATTTTCCCATACCTAATGTCATATATATTCCTAATTCTTTTTTACGCTTTTTTATTAAAAAGTTATTAGCATATAATATTAAACCTCCTAAAATAATAGAAACAAATACTGATAAACCTCCTATTAAATCGGATAGTATGTCTATAGTATTAGACGTAGATTGATTCATTTCAAGTATAGCTTTTTGAGATTCTATAGAGTTAAAACTATAAAATATACTAACTGCAAGTGTTAAAGTTAGAAAGTATATACTATAATCTTTAAAACTTTTTTTACATTACCAAAGGCAATTTTAGAATACATTCTCATCACCTCCAAGTAAGGTTATTACATCCATTATTCTATTGAAAAATTCTTTTCTACTATCATTTCCTCTAACTAATTCATTAAATATCTTACCATCTTTTATAAAGAGTATTCTGTGAGCATAACTTGCAGTGAAAGAATCATGTGTCACCATAAGTATAGTTGTCTTTAAATCTTTATTTAAACTTTCAAACCTTTCAAGTAATAATCTTGCAGATTTGGAGTCAAGTGCTCCTGTCGGTTCATCTGCCAATACTAAAGATGGGTTAGTAACTATAGCTCTAGCTGAAGCTACTCTTTGTTTTTGTCCTCCAGACATTTGATACGGATACTTATTAAGTACTTTTTCTATTTCAAGATACTTTGCTACTTCTTTTATTTTTGAATCTATTAAAGAACTTTTTTCTCCTTTAATAGTAAGTGCTAATGCTATATTTTCATATGCAGTTAATGTATCTAACAAATTAAAGTCTTGAAATATAAATCCTAATTCATTTTGTCTAAACTTATCTAATTTCTTTGATTTAAGTTTTGTTATATCTTGGTCATTTATTATTATCTTTCCACTAGAAACATTATCTATTGTTGATATACAATTAAGTAAAGTAGTTTTACCACTACCACTAGGTCCCATTATTCCAACAAATTCTCCTTCAAGTACATTAAAGCTTATATTATCTATTGCTTTACTTATATTATCTTTATTTCCGTAGTATTTTTCTATATTTTCTACTTTTAATATATTTTTCATTTTTTTCCTCCTGGCTTATTATTATAAATTAATTTTACACCTTTTTTAGAAAAAAAGCCTTACATAAAAGTTTAACTAATCTTACAATTTAGTAAGTATAATAAAATAAATAAAGAACTTAGAATTTGCATTTAAAATGGTTAAACTTAAATTATAAAATTATTTTTTAGGAATATATATACTAAAAGTACTCCCTTTTTTATATTTAGAATTTACACATATTTCTCCTTTTAAATTACTTACTAATAACTTAGCTATAGATAAACCTATACCTGAACCTTCTTTATTTGTTTCTCTATGAGAACTTGCCCTATAAAATCTATTAAATATTAAAGAAATCTCTTCTTCCTTTATACCTATCCCACTATCTTTTACTTCTATTTTCACATTTGAACCTTCTTCAGATAAGCATACCTGTATATAATCTTTTTCCTTCGTATATTTCATAGCATTATCTATAATAATTATAAATATTTGCTTTAGTTTTTCCTTGTCTGAGTAAATATTATTATCTTTTAAAGTATAATTAACTTTTAACTTTTTATTTTGTAATTCAAATATATCTTCATATTGCTTTAATATATCATTTATCATTTCTACAATATCAAACTTAGATTTGTTTATAGTTATTATTGCATCTTCCTTAGTTAACTTTAATAAATCAGATACTAACTTACTAAGTCTTCTTACTTCTTTCATGACTATCACTAAATTATTCATTTCATCTTCTACTTTATTTTTAGGCCTTTTTATAATACTTTCTACCTTAGAAAATATTATAGTAAGTGGTGTTCTAAGTTCATGAGATGCATCTTGTACAAATAGTTCTTGATTCTTCCAAGACTCTTCTATAGGTTCCAATGATTTATTTGTTAAAAAACCACTTATAAAATAAACAGCTATTAATGCGAGCATTATTGATGTAATAAGTACAAATTTAAGTTGACTTAAAAGCATCTCCTCAGTATCTACTATTTTTATTACTTCTATGGTATATGAATTGTAGTCTATTTTAACTTGTCTAAAACTGTGTTCATCATATTTATAATTAGTTATTCCTTCTTTTAAATTTTTACTCAAATTAAAGGGCCTTATATAATTTTGTATATTTTCAGGATAAGCTTTTAAAAGCTTATTATCTTTTGATATATAAACCATAGTTCCTCTTAACATAATATCTGGAGGAATATTCCTTTTAAATTCTAGGTTCCCTTTATTTATATTATGTACAGTTTTTTCATACTGCATATATAGTTCTTTATCTACACCTTTATAAGTTAAATTATAAAAATAGCTATATATAAATAAAGTAAATACTATAAATATAACTCCAACAACTAGTGTATTTAGTGTTATTAGTTTTTTTCTTGTTTTCTTTAATATATTTTTATTCATCATCAAATATATACCCTATCCCTCTTTTAGTTTTTATATATTTATTGTATCCACTAGCTAATAAATTTTTTCTAAGACCGCTAATATGTACTTCAACTATTTCAAGTGGAATATCACTATCTATGCCCCAGATCCTATCATATATTTGTTCTTTTAATAGAACTTGTCCCTTATTCATTAAAAAAAATTCAAGTATATCAAACTGTTTTTTATATAACTCTACCTCAGTGTCATTTATATAAACCTTTCTAGCCTCTAGATTAATTTTTAAGTCTTTAAACTCCAACATATTTTCATTAGATATATATCCTGTAGTTCTAAGAACTGCATAAACTCTAGCAATTAACTCTTCCATATAAAAAGGCTTAGTAATATAATCATTAGCTCCAATTGAAAAAGCACCAACTTTATCATCTAATGCTTCTTTGGCAGTAAGCATTAAAACAGGTGTTTTTATACCTTTATTTCTTATATCTTTTAATATATCTATTCCACTTAACTCAGGTAACATTATATCTAGTATTATAATGTCGTATATACTCCTTTCTATATCATAAAGAGCATCCTCTCCATTATTTAAAATAGAAACGTCTAAATTACTGTTACTACATAACTCTTCTTTTATAGTTTCTGCTAAAACGATATTATCCTCAACCACTAAAATTCTCATAAATTTTCCTCCTGAAACTGTTAACTTAATAATCTAAGTATAAACATCATACCTTTAGCTAAACTTAAATTTTCACATTTTTAATTTCCTTATTTAAGATTTTTTTAAGGTAAGGAATATAAATTATTTATCAAACAGGAGAAGAAAGGATGAAATGTATGAATTTTGTATTTAGATCAATTAAATCTTTAAAAGAAAGGAAAGGAAAAACATTAATAATTTTAGCTATAATGCTAACCGTATGCTTAGTAATACTAACAAGCTTTAGTATCCAATCAGCTACAGAATTAGCTTCTGTAATGGCTAGACAAAAACTTGGTTCTGAAGTTACTTTATCTTTAGATATAGATAAGTTAATGAAAAAAAATCAAGAAGATGCTAAAGACATTAATAATGGCGAAAAGCCTAAGTTTGAACCAATAAAAGTACCAATACCCCTTGAATATTTAAATGAATTAAAAAATTCAAAATATGTAACTGAATATTCTTTAAAAAGTAACACATCTGCCAACTTAGATAATTTGACAGCAGTTGGAGCTGATGAAGAATCTGAACAAGAGTCGGGACCTATGCCTCCTATGGATATGAAAAATAATGGTGATGTTACTATATGTGGATTAAATGATTTTAATATGGAAGAAAAAGTAAACTCTCAAACTATAACTCTAAAAGAAGGTAGAGCTTTTACTGAAAATGATTTAGATAAAAATGTAGTATTAGTTGAAGAAACTTTTGCAGATGAGAATGAACTAAAGGTAGGAGATAAAATAAAATTAGCTTCCACTGAAGATGAAAATACTTCTATAGAGTCTGAAATAATAGGGATTTTTAAAGATGATAGTGAAATAGATGATCATGCTTATAGATTTATATCTATGCTACCATATAATACTATGTATGTACCTTATACATTAGCTAATAAATTAAAAGGTTCTGATTATGAAAATTCAGTAGATTCTATGACATTTTCATTAAATGACCCTGTAAATGTAGATAAGTTCATAGCTGAAGCTAAAAAAACTAATATAGATTTTGAGCAATTCAAACTAGATGCAGGAGATAGAGCTTATGAAGCTATGATGGGTCCAATAGATAACGTAGCGTCATTTTCTAAAACTGCTTTAGTTGTGATTGCTATATTTGGAGGTATTATATTATCACTTATTATAATGTTATCTATGAAAGATAGAATCCATGAAATTGGTATATTGATGGCTCTAGGTGAAAAAAAGATTAAGATTATAGGTCAGTTATTAACCGAAGTAGTACTAGTTTTAGCACTTGCTATAGGAATATCTACTCTATGTGGAAAATCTATAAGCAATATAGTTGGAGATAAACTTATACAAAATGAAATATCTATTCAATCACAAGAATCATCATCAAAACACCTTGGATTTGATAGAGGAAATATGGGTGGTGGAAAAGGTAATTTTATGAATACTAACAAACCATTAGAAGACGTTGATCCTATAAATGACTTAGATATAAAAGCAAATGGTAAAGACATTTTAAAAATGTCTTTATGTTCACTAGTTATATCTGTAGTGGCAACCATTATACCAGCAGCATTTATAATGAGGTTAAACCCTAAAAATATATTAAGTAAACATAGCTAGGAGGTTATCATGGAAAATATATTAAGTTTTGAAAATGTATCTTATTCGTATAATTCAAATATGAAAGTTTTAAAAGATGTTGATATAGAGTTTGAAGCTGGAAAGTTTTATACAATTATAGGACAATCTGGCTCTGGTAAGACTACACTTATATCTCTTGCTTGTGGACTAGATTCTCCATCTAGTGGAAATATTAGCTATAAAGGAAGGAGTTTGAAAAGCATTTCCCTTGAAAAATACAGAAATAAATATGTTTCAATAATATTTCAAGGTTATAATCTTCTTAACTACATGAATGTAATAGAAAATATAACATCTGCTATGAGCATAAAAGGCATAAAAACAAAAGATAATAAACAAGCTGCTATAGATATGCTAAAAAGAGTTGGTATAAGTGAAACTCAAGGTATGCAAAAGACTTTAACCTTAAGTGGTGGTCAACAACAAAGAGTTGCTATAGCTAGAGCACTTTGTTGTCAGTGTGAGTTAATAATTGCAGACGAGCCTACTGGTAACTTAGATGAAAATACTTCTAAAGAGATTATCGATTTGTTTAAAGATATTGTTAAAAATGAAAATAAGACTGTTATTATGGTTACTCATAATAAGGATATTGCAGCTGAGTCTGATGAGACTTATTTAGTTAAAGATAAGGAACTTGTTAAAGTTCATTTGCCTAAGGATTTTAATAATTAAATTTATAATATATAAAAAGAGCTATATCTAAATATAAGTTAAATAATTAAGCTTATATTGATATAGCTCTTTTTTAAAACGCTGTTAAACTAAATATAGTTATTAAAATTAAAAATATAGTTATGATTTTAGCTGATTTATGAGCCATATTAAATGTCCATCCAGCCCCTAATCTTCTTTCTACTATAAGTGATGGGTCTTCTTTGTTGTAATATATAAATCCATATATCCATTTTTCATCATCACTTTCTATCATATAAGTATTCTTATTTTTTGATTTTAATGTTGATAACATTATAAAACTATAAATTAAAAATATACTTACTATTATCGGTATAAATATAGTTATAAGAACTAATGGCATTGGTATATTCATATTATTAACCGTGAGTATAGGGTTTATAGAAGTTGCCAATTGCATACTTATAGTTAAAGTAAATAATGAGTATCCTATATTATTTAAATATTTTAAAGCTTTCTTTCTATTTTCTTCTTTATTTTGAGTATCTATATAACTTCTATATCCTATCGTTCCTACTCCCATATAACTAAGCATTAACACCATACCTATATCTAATATATTTATGAAGAATACATTTTTAAGATTTTTTGGTGCATAAGCATCTGCTTTACCATCTATTTCCCAGTGTATTGGTATTGTTTGTGGCAAATTATTGTAGTTTATAGCTACATATAAAAATGACATTATAGATATAGATATACATATACCAAATAATATTTTAAACTTTTTTTTAAGCTTTTCTTTTTCGTTTATAAATTTAGTATCTATAGTAACACTTTGCTTACCTTGATTTTTAATAGATTCCCCGTTAGAATAAGATATTAATTGACTCTTTATATGCTTTACCTCTATATAACTATCTCTTAAATACCAATAACTAAGTCCTACATAAATAGTTAATGCTATTGGAATTACAATAGTTTCACTTCCAAAGGTTTTAATTAGTAAAATACTTAAAATTATTGTAAGTATTAATGTATAATTCATTCTTCTTTTATAACTTTTATCTATACGCTTTTTGTCATCCTCATTTAAATCTACATTTTTAACGTATACTCCATAAAAATAGTTTTTACCACTTATCATCTGTATATATACCATAAGTAAGTGTGTAAATATTAATATTGGAGCTAATATGATAAGACCTACCATATTTTTCATTATTTTTTCACCCCATACATTTTAAAATAATTTTCACATAAATCAATAAATTCATCTTTCTCTATCCCTTTTAAATAGCTTTCTGCTACTAGAAGCTCTATTTGTTCTTTAATATTATTAAAGTTGGATTCTTCTTTTTTTATAGGTAGATTATTTACTATGGCTCCTTTTCTTCTATCTATATTTATATACCCTTCATCTTTGAGTAAATTGTATGCTTTACTTACTGTATGTAAGTTGATACCTATTTCATCTGCTAATGCTCTAACTGATGGTAGTGATTCATTTACCTCTAAATCACCTTTAGCTATTGATTTTATTATTTCTTCTCTTATTTGTATATATATAGGCTTATCACTATTAAAGTCTAAGTTTAATATCAAATTTATCACCTCTCTTATTATCTAAAATATTTATTTACTTTGTTATATATATTGTATAACACATATTACCTCACTATCAATAATAATATTAACTTAATAAAAAATAGGTATGTATTTTTATACATACCTATTTTTAAAAATATTTTATAATTTTTATTTAAATACTTCATTATTTACTGGAAATACTATACTTACACTAGTTCCTTCATCTTTTTTCGAAGTTAGATTTATATTAAGACCTAATTTATCACATAGTTTTTTACATAAGTATAAACCTATACCTGTTGACTTTGAATATTTTCTTCCATTTTCTCCTGTAAATCCTTTTTCAAAAACTCTAAATACATCTTTCTCGTCTATACCTACTCCATTATCAGTTATGGTCAATACTATATTATTTTTATTTACAATAGAATTTATATCTATTACAGCATTTTTACTTTTAGAATATTTTATAGAATTTATTATTATCTGATTTATTATAAATTCAACCCACTTAGGATCACTATATATTATATTGTTAATATTTCCAATGTTTATAGCAATTTTTTTACTTATACAATCTCTAGCATTTTTTCTTATAACTTTTCTTACTATATTTTCTAAATTGAAGTTTTTAATTATATAATCTTTATTAACATCATTACTTCTTGAATAATACAATACTTGTTCTACATAGTCTTCTATTTTTTGAATTTCTGATTTTATGTGAAATGGTATTGTATCAGAGTTATTTTCTATAAATAACATAGTAGAAGCTATAGGTGTTTTTATTTCATGTACCCAGGTTTCTATATATTCTTTATAGTCATTTTGCATATTTTTATAATAATTTATATTATCTCTCATTGAACGATTGGTTTCTTTTAATAGATCATAAACTATTTTTTCATGTAAATGTTTCGGTTTGTCTATAACTTCTGATAACAAATACTTTTTATCTAAATTTTCACATATTCCAATAATGTTATCATAATATTTCTTTTGATTTATAAAATCCAAAATCATATAAGTTGTAAATGGACCAAACCATATTACAAAAACTAAAAATATAATTTGAATACTAGTTTTAGCTGCTAAAAGAGCTATAGACACTATAAAAAATAATAATGTATTAATAATTAAAAATACCAATCTATCTTTTAAATATTCACTTAGCTTCATTTCATTATATACCCTAATCCTCTTCTAGTTTCTATATAATCCTTTAAATTTAATTCTTCTAATTTCTTTCTTATCCTAGTCATATTTACAGATAAAGTGTTATCATCTATATATACATCTGAATTCCACATATAATTCATCAATTCATCTCTAGATACTATTGTTTCTTTATTTTTCATAAGATATGCTAGTATCTTCATTTCATTTTTACTTAATTCTACACTTTTGTCAAAAGCAGTTATTATGCCTTTAGATAAATCAAGATTTAAATCTTTATATGTTAATATATCAGTATTTGAGCTATCATTATATGTTCTTTTGATTACTGCACTTATACGAGCAAGCAATATTTGTGTATTATAAGGTTTGGTTACAAAATCATCTGCTCCTAAATTCATACTCATAAGTTCATCTATTTCACTATCTCTACTTGTTACTATTATTATAGGTATATTTAAGTTTTTTCTTACTTCTCTACATATATAAAATCCATCATATACTGGTAAGTTTATATCTAATAGTATAAGATCTGGATTTTCGCTTTTTATATCTTCTATTATATTTTCAAAGTTTTCAGAAGTAATAACTTCATATCCATATCTTGTAAGTAGTGATTTTAGTTCTTCTCTTATAATTTGAGAATCTTCTATTATCATTAGTTTCTTCATATTATTTCTCCTTTAGGTAATTCTTGTATATTAGTTTATCATTTTTATAATTATTATTAAAGCGTTATGTTTTTATTATGTATCATAGTAAATATATAAATTTTGGAATTCTATAATTATTACTTTGTCATATTAGATTATACGTTTAATATTTTAAAAATTGTAGCCTCATTCGTAGTAATTTAATATATTCACACGTATAAGCCTTTCTTTCAGTTCATTTATATCATAAATATTATCAAAATTATTATTTGGATATTTATAAATTTTTTCTGGCGGGCAATTTATATAATTATTAATAGACTCTAAAGCTTTGCTTACTTTACCACACTCGATATAAGCTAAACATTCCATAAAGTATAAATCTTTAAAATTCGGTGTTGTAGATTTTATACTTTCTATAAATCTTAATGATTTATAGAACTGTCTAGTATTTGAATAAGCTTTGACCGTATTTAATATTAAGCATGGATAAAATAGATAATTATATTTCATATCAAGTACCTTAATAGCTTTTTCATAGGAAGCTATTGCATTTTCAAAATCTTTCATTCTTGAATACTCATTACCTAAAACATAGTAATAATAAGCATCTTTTTCTTCTTCTTCATAGTTTTTTAATATGCTTATATTTCTTTTATATTTACTTTGTATATCAGTTGTATTTGGATCATACCCATAATGAAATATACGTACATCTAATATCTTAATACAATTACATTTATTGTATTCTTGTATCGAGTTTGCTACTTGTTCATGTACTTTTCCTTTAAATATGTAATTTTTATTATTTTTAAATAACCTAAAAACTACATAATCTCCAACATTAGTTTCTTTTATAATATTTACAAGTCTTAAAAAGTAACCTTCAGATAAATTATTACTACTTAATAAATTTTTTATTTTAATTAAGTCTTCTTTAGGTATTTCTTCATCTGCATCTAAAAATAATATATAGTCTTTAGTTGCATAATCTATGGATATATTTCTAGCTTCACTAAAGTCATTGTTCCATTTGTATTGTATTATTTTAGCACAATAACTTTTGCATATTTCAATAGTTCTATCAGTAGAACCAGTATCTACAATTATAATTTCATCTGATATTTCTTTTATACTATCCAAACATCGCCCTATATTTTTTTCTTCATTTTTAACTATCATACAAATACTTAAAGTTTTCAATTAATCTCCCCCAAAATATGAATTTAAAACCAAAAGAGGTCTACCATAATTAATATGATAGACCATAATTTTTTAGTTATCTTTCTTAAAAAAATCATTACTCGCACTTGTTAAAAAACCTATAGATGAAAATAATAAATTTTTAATAAGCAAAAGAGATTGATTATCTACACTCACATCTACTATACATGCAAAGATAATAACAATTGTAGATATTACAGAAAAACTTCCAACTAATAAAATTTTATTTTTTAATAATTTAGGATTTGAAGTACAAGTTTTAGTTGATTTTTCTAATATATATCCTGATATTGAAGAAAAAATTGATCTTATAGTAATCAAATGTTCTTTTTCATCTAATTCCGGATTAAATACTGATATGCAAACAACAAAGAAGTATAATATACCTAAAGGAATTAGATATTTACAAACTATGCCTAATTCATTATAAAAATCTTTGAATTCATCATAGATTCTTTTCACAAATTTTTGTATCACAATAACCACCACTGTAACTTTTTTAAAAGAGTTACAATTTATAATATGAAAAATATCAAATTCTGTTACATTTAAGTATTTTAATAGAAAAGTTTTGCTAAATAATTTTAGGGTAATTAAATACTAGGTTTAAATTTTATAAAAAGGAAGCGATTTTAATGTTTGATTTACTTAAAAACCTAGTTAAAGAAAATAAAAAATATATAAAAGATGGTCACGTTGCCACTTATATACCTGCTCTAGCTCAGGTTGATGAAAATCAATTAGGTGTAGCTATTGTTGATTTAAGAAATAATAACTATAAAGAATATTTTGCTGGAGATTATAACAAAGTCTTCGCAATAGAAAGTACTTCCAAAGTTATAACTTTAATAATGGCTATGATGGATAACAACCCTGAATATGTATTTAAAAAAATAGGCATGGAACCAAGTGGATTTGCTTTTAATTCTATCCTTAATATGGAAATAAACAATAAACCTGTTCCTTCTAATCCTTTTATAAATGCCGGAGCTATAGTTGTCAACTCATTAGTAAAAGGTAAAGATAGTGATGAGAGAACTAAAAGAATTTTAGAATTTACAAAAAAATTAACTAATAACCCTGATATCAAAGTAATTGAAGATATATATTTATCTGAAAAAAGAACTGGAGATATAAATAGGTCTTTAGCTTATCATATGAAAGGATGTAACATTATTGATGGTGATGTAGAAGATATTCTTGACTCTTATTTTAGACAATGCTCTATATCTGTTACTGCTATAGATTTGGCTAGAATAGGTTCAGTACTAGCAAATAAAGGAATTTGTCCTTGGAGTAATGAAAGGTTAATACCTATGGATATTTGTACTATTGTTAAATCTATAATGGTTACTTGCGGATTATATGATGAATCTGGAGATTTTGCTGTTCATATAGGTATACCAGCTAAATCTGGTGTTGGTGGAGGAATTTTAGGTGCTGTACCTAATAAAATGGGCATTGGTATATTTGGACCTGCACTTGACTCTATGGGAAATAGCATAGCTGGAGTTAAAATACTACAACAATTATCTAAAGATCTGGATTTAGATATATTTGAATAGATTATTTTAAGGAGATATCTTTATATAAAGATATCTCCTTTTTTGGAATAAGGATTTATATATTAATTTTAAACAAAAATATTAACACTAACACCAATATTTAAATCATCATCAATAAAAATAAAATCTAGAGGATTTATTAATACCTTTTCATTTATATATTCTTCTGATTCTATGTGTTTTTTTATAATTTTTTCCTTTGATTCAAATTCTTTTTTAGTTCTATTTACATATTTTTCTATATCAAGTAGTTTAGACTTATAATCAGATAGCTTCTTTTTTATATGATTTATATTTTCTAAAGCTTCATTTAAACTTGCTATCATATTTTTATCATCATTTAAAAAATTTCTCACTACGTTATACTCATGCCCTAAATCATTTGTTTCTTTTTTTATTTTCTTTATTTTTATTTTATTTTTTATTTGCTTTTGTTTATCATCTTTTTTATCTTTTTGACAATGTGATTTTATTTCTTTTAAAGTATTTTCCATTTTACGCAATTTATTTTCATGAAATTTTGCTAACTCTAACTTTTCTTTTATAGTTTTTTGACTTCTATTTGCTATATCGATTCTTCTTTTTAAATCTTTACAAATATTATTATCTGGATTTTTACCTTTTTTACGCTTTATCTTTTTGTTAATTTTATTTTGTTTCTCTGTCCTTATTCTTTTGTTTAAATCATTTTGTATATTTATTTCATAATGTCTAAGATAAGTCTTGTCTCCTATAATCATAAATACACCTCCCTTCTATAAAAACTTTTGACTCAAATTTTGAGCCTATTACCATATATCGGTACTTTTTACTTAAACGTAAGTATTATAATGCAATTAATTAAATAAAAAGCAATTTTTATTGCTAAATTTTAAAATTTCATAATTTTGTTACTATATATTAAAAAGGTGCTAATTTAAACTAGCACCTTTTTAGTCTTATATCAATGAACCTATACAAAGCATTGCTACAGATAATGCCATGATTATTCCTACAAGTGGTAAAACAAATTTTAACCACTTATCATAAGTTACATCTACCATAGCAAGAGATGCTAGTATTAATCCTGTTGGAGTTATTATACTGATTAATCCCTGTCCAAACATATATGCAGTTATTATTATATCTCTGTTAACTCCTACAACATCTGCAAGAGGCGCCATTATTGGCATAGATAAAACCGCAAGTCCTGAAGAAGAGTTTATAAAGAACCCTAAAACTATATACACAAAATACATTACTACAGAGAATATTACTCCACTCATGTTAGATACTACTCCACTTAGTGAATGTAATAAAGTATCACTTATTAATCCTCCATCCATTATTATAGTAACACCTCTAGCTAATGCTATAATAAGAGCTACTCCTAATAAATCAGCTGCACCTTGTACAAAATTAGATACAAATTCACTTTCTTTTTGCTTAGTTAGTGGAAACATTACAAATGTTACACCAAAGAATAAAGATGTCATTTCAATGAATCCCCAACCTAATTCTTTAACTCCATAAATCATTACTACAAAAGATAAACCAAAAATTAATAACATTAATTTCTTTGTGAAAGTAAATTTAACTAATTCTTCATCATTTTCTTCTGATAAAAATTTATTCTCTATTTCTTCTTTTTGAAAGTATATTAAAGACTTGGTTGGATCTTTTTTTACTTTCTCACCATATCTTATTATGTAAATTAATGTTACTACCATTCCTAAAACTAACGCTAATATTCTAAGAGGCAGTCCATCTGCTATAGTTACACCTGCTATATTCGAAGCTATTACAGTAGAAAATGGATTTATAGTAGATACCATTGTACCTATACATGAACCTAAGAATATAGTAGCGATTGCAACTATTGCATCATACCCTGCTGCTATAAATATTGGTACAACTATTGGATAAAAGGCTATAGTTTCCTCTGCTAAACCAAAAGTAGTTCCACCAAGTGCTACTAATGAAGCTATTATGACTATCATCCATTTTTCTTTTCCTTTTAAAGCTTTAGACAATGCATTTATCCCTGCTGTAAAAGCTCCTGTACTATTGATAATACCTACTAAACCTCCAATTACTAAAACAAAGGCTATTATATCTATAGAATCATATAACCCCTGTATCGGAGCTTTTAAAAATGTTGTTATTGCTCCAAATATTGTTGTATTTTCTTTTTTTAATTGCTCATATGTATTTGGAATAGCAACTGGTTTTGATATTGAACCACTTGTAAATTGTTTTAAGTCTACATTTACACCTAACTTGTCTAATGTTTGCTGAGTTGCTTGATATTCCTTCGTTCCTCCATTAGGTAAATCTACTATAAATTTTGAACTATTAGTATCATAGCTAAGTTTAGAATATTTACCTGAAGGAATAATGTAAGTTAACCCCATTACTATTAGCATTACTATTAGAATTACAGTATATGCTGTAGGAAAGGAAAACTTTTTCTTATTTTTCATAACTATACCTCCTTTTTTATTGTTAATATGATGATATCATGATTACATTTTTTTGGTAACCAAGTTAATCAATTTCGAAATGTTAAAAATATTCATCAATCTTCTACCTTATTTATAATAAAAAATCACAACCATATTGATTGTGATTTAACTTAGATGATATTTATCTTTTGCTTGTATGTATACTCATTATTTATTAAAGATTTTTCTGTATTATTAGAAAGTTCAAATATTGTATCTAGATTTGAATCATCACTTAAATACTTACTTCTTATATTATTTGAATTTACTAAATTCTCAATATCCCCATAATTTATATTAGAATTTATTACAGAGTTTATTATTTTTATAGCTCCAACTAAATAATCTCTACTTAATTGGCGAGCTTTAGCATCTTCTATATTCGTTGGCACCTTAAATTTACATACATCTGATACACTTTTTACATCTGATCTAGGTATATCTGTATTTACTGATATATAAGTTGAAAAATGATTATCTCCTTCTACACCAAAAGTACTTATTTTAGAGTTTTCTGAACTTTCAGCTTCATATACAACAGGTCTTAAATTATTTGATTTAGCAAATTCCTCCGAATATTTTGTTAGCTTAGTTTTTAAAATTTCTCTTTGATTTTTATATTCTTCATATGTGTATTTAACTTCATTAGTTTTTAAAATTTCTCTTTTATAAGTTTTTTCAATATTAAACTTAACAATATCATCATAGTATTTAAAATTTATACTATTAAAAGATGTTGAATTTTTATCTAATTTTATATTATTTGCTTTTTTATCATTAATTTCATATCTAAATTTTGAAATACTTATATCTTTTATACTTTTAGTCGAAGTTAATAAATCATATAGTACACGAACTGCGGAATCATTTTTCAATATATCTTTATCTTTAAACATACTACCTTCAACTTTAATATCATAATTTGATTTATTTGCTATCATATTTATTATTATATATTCTTGTTCTAATTTTCCTAATTCTTCCCTAGTTGCTAGATTTAAAATTATAGTTTGCTTATCAGGTGTTAACTCTGGTTTAAATTCGCTTAACTTAAAGCTTATTTTCTCCATCAATTCTTGAGCTTGCTTATATGTCAATTTTATATCGTTATTTGTTTTATCCTTATTTTTATCTATATTACCTATTTGATGACTAACATCAATCATAGTATTTTTCATTTCTTTATTTTTTTCTGATGAACAGCCCACTACTGTTAATGCAATAATTGTTGTCAAGCTTAGAACTGCTATTTTTCTTTTCAAATTACTCACTCCATATCTATATTGAATATAGCCATAATTTATCTACCCATTTTATTGTCAAACTTCCATTTTTTACATTCTTAGTTAATAATAAAATTACTTTATGATCTTCTGCAAATAGTTCATAAATTACTTCATTAGGTTTATGCTTATCATATATTTTATCAACCGTATGAATTCTTTCTTTAAATAATTTCGGAAGCGTATAGCTTATATTGAGTAACTGTTCAGATAAAGTTACTATATCATCTTTTTCTAAGTCACAAACCTTTATATGCTCGGGTACATAATTTTTATATATTCTAAATACCTTATCCATCATTAAATCTTTTAATTTTACAAATATTGTATTACTCAACTAACATCCGCCCCCTATAATTATAAATTTATTTTATATAAACTCGCTATTTGTATATATACACATATTTTTAAAAGTTAAATCATTTATAATTTCTATATAGTTAAAATTTAACTAATAATATTATATTATATCTAAAATAAAATTGTCATTATTTAATGATTATTATAAATTAATCAGATAATATATTTTGATATAAAAAATGACCTACTAATAAGGTCATTTTTAAGCTATAACTTTTTTTATCTCATGGTTTTTCTTTAAATATTTAATAAGTATTGGTATAAATATTAATTGTATTAATATCCCTGGTATAGCTTTAGATATATTCCCAAATATAAATATTAAAGGACTTACTTGAGGTGCTATTGTTACAGATACTAAAAAAGCTCCAACTACTGCAAATAATCTTCCACCAATCATAGCTGTTATAAGTGATAGGTATATGTTTTGTATTTTATCAAATAAAATTCCAGTTAAAAATCCATAAGCACATAATTCAAATGTCATTATAGGCATCATCGGAATTATAGGAGGCATTCCTGTCATTAATCCACTTAGTATAGGTGTTATTATTCCTACTAAAGCTCCACATGTAGGTCCTAGTAAAAAACCTGCTATTAATACTGGTATGTGCATTGGTAAAAATATTGTTCCTGCTAAGTTTACTGTATGAAATATCATAGGCATTATTATTCCAAAAGCTATAAATATTGATGATAAAACTATTTTCTTACTTTTCATTGCTTATACCCCTTGAATTTAATTATTACTTAAAACTAAATAATACATTTGATCATTTTCAAAAGCTTCTACCACATTTAGTCCAATATCTTCAAATAATTTAACTTGATTATCTATAGGTATTAATCTAGCTTCACTTACTGCTTCATTTTTTTCCTTATGCATGTTATTTAAAAACTCCCTACTATTTGAATGTGCTATCATAAGTTTTCCATTTTCACTTAAATTATTTTTAACTAATGTTTTAATTGTTTTAGTTTTATTTTCTAGATGTGGAAACATAGAGTAAAGAATTATTTTATTGTACTTTTCTTTTATAACTTCATTTTCAACGTCTATAATTTCAAAATCTAAGTTTTGTATATGTTTGTATTTTTTTCTTGCAACTTCTAGCATTCCATTAGAAAAATCTACTCCTCTTATATAACCATTTTTATTAAGTTTCTTTATAAATGGTATTAATACTCCTGTTCCTGTACCTACATCAAGTACTCTTTCATTTTCTTTAATATCCAATTTAGATAGTAAAGTATTGATTTTCTCCTTATTTACTTCGATAATATTGTCCCATTCTTTTGAGATATTATCGAAAAAATCTCTTTGGTTCATAAATATTTTCCCCCTTAATTTTTAAATCAAAAAAAGCCACGAAGGTTTTAAAACCTTCATGGCTTTGGTTAAAGTAATTTATCTAAGAAAATTATAGTTATATTTAGTTGTATTTGTCAACTAATATTTAACTTTGTTTAAGTATATATTTTAAAACTATTTTTATGCTTTTTAATATATTTAATTTACGTATATTTCTTTAAAATAAGAAATAGAATCTACTTTGTCTTTATTTGTCCCTATAAATGAATTTTGTGAATCATATAATCTTTCATATCCAAACCTTACTATAAAATTTCCTTTTGATGATGTGTAATAAATATACTTTTCATCATCAAAAACTTTAGAAGTTAATTCTTTTGAGTCATTTGGTAATACTTTAGAAACTGTATCTAAAGCTTCTTCATTAGTAAATGATTTTTCTATATTCGAATAGCTATATCCTTTTAGAATCATTGCATATTTTTTATTATTTAATGGTTTTAAATCTTTATTTGCTTTATGATTATAAGCAAGCCCATTTTTAAATTCATAAAAATAGTCATCTGAGTTTTTCATAGTGTTGTCATAAGTTAAATATTTCTTATTAACTTCTTTATATCTTTTTAATACTTCTTCGTTATCAAAAACTTTTATACTATCATACATAACTTCTGTATGGTTATTTTCAAGTTCTATTTTATCATTAGGATTTACAACTTTTGTAGGACTGTCATTTTCTATACTTATTTGAGCTTTTTTATTTTTTGAGTTTGTAAAAATAACTAATGATATTATAACTAATGTTAATACTACCACCACTGTAATTATATATTTTTTATTTATCATAAAATCCTCCATTATTTATAAAGTGGTTTTGAAACTTTACTATCCTTTATCATAAGCAAGTACTGTATATAATCTGATGTATATTGATCTTTCTTAGCTTTAAACTTATGCTCAAATGGCCATATAAATTTTGAACTAAATGGTGTAAATTTATTATTAAGTTTAAATAATATAGCATCATCTTGACTATTTATATAATCATCAAATAAAATTGAATCTATTTGTGAGCTAGTTATTTTATCAACTGCTCCAGAGTTTTGATATCCATAATGAATAGATAATATTTTACCTTTATACTTTTTATCCTTATTTAATAAACTTGCAAAAAAATCTATTTTGCTTTTATTAAATTCATCATAAAAAGTTTCTTGTAAGATATGAAACCCTCCCCATTGACCAAAGTACTTTGCATCATTTATCTTAGAGTCTAAATATTTAAAGTTTTTATAGATATAATTATCCCTAATAATATTCCATTTGTTGTGAGGTTGTAAATAAGATATACACATTTGTTGTATATTGTTTGATACATACCTAAAATTTTCAAACTCTTCTTTAAATATCTTCTTATAAATATCTTCATTTTTAGATATATCTTTTAAAAGATTTTCTACAGATGTTTTTAATTTTACCTTATCATCATTAGAATTATCATAGTTCTTCAAATTTATCATTAAATATTTTAAAGAAGTTGTACACAAATCTTTATCTTTCATTATGTCTACTATATAATCTAAACTAGTTTTAGAACTATGTTCTATATCTGGACCTAATATTTTTATTCTTTTATTTTCAGGCAAGGTCTGATTAAATTCATACAACTGTTTATAACTACGATAATCATCTTTATTACAAAATGCAGTTCCTTTTGAATTTTTAAAAACTCGCTTTAAAATATTTTCATCTCCAGTTTCTAAATACTTATTTATAAAGTAAGCACTAGTATAAGGGATTTCATCCAAACAGTAATTTAATTCCATTTCTTTTTTTAAATATTTAATCATTTTTATTTTAAATAAATTATCCTTATTCAAAGCATGATCTTCTCCTGTAAATACTATCTTCTTATTTTTTAAATCTTTTTTAATCAATTCAAGTCCTGAAAAATCATCTATATCATCTAAATTTACAGTTGATTTATTATTACTTAAGTATTTACGTTCTGTTTTATACGGAGTACTTAAATATACTATTAACGCAATAGGAATTAGCATAAATAATAATATAGTGCCTAAAATCTTTATTTTTTTCAATAAACTATCCTCCTAATAGTTAAATATTATCATTTTTTGCTTATATCTCTCTTTTATTTAATTTACTTCGACTCTATAGTATGTTTTCCTTTATTTTAAAAGTAAAAAACTACCCTAATATGAGGTAGTTTTTTATATTATTATTTTGAGTTTTTTTCTATGTCTATCAATTTTAAATCTGTATTTACTGAAGTTTCTAATAAAACAAATGCCAGTAATTTGATTACTGGCATTAGATTAATTTGACATGGAATATTTTGATATTTGTATCTATATTTATATTTTATGCTATATTTTAAATTTAATTACTTAAGATACTTTCTTTGTTAAATAATTAATATAAATTTATATCTCATTACGCAGTAATTCCCAATACCACAATAAAGACATAGATATGGTTTTTATACAAATTATAATTTTCAAACCATAAAATATCAACCACATTGGGCTTTTATATACTGATATCTGTATATAGTATTGCATTATGCATAGTACTATTATCAAATATAATACTAATAATATTTCTGCCTTTGCTTTATGACTTATCAATCAAATCATCACCTTTTTATAATTATCTACATTATAAAATTAGCTAATGGTGCTATCGCTGTTATAACAAAAGCTAATATTATCATAAATATTGCTACTCTTTTCATAACTAAATTTTTAGACTTTTTCTCTTGTTTAATCATATTAATCAATCCTCTCAACTATAATGTCAACTATATTCTTTATTATACAACTTGATTTAAATTTAATCCATAAGCTTTTTATAATATTAATTTAAATAAAAAACTAACATAAATTTATGGTAGTTTATAACTTTTCTTTATTCTTTAACTTTTCTATAGTTGTATCTATACGTTTTAATCTTGTTTCTTCTTTCTTAGCACTCTCTATCCACATTACACACTTCCTTCTCATAGAAAATGATAAACTATTCCAAAACTTTCCTATTTCTTTATCAGAGTTTATTTTATCTAATAATTTCTCTGGAGGATTAACTACTCTTTCTTCTTCATCCTTTTCAATTGTTACGTCTATAATATCTCCAGCCTCTTTTTGAATGTGATTTCTTATATCCTTAGTAATTCCTATAATATAACAACCACCCATACTAACTATAGAACCTCTATACTCATAATCGTCAAAAGTTGCTTTTACCTTAACCCGTTTACTGTTATATACCTTCTCTACATCAAATGGGATTTCTACATAAGCTCCATTTTTAGCTTCTATTTTTTTAATTTCTGCCTTAAACTTTTCCATTTTAATCTACCTTTAATTAATATCTATCTTCTCTAATTAAAAATTCATTACCGTCTTGATCTTTAAATGAGAACATACTTCCATAAGACATCTTCATAAGTTCTCCTACTGCAACTTCTTTTTCTTTAAGTTCCTTATATGTAGCATCTATATCATTAGTACTTAATATTACAGAAGGATGTTCTATGTTTATATTTGGATTTTGAGATTTCATTAAACCTTTTTCATATAAAACAAAAGTAGTAAATTCACTTTCACTTGGTTCCACTTCTAACCATTTCATATTAGGCCCGATTTGTTGTTCAAATTTAACTACAAATCCTAGTTTATTTGTCCAGAACTCTTTCGCTTGTTCTTGATTATTAACGTATAAAGTTATTTTTCCTATTTTATTTATCATGTCATTACCTCCTAATGTTATAAATTTATAATACTATTACCCATTTATTTTGTATTGCAAAATTCGACATTTTAATGTTTATTAATATAATAAATTATTATTATCAATTCTATCTTAATAACTAAATTTGTACTGTGAAAAAACTTATGTATTTCTAAAAAAAATACTACCATAAAAATTATGGTAGCACTTAATAAAAGAGTAGTTATATAAATATTTTTTGTAGATTTTATTTACCAATTTCAATTTCACTTTCAAAATCAATAGATGTTTTATTATATTACAATTAACATATTTATGCAATATTTCCATAAAAAAAAGTTTAAATTATTTATTGTTTAATTTAAACTTTTTTAAGTCCATCTATTTTTTCTTGAAATCTAAAATCCAATATTATAAATCTATACTTTTCTTTACGTATAAATTTTATTTTTATTATTTATTATAGATATTTTTCGTTATTTCCTACTAGGTAATATAAACCTGCGTATTTTTTATATTCTATATTCTCTCATCCTCAATTTCTAATTCTATTTAAATTCATCAATCCGTAACACATATAATTTTTTCTGTTATTTCCTATAGTTTTTTCAAATAAGTCTCTATCATTTACTATTGGAATTAATTAAAACTAACAATATTAATAATGCAAATACACTATATTTTCCAATTGCTTAAATATTGATTTACCTAATTCTTTATGTAAAAAAGGAGCTTCATTTCAATAAAGCTCCTTTTTAGATTAGATATCACCTTTTATTTATAAATTCATTTTAAAATATATATTCACTAACTTATCCAACGTAAATTGCACAATAAAACAGATATTTTCCTCAACACAAAAACTGGGTAATTACTTATTATTTGTTAGGTGAGTATTAAATATATTATATACTTTACTAAAACCCACTATTTTCTTTAATTTGCTTTATTAAATTTTCTCTATTTTCTTCCAGTTGAATAACTCTATTTACATTAGCTCCTGATGGATGTGGAAATCCTTTAAGAATCTGTTTTTCACAAATAATTCCTTCTTCCGATAATTTATACAGTACCTCTTCAACAGCCCTGCCTAAGGGTATTATTAATATATCTTTTAAATTTTCAATGTTGTTAACCTCTTTAATAAAATTATCATATACATATTTCATTAAAAACTCACTTTTTAATAATTTAGGTGTATGTCCTGAATAATTCTGTTTTTTTACAAATACAGGGTAAGGTACCAATGATACAGTATGTAGTAAGTAATCTTTGTCTTCAAATAAGTCAGTACAACTATTTATACTTAACGCCTCATTAAGTTTTATATAATCTAACATACTAATTATATTTTTTCTTAAGCTTCCACTAAATCTACCAGCCACCTTACATTTATATTGAATTTCTTCAATATTAGTTTCTAACTCTAGTTCTTTTCGAGCAGTGGAAATAGCTGTGCTCATTTGTTGAAATCCAGGTGTTATTCCAACAATAAATATCTTAGCTTTTGAGTTTAAATAATCATTATGTGGAGCATAATATATTTTTATATTCCCACTTTTTTCTATAAGTAAATCATCTATTAATAATTCATTTTTTTCATATTTATCTTTTATAGGAAGCTGTTTTATAACTTCTTCATATTCATGTAATGTTTTTTTCATATGCTCCTCGCTATCTTAGTTTTTATTATTTATATATACACTTTTTATTACACTTATAACAACTGATTATATTACGCTCATAACTATATTTTTATTATTTATCAGATAAATCCTTAATCAATAATTTGTTTATTCTTTTTCTATCACATTTTAATATAATAAACTCATAATTTTTATAAGTAAACTTGTCATTAACTTGTGGATATGACTCTAATTGAATATAAGCCCATCCTCCTATAGTATCGATGTTTTCATCTTCAATGTTTATATATAAAAGTTCGGTTATATCTTCAATAAGTACCTTCCCATCTACAATATAACTGTTATCTTCAGTTCTAATAATTGCATCTTCTTCCTCATCAAACTCATCTTGAATTTCACCCACAATTTCTTCTAAAATATCTTCGATAGTTATTAATCCAGCAGTCCCTCCATACTCATCAATAATTAAAGCTACTTGTACTTTTTCTTTTTTAAATATTTTAAGAAGTTAACTTATTAACATAGATTCTGGAACAAGTTTAATCTCACGAATAATATTTTTTATATCTTGGCCATTACCTTCAATCTTTTGCTTATATAAATCCTTTATATGTATAAATCCAATAACATTGTCTTTATTACCTTTACATACAGGATATCTAGTAAGCTGTTCATTTAATGTGTATGATATAATATCATCAAAAGAGTCTTCTATGAAAATATTTATAATATCAGTACGTGGGACCATTATTTCTTTTACAGTTTTATCAGAAAAATCAAATATATTATCAACAAGAGTTAATTCAGTTTTATCTACTAAACCATGCTTATAACTTTCTTCAATCAATAACTTTATTTCCTCATCAGTATGAACTGATTCATGTTCATCAACTTGAGAAAGCCCAAATATCTTTAATATCCAATTAGTACTATGGTTAAATATCCACATAACTGGATATGTTACTTTATAAAAAAGTATAAGTGGAAAAGCTGTGCTTAAAGCTATTTTTTCTGAACTTACAATTGCTAGTGATTTAGGAACCAATTCCCCAAATACAATATGACAACCAGTTATAATTGAAAATGCAATAATAAATGCAATTGAATGTTCGGCACTTGGTGGTAAATGAAATAGATTAAATATTGGCATTAATAGACGTAACACAGCAGGCTCTCCTACCCATCCTAGACCTAAAGATGCTAAAGTTATTCCAAGCTGGCAAGCTGATAAATATGAATTTAAATCTTTAACAACGATTAAAGTGTTCTTAGCACGTTTATTGTCTTGAAGTGCTAATGTTTCTATCCTAGATTTTCTCACTTTTACCATAGCAAACTCTGTAGCAACGAAAAATCCATTTAAAAATACAAGAAAAAATACTACAAGTATATTTATAAAAATAATCATATATGTATTATTCACCTCTCAAATTAATATAAATACAAATTACTATATAATATATTATTAACATTTTACAATTAAATAAAAGTTAAATTATCAAACTAGAATATATGTTTAAAGTTCATATAAAAATAGACCTATATTAGGTCTATTAGTTTATAGCATTTTCTATTGATTGCATGGTTTTATTTATATGATTTTGATTATATTCAATTTATATAAATGTAAATAATTATTTTTTATATTTCTAAGTATGTTTTTAATAATGCTTAAAATAAAATAAGGTATCCAAAAAATTAGGCTAACTTATTTTTAAAAATTGTATAGTTTTATTTTTGTAAATTACATAGATTTTGTCCTTTTCTTAATAACTCGTTATAACTATTTTCTTGTTTTATTTCATTCATCTTACCTTCTGTAATATCATCATTTGAAATATTAAAATACTTCTTTAATATCTCATACTGAGTTTTTCCATCTTTGCCTTTTCCGTCTTCTATATCTTCTTTCCAGTTAATACCTAATTTATCCATTATTAAACCTAGTGCTGACCCTGTTTCATACTTAATAGGTCTTTTTAAGTAAGATATAGGTTTTGCTGTACCATCTGCAAAGCAATCAAATGCATGTGAGAAAGTAACATGATATGGCTTTTCTTGATTTGCAAGAACGGTTAATCTTCCACCTGTTAATTTACTGTATCTATACTCTATATATCTTGCAACTCCTTCTATAGCTTCTGTATTTGTTTCTGCCATTAACTGTGGCCACTTTTCGTATCTATAAGTACGTACAATGGTCCAATCTTTTAAATACTTTTTAATTTCTTCTTTATTGGTACTTTCCATATATTTATCTAAAAGTTTAAATTCTAATCCCATCAATGCATAATTTTCTTTACTTTCTGGGTAGTTTTCTATATATTCACCATCATTTTTATCATATGTCCAATCTTTTTGATTATATACATGGAATGATTCGTGTAATAAAAATGATGAAAAATCAAAATATAAATCTGGATTTTCTATCATTTTATGATGATACTTAAAATAAAATACATTTTCTCCATCAATGTCTAAAGTCCCAAAGTTTGAAGGAAACCAAGTTGAAATCATGTCTATATCAAATTTACTAACTCTATAAACTGGAGGCAAATTTAAAGATTTAGGCATATCTATTTTCTCTGAAATTATACTATTTTTTATTCCTTTAACATTAATAGCATATGCATACTTTCTCATAACGCCTTTATCTTGGTTAGTTCTTATTAAAATTATTGGTAATTCATTTAGTCTATAATTATCATTCCATAACTTATCACTATTTTTCTCAAACTGATTATATATATTTGATAATTGTTCAAACATCTTCTTATCCAATGAATTAAAATCTTCATATTTAGTCTTATAGGTTTTATTTAATATAATATTAATTGCTACAACTCCAAGTAATACAATCATAATAACAAAGGCTCCTATAAATATCTTATTGTGCTTTTTTTTCATTAGTTTTTTATTCTCCTTTATGTATTTAAAAATTTTTTTAATTTTTTAATTTTATTCAAGATAACTTTAGTATTGACTTTAATATTATTAAAATTTATATTAATTATATTAAAGTCTTTAAATTTATGCAAGAGGTGATACATATGAATAAATTACCAGAATGGATAGAAAACTTAGATGAGGAAGATATAAATTTCATAAAAAAATTTATACTTTCATCTGGCTCATTAAAAGAAGTTGCTACTTTGTATGGAGTAACTTATCCAACTGTAAGATTGAGATTGGATAAGTTGATTCAAAAAATAAAATTAAATGAGTCTAAAACTAATGAACCTTATATTATGTTGATAAAAAAATTAGCATTAGAAGATAAACTAGATTTTGATACTGCTAAAATTTTAATTTCAGAATACAAAAACCTAAAGAAAGAAGGTAAATAGTATGTTATTAATTACAAATATTTTAATTAGCTTATTATTAATAGTTGTTGTTATAATAGCTCAAACTAAACTTTCTAGTAATGAGAATAAATTTTTAGGGTTGGTTTTTCCATCAATTAGTTTTATATTTTCTATTTTACTGATTAGTTTTACTTTCTCTATAGATAGTTTAGACGTTAGTGGAATTTTTACTTTTATATTAACATTAATTTTATTTAATATCCCTACACTAGTATTGTTAGCAATTTATTATTTTAGTCGTAAAAAAATAAAGAAAAACAGTGCTATAGATAGGATGAATATTCAAGATTTAGAGTAAGATAAAAAGTGAAGTCATTAGAATTACTTAATTTCAATGACTTCACTTTTGTCGTTTTATATCTTTCGTATATTATTCCCGTCATTTGTATAAATTTACACACTGAAAATATTGTCCTATTCTGCTACAATTTACTCATAATATAAAATATAGGGGTATAATATGAAAGTTAATTTTAAATCTAAAATATTTTGTTTGATTGTAGCAATAATGTTGATATCAGGATTTTATATTTTTCAAACCAAATTAAACTCTACTAAAACTCTCCTTTAATATATCTCAAAAAAATCTAGTCAATTTCAAGCTGTTATAAATTTAGTTGTAATACCTAATATAGACACTTTAAAAGAAGTTGGTTATATAGCTTTCTTTTTACTAGTTATACTTTTTTGTAGATTTGTACAAAATGAATATTTTAAAGTAAATAAAAATAACTAAAAGGATTGATGTATTGCACACTCTTCCTTTTAGTTATTTCATAAACTTCTTCTATACAATTTTAATCAATTACAATATCTATTCATTACCAGTAATCTTACGAGATTTAAAGGCATTTTCATCCGCTTTATTTTTTATTAAAACTTCATTTGAAAAATTTCATTCTGTACTATAATCTTTACTATATATTTCTTCTTTTTCTACATTATTATCATTAGTAATATCATCTACGGTTTTAATACTAATAACCTTCTAATTATATAAGTATTTTTTGCTTATCAATTTATATAAATTTAATTATTGTTCATTTGCAATTTTTAATTCATCATTTAATAGTACAGCCCCTGCTGCTAATATAAATGGTACTATCATTAAAGTTCCTAATATTATTGTCATATACAATCACTCCCAATGTCTTATTTATTTGATAAGTTTATTATACATGCTCAACCTTAAAATAGCCTTGCGTCAATCTTAAATATTCCTTACATTTTTGATAGATATAAAAATGCCGCAATTTATATTTTTATTAGTTTTATTTCAATAATTCTTTAAATTTTTCAATATCATCTTTATAAATATATACAGTTTTAACTTTATTATCATCAAAAGTTAATACTAATTCTCTATACTTAATTCCTTTAAAAGAAGTTTTAAACTCATAGCTCTTTACACTGCTAAAACGATATAATCTACCATTCTCTAATATTAAACCTTCTTTATATAATATTCCTTGTTTTGAATCGATTTTAATATCTCTCTCTATTGATATAAACATTAATAACCATACAATAGCATTTATAATATATATAAATTCAAATTGATCCATAAAAGGAGCTGTAAAAAAATTTCCAATTATATACTTAAAATCTATATCAAAATTAATAATAGGTACAATCGCAGATATGTAAGTAAAAGAAAAACTATCTTCTAATCTACTTTTACAATATAGATTGATTTTTTCAGAAAATTCCCCCTTATAAATCTTCCTATTAATTACACATGTTATGTATACATATATTAGATATATAGTAAAGCCAGTAGTTGATATAGTAAATAAATATATGTTTTTTATTATAATAGATAATAAAACTAAGACTATAAATACTATTATCGATAGTTTAGCCATTTCATCCCCTCCATTTAATTTTGAAATATCATTTTTAACATTATCACAAATCCATTATTTATTAATAAATTTGGATTAATATATGGATATTTTGGAGTGAAATAATTATTTAAACATCCAACCTAAGTCATTTCTTAATTTATAAAAAATTAATTAGTATTTAAAAATAAAAACATCCAACTTAATGGATGCTTTTTATTTATATAAATTTAATTATTGTTCATTTCCAAGTTTTAATTCATCATTTATTAAAGGTAGTTTAACTTCAAATACCGTTTCATTACTATCGCTAGTAACTGAAATTTCTCCACCATGTATTTCTATAATATTTTTAGTAATAGCTAGTCCTAACCCTGAGCCTCCATCATCTCTATTTCTAGATTTTTCTACTCTATAAAATCTATCAAATATATGAGGTAAATCCAGTACAGGTATTGGCTCTCCATAATTTATAACTTTAACTATTGCCATTTCACCTTTTTTCTCAGTTACAATATCAATATAGTAGCCATCTTTTCCATACTTCATTGCATTAGTAATTAAATTTTCAAAAGCTCTTACTAATTTAATAGGATCAGCTTCTATTATACATTTATCTTCGGAAAAATTTAATCTGCCTTCCATGTGTGCTTCTTTAAATTGATACTCAAAATGAGATACTATTTGACCTATTAACTCAACCAAATTTATTTTAACTTTATTAAGTTTCATTGTATTATTTTGCATTTTTGTAAGATCAAATAAATCGTCTATAAGTATTTTTAAAGTATTTGACTTTTCATAAGCTATACTTGTATAATATCTAAGCTGAACTTCATCCTTATACTTATCATCTTCTATAAGACTTAAATATCCTATTATTGATGTTAAAGGAGTTCTCAGGTCATGAGATACATTAGTAATTAAATCTGTTTTTGTTTGTTGAGCCATTCTTTCTTCTATTGTTATATTTCTTAATTGTGAAACTATATTATTTATATTATCTGCTAGACTTTTTATATTTCCTGAATCATTTACATCTATTACATGTTCTAAATTACCATTTGCCATTATCTCTACACTTTCTATAAGTGATACTATATTTTTACTTTTCTTATATGTGATAAGTATGTATATTGATGTAGTAACAACTATAAATAGCACTGTATAAACTAACTCTCCTGGTGAATTATGCTTTAAATACATAAAATAATCAACAATATAGTTTATTAAATCATATCTGGATGTTCTATATAATTTATCTATAATTGCACGTAATGTATAAAGCAATACTCCTGATAAAATACAACTTATTAAAAGATCAAAAATAGGTTGAAACATATACTTATATATTCGTGAGTTATATGATAGTTTATTTTTCAATTTTATAACCAACTCCCCATACAGTATGTATTATTTTAGTGCCATTCATATATTTTTCTATTTTTTCTCTTATTCTACTCATATGAACCATAACTGTATTATTAGATTGATAATATTTTTCTTTCCATACTTTTTTAAATATATCTTCTGTACTAAATACTACTCCTCTATTAGTTGCTAATAAGTATAAAATATCAAACTCTCTAGATGTTAAAGTTATTTCTTTATCATCTACAGTTACTCTATGCTTATTTTTATCTATAGTTAAAGATTCAATATTTATAACATTTTCTGTATCAACAGTATTATTAAAGTAGTAAGCTCTTCTTAAAAGAGCCTTCACCCTAACTGTTAGTTCTAATGGATTGAATGGTTTAGTCATATAATCATCTGCTCCAGTCATTATACCTTGAATCTTATCCATATCTTCAGATTTAGCACTAAGCATAAGTATTGGTATACTTAGTTTCTCCCTAACTTTTCTACAAACTTCTATCCCATCCATTTTTGGCATCATTATATCTAATACAATTAATTGTATATTATCTGATTCTAATATATTAAGGGCTTCTTCACCATCACTAGCTTTTACTACCTTATATCCTTCATTAGAAAGATATATATCTAAAAGATTTCTTATTTCTTTTTCATCATCTACAACAAGAATTTTCTTTTCCAACTTTAACTTTCCCTTCATTTTTATAATATTTATATAGCTTTATTTTCAACATATTCTTCTAAAGTTACTCCTTTTTCAAAAATGTCCTTTGCTATATCTTTGCCTACATATCTTATATGCCATGGTTCATATTTCTTACCTGTTATAGTTTCTTTTCCTTTTGGATATCTTATTATAAATCCAAATCTATGTGCATTTTCTGCTAACCATTGAGCTTCTTTTGTGCTTTCTACAAACCATCTATCTTCATTTGTAACATCTATAGCAAATCCTGTTTGATGCTCGCTTGTCCCAGGTATTGCAACATATTCTTCTGCTTTCTTTTTACCTTGAGCTATTACTCTTTATATATATGTTTCCTTTTGAGTTTTATAAGATCTATAACCTGATGTTGCTAAAAAGTTTATACTTTCTTCTTCTTTTGCTGTTTTAAATAATTTCTCTAAAGCATCAGCAGCTACTTTTTCTAGTTGCTTTTCTTCTTTTATAGTATCGTCAATAAATTCTACATCTAAAGTCCTAAGTTCTTTGGGTTTATATGATCCGATTTTATTATCATTATTAACTAATAGTATATCAGGTTTCTTTTCTTTAAAAGTTTTTGTACTTGTTTCACTACTCATACTCAAGTTTATTGCATCTCCCTTTATTATAAACATACTAAAAGCTAAAATTGCCGAAGTTATTAATATTAATTTGTTAAATTTCATAGTCTATTATCTCCTTTTGATTTGATATATTTATTCTAAGATATAGACTTTAAGTAATTTATAAATAATTCTTAAGCTTTCTTAAGTTTTTATTGTTTAATCTTAAGTAGGGAGAATTTATTTATTGTTATATTATACTTATACCTTAAATTTCCTAAATTAGTCAATAAAGCACTTTATAAGACTTATTAATCAAATCTATATTAAATTAATTAAAGCTATAATCAATTGATTATAGCCTTAATTTTAAATTTATTTAAAGTACTTACCATATGGTCTAAACTGATTTAATTTATATATAGTTTCATCTAATGAATTTAAAATTTTTTCTAATTTTTCTCCAATAATACTTAAAAGATAATTATATAACCTTTCACCACTTTCTTGAATAGTAAATCCTGATAAGTTAAAGTTCTGTTACTTCTGCAAAATATAAACCTCCAAAGGTTGACACTGGGTGTTTAATGTTATCACTATCTTCTTTTGTAACAGAATAAATACAGATAGGTATAATTTTAAACTCTTTTGCTCCTGTTTCCTCCTGCAGTTCTCTTGATGCTGTAATACTTATTTCTTCCCCTTTTTCTCTATGTCCACCTGGAATTTCCCAAGTTTCTCTATCTTTGTGTTTTGCTAGAATCCATTTATTTTGAAATCTTGATACTATTACAGCAAATAATAAATCATTATCGTCTATTTCATCCCATTTAAAGAAATTAACATTAATCATATAAAATATTTCCCCTTGTAATTTTTATATTTAGCAAGTGCCCACTAAAACAGATGTTTCCTTGTAATTTAAAAAATGAGGTTTTAATCAACCTCATTTTTTAACTCCATAACTTTATTCTTAACTTATTATGAGCATAATCTTTTATAGGAGCATTTTTAAGCATTAGACTAGCTAATCCCATTGCTACTACGAATACTATTACCTCTAAAGCATACAATTTACTTGGGTTATTTATAAAATAATCAACTATCCATAATATCCTTTCTCCAAACTTACTTATTATATCCGCATTGATATAACTAAGTCTAGTTATATATAATACAGCTATAATTGGCAATACTATAAATAAAATTATATTGGTTTTTATATCAATTCTATAAAATATAGCTCCAAACATAAATCCTAATGAACTAAAAGCTAGTTGACATATGAACATCCCAAAAAAGCTTCCTATTATACCTTCATCCCCCACAATCATATTTATAAGTTCAGTTTCATTATCTAATTTTACAGTACCACTACTTACATTGTTAGATAATAGATTAATTAGCTCCTCTATTAAAGTTACAAATACTAATGTAGATAGACTAATAATTATAATATATATAATAGATGCTTTTATAAATGATTTTCTATCGGCTCTTATACTCATAGCTCCTGAAAACTCTTTTACAGCTATGCTTAAAGAAAATATAGTTGGAAATAAAATTCCAAGCACACTAAGCTGTGTCTTATAAAGAATAAGTGATTCTCCTAATGACTCCCCTCTACTTAGTCCCTCTATCAAAAATGCACTTACTTGCAAAGATATAAAAATTAATATAAATATCATATAGTATATATAACTATGTTTTAAAAACATAATATGTGGTTTTATCCTATTCATAAACCTTTACCCCCTTTTTATTAATGTTTATAAATAAATCTTGAAGATTCATATTATCTAGTTCTATATTACATTCATTTATAATTTTCATATCACCTTCACCAATATCTCCATAATAAGAATAAGTAGCTATATTTCCAAAAGACCTGACTTCTTTTACCCCTTTTAATATCTTAAGTCTTTTTAAGTCCTCTTTATTTCCACTTATATAATAAGATTTTGTATTTATATTTTCTACATAGTCATTTACTAAAACACTTCCATCTTTTATTATTGCTACTTTTTCTAATAATTCCCCTATCTCCTCTATTAGATGTGTAGATATTATTATACTTCTTTTTTTATTTACATAACTTTCTAGCAAAATATCATAAAACTCTTTTCTATTTAAAGCATCAAGTCCTATAGTAGGTTCATCAAATATAGTTATTTTAGCATTTGAACATATTCCCACAATATTAGATACAGATGTTTTCATTCCTCTTGATAATTTTTTATATCTTGCCTTTTGATTTATATCAAATACTTCACAAAGCTTTTTTTCAAGTTCCTTATCATAATTACTATAAAAACTTGAATACATATTAAATATAGTTTTTACTTTGGCTTCATTATTGTAAAACTCTCTTTCTCTAACTACACATATATTTTCTAAAACCTCAGGATTTATTCTTGGGTCTAAGCCAAGTACTTTTATATCTCCATTTTTACTCATAAGTTGATTTGTCATTATGTTTATTAATGTAGTTTTACCTGCTCCATTTTTCCCCAAAAGACCATAAATTTTATTTTCTTCAAATTCTATATTCAAGTTTTTAAATACTTGTTTATCTTTAAATTTATAGTTTAAATCTTTTATCTCTATTACTCTATTCAAAATTATCACCCTTTACAAAGATTTATTTATCATTTCTAATAATTCAGTTTTGCTAATTCCAAGTTTTTTAGCTTCTTTTACTAGCTCTTTAATATATACTTCTTTGAAATTTTCTTTTCTACTATCACCTATTATCTTTTTAGCCCCTTCACATACAAACATACCTATCCCTCTTTTTTTGTATAAAATATTCTTTTCAACCAACAAGTTAACCCCTTTAAGTATAGTTGCTGGATTTATTTTATATAGCTTTGACAGTTCTGTAGTTGATGGAATTTGTTCATTTTCCATAATACCTTCAGATATCACTTCATCTTCTATCGCCTTTGCTATTTGTATAAATATTGGTTCATTGTCATTAAGTATTAATTTCAACTTACCACCTCCTTACTTGGTTAGTTACTTAAGTAATTAACTATATATCTATATGGTATATAAATACATTTTATAATGCAACCATTTTCACAAAATACTTTTAGTCAATTTTAGATATAAAAAAGCACCTAACTTTTATGCTAGGTGCTTTTTTATTATCTATTTTACATTTAGTTTTAATAGCTTTTAATTATTTTATAGCTTTACCTGTCATATGTTCTATACTAATTTTCATAACGCTCGTAGCATCCTTAGCTCTTGATATGTATAGTTTACCCTCTTGTAAAAATTCAGGTGAATATTTTTCTATAAGCTTAAGTAAAGCCATCTCTTTTTCTTCTCCATCAATTTCAGTTGCAATACCAAAAGCTATAACACTTTCATATTTTGTACTAAATTTACTTGGTAAAACTTCTGTATCTCCTACTACATTAAAAGATACTTTTTCATGATTTTTTATATTATCAATTTTGTGTCCTACTTTTGCACTATGAAAATATATACATTTTTCATAGTATACATAACTTATAGGCACAGAGTGTGGATATCCATTTTCACCTATAGTTGCAAGTGTTCCATATTCCCCTTTGTTTAATATTTGGTCTATCTCTTCTTTAATTTCAATTTTTCTATTTTGTCTTCTCATTTGTCTAAACATAACCAATCTCCTTTGCAGTTAATTTTAAATTTTATTACAAGTATATAATAAAAATAGTATATTTATCAAAAATTTATAGTATTTATTATTTCATTAAATTTTTAAATATAGCTTCTTGTTCTTTCAAATTATCACTACTTTTCCACAATTGAATATCACTTTTATTTCCTTTGTAATAACACATCGATATTTTATTAGTATCTTCATTTTCAATTAAAACATCTTTACATTTATTTAACTTTGTATCATGTACGATAAATAATCTATATCCATTTTCCTCAATTAAATAATTTTTTAAATTTGTATTTTCTTTATTGTAATCTTTAAATTGAACAAACTTATTTTCTTTAAATAAATTTTTTATTTTTGCTATACTCAAACTTGCATCATTCTCTATAGATTCAGCTATTTTATAATAAATTTCATATATTGTATCAAGTTTTTGTCCATTATTTATTAAATTAGCTAAATCTTTTTGTTCTTTTAAAGATTTTAAGTATATCCCTAAATTCAAATCCAACTTTCCATTTTTTAACTTTATGTAATCTGTATGTAAATAAATATCATCGCTATTTTCTTTCTTAAATTCATAAGATATACGATTTATTTGATTTTCACCTTCTAAATAGGATATATTTAATTCTTCATTTTCATCTATGACCTTATTTTTATTATTTTTTAAATCTAAATTTGAATTTATATCCTTTAATTTTTTTAAATTCATTTCTTTGCCTTTGATATCTGTATCTACAGTGTCAAAATATAAGTTCTGTAATTGAGATAAATTTTTATTTTCTAAACTAGATATTGATACAGTACTAAATAAAACAATACAGTTAACTCCTATAACCAAAAATAAAAGTTTTTTTACTTTCATTTTCCCCTCCTATAATTTGTATACCCTTTTAAATTAATAATATTTCTTACAATACAATTAAATTGTAGCTTTTATACATCCAAATTCGGTAACGAATAAGTTACATAATCACTAGTCAAAATAACACTTAATATATAAAACTTCCTTATAATAAAAAAGTATGGATAATTTATCCATACAATAATTTATATCAAAAAATAAACCTTAAATATTAATACAAATAGACTTGCTAGACTTATACGTTAAATAAAATCCTATAAAGAATGTACAAACTTCAGCAAAAGGTACACTCATCCAAACTCCACTAACTCCAAATATCATAGGCAGCATAACTATACCTATAATTATAAATAATAACCCTCTACTAACTGCTACTATAACAGATAATCTTGCATTCCCAATTGCTGTGAAGTACCCAGAATTAACTATATTAAAGCCATTCATAAAAAACGCAAAGGCATATACTTTAGCTCCACTTGCTGATAAAGATATTATATCATTATTTCCTTTTACAAATAATTCAACTAAATCTTTACCAAAGAAAAATAATGTTACAAATATAAAAATACCTGCTACTATACATATCTTAAAAGCTAATTTTAATATTTTATCAACCCTGTCATATTGCTTACTTCCATAATTGTAACTAACTATTGGACATATACCATCAGATATACCAAACATTAAAAGTATACCAAACTGTGCTATATAGTTTATTGATGTAAAAGCGGCTACTCCACCTTCACCGGCTATATTCATAAAAGCCATATTAAAAAGGTAAGCACAAGTTGCAGTAGATATTGAATTTATCCCTTCTGATGATCCATTATATAACATAGGATATATAACACTTTTATCAAACTTACCAACAAATATATTTATAAAACTTTTTTTATCAAGCATTGGCCAAACTACAACCATAAAAGCAGCTAAATATGAACATCCAGTAGCTGTAGCTGTCCCTACTATACCTAAATTTAATTTCGCCGTTAATATATAGTTTAAAACAATATTTGTAAATAAACTTAATATCATACCTCTAAAATATAGTTCTGGTTTTTCTATTATTCTATTTGAAAAGCCAAATAAAAGCATTAAGTTTATCGGGATTGTAAATATAGCAATCATTTTTATATATGTTGAAACATCTTTAACTAATACATCATTTGCACCTAATAATATTGCAAGTTTTTCATTAAATATAAGTCCTAATAAAGTTATACTTGCTCCCATTATTAAAATAAATATTATAGATGTTTTAAAAACATTCTGTGCCTTTTCTATATTTTTATTTCCTAAATTAAGGCCCATATAACTTTGAGCTCCTACACTCACTATGAAACTTATTCCCATTATCAACTGTACAAATGGATTTGCAATATTTACACTTGCCATAGCATTTGGCCCTAATATATTACCTACAAAGAGTCCATCTACCATAGTTTGCATTCCAGATATAAGCATAGCTACTATGGCAGGTACTGCAAACTTTAAAAATACCGTTGAAATCTTTCCATTTAATAGCATATTATCTTGCACTCTAATCTCCTCCATATCATTTATTATGTCTACATTAATAATAAAGTCTTGAGTAAGTCTAGAGTCAAGTAAAATTTATTAATTTTTTGGAATATATAATTTAACTAAATATATATTTTCTTTTTCTTTTCTTGATAATGTAAACATAGTTTCTACTAAAACTTCAACTTTTTTATCTTTACAATTTATGTTATTTAAAATTTCTTTTGTAAGTTTTTCTATATTAGAAAAAGTATCTTTTCTAGTTATAACTATATACTCTCCTCTAAAATTTTTTTCCGTAAAATCTGTATATTTTTTATATTCAAACACTTCATCTTCAAATACTTCAATTCCTACTCTACTTGAATCTCCTACTATATTCCCTTTATCATCTTTATTTAAAAGTATCATTAAATTCTTAGTTTTTACCACAGTTGCTATGTATGAATTTCCATTTTGATTAAAAAATATTACTTTTTTATTTATATATTCAGATTTAAATCCATCTTTAATTTCTTTATTTTTAAATTCACTCATTTTTGATGCCATATCTTTAGATATTTTCACACGATATTTTAAATCAGTTAAATATTTTATTTTATCCTCTAGAAACTTTTCATGTCTTGTAAATAGCTCTACATAAGCATCTTCCTCTTCTTTTTGTACTATATCTTTTATATCTTTAATAGGTATTTCTAATTGTTTAGCTATTAATATAATTTCTAATAACTCTATTTCTCTTATAGTATAATATCTATATCCATTTTCCTTTTTAACACTTGGTTTTAATAAATCTATTTTATCGTAATACCTTAAAGTATCATGACTTATGTTGTACATTTTAGTTACTTGGCCTATAGTAAATAGCAATTATTTATCCTCCTATACTTATACTTGGTACTAATCATTCTCATTTTAACATAATATCATAAAAAATTTACTTATTTAAAAATTACTAATTCTATATTAAAAAAGATCCCTCTATGGGATCTTTCATTATATTTATATTAATAATATAGTTTATTTAGATTTATTGTAATCACTTAAAAACTTTTCTATTCCTATATCAGTAAGAGGATGTTTAGCCATTTGTTCTAACACTTTAAATGGTATTGTAGCTATATCAGACCCTTCTATTGCACATTCTGATACGTGTATTGGATTTCTTATACTAGCAGCTATTATTTCTGTTTTAATATCATGTACCTTAAATATAGTTGATATTTCACTTATTAATTCTACACCTCTAGCTCCGATATCATCAAGTCTACCTACAAATGGACTAACATAAGTTGCTCCTGCTTTTGCAGCAAGTAGTGCTTGTTGAGATGAGAATATTAAAGTTACATTAGTTTTTATTCCTTTTTCATTCAGCATTTTAACTGCTTTTAATCCTTCTATACACATAGGTATTTTTATAACTATATTTTTATGTAATTTAACTAGCTCCATAGCTTCTTCAACCATTTTATCAGCTTCTAAGCTTATTACCTCTGCACTTATCGGTCCATCTACTATTGAACATATCTCATTTATTACTTCTTGTAAATTTCTTCCTTCTTTTGCTATAAGGGATGGATTTGTAGTAACACCATCTATTATTCCCCAAGTATTTGCTTCTCTTATTTCGTCTATATTTGCTGTATCTATAAATATTTTCATTGTCTTAATCTCCCTTATGTTTTTATTTTTATAAAGCAACTATTGCTCCTACTATTAATGAACTTAAAACACTTACACAAAATCCACCTATCATTCCTCTAAATGCAAGTTCTGCCAATTGTCCTCTTTTTTCTGGACAAAATACTGATATTCCTGATATACATATACCCATACTAGATATATTTGCAAATCCTGTTAAAGATATAGCCATCATCAATCCAGTTCTATAATCTAGAGTTTTTAACATTGGTCCTAATTCACCAAAAGCAACAAACTCATTAAGTGCTAACTTACTTCCAAGTAATTGTCCTGCTGTTAATATACTATCCTTAGGTATTCCCATAAAGAATCCTATAGGTGCAAATACGTAAGATAATATACCTTCTAATGATAATCCAACTATACTAAGTCCACCATTAACTAATGCAACTAAAGCTATTATAGCTACTAAAGATGCCCCTATACCAAGTGCCATATTTAGTCCATCAGTAGCTCCTTGTGATATAGCCTCCATTATATTACTATTATTTCCTTTATTATCTATAGTTACTTCATCACTGTTTATCTTAGTTGCAGCACATTCAACATCTACCATAATTTCAGTATCTTCTTTATTTTCTATAGTTGTAGTTTCTACACTTGCAATTTCTTGTACTTTTTCTGGTAAAATAATTTTTGATACTATTATACTTCCAAGAGGAACTAGTGCTCCTCCTATTAAAAGGTACTTCATAGGTATACCAAGTCCTGCATACCCTCCAAGTACAGTAGCTGACATACTTCCCATACCAGATATTAAAACTAGCATTATTTCACTTTCGCTCATTCCAGATAGATACTTACTTACAAGAATTGGTGATTCAGTTTGTCCTAAAAACATATTAGCAACTGCAACGAAACTTTCGACCTTACTAGTTCCTAGTACTTTTTCTATTGCACCTCCTATTATTTTAACGACAAATCCTATAAGCCCTATATAATAAAGCGCTGCTACTAATGCTGATATAAATATTATATTTCCTAAAACTTGAATTCCAAATATCATACCTGTTGGAGCTCCTGCATCTGCTAAAGGTCCAAATACAAAACCTAAACCTTGTGCTCCATAACTTAATACATTAGTTACAAAGTCTGATACTTTCTCTACAGCTATTCTACCAAGAGGAAATTTTAGTAATAAAAATGCTACTATTACTTGAATTATTAAAGCTTTTAATATCATTTTTTTATTTACATCTTTTTTATTAGGTGATATAAGATATAATCCACCTAGTAAAAGAGCTATCCCTATTATGTTTAATATTATTGCCATCTTCTTGTCCTCGTTTTTCTATATGATAATTTAATAGATTATATAAAATTTTTATTAATTAGTTGTACTAACTTAAATGTTAGTACAACTAATTATTTTTATTTAAAATTTATAAAATATTATCTTGATTATATGTTTTGAACTATGCTTTTAACTAGATTTAAGAATTGTTGTTTTACTCTTTGTGTAGTTTCTATTACTTCTTCATGGTTTAAAGGTTGGTCTAATATTCCTGCTGCCATATTAGTTATACATGATATACCTACAACGTTTAAATTACTATGAGATGCAACTATTACCTCTGGAACTGTTGACATTCCTACTGCATCAGCACCTAATATTTGTGCCATTTTTACTTCTGCAGAAGTTTCATAAGTTGGTCCTGTAAAGAATGCATATACCCCTTCTTTTATATCTATATCTAATTCTTTTGCACATTTTCTAGCAATATCTATGTACTTTGGAGTGTATGCAGTTGACATATCAGGAAATCTTACTCCTAATCTATCATCATTTTTGCCTATTAAAGGATTATTTCCTCCTAAGTTCAAATGATCTTTTATTATCATTAAATCTCCTGGTTTATAAGACTTATTAGCTCCACCAGCTGCATTAGTTACAAATACAGTTTCTACTCCAAGTTCTTTCATTACTCTTACTGGGAAAGTTGTTTCTTGCATTTTATATCCTTCATAAAAATGGAATCTTCCTTGCATAGCTACAACATCTTTTCCTTGTAACTTACCTATAACTAATTGGCCTTTGTGTCCTTCAACTGTTGATACTGGAAAATTTGGTATTTCATCATAACTTATTATTACTGGGTTTTCTATTTCATCTCCTAAAACTCCAAGTCCTGAGCCTAGTATAAGACCTATAGTAGGTTTTGTATCTGTTTTAGATTTTATGTACTTTGCACTTTCTACTATTTTTTCATATAAGTTGTTCATTTTCTTTACCTCACAGTTTCTGTTATATTTTTTAAAACGATTTCCTAATCTATAAATTTTTAATACCTCTACTTATTAATACTATATTGATTTGACTTAATCCATAAATCTAATTCTTTATAAGTTTTGGGTATTATGATCTTATTATTTACTATAGATTTTTTTATTTCTTCTAAATTTTTAATTATATCTGAATCTATATATACATTAGATCCTTCTCTTTCATACCCAATAACATCTTCTTTAAGTCCAAGCTTATGTACTCCTGGCTTCCAAGAATTATTTATTACAGATTCTATTTCTTTGTATATTATATTATTTGTATATCTAGTTGCTGTTGCTACTATATTATCAGGCTCAAAAGAATTTTGATTTGCATCAACTCCAAATGCATACTTATTTACTTGTTTAGCAGCTATAAATACTCCAAGTCCAGACTGTCCTGCTAGTTGTTGTATATAGTCTACTCCTTTATTATACATTGAAAGTGCAATTTCTTTTGCTTTAACTGGATCTGAAAAATCTCCAACTACAGCTTTCATAACCTTTATATTAGGATTTACATATTTAACTCCTGCTTCAAATCCAATGGCTCCTTCTTTTAAATGGTCTAAGTTTTTTCCTAAAATAACACCTACAGTTTTATTATCGTTTTCTTTTGAAATAGATAATCCTGCTATAATACCATTAAAAAAAGTTTGTTGTGCCCAATTTGTGCTTATAGAACTTACGTTTGGTAAGTCTAGTTTTGAGTCAATTATAGTAAATTTTTGATCTAAAAACTCTTTTGAAACCTTAGATACAGCCTTTTCTTGCTCTCCCCCTACAGAGATTATAAGATCATAATCTTTAGTTTTTGCATATTCTCTTGCTAATTTCTCATAATTACCTTTAGATTGAGAATAATCAAATTCAATTGAAAGATTTTCTTGTGCTTTTAACATACCATCATAGCATAAATCATTAAAAGCTTTATCTCCTAAACCAGCTTCATTAAATATGATTGCAACCTTTGTTGTATTATCATTTTTAATTTTTGATTTATTTTGATTTTGTTCATATAAATAAGCAATTATCATAATTAATATTAAAATAATTAATCCCATTATTTTCTTGTAGTGTAATTTCATTTATTAATTATTCCCCTCTGCTTTAATAACATTATATTCAATGAAACGTTTTCTTTCCATAAACTCTATTGACAATTCATTAAATAATATTGATACTTTTAGAATGATAACCTTACTTATAATGAAAAATATTGACATTTTATGGATATTTTTGACATAAGTAAGATTATCAAAATAATTACTATCTATCTTCTTCCGGGCATACCCCCTTAAATTTTTTATAGCTTTTAGAAAAATATCCTGCATTTAAGTATCCTACATCTTTGGATATTTGAGAAATTTTCATATTTGTATTTTTCAAAAGATACTCAGCCTTCTTCATTCTATAATTTGTAAGGTATGTACTAAAGTTTTCTCCAACTTCTTCTTTAAATAACCTTGAAAAGTACTCATGAGATAAATATACGTGGTTTGCTATATCATTTAAGGAAATATGCTCTTTATAGTTTATATCTATGTACTCTATTGCTTTTTTTATTGCTTTAGAATATTTATTTTCTAATTTATTATCATCAGTTTTTATTTCTTTTTCTACTTCTATATTTTTATTTTTTTTTACACTATTATGTATTTTGTCAATAACCTCTTTTAATTCCTTAGGTCTTATATCTGATTTTATTAAATATTCATAAACCCCGCAACTTATAGCTTCTTTTGCATAAGAAAACTCTGCATAATTAGTTAGTAAAACTATATAAATATTTGGAATAACTTTTTTTATTTCCTTAGTAAGTTCAATTCCATCCATTATAGGCATTTTGATATCACTTATAATAATTTGTGGATTTAACTTAACTGCTAGTTCATATGCTTCTTTACCATTTTGTGCACTAGCTATTACATTAAAGTCTTTAGAAATATTTGAAATAGTATATGCTATCCAATCCCTTATTGGTGCTTCATCTTCTACTACTAATATATCTAACATATTTGCTCCTCCTAACTTGGTAGTACAAAGGTAATTTTAGTCCCCTCATCTTTTACACTATCTATTTTTAGTCCATAATTTTGTCCATAGTTTAGCTGTATTCTTTCGTGTACGTTTATAACACCTACCCTGTTTATACTAGCTTCTTTAGTTAATACACTTTCTAATTTTTCTTTAGACATACCTATTCCATTATCTTTTATAACTATTTTTATACTATCTTTATCCTTGTATCCAATTAAGCTTATTAAGCCTTTATTATTTTCTTTTTCCATACTATATAAAATAGCATTTTCTATAATTGGCTGTAGTATAAAAGAAGGAACTTTAAAATCTTTTATATTATCATTTATTTCGTAATTTACTTCAAAACAATCAGGATATCTCATTTTCTGAAGTTCCACATAGTTTTTAATATTTTCTAACTCTTCTTCTAAACTAATCATTTCACTAGCTTTTGGTAATATACTTCTAAGTAATTTAGTAAATCTATAAAGCATTTCCTCTGCTATTTCTGTTTTGTTCATAGATACTAAAAATCTTATTCCACTTAGAGTATTATATAAAAAATGTGGATTTATCTGAGCTTGTAAAAAACTTAGTTCTGCTACTCTTTTTTGTTTTTCATACTTTTTTATATTTTCTATAGATGAATCTAGCCAACTTACCATACTATTAAAAGATGATTGTAGTTCTCCTATCTCATCACTTCTATCTACATCTACCTTGACTTTTAAATTACCACTCATAACTTCATCCATTTTATTTTTCATATTCAAAATAGGATTTGTTATCCATAATGAAATTTTATAGGTAATTATTAAAGCTGGAATACTTGTTAATGCAATTATAAAGAATGTCCTTTGAGCTATTTTATTTGATACTTCTTTCATTATATTTGAAGGTATTTCTTGAATTATACTCCATCCATATTCATCAATATTAGATACTATCTTTATATTTTCATCAAAAATATCATTTGTTTTATTTGGGTTTATAACCTTTTCATAATTACTACCTATTAACCTTTTATCTCTACTAGATATTATCTTTTTATTAGAGTCAATTATATAAATAGAAGTTCCCTCATCTATTATATCTGAATATCTATCATAAAGCATTGTTTCACTTATATCCATTATTAATATTCCTAATGTTTCATTGGTTATTAAATCTTTTATAATTCTACCCATTTTAAATATATTTTTATAAGGACCTATACCATTTTCATCCTTATAGGTATTTATAAGCACTGTCTTTCCATTTGCTTTTACAATTTTTTCATACCAATTTTCATTCTTTATACTATTAATATCATATTTGCTTTTAGAGTATGTACTATATGTCAAACCGTTTTCTCCTATTATATATAACTCTGGTTTCATATTAAATTTTCCATATTTAAAAACTTGATCCATAAGCAATCCTTCTACATAAGAATCATTGGCTTTAGTTTTATTTTCATCAGAAGAAATATTTTCTTTTGGAGTAGATAATATATTTATCAATTTACTATCTACAACAATGTTATTTCCTATACTTTCTACATTAGATAGTAGTATTGAAATATTATTGGATACTTCATCTAAAATTTGACTTCTCATGCCTTGCATTTCTTCTTGTATTATTTCATTGCTATCATTTATAACCCATGCACTAATAATTCCTGTTATTAAAACTATTAGTACAAATATTAGTAAGAATAGTTTAAATGTGATACTATTTGTCTTTATGTCTATCATCCTTTCTTACTTAGATTTCCAACTAATAAGTTTAACCTATATAAATTATTAAATCAATATATACGATTATAATTTGATACCAATAAATAAAAAGATGAGTGTCATTTAGACATCTCATCTTTAATTAAAATTTTATTTATAAATCTTTTTTTAGATACACCATATCTATAAGTTTGACTCCATCTTCAAAAATCTCATGATCATAATTATCTATAAAAAAATTTTCAATCCTATGAGAAATCTTAAAACCACAATGTTTATAAAATCCAATAGTTACCTGACTATCTCCGGTTCCAACAAACATGATTTTTCCCTTATCTTTATAGTAATTTAATATATATTTTATTAAATAGCTTCCATATCCCATTCCTTGATAATTTTTATAAGTTGCTAAGTTTTTAAGTTCATATGTATCTTTATCTTCTTTGGTTACTACACAAATACTTCTTAACTTGTTATCATATAAAGCAAATAAATCTCCTCTGTCTAAATACCTATCAATCATATCTTCCTGCTCATCTGCTAATAGTAATAAATCTAGAAATCTTTTTTTATCCTCCAAAATTCTTTTAACTTCCATTTTATCCCCCTATTTTTCACATATAAAAACCTTTTTTCTAATAATAAATATCTGTTAAATTTTTCTTTTATTTATATACTATTATATCATTGTTATTTATTAAATTTTTATGTAAAAACAAGCATAGTAAAGTTTTTTAAACTACTATGCTTGCTTTCTTATCTTGTAATTTATATTTAATTATTAAGTAAACTATGGTCTTCTAGCTCCTCTGTAATGAGTTTGATAATATCCTGTTAATTTAGATTTTTTAATTCCATCCTTTTCATTAGCTGCATGTATAAATTCATTATTCCCAACATACATCCCAACATGACTTACTCTGCCTTTACCCATAGTATCGAAAAATACTAGATCTCCTACCTGCAAGTTTTCTTTATTAACAGCTTGTCCAAACTTACTTTGTTCATATGAAGTCCTTGGTATATTTTTTCCTAAAGCATTTTTATAAACATATTGAACTAATCCTGAACAATCAAATGTATTTGGTCCAGTAGCTCCCCATACATACTTGTTTCCTACTTTACTTTCTAACAACTTAACTGCATTTTCCATTTTATTAGATGATTTTTTAGTAGTATCTACAATATTTTCTATATTTTCTTTAATTGTATTTACTACTTTAGATTCTTTAGGTTTACTTTCAGTTATATTTATTTTTTTATTTAATTCAACTTTATTTTCATCTTTACTTTCTATATTAGAAACTTCATTTGTATTTAATTTACTACTATTTATAGAACTTAATAATGTATCTAAAGTTTCTAAACTTCCTTGGAAGTTATGATTACATTGGCATGTTTGCCTAGAATTTACCAATCCACCTAATGCATCTTGTAATATAAAATCAAACATATCTGATTGATTATTTGAATAACCTCTATTATTTGAGTTAACTTGACTAATAGCATTTAAAAGTTTAATCGTTACTATTTGATTAATATCCATATTAAATCTCCCTTGTTTTGTAATTACCTATAATGAATATTTAAAATAAAAAACCGTATACTAAATAATACGGTTATCTATTAAATATATTTAGGATTTTTATTCAAATTATCTAATTTCCTATTCCTTGTGGAAAAGAAAAAATATTATATGGATCATATTTTTTCTTTATATGATCTAATTTAATTATATTACCACCATAATACTCAAACTTATAATTATTAAGTTTATTATATGGAAAGTTTACATAAGATCCTTTAGTTAAATTATATATATGTGGGAAATTTTCATTTACCCATTTTTCATTTATTTCTTTGTAATAATTACCTTTAAATTCTGACTGTAAAAGTAATATATATTTTGCATCTCTATAATAAAAAGCTGTAGCATGATTGTCTACTTGAGATACTTCTCCTCCTAATCCATACATATTTATTGATGTTAAAATAGAGCCTTTTGGTCTTTTTCTATTAACAATATCTATAATTTCCCTTATCTGTGATGATGATAAATATTCATTTGCAAATCTACCAGGAAATTTAAAATGTTCATATTTAGGATATATATTAGCTACTTCATTAATAGCTTTTAAAAATGATACATATCTTAAATTCATATTTGCCCCTTCTATATTAGAGAACGGCTGTAAAAGTTTTTTAGTTTCTCTTATATCCTTATAACAAATTCCTATTGTGTATATATACATTCCATCATCTAATGTATTATATATTCCTGCTCTCATATTTATATCATTATCTACACTATCAATCCATCTTTGCCATATATCAAAAAACTTACATTGAGTATTTATGCTTGGATTATCATAATTTATTTCAAAAAAAGTAACATTTTCTACTTTACTTGGTAATTTAAATTTTATAGATACTACAACTCCAAAATTACCTCAACCAGCTCCTCTAACTGCCCAAAATAAATCTTGATTTTTATAATTATTGGCTACTATCAAATCTCCTTTATAATCTATTAATTCAACTTCAAGTAAACTATCACAACCAAGACCTAATTTTCTTGATGATAATCCCCATCCACCACCTAATGAGTAGCCACTAACACAAACAGTAGGACAAGTTCCTCCTGGAAATGGGTAACCTTTTTCAGAAATGAAATTATATAGTTGTGAATTCCTAACACCACCATCTATCTTAACTGTATTTTCTTTATAATTAATGCTTATATTGTTCATTTTACTTATATCTATAACTAGCATGCTATTTCCATTAGAGTATCCTTCATAATTATGTCCTCCTGACCTTATTCTAATAGGCACAGATCTATCATTGGCCCATAATATAGCATTCCTAACATCATAATAATTTTCACAATAAACTATAGCTATGGGAAATTTTTGTATTGCACGATTCCACATTTGTCTAAGAACTTCATAATTGTAGTCACCTTTAGTTACAACTTCTCCACTTAAACCACAAAAATACATATTATCCAATATAAACACCTACTATAATATTTTATTTTAAATTATAATCTGTATTTTTTATCTGATTGTTAATATATCATAAAAAAAGAGAGAGCTTATCTACTCTCTCTTTTTTAATAATATGTATAATTAATTATTACTCATTTCTAAATTTTTCTTTACTTTTATCTTATTTTCTAATAAGGAATCATAAATAGGAGGACAATTAAGTAAATTAGCCACCATATATGAAACTGCACAAACAACTATAACTGGTCCTAACTGTGAAATTGATCCGCTCATCTCACAAACTAATATAAATCCAGTAATAGGAGCTCTTACGACTGCTGAAAACATGCCAGCCATAGATAAAAGAACAAAATTATTTATAAGTGATGGATCTACTCCAATCATAAATATTGAAATCTTAGCACAAATTAATCCAACTAAACCACCCAAAGTTAAAATAGGGAATAATATTCCTCCAGGAGTTCCTGGTGCAAAACTTATAAGTGAAAATATGTACTTTCCTATTAATAGTATAATAGCTAGCTTAATAGCAATTCCACTTCCAAGAATATTATTTATAAGTTTATCTCCACCACCTAAAACTTGTGGTAAAAACATACCAAATATAATAGCAAACATAAAAGGTATAATCATTTTATATCTTGAGCTAATTTTTAACTTTCCATAAATATCTATAGTTTTAAGTAAACCTTTATTATATATAACGCCACATAATCCAATTATTATTCCAAGTAATATTAAAACTACATAATACTTAGGTGGCATGTTTAATAGCTTTTTTACACTTAAAGTATATTTCTGTCCGAAAAATATCCATGTAACTAAATCAGAAGTTACACAAGAAAAAACTGCAGTTAAAAATAGCATCGGAGAAAAACTTTTATGTACTTCTTCTAAAACAAACATAACTCCAGCAAATGGAGCATTAAATGCAGCAGCAAGCCCAGCTCCTGCTCCACTTGAATATAAATAAATTTGTTCTTTTTTTGATATTCTTAATTTTTCTGAAAAACCATGTGCAAAGCTAGCTCCAAGTTGAATTGAAGGTCCTTCTATACCAAGAGATAATCCAGCACCCATAGCTAAAACCCCATTTACAAATTTACTTAATAAAATTTTAAAAGAATGTAATATATTTAATTTTCCCTTTAAATATCCTTCAATTTGTGGAATACCACTTCCTGATATCATAGGATTTTTCTCAAGCGAATATCCTACTATATATCCAATTGTAGCAAATACTAATATTCCTAAAATTATGTATATATAATGATTTGTCATGAAATTGTATGCACTTAAGCTAATTTGACTTGCATAATTTGAACATAATCTATACAAGGAAACTATAAACCCAGCAGCTGCCCCGACCAAAATACTTTTTAAAACAAGCTTTATATTGGAACATTCTAAGCCATTATCTTCATTGTTTATAATATTGTTCGTTAATTTATTCATTTTATCACCTCACAATACTATTACCCCAATTAAATAATTAATTAACTTATAAAATTAAAATCATTTTTCTTTAGGTAAAAAATAACGTTCTTCATTATCTAAATTTAACTTAATCATATAGGAGCAATGCTCATTAACTGTTTTAAATCCCATATTTTTATAAAAATTTTCTTTATCAGGAGTAGCTAAATACACTGTTCTGACATTCATAGTACTATGATTTAATAATTTATCTATAATATTTCTTCCTATAGATTGTTTTCTGTAACTTGGATGTACTAATACATCAATAATAGTTGCCCATCTAACTTCATCACTTAAACTTCTAGCCATTCCTACTAATTTGTCTTCATCCCAAGCAGTTATTATACAAGATGATTTTTCTAAAATTTTTTCCCAGTCTTTTTTATTATCATTTACTTTCCAAGTTGCATATCTGCAATAAAAATTTTTAATCTTATTTACATCAATATCCTTAGAATCAGAAAATTTAATCATAATCTACTCCTTTTTTATTTTTTTTAATATTCCTAATAAAAAAATCACAAGAATAATTTTTACTTTTATCTTTTTTATTTTTATGATTATTTAAACTAATTATAGAACAATGTATAATATAAATTTTTTCATAATTTAAATATATTTAAGTTATATTTTTACTCAAACTTAGCTATAATTATCATAAACTTTTTAATATTATTAATTACATAAGGGGGTATAAAATGAGTAATATAGTTAGAGATTACTATAATGAAAATGCCACAAGAGAATTCAATAGATTGTCTAATCCATATAGTATAATTGAATTTAAAACAACACTTGCTATGATGGATAAGTACTTTAGAAAATCAGGTAAAGTACTTGATATAGGCTGTGGACCTGGCAGATATTCTATAGAATTATTACAAAAAGGGTATAATGTAACTTTGTATGATATATCAGAAAAAGAACTTAATTTAGCTAAATCTAAAATTGAAAATAATAACCTAAAAGCAGACAATTACATATGTGGAGATTGTAGTGACTTAAGTCAATTTAAGGATAATAGTTTTGACATAGTTTTATTAATGGGACCAATGTATCATATACAAAATAAAAATTTTAGATTGAGTATACTTAATGATATTAAACGTATTTTAAAACAAGATGGACTTTGTATGATATCCTACTTAAATGGATTGGGAATTCTTAAAGCTGCAATTCATGAATGTAGTTTAGAATTTGAAAATATAATTAATATAGAAAGATTATTTTCATCACAATCTTGGAGTAACGAAGAATCCTTTACTGAAACCTATTTATCCATACCATCTGATTCTATTAATGAAATAAAAAGCGTTGGATTAAATATAGTAACATACTTTGGAGCAGAAAGTTTTGCCTCAGGTATTCATTATGATATTACAAGAATGTCTGAATATGAAAAAAAAGCTTATGAAAATCTAATTCAAATTTGTATAAACACATGTGAAATGAAAGAATATAAAGACGCTACAGAACATACTCATTTTATAGTGTCTAAATAAATTTTAATCATTTTTATAACTAATTATAAATTCATCCTTTCAATCAATGTTTTTAAACAAAATAAAAAAAAGTTATAACTATACTTATAATCATATTTGATGTGAATTTTTATAGAAAAATCTCAGATAAATTAATAAATATTAAAGATAGTTCTCTAGATATCATAATAATTTAAATTCAATTATTAAATTTTAAAGGATATAGTAATGATTAGTATAATATAGTATTAATTGGATTTAGTTTAAGGGGGGTTATTATGATATATATTTTTTTATTTCTACTTTTACTATTTTATACTTATGCTATAATAAACGAAAATTTAATTTTACAATATGAGGCAGATGATTCTAATTATTAATTTTTAATAAATTAAAGACTATATTTTAGATATCCTAAAATATAGTCTTTCTTTATATACTAAACTATTTTTTATTAATCGGTATTTGAATGTAAAATTCAGTTTCTAAATCATCACTATCTACTTCTATCATACATTTATATGATTCTAGTAATTTTTTAATAGAATATAACCCATAGCCTCTACCTTCATCCTTAGACGAATATCCAAGTTCAAATATTTTTTTTGTATCTATTATTTTAGACCCATTATTTTTAATTGATATATTATGGTAATATTCACATTTATATATATCAATATGTACATATTTATAGTCTTTTTCATAAGTTTTAAGTTCATCAATTGCATTATCTATTATATTTAAAAGTATAGAACTCACCTCAGAATCTGATAACTCTATATCATCTAGTAAACTATCTATACATGCAGTTAAATCTATATCATATCTTGAAGCTCTTAATTTTTTTGTATTTAATATAGCATCTAAAAAGTGATTTCCTGTAATGAAGTCTATATCTACATCACTATCATAGTCTGCCATCCCAAGTATGTACCTTTTTGCATCTTCTATCTTTCCAGTTGACATTTGCATTAATATTATTTGTAAATGATTCATATAATCATGTCTTTGCACTCTTAATGCATCTACACTATCTTCCATTTGTTTGAGACTTTTTTCCATTAAATTCTTCTCTAATTCATTTAATACTTTTCTTTTATCATAATTTATTAAAGTGATAATTAATGCTATTAATATAAAAATAAATGAAAGTGCTACAAATATTCTCATAAGAATTTCAATATTATAGTGCATTTCACTAAGACTATATATTAATAATATTAAAATTCCTGTTATAGCCATTATTAATATACTTATATAAAAAAGTACTTGCTGTGTATATTTATTTTTTATAGATATATTTCTTAAATCTAACCTCTTAATAAAATACCTATATTTTACTAACTTCATTATAATAAACATAAATAATAATGATACATAACATGATAAATTTTTTAGGGTACTATTATCTAATATTGACTGAAGATTTATACCCATAAAATTTATCAAAGTAACAGTCATTACTTCAGTTAATATCTTAATTCCCAATATTATCGCTGTTAAAATAAAACAACGTTCTATTTTAACCTTTGAAAATATATGAAGTATAATAGCAATAGAAATATATAAAAATAAACTACTAATTCCCAATGGTAATGTATTTTTTAAAAAATATATTACTAATAAATATGTTAATATCATATAAATTAAATTTTTACGTTTTACATTGTTTAAAGCTATGCTTGCAGATGAAAAAATAGCTATAGCTTCAGGTATACCCATAAAAATCAGATCTGATATACTTATTTTAATCGTCCCCCTTACCCTTTATACTTTTTTGTTATGTTTTTTAATATTAACATATTTACTTATATTTTTCTATATTTCGACATAAATTTCATTTTAAACTTTTATACAAATTTTACTAAGCTTAATTTATGCAGCTTAAGATGTCTTATTATTATTCTTTTAATATTATACGTACCTTTATATCTTATTTCTAAACATACACTACATTACATAAAAGCCTTGGCAAACTAACACAGCTTCAACTTACTATTATCATAAATTTCATAATCCCCATCCTTTTTAATAAATAAACTGAAATAAAATATAAAAATCGCAATAAAAAAAGACTTGAGATAACTCAAATCTTTTTTTATTGCAATTGAAATTAAAATAATAATACTAATCCTACTATCATAGCTGATAATGTACTAACTAAAAATCCACCTATCATACCTTTAAAAGCTATGTTAGATATTTCCGTTCTTCTTTCTGGACAGAATACTGATATACCTGATATACATATACCTATACTTGATATATTTGCAAATCCAGCTAAAGAAATTGACATAACTAAAGCACTTCTAGGATCAAGAGTTTTTATTATAGTTCCTAAGTCACCAAAGGCAATAAATTCATTTAAAACTATCTTAGTCCCTAATAATTCCCCAGCTTTTAATACATTTGATGGATCAAGACCCATTAAGAACCCAAGTGGTGCAAATACGTAAGATAGTATTTGTTGTAATGATAATCCTATTACTCCTAATGCCCCATTAACTAATGCAACTAATCCTGTTATAGCAATTAATGCTGCTCCTATTCCAAACGCCATTTGCATACCATTAGTAGCACCCTCTGATATAGCTGACATTATATTTGTGTGAGCACCCTTTCTATCCATAACAACATTCTCAACAACCTCTTCTTGTTGAGTCTCAGGTATTAATAACTTAGAAACCATTATACTACTTAATGGAACTAATGCCCCTGCTATAAGTAAGTATTCCATAGGTATACCCATTCCTACATATCCCATTAAAACTGTAGCTGACATACTTCCCATACCAGATATTAAAACTAGCATAAGTTCACTTGTAGTCATTACATGTAAATACTTACTTACAAGTATTGGAGATTCTGTTTGCCCTAAGAACATGTTTGCAACAGCAACAAAACTTTCTACATTACTAGTTCCTAAAACTTTTTGTATTGCTCCACCTATTATTTTAACTACAAAGTTTATAACTCCTAAATAATAAAGTGCTGATACTAATGCTGCTATAAATACTATGTTTCCAAGTACTGATATAGCAAATATCATTCCATTACTAGTATTAGCTAATGGTCCAAATACAAAAGTTAAACCTTCTACTCCATAATTTAATACATTAGTTACAAAATCAGAAACTACCATTACAATGTTTCTTCCTAAAGGAAACTTAACCAGGAAAAATGCAAGTACAAATTGTATTAGCAAAGCCTTTCCTATAAGTTTCTTATTTACCGACGATTTGTCAGTAGATACTAGGTAAAGCCCACCTAATAATACTATGATTCCTAAAATATTGAATATTATTGACATAGATTTCTCCTTTTTCTTTAGTTTTATTTATTATATATATTATACACTATTTTCGACATTTTTCTACCACTTTTTATCATTTTTTATAATTTAATTTACATATATCACTATAAATTATTATTTATGATATATATTCTTCTCATTTTTTAAGTTTTTATTTATATTTTATGTAAAATGGGATTATTAAATCCCATTTATATATTTAAAGCTTCCAGCTTTTTATTTAAAATGTCAGTGATCTTTTTTATCTACTTTTAATCTATTTGACATAAATAAATCTATATTAGAAAAAGCATCTACACTTTTATCTGGTTTGTATATTATTATATCTTTACAGGATATATATTTATTATGATTAATATTACTTACACTAGATATTATTCTATTTATATTATTATCAATTAAATATTGAATTATATTTCCTAAAGTCATTTTTGATGTATCTTTAATAAAATAATCTCTAGTCCCTGTATCGAATATAATTATATTTGGAGTATTATTTATATCATTGTATAGTTGAAATTGTATTTCATCTTTTATTGGTATACAAACTTTCAATTTAAATCCTCCTTATATAATTTCCTTTCTTTTTATACTATATGTATCAATTTTCGCAATTGTGTTATCTATTTCTACATTTTTATATATAAATAAAAAAAGAAAGCATAAGCTTTCTTTTAATCATCTATATTTTCTTCTAAATTTTTAGTAATACATGTTTCATGTGATCTATTTAGTAATTTAGATTTTATGTATTTAATATCGTCAATTATGTATCTATGCTTAACTTTAGTTGTTTCAAATCTACAAATATCAAAAGAATATTGTAAAACTAATCCAAAGCATATTGTAGTTATCACAGTTCCTATACCGATACTTCCTCCAAGTAAATATCCAAATATTAATGCAAACATCTCTATAATAGTTTTTATCAGTTTTACAGGTCTATTAGTTATTTTTTGAAGTGCTATCATCATTCCATCTCTTGGTCCACTTCCATAACCTGCACCTATATACATAACACAACCTACACCTATTATAAACATTCCTATAAATATCATTATGATTCCAGTTATTATATTTTTAGATATTGGCACTATTTTATTTAACATAAGTATATCCATAAATACACCTATAAGTATCATATTTAATATAGTCCCTACTCCAAAATTCTCGCCTAATATTATATTCACAATAATAATTATCATTCCTACTGATATACTAGCTTGCCCCATTGTTATACCTAAGTTTTTTGATAAACCTTGATAAAATGCATCCCAAGGAGATAATCCTAAATTTGAATGTATGGTTAAAACTATTCCTACTGAACAAACAAATAAGCCTATAATTAGACGAATAAGTCTTTTAAAACTATATTCCATTTTAATATTCTCCCAAAATTTATACTATAACAAATCCACCATTAGGGCTTATAACCTGCCCTGTTATAAAATTAGATTTATCACTTGCTAAAAACAAAGCACAATTTGCTATATCTTCTACTGTTCCAAGTCTCATAAGAGGTGTTTCTTGTCTTAAAGCTTCAAGTGCATCATCTTCAATATTATCTAACATATCAGTTTGTATAACCCCTGGAGCTATACAATTTACCTGAATATTTGAAGGACCAAGTTCCTTAGCAAGTGCTTTTGACATTCCTATAATTGCTGCTTTGCTAGTTGAATAGTGTACTTCATAAGAACCTCCAACCATTCCCCATATAGATGATATATTTATTATTTTCCCACTCATCTGAGGAATCATATATTGTAATGCCTTTTTAGTTGTATAAAATACACTATTTAAATTTGTACTTATAACCTCATCCCATTCTTCATAACTTATATCTGTAAACAAATTAGTTTTACTTATTCCTGCATTATTAACCAAAACATCTATTCCTTCAAACTGTCCTATACAGTAATTTACCATAAGATTAACTTCTTCTTTTTTCGAAACATCTGCTTTATATGTATCAACTGCAAATCCTCTGCTTTTTAACTCGTTATATAAATCTAGAGCTTCTTTTTCTGAATTATTGTAATTTATTAAAACATTATATCCATTCTCAGCAAATAAAGTTGCAATAGCTTTACCTATTCCTCTAGATGCTCCTGTAATTAATGCTGTTTTTTTATTCATTTATCTCTTCCTTTCTTAAGAAAATTTTAGTAATCACTATTATATATTAATATTTGACATAATAAAAGAAATATCACTTAATATTCTATTATAACTTATAATAGAAATACTAAGTGATTAATATTTTGCATATTTTTTATATCAGTAAATTTCATCCAAAAGTTTACATAATATTATTATTTTTTACTAATTAAACATATTTAATTTCTTTCATTATAAAACTTCTACATATACACCTTTATTTATAATATCTTTAACTTTATTATTTATCTCATTTACATTGTAATCCAAATTTGATAAAGAAAAAACTTTATTATTTATATATACACTAGGATCTATTAATCTTACTTTACCTTTTATATGTATATCGTATTTATTTTCATTTATTCTAACTTTTATATCACTATTTAATGAGTTTACTAAATTTAATAAATCATTATTTTTAGACTTATTTAATATCTCTATAACTTCAGCATCTGTTTTTAAAATATCTTTCATATGTAATTCTTTAGTATTTATAGCAAATTTTATGGCTTTAGCTAATTTATCATATGCATAAGCATTTAATGGACTCATAAAAAAATCTACAACTTCTTTATAGTATAAATCTAAAAACCACTTGGCTTTATCTATACTCTTAACAACAATTTCCCCATTTGCTATGCACATATCTTTTACAAATAAATCAACTTCAGATTTATTTGTATATCCATATCTATACATATCTCTTAATGTATAATCTACTCTATCTGCACATAATCTAGGAGCTTTTCTTTCAAGTATAGTCCATTTTTCCTCATTCATTAATATATCTTTATAGTTATATCCATATCGTTTTAGTATATTAGGTATTTCCGAATTCATAACTACTTAATTAAAAATTATCTCATGGTAATCTTCTTCATTATTATCTAATACAAAATCTATAACATGTGAAAAAGCAGTATGAGATACATCATGAAGCAATCCAGCTATTTGTTCTTCTAAACTGCCTCCTAACATTTTAATTAATAACATTACACCAACCGAATGTTCATATCTGGTTACATTTAAATCTTTATTAACTAAGTAAGTTGCTCCTACTTGATGTATATTTTTTAATCTTTGTACTGCTCCACAATTTATAAGTTCTATTAATACATCATCTATTTCAAACTCTCCATATATACAATCTTTTATTTTATTTCCCATATCTGCCTCCTTATTTACTATTATTATATCCTAATAAATAAAAAATTGTTAGACTAACTTAAGCCTAACAATTTTTTATTTATATATTACTTATAAGTTTATGTTTTAATAATTTAAATTCACTTTCATCAATAACTTTTAGATCTAATAAATTTTTTAGTTTTAATAAATCATCTATATAAGCATTCTTATCTCTACTAGGTATTTTTTCTTCTTGATTACATTTTAAGTTTCTTTCTTTATTTTCGTTTAAATCTTTATTTTTATAAATTTCCTTATTCAAAGAATTTTTATCTATAAACTCTTTTTTACTTTTTATAATATCTATTTTTTCTATATTGTTTATATTTTTCTGAGTAACTTCTTCATCATATACCCTAGCACTTTGTATTCTTACAAGAATATCTAAATAACTCTTAACCATAAGGGCATTTTTTAAAATTATATTTTTATTTTTATATAATTCATTTATAGTTTCTTTTAATACAGCTTGTCCCTCATAATTTAGTGTAAATCCTTTGCAATTTAAGGTATCTATGCATATATCATAAATTTCTGTTTCATCATACCCATCAAAATTAAGATATATTGGAAATCTATAATTTAAAGATTGATTTTGTAAAACTACCTCATCCATACCTTCTTTATTTCCAGATAATACTAATATTATTTTATTTTTATTACTATCAATAAATTTTATAAGCATAGATATTATTTCACTATAATTATATTCATTTTTAAGCAAATCAAATTTATCTATTAAAACCATTTTACCTATAGATTTATTTAATACATCTTCCAAATCTAACCCATTATTTATATTAGATACTATCTCATCTTTATCTATTTCCACAATACTTTTAGCTTTTAAAATACCTTTGCTATAATACATTTCAGCTAATATATTAAGTACTGATTTTTTACCTGTCCCTACATCTCCTGTGAATATCATATTTTTATATTTATTTATATTGTTTCTTTTCCCTAGTTTTTCTCTTTTTTCTTGTATTTTTAAAAACTTATATTGATTTTTTAAAAACTCTTTAGCTTTATTATTTCCTTTTAATTCTTGTAATTTTTCTTCTAAGTTAAATGTATTTTCATATTCTAGTACATTTATTTTTTCTATATCTTTAACTGTTATTAAATTCATTTCATAAACGCTTATTTCTTCTTCAGCAATTCTAATACTTTGATTTCTAATTAGACTTTCTACATAATTTCTAACCATTCTACCATTTCCTGATTGTGAATCTGCTTCCTCGTAAATAGATTCAAAGCTCTTTTTAAGAGACAAATAAGCATTTTTAGATAGTTTAAATCCTTTATTTTCTATTAATTTTATGGACATTTCTAATAATTCATTAGGATTATAATCTTTAAATACTGTCCATATAGGAAATCTTGATTTAAGACCTATATTAACATCAAAGAAATCTTCCATTTCTTCTTCATATCCAGCAAGAATTACTACAACATCTTGTCCATAATCTTCAATTAATTTAAGTAATGTTTCTATAGCTTCTCTACCTAATGAATCATTAGCTAGTGTATAGGCTTCATCTATAAATAACACTCCACCAATAGCTTCTTTAAATTTTTCTTCTGTTTTTCTTGATGTTTGTCCAGGTATTTCTGAAACAAAACTAGATCTATCTGTTTCTATAAGCTGACCTACTTTTAAAAGACCCATACTATTTAACATTTCTGCAACTAATCTAGCTATACTAGTTTTTCCTGTACCAGGATTACCTGCAAAAACCATATTTAAATTTTGCTCTATTTTTGTATTTACTCCAGCTGATTTTCTTTTTTCTTGTGCTACTATTAATTTATATTGACTTCTTAGTAAGCTTTTAACTTCATTTAATCCTACTATTTCACTTAATCTTGCTTCTAAGTCAAATTTTGTTTTTGCTTTAAAATTAAAGTTATCTCTTTCTAATAAATCAATTTGCTTTGATTTGTCAGTTAAGTATTTTTTAGAAGCGTCAAGTATAGCATTTTCAACTATATTTCTAACAAATCTGGCATTACCTAAATCATTTTTACCACTTATTTGATTTTTAGCAAATAAGTCTATTAAATCATGTTTAACATTTTTAGCAATTCTATATCCTTTAGATTTAGCAATATTAACAGCTATCTCATACATCTGTATTGGAGTATAATCATGAAAATGAATAATATTTGCAAATCTTGATTTAAGACCTGGATTAAATGCTAAAAATTCCTCCATATCATTTTCATATCCAGCAAGAATTACTATTAAATTATCTCTATTATCTTCTACTCCTTTAAGTAATGCATCAACTATTTCTTTACCTACTTTATCATCATCACTCTCACATAAAGAATAAGCTTCATCTATAAATAATACTCCTCCAATAGCAGAATTTATAATATCTATTGTTCTTTTAGAAATATCTGATGCGTTTTCTGATACAAAGTCTGCTTTACTAACTTCTTTATATATTCCTCTAGATAATATACCAAGTGCATTTAAATACTCAAAAGTCACTCTAGCAGCATTCGTTTTACCTGTACCTGCATTACCTGCAAATATCATATTCAAAGATATATTTGAAGTTTTAAGTCCCAATCTTTCTCTTATTTTTTGGACTTTGTAATTATTTTTTACATTGTTAAGGAAATTTTTTAAATCTTCAATTCCAATTATAGAATTTAATTTATACTCTGCTTCTTCAAGGGTTGGCATTGAGTAAGAACTTAAATTAAACTCTTCTTTATTTACCTTGCAATATATATCATTTTCTTTTACGTATATTATTATAGTTGTTCCTGCTTTTAATTGCTCTTCTCTTATAAAATTAGTCAATGGTCTGCTTAACTTATATGATACGTATTCACTTATTCCAAAGTTTGAATCTTTTTTATAAGTTTCTTGCAAAAATCTACATATACCAAAGTATTCATCCTCTTTATCATCTTCATTTATATCTAATGTGACTTTTATATCATATTCTAATTCTTTATTTTTAATAGTTTCTAAAACCTCTTTTTTTACTATTTTGTTTCTTTCAATATTATTAAGTGGTTTTGTATGTAATACATTATCTACATTAGATTTAAAAGTTTTGTTAAAATATTTATCTAACTCAAAGTCTTCATCATTGCTAATGTATACTAAAAATTTATTATGACAAACTATCTTATTTATTTTATTTTTATCTTGATTATCTGCTCTTACTAAAAATTTATTTTTTATAATATATTCATCATTTAGATTAAAACAAGTGTTTGGATATACACTAGATAGTACGTGTAATATTTCACTACTTGCTTTTTCTATATTTTTAAACATCACGCAAGCAGAGTTAGACCCTAACTTTTCATACAAATCTGTTAAAAATGCATTATATCCTAAATTAAAATTATATGAAGCTAAATCTATTTCATCTACTTGTGAATTTTCTATTATATCTGTATCTTTAAGATATTCAAATATTCGTCTTATACTAGTTTTTTTCGCTGTTTCTTTTTCTCCTACTAAAACTAATACTCCTTTTTCTCCTTTTGTAAGTTTATCTCTAAAGTAATTGCATAAGTCACTAATGAAACTTTTTTGACCTATAAGTTCTTTATTTAAACTTTTTTGAATATCTATAAATTTATCATTTATACTAATCATTTATATCCCCTCCTTTAAAGTTATAAGTATAACTTTGTTTCTAATCTTCTATCATAATCAGACCAACCATCACCATCTGAATTATCCTTTATCTGAGTTATTTTATTCATTGTAGCATCTATACCATCTGCAAAATTTAATATGAATGATTCTTCCATATTACATTCTCTAGGTGAACCATATTCAAGTTTTCCATGATGTTGTACAATACAACCTTTAATTCTTCTTATGAAATCTTCACTAAATTTATAGTCCATTTCATTTATTGCTCTATCTATAAGTTGAACTCCAATAGTTATATGACCTTCTAGCTCACCTTGTAATGTGTATTTAAATGGGCCATTAAAATCTAATTCGTAAAGTTTCCCTATATCATGTAATTTTGCACTTAATATTGCTATTTCTTTATATTTACAATCATATCTCTCACAAAGTACTTTAGTCAGATACATAACGCCTAGTGTATGTTCCGCCAATCCGCCTATATAGTTATGATGCATACTTACCCCACCTATCCCCATCTTAAACTTATCTAAAAATTCTTTATTTTTAAAAAAATAATCATTTAGCATTTTAGCTTCTTCTGATTTTATATATTCATCACTTAAATCATCTATATCTTTCATTATATCTTCTATAGGTCTTTTTACTGTTGGAAGATAATCATCTAATTCATAATTTTCATTAATTATATTTACATGTTTGACTTCATCCATAGTTGGTTCTTTTTTACTATCTATTTCTATAACTTGTCCTGGTTTTAATTTGAATTTATTAGGTATTCTAGCTTTTATTTGCTCACTTCTATCGGTAAGTATATAAGTTGTCATATTACTATCTTTGTGTATTCTTTTCATTACCATAAGTGATGTTTTAAATTGCTTATTCATTTCTATATCTTTTAAAAATAGCTTCTTATGTGTCATAATATTAACTCCTTTTTTGTTAATTAATAAATTTTAATAATCTAATTTTTAAACAATTTAAATTTTATAATTTTTCAATCTAATTAGTATTTAATTAATTATAAGTTAAATAGTATATCTTTTATTACCTCAGATGCTAAAACTAATCCACCACTTGAAGACATAAAAGATATACTTCCAGGTAATATTCTGTGTCCATTGGATACTTTTTCTTTTAACTCTATTGGATGTTCTGTTGAAAAAACTACTTTTAAATTATCTATTCCTCTATCTCTTAATTCTTTTCTCATTACTTTAGCAAGTGGACATGTATGTGTATTTGATATATTGCTTACTTCAATTTTAGTTGGATCTAACTTATTTCCCATTCCCATAGAACTAATTATAGGTATATTTCTTTTAATACATTCTTCGACCAAATGTATTTTAGATGAAACCATGTCTATTGCATCTACTACATAATCATAATGATTATTAAATATACTTTGACTAGTTTCATTATTAAATATTGCTTTTATATCATATACATTTGCATTTTTATTTATATCCTTTAATCTTTCTTTTACTACTTTTACCTTATCTTTTCCTATATTTGAGTTAAGTCCTGGAAGTTGTCTATTTATATCTGTTACTTCAACTTCTGAATAATCTATTATTGTTATATTAGCAATGCCTGCTCTAACTAAAGCTTCTACACAAAAACTTCCTACTCCCCCTACACCTACTACTAATACATGTGAATTTTTTAATTTATCTATTCCATCTTTTCCTATTATAAGTTCTGTTCTTGTTGTAAACTTTTTTTCCATATAAAATACTCCTTTTGTATTGTATCTTAATTAGTATTTGCAAAATGTATAAACTATATTAATTAGATAAATAAAAAAGTACCTTAAAACCATAAAAATCATTTTAAGATACTTTTTTATTTATCTAATCAAACTCATATTGATACATAATTCAATAAGCCTTGGAACCACTAAGGTTAATACTAATATTAGTGCTACTATTTCTAATCCTAATACAAACTTATCTTCATAAGTTAATGGCGATTTTTTAACTGCCTTTATTCCCGTTATCCTTTCTAAACTTGATAAAAATCTAATTACACTTTTTCTATACTTATTTTTCAAATGATTCAAGTATATAATGTTTTTATCATTGGTTTCTATAAATGACATATATCCACTAGTTGTATTGACTCCCCATGCTAATCCTTTTGACCAACGTCTATTTTCTATAGCTTTTCCTATGCTTTTTACTTCCTTTACCTCTATAATCTTTTTATTTACTATTTTAAAATTTTCAGTAATACCATAATATATTAATTTATCTTTTGTTAGATATAGTTTAAAAAAATATGAAGCTCCATGATTAATATATGATGTATTTACACCTGGCATAGATATAAAACTTGGTACAAATAATTCATCAATAATTTCATTCTTTAGTGATTCCATATCTTTATCTATAACTTTTAAAATTATATATTTTAATACATTGCTATTTTTTATCCCATGCTCAGATATATCTCCAGATTCACCTAGATACTTTTTAATCTTTAATACTTCACTTAAAGAAACATTTATATTAAACTTACTATTTGCTTCTTTTAATTCTTCTAATAACATGCTCATTCTTTTTTTAATTTTTTCTTTCTGATTTTTATCTAATCCGTCTTCAAATAAGCCAGCTTCTGTATATTCCTCTATTTCAAATTTATAATCATATTTTTTATTATTTTTGCTCATAAACATCACCCCTAATCATTTCTTCTTAATTTATTTTTTATTCTCATAATTCTAAGACTAATTGCCTTTGGAGTAATTCCTAAGTTATGTGCTATATCTTTTACTTTTCTATCATTTTCATACCGTTGAGTAAATATTTCTTTATCTAATTCACTTAACTTTTCAATATTTTCTTTTATTTCAAATATAACCTCTTTTATTAAAATTGTATCTTCCACTGTAGATTTATCCTTTATGTTTTCTTTAAGTTCTAAAGTGTTTTTAATATACTTAATTTCTTTTCTCATAATATCTATTGCTGTATACTTTGATAATGTATATATCCAATTTTTAAATAACCCTTCATCCTTATTATAAAATTCAATACCTTCCCAAATCTTCATCAGTACTAAATTTAAACACTCCTCGCTAAGTTCTTTATTATTTAATATTTTATATGATGCTCTGTATATTAAATCTCCATATAGATCAATTAAATCTATCAAAGATGTTTCATCTTTTTTCTTAAGCCTATCAATTAACTCCAAATCATGCATATATTCCCCTCCATATTTATCTTCTTGCTAATATAATCGTAAATTTTTTTTATAAAAAAAGAGCCTATTTAAAATAGACTCTTTAAATTATTTTATTAGTAGATAATGGGAAATTTGGTCCATGCTATTCTACTGACCCTACAGGTAGCTTAACTATATCTTTATCTTTTCTTTCTATTAACTTTTTATACTATACTAAATTTTTGTATAAATTTAAAATTTAGTCTGCCTTTTTAATTTTTAATTAAAATTTATTTTTTTATATTTTATTTTTATTATTTATATCTATTTTATGTTATTATTAATATAATAAATTTTAGAAGGAGGATATTTATGAGGATACTATTCACAGAGTGGGCTATGAATATAGCTGAGCAAACTAAAGTTAGAAGTACTTGTGTATCTAGACAGGTCGGTGCGGTTATTTGCATGGATAAGCAAATAATAAGTACAGGTTATAATGGAGCTCCTTCTGGTGCTATACATTGCACAGATATAGGTTATTGTGAGAGAAGAAAAAGAAATATCCCATCAGGTCAAGGACTAGAACTATGTAGGGCAGGTCATGCTGAAGCAAATGCTATTATTCAATGTGCTAAAAATGGAACTAGTTGCAATGGAGCTGTTTTATACGTAACTACTCAGCCATGTGTATTTTGTTGCATATCTATAATACAAGCAGGTATAAAAAAAGTAGTATTTAAAGGTGAATATCCTACAGGTTTGGGGCTTCAACTCCTAGAAGAATCTGGTGTTGAGTATATAAAGTATGAAAATGAACTGGAAAATGAAAGACAAGCTACTGAATTGAAAAAACTAAGTGAGTCTAAAAGAATTGAAGAGTTTTTAACAACTCCTAAAAAATATTAATAATAGTCTCTTTAATAAAAAGTATCTAAGTGATTATAACTACTTAGATACTTTTTTATTCTATAATAAATCTATATTTTTTAAAATCTCTATCTTATTCATATTAGTCATATCTATATTTATAGGAGTTATTGAAATATAACCATTTTCAATTGCACTTATATCACTATTTTCTTCTTGAATAATCTCTTTTATTTTTCCTCCTATCCAAACATACCTTTTACCATGTGGGCTTTGTCTTTCTTCTATATCATTTTCATATTTTCTTATACCTAATTTAGTTATTTTAAATCCCTTTATATCTCTATCTGGTATATTCACATTTAATATACAATCATCAAATATATGCATATTATTTTTAATGTTATTAACAAGATTAACTACATGCTTAGAAGCTGTTATATATTCTTCATTTGATACTTTAAATGAATCATAAGATATAGCTATTGCTGGCTTATTCTGTATAAGACCTTCTATAGCTGCTGATACAGTTCCTGAGTATATAACATCAGTTCCAAGATTTGCTCCATTATTTATTCCACTTAAAACTAAATCTATATTTACATCTTTAAAAATAGATTCTATCCCTAGTTTTACACAATCTGCAGGAGTCCCACTTATAGAATACGCCTTAATATTATCATCTATATATTCTTCTTTAATCATTATTGGGTTATGTATTGTTATCGCATGTCCTGTAGCACTTCTTTGAGTATCTGGTGCAACTACATAAACATTAGCTATTTCTTTTATTGCTTTAGCTAAAGCAATTATACCATCAGCTTGGATTCCATCATCATTAGTTATTAATATGTTCATAAATCTACTCCTAAATTTTTATTTTAATCTTAAAGCTATTAGCTAGAAAATCTTTCTTACTTTTAATTTATATTATTTCTTTTAAATTCCTTCTTTAAAATATTTTTATAAAATAAAAAAGCACTCCTTTAATGAGTACTATGTATAATAATTATTCATTTATAATTCATTACTTAATAAGTATATTATACATGTTAAATCTCTTTTAAAAACCATTACCTCAACCTTTAAATTTTCTTACATTTTTGATATATAATTTTAAATTTTAAGACTATTAAATTTAAAATTATTTATAAATTAAAATCATTGAGTAATATATTGATAAAACATAATTTTATAAAGTTCAAGCAGGCAATATACTCATTTTCAATGAATATATTGCTTGCGAAATAACTTCTTATTCATATACTGAATATCTTTCCCATATTTGTTCTAAATCATCAAAATATGATTTTATATCTTCTTTTTCCTTCATTCCTATAGATACTACAAGTGCATTACAAATGCTAAGTGCTGGAACCAGTGAATCAACAAATGATGCCATATTACTTTTAACTAAAAGAGTAGTATCTGATATTGTAGCTATTGGAGCAAATAAACTATCTGTTATAGATATTACATGAGCTCCTTTGCCTTTTGCATAATCTACAACCTGATAACTTTTCTTTGAATATCTAGGAAAACTTATAGCCACAACTACATCTTCTTCTGTAACTCTTACTACTTGTTCAAAAGCATCTCCCATATCCATTCTTATAATATGCACATTATCTAATATTATATCTAAGTAAAATCCTAAATATTGTGCTATACTAAATGAACTTCTCATCCCTAATATATATATTTTTCTAGCTTTTAAAAGTTTATCAGAAGCTTGTTGAAATATTTCTTCATCCAGATCATCTAAAGTATGTCTTATATTGTCTATATCACTTTTTAATACTTTATTTAATATTTTACAATCATCTGAGTACTCTTGATTCATTTCAACTCTTTGTACTGTAGTCAACTTATTTTTTATAAGTTCTTGAAGTGCATCTTGAAGTTTAGGGTATCCTGAAAATCCTAAAGCATTTGCAAATCTTACTACAGTAGATTCGCTTACTCCTACTTCTTCTCCAAGCTTTGAAGCTGTCATAAATGCTACCTTATCATAATTTGATATTAGGTATTGAGCTATAAGTTTTTGCCCTTTACTAAGTCTTGGATATTGTTTTTGAATATCATCAATTAACTGTTTGCTATCTTTAAAATCTTTAGTTTCGTTCATATTTATCTCCTCATATCTACTAATGATTTTTAATTTACATATTAATCTTTAACTTTGTTTTTCATATAACAAATATATTATATCACCTTTTCATATATTTTGAATAATATATAAGCTTTTTATCATAATAAATTAATGAAAGTTGTTATAACTGCAGAATTGAAAAATTCTATAAATAGTGCGCCTACTAAAGGTAATATAAAAAATGAACTTGGAGATGGCCCATACTTATTTGTTACTGATTCCATATTAGCTATTCCATTAGGAGTAGCTCCCATACCAAAACCACAATGTCCTGCTGATAACACTGCTGCTGTATAATCTTTTCCCATAACTCTAAATGTAACAAAGTATGCAAATATAGCCATTAAAATTGTTTGTAAAGCTAATAAAATTATTATCGGTATAGCCAAGTCTACAAGTTCCCATAATTTTAAACTACACATTGCCATTGATAAAAAAAGTGATAAGCAAATTGATCCAATACTGGATATCTCCGCTTCTGATGTAGTCCATATCCCTTTTAGGTCTGAAATATTTCTCATAATTGCAGCAACTATCATTGCTCCAATATACTCAGGCATAGTTATTCCTATTACAGAAAATATAGATGATACTACAGTTCCAAATCCCATAGCTATTATTATTTGAATAGCTGAACTTGTCAAATTACTTTCAGATAATTTTTGAGAAACTTTGCAACAAGTTCCATCACCTTCTAAGCTAACTTCCGTTAATTCTTCATAATTGTTTTTTTCATATTCTTCTGATTTTAAATTATATTTTACAACTAATTTATTAGCTAAAGGTCCTCCTATAACACTACCTGCAACTAATCCAAAAGTTGCACAAGCCATAGCTATACTAAGTGCACCTTCTAATCCATTGGCTTCTATAAGTGGACCAAAAGCACCTGATGCTCCATGACCACCAGTCATAGATACAGAACCTGCAATAAGTCCAAGCAATGGATTAACTCCAATAATTTTAGCAGATATTACCCCTAATAAATTTTGTGACAAAACTAATAAAACTGCTACTATTAAAAATTTAATAACTTTTGCCCCCCCTTTTTTTAAAACCTTAAGACTTGCAGTAAATCCCACAGTCGTAAAAAATGCTGTCATAAGAATATTTTGAAGAGTTGTATCAAATGAAATTGCAACTATATTATTTTGCCTTAGTATAAATGCTATAATCGCAAAAGAGAAACCTCCAACTACAGGTGCTGGTATACAATATTTTTTAAATATATTGACTCTTTCTTTTATAAAAGAACCTATAATAAGTACAATAGTAGTAAATGCAATACTTTGTACTATATCTAAATTCATTGTAAACATTCCTAATTCACTTGAAAATTCAAACATAACATACCCCCTTTAATTTTATACTATATTCATTGTAATTTAACGAATAATTTTAATATTTCATTTCTTTTGATTTTATTTTCTGAAAATTTCTAATAAAAATTTTTCATATTTTAAGTTTTAATAAAAAATTATCTTAAAATATGAAAAATAATTTTCACTTTATAATTAAAAAGAAAGGATTAATACTTCTCTTTTTAATTAGCATAAGCAATTAATGAACATCCAAGTTCAAAAGCTCTTTCATTTAAATTTTCAGTCCCTTTCGGAACTCTAGCTAATATAGCTTTTTTTAACATTTGTTTATCTATGCCTTCTAATAACTCACTTATAACTCCTAGTGCAACTATATTAGAAACCATAACTTTTCCAAGCTTATTTTTACTACTTTCTATTATAGGTATATTAAATATTTCCATTTTTCTTTTTTCTAAATTATTTATTTCTACAGTAGAATCTACAATTATAATTCCATCTTCTTTTACAGTATTAATATATTCATTAAAAGATTTTTGTGTTAAACACAATAGTATATCTGCTTTTCTAACCTTTGGAAAATTTATATCTCCATCACTTATTATTACTTCAGCTTTACTTGCTCCACCTCTTGCTTCAGGGCCATATGATTGAGTTTGAACAGAGTTTAAATTTGATAATATCGCTCCTTCTGCAAGTATTATACCAGCTAAAATAAGTCCTTGACCACCTGAACCACTAAGTCTTATTTCTTTTCTCATATTCATATCTCCTTATAATCACTTTACCCTTTCTATTATTTTTTCATATTCTTTAGTGTACTCTGGCATATCAATATCCATAAATATACCATAGAAATTTTTATTTTCTAATTTTTCTTTAGGCAATTTATCTTTTAACGCTACATCTACATAATTATCTTTTAATAAGTTCATAAGAGCAACAGCAGATCCTTTTTTATTTTTTCTACCATAATAAGTTGGACATATACTCATTCCTTCCACTATAGAAAACCCTTTATGACTTATACCTTTTTTTATGTATTCTATCATTTGTTTTGCATGATATGCAGTTCCTCTTGCTACAAATGTAGCTCCTGCACCTTTTGACAATTCACATATATCAAATGGTTTATCTATATTTCCATATGGAGCTGTTGTTGCAAAATCATTAGTGTTAGTTGTAGGAGAATACTGACCTCCAGTCATACCATATATATTATTGTTAAATACTATAGTTGTTATATCTATATTTCTTCTGCATGCATGTATAAGATGATTTCCTCCTATAGCTGTACAATCTCCATCCCCAGTTACAACTATAACATGCATATTAGGATTTGCAAATTTAACGCCTGTTGCAAATGGTATCGCTCTACCATGAGTGGTATGAAGTGTGTTAAAATCTAAATATCCAGATGCTCTTGATGAACATCCTATTCCAGAAACTACACATACTTTATCTTTATCAAGATTCAACTCTTCTATAGCTTGTGCTATTGATCTCATAAGAATTCCATGCCCACATCCAGGACACCATATATGTGGTAATCTATCTGATCTAAAATTATTTTCTATAATGCGACTTGGCATTTTTTCACCTCCATAATCTTATCTACTATTTCATCTGGTGTTATAATATCTCCATTGTATTTATTAATTCCGATTACATTACAATCTTTATTAGCTACTCTTTTAACTTCTAGTAGCATTTGCCCATAGTTTAATTCTGGAACATATATATTTTGAACGTTTTTACTTAACATATTTACTTTTTCTTCTGGGAATGGCCAAACTGTTTTTATCGTAAATAACCCAGCTTTTATTCCCTTATCTCTTAAAATATCTACTGCATCTTTTGTGCATCTACTCATACACCCAAAAGTTATAAATAATTCTTCACAGTCATCTACTTTGTATTCTTCATAAATTAAAATATCTTCTAAATTTTCATCTATCTTATTCATTAATCTATCCATTAATAATCGAGTTTGTTCTGTACTGTTTGTTGGGAATCCTGTTTCATCGTGCATAAGACCTGTTACATGATATCTATATCCATCTGAGAAGTTTGCTATTGGTGGTACTAGAGTTGATTGATCGTATATCTTATAATCATTTTTATCTATGTTAATTTTCATTCTATTATATACTTCAAGTTCATTTTCTTCAGGCATTTCTACTTTTTCTCTCATATGCCCTATTACTTCATCTAGTAATAAAATTACAGGTGTTCTATATTTTTCTGAAAAATTAAAAGCTTTAACTGTTAAATCAAATGTATCTCTTACTGTTGTTGGTGATAATGCTATTATAGGATGATCTCCATGAGTTCCCCACTTAGCTTGCATTAAATCTCCTTGAGCTGGAGATGTAGGAAGTCCTGTGCTTGGTCCACATCTTTGAACATTTACTATTACACATGGTATTTCAGCAAGTGATGCGTATCCAATATTTTCTTGCTTTAATGAAAATCCTGGTCCACTAGTAGCAGTCATAGATTTAAGTCCTGTAAGAGATGCTCCTATAGTAGCTGCCATAGATGCGATTTCATCTTCCATTTGTATAAATTTTCCCCCTACCTTTGGTAGCATAAATGATGAAATTTCCGCTATTTCTGTAGATGGTGTTATTGGATAACCTGCAAAAAACTTCATCCCTGCATATAATGCTCCATGTACACAAGCTTCATTTCCTTGTAACAATTTAACCTTTTTAACCATAGCCATTATCCCCCCTTGTTAATTTTCATCTCTAGATATATAAATAGCATAATCTGGACATCTAAGTTCACATAATCCACAAAGTATGCATTTTTCTATATCTTCTACACCTATTATGTTTTTTTCTAATTTTAAAATATTTTTAGGGCAGTATTCTACGCAAATACCACATCCTTTACACCAGTTAGTATTTAACACAAGTTTACCCTTATTCAAAATTATCCCCCCAAAACTTTTACTTTCACTATAAATAGTAACGATTTTATATATAAAATGCAATTATCATTTCATTATTCATAATTTTTATTCAATTTTGCAATTTTACTTATTATAATTTCATAATCTTTTTTAAAAATTATTATGTATTTTAAAATTAAAATTTAAGGTTATATTAACTCCATTGTATTTACTTATTCACATATATTTTATTTTTCAATTCAAAATTTTCATTTATATTTTGATTTATATTTTATTTTTTCAAAAAGAATTCATCTAATTTTTTCTTTCAATATAAAGCATTATTTTCTCAAATTTTTTCGTATAAAATTAAAAATATATTGTATACATTTATGATATTGCTCGTCCTAATCAATACATAATTTTTTACTTGCATTTTATAAACTTCTCTTCTTTCTATAATAAAAATATATTACAAATAAATTATTTTATAAAAAAGGTATAGCTGCTATATTTAAATATAGCAGCTATACCTTTTTTTAATATTCTTTTTTCTTTTCTATAAGTATAAGTCTTGGTGGGTTATTTACTTGGTTTACAAAATTGCAATTTAATACATTAAAATTAGATTGATCTAATTTACTTACATAATCAAATACTGCATTGCATTCATCCATTCCACCTTCATGTCCTGTATAAATAGCGATACTTATAACACCATGTGGCTTTAATAAATTTAAACTTTTCTTTATAGCTTTAAGTGTTGTATCTGGTTTAGTTATTATTTGATGTTTAGCTCTAGGTAAATATCCTAAATTAAATAAAACACAACTAACTTCATCTTTTACATATATATCTATATTTTCGTGTCCATCAAGAACTAAATTTACTCTATTTAATAAATTTTCTTTTTCTAATCTTTTTTTAGTACTTTTTATAGCTTCTTCTTGTACATCAAAGCTATAAACAACTCCGTTTTCCCCAACCTTTTGTGCAAGATATTTTGTATCATATCCATTACCCATTGTAGCATCTATAACTGTATCACCTTCACTTATCACATCTTCAAGCAATACTTTAGTTAAATCTGTAACTTTAGTTAAATATTTTGCTTTAATCATATTATTCATCCTTTTATTTTAAATTCTTTAAATAATTTACTTCTTCAACTGTTAAATGTCTATATTTACCTATTTCAACATCTTTTAATACAATTTTACCCATAGCTTTTCTTCTTAGATTCATAACTGGGTGATTTATAGCTTTACACATTTTTCTAACTTGTCTATTTCTTCCTTCATGAATTTTTATTTCACATACAGCATAATTTTTTTCAATATTTTTCTTAACTATCTTTATTTTAGCTGGTGAAGTTTTATAATCTTCTATATATAAACCTTTTTCAAAATTTGTTATTTCATTTTGTGTTGGAATTCCTTTAACTGTAGCTATATAAGTTTTATCTACTTCATGTTTTGGATGAGTTAACTTGTATGTCAAATCTCCATCATTAGTTAAAAGTAATAATCCACTAGTTTCATAGTCTAATCTTCCTATAGGATATACTCTAGCATCTATATCTTTTACTAAATCTATAACACTTTTTCTATCAAATTGATCTTTAACAGTTGTTACATATCCTTCAGGTTTATTTAACATTATGTACACTAATTTTTCTTCTAATCCAATTAACTTTCCATCAACTTCTACTTTATCTTTTTTTTCATTTATTTGAAATGATAATTCATTTATTAAGTTTCCATTTACTTTAACTCTATTTTCAAGTATTAATTCTTCTGCTTTTCTTCTTGATGCTATTCCACAAGAAGCTATATATTTATTAATTCTCATGATATTCTCCTTATATTTAAATTCTTCACATTAGATTATTATACTATAATTTTTAAAATAATTTTATAATTTCATATTATTTTATTAATAATATTTGGCTAAATTAATAATATTATTATAAATACTCCTAAAGGAGGTACTATTTTGATTTCAAGAGATAATATTAAGTACTGTATATTTGTGGTGTTTATTTCTTTATTAATATATAAAGCGATAGATAATCCTTATGCATTTATATTAAGTATTAATGGAGTAATTAGATTTCTAAGTCCATTTATAGTAGCTGTGATAATGTGTTTACTAATAAACCCTTTAATTATGTACTTAGAAAATAAATTTAACTTGCCTAGACTTTTTAGTATATTTATATCTTATATACTACTATTTTTATTATTAGGATTTGGACTTAATTTATTAATACCTTCATTATTAGATACTTTAAATACAATTATTTCAGAAATACCTAATTATATAAATAATATAGATTTATTTTTAAATAAATCTATGTCTAAAACAGATATATTTGATAATTTAATACCACATGTTCAACAAAATTTAGACTCTATATTAAAAAACATAGTTGATATATTAAGTAAAATTTCATCTAATCTTTTAATTTATATACTTAGTATAACATCTTTATTTTTTAATATGATAATGGGTATAATTTTATCTATATATATCTTATATGATAAAGAAAATATATTAATCAATTTAAAAAAACTATTGTATTCTAGTGTGTCTAAAAAAAGATCCACTAAAATAATTGAATTTTTTGATATAGTTAATGAAACATTTTATCATTATATAATAGGAAAATTTATAGATTCAATAATTATAGGAATAATAGCTTTTATAGGATTTAAATTTTTTATAAATATAAAAAGTAGTCTATTTTTATCATTTATTATATTTATAACTAATATGATACCTTACTTTGGCCCTTTTATAGGTGCTATTTTCCCAATTTTTATGACTTTAATTTATAGTCCTATAAAGGCTCTTTGGGTAGCATTGTTTTTATTTGTACTACAACAAATTGATGGCAATATAATAGGACCTAAAGTTATGGGAGATTATGTAGGACTTAGTCCACTTTGGATAATTTGTGCAGTATTAATAGGAGGATCTTTATTTGGATTAGTTGGCGTATTTTTATCAGTTCCTATAGCTGCTATTATTAAAGTGTATTTATGCAAGTATATAGATAAAAATTTAAATATAAAAAGTTCAAAATAAAAAAGAGGTAATACCTCTTTTTTATTTTGAATCTATAATTTTATTGATTACCCAATCCTATATTACTTTGTGACATTTGGTTATTTTCAAAATTTTGATTATTATCTTGTTGAATAACTTGATCTTGATTTATTATAGTATTATTTTGTAAATCTCCTGGATTTACTATATTATCAGTTATATTTTGATTATTTGTATCAAAAATACCATTTTGTTGATTTTCTTTTTTTTGTATTTCTTCTTGTTTTTTAGCTTGCTCTTCTAAAGCTTGTCTTTGAGCTTTTAATGCCTCATTATTAACTCGTTCTGTGTCTTTTTTAATAGATTCTTTTGCACTTTCTTTTCTTTTTTTTGCTTGAGATAGTTTTTGCTCTAATAAATTTTGATATTCTTCTTTCATCTCCATTGCTTTTTCTCTAGATTCTAAACTACCACCACTTAATTTTACTGTTTCATCTAGTAGTTTTATTGCCTTATGATAATTTCCTTCTTCTTTATATTTTATAGCTTTACTTATGTTCATAGCTTGTATGTACATAGTTCTAGCATCATCATTTTCACTATTTTTATTCACTGCTTTTTGTAAGTATTCAATAGCTTCTTTATAGTTTCCTTTTTCTAATGCAGCTTGACCTAAACTAAACTCATTATCATCTTTAGATTTTTTAGAACATCCAACAGTCATAATGGAAATTACAGCTATTAATAATATAATTTTCTTCATTAAATCCCTCCTTATAGATATATATATTATCATAAATATATCATTTTAGGGAAAAATATATTTTTTTGTATGTTTTCGTATTTATTTTTATTTAATAATCTTTAAAATTATATTTAATTTATGTATTTATAAATATAAGACCAAATGGTCTTATATTTATAAATAATATGTTAAATTATTCAAACTCAGGTCTATTATTTTTACATTTTGATTTATAGGTTTTATTCTATATTCATCTATTAGTCTTTCTTGTGTGATTATTAATACTTCAGGTATTTCAAAAAAAGGTATAGTCGAATTTGTGATTTTATATGGCAAATTTTTATATTTGCTTCCCTTAAAAACATCACTTAATTTAATATCTATCAATTTTTGTCTTAATTTTTTATCCTTATCTAAATATTCAATATATATATCATACTTATCTTTATCAATAGTTATATTTCTATAAAACCTTTTTATTTCATATCCTGAAGCTTCCATCTTTAGTGCAACTTCTGAGCCTATTATTACTTTTAAAAGTTCTTTCCCTTTATAAACTTTTCCCCCATTTAAATAATATATTCCAGAACTGTCTTTATACTCTCCATATACTATATTGCATGGGTACTTTCTTAAAGTAAATTCTCTACACATCTTCCTCAATGTCTTTTTGTAAGGAGATTTTACTATTTTTCTTCTTTTAGAAAAAAACTTATTAAATTGTTGTTCTGTTGCACACCTTACTTGGCTCATTAAAACTAATATCTCCTTTTCCATCCCTAGCATTATGATATTCTCCTTGATGTATATTATGACAAGTCTTAATTTCATTATATTAAATCTTTAAAATAAAATTTACACTTTATAAAAAAAAGTATAGACTTTCGTCTATACTTTTTTTATTTTATATAATTATTTCTTTTACTTTTTCTATCTTATAACTTTTTAATTCTTTATATAGTATAATTGCTGTTATAACAGTTGCTAAAAAGTCTGCAACTGGTTGTGCATACCAAACTCCATTTAACCCAAAAATTCTAGGCAATATTAATATCATAGGAATTAATAAAATTACTTGTCTAAGTAAGCTAAGTACCATAGCAATTTTAGCTTTACCTATTGATTGAATGTAGTTTGAACCAGTTATTGATATACCTATTATAGGTAGCATTAATAAGTATATTCTAGCACCATTTATTGATATCTTCATAAGTTTAGGATCTTTATTAAATAATCCTACTAAAACTTCTGGTATAGTCTGAACTAATAACCATCCAGTAGTCATTATAATTATTGCTGCTAATGCAGATAACTTAAATGTTTTATTAGCCCTATCATATTGTTTTGCCCCAAAATTAAAACCTATTATAGGTTGAGCTCCTTGATTAAGCCCGAATATAGGCATTAAGAATATCATAGATATAGATGATATAGTAGCCATTGCACCTATTGCCAAATCTCCACCATATGTTTTTAATGCATTATTTGATATAACTTGAACTAAACTTGTAGCTAACTGCATGGCACATGGTGCTGATCCTATAGCAAAAATTATTTTTACTAATGACTTATCAAGTTTTAAACTAGCTTTTTCAAATTTTAAATTAGATTTACCTTTAATGTAATAAGTAAGCCCCCATACAGCTGTTACTATTTGAGATATAACTGTTGCAATTGCCGCTCCTTGTATACCTAATTTAAATACAAATATTAATAAAGCATCTAAAACTATATTTGTCATACAACCAGCAATCATTATCATAGCAGCTAGTTTAGGATTTCCATCACCTCTTATAGTGTTATTTAATGTATACCCTAACATATTAAATATACTTCCAGCTAAGATTATATATATATAATCTTTGGCATATTGAAGTGTTGCTTCGCTTGCTCCAAATAATTTTAATATTATATCTCCAAATAGTATACCTAATATACTTATTATAAGTCCTATGATTATTGATAATGATATACCATTTCCTATAATTTTCTGAGCATCTTCTATTTTTCTTTGACCTAACTTTATAGATATATTTGTAGTAGCACCTATCCCTATAAGCATTGAGAAGGCTAAAATTATAGTCATTATAGGTAAACAAATTCCAACACCTGTTATAGCAAGTGGCCCTATATTAGGTATATTACCAATAAAAATTCTATCAACTACATTATAAAGTGCATTTACCATCATACCTATAATTGCAGGTACAGAATATTTTAATAAAAGTTTTGGTATTGACTCTGTACCTAATATGTTTTCATTCCTCATATACTTCCTCCTTTACATTTTTATACAAATCTTTTTAAGAAGAATTTTTAATGTATTTTTTTCTTCTTCATTTAAATTGGCAGTTCTTTTTTCTTCTAGCTTATCCATAATACTATATATAGTATCTTTAGTAGACTTACCTTTTTCGCTTAAATATATTTTATAAGCTCTTTTGTCAGTTTTATCTTTCTCTTTTATTAAAAATCCTTCTTTTTCTAGTTTTTTTATAGCTCTTGCAGTTGTTCCTTTATCTATATTAAGTGCATCTGCAATTTCTTCTTGATTTTTACCATCTCCTCTATAAAGTTCTAATAAAAACATTACTTGACCTGATCCTATTCCTAAATCACTAAGTTCTTTAGATATAAATGATCCACCTTTTCTATATATTTGGGATATATATCTTCCAATATGTTCACACTCTTTCTTCATATTAAAGCCTCCCTAAAATTAAAACACCAAATAGTTGCAACAACAACTAAATCAGTATACATTAATTTAGTTGTTATTGCAACTATTTTTTACTTTTTTTAAAAAATTTTTTATAAATTTAAATACGTTTTTATTTTCTAACAATACAAGAAGTCGCATACATATGCGACTTCTTTTTCTAATCATTATTTTGGGTAGTAGTGTTATCTTGCGTATTTTTATCTATATTAACTTCATTTTTATTATCATTCATGCTAAGATTATCAAAATCAGTAACATCTATTGAACCTGATTGTCCTTTTTCATATCCAATCTTGACACTATCACCTTCTTTAGTTAAAGGAACTTCATTTGACACTTTAGATGATACTACAAATATAGAATCTTTTAAAGTATCCACAGTAAAATAATAAGACGTATTTCCATCTACTACATCTGAATTTATTCTTTGAATTATTCCAGTTTTTGATTCCTTATTAGTTTCATTTTCTACTTCTATGTTATTTCCTTTTGATTTTAACTGTTCTTTATAATTTTTATACGCTTCTTCTGTAGTGTCCCCTATTCCAACAATATTAAAGTCTTCAACTGATACAAATGCCACCATTTTAACTAATCCAGCTTTATCTTTTAAAGACATTACATATGTAGGTTTTCCTAATATATTATACATTACAGGAAATGTAGCTTCATAATTTTTTTCTTGAACTTTACCAGTTGCAGATACCATAGCCGCAGTTTCAGTAGCACCTGGCTGTCTATACAACTTAGCCTCTTTAGTTCTCGTATCAACTAACATAAATCCTATTGTAGAATCATCTGCTCCAGCTGATGTTATTCCTGTATACCAATAAGATTTACCATCATCTCCATACACTAAAGATGTCCCTTCTGTAGCAACTAATACATCTTTTTCTGATATAACAGAATTTAAAAAGCCATTAACATATGTTCCCCAATCATTTATTTGATCTGTTATAAATTCTTGCGGCTGTATTCTATCTATCCATTTTGGTGCATTGTCTATATCATAACTTTTAACTGCTCCTGTTTGAGCATCTACTGTTGCGATACCTTTGGCATTTTTACCTTCATATCCAATAACATTTTCATAAAGTGTAACTACCCAATACGGCTTTCCTTTATCATCTATTTCTAAAGTAAAATCTGTCATTCCTACATTAACATATCCGTTTAAATACATATGTCGTTTTAAATCCTGATGTAGATATGCATCTGGCTGATAAACTATTTTTATAGGTTTACCATCAACATCTTGTACTAATCTTATATCTTGAGGATCAGTAGCTGATACCATAACGTACCCATTTGTACCACTCATATTAGTAACCCATTTTATTAAATCTCTATGAACTAATGGAGCAACCCAATATAATTCTCCATCTATACTTTGTATATGAAACTTACCAAGTTTAGATACACTCCCTATTGCAGGAACTTCTCCTAACTTCTTATCTCCAAGTTTCATAGCCATTTCTTCATCAACTAATCTAATTTCATTTACACTGACAGGACTTACATCTTTATTAAAATTACTTTCTTTAACTTCTCCTAATAAATTTCTATACGCTTTAGAATGTAATATCGGTGATGATGTTATAAATGGAACAACAATTATATAAATTACCAATACTATAGCTATTGAAAAATTTGTTTTTGCTAATTTAGATGTTTGTTCTCCCTTATCAAACATCATGTCTAATACTCCTGCTAATACAAAAAATATAGCTAAAGTCGAAAATAATGAAGTGAAATCCAATCTAAGTACAGGCAATTGTATTATTGCATATATCCCCACAATTATTAAAGATAACCCATACGTTCGTAAAAACCTTTTCATTTATTACTCCTTCCTAATTTTTCTAATTTTTTTAATATTTGTTAATATTGATTATATCCATTTTTTGTAAAAAAATAAATACTCCTCACGATTATAAGGAGTATTTTTAAATAAATTTTATACACTACTTAAACTATATTCAAATATTTTTTCCTTCGCTTTATATTCACTTAATAACCCTTCATATTCTAAAGTCAAATCACTATGATTAAAAAAATCACTTGGTCTTATCGCATATGATGGTTTATCAAATAAACTTATATTGCTTTTCTCTAGCATATCTGCTACGAAATGAGAACACACGTACTTATATTCAGCTTCTCTAGGTTTATTTCTAGATAAGTATATAAGTGCTAAAACATCATAATCATATTTGTTTCTATTTGCACTTACATTTAGTATGTTTTTATATAAATTATTATATTGTTCACTTGTTACATATAAAGAGTATACTCTACATCTTGTATTTGTTTTTATAGCATATAATCCTTCATTTATATTTTCTTCTACGAAACCTGCAAATAAAGGAGTTTTAGGATTTAATCTTCCAAATGAATACATAGGTCTTAAATCCTTATTAAGTGCTATTGATACGTGTGCATAAGGAGTTTTGGTTATTCTTTTTATTAAATAAGAAAGAGCAGTTCCCGTATATGTTGTTATTATATATATCTTCTGCATTTTATTAACCCCCACAATCTAACTTTATAATCTACTGTATGATAACTACTCTATTTTATCACCATTTTAATCAAACTTCAAATATTGTTTTTGTTATAAATTTAACCATTGATTAAATTATAATTTGCATTTCCTTTTTTAGAATTTCATGTAAATTCAGTACTTTATTATTCTTAATAAATATATATATGCATTATCCCTTTGTTTTATATAAGTTTTTTTATTTTTACTTACCTTTTTTAAGAACTTGTCTAAATGTATCTCATTTTCAATATTATTTAATATAATATAGTATATTTAAAATTTACGTAATAATATTATTTAATATATTAAATAATATTATTTATAACTTTATTTTTTTAAGTAATTTATTGGAGGTAATTATATGAAACTTAATCAAGAACAACTAATATTAAAAAGAGATAATAGATGTATAGAATGCGGTTGTAAACTAAATGGTTTATCTTATTCTAATTATTTTGAAATAAATACAAATATTAAAAATTTTAAATCTAACTTATGTCCAAATTGTTTATCAAATAAAAAATAAGATTATACTTAAGTATAATCTTATTTTTTATCATTAATTTTTTTATTTATTTTATTTCCTAATATCCAAAATATTATTATTAATACTATTAAAAATGTAACTTTTATAGGACTTTTTATAAAGTTTTCTATATCATTGCCTATATAACTTATCACTAAAAACATTATAAACTTTCCTAATATCATACCCGGAACAAAATTACTTAATTTCATTTTTGATATGCCTGATGTTATAGTAACCAAAAAATCTGGTATAAAAGGACATAAATATGTTATAAATATCATACTAAACCCTTGCTTTTTAACCCAAGCTTTAAAGTTATCTACTTTTTGATTATTTATTTTTTTTATAAATTTGCATTCAGAAAATTTGCTACTTAATAAAAATAATGCAATAGAACCTAAAACTGAGCCTACCCAAGATATAAAAAAACCCATCCATACACCTAAAACAAAAGCATTAGCTCCAATTATTGCAACAAGTGGTAAAGCTGGTATAAAAGTCTCTATTATTATTATTACAAACCCAATCACAGCTACTAATAATTTATAATCTTGAAAGTTATATATTATTTGCTCCATATATTAACACCTGCCTAACTCACGAATTTATACTTTTGGCTAAAATTTCAATAGGCATTTATAGTTTTCCTATTCTAATATTATATATTCTCATATTTATACAATTACATATAAAAATATATAATAAAAAAAGCTTTGTCCATTATAGTGAACAAAGCTTTTTTATTTAATCATTTTTTGAATTAAATATTTCTTTATCTAATTTTCCTAGTGAATTACCGACTACTATAGATGATGTAGTAGCACCGTTTACGTTTATCATAGTTCTACCCATATCAAGAATTGGATCTATAGCAAGTATTCCTCCAGCTAGTGGGAAATATGCACCTAATCCTACACCTGACACAACTACTGAAACTGCCATTGTAGCTGTTCCTGGAAGACCTGCTATACCAAGTGAAGATATTGTTATAACTACTAAAAGCATAACATAAAAACTTATGTCTTTATCTACTCCAGCCATATTAGCTATAGTTATAGCCATTAACGCAGGGTATATACCAGCACAACCATTCATCCCCATATTAGCTCCTAAACTTGCAGTGAAACTTGATACACCTTCGTCAACTCCTTGATTTTTAACAAGTGCTTCTATAGTCACAGGAAGTGTCCCTAAACTTGAACGAGATGTAAATGCTAATAATAAAGGTTCTGCAGCATTTTTTATGTAAGTTATTGGATTTAATCCATTTAAAGTTACTATAACTAAATGCACTACAAATAATATAGCTGTTGCAACATATAAAGCTACTACAAACTCAACCACTGATATCATAGATGATATACCTCTTGCAGTTATTGTATTTGCAAGTAATGCAACTACTGCATAAGGCATAAACTTTATAACTGTCATAGCAACGCTTACTATTATCTTGTAGAAAGCTTCTACTAAGTTTATAAATGGCTTTACAACATCCATATACTTTTTCTTCATTCTATTTGTTGCAAGTCCTAAGAAAGTAGCAAATACTATTATAGCAACTATATTACCCTCTGCCATAGCCCCTACAGGGTTTGATGGTAATAAACTTCTTAAAGTATCAACTAGAGGTGTTATTTCTCTCATTTCAGGAGCTTCAATTCCTGCCACTTGTGTTCCAACACCTAATTGCATTACATTACCAACTACTATACCTATAATAGCTGCTAATGCTGTAGTTCCAAGCAACATACCTAATGATCTAAATGTTAGTGCTTGTAAATTGTCCCCTTCTTTCATATTAATTATAACTCTTATAATTGATACAAATACCATAGGTACAACTAACATTTTTAATAAATCCATAAATCCATATCCAAATAATCCATACCATTTAGTTACTTCTTGTAACCAAACTACTTTTGTTGGATCTTCTGGAAGTCCTGCTACCAATTGAATTATAACTCCTAATGCAAGCCCTATAATTGTTGCATAAATTGTTCTCGTTGAGAACTTTACTTTTTTCTTTTCAAACTGTTTTACTATAAAAAATGTTCCTAATAAAACAATCATAAAAAGTACTGTTTTAATGTCTGTTACCATTAAAAATTGTGATAAAAATGAACTTTCCCCCATATTGGTCCTCCATTATGTATAATATTATAATTTCTGAAACTAGTTATTTATTTAACCAATTCCCCCCTCGATTATTCATATTATAGTATCTTTTTACATGTGTCAACCTTTTCCTATGTGAATTTTAATATTTTTTACAAAATATTATTTTTTCCTTATTTTCTCTATTTATCTATTATTAGAAATTATTCGAAAATTCCATCATAAGGAAATCATATTCCCAACACATACACAAATTTGTTATACTATATTTTGCGAAATTATAATAAATAGTGTGTGAGGTGTTATATGAAAGAAAATATTTTTAAAAAATTTTTATTTGAATCTATAGGATTAATTTTAGGATGTATTTTTATGAGTATAGGTATAAATATGTTTTTAAAACCTTATACTATAGCTCCTGGAGGACTTAGCGGTTTATCTGTAGTTTTAGGGAAGTTAACAGGTCTCCCTATATCGGTAGTTATGTTAGGAATAGGTATTCCTCTAGTAATATTTTCAATAAAGATATTAGGCATAAAAGATTCAATCAAAACCCTTATAGGCATGAGTATATTCTCAGCAATATTAAGTCTTACATCCAAACTATCTAATACACATGTAACTGAGGATGTATTATTATGTTCAGTATCTGGTGCACTTTGTTTGGGAGTTGGACTTGGAATTATTCTTAAAATGGATGCTTCAACAGGAGGAACAGATCTTATAGCTTTAATGCTAAATAAAATTTTTCCAAATATACCACTTTCTAAATTTATGATTATGTTAGATGGAATGGTTGTCATATCTGCAGGTTTAGCTAGCAAAAACTTAGAAACTGCACTTTATTCAGGTGTTGCACTTTATATTATAGTAAAAGTTGTAGATGCTATAGTTTCTGACTTTAACTATTCCAAAGCATTTATGATTATATCTAATGAACCAAATGCCTTAAGAGATGGTATTAATAAAGAAATTAAAAGAGGTGTTACTTTTCTTCAAGGCAAAGGGGGGTATACCAACGAAGATAAAAATGTATTATTAGTTGTTGTTTCTAAAAATGAAGAAGTTCATTTAAAGAAAGTCATTAAAAATATAGATCCTTCTGCATTTATAATTGTCACTGATGTTCATGAAGTTTTAGGTGAAGGTTTTAAAGCTATAGCTTAGCAACATTATCCTCTTAAAATCATAATTTATATTTATATACATGATTTTAGGAGGAATTTTTATGTCTAATGCTCAATATGGAGATTTAATTTTTGTTGATCATGGATTATATAAGCATTTTGGCATATATATAAACGATGATTGCGTTATACATTATGATGGTAAAATTGATGATAAGTTTCTAAGACATATGTGCATTCGTCAAACTAATATGGATAGATTTTTAGCTGGCAAAAATAGTTTTAAAGTATATAATGATAAAAATTGTAATATAACTTCCCGTGATGTAGTAAATAGAGCTAAATCACGTTTAGGGGAAAAAAATTTCAATTTAGTATTTAATAATTGTGAACATTTTGGATTATGGTGCAAAACTGGAATTAGTAAATCTAACCAAGTAGATTTATTAACACTACTACTAGTATTCGTAATTGTAGGAACAGACTACTATAATAAAAAAGGCAGAGATTAAATCTCTGCCTAAAATACTATATCATATCAAATTTAGATTTAAATTGAAGGATATTCTATATCAAAGAACAATAAAACTCTAGCTGTTTGAGCTCCTGAAAGAATTTGAACTGTTACAGCATTTAAAGCAGCTACAGAAATTGCTGCCTCATCATTTGCTTCTACAACTATATTTGAACCATCTACTACAAAATTTATAGTTGCTCTTGATAAATTTCTCAGGATTACTGTACCTCTTACAAAAGCAGTTCCTGGATTTGCTACATAAACTGTTTTAACTCCTGTTGTAGCAGTTGTTCTTAAAGTAAATTGTTCTTTAATAAATGAATCAGGATTACAACAAACACTACTAATCTTATTTTTTACATCATCCCAATCTGAATTAGTATTATCTTCACAACAAAATTTATTATAAAATTCACTCATTATTATATACCTCCTTAAATAGAACTAGTTATAACCAGCCCTTAATATATATAATATTCTTTATATATATTTTGTTTACACTATACCCCAATATTTTTATATTTTTTTACAAAACTTGACAAATAAAAAAGCACTACTTATTTTAAATAAGTTAGTGCTTTAAAGACTTCTTAATTACTTTTAGAATCTCCATACATTTCTTTTAATTGATTTTGTATGTCTTTGTTTTCTAAATACTCATCAAGAGTAGTTTTTCTATCCATTACTCCATTTGGAGTTATTTCTATTATTCTATTTGCAAGAGTTTGTATCATCTCGTGGTAATGAGAGTTAAATATTAATACTCCTGGGAACTTTTCTAAACCTTTATTTACAGAAGTTATAGATTCTAGGTCTAAGTGGTTAGTTGGGCCGTCTAAAGAAGCTATTAAAAAATCTAACCTTGTTAATCTAATAGATAAAAAGATTACCTATATAACCTTATGAATATTTAGGTAATCTTTTTTATTATATACACTTTTAATAAATTTATTTTAACTGTTTATCGCTCCTAGTTATATACTAAGAAGCTTTTCTTCTATATATTCCTTAAATGGTTTACCTGCTATTGTTACTGGGCCTTCCCCAAATAAATCTACTGTAATATTAAAGAAATTGATTATTAATTTATTTTCATCAATATAATATTCATCCATATGTCCTGGAATAAATATTACCTCATATTCTTCCTTACTTAATTTATCTTCCATATAGTCTAAATTAAGCTGCTTTACTGGTGCTATCATCATATTTGTAAATTCCAAATCTTCAAGCATCCACATATTTTTATTCCAGTATCTACTTTCCTTTTTTGTTGGTTTATTTAAAAGTTCTCTGTTTGACATTGCGGAAAGTACCTTTCTTACAGATTCCTTTGTAAAGTCTTCATCATATAGATATTTCATATCCGTTTGATCCGATAGTTCTACAAAAAATGAATCTGCTATCTTTTCCTTTTGATGTACTGAATCCCAAATATAAAGCATCATTTCTAAGATTTCACTTTTAATTACAATTTTAGCCAAGTTAAATCCCCCTTTTTTCTTTAAATATTTTTTTATCTGCGAACTACTCTCCACTTAAATTAACCTTCAGTTTCCGTTCCCAGCCCCCCTAATTGGCTTGTGAATAGAAACAACTCTGTATGTTTCATGCCTTAGTTTTCGCTCCACATACAGTTGGCGATTGGTTGAATATTTTACAGTTTTGAAAGTTCTACCATATTACCAGTATAGCACAAAATCAAGAACATTACCTCTTTCTATAATTTTCTAACCAATATTATACCATAATTTTACACTAAGTCTAAAAAATTAATAGCTTTATAAGTTATTTTGTATAAAGCTTAATACTATAAATAGTATTTAAAATCTACTATAATTTGTTCCAGTATTATTAGATTGAGTATAATTTTATATGCAAAGAGATATATGTAGTATAACATTTTATTCATCTTAAACTTTCAAGTATTGAACTTCCTTTAGCCATTTCTATAACATCGTCTTTAGTTAATCCTCGAAGATACTCCTCTGTTATACTTAAGTTACAATGACCTAATAACTTAGATACTAAATGTACATTCCCAGTATTCTTTAGCATCATTACTACGTAAGTATGTCTAAAATTATGTGGGTAAGCTTTTTGCTCAGGTATATTACAATCTTTACATACTCTATTAACAACCTGTCCTATATTTTGTTGCCACATTCTATTTCCACTTTTTGAAAGTATATAAAAATCTTCTATAATACTTTCTTTTTTTAATTTCTTAAAGTACTCTTCTTTAATTCTTTTGTATCTTCTCATTTGCTTTTCTAATAACTTGCTTATAGGTACTACCCTAGGTTTACTATTTTTAGTTACTTTAAAATAAACAAATCCATCATGTATATCAGATTCCTTGAGATAGCTCAGCTAATGGTTTCTACATCCAGTTTCTATCAAAAATGAAATTATTAAATTATCTCTTACATCTAAAAACTTTCTAGACCTCTTATTCCAATCTACTAGTCGTTTTACTTCCTCATTAGTAAATACTTCTATAATCTTTTTATCTTTTACTCTTTCTAGTTTTATGCTCATAGCTGGATTTTTTTTAATTATTTGTTCATCTATAAGGTAGTTAAACATTCCTCTTAATGCAGATATGTAAGTATTCAAAGTCTTTTGTTTTAGACCTCTTTCTTTATTAAATTGATGAAATGACTTAATATCAGATATACTTATTTTTTTCACATCTGTATTTTCTTTTATAAATTTACTAAATATATTTAAGGAATTTTTATAAGACCTTATTGTTTCTTTACTTGTATCTGTTATTTCTAATTTATCTATATACTCTGTTATTGCATCTATTAATTGCATAAAAAAATACCTCCTATATTTGAAAAAGTAGAACATAGACGTTCTTCATCTTATCGAATATAAAAGGTATTCCAAAACCTATATTATTAAGTTTTAATTTATTATATATACATTATTAGCAATTATTTTTTAGAGTCTCCGTACATTTCTTTTAATTGAGCTTGTATATCTTTATTTTCTAAGTATTCATCAAGAGTAGTTTTTCTATCCATTATTCCATTTGGAGTTATTTCTATTATTCTATTTGCAAGAGTTTGTATCATCTCGTGGTCATGAGAGTTAAATATTAATACTCCTGGGAACTTTTCTAAACCTTTGTTTACAGAAGTTATAGATTCTAGGTCTAAGTGGTTAGTTGGGTCATCTAAAACTAATACGTTAGCATTAGATAACATTAACTTAGATAACATACATCTAACTTTTTCTCCTCCAGATAAAACTTGAGCTTGTTTTAAAGCTTCTTCTCCAGAGAACAACATTCTACCTAAGAAACCTCTTATGAAACTTTCACTTTTTTCTTCTGAATATTGTCTTAACCAGTCAACTAGTGAATACTCTACACCATCAAAGTATTTATTGTGGTTTTTAGGAAGATAACTTTGAGAAGTTGTTACTCCCCATTTGAAATCTCCACTATCAGGAGTATCTTCACCCATTATTATATTAAATAATGTAGTTATAGCTATCTCATCTCCTAAGAATGCTACTTTATCATCTCTATCTAATCTGAAAGTTACATTATCTAAAACTTTAACACCATCTACAGTCTTAGTTAAATTGTTTACTTCTAAAACTTCATTTCCAATTTCTCTTTCAGGTGTAAATCCAACATATGGATATCTTCTTCTTGATGGTTGTATATCTTCTACTTCTAATTTTTCTAATTGTTTCTTTCTAGAAGTTGCTTGCTTTGCTTTAGAAGCATTTGAGCTGAATCTTGCGATGAACTCTTTTAATTGAGCTATTTTTTCTTCAGCTTTCTTATTTTGATCTTTAGCTAATTGTAATGCTAATTGGCTTGACTCATACCAGAAGTCATAGTTACCAACATACATTTGTATCTTACCAAAGTCAACATCAACTATATTTGTACATATTTGGTTTAAGAAGTGTCTATCATGTGATACAACTATTACTATAGAATCTTCTAAATCCATTATGAAGTTATTTAACCAATTTATTGATTGGAAATCTAAGTGGTTTGTAGGTTCGTCCATTATTAGTATTTCTGGCTTACCAAATAAAGCTTGAGCTAATAATACCTTAACTTTATCTCCACCCGTTAATTCTTTCATTTGCTTGTAGTGTAAGTCTTTTGTTATACCAAGACCCATTAATAATTTTTCTGCATTAGTTTCCGCATCCCATCCATCAAGTTCAGCAAATTCTCCTTCAAGTTCAGCAGCTTTTATACCATCTTCTTCAGAAAAATCTGGTTTCATATATAATGCATCTTTTTCTTTCATTATTTCATAAAGTCTAGTATGTCCCATTATAACAACATCTAAAACAGTATCTTCTTCGTATTTGAAGTGGTCCTGTCTAAGAACTGACATTCTTTCTTTTTCAGTTATAGATACACTTCCAGTATTTGCTTCTATATCACCAGCTAATATTTTAAGGAAAGTAGATTTTCCTGCTCCATTAGCTCCTATTATCCCGTAACAATTTCCTTTAGTGAATTTTAAGTTAACGTCTTTGAATAACTCTTTATCCCCAAATCTAAGACCAACATTAGTAACTTGTAACATTCGCTTATTTCCTTTCTAACTACTAAAATTTATAAAATTTTACAACTCTTCTAATAATATAATAAATTTATGACTTAGTCAACTACTTAGCAAAATTACAGGCTGGGTAAGTACAAACCTCACAGTTCATGCAAAGACCACCATGTCCATATCTTGCTATATCTTCTTTAGTTAATTTTTCATCTATTAATATTCTTGGAAGTATAACGTCTAAAACAGTTGTTTTAGAATACATTGCACACCCCGGTATCCCAAGTATGGTAGCATTTTTATTATAAGCTAATAAAAACATAGCTCCAGGTAGTATTGGAGATCCATAAGTTATTATATCTGCTCCAGACATCTTTATAGCAGCTGGAGTTAAATCATCAGGATCTACACTCATTCCACCTGTACAAAGTATTATTTCAGCACCTTGACTTAAAAAGTTATCTATAGCTTCTTTTATTATAAAAGTATCATCTGGACATATAATTTGTCCTAGTATCTCACAATCATAAGCTTTCATTTTTTCTTTCATGACAGGCCCAAATTTATCTACGATTCTTTTATGGTATACTTCATTTCCAGTAGTTACGATTCCTACTTTCTTTTTCTTAAAAGGAACTACATTTATTATTTTTTCTTCTCCTACAACTTCTTTTGCTTTATCCAATTTTTCTTGTTCTACCATTAAAGGTATTACTCTTGTTCCTGCAACCTTAAGCCCTTTATGAACTATATAATTATTATGAAGAGTTGCCATCATTATGTCATCAATACAATTTAACTTAAATAATTTTTCAACATCTACTTTTAAAAGTCCATCTACCTTAGATATAAAATCTATTTTACCTTCTTTTATTTCACTAAATTCTAAATTTTTACCAGCAGTTATATCTTTTAAAAATATAGCACCATCATTTTCATGAACCATACCTTCTTCTTTTTCAAAAACATATAAATGGTCTTTACCTAATGATAGAAGTTTTTTAATATCTTCTTCTTTTACTACATGTCCTTTTTTAAATGCTCTTCCTTTAAATTCTCCAGGTATTATCTGCGTTATATCATGACATAATACATGGCCTACAGAATCTACTGTCTTTATTTTTTTCATAACCCCTCCACTAACTGTTGTATATATTTATTAAGTTCTCATAATCTTTTTTAGTATCTATATCTAATAAAGTTTCTCTTTTTACATATATATATTTTATTTTATCATACTCACTTATTACTTTCTTACCTTTTTCGTCATTTTTTAACATTAGTAATTTATTTTTTAAGCATTTAGGAAATATAACTGGATTCCCTGTCTTATTTTCATACTTAGGAATTATTATATATTTATTGTTATCTTTAAAACATCTTATAAGATTATCTATATCCATTTTATTTAGCAGTGGTTGGTCTCCTACAAAAAACATATATCCCTCACATTCACTACTATTTTTTATTCCTAACTTTATAGATTCACTTTGACCTAAGTAAGCTTTTTTATTTAATACTGTTTTAAAACTATATTTACTTGCTATGCTTAAAACTTCTTCATATTGACTTACTACTATAATTTCTTTAAAATTACTTTTTTTCAATATATCTAAAGTATTTTCAATAATAGTTTTTCCTCTATACTCCAGTAATAATTTATTATTACCCATTCTAGTTGAAAAACCGGATGCCATTACTATTGCATTTATCATAATTATCCTTTCGTGTAATAATTTTTAATTAAGCTACCATATATTATTTTTATACTGTCATCTTCCTTTCTAATAAGTTTTATTAAATCTTTAGCTAAAACCTCTTTAAATCTATCATCAACCTTATTTATAAATAATATTTTTTCTCCTACTGAATTTTTAAATAAACCATCTTTATTTAAAATTATATTTTTAAGGTTTTCTAAGTTAACTTTATCAGTATAATTACCGCATATACTTAAAAATTTATCTAGCCTATGTATATTTTCATTATTTATATCCATATTAAATGAACTTATATCTACTATACCTATATTTTTAGTTGTCATGGGATGTACTAGTGGTTCATCCTCTCTCCATCCTTTTAGCTTTTTTCTTTTAGAACCATCACCTTCTATAAAACTTATATCAAATTTATTTAATATATTATCTAGTTCATTAAAATTTAAACCTACTACCTTTTTTTCTTTATTTATATATTTACCACAAAGAGTAATACCCTTATTAATAATAAGGGTATTACTCTCGTCAATTAATATAATATTATTGTAATCACTTTTCTTAGGTAAATATATCTTAGTTGTAGTAGTTAATAAAACTTTATAATCACTAGAGAATTCTTTAGTTAAATAGGTTATCAAAGAAGTTTTTCCTCCTGCTCCAACAACAGTTATAATATCTTTTTCTTTTATCTCTAGTAATTTTTTTAGCATATACTCCTCCAGTATTTATATAGCATCTACTGCTTCTTTAATTCTATTTAAAGCTTCTTTAATAGTTGATATAGGACAACCTATATTCATTCTCATAAATCCACTTCCACCATTTCCAAATCCTATTCCACTACTTAATGCTAATCCTGCTTTATCTATAAAAAATCTTGCTAAATCTTCATCATCTAGACCTAAATTTCTACAATCTAGCCAAGTTAAGAAAGTTCCTTCTTGTTTTATTACTTTAATCTTAGGTATATTTTCACTTATATATTTAACTACATAATTATAATTATTTTCAATGTAGATAAGAAGTCTATCAAGCCAAGACTCGCCTTTATTATATGCTGCTATTAAAGCTTCAGCACCAAGTACATTAGGTTCTGTTGAAAATAATTTTTTATATTCATTTCTCAAACTTTCATTAGTTATAATAGCATTTGATGTGTATAATCCAGCTAAGTTAAACGTTTTGCTAGGTGCTGTTAACGTAACTATATTATCTTTATAATATGGAGCTACTTTTGTTAAAGAATTATGTTTATATCCTTTAAATATCAAGTCAGAATGTATTTCATCACTTATTATAAATACTTTGTAGCTTTCACATATTTCTACTATTCTTTCAAGTTCCTCTAACGTCCATACCCTACCTATAGGGTTGTGAGGGTTACATAATATAAATACCTTAACCCCTGTAGCTATTTTTCTTTCAAATTCATTAAAATCTATCTCATATCTGTTATCATTTATTACTAATTCACTTTGAATTATATCACATTTATTTTCATTTAATACTCTAAAGAAAGAATGATATACGGGTGATTGTACTAATACTTTATCATTTTCTTTTACAAGAATTTTAAGTAAAAAGTTTATAGCTGTCACAACTCCAGGTGTATATACTATATCTTCTGTATTTATATCTAAATCGTGTCTTTTTTTCATCCAATTAACGACTGCTTCTTTATAACCTTTTACTGTATCGTATCCAAGATTTCCAGTTGATACTTTTTTAATTAAAGCTTTTGTTATTTCATCGCAAGTTTCAAAGTCCATATCAGCAATCCACATAGGAATTATATCATCTCTATCTGTATTAAAATTTTCTTTATATTTATCATATTTAACTGAATTTGTCCCTATTCGATTTACTCCCTTATTAAAAACTTCATTAGACATATAATTTCCTCCCCCAAAGCATATTTTATATATTTTAGATTTTATATTAATATGTCTAAATTTTCAATTGCATTTTCTATTAGAAATTTTATAAGTTAGATGTATATAAATTATGTCAAACACTTGAATTAACATTATAATAAGTAATTCTGTATTTGTTGATGGTAACATATTAGAAAATTTTAAAATAGCTATAGCTAAAGTTCCAATCCACTTAAAGATTGCTATAAATATTGATTGACCTAAAGTATTTCCTCTATTTAAAATCATGTTGACAAATAATATAGACATAATTAAATTTTGTAAGTTTGCAATAAATCCTGATGCTTGAACTATACTATTTTCATATAAAATTGAAATATCATTAACAAATAAAATTATAAATATTATTAAAAATAATATATCTAGTATAGCAAATATATTTAGTTCTTTCTTAGTTATAAGATTTTTATATTTTAAATTTTCATATCCATATTTAAAAAATGTATATAATATTATTAAATCAAGAATTAACCATAAAATGAACATAATTCTAGCCATTAGTAAATTTTCTGGTGGATATATAAAGCTAAATGTAAATTCCCAAGCTAAATTAAGAGCTAATGCAAATAAAGGCATTCCGCAAGTTTTATCTTTAAAACTTTTATAGATTATTATTATATAAGTCATAATCCAGAAAATACCACATGATAATTGTAAAAATAGTTCAATATTCAAAAAATCACCCCATATCAAATCTATTCAAAAAATGAATTCTTATACACAATCAAATTGTATAAGACACATATTTTGTTATATCATAGTATTTTCCTATATTAAAAAGACTTATACAAATGTATAAGTCTTTTATAATTTATTTATTTAAATTTAAGTAAGCTTCTAATCCTTCTTTTAATATCTTAGCTGCTTTAGATAAGTCTTCTTTATTTAGTATGTAAGCAAGTCTTATCTCATCAACTCCAAGACCTTCTGTTTTATAGAATCCTTCTGCTGGACAAGGCATTACAGTTTCTCCATCTATTTCGAAGTCACTTAACATCCATTTAACAAAATCATCAGCACTTTTTACTGGTAATTTAGCAACTATATAAAATGCCCCTGTTGGTTTTTTACATATAACTCCAGGTACTTTTATAAGCTCATTATATAATACATCTCTTCTTTCTCTATACTCTTCATTTACTTCTTTTAAATAAGAGTTTGGAGTTTTATAAAGTTCTACTGCTCCCACTTGCTCTAATGTAGGAACTGATAATCTAGCTTGGCAAAGTTTTAATATTTCGCCCATAAATTCTTTATTTTTAGAAGCTAGCGAACCTATTCTAGCTCCACATGCACTATATCTTTTAGATACACTGTCTACTATTATAACTCTATCTTCTACTTCTTTAACATTACCTAAACTAGTATATTCACCTTCATAAACAAACTCTCTGTAAACTTCATCTGCTATTATCCATAAATCATTTTCCTTAGCTATATCAGATATCATTTTTATCTCTTCTTTAGTGTAAACTACTCCAGTTGGATTTCCTGGATTTGAGAATAATATAGCACGAGTATTTGAATCTATCTTAGATACGATTTCCTCTTTAGCAGGTAAGTGGAATCCGTTTTCTGCAAGTGTAGTTATAGGTTTTATTTCAACTCCAACTGCATTTGCAAAGCTGTTATAGTTTGAGTAAAATGGTTCAGGTACTAATATGTTATCCCCTTCATTACATAATGTTATCATAGTGAAAAATAAAGCTTCACTACCACCATTTAATATTAATATATCTTCTATATCAAAGTTTATATCGTATTCTTTATAATACTTTTGTATAGCTTCTCTAAGTTCTGGTAACCCTTCTGATAAAGCATACTCTAATACGTTTTCCCTGTCATTAGATATAGCTTCAAAAAAGTTTTCTGGAGTCTTTATATCTGGTTGACCTATATTTAAATGATATACTTTTTTTCCTTGTTTTTTAGCTTGTGCTGCATAAGTTAATAGCTCCATTATAGTTGAAGCTTCTACTGATTTTATTCTTGAAGAAAATTTCATCTCTTAACCTCCTAATTGTCACGAATAGTATTTTGCTGTATTTAGTATACAAGGTTTCTTTTCTTGTAAACATTCTAACATATTATTCCAATAAGTTAAACGTTTTTTTAGAAATCTAAAAAAGTTATTATTTTCAGTATTTTAAGTAAATTTTATAATGTATTGAAATTTCTTCAATCTAAGTATATATTAATTAGGTAATGATATGAAAACCATTACCTAATTAATATATACTTAGGAGGAAATTTTATGACAAACTTAGTTAATGCTAAATGGTTGAAAGAAAATTTAAATAATGAAAATTTAGTTATAGTCGATTGTAGATTTGATTTAATGGATAAAGAATATGGAAAAAGAAGTTATGAAAAAAATCATATAAAAGGTGCAGTAAGAGTAGATTTAGAAACTGAACTATCTAGCGAAGTCAAAGCTCATGGTGGTAGACATCCAATCCCAGGTTCAGAAAGCTTAAAAAATACATTTGAAAACTTAGGTATAAATAATGATTCTTTAATAGTTTGTTATGATGAAGGTGATTTAGCTGGTCCTTCTAGATTATGGTGGATATTAAAGTATTTAGGCCACAGTGAAGTCTATGTATTAAACGGTGGAATAAATGAGTTTATAAAAATTGGTGGTATTACTGATGATAAAATACCCGAGATTAAAAAAGGTTCTTTTGAAGTTAGGGTAAATGACTCTATGAGAGTTGATATGAATTATGTAAAAGAAAGATTATATAAAGATGATGTAGCTATAGTTGATTCTAGAGAGCATAAAAGATATTTAGGAGAGTTTGAACCAGTTGACAAAAGAGCAGGTCATATTCCAAGTGCCTTAAATTACTTCTGGATGGATATATTAGATAAAAAAGATGATAGTTTTAAATTAAAATCTGTAGATGAATTAAAAAAACATTTTAGTAAATTAAATGATTATAATGAAGTTATAGTTTACTGTGGTTCTGGTGTAACAGCTTGCCCTAATAGTTTAGCACTTAGTGAGGCAGGTATTAAACATAAGCTTTATACTGGTAGTTTTAGTGACTGGGTAAGCTATGATGATAATAAAGTTAATACTACAGAAATATAAAAAATAAATAAAAGCTATACGAAAATCTAATCTTTCGTATAGCTTTTATTTATTTTTTATTAGATTTATATAATATTTAAACTTTTAATGCTTCTCTTTGTGCATCCTTTTTATCCATATATTCATTTAACTTTTTTTTAGCTATATATTCTATATCTTCATAACTCATATTATTTTGTTTATTTTTCACTATATCTAAACCTATTTCAAGTAATTCTTTATCTGTAAATTTATTTTGTATATATTCTTCAATTCTAGGTATATCCTTATTTTCTATATTTTTATAAACTTTAGTCATTGCAACAAGACTATTAATTAAATTGAAATCATCCACTATACTTAGTTTACTTAAATCTATATTTTTCATTAATATCCCCCCATTTCCCTATATTATTATAAGTATAACATAAATTTAACCATTTCTATATCTTAATTCCCATAATTTTCATAATCTTTTAACTTTTTTGCGATAAAAATTTTGTTGCAAAATCTACACATTCTCTTTGAGAAAATAGCTTACAATTAGCATTGCCTATTTTATAATTTACAACTTTATAATTTTTTTCAAATAACTCTCCTATGTACCCAAAACCATCAGAATCTAATTCCAAGTCATAAAACTCTTTCCAAACTCTTTTACCATTCTCAACTATAGGAGCTCCAGATATAAATTTTTCTCTACATTCACTTCTATATTCACTTAAATGAAACGATGTATTGTTATCATATGGTACTCCAAGTAATAATACATATGAATCTAAATCATATAGTCTAGCAATTGGTGAATTTTCTGACAATCCATATTCCAAACTATGATTTTCAATTATAAAATTTTTATCCTTGCCATAAGCACTAAATGATACTTGTGGATGGTGACTTCTCTTAACTCCTTCATATTTAATAAAAGTCTCGGCTATTATTCCCATACCTCTACATGGAGTTGTTTTTGGGTTAAATGCTGGCATCTCTTCTCTAATAATTTCATACCATTTTTTTGGTACTTCAGGATTACACCAATAAGAAGGCTCAGAGTAATCTCCACTATGACTAGGCATAACTATATTTCCATCTTCTCCTATAACCTCTATAAGTGCATCTATAACAGCTATAGGACCTCCACAAACCCACCCTATAGAACTAAGTGATGAGTGAACTATTATAGTCATCCCTTTTTTAATACCCATACTTTTAAAATCTTTTATCAATGAATTTTTAGTGTATGCTCTATGACTTGACTTAACTACATCATGTTCTCTACTCATAATATCCCTCTTTTCAATTTATATAAAATTAAATTTGAAAATATGTATTTATTAGAATTTTATATACTACAAATTTATCTACAATCCTCTATTTTATCTTTTAATTATATGTAACTATATTGAAACCAATTACACAAATATATAGTTTATAATTATTTTAACAATTATTTAGGGGGTAATCATATGAAATGTCTAAGATGTAATACTGAAATTAAATTCTTAAAAGAGTATAGATTTGATTCACAAGAAGCTAATAGAGGTTTTTTAAAAGCTATATTTGATGTGGAAGAGCACTTAATGTTTGAAATATATGTATGCCCTAAGTGTAAGCATACAGAATTTATATATACAGGTAAATCTACTTGGATTGACTGTTAATAAAAAAGTTAGGATATATATCCTAACTTTTTTATATTATTTATGCATTCCTAAAAATACTTTCTCAGGTGTTATAGGTAGTTTATTTACCCTAACTTTGCAAGCATTATAAACAGCTTCTTGTATAGCTGGTAATGGTGTATTTATAACTACCTCTCCTACAGATTTAGCTCCAAATGGACCTGTTGGCTCATGAGTTTCTACAAAATCAACTATTACATTACCAACATCACATCTAGCAGGTATTTTATACTGCATAAATGTATTTGTATCCATTTGTCCGTTATCCGTATGTCTAACTTCTTCAAACATAGCCATTCCTATACCTTGAACTATTCCACCTTCAACTTGAATTTTAGCTAATTTTTTATTTATAACTGTTCCGCAATCTACAACTGCTACATAATCTAATATCTTATATTTTCCTGTTTCTATATCCATTTCAGTTTCAACAAATCCTGCTATAAAAGGTGGTGGAGACACTTCACTTCCATGAGAAGCATAACCTATTAATTGCTCTTTTTCTGGGCCAACTGTAAAGTCAACAGCTATATCAAACACAGATATTTTATTGCATTCACTGTGCACATACTCTCCATCAAATTCAGCATATTCTTTATCTATGCCCAGTCTTTTAGCTCCAACTTCGATTATCTTTTCACGAAGCTTAGTAGCTGCTTTAACAACTGCCATACCTGTTACATATGTAGTAGATGATGCATATGAACCTGGATCATATGGAACTACATCAGTGTCTGCCGATATAACATTTATTTTCTCCATAGAAGTTTCAAGTATTTCACAAGCCATCTGAGAAAGTATTGTGTCACTTCCCGTTCCCATATCTGTTGATCCTATTAATAATGTATAGTTTCCATCATCATTTAACCTAATTTCTGCACTGGCAGTATCTATTCCTGCAATACCAGACCCTTGCATAGTTAGCGCCATTCCTACACTTCTAATTTTGCCATTATTCATTTTTTTAGAAGGATATTTTTCATCCCATTTTATAAGTTCTTTACCTTTTTTTATACAATTTACTAAATCTACACTATTTAATGTTTTATTATAAGCAAAACTAGTTTCCCCTTCTTTAACTATATTTTTAAGTCTTATTTCAGTTGGATCCATATTTAACTTATGAGCTAAAACATTTATAGTTGATTCTACAGCAAAACATCCTTGAGTTGCACCATAACCTCTAAGTGCTCCAGCTGGCATTTTGTTTGTGTATACTACATTACCTTTAAATCTTGATGCAGTTAACTTATTATACATTGGCATAGTTTTTTCTCCAACTAAACCAAATGTAGTTGAAGCATGTTCTCCATATGCTCCTGTATCAGATAATGCATCTATATCTATAACTTTTATTACTCCTTCTTTAGTAGCTCCCATTCTTACAGTTAATTTCATTGCATGTCTACTTGTAGAGCAGTTAAAAGTTTCTTTTCTATCATATATTAATTTTGCAGGTTTACCTGTCTTAAGCGTTACTATAGCTGAGAATATTTCAACACAAGCAGTTTGCTTACCACCAAATCCTCCTCCTATTCTCGGCTTTATAACTCTTATTTTACTTGAAGGTATATTTAAAGCTCTAGATAGATGTCTTCTTACATGAAATGGAATTTGAGTAGAACTAACTACTACTAATCTGCCATTATGATCTAAATAGTTATATGCTCTATAAGTTTCCATCATAGCATGGGCTTGAGCTTGAGTATAATATGTTTCTTCAACTACTAAATCACATTTTTCTAATTCTTCTTCTATATTACCTTTTTCATATAAGTGTTTTGCCACTATATTTCTTGTTCTTTCCATACCTATATCAAAATTACAGTGGACATCTTCATCATGTACTACTACTTCATTATCTATAGCTTTTTCCATATCTATTACAGGTTTTAATACTTCGTATTCAACCTTTATCATTTTCATAGCTTTTACAGCAGTTTTTTCATCTATTGCCGCAACTATAGCAACTTCATCTCCAATATATCTAACAGTATCTTCAAGTATTAATCTATCATAAGGAGATGGTTCTGGATAGGATTGTCCTGCTAGTGTAAATCTATTATTGGGAACATCTTTATACGTTAAAACACATTCAACTCCATCTATTTTTAATGCTCTTGAAGTATCTATATTTTTTATTTTTGCATATGCATGTGGGCTTCTTAATATTTTCACTACTAAAGCATCTTTAGATGCTAAATCGTCAGTATAAACTGGTTTTCCTGTAGCTATAGCCATTCCATCTATTTTATGTATTCCTTTTCCAACTATTTTCATTTACTTTACCCCCAGATATCTTTTGATTGCTCTTAATTGTCCCATATACCCTGTACATCTACATAAATTTCCAGTTAAGTAATGTATTATCTCTTCTTCTGTAGGATTGTTAAGTTCTTCTTTCATAGCTAAAACTGTCATTATAAATCCTGGCGAACAAAAACCACATTGTTCTGCGCCTTCATTAACTAAAATTTCAGCAAATTCACTAGCTTCTTTTTCTAATCCTTCTATAGTTGTTATCTCTTTATTTAAAGCTCTAACTGTTAATGTTGCACAAGATAATGTAGGTTTTTTATCTATCCAAATAGAACAAAGCCCACAACATCCTGTATCACAACCTCTTTTTACACTTAAGTTCCCTAGTTTTCTTAAGCTATCTACTAAATACTCTTCTGGCTCTATATCAAGCTTTCTTAATTTTCCATTTACTTCAAGTTCTACTAGCATTTTGTAACCTCCATGATTGCTCTTTTAACTAATACTTTACTTATTTGTAGCCTATATTCTTTTGATGCTCTCATATTAGAACCAAATCTAATTTCATCTACCATCATATCTAAAGCAATATCAATATTTTTATCATTTATTTCGTTGTTTGATAAAAATCCACTAGTTTTTATTGCTACTTTAGCTCTTTGTGGTCTTGCACCTACACATATTTTAAAGTTATTGTCTATTTTAGATACAGACACATTAAGTATTGGATAATCACTTTTAGCATTTCTCATAGATTTATACACTGCTTTTTTATTATTTTTCTTTATGTATATTTTAGTTAATATATCTTTTTCATATTCTTTATTTAAAAACTCATCTAAAGATATCCTTCCACCTTTATAAGTTTCAACTTCTGTGTCTAAGCAAAGTAGTGCTACTATTAAATCAGAAAAGCCATACTTTGAGAATACACTCCCACCTACTGTTACTACATTTCTAAATTGAACCCCAATTATATCTCTAACAGCATCTTTTAATATACTAAAATTATTATTTATAATATCACTAGTTTCTAAACTTCTAAGTGTAGTCATAGAGCCTATTTCCACAAATTTGTCATCTTCTCTTATATAATCTAGATTTAAATTTGAAAGTTCTATACCTGTCCCTATTCTTTTATTACCCATTCTTAAAAAAGCTGTTCCTCCAAGAATTTGATTAGTCTTTCTTTTAACTAATATTGAGTAGGCTTCTTCTAATGTGCTTGGCTGTACTATTTCAGTAAGTGTAAACATACTCTTCCTCCCTCTTAATTGTCCATTTTATATATATAATTTTTCATTAATTATAACATACTTAATACTTTTCCTTATATATTTGATAAAACAAATATATAAGGAAAAATTTATATATTTACTCATTATCTAATTCTAATAACCCTAATTTATTTGCTATATATTTAGTAGTACTACCTTGAATTATTAATGTTATTAATATAGTCATAAATACAACTGATGATATTACTTCATATCCTGGTATTTTCATAGATGTAATTATACCACAAAGTGCTGCAGGAATTACCCCTGTTTCTCTTACCCACATCATAAATAAAATTTCTTTTTTACTCCAATTGGCATTTTTATCAAATATCGTACATAGTATTACACTGACAGGTCTAACTATAAAAATAAGACATATAACAGAAACTACAGATGGAACAAAATATTTTATTAAAATTTGTAAGTCAACTTGACTACCCAATATTATAAAAATCATCATTCTACAAATAGTTCCTAATGTTTCTACAACATGTACATCTGCATCATATGATTTTTGAGTTAACCATATATTAAAGTTTTTCTTATTTCCATTTATAATACCAACTATAAAACATGACATATACCCACTACCACCTAATTTAGTAGATAACTCATATGAAATTATAACAGATATTATTGAAATTATAGGAGCAAAGTCTTTTAATATGCCATAAGGTTTATCATTTACTAGCTTCAATAATAAAATTCCTGTCATTATACCAATTATTATTCCTACAATAACCATCGTACTTAAACTATATAAATTTTCTTTAATTGAAAATTTTCCAGATAATATTATAGCTAGTACAGCAGATGTTAATATCGCTCCTGTTGCATCATTAAATGCAGACTCACTTATAACAGTTTGCTTAACCTTGTCTTTAATTTTAATACTATTAAAAATTGGTACTAAAGTAGCAGGATCTGTAGATGCAATTATAGCTCCTGATAATAATGCAGTCATAGAACTTACTTCAAATGTTAATCCTACTACTTCTTTCATCATAAAGGTAGAAACTATTACTCCTAATGTAGATAATAACAATACTGTTATCCTAACATTTTTCAATACTTTTAAGCTGATTTCTTTTCCTCCTAAATATAAAATAAATGCAGATCCAAAGGTAAGTATTAATTGATTTTCAATTTGGTATGCACTTATATCTATAAATTTGAAAACTGACGGTCCTATAAATATACCTGCAATAAGAAATAATACTACATCAGGTATATTTATTTTTTCACTTAACTTACTACATACTATTCCCGTCATAGCAACTATTGAAAATAATATTAGCAAATTATTACTAGCTATAGTATGAATAGATGTTTCCATAAAAAACCCCCCTAAAATTTATTTTTACTTAAATATATGAAATAAATTTTAGGAGGTTCGTTAATATTATTTTACAATTTAACGTTTAAACTTTATTTTATGAAACTTGTGTATTAGAATTTCCAACTTCTATTTTCGTTTTTAATTCTGTATTTTCTTTAGGTAATACTATATTTAAAAGTATAGCTATAATAGCAACTACTATAAGTCCCGAATCTCCAAATATAAGTTTTATAGATTCTGGCATTTTAGATAATACATCAGGAACTAAAGATAATCCAACCCCAATACCTAGTGCTACTGCAACTATTGTACTATTTCTGTTATTCAAAGGCTCTGATGTTATAAGCTTTATTCCACTTACTGCAATCATAGCAAACATCATTACACTTGCCCCTCCTAATACACTTGATGGCATTAAAGATATTATAGCTCCAAATTTAGGAAATATTGCAGCTAGTATTAAAAATATAGCTCCTGTTGCAACTACATGTCTATTTATAACTTTAGTCATAGCTATAAGTCCTACATTTTGCCCAAATGATGTAGTTGGCATAGAATTAAATAGTGCTGATATCATACTTCCAAATCCATCAGCCATTACTCCTCCTGATATTTCCTCATCCTTAGCATCACGTCCTATTCCAGAATGAGCTATAGCTGTTATATCTCCAACAGTTTCAACCCCTGATACTATAAACATACATACAAATGCAAATATAGCATCTATATGAAATTCAAACCCAAATTGTAGTGGTGTAGGTATAGAAACTAAAGACATTTGTGATATTTGAGAAAAATCTATTTTACCCATAGGTATAGCTACTATATATCCTACTAAAAGTCCTATTAATATTGATGCAATACTAGTTATCCCTTTTGTATACTGCTTACAAAATAACACCGTTATCAATACTATGCTTCCTAACAATAAGTTAGACATAGATCCAAAATCACTTGCTCCAACCCCGCCTGCGAAATAATTAATTCCTGTAGGTAGTAAAGATATTCCAATTGCTAATACTACAGTACCTGTTACAACTGGAGGGAAAAACTTTCTTATTTTTTTTACATATGTACCAAATAATATCTCAATCATACTTCCAGCTAAACAAGCCCCTAATATACCTTCATATCCATATTTACTTCCTACTGCAGTTGCAACTGATACAAACCCAAAACTAGTCCCCATGACTATAGGAAGTTTTGCTCCAAATGGACCTATCCTATAACATTGAACTAATGTTACCAATCCCGATACTAACATAGCACATTGAACCAGCATAGTTTTATCTTCTAAACTAAGACCAAGAGCTCCAGAAATTATTATTAGTGGTGTTACATTTCCAACAAACATTGCAAGCACATGCTGTAACCCTAGTGGTATAGCCTCTTTTAATCTAGGCCTACCGTCTAATTGATAGATAACTGAATTTTTATCATTCATAAATTAATTTCTCCCCCTTATTTATCGTATATTAATAGTCAATTCAATAATTAATATTCGTATTTATAAGTTAATTATAACAGTTTTTAAGTTTTTATCAATATAAAATACGAATTTTTTTCTATTTTTTTAATAAATAGTACGGATTTAAATTAAAAAGCTCTTACATTATAAATATGTAAGAGCTTTTTATCTATTTTTTATTGTTTATATTGATTTTTAAACTTTTACTAACATGTTCTTTTATGTTATTTTTACTTATTATCTCATTTATAGATGAACTATTACTTAAAATATCTTTTGTATATTGTAAAGCATCATCATATTGTCCTTTTTTAAATCTATTTTCTGTCATATGCTTCACTCCTTAAAATTGATTTAGCATGGAGGAAAAAAATTCTTACTTGCTAATCTATTTCCTAATATATCTGCTATCTTTTTATTTTGTGATATTTCATTTGCTATTTCTTCTGTACTATTGTTTTCTTTTAATAATTCTTTTACTTTTACATTATTATCTATTTCTTCTTTTTTTATATCAACATTTTTTTTATTGGACATATAATTACCTTCCTTTTTATATCATTTAATACTAGAATGTCCATATGATGTTTATTTTAAACTTATAATTTTTTCTATATTTAAAAAGAAAAGTATTTTTAAATACTTTTCTTTTTAAATATTAATATATATATTTACTATAACTTGCCTTGCATTTTTTCATTTTATAATGAATTATAATCGTACATATACCACAAAATAGTAATATAAAGTAATATACAAATATTCCATATACAAATACAGAATACCCTATTAAGTCTTTTGGGAATATACCTTTAAAAATTGTAAAAAATACAATTTCATTAGCTCCTACATTTCCAGGAGTTGGAACTGGTGATACAGCCATATATAAAAAAGCTTGTAGTGCTACCATTTGTATAAATGATGCTGACGTTAAGTTAAAAGATTTGTATATACAATAAGCTATACTAAAGTGGAAAGTTAATTGAATAATAGTAAGCGTTAATGCTTTTATTAAATTTTTTTTGTCTTTTAAAAATAGCCTCACAGAATAATAGTATTCATCTATAAATTTATCAATATTATTTCTTTTATTTTCTAATTTTTTTAAAATCTTTATTTTTTTTAATATGTCTAAAATTAAATTAACTATAAATTTAGTTTTTTTAGGATTATATATTATTAAAAATCCAAAGCTTAGCATTATTATATTCATAATCATTCCTGTAGATATCAATAACATTATAGAATTCATTTGATTTTTTAAATAAATACAATTTATAAGTAATAATATCCCCGTATATACAGTGACTATAGTTTGAAACACTACAGTCTTATTAACTATCACAGCTATTGCTTTACTAATAGGTACGTTGAATTTATTAAGTACATAAACTTGCATAGGTTGACTTCCAGATGCTAATGGAGTTACTAAGTTGTAATATAAACCTATTGTTCCAACCTTAAATCCTAAAAATTTACATTTTGTATTGTGTATAGAATTTAATATTATTTTTATAATATATCCTTCCAATAATATATATAATAAAACTAATCCAAATCCCAATAATATGTATTTAAAATCTATTATTTTTATAATATCTGGTAATATACTTATGTCTAATGTAGTTGATACAATATAAGTAGTTAATACTATTAAAAATAATAAAAAGGTATATTGTAATATATCTTTTTGTCTTTTACTTAATATATCCATACTATTTCTCCTAATAATTTAAATTATTCTTCTATAGTATACTATTTATCAATGTATTTTCAATACTTTTTCGTTTTACTTATATTATTAAATAAAACAAGGGCATATAAAATGCCCTTGTTTTATTATTTTATTTTTTCAGCTTTTTTGTAATTAATTCCTTTTGTGTCAACTCTTATACTTTCTATAACAATATTTTTAATTGGTTTCTCTTGATCACTAACTTTTACACTTTCTATTTTATCTACTACATCCATACCCTTTATAACTTTTCCAAAAGCAGCATATTTCTTATTTAAACTTGGTGAATCTTTAGTTACTATAAAAAACTGGCTACCTGCTGAATCTGGATGTTGACTCCTAGCCATAGACAACACTCCTCTTTCATGTTTTATATCATTTTTAAATGCATTGTCTTCAAACTCTCCTTTAATAGAATATCCAGGTCCACCGATTCCAGTTCCTTCAGGATCTCCACCTTGTATAACAAAATTTCTTACTACCCTATGAAATATCAAACCGTCATAAAACTTATTATTTGCTAATTCTATAAAGTTATTTACAGTATTAGGTGTTAAATGAGGATATAATTCAGCTTCTATGATTCCATAGTCTTTTACTTTTATAGTAGCTATGGGTAATTCTTTGGGAGGGTCTAGAGGTTCATTCGTAGCTTCTTTACTACTTATAGACTTCTTAGAACATCCTATCATTAAACCTAAAGTCACAATAGATATAGCTATTATAATTGTTTTAATTATTTTTTTCATATGATTCCCCTTTATTTACGATTTATCTTATATTTTGAATATTATAACACTTCTACTTTTTATAATCTATACATTATGTATATTTTTAAATTTACTGTCTAAACTATAACTAGTTATATTGCATTTTAATAACTTAGCATTTATCATTCTCCTTTTATAAGACGGGTATTTACCCGTCTATTATTTTTGATATTTATATTTTTACAAATTTATAATATAAACTTTTTATTAAACTTAAAATATATCCAAATATATTATTAATAGGATTAAATATAAAATCATATATTTTTTTTACAAATTCCAATGATAGTATAGCAAATATTATAACTGGACTTATAAGTATTATAATATTTGAAATTAAATTAATATCCCATCTCGGTATGATTCCTAATACAATTACAATTAAATATATATGAAATACATATACATTCATGGTGTTTTTACCATATTTACTATAAAAAACCTTCTTAGATGGCATTAAACTTATTACTCCCACACTAAGTATAATCGAAGATATATATAATATAATTCTTGATATAATGCCTTCAAGCACACTAAGATTATTAGTGTCATATGCATGAGAATTGTATAAAAATTTATAATCTATTATTTCATATTTTGCTATATACATAGCTATTATTATAAATATAATAACTATAAAACTCCCAATACCTTTATTAATATTATTTATTTTTTTAAAATAAGTTTCATTTGTGTAATACCCTATAAGAAAAAATGGTAAAAATACTATAGTCCTAGATAGTGATAAAAAATCTTCGCCCATCTTATCTAATCCTATCAATAATCCTAATATAAAACTAATAGGAATTATAAATTTTATATTTGTTATATATTTAAGTGATAGCCTCCAAAAAAACAAGCTAATTAGATACCATAAAGTCCATCCTGGATATACTATAGAAAACATATTTATTCCTGTAGCTAAATATACTCCAATATACCAAAGTGTATTAAAAAATATATAAGGTATTAAAAGTTTTCTAACTATATCTTCATTAGATTTTGTACTTTTTTTAGATAAGTACCCAGATATAAATACAAATAGTGGCATATGAAATATATAAATATATATATATGCACCTCTTAATATGTAATTTTGATTTATGTAGTATTCTATTGTATGCCCAAATACAACTGCAAATATCAAGATAACTTTTAAATTGTCTACAAGATAGTTTCTATTTTGTATATTTTTATATTCTTTCAATTTTATTGCCCCTTTTCTCTAGTTTAAAAAGTCTAAAATTATCTTCGACTCTTTACTCTCATTCCCTCTTATTATATTTAAAATATTACTATGATACATATTATCTAATAGAACTAATCTAGTTAATTTTGAATTATTAATTTTTTCTATGAAACTAATAGAACACTTAGGGTTTATTAGGGTATCTTGTTTTCCATGTATGCAAAGTACAGGTATTTGTTCATCGCCTTTAATCAAATTAATTGGATTCTTTAAATTAAAATCTTTATTATTTATATAATTTTTTATAATTGCCTTAGCATATCTTTGAGTACATTTACTAAAATCTAATACCCCTGATATAGATACAAACTTTTTAAATATATTTCTATCTATATTATATTTTTTATGAAAACATCTATTAAACACTAGATTAGCTGCAAGCTCTCCTCCTGCTGAAAATCCAACAACATATATCTTATCTCTATTTCCTTTAACATATTTATTGCTTAGGAAATGCTTAAACCCTTTAAATATATCCTCTATTTGTGATGGGTATGTAAAATATGGAACAAGCCTATATGAAATTAAAACTACATTATATCCCTTTTTATAAAAAAATTTTCCAACATAAGAATACCTTCTAGGGCTACCATGCCACCAACTACCACCATGTACAAAAAATATTATAGGATTATTTTCCTTATAATTAAAAACCCTATAATATTGTCTTTTATGGTTTCCATATTTTATATCTTCACTAAATATATCTCTATCCTTTAGATTTGCTTTTACAGTATTGTATATTAAAGGAAATTTAAATAAATTTTCTTTTATTCGATACATATTCATAGTTTGTTTATCTCCTAATTAATTTATATTAAGAAATGTCTCAAATATTTGAGACATTTCTATATTTATTTATTCATATATGTCACTACATCCAAAGATTGTATAATTTCAATATTAGGTATATCTCCAATTACATATATAGTGTATATTTTTTTATCTTTTAATTGTATCTTTTTATTTACTCTTAATTTATTTCTATTTTCATAAATCCCCATATCACTTTCTTCTATATTAAAATCATATATACCACTTGGAACTTGTGCATAATTAGTTCTCTTCCCAAAAGGTATTTCATCTATCATCTTAACATTATTTACTGTTAAATCTATCGGTTCTGCAGTTGGTGATAAATGTGCTATCCTAAACTTTGATTCTTCATTATCTATGCTTTCATTTGGATCTTCAAAAACTGCAAGCATCATCAAATTAGGAAATATCCCTGTTATAACTAAAGTCCCTACATTTCCTCCTGCTATAACTAAATCTTGTTCTAGTATTAGCTTATCTTGATTTCCATATTCATAAACCTTTACAGTGTAATCTCCAGGTAATGTAGGCGTATATGGAGTAAACTCCTTATAACCAACATTTGAAAATACTGATATATCATTCATAGATATATCTATCTTATTACTATTTGGTGTAGCATTTAAAATTCTTATATATGATGATTCATTATTAATCCTTACTTTCATATATATCTCCCCTTTATAATAAAAACATAATTTATTATATGTATTTATTATATTATCTGCTACTATAACACTTAGTAAATATATTACCTGGGTAATAAAACCATTGGTATCACTATATCTAAGCTATTTTTCTCTTTCTTTTATCATATAGTGATATTTTTTAACACTTATACGTGTCATTTAATGTGTTTTTTTATTTTAAAATAAAAAACTTCTATAAATGTATCATCTATAGAAGCTTCAAATTCTTATTTAATTTATTTGCTAATTTGCATTTTTATTTATTGATATTACTCTACTCTTTTTGTTATTATCTTTATTTTTAACTTTGGGTGATTTTCTATTTTTAAATTTTTCAATTAAATTTTCTATCATTCGGACTATATTATATTTATATGCTAGCTCAAATTTACTACAGTATTTCCCTTTGAAGAATATTTCATCTGGTATACCATTTTTATATATGTCGCACAAAGGCTTACCATCTTTTAGCTGGACAAGGTTTTTACTTTTTAAAGTATACTTGCATTTGTGACATCTTCTAACTCTAAAGTTTCCCATATTCTTCCCCCCATGAAAATATAATTTATAAATTCACTCTATAAATATATATTACCATAAAAAAATACTTTTTAGTACAATCTTTGATATTTTAATATCAAAGATTAAATTTTTACTATATTTTGCTACTTGCCATAGTTTTAGATACTATATAATCAAGCCATTTTATAGTATCCTGCATAACTTCTTCTTTATTTATTTCATTTAGCATTTCATGTCTTCCTCCGCTATATAACTTAAACTTAATATCTTTTATTCCCACTTTTTTGTAATTTTCATATAACTTAATTATCCCTTTCCCAAATTTTCCAACCGGATCTTTATCTCCTGCAAATATATATATGGGTAAATTCTTATCAACTTTATCTATATTATTTATATCTTTAATTTCTTTAAATAATCTAAACAAATCATAAAAATATCCATTGCTAAAAACTACTCCACAATTTTTATTATCTATGTACTTATCTACTTCCTTTTCATCTCTACTTAACCAATCAAACTCAGTTTTATTTGGTTTAAAATGTTTGTTAAATCTTCCAAAAGCTAGCTTATCTATCAAATATGCCTTATTATCTCTTCCTTTTACGCTTGTTAATATTTTTGATAAAATCAATCCTATATCAACTTCTATTCCATGTAACCCATTAGTTCCTGAAAGTATAACTCCATCTATTTCTCTGCTATAATTCATAATATATTTTTGAGCTGCAAATGAACCCATACTATGACTAAATAAAAATATAGGTAAATTATCATTTTCTTTCTTAATTATATTTGTTAATTTATATAAATCTTTAACTACACAGTTAAGTCCATCTTTATCTGCTAATTTTCCTATATCATTAATTGACTTTACACTTTTACCATGACCTCTATGATCATTTACATATACTATATATCCATTTTTATTTAAAAAACTAGCAAACCTTTCATATCTTTTAGCTTCTTCTGACATTCCATGTGAAATTTGAACAATGCCCTTTATATTTTCTTTAATTTTAGGCTCATATTTATATACATATATGTCTAAATCCTCTTCCCCTTTAAATGTAAAATTACTCTTTAACATAAACTCCTCCATTAATTCTTTATATAATTCCTAATATTATACATTAATTATAAGATTATTATATCATATATCAATGGATTATGTTAGTTTTCTAAGTATTAAAGTTTAAAACAAAAGACTACATAAAATATTTGCTAAGTAAAATCAATTAGCAAAATCTTATATAGTCTTTTTAAAATTATATATCCATTTTCCCTTCGTATTTACCGCTTCCATTTGCTATATGGCTTTTTCTATTCATGGTTTTTTTACTATATTTAGCTTCTCCTTGAGATGCTATCTTTGCATTTACTTCTGTATTTTCATATCCATGTATACCTAATTCAGTAGCTATTTCTTCTTTATTGTCATTATAAATTTCAACTTTTCTTAAATTTTGTTTTTTCTTATTAGTCATTATTCATCTTCCTTTCTAAAATGTACTTATTTTTATTATGCTTAATTTATCAAATTAAATTCTAATAAATCATGTACAAAAAATACCATGTAATTTATATATTCTAAATTAAGCTTTCTTTAGTAACTATAAGTAAAAATGTTAAATTGTATTTGTATAAAAATTAGATTTCAAATAAAAAAAGTATAGATATAAATATATCTATACTTTTATTTTAAATCTATCTTTAATATATTTTCTAAAGCCTTCGCTACTCCATTTTCAGTATTTTTATCAGTTATAAAGTTAGAATTTTCCTTAACTATATCTTCAGCATTTCCCATTGCAACCCCCATACCAGCATACATTATCATAGATAAGTCATTATGATTGTCTCCAAAAGTTATAACTTCACTTTTGTCTACTCCTAGGTATTTAGCTAAACTTTCTACTGCACTTCCTTTATTAACTCCTTTTTTCATAATCTCTATATTATCAAAAAAAGATTTAGTTAATTCTATATCTTTAATATTTTTCAATTCATTTTCAACTTTAGAAAGTAAACTTAAATCACTTTCTATTATTAAAAATTTTAAAATATCTCTTTCTTTTATAAGTTCTTTTATATTATCACTTTCTATTATTTTTATATTTAAATCTTCTTGCATTTGATACTTTCTAAGCCACTCATTTATATAAGTAGTAAATATAGTATCATCTGTAAAACATTGATAATATATATTATGCTTTTCTAATATATCTATAATGTTATCACATAAATCATACTCTATTTTGCTTACATAAATTACATTACCATTTTCTTCTTTTATTAAGGCTCCATTGCAACATATTATAGGGGTTTTAATATCTAATTCTCTTGCATATTTTATAGTCGATTCATATATCCTACCTGTTGCTATAGCCACCTTTATACCTTTGTCAGCTACTTTTTTCAATGCATTTTTATTTTCATCGCTTATTTCATGTTCTCCATTAAGTAAAGTTCCATCCATATCTGTTACTATTAATTTATAAGTCATACTTCCTCCTTAAGCCGTAATTTTTTATTTTTTTACATATTCTACATTTACCCAATAAATCCTTTATATTCTCATAATTTCTATATAAATTAATAGTATAAATATATAATTAAACTGCAGCTCTTATAGTTTCTAAAGTATTTAATTCTATTATGGTTCTCATTTTTTCTCTATGTTCTAAAAACTTATTATATACTTTATCTGATATTTCAGTATCTCCATATATATTCCAATAATTTATTTTACTTAATTTATATCTTCCATATCCCATAAAACCTACTACGTCTTTAAGTGGATATCCTAAAAATATACCTATTTCATGAGGAAAATCTTTGGTTTTTAATTTTTCTATTAATTTTTGTATATACATATCTATTTTGTATTCTTTTGGATATCCTAAAAATCTTAAAAAACTTAGACATTTTTTATTAATTAAAACATTATCTAATGCTTCTTTATTTATAAATAAAACTCTTATAGAATCATCACTTAAATTTATAAGTTCATATGATATTTTTGAACAACCTTTAAAAAAACTCTTTATATCTTTTATTTTTTCTCTACCTTTAATATCTTTAGATGATATATTGATTATTTCACATGGTTTTGAACCTAATATTACTGGTCCTAAAATCTCTAATAACCATTTTATATATGACGAATTTATATTATTTTTACAAGAATAATCACATTTTATAGACATTTAAAACCTCCCGAACTGATAATCATTTTCATTTATTATTTATAATACTAGCATAATTGATATCAATTATCAATAAAAACAATATAAAAATTGATAATTATTTTCATTCATCTAAATTTATTAATATTCTATATTACCAATTCATTTGTTTTTAATAATTATTCCTAATTTTTTCGATTTTATGTATAATATAAATTCATATATTTACTAATAACTTAAATTTATTAATACGTATCGATGAGTATAATTTATACTTAATCAAATATAATAAAAAAAGATTTATCCTATCTCTAATCTATTTAATGTTAATTTCTTTATCATCTACATTTTATATCTCTTATATTATAATTAACCTCTATCTTATACTATATAAAGCAGATACCTTTCTTTTTTTAATTTAGAATTAATAAAATACATTTTATATACTTAACATGTAAATACCTATAATTTTTTCCCATTTAATACTAATTTATGGTAAAATTTAGTTGTAGTAAAAATTAATAATTTAAGAGGGAGATGGATATATGAAAACTCAAAGACTAGATTCTGTCCTTGATAAAATGAAAGCTGATAGCATAGATCAAATGTTAGTTAGTGATCCATATGCAATATTTTATTTAACAGGTAAAATGATACACCCAGGAGAAAGACTATTAGCATTATATTTAAATGTTAATGGAAATCACAAAATGTTCATAAATGAATTATTCCCTGTTAGTGAAGATTTAGGGGTTGAAATGATTTGGTTTAATGATACTCAAAATCCTATTGAAATCATTTCTAAATACATAGATAAAACTGGTACTATAGGTGTTGATAAAAACTGGCCATCAAGATTTTTATTAGCTTTAATGGATTTATGTAAGGAAAATAAGTTTGTTAATTCATCTTACATAATAGATACATTAAGATCTTCTAAAGATGAAGAGGAAAAGGATTTAATGAGAAAAGCTTCTCTTTTAAATGATGAAGCAATGGGTAAACTTAAAGCTTTAATATCTGATGAATTAACTGAAAAGCAGCTTGCTAATAAGTTATCAGGTATATATGAAGATTTAGGAGCTGATGGATTCTCTTTCTCTCCTATTATAGGTTTTGGTCCTACTGGTGCTGATCCACATGGTACACCTGGAGATAGAAAAGTTAATGTTGGAGATGCTATAATACTTGATATAGGTTGCATCAAAGATCATTACTGCTCTGATATGACTAGAACAGTATTTTATAAAGAAGTTCCTCAAAAAGCTAAAGAGGTATTTGAAATAGTTCTTGAAGCTAATAAAAGAGCTATAGCTTTAGTTAAACCAGGAGTTAGATTCTGTGATATAGATGCTGCTGCTAGAGACTATATAACTGAAAAAGGATACGGTAAATACTTTACTCATAGAACAGGTCATTCTATAGGTCTTGAATGTCATGATATGGGAGATGTATCTTCTGTTAATACTGATTGTGTTGAAGAAGGAATGATATTCTCTGTTGAACCAGGTATATACTTACCAGGTGAATTTGGAGTTAGAATTGAAGATTTAGTTTTAGTAACTAAAGACGGTCATGAAATTTTAAATCACCATGATAAAGAAATTTGTATAGTTGGATAATTTTAAATAAAAAAGACTAGGATATTATCCTAGTCTTTTTTATTTAAAATCTATTATATACTAAGCAAATTCAACTTCAGTATCCATTGATTTAGTCAATATATCTTTTATATCTTGATGAGTTGCTTGTATAGGATTAGTTAATCCACAAGCATCTTTAAGTGCATTATCAGCTAATGTATCAAAATCTTCCTCCTTAACACCTAATTCTCTAAGTCCTAAAGGAATATCTATGTCTTTTGATAATTTTCTTATAGCTTTTATACAAGCGTTCGCTCCTTCTTCTTCATTCATATTGCTAGTGTCTACTCCCATAAACTTAGCAATATCTCTTAATTTATTTTTACTTACTTTTGAGTTAAATACTTGCACTTCTGGAAGTAATATTGCATTACAAACTCCATGTGGTAAGTTATAAAATCCTCCAAGTTGATGAGCTATAGCGTGTACATATCCAAGTGAAGCTGAATTAAATGCCATACCTGCTAAATATTCAGCATAAGCCATCATATCCCTAGCTTCTATATTATTACCATCTTTTACAGCATCTCTTAAATTATTACTTATTAATTCTATAGCCTTTTGAGCACATGCATCTGTAATTGGTGTTGCTGCTTTTGATACATATGCTTCTACTGCATGAGTTAACGCATCCATACCTGTTGCTGCAGTTAAAGATTTTGGCATACTTACCATTAATTCAGGATCATTTACTGCAAGTATTGGTGTTACATTTTTATCAACTATAGCCATTTTAACATGTCTTTCTTCATCTGTTATTATAGAAAATACAGTCATTTCTGAGGCTGTTCCTGCTGTTGTATTTATTGATATAAGTGGAAGTTGAGGTTTTGAAGATTTATTTATTCCTTCATAATCTTTTATATTTCCACCATTTGTTGCAACTAAAGCTATACCTTTAGCGCAATCATGTGGAGATCCTCCTCCATAAGATATGACAAAATCACAATCGTTTTCTTTTAATATATCAACACCATCCATAACATTAGTAACTGTTGGATTAGGTTGAGAGCCTGCATAAACTACATATTCTATATTATGTTCTTTTAAAAGATCAGTTACCCCTTTGAATTCTTCACTCTTAGAAGATCTTTTTCCACATACTATTAAGGCTTTTTTAAGTCCTCTAGAAGTTATCTCCTCTGCTATTTTTTTAACACATCCTGGTCCCATTAAACTTACATTTGGCATAAAAAATGTATAACTCATATTGTATTCCCCCTTGATAATATGTATTCAAACAAATCCTAGTTTGTTTTTTATTTAACACAATTTAATTATATACCATTAAATTCCATTTGTATAGTAGTTTACTCTTTTATAATTTTTATTTTTATATAAAAATAAATGGTATATATTAAAAAATACATACCACAATTAAATTCTATTCATCAATTCTATAATCCCCAGATTTTCCCCCAGTTTTTTCTATTAATTTTATTTCACTTATAACCATAGATTTATCAATAGCTTTACACATATCATATATTGTAAGAGCTGCTATTGACACACTACTTAAAGCTTCCATTTCTACTCCAGTTTTACCAACTGATTTAGTAGTTGCAAACACTTGTATATAATTTTTCTCTTCATCTATATTAAATTCTAAATCACATCCAACTAAATTTATCTGATGACACATAGGTATATTTATTGGAGTATTTTTAGCCCCCATAATACCTGCAACTTGAGCTACAGATAATACATCTCCCTTTTTTATTCCACCAAATTTAATTCTTTGTATAGTTTCTTTATTCATATATATTTTACATGTTGCTATAGCTTTTCTTGTAGTATCATCTTTACCACTTATATCTACCATCTTAGCATATCCTTTATCATTTATATGTGTAAGCATATTAACCTCCGACTTGATACATATTTCTCTTAGTATCACTCTTTTTATTTTCCACTAAATTATGTTTTTCTGGTTTTATATATATAACTTCTTTTAAAACATTTAATAATTTATTTCCATCTCTTAAATAAGGCTTTATATCTATTTCTTCGCTAGAATGCAAGCATAACTTAATACTACCATTTGATGTTACTCTTACTCTATTGCAGTTACTGCAAAATGAGCAACTCATTGGAGTAATTATACCTATCCTACCATTTGAATTATCTATTTTATAATATGATGCTACACTTTTTTCTTTGTACTTTGTAGTTTTTAAAATATCTATCTTATCTAGAGTTTCTTTTAAATTTATATATCCTTTATCAAACATTTTAATTCCTTCACCTAAAGGCATTAATTCTATAAATCTAACATCTATATTTTTGTATTTAGCTATATTTATAAAATCATAAAGTTCATCATCATTTAATCCCTTTATTAAAACACAGTTTACCTTTACTTTTAAATTTAAATCAATACACTTATTAAGTGCTTTTAATACTTCTTTTAAATCTCCACCTCTAGTTATCTTCTTATATTTATTCTCATTTAAAGAATCTATACTTATATTTATTTTTTTAAGACCATTGCTTTTTAAATTTTCTACTTTATCATATAATCCTATAGCATTTGTTGTCATACAAATATCTTCTATACCACATTCATCTTTTGTATATTTTATAAGCTTGTCTAAGTTTTCATAAAGAAGTGGTTCTCCTCCAGTAAATCTTATCTTTTTTATACCAACTTTTGAAAAACATTTTATTATAAATTTATAATCATCAAAACTTAATATTTTATTTATACCATTAAAATTCTCATCATTTGGCATACAATATATACACCTTAAATTACAATTATCAGTTAAAGAAATTCTTAAATAATCAATCTCTCTATTATACTTGTCTATCATTTGCACACTCCGTAGCTTCACCTTTTAATATATCTATTCCATGTCCTATTACATCTATTACAAACTCTATACTTTCTATAGCACCTTTAGGGCTTCCTGGTAAGTTTATTATAACTGTATTTTTTCTTATACCACTAATTCCTCTACTTAGTATAGCTCTTTTAATTTTTTCAGAAGACTTCATTCTTATATATTCACTAATACCTGGTATTTCCCTTTCTATAACCTCTTTTGTAGCTTCTGGTGTTATATCCCTTTTTGAAAAACCAGTTCCTCCATTAGTTAATATTAAATCTATATCTCTATCACAAAGTTTTATAATTTCATTTTTCAACATAACTTTATCATCGGGAATCATATTATAATATTTAACTTCATAATTATTTTCATTATTTATAAAATAAACAAGATTTTCTCCAGTTATATCTTTTCTTTCTCCTTTAGAGCCTTTGTCACTTAAAGTTATTATTGCAACATTGAACATATATTCACCCCTTAAATTACATTTATATTCATGTCTAATTTTATCATATTTTGCTAATATTAGATAGCAATGATCACGATTATTATAATAAAAAACATTCGTATATATACTAAAAACAGTATATATACGAATGTTTTTTATTTTTAATATTTATTTTGTTAGTATTATCTTCTTATTTGTAGCATCTAACTCACAATTTACACCCAAAGGCATACTTATCATAGGTTTGCAGTGACCTGATTGTAAATTATATATACATGGCTTATTATACTTTTTAATTTTATTTAACAACAAATCATATAAGTCATAATCTTCTTCCCTTTCTTTATTGCAATCTTCAAAATCTCCAAATATAATACCTTTGCAATCATTAAATTTACCAGATAACTCTAATTGAGTTAACATTCTATCTATCTTATATATACTTTCCCCTATTTCTTCTATGAATAAAATTTTATCTTTTACATCTATTTCATAACTAGTACCTATAGTGCTTGCTATTAAAGATAGATTTCCACCTATTATAATACCATTTGCGCTACCTTTTACCAAAGTGTATAACTCTTCATCTTCTGGATTTTTAAGTTCTAAGTTTTCTTTCATATCTAAAATATCCATAAAAGAATTATATGTAAATTCGTCCCAATTAGAAACTGTTGCTGCCATTATTCCATGAAAAGTTACTAAATTACAAATTTGATTAAATGCTATATGCAGTGCTGTTATATCTGAGTATCCTATAAATATTTTCGGATTGTTTTTTATAATATCATAATTAATTTTATCAAGTATTCTAGGAGTTCCATATCCTCCTTTAAGACATAATATTGCATCTATAGATTTGTCTTCAAACATAATTTCTATATCTTTTACTCTATCTTCATCTGTACCTGCTAAATATCCTTTATAACTTAAATAACAAGTGCTTCCCATTTTAACTTTATATCCAAAATTCTCTATAGTTTTTTTTATATTATATAATTCATAATTTAATGATTCTTTACACAAAGCTCTATATGGGCTTGATGGTGCTATTATACCTATAGTGTCTCCTTTATTTAACTTTCTTGGATATATCAAATTAATCATCTCCCAATATATAATTTAATTTTTTTATAATCTTATTATCTTTGATATATAATCTATCTACTCTTCTTGACAATAAACTAAGTATCTCATTTCTATTCGTATCACACATATTGGCAATTTCTAAAACATTTGGTCCATTATCCCCATACAATATAACATCTTTATCATAATCTTCTTTTTTTAAATTTGTTACATCTATAATCATCTGATCCATACATATTTTACCGATTATTTTGCACGTTTTATTATTAACTGTTACATATCCTTTATTTGATAACTTTCTTGGTATTCCATCATAATATCCACAAGGTATAACTCCTATATACATATCTTTAGGCGCTATATAAGAGTAATCATAGCTTATACCTTCTCCTTTGAGTACCTTTTTTATTTGAATAATTTTAGATTTAAAACTTATAGCTTCTTTTAAATTTAAATTAGATTCTCTGCTGTTGTATCCATATATACTAGCTCCTACTCTTACCATATCTAAATGAAATTCTTTATAAGCTACCATACCTATACTGTCGCAAATATGTTTTATAGGTATATCTTTGTATTTTAAAAGTTCTTGTGTCAATAATTTAAATTTATTAAACTGTTCATAATCTGACTTTTCATCTTTGAGAGCTAAGTGTGTAAAAATTCCTTCTACATATATATTTTTTAAATTTAATATATACTTTAAATTACTAATATCATCATTTTCTATTTTAAATCCTAACCTGTTAAAACCTGTATCTATCTTTATATGAATTTTACCAATTATATTTAAACTCTTACAAATATTATCAATTATTATAGCTTGTTCTATCGAAAAAACAGTTATAGTTATATTGTTTTTTATAGCTAAATTATAATAATTCTTTGGTATATATCCCATTACTAATATAGGTATATCTATATTACTATTTCTTAACTCTAAAGCTTCAGTTAAAGTAGCAACACATATATAATCAACTATCTTTTTATTTATATTTTTACATATTTCAACTGCTCCATGCCCATATCCATTTGCTTTAACTACAATAGCTAACTTAACTTTACTTGATATATAATTTTTTATTTCATTTATATTGTTGTTTATATTATCTAGATTAATTTGTGCATAGGTAGGTCTTAGTAAATTCATATTTTCACCTCAAATCTATTAAATACATATTTTATGTACTAAAAATATGCAAGTTATCAATAAAATATGTATATTTTTAAATGCCAAATACTATATCTATTATATAAAGATATGAACTTTATAATAATATTTGTGCATGGAGGAAAATAATGAAAGTATATATTAGTGCTGATATAGAAGGTACGTGTGGAATTGTAAATTGGGAAGAGACTCATCTTAATTCTACTTTTGGAGAATATCATAAGTTACAAATGACTAAAGAAGTAAGTTCAGCTTGTAATGGTGCAAATAAATGTAATTGCGATTATATATTAATTAAAGATGCACATGGAAGTGCAAGAAGTATAAATCAATCATTACTTCCTCAAAATACTCACTTAATTAGAGGATGGACCAATGATCCACATATTATGATGGCAGGCATAAATAAAACTTTTGATGCTACACTTTTTGTAGGTTATCATAGTGGTGGCAGTCAATGTGGAAATCCATTATCACATACTATGAATAGTTCTAAGTATGATTATGTGAAAATTAATGAAAACATAGCTAGTGAATTTATGATAAACGCCTACACTAGTGCTTATTATAATGTTCCTGTAGCTTTTTTAAGTGGAGATGAAATGCTTTGTGAAAATGCAAAAGAGTTAAATCCTAATATCGTTACAGTTGCTGTATCTAAGGGAATTGGAGATGCATCTATATCTATTCATCCTCAAACTGCACTTGAAAATATAAAAGAAGGTGTGTTTAAATCTTTGTCTGGAGATTTATCTAGACATATTATAAAACTTCCAGATGAATTTAATATAGAAATAAGATTTAAGAAACATCAAGATGCATTTAAAGCTTCTTTTTATCCTGGTGTTAAACTTATAAATTCTCAAACTATTAATTTTTATACAAATGATTATTATGAATTTTTAAGAATGTTTTTATTTATATAATTAAATAAAATAGCTAATGATAATTGTCAAATAAACAATTATCATTAGCTATTTACTTTTTTATTAATGTCTTCAATTAAATCATTTATAGATTTTTTATCAGTTAAATCTACTTTTTCTTCAAACCCTTTTAATATATTTAAATCATCTTCTGTTAAATCTACCTTATTTTTATTTTCTATAAGCTTCTTAAGAGTCTTCATCATAATTTTGTCTAAAATATTTAAAGATTTATATTCAAATGAACCTTTAAAATTATATAATTTGAAATCTTTGTCTTTAAAATCATCTAAGTTATTTTTTATTATCGCTTCTTTTTTTGATTCATTTATACTTTCCATTCCAACAGTAAATATAAATAACTCTTTATCTCTTACTTTATCATAATTTTCTTTTATAAAGTTTATTCCATTTATTTTTCCTCTGTATATACCCGCTCCAAATACTATAGTATCATATTCAAGTAAATGTTTCGGCCTTATATCAGTAATTTCATATAAATCTGCATCTAATTTCAACGTCATCCATCCTGCATATTTTTTAGTACTTCCATATTTTGTTTTATATATAACTGCAACTTTTTTACTCATATAAACACCTCTTCTTACAGTTTATTTTCTCTCTATTATATTTATATGACCCATTTCGTTATTTTCCTCTATTTAGTTTATTTTTTAGTATATTTTTATAAATGTATCTAAATTGTATATTATATAAGTAGGTTTTGTATTCTTTATATTAACTAACCCTCTATAAATTTAATAAGTTCATTATTTGCTTTATCTTTTTCTTCATAAAAAGCTCCATGACCGCTATATTCAAATGGCACTAACTTTGAATTTTCAATTTCATTATTCATATATTCTCCAAATTCAAATGGACAAATTTTATCATGTACTCCATGTAATATTAATGTAGGCACCTTTATTTTATTAAGGCTCGAAAATAATCGTTCATCCCTAAGAGAAACTAAACACTCTGCAGTCGCCCAACCTGAAGCTTCTAAGCATATTTGGCTAAACCATTCTGTAAAAGGTCTTGTTAGATATTGAAAGAAGAATAAATCTCCTACATCTCTAATTAGTTTTGGACGATCACTATAAGTTTCTTTAATAAATTGATTTACTTGATCTTTAGTATATCCATAAGGCCAATTATCAGTTTTTACCCAACTTGGTGCAGCTGCTCCAAATAAAGCAAGCTTTGATACTCCATGTCCATTATGACGATCCATATATCTAATGGAAATAGCCCCACCCATAGAGTGTCCTACTAATAAAATATCATTTAATTTAAGTGAATCAATTATTACCTTAATATCATCAGCAAATCTATCATAAGAATATCCATTAGATGGTCTATCTGATTTTCCAAATCCTCTAAGGTCTATCGCTATACATCTATAACCACTTTTAGATAATTGATTTATTTGATATTCATATGCGTTATGATTTAAAGGCCAACCATGTATAAATAATATAGTTTTTTTCCCTTTCGAGTTGATATCCTCTACAAAAATTTTCACTCCATTTTCAACTTTTATATAGTATTTCATACTCCCTCCTATTAGTAAAACTTATTTTTAATATTTTATTCAATTAACTATATAATTGTTAAAATTATTTATTTTTATATTGTCTTTTTCTAATTAACAAATAAAAAAGATTAACTTAAATTAAACCTTTAAGTTAACCTTTTTTATATTTCTATTAAGAATATTTAAATACTATATCTTTCATTTTATCCATATTCTCTTCCATATCTTTAACTAATTTGAACTGATTTCTGGCCCTATCCAAATTATGATTTTCTCTTTGTATTTTAAAGTATATATCTCCATTTATATAATCCATCAAAAATCTCATACCACATTCAAAAGTCATAAGCTTAGCTCCAAATGGAAGATATTCTTTTTCTAAATTTGTTAATGAATCTTTAGTTTCTTCTAAAAAACCTTTTGAAAACTCTTCATATAAATTTATATCAAAATTAACTTTACTTAAATCAATTTCATCTTCTAAAGCTGTAGTTGCTCCAGAGCGTATCGAATCCCCAAAATCATATGCAGCTAATCCTGGCATTACAGTATCTAAATCAATAACAGCTATAGCTTCATCAGTTTTTTCATCTATCATTATATTGTTAAATTTTGTATCGTTGTGAGTAACTCTCAAAGGTATTTTTCCTTTTTCTATCATATTTACTAATACTTCACAATCATCAGCTCTATCTAGTACAAATTCAATTTCTTCTTTAACTAAATTTGCTCTTTTTAATGGATCTAAATTCACTGCTTCTAAAAAAGCTTCATATCTTTTTTTAGTATTGTGAAAATCGATTATAGTTTCATATAATTTTTCAACTTTAAAATCTGATAATTGTTTTTGAAATTTCCCTAAAGCTTTTCCACATTTATACATATGGATAGGTTCTTCAACAATCTGATAAGTTTTTGCATCTGTTATATATACAAAAGCTCTAAAGTAATTTCCATCACTACTTACATAATAACTTTTATTATCTAAAGTTTCTATTATGTTTAAAGTCTCTCTAAGTGGATTTCCATTTTCTTTTATTACTTTAGATTTTATGTGCTCAGTCACATTTTTTATATTTTCCACTAATTCATCTGGTTTTTTAAATATATTAGTATTTATTCTTTGCAGTATATATTTTACTATTTCTTTATTGTTATTTTCAAAAATTAATATAAATGTATCATTTATATGTCCACATGTATGGCTTTTAGCCTCTATAAATTCCCCTTTGAATTTAAAATTTTTTACTATATTTTTAAAATCATGTTCCTTAATCATTTTACTCCTCCCATAATTTATCAGGATATATACTTCCCATTAAATTATTAATACTTTTACATACATGTTCTTTATCTTCTTTATATGTAACCCCATACCATTGCTCTTTAGATACTAAAACTTTAACATTAGCTTTTTTTTGTTTTATCATACTATCAATAACTGATGGTATATAAAATTCTGCTTTTAAAATATTATCTTTGTTATTATATAAAAATAATCTAAAATCTTTTTCTAGTTCATTAAATATTGTTGGTTTAAATCCCCATATATTCATAGAAACTATACTTCCTTCTTTTATATCTACCCAATTTAAATTATCTTCAGTATATTTAGTACCATTTTTAAACTGTTTAATAGAAGTCCTTTCTGTTATAGATAATAAATTACTATAATCATCTACTTTGCATATACCCCTTGCTACGGTACCATTTTCTGTTAAAGTATTTTCAAGAACAAACCCTGCCATCAAATATTCAAAATTATCCTTACTATTTACTAAATAGTCATAAATTATTTTATAAGTACTTTGACCATAAAAATCATCAGCATTTATAACCACAAAAGGTTCATTTATAAAGTCTTTGCAACAATAAATTGCATGAGCCGTTCCCCAAGGCTTTTTTCTTTCTTTAGGTAAATTAAAATCTTCTGGTATTCCAAAATTTATATTTTGAAATACATATTCAGTTTCTATTATATTTTCAATTTTTTTACCGATTTTATCTCTAAATACAGCCTCTAATTCTTCTCTTATTATAAATACTACTTTAGAAAATCCTGCTTTTATTGCATCATAAATAGAATAATCTATTATAACTTCTCCATTTGGACCTACTGAATCTATTTGTTTTAATCCCCCATATCTACTCCCCATTCCTGCAGCCATAACCACTAATGTGGGTCTTGTCATAATACTTCCCCTCTCTTTGAAAACATTGTCTATACATAAGATATTATATTATATTCAACCGAAATATTCTATAATATTAGGTCAATAAAATATGCTTTATTTTACATATATAATTTTAATTTTCTACTTTTTAAAATTTTCTAAAAAAAAAATTAGTTATATTAAAATATTCATATTTTAATATAACTAATTTTTTTATAAATCTTTATCTAAATTGATTAAGTCTAAATCTTTATTTTCTTTAAATAAAAATGACAATTTGGTTTCTGCACATATAATTGCAGTAAATATGAGTATACTACCTATTATCATTCTTGAAGTTATTACCTCATTTGCTATTACTACAGAAAAAAGCATCCCAAATATAGCTTCAGTTGATAGTAATATAGCTGTTTTTGTTCCATCAACTTTAGTTTGACATATAGTTTGCCCAAGAAAACATAAAGTTGTATTAAATACACCTAAGAATAATACAGATGATACGGTTAATTTATTTATAGGAGTATTAATCTCTCCTACTAATATTTGTAATAATAATGATAATAAAAATGCTGTTGCCATTTGTATACATGTAAGGACTACAGGATCATGATTTTTGGTAAACTCACTTGTAAAAAATATGTGCATAGCAAATCCAACTGCACATATTAAAGTCAAGCTATCTCCAAAACTTATACTAAAACTAGAATCTAATGATATTATTCCTATACCTATAAGTGCAATTAAACTACTCATAATTCCTATTTTATCAATTTTTCTCCTATATAACAGACATCCTACAAATGGTACCATCACAACATTTGCTGCAGTTAAAAAAGCGCTTTTTGACGATGTTGTGTATCTAAGACCAAACGTTTGAAAAGAAAATGCTGTAAATAAAAATACGCCTAGCATTATTCCAGATATAATATCACTTTTATTTATATTTTTAACTTTATTAAAAAATATAATACTTATTAAAAATGCCCCTATAAAAAATCTACCTGTCATAAGTTGAAATGGTGTAAGTCCATTTTCAAGTCCTAGTTGTGTTGCTACAAATCCACTTCCCCAAATCAAAGATACTAAAAGTAACCCTATTTCTCCACTATATTTTTTTATAAAAATTCCCCCTTTATAAATACCTACAATCATATTATATTAGTTATTATATATTTTTTCTAGAGTTTGACTAATCTTTGTGTATATTGTTTTTTTCAGAATACTGAAAATTTTTATTCATTAGTATATTTATATGTTTTTTATTCATATTTTTGATGTATATAATATTTTCGAAAATATAAAACATTCTACAAAAAACAAAACTTATTTACAATATTTTTTGTTGGTGCTACTATGTAGTTATAATAAATCTAAATTATCTTAGGGAGATGTTAACAATGAAATTCAAAGAAGAAGTAAAACATGTTGAAGAAGAACTAAAAAAAGATGTAGAAGGCTTAAAATATAAACATGAAAGCAAAAAAGAATATAAAAAAGAAGAGCATGAAGAACATAAATTTGCAAAAGAATTAAAGCATCAAATGGAACATGAAGAACATGAAGAAGAAAAAGAAGCTAAAAAATTAGGTAAGGAAATAGATAAAGAAATAAAAAAAGAAGAACATGAAGATCATAAATTCGCAAAAGAATTAAAACATCAAATGAAAAAAGAAGAACATGAAGAAGAAAAAGAGGCTAAAAAAATAATAAAAGAAATAGATAAAGAAATGAGAGAAGAAGATAAAAAATTAAGAAAAGAATTAAAAGAATTAAATAAATAATATACAAAGTTTTTATTATTATAAACTTAATCATATGATATAAATTTACCAATATAAATTTGCTATATTTTCTGTATTAAATATAGCAAGTCCCTCTAACCTATTTAAAAATACTTTAGTTTTAGCAAATAAAAATAGTTATAAAATTAATATATAAAAAAATAGACTATATAAATTATTAAATTTATATAGTCTATTTTTTTATATAAAACTTGTACTATTTATCCATATATTTATATATATATTAATATTGATTTGTTTATATTGTTACTTAATTAAAAAGGAGGATTCTTATGAATATAACATTTGTACTAATGACTTCTTTTGCTTTATCTATGGATGCATTTACAGTTTCATTATCTAAAGGAATGAATATAAAAAAAATAAATTTTAAATTAGCTCTTAAAATTAGTTTCGCATTTGGCTTATTTCAGGGGTTAATGCCACTTTTAGGATGGAGTTTAGGAATTGGACTTTCTGAATATATAAAATCTATAGATCATTGGATAGCACTTATATTATTATGCTTTTTAGGATTTCAAATGATATTTTCTAAAGATGATAAAAATACTTCTTTTAAATGCACTAATCTAGATATATTAATATTGGCAATAGCTACTAGTATAGATGCACTTGCTGTTGGAATTAGCTTTTCATTTTTAAATATACCTATAATTCCAATAGTAATTTGTATTGGAATTATAACTTTCTTAGTTTGTTTTATAGGTGTTTTATTAGGAAATAAAATGGGCTCTTTCATAGGAGAGTTGGCTAAATTTATAGGTGGAATTATACTTATATTGATAGGATTTAATATTTTCAATGATCACACAAATTTTATAAGCTATTTTATATAATTTTTTATTTTAGTTAAATTAAATATATACATAAAAATCTAATAAAATTTTTATAATAATATTTCTTTACTTTAGATTATACTAAAAAAAATAAGAGATATCTCTTATTGTCAAGATATCTCTTATTTTTTATTGTTAGATATATAATGTCCAATCCATATTCCAAGTCCTAATGTAACAAGCGTTGTAAAATTAATTTTTGTAAATAATATACCTGCTAATAAGCCTATTACAATTCCTACAATCATAGAATTATTTTTCATATATACCCTCCATAATATATTTTATATTATAGAATATGTATATATGTTAATATATTAGCACTTAATTTTTAATGTTAAATAAAATATACTATTAGCCCAACTAATACAGCAGGTATAGTAGTTACTATAGTTGCCCACATAGCTGATTTTTTATCTAGTGCAAGTAATGGAAATAATGCATCTCCATCCTGAGATATTGTATTTGAAACTAATGCCGCAAATGGTAAACTTCCTTTTAAGTAAAATGACATAACTACAATTTGAATACCACAACCTGGTATTATTCCAAGAAAAGCACCTGCAAATACACTTAAAACTCCAGCTCCTAATATTAAGTTAACTAATACTTCCTCTCCACCTGCTATAAATATAACAACATCATAAATTATATAAGCTATAAATATCCAAACAATTACAAATGATATTTCACTTACAGAATGTATAATAGTTTCTTTTAATGACATCAATTTATGTTCATTTTCTTCAAAACTTTCATTTTCTATAACTTTTTTAGTCATTATCATATATATAAATGAAGATATTATACCTAATATAGCTATAGCTTCCTCAAAAGAATGTAGCTTTTCTATAAATCCAAACTCTAATCCTGAATGAGCTAAAACCATAAATGCAAATCCAATTAATAATAAAAACAAGTATATCTTGTAACCAATACCATGAACTATTTTATGAGATATATGATAGAATTTATTGTGATTTTTTATGTCACAAGCGTTTTTATTTTCAGATCTTAATTCTAAACCTTTTTGATTACATTTTGAGTCTTTTTTGCATTTATGTAAATCAAGTCTTTGTTCCATTTTTAAATAATCTACTAAGTATCCCGTTATAATACCTACTAAAAAACTTATTATAGTTAAATTTATGTATGCTTTAAAATCAGTTGTCATAACTAAAAATGCACTGTCTCCCATGCTCGATATTAAACTAGCTACTATAGTTCCAAAAGTAACTTTACTACTCATATATAATGGCATTAATACTATACTTCCACCACATCCTGGTAGCGACCCTAACAAAGCTCCTACAATTGGTTGTAATTTTTTATTTTTACTTATTATGTCTATAAAATTTCCGCTCGTTTTATAGTTTATATATCCAAATACTAATATAGATATACTAACTAATGAACCTACATGCAAGAAGGTTTCTTCAGCACTATTTATTAATATATTCATAAGCATGCCTCCTTTAATTCTCATATTCTACATTATAACACTTTATATTTCATTCGTAAATGATTTTCTTTTTCATTTGCAAACGCTTTATACTTTTTAATTTATGTCCAATAAACATCATATTAATCAAATTTTTTAATTTTTATCATCATTAATATACGTTAAATACATTTGTTTTGTTACAAAAAATAAAAAGTAAAATAGCATAGCTATTTTACTTTTTATTTTTTTGATCTATTATAGTTTTTGTAGTATCTATATCTTTTGCTATACATCTTTGTGTATTTATTCTTTCTCCTACTAAAATAGTAGACATTAAAGTTTTTAATTCTTCTACTAGCTTATTAAATTCTTCTGTCTTTTCTAAATTTTCTTCTCTATCGATTATTGTTTCTGTAGTATCCACACCTTTTATTGAATCAGTTTCTGTATTTAATTTTTCTTCAGATACCATTGCATTTACTAATCCCTTAGCTTCTTCAGCTAATTCTTCTATTTCTTTAATTCCTATATTTTCATGTTCTTTTTGATCTATTATAGTTTTTGTAGTATCTATATCTTTTGCTATACATCTTTGTGTATTTATTCTTTCACTTACTAGCAATTCCTCTCCTATGCCTTTTAAATTTTCTACTAAATTACTTAGTTCTTTGTATAATTTGTTCATTTCACTTTGACTTAATTTATTCTTGCTTTCTTTTTTGTCTATTATAGTTTTTGTGGTATCTACATCTTTTGCTATACATCTTTGAGAGTTAATTCTCTCACTTACTAACATAGTATCCACTATGCCTTTTACCTCATCTTTAAATAATTTTAAAACTTCATTTAGTCTGTTCATATTTGTCACCCCGTAATGTATTTTTATATTTATATATTACCCTATTTTACCATGATAAAACAATATTTTATTTTAAATTTTATCATTTTTATTAATTGTCGATTGTTGTATTCCATTTTCCATTAGTTTAATTTGATTTTCTTTTATATTATCCAATGAATTTAAAAATTCTTTACATTGAGTATTATCTATATATATTAAACAAGAAACCTCACTTAAATTATCACACACCTTAGTAGCTATTCTTATATGATCTTCTAATTGTTTTGTTTGATATTTATAAATTAAATCTAACCTATTTACCTTTCCTTCTATAGTTACATTTCCATTAGACTCATCTATTGTCATGTCTATATTTTTTTTAGTTTCACCTTTTACTATATTGTTGTATTTACTATATTTATATGTATAACCTTTGTAATTAAATCTATTACATTCATTAATTTTTTCTAATATATATTCTGAATCCTCCTCTTTTTTAAATTCATCTAAGTCATAAAAATAGTACTTTGAGAAATAATCCACATTGAATTTTTTTATGTTATTATCATACATATTAATACTCCTTTAAAAAATAATGTATAAATATTATTTCAAAAAACTTTCATATTTATTTATAAAATATTTTTAATACTAGCTTCATTAATTATTCTTTGAAAACATATAATTTTTAAGGAGGTGATATATTGATAACTATAAATTTAAATTTAATAGCTACACTCTCGATAGCTATAATATTATTTCTTATTGGATCTTTTTTTAAAAATAAAATTGAATTTTTCAATAAATTTTGCATTCCATCTCCAGTTATAGGAGGTTTATTATTTACTTTAATATCATTAATTTTACAACTTTCAAACTTAGTTACTATTAATATTTTAGAAAATATTGTCCCTTTTTTTATGAGTATATTTTTTACAGTGCTAGGTCTTAATGCTAGTTTTAAGCTTATAAAAAAAGGTGGAAAACTTTTATTTACATATTGGATACTCTGTGGAGGTTTAGCTCTTTTTCAAAATATAATATCAGTTGTAATGGCTAAGATTACAAATGTTCATCCATTAATAGGTCTTATGTGTGGGACTATATCTATGGAAGGTGGCCATGGAAATGCTGCAGCTTTTGGAAGAACTATAGAGGGTATGGGTGTAGATGGCGCTGTAACTATAGGTCTTGCTGCTGCAACTTTAGGTATAATTTTAGGTGGTGTTCTAGGGGCTCCAGTATCTAGATTCTTAATTGAAAGATATAAACTTAAACCTAATCCTATATATATCAATAATACTACAAATTTTAAATCTAGTCTTATTAATAAAAATTACTTAACTAGAAATCCTAAATCTAATAAATTTAATACTACAAATTTTTTTGAACAAATTTTAGTTATTCTTTTATGTATTAATATAGGAGAATTAATTACAAAAATATTATTTATAAAAACTAATATAGTTTTACCAAGTGTTGTAGGGTGTATGTTTGTTGCTTTTTTATTTAGAAACTTTAATGAATCAACAAACATAATAAAACTTGACTTTAAACTCCTTGATTTTATAAGTGAAATATCTCTTTCAATGTTTTTAACTATTGCTCTTATGAGTATTAATTTATTGGATTTAGTACATATAGCAGGTCCTATGTTTATAATAATACTTACTCAAGTTATATTTGTTTTACTTTATGCTATTTTTATATGTTTTAAATTACTTGGCAAAGATTTTGATGCTGCTGTTATGGTGTCTGGTCTCATAGGACACGGGCTTGGTAATACTCCAAATGCATTAGCCAACATGAATTCAATAACTCATAAGTATGGAGTATCTGAAAAAGCCTTGTTAATAGTTCCTTTAGTAGGTGCTTTTTTACTTGATATATTTACACTTCCTTGCATAATAATATTTATAAATATGTTCAGATAATTTTGCATTTTTCTAATTTTTGTAACATACGTTACAGATTTATTTTAAAATTTAATTTATAATAAATTGAATTATTTAAAGTTTAGGAGGAATTTATATGTCTTGTGGATGCGGAAGTACAAATAAAAATGATGGGAAGCAAGTTGTTGATTTAGTAAGAAGTAAAGGTAAGGGTGATTTTCCACTAAGAACACCTCATGAAATAGTTTGTGTTAACTGTTCTAAATCTTTTACGATGAATACTCATGTAGATAAATGCCCTCATTGTAATATGACTTATGGAGTTACTCCTTGTAGTTCTATGAATAAGGAAAATATAAAAGCAGCTGATATAAATTACTAAAAAACTCCCATATGGGAGTTTTTTTATTTTAAATTAGAATTATCTTTTTCCCAAGCTATAAATATAAATTCTTTACCTGTAATATCCTTAATCATTTTTTCAGCTTTTTTTATTTCATCTTCTTCTTTTTTATTTAAATCAGCTATTTTATATTCTTTCATAGTTACCTCCTATATATTAGAATAGTTTTTTGTATTAATGTTTATTTAAATCGTTATCTACTGTATCTATTTTATTCATAACCTTTTGGATTTCTTCATTTGATGGATGATCTTCATTTTCATAACTTAATCTATTACTATTAAATTCATTTATTTTTTCTTCTAACTCTGAAGTTTCTTTAACTTCATTATTATAGTTTTCCAAGTTATACATATACTCATCATAAACTCCACATTGTTTTGATTTAGATTTTTTATATATCATAGTAGCTCCTATAGTTGCTCCTATACCTAGAGCTGTAAGCGTAGTAAATTTAACAGTTTTATATCTTTTTTGTTTTCTTTTTTGTTGATTTTTCTCTTCTTTGACAGCTTTGTACATTCTAGTTGCTAGCATAATTAAATTTTCCTTTCTTTGATTTTAAGTTTGTTACTTAATTAATATTAGTATTTGATATTATCTAAAAAAAACACAATTAATTATTGTCATATTAGGAATTTTTATGCTATGAATAAAAATATTTTTAATATAATATATTAGTTAATATATATATTTATAAGGAGTGTTTTAAATTGTCATTTTCTGAAAAAGAAGTTTTAAAATATTTAAATATTACTACAACTATATTAATGTTTATTTATACAATATCTTTAATATATTTTGTTTTATATGGTAAAACTTTTCAAATATCACCTTGCTTTTGTTCACTTATCATAACTGGTTTTATAAAAGTTGTTTCAAAAAAATTTTTGGATATAGTATCTCCAATATTAATATTTGCTATACTTATCTTTATCTTTATTGCTTCTTACTTAGGTTCTAGTTTTGATTTTTATGGTATAGTTAGTCATTATGATGATATAATGCATTTTTTATCAGGAATCTTAGCAACACTATTTGGATATGATTTATTCAAAATGTTAAATTCCAAGAATGTAGATATTTATAAAAACAGAAAATTGATTGTTTCATTTGTATTTTTCTTTAATTTAGCTATAGCTGGACTATGGGAAATCTTTGAATTTTTAGTAGATAAATTTTTCTTAACTAAAATGCAAGTTGGAGGCCTTAACGATACTATGATTGATATGATTGATGCATTATTAGCATCTATCATATTGATTATAAGCTATGAATTTTTTATAAAAAAATAAATAAATAAAACCTCACATAAAGTGAGGTTTTATTTATAACTATTATCTTCAAATTTTACATTACAATATCTATGATATAAATCTATATCATTGCACATTCCATTGAAAGAACATGACTTCATTTGATTTAGTATACTCATATAAGAACTTAAGATATCTTCTTGTTCAAAATTAGTATTTACAAGTTCTTTATATGAGTTTAATTCTTTTGGTTTATCTTTTTTCTTAAGCATCTTGATATCCTTTTCTTAAATCAAAATTTACTTATCGTATTTTCCTTCTGTGTAATTCTTTACAATGTCTACAAATCCTAATATTTCTAAATTTGCATCAGTACCACTTAAAATTTGATTGTAATACCAATTTGCAAACTCTGGATTTGCTAGTGTCTCATTAAGCTTTAGAAAATCTAATTCATTAAAATTAGTACCTTGATTTTTACTTTCTTCTGTCATCAGTATCATCTCCTTAAGTACTATTATTATTACTGATAAACATTTTAGATATTCACTTAAATATATATTTACTTTATTATATTCATCTTTTAAAAATTATTACCTTTTTATACAAAAATAAAGCCTAAAATCTTTTATTATAGATTTTAGGCTTTTGAATATCCATTTATTTCATTAATATAGCTTCATTTAACTTTAAATTTACTTCTACAGTTGTATTATCACTTATATCATCATAAATATATCCTATTACCTCTAATTTTTTTGCATCATTAGGGTGAACAGAGTTTAGTTTTATCTCTTGAGATTTTTTTATTACTTCATATGAATCTAAATATGTTACATTTATATATTCACCTTTATCATTAAGCTCTGCAATTTCTAAAACTAAACTACCAATATCTTTATCTGAAATATTTTTTATTGTTATTTGTGCATTATATCCACCTTTAACTTTATTTGTTATTTTAGGTTCAGATATTCCTAATACATCATACTTTTTATATGCAACAATTTTTTCATTAGTATTTAAGACATTAAATTTATCTTTTAATAAATCTACATATATTAATTGATTATCTAAGTTATAAGAATAACCTATAACTTCTACTTTTTTTGTAAATTTTTTGTGAGCAGATTGAATATAAACACTTTGTCCTGGTTTTAAAGTTACTTTAGACAAAGCTTCAGTTTTAGCTAAAGCATTATTCTCATTATCATATTCTCTAAATATTAGCTCTATGTTTCTTATATTTAAATCACTTATATTCTTAACTTTAGTTTTTGTATCAATAAACTTATTATTGTTGTTATCATTAGGATCGTCTGTAACTACTGGTTCACCTATTTCTAATACATTTGCATCTTTATAACTCATATCTGATTTTACACGTTCTAAATTTATTTTATCATCTTTGATATTATTTTCATTTGATGCACACCCTGAAAGAATGCTAACTGTAAATATTAATATTATGGATATTATAGATGTTTTTTTTACACTGTCGTTCATATATTAGCACCTCAGTTCTATCTCTATTTTATTATATTATACTATATATGACTCCAGTTACAATTTTTTTTTCATTTTTTTAATCTTATTGTAATCTTTTTTCAAAATTAATCCATTATATTAATTATTCTCCAACTCCAAAATCAGTATTATTATAAAGAACTTCTATTTTATTATTTTCATCTAAAAAACTATACTTTTCTTTAAACCAACTTACTAATTCTTCATCTCTTTTTATATTTGTTGTGTTATTTACAAATACATTTATAGTTGCATGTTCAAAGTTATTTAAAACTATATCCATATCTTTATCAATCATTTCTTTACTTTGACCCTTTATACCTACCATTATACAAGGTGAGTCAAAATACTTTTTAAGTTCTTCAACTGATTTAAACTTAGCATTTTTATTTAAAAAATTATTCCTAAAGTCATAGTCAAAACTTTCTACACCAATTTTAAATACTATAGGTATATTAAAAAATTCTCTCATTTCATTTAATCTGTTTTTATAAGACCAATGACTTTCTAAAAATAATTTTTCTATGTTTTTTTCCTCTATTATACTTTTTATTTTTTCTAGTGTTTTTTTAGGAAGTTCAAAACAACTTCCTGAGTTTATCACTTCTAATACTTTATACTTTCCTGTTACATTTTCTAAAGTCTTAAAGTTTATTTCATTCATTTTATCTTCATTATCATCATTATCTAGTGTATAATCGCAAAATGAACATTTACCCCATACACAAGAAAATCCTTTTAATAATACTATTTCTCTTTGATTTTTATTCGTAACTTCACTATATCTATCCATTGTTTTCTCCATTAGTTTTAATTTTTATTAGTTTTTAATTTATATATAAAATTAGATGGTATTGATAATACAGCACTATTTACAAGTAAAACAGCTATAAGCTTATCTATATAGTCTGTTAATACTTGAGTTAAAAATACACTCACAACTTTGTTGATTCCAAATCTCGATAAAATTTGCACTATATAAGAAGAACCTGATGATGTCACTCCTCCAAATACAAATGCTGCTATTATAGCACTTAATATAGAGGTTGGAATTGAAAATGTAAGTACTCCTATAGGTGTTTTTACTCCATTTAAAAATCCTTTTTTATACATTAATCCAGCTATTAGCCCTGTTGAGATTTGAACTGGCATAAAAAAGAATGAATAAATATCAAAAGTCATGCCACTTACCATGCTCCCACAAACACCTGTAATTATTGCATACTTAGACCCTAATATACATGCTATAAATATAGTTCCTATAGAATCTAAATATATAGGAAGTTTTAAGTTTAAAGCTATAAATGCGCCTATTACATTTAGAGCTATTCCCAATGATATTAGAGTTAAACTTGTTGTTGATAATTTTTTTTTCATACTAAATTATTCCTCCTGTAGTGTTTATTTTATCTACATGTGATGGAAATAATCTTTTTAAAAACATATACATAAACTCTTTTTCATTAGTTTGAGTAAGAACAAAACTATTTGGTTCCTTTTTATAAAAATTAAAAGAATCTACAATAGATTGGCCCATAGCTACTCCATCTTCAACTACTTCTACATAACTTTCAAAACCACTACATAAATTTCTATCAATAAAGTAAGCAACTGCTAATGGGTCATTTATTACACACCCTATAATACCTTCTTGTTCCCAGTGAAAATCTATATAAAATCTTGTTATTTCAGTAATATACTTAGCTAAATCTTCATCAAGTCTATTTATAAATTCTATTATATTTGGGGTTAATACTATTTTTCTAGTTACATCTAATCCTACCATATGAATTTTTTTAGGCAAGTTCTTGTAAACATAATCTGCTGCATGTGGATCTACCCAATAATTAAACTCAGCCACTGGAGAACAGTTTCCATGTATTCTAAAAGCACCTCCCATAGAAATAAATTCATCTAAGTTATTAAAAGCTTTTTTATCTTTCATAAGTGCTTTTGCAATATTTGTTAGTGGACCTAATGCTATTATAGATACATCTTTATTATTTTTTAATGTTTCTATAATAAAATCTACACCACCATATTTAATATTTTTATTAGTTGATGTCTTGTAGAAGTTTTCTCCTAATCCATCTTCTCCGTGAGTGTCTTGGGCTGTTACAAGTTCTCGTTTTAGAGGATTTTCTTCTCCAACATATATATTTATGTTTTCGTTTGAAAATCTATGAAGTGTATACAAAGCATTTTCAGCTCCCATTTTAGCAGGTACATTCCCGCTACAAGTTGTTATTCCCAGTATTTCTAGCTCAGGTGAGTTTATTGCTAATAATAAAGCTAGAGAGTCGTCTATTCCTGGGTCACAATCAATTATTACCTTTCTTTTTTGCATAACAAATCTCCTCCTTAAAATTTATAAAGGAGAACCTTACAACTTTTTAACTAAAAGTCATAGCTAAGGGTATATCTTATATACTGCCACTATATAAATACCTTAGTTTTTTATACTTGGAGGTTCTCGAACAAGTCCTAGATAGGCTTTTACTATCCAGATTTTTCAACGTTTCTGTAATTATTTTTTAAGTTTTGTCTAGTTTTTTGTCTAGTCTTTTAAAGTTATCTACAACTAGACTAACAAAAATTATTTTACAATAAATAATCGTTTATTTCAATATTTTAATCTTTAAATTACTCCAAAAGACTAAGTTCTAAAACTTAGTCTTTTTTAATTTTTTATACAAGGACATGCAACTTTTTATATGCATTTAGCATATGCTATAACATGCGTAGCGAACATGTAGCAAGTGTAACGCAGTTAACTTGACGGAATGTGAGTGAAGTGTTTATGTTAGCTCATAGCAACCTAGGCACATTCTGCGCTATTTTAAATTATACAAAAATAAACAGGAGAGTGTCTGCTCTCCTATTTTTATGCCACATTTTGTTCCTCAGTATTAACTTTTATAACATGAGGTAGTGATTGCAAATCTTTATCCTTATTAGCATAAACTTTATCTTTATGGTCCTTATAAAAAAATTACTCCAAAATACATATGTACTCTGGAGTAATTTTTATTATTTATTTTTCACTTCATAATTTACAACTTTATAAGTTACAGGAGTTCCTGTCTGTTCGTCGTTATCATATTGCACAACTTCTACCTTGTGTTTTCCTTCTTTTAACGAATTATCTTGTAATGTTATTGTAGTTTGAGACATTTCTCCAAGTTGTTCTTTAGTATTAAGCATACCATCTATATATACATACGATAATTTACTACCATCTAAATTTTCACTAGACAAACCTATTTGATCTAATTGAGTATCTTGTCCTACAAATACAGTTGGAATATTTCCATTTTCAGTTGTTCCTCCAGTTGTAGATAAAACTACGTCACCATTACCTATTTCTTTATCTAGCCCTTCTGGTATATCTTTCTTAGAACTCACTTCCTCTTTAGTTATATTTTCATTTGCTTTAGTGTCTCCTTTTGAACTAGAACATCCAACAACTCCTAAAGCTAATACACCTGCTAAAACTAATCCTAATACTTTTTTACTCATTATGATAATTCTCCTTCAATTAATATAAATCATTAATAGTATACAATATTGCACGTGTCACTTTTTGTCAATTTGTGATAAAAATTACATTTTTTAATTTTTAAAATAAAAAAGCACCTAACTTGATGGATGCTTTATATCTATATAATTATTGTTCATTTATGCTTTCTAATTGGCTTTCTACTAATCCAGCTCCTGCTGCTAATATAAATGGTACTATCATCAAAATTTCTAATATTATTGTCATATATAACCACTCCAATGTTTTATTTATTTGATGAGTCTATTGTACATGTTTAATCTTAAAAAAGCCTTGCGTCAACCTTAAACATTCCTTACATTTTTGATGCATTTATTTCTGTTTCATTTTTCTTTAAATAATTGTTAGACATAAAAAAAGAAAACTAAATAAATCAAATTTAGATTCCATGCTATATAAATAATTAACCTATTAGAGTATCACTGCAAATAGCATTTAAGCTCTCAAGGTTATTTATCTCCTTAAGGAAATCTGTTTTTAATCTTAAAGTTGATTTGTTTAGTTTTCTATAATATATTTATACCTTGTTTTACTTAAAATAAACACTATTTTAGGAAGTTTTTCAACTAAGTAAGACAAAAAATGTAGTAAGCCATTTAGCCTACTACGTTACTTTTTATCTAACACATACATTACAAGGATCACTCTTACCTTTGTTTTTGGCTTCTCTTAGTGTCATGCTTAATATAGTTTTACTATTCTTTAAAGTTGCACAATTCTTAGATGAATGGTAGCTTTTTCCACCTGGAGTTATGAAAACAGTACTATTATCAGATAAACCTGAATTTCCACCATTGCTTATATATGTAGCGATTCCATTAGATCCTATATGCCAGCCATCTATAGTTGTATTTGTAGCCATCATACCATTTCCATAGAAATAATACCATGATCCATCTAATTGGTGCCATCCTGTAACCATCATACCCTTATGATTTAGATAATACCAAGTTCCCATATCATCTAACCACCCTGTTTTCATTCTTCCTGATCGATTAAAGTAATAATAAGTATAGTTCACTTGCTCCCAACCAGTTGACATCACACCATTTTGTTTTAAGTAATACCAAATGCCATTGGATTCCAACCATCCTGTTTGCATAGCACCTGAAGTACATAAATAATACCATGAACCTTCAATTTGTTGCCAATCTGTTGCCATTGTTCCATTTGGATTAAGATAGTACCATGTATTTCCTAACTGTTTCCAACCTGTTGCCATTACTCCGTTTGGCTCTAGATAATACCATGCACCACCTATTTGCTTCCAACCAGTCGCCATTGTTCCATCTGATTCTAAGTAATACCATTTACCTGAAACTAACTTCCAGCCAGTTTGCATAATACCATTACTATCAAAATAGTACCATTTGTCTGAATTTTGTATCCAACCTTTCTTAGTATCTGCATTAGATACAGACATACTAGTTACCACTAGCCCTAAAGCTAATACACTAGATATAAGCAATTTTTTTAACTTCATAACTTCTCCTCCATGTTTATTTATAACCGTAACAAGTATATATTAACATTTATGTAAAATATTGTAAATTTTTAGAATTAAATTGGTGTTTTTTAGTAAGAATACTTGGATAGTATACTCTTATTTTCATTTAACAAAGAATCTGAAATCCCGAATTTACAATTACCAAAACAACTAATAAAAATATTTAAATTATATATCGTACTATTATATATGTTTTTTATATAAATAGACTGTAAAAAAGTAGTAGGTTCATAAGCCTACTACTTTTTATTGTTTAAACTTTCATATCTATATAATTATTGTTCATTTATACTTTCTAATTGATTTCCTACTAATCCAGCCCCATGCTGCTAATATAAATGGAACTATAATTAATCCACCCAATCTTATTGTCATGTATAATTCCACCCAATGTTTTATTTGACAAGTTTATTATACATACTTAACCTAAAAAAACCCTTACAAAAACATTTAAATTTGCTTACATTTTTGATATATTCTTAAAGTTATTTTATTTGTGATTTAACCCACAGTAAAATTTGATCTCCAGAAGCTTTACTAAAATAATAACTTTGTAAAGATTTATTTCCCTCAGATGATGAGTCTGTATTTAAAAAGCATAATAAGTAAGATAAAGACATGCTATAATAATTTAATGTATTTAAAAATGCTAATGCTAAAGGATTTTTTTCTATATTTCCACTCTCTGTTTTGTGATATTCTGATAATTGAATTCTAAGATTTCTTATTTGACTGTTTATAAATGTAGATTCCTTAAATAAACTAGTTTTATCTTGCTTATTAATTACAGCTTTAAGTGAATTAGAACTTAATATATATATTTGATCTCTTATTTTAGTCAATTCATTTAAATAAGTTTCTTCTATTTTTTGAGGTTGATTTAATAATCTTTCAGCATAAATATTATATGAGTTATCAAATTTAATAAACATAAATGAAGTACTTACTATAAGAATTGAAATAATTATCTTTTTCATTTTATAACTCCTTGTGTAAAATTATTTTTAAAAACTAAAGTTATTATTCTCATATACTTATTAAATCTATTCACTTTTAACTATTTAAATTTGTATATTATTACAATATGTATAAAGATAATTTTCTTCAAGTTTTAATATTTATTGCTTTAATAAAAAAGTACCCATTTTAATGAGTACTTTATACTTATATAAATTCTACACTATTTACCTGCTATAGATAATCCTTCTACTATAACTGATGGCGAACCCACACTACTTATTGGAAAACTTAGATCATTTCCTATAAATTTAATGTTTTTTAATAAATCAAAAAAGTTTCCTGCAACAGTTATTTGTTCTACCGGATATTCTTTTTTCCCGTCTTTTATATAAAACCCTTTAGCTGCTAAAGAAAAATCACCTGTTATAGAGTTTGCTCCAGAGTGAAGTCCTGCAAAATCTGTTACCATAATTCCTTCTTTAACCTCTTTCATAAGCTCTTTTATACTAGCTTCTCCCTTTTCTATATAAAAGTTCGTAGGCTCTACACTTACCGGAGAAGAATACGATGCTTTAAATCCATTTCCTGTAGTTTTTACATTAGCTTTATGAGCTGTTTTTAAGTTGTGTAATAGGGTATTTAAGACTCCATTTGATACTATATCTTTTTTAAATGTTGCAACTCCTTCATCATCAAAAGGCGTTGATGCTAAACCTTTATCTAACAGAGGGTCATCCACTATTGAAACAATATTAGATGCTATAACCTCACCTTCTTTTCCTTTCAATAAAGATAATCCTCTTTGAGCAGCCTCACCACTAAATATATCTGCAAAAGTTTCAAGTAAAGAAGCCATAGCTTCATTGTATATTATAGTTTTGTAATTACCTGAAGAAATAGTACTTCCACCTAATTTAGATAAAGCTTCTTTTACACCTTGCTTTGCTATTTCTTTAGTATCTATTTCTTCTAAAGAATCAGCTATCTTATATCCCATTCCATCTTGCTTTTCGTTATTATCTTCAACTATAGGAATAACATATGCTATAATTAAATTCCCCTTATTACTTAACTCTAAACCTTTAGTATTATATATTCCATTTTTAGAAGAACTATAAGATACTTTACAACTACTTATATTAACTACTTTATCACTATATTCTTTAGTTTGTTTTTCTAAATCTAATACAATTTCTATTAATTTCGCCGCATCTATGTTTTCTAGTTTTTCTGAATAAGTTTGAACTTTACTATAATTTTTGTCACCTTCATATATAAACTGTTCATCAGTACTCTCTATGCATTTAGATGCTTCCTTTGCATTTTTTATAAGCATATCTATAGCCTTATCATCTAAAATTTCAGTATATGAATATCCCATCTTACCATTTAGCATTCCCCTAAATGACAATCCAAAAGATTTATCTAAATTATACTTTTCTACTTCACCTTCATAAACTGTTATACTTATATCTTCACCATCAGTGTAATAAATTTCACAGTCTTCAAAACCTTCATTTAAAGCTTTCTCAAACAGTATATTTTTAAATTCTTTAAAGTCCATAACTATTCCTCCGATCTTCCACCTACAGTAATTTCTTTAACTCTTATCATAGGTTGCCCTACGTTTGTTGGTATACTTCCTGATGATGAACCACACATACCTTGAGCTTGAGCTAAATTATTTCCAACCATATCTATATTCATAAGTACATCGCTACCTTTACCTATTAAACTAGCACCTCTTACAGGTTCTTGTATCTGACCATTTTTTACAATATATCCTTCTGCTACTGCAAAGTTAAACTCTCCAGTAACTGGATTTACAGATCCTCCGCCCATTTTTTTAGCATATAGACCATTATCTATTGACTTTATTATATCTTCTGGATTGTCATCTCCTGGTGCTATGTACGTGTTAGTCATTCTTGATGTTGGAGCATATTTATAACTTTGTCTACGAGAACTTCCTGTTGGTTCCATATTCATTCGTCTTCCATTTAATTTATCTATCATATATGATTTTAAAATTCCATTTTCTATTAATACATTTTTCTTTGTAAAGTTACCTTCATCATCTATATTGCTAGATCCCCAATGATTAGCTAGTGTTCCATCATCTATTGCTGTTACTTTTGTTGAAGCAATTTGTTCTCCTAGTTTTCCTGAAAATACTGAATTTCCTTTAGCTACTGATGTTGCTTCTAGTGAATGTCCACAAGCTTCATGAAATATAACTCCTCCAAATCCATTGTCTATTGCAACAGTCATTTTACCTGCAGGACAATTTCTTGCATGTAGCATAGTATGAGCTGTTCTTGCAGCTTCTTTTCCATAGAAAATTGGGTCTATTTCTTCAAACATTTCAAATCCTTTTGCTCTGCCTGGCCCTTCAAATCCTGTTTGATTTTCATTTCCCTTAGAAGCTACAGCACTTATCCCAAGTCTTGTTCTTATTCTTTCATCTTCTATATATAAACCTTCACTATTTGCAACTAATATTTTTTGTGCTTTATCTAAGTAAGTTACATTTACTTGTGATATATCTTTACTATAATCTTTTGCACTTTTATACGCTTCTTTCATTACTTTTATTTTTTTTTCATAGTCTATAGCATTTGGATATAATTTTATGTTGTGCATATTCTCATAGTTAACACTATTATTTATAACTATCGATTTCTCTTCTTTTAAACTACCTAGTGCCAATGCTGCTTTATAAGCTGTATCTAAAAGAGATGATAAAGAGTTATCATTAGTATAAGCATAAACACTTTTGAAATTTTTAAATATTCTTATGCCTATACCATAACTTCTTCCACCTAGTGCATTTTCAACTTTACTATCTATTAATCCTATAGAATTACTTATTGTATCCTCTTCAAATATTTCTGCAAAATCTCCACCAGTTATCAAACACTTTGATAAAACCTTAGAAGCTATTTCTCTTGAAATCATATTATTCCTCCTATTTTTTCACTATTACTTTAATTGTATCATAAAAAAAGTTACTGGCATTTATAACCAATAACTTTTTTTATCAAATCCAGCTTCTTCTGCACTCATAACTTTATTACTTGTGCAAAGTGGACAAGCTATTCTTTCTTCATAACCTGTTACTTTATATATAGTTCCACAAGTTGCACACCTAAATGTAAAGTATAAATTATTATCTATTTGTTCTTCTTCTAATATAATCTTTATTACATTATCTTTTCCTATACTTTTTGCTATTTTAGTTCTTGCACTATTTAATGTTTCATTAAATTCTTCCGCTGACATTTTCATTTTTTTAGCACAAGTTTTTATTTTTATTTTTTCTATATCCACTAATTTTATAGCTTCTATCTCTTCTTTTTTAAGTTTCAATTCTATTTGTTTTGTATTTTCATTCATATCGTCATCCCCTATATTAAAACTAATTTAGTGGCATATAGCTATACATTATAATATGTTTATTTTAGTATATAGTGATTATTTATGTTATAGATACATCTTTAAAGTATTAATAAAAATAATTATTTTAAGAACTTTTTTAATTTCTGTAACATTTCAAGCTTTTAACTATACTTTAATTATTAACTTTAAGTTTTTAAACTTACTAAGGAGGCGATAGTCATGTACATCAATCAAATAATAGCCATATCTATATTTTTACTGGTTATGATAGCTATTATATCTGAAAAAGTAAACAGAGCTGTTGCTGCTGTGGCAGGTGCTTTGCTTATGTTAATATTTAATATCGTATCATTTGAAAACGGACTTAAACATATTGATTTCAATACTATTGGTGTTTTAATAGGCATGATGCTTTTTGTATCAGTTGTAAAAAACTCCGGATTATTTGAGTATATAGCAATCTTTTCATCAAAAAAATCAAAAGGTGATCCATGGAAAATAATGCTTTGTTTTATGGTATTAACAGCAATTTTATCTGCTATTTTAGACAACGTAACTACTGTTTTGTTAATCGGCCCAATGACTATAGTTATAACTCAAATATTAAAAATAAACCCTACTCCATTTTTAATTACTCAAATATTAGCTTCTAACATAGGTGGTACATCAACTTTAATAGGTGATCCACCAAATATAATGATAGGTAGCGCTGCTAATTTAAGTTTTATGGATTTTGTAGTTAATCTTGGCCCTATAGTTATAATATTACTATTTGCTACTATTATCTGTTTTAAGTTTGTATTTAAAAAACACTTAGTTGTAGAGGCTATATATAAAGAAGAAATATTATCTCTAGATGAAAATAAAGCAATAAAAGATAAATCCTTGCTTATTAAAAGCATAATTATGATGATATTTATTTTGCTTGGATTTGCTCTTCACAACATAATTCACATTGAATCAAGTGTAGTTGCACTAACAGGTGCTACTATAATGATTTTTATAGGTAAACAAGATGTAGATGAAATTCTTTCAAGTATTGAATGGTCTACAATAGCATTCTTTGGAGGTTTGTTTATTGTGGTTGGTGGTCTTGTAGAGGTAGGTATTATAAACTTTATAGCTGAATACTTAATAAATGCTACAAAGGGTCACTTAATAATTACTATGTTAGTAATCCTTTGGTTATCAGCTATAATATCATCTTTCCTGGACAATATACCATTTGTCGCTACATTGATACCACTAATTTTAACCATGCAATCTCAAGGTGTTGATGTAACTCCAATTTGGTGGGCTACATCTTTAGGTGCTTGCTTAGGAGGAAATGGTACATTAATAGGTGCTTCTGCTAATATTGTTTTATCTAATATTGGTCAAAAAAATGGATATCCAATAACATTTAAAGAGTACTTTAAAATAGGTTTTCCGCTTATGATTTTATCAATAATTATTTCAACTATTTATCTAGTAATTCGTTTCTAGTAAAAAATTTTAGGAGGTTTATAAATGAGCATTTTAAACAACGCTTATGGAGACACTATAGAAGCTCGACTTAGATACATCGGTGCTACTGAAATAAGAAAAGTTCATGGAATTTTATATTTTATTGAGTTTGAAATTGATAATAACTTAAAAGTTTCCTATACTTATAACATAAATGCTAAAAATAAATATTTTTTACAAAGAATCAAACCGTATCCTATACCGGAAGGAGTATTTGAAAAAGAATATGAAGTTGTTTCATTTATAGAAAAAGATATAAAAAAATTTACCAATGCTAAAAAAAGTAATAACTTTGATCTATTCTTAAAAATCAACAATGAACTAAATACTATCTGTCTGGACATCGAGAAACTATTTTTAAATTACAACATAGATAAAATGGATTTAGAAAAATTAAAAGCTGAACTAGATGATATACTAAATCTATTTGAAAATTCTAAAAAAAGATCACCCAAAATCAATATGGATAATAAATAAGGAGATAGATTACCTATCTCCTTTAAATGATTTTAATTAGATACATTTTTCAAATTTACTTTTTTATATCTATTAATAACAAAACTAATTGATGCTGATATAACCATTCTTGTTGGAGTGAATAAAATTAACGATATTACTATAGATTTTAATAAATATATAAAACTAAAATTTCTTTCCATACTTAATAATAATATATCAAAACACATAGTAACTATTATAATGTTCATATACATATATGTATTTTCTAGCTTTTCTTTTTTTGTCTTAATTACTAAATATAGTACTGGTATAAATATCATTGAAATTGAAGATATTATTATAAATATTATATTTTTTATACTTAAATTAGAATGCTTAACAAATATTAGATATATACAGTAAAAAATAATATTTGATATACTTAAATATTTAAAATATATTTGCATTGCTTTATCTAAAATATTGTTTTTCATTTTATCACCTCAATACAATATACTTAATTAATAAAGTTAATATCACATATTTTTATAATTAAGTTTAAAATTTTGTAAAAAAATTATTACATAAATCTTAATATATTAAAAATAAACTACATTCAAGTTTACAGTTTTTATAAAAAAGGGTTATCTTTAAAAAATTATAGATAACCCTTTTTTGTTTTGTAAATTTATAAAAATTTTAATCTAACACTTCAACTAAATTACTTTTAAAATTGTATAAATCTTTCTTTTTATAAACTACATATCCAATAATCCACCTTACACAAACATCAAGTCCCATAGCAATCCATACCCATTGAATATCAAGTTTTGTAAAATAGACGATTAAAACAGTAAGTGGAACCCTTATTCCCCATATACCAGTAGCAGATATAAGCATCGGTAATTTTGTAAAACCAGAACCTCTAAGTGCTCCATTTATTACCCCACCTAAATTTCCTGCAAGTTGTATAACTCCCATAACTATTAAATATTTTGCTGATATATTTATTAACTGACTATCATTAGTTAATATTAACATAAGTTGTTTTGGAAAAAATATTAAAGGTATGGATGTTAGTATCGTTATTACTATTGTAGATTTAAATAATTCTTTCATATATCTTTTGCCTAATTTTTCATTATTAGCGCCTACACACTGACCTACAAATGCAGTTGCTGCTATTGCAAATGCGTTTGATGGCATAAAAGATATAGATTCTGCTTGAAGCCCTAATTGATAAGCTGCAAGTGTGACTTCTCCGTAATTTAATATCGCTCGAGTTAATATTATAGTTGATAATTGCCAAAATGAGTTTTCAAGAGATATTGGTATTCCTATTTTATATACATTTTTAATTTGATTTATATCAGGCTTAAAATCTTTTATGAACTCTTTAATATTAATTTTTACTTTATCTATTTGTTCTCCAAAATATACATAGCCTTTTTTTCTATTAAACATTAAATAAACACCATAAAAACAAGCTATAAAATAACCACTAAAAGTTCCTATAGCTGCACCTTGAACTCCAAGATTTGGCATATTAAAATTACCAAATATAAATAAGTAACCTATAATTATACTAGTTATATTCATAGACATAGCTATTTTCATAGATATTTTAGCTTTATTCATAGATTGTAAAGAAGATGTACATATAAGCATCATACTCATAAAATATAATGACCAAGAAGAAGTTTTTAAACACTTAGATGCTATATACATTAATTCACTACCTGGATCGAATATAGACAACACAAATTCTGTGTTTAGAAATATGAATTGCTGAATTAAAAATATTAAAATACTAAGTCCTATCATAGTCTGTTTTATTATATACTTTATCTTTTTTGTATTTTTAGAACCATAAGCTTGTGCAACGAACACTGCACTTCCCATAGTTATTCCTCTTAAAATTGCCCAGGTTATATTAATTATTCGGTTACTTAGACTAAAAGCACTTATAGATATTGGATCTAGTCTTCCCATCATACCTGTTAGGCAAAATCCAGAAGTCATTTGAAGTATACTTTCTATAACTATAGGAAGTACCATTATCTGTATGGCTTTTCTTATTTCATTTTGACTTATTTGAATCTTAGCCTCCATACTTTACCCCCCAATATTTTACTTTACATTCAACTTATATTGTAGCAATGTTTAATATTTTTGTACTCATAGGATAAATTTTATATTTATAATTTTGTTATTATATAAAAAATAGATATACCAAAAGTGACTATAATTTTTTGTACACTTAAATCTCCTTTGGTATATCCTAATTTTTTAAATTTTATTATTTTCACTATTGTTATTCCTTAAATACCTTCTATAATTCATCATGTCTATGGCTACTAAACTAACACCTATACCGGTAATCACAGCACCTTTCATTTCACCTGTTATAATTCCAACTATTATTCCTATTAATATTCCTAAAATTATATATATTGTTGACTTTACTTTAGGATTTAATTTTAACTTAATGTATACCGCCATTCTTGAGTATAAAAAAGCTCCAACTATTAATCCAACTAAAGATAATATTATGGTGTCTTGTATCTGTCCTAAAATTAAACCTGTTCCAATACCTATTAAAATACATCCAATTGCTACCATTTACAAGTCCCCTTTATTCTCTTTTATATATCTTATGCTACTAAACTTGAAAAGTTACTTAATTTATTGTACATAGGTTAATATTTTATATTGATATTTTTTGTGTTATACTATTTATTATGATAATGTCATTTTTAGGAGGTCCTTATGTCATTTTTAACTTTATTAATTGGATTCGCCCTACTTATTAAAGGAGCAGACATATTTGTTGATGGGGCATCTTCTATAGCAAAAAAATTTAATGTTTCACCTATGCTAATAGGGTTAACTATAGTTGCTATGGGAACCAGTGCTCCAGAAGCAGCCGTTAGTGTATCATCTTCATTAGCTGGTCAAAATGATATGAGTATTGCTAATGTAGTGGGTTCTAACTTTTTTAATATACTTATAGTTTTAGGAGTTTCATCTATCATAGCTAAATTACCAGTTGAAAAAGAGACTATAAAAAAAGATACTCCATTTTTAATTTTTATAAGTATATTGCTTTTAGCTTTAAGTCTTAATTTTAATTTAAGCAGATTAGATGGTGTGATTTTTTTAGTATTATTTATTTTATTCTTAATAAATATGATAAAATCTAATATAAGTTCAAAAGATATTGAAAGTTCTAGTGGAGAAACTGCTATAGCTATTGAAGCTACAGATACAAAGTCTATACATATGCCTAAAACATTACTACTTTGTTTAATTGGTATAGTTGGAATAGTATTTGGTGGAGATTTAGTTGTAAACTCTGCAACTAATATAGCGACATCATTTGGTATGAGTGCTAATTTAGTAGGTCTTACTATAGTTGCTATGGGGACATCGCTTCCAGAACTTGTTACTTCTGTAATAGCAGTAAAAAAAGGTGAAACAGAAATTGCTATAGGAAATGTTATAGGTTCTAATATATTTAATATATTATTAGTTTTAGGTTTAGCTGCTTTAATACATCCTATGGCAGTTAGTGTGGTAGCCATAATAGATACTATTTTTATGACTGCTGTAACAATTCTTTTATACATATTTATTAAAAAGAATAACTCACTTACTAAAATTCACGGTATAATTTTTGTAATAATTTATTTTATTTACTTAATATATACTATAATAAGATAATAAACAAAAAGAAATATGGACTAATTTTAAATTAGTCCATATTTCTTTTTTATTACTTTAACTTTTGAAGAATTTTTAAAGTTAAAGGATATATAAATTCTTTATGTTTATAATACTGTATTATAGCCATTATACATATTACTGCATATATAATAGTCATTACAGGTAATAAATATTTTCCAACTTCTACAAAACATAGTAATAAGACTATAATTTCATATATTACAAAAGATATGTAAAAATCAATAAGTCTTGTTCCATTTCTTTTAATAAATGTCGACTGTTTTCCATAAACTTGGCATGTAACATATACTATTATAGCTCCTATTATGTTAAAAAACATAACGGCTAATGTCATAACTATCATCATAGTACTTTCATTTTTTGTACATCTTTCACAATCTGCCATACTAATAAAAATCCTTTCTCTAAATACTTACTTTTATATTTTGAACTATATTTTTAAAATCGTCAACTTTTTAATAAGTATATAGGTTTACTAGTTCAAATTATTTAGATATAATTTTTATAAATATATAATAATAAGGGAGATTTGTTATGGCAATTGAAATGAGTATTAAAGACTTATATGAAGTTGGGGAAAGCTTTGAAAGTTGTGTTGGTAGTGGTAGTAAATCTGAAAGAGCTAGAATACCAAAAAATACATCTAGAATTAATTTAAGTGAAGAACTTATAAATAAAATAGCTACTTATCCAAATAAAGTTAACTGCCTTGTTTCTGGAGAAATATGGTGTCCTGATTTTCAACTTAATATATCTATTTTGAAAAAATTTGTTGATATTAATGATAATTTTGATATATCAGTCATAACCATGGGTAGAGGCAAAAAATTTATGAGTGAGGCTTTGAATATAGAAAAAGAAAAATTTAAAGGTCCAACAATTGCTTTTTTAGATGAAAATTATGAAATAATTGGCATTTTTGAAGAAAGACCAAAGTCAGTACTCAAATTTGAAAATTTTGAAGATGTAAAAATAGATTACTATAAAGGAAAATATTTATCTGATACCATTAATGATTATTTAGACATTTTAGATATATTATAAAATATAAAATTTCTAAATTTAAAAATGTGTATCTCAAAAATCTGAGATACACATTTTATTTTTTATGGAATTAATGTATCAATTCCATTTATATACTTTTCCTCTTCTATTGAAGATATTGAACTTAAGTTTATACTTACACCACTTTTAAGCTCAACTAACTTACATGGTAATTCTCCATTTTCATTTAATTTATCTTTTAAAAAGTTTTCTATAAAGTCTTTTACATGTTTATAGTCAGCTTCGTATTCATTTCCATCTTTCATTAGGATCTTTATCATTGTTGCCATCTCCTTGTACGAATTACATATCCTCTACTTTGATGTCTATGTTTTCATCATTTGCATCTATAATTACATGACAACCATCATATACTTGACCTGCTATTATCATTTTAGCTATCTTAGTTTCTAATATATTTCCTATATATCTTTTTAATGGTCTAGCTCCATATATAGGGTCATAACCTTCATTTATTAATATATCTTTTGCACTATCTGTTATGCTTAAAGTTATACGTCTATCTTTTAATCTTCTTCTTAAATCATCTAAGAATATATCTATTATTTTTCTTATACCTTCTTTATCAAGTGGTTTAAACATTATTATATCGTCAACTCTATTTAAAAATTCAGGCTTAAATCTTCTTTTCATTTCATTCATAACAAGTTCTTTTGTTGAATCTGTTATTTTACCTTCACCTTCTAATAAGTATGAACTTCCTATATTTGAAGTCATTATTATTATAGTATTTTTAAAGTCAACAGTTTTACCTTTATTATCTGTAAGTCTACCATCATCTAGTATTTGAAGGAATAAGTTAAATACATCTTCATGTGCTTTTTCTATCTCATCAAATAGTATAACTGAATATGGATTTCTTCTAACTATTTCAGTTAATTGTCCACCTTCTTCATATCCTACATATCCTGGAGGAGGTCCTATAAGTCTTGATACTGCATGTTTTTCCATGTATTCACTCATATCAATTCTTACTATATTTTCTTCACTATCAAATAAATTTCTAGCTAAAGTTTTAGCAAGTTCTGTTTTACCAACACCTGTAGGTCCTAAGAATATAAATGAACCTATTGGTTTGTTTTCATCTTTAAGACCTGCTCTATGACGAATAACAGCATCACTTACAGCAGTTACTGCTTCATCTTGTCCTATAACACGAGTTTTAAGTTCATCTTCTAATCTAAGTAATTTTTCTTTTTCACTTTCAACTAACTTAGTTACAGGTATATTAGTCCATTTAGCTACTATTTGTGCTATTTCATCTTCTGTTACTTCTTCTTTTAATAAAGATGTTTCATTGTCTTGTTCCATTTTATCTTCTGCTTCTTTTATCTCTTTTTCAAGATTTGGGATTACCCCATATTTAAGTTCAGCAGCTTTATTTAAATCATATTCTCTTTCATATCTTTCAACCTCTCCTCTAGCTTCATCAAGCTTAGCTTTAAGGTTTCTTATATTCATTATATGAGATTTTTCTTTTTCGTATATTGCAGTTAAATCATCATTTTTTGATTTTAAATCTGCAAGTTCATTTTGAAGTTTTTCAACTCTTCTTTTACTTGCTTCATCATCTTCTTTAAGAAGTGCTTCTCTTTCTGTTTCTAATGTAAATATTTTTCTTCTAACAATGTCAAGCTCTGTTGGGAGAGAATCTATTTCACTACGTATCATTGCACTAGCTTCATCTATTAAGTCTATTGCTTTATCTGGTAAATATCTATCTTGAATATATCTATCAGATAATTTAGCTGCAGCAACTATTGCTGAGTCGTGTATTCTTATCCCATGGTGTATTTCAAATTTTTCTTTAAGTCCACGAAGTATAGATACAGTATCACTTACACTAGGTTCATCAGCTATAACTGGTTGGAATCTTCTTTCTAGTGCTTTATCTTTTTCTATATATTGTCTATATTCATCAAAAGTAGTTGCTCCTATACAATTTAACTCTCCACGTGCTAACATTGGTTTAATTAGATTTCCTGCATCCATAGCACCATCAGTTTTTCCTGCACCTACTATTGTATGTATCTCATCTATAAATAATATAATTTTACCTTCAGAAGCTTGAACTTCTTTAAGTACTGCTTTTAATCTTTCTTCAAATTCCCCTCTATATTTTGCACCTGCTATTAATGAACCCATATCAAGTGCAAATATAATTTTATCTTTAAGACCTTCTGGAACGTCTCCTTTTACTATTCTTTCTGCTAACCCTTCTACTATAGCAGTTTTACCAACCCCAGGTTCACCTATTAATACAGGATTATTTTTAGTTCTTCTTGATAAAATCCTTATAACTCTTCTTATTTCTTCATCGCGACCTATAACTGGGTCTAATTTATTTTTCTTAGCTAAATTTATTAAGTTTGTCCCATATCTAGCTAATGCGTCATAAGTTCCTTCTGGGTCTTGAGTTTCTACTCTTTGATTTCCTCTAACTTTTGATAATACTTCCATAAAATTATTTTTAGTTATGTTAAATTGTTTAAATATTTTACCTATATTTGAATGTTTCTCTAATTCTATTATAGCTAAAAATACATGTTCAACACTTATATATAAATCATTAAATTCTTTAGATATTTCTTCTGATTTTAAAAGTATCTCATTTAATTTTCTAGTAGCTACTACACCTTGTGAACTAGCTGCCTCACCTTGTATTTGAGGTAATTTTAAAAGTTCAGTTTTTACACTAGCTTTTAGGCCTTCAACAGATATCCCCATTTTTTCTATTATTCTAGGAATTAATCCATCTTCTTGGTCTATCAATGCATAAAGTAAATGAATTGTATCTACTTGTTGATTATGATTTTTAACAGCTTCACTAAAAGCATCATTTAAGCTTTTTTGGACTCTTTGTGTCATTTTATCTACTTCCATAAAAAACTCCTCCAAACTTTTAATCTATAATTTTAATATTTTTATACCACTACAAGTACAGTTTAAACACATGTTGTCAATGTAAATATATTCTTATTTTTCTCTAATTTATGAAAACTTTTATTTTTATAATTAAATTTTATATTTAAAATTTAGGCTCTGTTAGATAATTGTGTGATAAATAAATAATAAAAACAGCTAGACATATTAGAACTCCATTCTCTAGCTGTTTTTATATAAATTATTTCGCAATAGATTAATATTGTTCACTTTATTATATTATAGCATTAACTTAATTTACACATTTCATTTAAAGTATTTTTGTTATTTCTTTAATACACATTTTCCCCATCGTAGTCGTACAAAGACAAAGTCATTCTTACAAGTATATTTATCTCTAGCTTAATTGGTTTTGGAAGTATTTATTTATCCTATTTTAATGTCTTTAGCATCATTTGTAGTTATTTACTTTATTGTTGCAATAAACACATACAATAAAATCATTTCTAATTACTTATCAAATATAAAAGAGGCTATCACATGAACAATTTTCAATTGGTATGCGACATCCTCTTTCATTTATGCATTGTTTATATAGATACCTAGAATCACTCTAGATTATATATGACTGGTATTTAACATAATCCTCTTTACTACATTCTATACTAAATAAAGTTCCTTCATTAGTATATTCAGTTTCTAGAACAGTTGAACTATCAATTATATAAGATGTCATTTTACCATCTTTATAAGGAACCATAACCTTACATTTTATATAATCCATAAATATATTTTTACATATAGATTCCAATAATTCTTCTATACCTATATATTTTTTAGCTGAAACCAGCATCCCTTCTATATTGAATGTATCTAATTCCATTAAATCAACTTTATTATATACATAAATCACAGGAATATTATCCGCCCCTATTTGATTTAATGTTTCATTTGTTACATTTATATGATTTTCATAATTAGGATTAGATATATCAATCACATGAAGTAATAAGTCCGCATCACAAACTTCTTCTAGAGTAGACCTAAAAGCTTTTACTAAACTATGAGGTAAATCCCCAACAAATCCCACTGTATCTGATAATAAAAAAGATTTATTATTATCTAATTTTATATTTCTAACATAAGTTTCTAAAGTTGCAAATAGCATATTTTTTTCAAATACTTTTTTATCTTCATCATTTATAAACTTCTCTACTAAAGCATTCATAACAGATGACTTACCAGCATTTGTATATCCTACTAAAGCTACATTAGGAATATTAGATTTTTTCCTTTTACTTTTTTGTACTTCTCTTTGATTTTTTAATACTTCAAGCTCTTTATTTAAATTAGCAATTTTATCTTCTATTCTTCTACGGTCTAATTCTAATTTTGTTTCTCCTGCGCCTCTGTTTTTAGTCCCTACTCCACCACTTTGACGACCTAAATCTTCATTTGAACCAACTAATCTTGGTAATTCATATTGGAGCTTCGCAACCTCTACTTGTAATTTAGATTCTCTTGTTTTTGCTCTATTTGCAAAGATATCTAATATTAACGCAGTTCTATCTATGACATTACAATTTATTTCTTCTTCAATATTTTTAACTTGTGACGCTGATAATTCATTATTAAATATAACTATATCTGCATTGTTTTCTTCTACTAAATTTTTTAATTCATCTATCTTCCCACTACCCATATAAAAAGTAGAGTTAACTTTCTTTGAATTCTGCTTAATTTGACCAACAGTTTCTATTTTGCAAGCTAAGCATAAATTTTTTAATTCTTCCATAGATTCATCAAAATTATTTTTATTATTTATATTAATTCCTACAATTATTCCTTTTTTTATCATCTTCATAATCTCCTGTAATTTTATATTTAAATATTAACTTTAAATATCACGGGATTATGACTCTTTATTAAATTAAGATAATAGCCACAACCCGTGACTTATCCTCTTAATCTTATTGACGCTATTCCACCATTCATAATCATTTTAACACCTCCTAATTTAAATCTACTATTACTAATCTATCTTTTGTTTATATCTAAATAACTGTATCCAATCATTATAAGAAACTTCACTAATATTATTAAGATTTATACCTAGGTATTTAATTACTGCATGAATTTGATTTTTTGTAAATACATCTCTTAAGTTATTAATAGACTTAGATATAAAACTTGTATATTCATTCCATTCATCTTTAGATATATCATATTTATATTTTCTTTTAAAATATACTAAGACGCAATCTACACTAGGCATGGGATGGAAGTCTTCTCTATTAAAATAGTGCACTATCTTAATATCAAATTTAGTTTTTAAAAGTAATGATAATTTACTCTCTCTAGGTATTCCCATAAATCTTTTTGCGGAACCTTTCTCCATAACTAGCCACATATCAGTTGGTGAATTTAACTCTTCTAATAATAATTTCTTAATAATCTTTGTTGTTATATAAAAAGGAATATTAGAAAATACCTTATATTCTCTTTTTTTAGGTAATTTCCAATTTAAAAAATCTTTATTAATAAGAGTAACATTATTTTTACTTTTAAATTTATTTATTAAATTTCCATATAAACTTCTATCTAGTTCTATAGCTGTAACCCAATAACTTTTTTCACATAAAGCTTCTGTTATATGACCTTTTCCTGGTCCAATTTCAATAACAAAATCATTTTTGGATATATTTGTTTTTTTTATTAATTTATATATAGTATTTTTACTAGTAATAAAATTTTGCGATACACTAATATCAACTTTTCCTCTATAATTATTACTTTTAGCTTTCATTCATAATCTCCTATAATTTTATATTTAAACTTTAATATTTAAATATCACGGGATTATGACTTTTAATTATATTAAGATAATAGCCACAATCCGTGACTTACCCTCTTAATCTTATTGAATGTATACATCCACGTATATTCATCTTATTACCTCCTAACCTTTATCTACTTTACTTTGCCGACTATAATTTTTAAATCAACCGTTATTTTTTCTATATCACATTTATTTAATTCATTTATTTGTTCTTTGCTCAAACCAGATGTTAATGGTGTCATTTTTATAAAATCTTCTAAATTATATATATTTGTTTTATAAGTGATTCTTTTATCATAGATGATTTCCAAGTTATCTTTAAATGAATTTATAACATTTTTATTAGAATAAGTATCTTTTTTTATTTTACCTTTTATTTCAGACCTTATCTCTTTTAAATAGTGTTCATCTGGAATTACTTTTATTACAACTCCACCTTTGTTTAAAACTCTAGTAAATTCACTATAATTCGATGGTGAAAGTATATCTATTATTATATCTAATTTATCATTTTTAAATGGTAGATTTGATAAGTCTGATACACTCCATAGTATGCTATTTTCGTATCTTGTAGCAAGTGAAATTCCTTCTCTTGATATATCTATTCCAAACAATTTACACCTACTATTTATTTTTTCATCTGAATATAGTTGATTTAAATAATATCCTTCTCCGCAACCAACATCTAGTACAAAATTAACATTCTTTTTTGACGTATATTTATCCACTATATCTATTATCTCTTTAGAAAGCTCGTCATATATACCATATTCATATATTTTACTTCTAGATTCAAATAATTTTTTATCATATATTGTCTTCGCATTATTCTTTACTAAATTAACATATCCTTTTTTAGATATATTAAAGCAATGGTTATTTTCACATAATACACTACTTTCTTTTATATATTTTATAGATTTTTTACACACTGGACATCTAAGTATTGATATATTTTCATTAAGTAATTCTCTTAAAACTTCAATCTTTTTTAATTTTCTCATTGTTCATAACCTTCCTATTTCTATTATTCATATAAAATAGCACGAAGTTATGACATTTTATTAAATTTGTTTAACGATAGCCACAACTCGTGCGCTATCCTCTTAATCTGATATATGCAAGCATTATAGCTACCTCCTTATTTTAGTTAATAAAAAATCCACTTTAGTATACCAGTGGATATATCTTAAATATAGTTATATAATATTATATTTAGGAGTTGTATCTATTATTTTTAATTTATTAATCATTCTATATAAATTTATCATAAATCTAACTCCTTTCTTGTTTTATTAAATTTAATAGTAACATAAATAATATTCACTGTAAAGTATATCGAAGTTCACAATATATAACAATTGCGAACTACATTATATAACTTGTTAAATAATATTTCAATCAATACACAGTTCTGTCAATAATTTCTTAGCTTTAAGCTAATTCAATATATCTATTTCTAATAGTATTTATAGTTATGCAAGTTTCTTTAGTTGCTACATTAACTAACATATCCTTAATTCTATCGCTCTTTTTATTCTTCTTGCTTAATTGCAAGAATTTAAACCAAGCCAAGTAATTCGAAATGTATTTAGTAGAGACTCCATTAAAGTGCATTAACCATCTCTTAAATCCACTATGAAGAGAATTTACATGTTGTAAGTGATAAACACTATCTATCATAGATTTGCCTCTAGGAACTCGTTTTAATTCAACATTTAGGTCTTTATTTATACTTAAATAAGATTTGTGGCTATCGACTACGAAAGTAACATCTTCTCCTATTTTTCCATCAAAAAATCTAATAATATCATTAGTTGTAATTCTACCATTACAAACCGCTCCCATTACTATATTTCCTTTACGGTCAACACCAGTTTCAATGCAAATTTGGTCGTTAGAAATACCTCTTTTTTTCTTATCCTTTTTTCCCTTACCTCTTTTTCTAGGTTCTCTAGGCATCTTAAAAGTAGTACTTTTTGAATGATTACCTTTATATGATTCACGAATAAAAACTTCGTCTACTTCTACAATACCTTCAACCATATCATTTTTTAATGATAGATTAATAACATCTAAAATCCTATGTCTCATATAAAAAGATGTTTTAACTCCAACTCCAATTTCAGTTGCACATTGTCTTATAGAAAGTCCTAATATCATTAATTCACAGTATTTAAGCCATTTATCTAATCCTAAGTTAGTACTAGAGAAAGGAGACATAGTAAACTCATCAAAAGTACAACGACACCTTTTACAAATATATCTTTGTCTACCTCTAGTCTTACCATTTTTATTAACATCCTTACATTGACATTTAGGACATTCGTATCCCTTAGAAAATCTACTTTCCTTAATATTATCCTCTATTTCATCAGAACTAAATAAAGCACTTAAAACTCCTTGTGCTACTGAAATTAAGTCTCTAAGTTCATCTTTATTCAAATTTTTAACTATGGCTTTTATATCTGCTTTTTTCATAATATAAGTAATCCTTTCTATATAATATGGCGAAGTATAGTTGATACCTATATTATAACCTATTTTCTGTATAATTAATCACACAATTGTCTAACATAGCCAAAATTTATTATTTACTTTAATTTATGTTATAATGCATTTAGAAAACGTTATTTTAAAACTTAAAAGGAGATAAAATGATAAAGTACGAAAATAAAAAAATAATAAATTCAACCCCTGATAAAATATTTAATGTATTTATAAATAATGCTAAAGATACATTTGAAAAGATAAATATTAAAAATCCAGTTGGATGTAAAACTATAAAAGAAGTTAAAAGAGATTCTAAAGGCAAAAAACTATATAAATCATGTCTTGAAATAACAGATTTTAAAAAAGATAAGCTATATGAAATAACTTTTACAACAGATGGACAAACTTTTATATCTAAATATGTTTTAAATAGAATAAGTAAAAATGAAACAGAACTTATTTGCATAGAAAAATTTATAAATAATAATAATCCAAATAAAATTTTAGATAGTATCACTAAATTTTTCTATAATTCTCAAGTAAAAAAAAGATTTAAATATATAGTAAGTGATATAGAAACAAAAATAAAAAAAGTGGATGATCATTTATAAATCATCCACTTTTAAGCGTATATATCTGAAAATTCTACATCTATCTTTTGTACAAACTTTTCTTTTAAAATTGTTTCATCTATTAATTCTAACTTATTTTTATATAATTTATTAGGTATATTGACTATAAACTCGCTACCTTCTCCTAATACACTTTTTACCTCTATACTTCCTTTATGTAACTCTACTAATGATTTAACTAAAGATAGACCTATTCCACTTCCTACTTTACTATTTACGCTTTTATGTTTAACTTGCTTGAATCTATCAAATATTTTATGTAAGTAATGTTCTGGTATTCCTATTCCTTCATCTTTAACACTTATTTTTATATTATTTTTATAGTCTTTAATAGTTACTTGTATAGTTTTACCTTTTTCATTAAATTTTAATGCATTGGACAATAAATTTAAAACTATTCTTTCCATCTTATCTAAGTCAAATCCTATAATTTTTTCTTCTACATCCGTATCAAATATTATATTCATCTGATTTTGATTAGCAAAATCGCTAACAGAATCACATATACTTTCAACAAACTTTACTATATCATAATTTTTAGGATTAAATTCTACGTTTTCATAAGCTAATTTAGTAGAGTCAATTATATTATCAACTAATTTTAATAACCTATACCCATTTTGCTTTATTATAGTTAAATATTTATCATCTTTTTCTCCAGTTTTATTATTTAGAATATTATACCTATAATTTAGCATTTGAACAGAACTAAATATAAGATTTAATGGTGTTCTTAATTCATGTGCTATATTCGCTAAAGCTTCTGATCTTATTTTTTCTATATCTTCTTCATGTTTTTTTCTTTCATTTATATTTCTAGCTACACCTATAACTCCTAAAGCATCTCCAGATTCAGATATTATTGGTGTTTTTATCGTTTCTAGATGTATAATTTCTCCGCTATTTAAGGTAACCTTTTCATAATATGTTTTAGTAGTCTTAGACTCCATTACTTCTAAATCCTTAAGCCTATAACTTTTAGAATTTATGTCAACTACAGGTAATTCTCCATCAGTTTTACCTATTATTTCACTTCTGTCAAGTTTTATTAATTTATCTGAATAACTTTTATTGCATCCAATCAACTTACTATTTTTATCTTTGTAAAATATATAATCTGGCACAGCATCCACTAGAGTTTGTACAATTTTTAAATTTTCTAGTTCTTTATTTTCTATAATCCATAATACATATCTATCTTTAGATACTGACGATATAGATATTTTATACCATCCACCTAAGGAAGGTATATATGAATCTTGATCTTCTTTCCCTTCTTTTAAATTTTTATCTAATATTCCAGGTATTACATCTTTTATACTCTTTCCCTCTATGTCAGCAAATTCTAGGTTTAATAATTCACAAATTTTATCATTTAAGTCTTTTATTATAAAGTCAGTAAACATTTCATTTTCATCTTTTTCAACCTTTCCATATAAATATGGAAAAGGACATGTCTTTAATACTTCACTACAAAACTTAAAATTTAGCATATCCCCACCCCTAATAAAAATACTCTAATTAAATTATAGCAAGGTTATATATAAATTTCATTATAAAATTGTTAATATTGTTAATATTTTGTTAGTAAGTCTGTGGATTACTTTTTTGCATTATAATTTTATAATTTAAGTTTAATATTTATTTTATTTTTTATCATTTAAAAACATTTTCCTTACATATTTTTCTTTATAAATGCAATAAATTGCCTCCTAGTCCTTTATTTTTTTCTCAATTTGAATTAAAATTATTAATAATAGTAATTATATAATAATAATACAAATTTAATAGATAAGAGGTAACGAATATGTCAAATGAAAATAAGTCATCAAACTTTATAAGAAACATAATAGTTAATGATTTAGAATCTAAAAAGCACGATACTATCATAACTCGTTTCCCACCAGAACCAAATGGGTATTTACATATTGGTCATGCTAAATCTATATGCTTAAATTTTGGTTTAGCTGAGGAATTTAACGGTAACGTAAACTTAAGATTCGACGATACAAATCCTGTTAAAGAGGATGTAGAGTATGTAAACTCTATAAAAGAAGATGTAAAGTGGTTAGGTTTTGACTGGACTAATTTATACTTTGCTTCTAACTACTTTGATGAAATGTATGAAAGAGCAGTTTTACTTATAAAAAAAGGTAAAGCTTATGTATGTGATTTAAATGCTGAACAAATGAGAGAATACAGAGGTTCATTAACAGAGCCTGGTAAGGAAAGTCCTTATAGAAACAGAACTGTTGAAGAAAACCTTGATTTATTTGAAAGAATGAAAAACGGAGAATTTAAAGATGGAGAGAAAGTATTAAGAGCCAAAATAGATATGTCTTCTCCTAATATCAACTTAAGAGACCCTGCAATATATAGAATTTCTCACTCTCACCACCACAACACTGGTGATAAATGGTGTATATATCCTATGTATGCTTTTGCTCATCCATTAGAAGATGCTATAGAGGGAATCACTCACTCCCTATGTTCTTTAGAGTTCGAAGATCAAAGACCTTTATATGATTGGGTTGTAGCTGAATGCGAAATGCCTAAAGTTCCTCGTCAAATAGAATTTGCAAGACTTAACCTTACAAATACTGTTATGAGTAAAAGAAAATTAAAGCAACTTGTTGATGAAGGTGTAACTGACGGATGGGATGATCCTCGTATGCCGACTATAGCAGGTCTTAGAAGAAGAGGTTATACTCCAGAAGCTATAAGAAATTTCTGTAATGAAATAGGTGTAGCTAAAGCTGATTCTACTGTTGATAGCCAAATGTTAGATTACTTTGTAAGAGAAGATTTACAACCTAAAGCTCCTCTTGCTATGGGTGTTTTAAAACCCCTTAAATTAGTTATAACTAACTATCCAGAAGGCCAAGTTGAAATGCTTGAGATAGAAAACAATGCTAAAGATGAAACTAAAGGAAAGAGATTAGTTCCATTCTCTAGAGAAATATATATAGAACAAGAAGACTTTATGATAGAACCAGTTAAGAAGTACTTCAGACTATTCCCTGGAAACGAAGTTAGATTAAAAGGTGCTTACTTTGTTAAGTGTAATGACTTTATAACTGATGAAGAGGGAAATGTAACTGAAATACATTGTACATACGATCCTGAAACTAAGAGTGGTTCTGGATTTACTGGACGTAAAGTTAAAGCGACAATTCACTGGGTAGATGCTGCTTCTTGTGTTCCTTGTGAATTTAGATTATTTGAACCATTAATATTAGATGATGCTCCTGAAAATGAAGGTAAGCATTTCTTAGAACAAATTAATCCTAATTCACTTGAAATTGTTCAAGGTCTTGTAGAAAAAACTGCTATAGAAAATGCTAAACCTCAAGATAAATTCCAATTTGTAAGACATGGATTCTTTAATGTAGATGATAAATATACTACTGAAGATAAGTTAGTATTTAATAGAATAGTTCCTTTAAAAAGCTCATTTAAACCTAAAAAGTAATTAAAAGCTCCCTATAGGGAGCTTTTTTATATCTCAAAGGTTGAATTATCTATAAATTTTATATCTTTATCTAAATATTTTATATCCTCAACTAATTTTAATAACGCTAAATCCTTTTTCTTAGCTTCTATCATAATATCAAAATTTCTATTACTCTTTTCTTTTGCTAAGTATATAAAATTCATAAAACTTTTACTATCTATAAAATCTGCATGTTTTCTATCATTATCAAATTCCTTAGGACTTGAAAAATGAATTTTTGGAGGTAATTCTTCATTCTTCCAAGTATCAAAAACCTCATTTATTATATCACTTAATTTTTCTCCATCATTTTTACATATATGATGATGAACATCTAAAACCATAGGTAATTTTACACTCTTACATATATCAAGTACATCTCTAGCACTAAATACTTTATCATCATTTTCTAAAATCAACCTACTTACAACCTCTTTAGGAAAATACTTTAAATTATTTACAAATCGCTTAATACTCTCTTCTTTTCCACCTTGTGAACTACCTATATGAATTACCATTTTTCCATTTTTATAATTGATATCATCAAATAATCGACTTTGAAATTTTAAACTTTTTATAGTATTTTCTACAACCTCATCTCGTAAACTATTTATTACATTAAATTGGTCTGGATGCGTATCAACCCTCATATTATTATCTTTTATAAGTTTGCCTATATACTCAAAATCTTTTTTGAAATACTTTCTATATTGAAAGTTTACTTCTGGATGTGTCCCTAAGGGAATCAAGTTAGATGTAATTCTATAAAAATGTATATTATTATTAATATTATATCTTAAAATTTTTTCTAAATCTTCTATATTTGATCTTGTAACTTCCTTAAGTTTATTTACTCTATCTATACTATTATTTAATTTAGTATATCTAGCATAAGTTAATGTGCTTGATGAAGTTACCTTTGGTAAATTTAAAGCTATAGCTACATATCCTAGCCTTACCTTCATATAATTCTCCTTTCAAATACAAATTTATAGATTTAGCTTTTCCTTTAAAGCCAAGATTATTACAAAAAAGAACCCTATAAATTTATAGAGTTCTTTATTTATTATACTAAATATTTATTTACTATTTCATTTACTTCATCTTCATTTTGAGATAAATATTCATAAAACTCTAAGTTAGAGCTTTCTATTGCTTTTGACATATCATATAAGAAGTTTGGCACATCTTTTCTTAATATATCTCCATATACTTTACCTAACTTAGTTTTATCTTCTCCTACGCATCCTCCCATATGAAGTTCAAATGCATCTTCTGTTTTATCATTAACTCTTTTTTTCTTACCAGCAAATCCTATAGGAGATACTTGATGTGTTGCACAAGAGTTATTACATCCTGAAATGTGTATTCTTGGTAATGTGTCACTTGTATAGTTTTTCTCTTTCAAATAAGCTATTATTTCACTTAAAGTATCTTGACTTTCTGCTATACCCATCTGACAAATAGGCACTCCTATACACGCTGTACTTTGTTCTATTTTATATTTTCCAGTCATGTTTTCAGTTAAATCTAAAACTATTTTAGCTTCTTCTCCATTTAAATTCCTTATATAGAATCCTTCACTCATAGCAAGTCTTATTTCTATATCATCCATATCTTTTACAGTATCTATTATTTTATCTAAATCTGATACTTTTAATTGTCCATTTACTGGATGAACATAAACTGAATATAATCCATTTTGTTTTTGACTAAATAATCTATTGTCTTTTATATTAGATTCTATACCCTTTTTATTATATTCTTTAGGAGTTAAGTTTAAATCTAAATTGCATTTTTCCTTAACTTCTTTTAAGTGTTTTTTATAACACTCTATTAAAGCTTCTTCTCCCATTTCCATAAGTATATATCTTGTACGAGCTTTGTTTTTATTTTCATAATTACCTTTTTCTATAAATAAATTAGTCATAGCTTCTACATGATATAATACATCTTTTGGCTCAACTAGTTCATCAAATTCAGCACCTTTTATAGGATTTTTACCCATTCCACCAGCTATAAATAATCTAAAATAATCTTTTCCGTCTTTTTTTACTGCTAAGAATCCTAAATCATTTATAGTAGCGTTTGCTGCATCTTTAGGTGAACTTGAAAAAGATACTTTTAATTTTCTAGGTAATTTATAAGTAGTGATTTTACTCATAAAGTGTTCATTTACTTTTGTTGCATAAGGTGTTACATCAAAAGCTTCTTCTGGATCTACCCCTGATAAAGGTGATATAGCAACGTTTCTTGGGAAGTTACCACCTCCACCTCTAGTGTACATATCCTTATGTATACCTTCTTCCATTATGTCACAAACTTCATCTATAGTTAATCCATGCAGTTGTATTGCTTGACGAGTAGTTAAATGTATTTGCTCTAAATTATATTTATGTGAAAAATATTGAACTAACTTTAATTGTTCTAAATTTAAAATTCCTGATGCAACTCTAAGTCTTATCATAAAACTTTGTCCATCACGTTGAGCGTAAACCCCCATACCTCCAGAAGCATGTTTAAAATCCATCTTTGACATTTCTTTTTCTAAAAACTTATGCCCTTTTTCTCTAAAAGCTGGAATTTCATCTAATAATACTTGTTTATAACTTTTCATATTATGTCTCCTTTTCCAATGAAATAAAAGTATTTTTTCTATATTTTTATTTTATGACATTTTTCTACAAATTAGAAATTGATTCTTTCTATTATAATCATTATGTTTTTCAATGATTATAATATTTACATACTAACAATCATCTACTTGTTATTTTATAAAATTTTTACTTTATATTATATGGTTGCCCAAATTTATAAGATTATAAATAAAAAAGCTATCCTTTTAATATATTAAAAGGATAGCTTTTAAACTATTTTTTATAAACTCCCCAGAAAGTTTCAATTGTATCATCTGTTGGAGGTTTTGTAATTTTAGATACTATAATAAAAGAAAGTAGTGATATTAATAAAGGAAGAACTATAGTGTGCATCCCAAATGGTCTTGGCCAAGTATAGCTAAATAATATATATGTTCACTTAAAAACAAAGTTATTATTACTATTTAAAACATTTTATTATAATCTCTTATTTCATTAATTTAACTTACGTAGACAAAATGTAGACGCTCTGTTGACAATCAAATTTTCATTCTAAATTAAATAAATAAAACAACAGGTAAAAATAGAAGAAGCCCTTATCTATTCGCAGTAGATAAGAGCAATCCAAAAAACTTGCATAAATCATATATAATTACTAATAGTATAACAAACTAGTTTAATTTTATGCAAGAACAAATTTGGAATGTGCTGAAGGTTTCTTCTATGCATAAATAGGAGAAAAAAGATGACTATCAAAAATAAGAGATTTAATATAAGCCAAGAATTAGAAAAATTGTACATAGAGGTACCATCAGCATTAATATACGAACCAAAGTATAAACCAAATAAAGAAATTGGTAAAAAAGGACTTTCTAATGATGCTAAAATTCTCTACGGTATTTTATTAGAAAGAACTCGTCTATCTGTATGGAATGCTACTGAAAAAAATGATACTAGATTCATAGATGAAAACGGAGATATATTTATTTACTTTGATGATAAATCTATAGCTGAAATATTAAACTTATCTGAGAAAAAAGGTAGAGATGTAAAAAAAGAATTGGTAAGTTACAATTTACTTGAAGAAATAAGACAAGGTTTGGGTAAGGCTAATAGACTTTACTTAAATATAGTTGAAACTAATAAGGAAAATATAAATTTATATAGAAGTGAATTTAAAAAAGTAGTTGATGACAAAAAGGAATCGGAAAGATTAAGAATTGAGAAATACAGAAAAGAAAACGCTGAAACTATTGGAAATACTTTGAACGGCAAAATTGACCGTACAAGAACAGTCGAAAGTACCGTACTTGAACAGTCAGAATTACCGTCAAGTAATAAAGAATTGAGTAAGACTGATTTTAGTAAGACTGAATTTAAAAAATCAGTTGTTGTTATAAATGGCATTGAAAAGAAAAAAACAAAAGCTTATGAAATACAACTTAATGAAACTAAAACTACTCAAGAAAAAGTAAACTTACTAAGTGATACTCAATACATGACAGAACATACAAAAGCTCTTATGCATAAATTTATAGAATTTAATATACTTGTTTCAGAAGCCCAAATAAAAATGTTAAATGAATGTGTTTATGATATAGCTATTAAATCAATAGACTTAACAATAGCAAAAGCTGGAATGACATTCTCTTATTTCTATGAGATTTATTTAGCTAAAGAAAAAGAAGATATAGAAGCATTATCTTTTGGTTGGTAAAATAAATTTAAATAAGGAGTATTGAGTTATGAGATATGGAATAAGAAAACCAAGTATAAAGAAAATGACTAGTGCTAGAACCACAGGTAAAGCTAAGAGGATTGTTAAGAAAGCTGTTATCCCTGGATATGGACGTAAAGGTATGGGATGGCTTAGAGATCCTAAACGTGCAGCATATAACAAAGTCTACAACAAAACTACATTCTCCTTCTGGGATTTTATATGTGCTTTGTTTAGATAAACTTAAATAAGGCTATAATTTACACGTGGAGGTGTTTAAATATGGATTTGAATTACTCCTTTTAGCCAGCACATGTCTTCTATGGCTTATTGATGCCATTTTAGTATATGCATTAATTGAATATAGGAATATAGAATTTTAAGGTCTGTAGCTGCGACCTTCAGTATATGAAGCTGAAAAACAAACTGTCTATTTGACAGTACCGAAGATGAAAAACTGAACGGAATATTATTCCGAGCAGGTCAAAATAGAGAAATGTGGTTTTTAACAGAAGATGGACTGCACAATAAATGAACGTCTAATATGTCCCCGTTCAAAATTTTACATTAAGATCACTAGCTGTGATGTTAAGAGGTTATAAAAATTAAATTTTAAGCCCTTGTAGGTATGTATTTCATTCATATTGGGAAGATTAATCTTGTCAAAACTTTTAGATGAGGTGATAATATGAAAAAAATAATATTAACATTAGCACTTGGAGCTACTCTATTCTCTCTTGGTACTTTTAATATATCAGCTAATGAAATAAACGAAATTGATACGAAAAAGTATGTTAAGAGTTTAAAAACTTATATTAAGAAAAACGAGTTTATAGAATTAGAAAAAGAACCAACTATTATTTTTAGCCCAATTGATAGTTTAAAAGTTAAGAATAAAGGAGTTCAGTTAGGATACTTAGAACCAACTATAAAGGATATAAAACACAACATAGAATTAACTAATGAGCTTAAATCATTCCTTCAATATAACTGTACTAAGAACGAAAAAATTAATAGTATTGGTGATGATATGATTGTTGTATTAGACGAGATTCATTCTAATCTTAGTAATGCACTTGTTGAGTTTACAAATCAACTAGGGTTTGATACTAAGGATAGTGAAAAAATAGCTAACCTATCAGGTAAATATAATTGCTTTAGTTCAGAAAAAAAGACATGTGCTTATGATTATATAAATATGATAAACGACAGAATAGAAAAAGTGGAGAAAATGTATGAATACATTAAAGATATATCTTAATATATTTTAGTTATAGTACAAGCTAATTACACTTTTATATAGTAGGTTCATATAGTTTATTACTTCAACAAGTTTCATTTAATAAACTATATGAAACTGTACAAGATAAATGTTCCACTTTAAGAAAAAAATTATTAACTAATTTTACTTGGGAATTGAATCACATTGGATTTATCATTTTCTTCATGAGATATATTAGCTTGATTTAAGTTTAATTTAGGAGGTAATTTAGTAATAAATTGTCTTAATCCTTTTAACTTTTAATCAGCAGTTTATAAAAATGATTCTATTATGATATCTGGATTTAAAGATATGACTAAAAAAAGTTCAACTAACTCATTTCAAATTAAAATTAGTTCTATATCACAAGCTTATGTTGCTTTTGGTGAATTTTATTTAGAAAAAAGAATAATGATAAAAGAATAAGATTAATATTAAAGGATAATTCATTAGTAAACATTAATTTATATACACCTATGATTATAGATTAAATTTATTACATATATAATCTATTTTAGTAATTCTAATGGGTTTGTTGTTTATCCATACCCAATATGAGTTACTAAAATAGTATTTCACATATGTAATATAGCACGTTCCCAAAATGGTAAGGTGGTAAGCAAATAAAATAGTAATTTTAATAGAATAAGTAATTATATTCGTTAGTAAGTGTATCAAACTGATTAACTATACCAACTTGTTCCCCAGTTTCTTTATTATATATAGTACCTTCATATATATGATCTACACCATGAACAGGTTTTAATATAACATGACATCCATATTTTTCAAACTCTTGATTTAATGACTCTGTTGCTTTGATTAATAAATTTCTTTCATCCCACTGTCTATTTAAAACATCAACTTCTTCTTCCTCAGGTATATCATCAAAGTTTATATGTTTTGTGATTTCATTAATATAATCCATTGTTGAAAACACATCATATTCGTTTGTAAGATCTTCCAATCTATCTATCACCGCAATACTAATTATAGTATCATTAAATTCCTCAGCATCTGCTTTAGCACATTCTATAGCATTAGTTTCAGCTTTAGATAGTTCTTCGATTTCTTCACTTTCTACACTTTCGCAACCTACCATTATTAAACTTCCTATTACCATTAATCCTGCTATTAAACTCTTTATTTTCATAATAAATGCCTCCAAAAATTTCATTTTAATGATGATACTAAATATTTATTTGACATGAAATTATGTTTATATCTGTATGATTTAATGAATTAAAGCGAATTATTTTCTTTGTTTATATAAAACACATTCTCAAAATTTAATATATGTTTTAAGTAATTTAATGTTAACATCTCTATTTTATTATTTTTTAACCTAATGAAAATTAAATTTACACAACTAAGCTGGAAGCATATAAAAAATAAAATTTTATATTAGGACATGCACAATTTAACCTACTTTTTTCATACACTCTATTAAGCAAGTGAATAGCAAGCGTAAGCGTTCTAAACTTGTTTAGATGTAATGAACGACCAGCTTAATCGTTTAGAGTGGTCTTGGGCTCAGTCTGTTCAATTTTATATATACATATAAATCATTGGAATTTCAATTTTTTCACAAGATGTGAACTTATATAATTAAATAAAAAACTACCCACAATTTTAAGCAGGTAGTTTAGCTACAAAAGAACTATAGTTTGTATCTTCATTTTTTATTAAACATAATGCATTATATCTTTCTAATTCCACTATATCAGTTTCATCATAGCCATCTTTTTCAAAGTGAGTTCTTAATTCATTAAATGCCTTAACATCACAACCTGATATAAGTAGAAATGATGATCCACTTGCTAATATGGCATTTTTACACTTACTAGTACATTGGCTCAAATAATGCATAGCTAAAGTTGGCACAAGATTAAATTTTCTAGACTCAACTAATATATTTTCCATAAGTAGCTGACAATTATAGCTTTGATGTATTTCATTTACGAATAGCTCTGTTTTTACTTCAGTAGCTCCTAATTGTTTTGCTAACCATATTTTACTTAAATAGAATGTAGCTATAACATTGCGAATTACTCTAGAGTTAAATTGTTTTTCAGGAATTTTAATTAATATCACTTTACCCTGATTTATAGCATCTACAAAGTCAATATTACTAGAACTATCTTTAGAATAAGCAATCTTAGTATACATATTAGTCTTAAGCCATGATACTCTATCTATGATACCATCAATTTTAGAATCATAGTTTTCTACACCAGATTTAGTAGTTTTAGTTAAGTCTCTAAGATCATCTAATTCATCAACTAATATACTTTTTGCATTTTCGCTTAATTGATTTATTAAATTTCCTCTCTTTCTAGGATTAGTCAGTATATCTATTACATCTTTAAAGCTTGCGTTTTCTTTAAGATAAAATACTACTGTACCTGCTGCATAAAGGTATCTTAGCATTCTAGGGGTTAATTTTGTGTTATCATCATTTATAGCATCTAATAATATTTGAATTTGTTCTGACTTTTGCATAGCTATAGCTATTTTAGAATAATCATCTAAATTTGGATTTATCTTGTGTTCATTAAATACGAACGATTGGAGTTGATTTATGTTAGAGCAGTCTATTTCTAATAATTTATCAGGTGGAGTTATAGCTTTTATATTGTTAGCTAATTGACATTGATCTATATAATCAATTACTATAAGTCCTCTATTTGCTGCAATAATATCTTTAGCCATATTTACCATATAATAATCTTTACCGGCTCCCATACTTCCTAATAATACTCTACCTAATCTTGATATCTGATTATCTGTAGAATAATATGCTTTCTGTATTGTATCTTTGCATTTAACCGTTCCTATTCTAATCTCTCCATCTTCGAGACACTTAGGTATTTTACGCTCTAGTACTTTATTATGATTTATCATTTTATACTGTTCAATTAATTCTCTACCTGGTAAGCTAATAAAATTCTGACACTCTTCTACTGTAGTCTTATTTATAGCTACATTATTAATAACTGGTCTCATAATATCAATATCTTTTTTAACTTCCTTATAACGAAATTCATTGTCATCTGATATAGATTTAAAGCTGTTACACATACTTATTCCTATTTCTTTTTCCTTCTTATTATTTTTAGATTTAGATATTACTAGAGTTTGACTCTTACATATATCTCTACTAGCTTTTCTTTTAGTGCTACTAGATGGTATTTTATTAACATTAAGAAATAGTTCTTTCTTTTTGGCTTTTTTATTAGATTGAATGCTTCCTATAAAGTCCTCAAAATAAGATATTATAAACTTTAAAGCTCCTATTCCTATATCTGCTATATCTTTAGTTTTCTTAAGTGAATGCCCTTTTTCAAACTTCTCTATATTGTCTCTATATAACTTTTTGAAATAAGTATCCTCTCTATCTCCTGTTGGTATAAAATTATAGAATATTCCCGTCATGTCATCGTTATCTAAGATATCTATAACTGCCATATTAGCGTTCAATAAATCATTACTTCTTTTGTCTACATTGAGACTTAATATATCATTATGAGTATACGTTAACTCATATTTTGAACATGAATTGATATCTATAGGTATGTTATCGACTTGTTTAATCTCTATATTCTTCCAGCATTCTCCGAACTTAGTTCTAAATTTCATGTTATGGACTGTAGGTACTATAAAATAGAATTGTACTTCTTCCTTAGTAATATGGATATAATAACTAGATTTCATGTAACTTTGTATTATAAGTTTCTTATCTTCTCTTTTAATTAACTTATCTGCCTTAATAAACATTTTGTTAACTAATGCTGCTATTGAATCTGTTGAATTATTCTTATTTGATTTAGTAGGTATTAGTTGATATATTGAATATTCTTCTTTTTTAATCTGGATATATTTACTAAGTGACATTGATTTGACTTGATTCTTAAACACCTAGAATCACCTTCCCTATGATTTGTATTATAAGATGTATAGCCCATGCTAATATTGGTATATCTTTTCCTTTCTTCCATCCGAATATAAATAATATTGCAGCTACTAATCCAGCTATTAAACATACATCTGAGCTTAATTCTGTTATAGTAGTTATTAATTCCGTTAAAAACTCATTCCATTTATTTGAGAAAAACTCTTCTACTCCTTTAAATGGATTAAAGTTCCATTCTACATCAAAAGTTTGTTTAAAAGGACTCATATACATACCTCCTAAAATTTAAAATCATATAAAGTAGGATAAAACTCTAAAAACAAATAACCTATCCAAAATTGAATACCTGCAAATGATGCTTCTCTCATGTTCCCACCATTCAATAAGCAAATAATCATTTCCTTGATTCCCATTCCCATACATGCATATTTAGCTAAATATGTTAACTTATCTATGATAGTTATAGCCATATCTCCTAATCCGCCAGTAGCATATACAGTTATAGTACTTGAATTAATTAATATTGTAATTAGAATTACTAACCTCTTATACATCACTTTATTTCTCTTGATGTGTCCTATGAATTTATCAATTAAAAGTACATCTTCTCTTGAATAAAAATCACATTCAACTAATTCAACTTTTTTATACTCTCTAACTTTAGAAACTTGACCACATACCATTTCAGTTATTGTGTTACCATTTACTAATATCTTCATAATATGATCCTCCTATTTTGGTTATAATAATCTCATAGAATTTATCTGGAGGTGTTTAAGGATGATGAATCCTCACTTGTGGAAAGCATTAGGCTGGTTCTCTTTGGTTGGAATCTTAGATTTAATTCAGAATTCATTACATTAATTAAAGGATATCATAGATATTTATAGAATATATTATCGAATTATATTTTTTAATTCACTTGAGGTTTGGACTCTATGGACTGCACTCCTGGAGTCCTTTAATTTTAATTAAAACTTCCATTCACCTTTACGTTTCATTTCTTCCATTACTAATTGTTTAATAAAAGCACTTTGACCTATCATTGCCGAATTATCTTTGATGTAGTTATAAATGCTTAATTCCTCTGGTGTCTTTTTAAAAGATACAGGTATTCTCACTTCCTCGCTTCTTTTTTTTGACATGTGAGTTATCACCCTTTCTCAACTAAATTTGATTGTGTTTGTTTGTTCCTAATACATTATATGTGTAATCGCACAAAAGTTGCTTGGACAAAAACATTTAAGATGAATTATTCTATATTGGAATTTTATGCTAATATATATATAAGAAAATTAATTGATCAATAAAAAGGGGGTCATTCTTATGTTTAGTAATCGTATTATGAGAGATAAAGTAGATTTATTAAAATTAAACGGTGATGTATATAAAGATATAAAATCTTGCGTACAAACGAATTTGATTTTAATAAATGATATATCAATTCCAATAGAAGAAGGAGATACACTAGTTCGTATATTACCAAATAACCTACGCGAAAATTATATAGTAAAAGATAGAGGTTTTATTTCTGGAATGGGAAGTATCCAATCTCATTATCAAGTTAAAGTTGAAAAAGAGAATATTCATAAAGAAAAAATTACATCTTCTTCTATAAATAACTTTTATGGAGATATCTCTCATTCTCAAATACAACAACATGTTCAAAATTCAACTCAAACTATGAATATGAATGAAGTTTATGATAAAAGAGAAGAACTTAAAGCTTGGTTAAATGATACGTTAAAGCAAAATTTATCAAGTATACCTTTAGAGTCTGCTAAATTAGATACTATTGAAAATATTTTAAAAAATGTAGAATGTGAACTTGAAAAAACAAATTCTAAACCAAGTATTATAAAATCAGGACTTGCTTCTATAAAAACTGTATTAGAAGGAGCATCTGGGAATTTACTTGCTTCTGGTTTAATCTATCAATTATCTCAGTTTCAATAGGAGGTTTATATGTCAAGCTTAGTATTAGAATTACAACAAAAGTGTTTAGATTCAAATATTTCAGTTTCTGATTTGCTTAGACATGCATTAGTATTATCTAAAAAGTTATATATTAAAGATGCTGAAAACTGGATTTATGCAGAATTAAATGGATATAAAGATATCAATATAGAACTTCCTAAATATAGAGTACTTAAAGGGGAATGTTTAGCTCTTAACATTTATAGTGGCGTTTACATACCTGTTGTACTTAGCAATGATAATGAAGTTGAGTTTTTAACAAAACTTAAATGTAAAAATTCTTTACCAGAGTTAGAATACTTAGTTAAAGAAAATAATAGTTTACAGCACTTGACTTTATCTTACCCTGAAACTTTTGAAAATCATTTAAGAAATTCAACTGGATATGATTTTAAATATGTATTATCTGTTGGAAAATCTAAGGTTAAAAATATATCTGACAATGTTAAGAATAGAATACTTGAGTGGTCTTTAGATCTTGAGTGTAGTGGCATTTTAGGTGAAAATATGACATTTACAAGTAAAGAAAGAGAAATAGCTACATCTAAAAATTATACATATAATTATTTTTATGGCAATATAAGCGATTCTCAAATACAACAAAACTCAGATAATTGCGAACAATCAATTTAATACTATTGAAAAAATTAGGCTATAAATACTCAAATTAATGAATATCTATAGCCTCTCGATTTTATAGCATGATATATTATCCTTGCATGAAGTTCTTTTATCTGTTATTAAATTGTACCCTATTTCTGCTAAATATTTATTTAACTGTTTAGTTTTATTATAGTTAGCTCCTTTTACAGTGTTAACAAACTCTCTTAATTGATTTACTGTTACAATTTCATATTTATTATCTTTTCTAGCTAATAATCCAAATGACATTACATATCTATCTATGTAAAATTTTACTTTATCATCTTCATCTAAATCAAAATGTTCTATGAAAAACTTATCTTCAACTTTATTATTGTACTCATTTAAAAGTGTATATAGTAGCTTTAAAAATTTAGTATTTAAGTATTTATAATTAATTTGATTTGTATTTTTGAATTGAATTATAGGTTTATAAATATCTACACTTAAATTATATATAAGATTTGATAGTGTTTTATTATTATCTAATTCTGTAGCTATCAATTTAAATTGTTCACTTCTTTTATCACATAAAACTATCATTTCAAAGAGTTTAATAAATTCAATATCTCTTACATTATAGCTGTCTTTAGATAAGTATAACATTCTATCTGTTTTAGCATATTTATTTAAAGATTTCATCATTGATTCTTTAGCTTGTTTTCTATTTGAATTGCCGAATGCACCTAAATAATTACCATCTTCATCAAATTTACTTAGTGTTTCTCTCTGCTTTTTCATAAGTATAGAATCTATTTTACTAACTAAGTAACCTAATATATTGTTAGAGTCATTTTCATCACCATCTATAGTATAATAATCTGATTCTCCTATTTTATCAATTAAAGTTTTTCCATTGTCATCTTCTTTATAAGCGTTCATTTCAAAACTTATATTGTCTTTATCTACTTTTCTAGTCATGTTTTTCTTCTCTTTTTCATCCCAATAGTATTCTAAATAATATCCCTGATTGTCATGTTGATATAATTGTTTTCTTAATAAATTTTTAATAACGGTGTACATCATAGCACACATTGCATTTATTTTTTCTTCGTCTTTTAGTATTTCTTTAAAATCTTCAACTGAATTTACTGTGATTCCTCTTTTCTCTAAACTACTATTAAATTTACCATTTACTAAATCATTTAAAGCTATGTAACCTAAAACTCTTGCTTCTTGTAAGTATTCTTCTTTTCCTTCATCGTCCCAAATTGAACCTTTATGTAATTCTTTAACTATCTTTTCTACAGTTCTAAAAAATAGATCAAGATAACTTTCTTTTTCAAATTCTCTATGTCTAATATAAGTACCATATACCATTTCATATTTTTTCTTTTTAGCGTTATATGCATACTTTTGTTTCCTACTTTCATATGCTTGCCTAATAATTTCATCTATTATTCCTTTTTTTATTACTCTATCATCTTCTTTTAAATCTCTAAATCTATCTAATTTTAATAATTCATCTATATTTATTAAACCCATTTTTGTACAATCCCCTTTATAATTTAATTTTACATAAAAAAAAGAGGTATAATTAATATACCTCTCTATCTTCCATTGAGCTTACTCATTATTTCTTGGGCTATCTTTTCAACTAATCTATTTTCCAAACTTTTTAAATCATTAACTAAAGACTCATCGGCATTTCCTTCGATATTTATCATAGGTGCATTAATATTTATAGATACTCCACCGCTACTTTTCTTTTTTGAATCTTTATTTTTTGAAACCTGTTTATTTCTATATCTATCTGAATAATAATCTATTCCAGCCAAAGATAGAGATCTTGTATTAACTCTATACTGTCCTACTCCTAATTGACCTAATACATTAGTCATATTTTTCATAGTTTCTATAGCTATGTTAAGATTTTCTATTAGTTCTGACTTTATCAAAGTTCCTATACTACTTAACCCGTCCCCATATTCATCAACAAATTCAAGCATAGCATCTTTTAAACTAGAAACCTCTCCGTTGATATGTTCAAAAACTCCACTTTCTAATGTCTGATTTATAAAATCTCTTAAAGCATCTGGTTCTAGTAAGTTATCTAATTCATTCTTAGCTTTATTTGCTTCAGCTTCTATTCTATGTATTTCATCATCAAAAGCAGAGTTTATATCAGAGTCGATTTTAGACTGAACTAAATCTTCTAATCTTTTTTGTTCTGTTTCTATTTGTTTTAATATCGAGTCAAGCTTTTTCTTAGCGCCTAATGAATTATCTCCTGATATATTATCATATTGCTTTTGTAAGTCTTTGATTTTATTTAATTGATCGTTATAATCATTTTCATAATCAATTTGTTTTCTTACGTCATTATAAGCATCTTTTTGTTTGTTTATTGCATCAATTCTATTTTTAGACTCACTATCAATTAATTTCTTTCTCTTTTCAATCTCTTTTCTTAATATTTCAGTTATCTTTTCTTCTACTGATTTAGTAGTTCTCAATTGCTGCTCTAATATCTGTTGATCTTCACTACTTACCTTAAATGCGTCTATAGATGATCTTATTGCGATAGGCATATCAAATGTATTATTACTTGCAAATGTTCTAGCCTGATTCATAGCTCTAGTTACGGTTTCATTTATAGTTTTATTTATTTGAGTCTGAGTCTTAGTAACATTGATAACTCCACGAATAGGACTACTATATGCACTCCTTACTCTATTCCAATCTGATATAGCTTGATTTGCCATCTGTCTAGTTGAAGTGGTAACTCCTCGATACATATCACTTGCACTAGATTTTGCACTTTGAACCATTTTTTGTGCTGACTTTGAAACTCCATTGTACATATCACTTCCTGCTTGTTTAGCTATTTCCGCCAGTTTAGTAAATGATTGTTTTGCTCCGTTGTACATGTTAGTAGATTCTTGTTGTATAGACTTATTAGCCTTCTTAAAATCTGTGCTTGTATCTGTTGCTACTTTAGAAGTGTTTGTCTTTGCATTTTTAGCCATTTTATCAGTGTTAGTTTTTACTGAATTTGCTGCATCTTTAGTGTTCTTATCGGCATTAGATTTAGCATCCTTAGTATTTTTATCTACGTCTTTTGCCAAGTCTTTAGTATTCTTACTAGCCTTATCTTTTGCCTCTTTAGTGTTTTTGTCTATAGCTTTTGATCCTTCTTTAGTTTTGTTATCCATGTTCTTTTTCATGGTTTCCATCGCAGAAGAAACGTCTTTTTCAAGAGTCTCAGTATTTAGTTTTCCATTCGCTTGCATTAACTTAAGATTATTCATAACCTGAGTTGTTGCTTCATCTACATTCATTCCTTCTTTTATACCTTGGAACATCATTCTTGTGGTATCATTCATGGCTTGAAGCGTAGATATTTGAGTTGAATCCATAGTTGCTAATTGAGTTGCTACTGTAGATGCTGCTTGTTTATAATTTCCATCAACTATAGCTGGAACTTGACTTAGTATAGAATCCATTGTTGTAATACAACCATTTAATTGTTCATCAGTTGCATTACGCATTTGAGATAATCCTCTAGTTGTTGTTAGAGTTAACTTATCGGCAGCTTCTTCTTGTAATGCTATTGTTCTATTATTATAGTCATCCCATGCCTGCTTAACAGTTTGCCCTCCTGGCCCGTCTATACAAGCTGCTATTAAATCCATACCTAATTGAGCTACATTTGCTAACTGAGAAAAAGTAGCAGCCCATATTCCTGATATGAACTCACAAACTCCTCCAACTATAACCCCAAGACTTCCAAATTTGTCTTGAAGCATTAAAAGTGTATCTGAACTATCTCCAACAGCTATAGCAAGTAATCCTAATGCAGCAACTACTGCTGGTAATGCAATTGAACTTAACGCTCCCATTGCACCTGATAATAAGCCTGCTGTTGCACCTGTCCCACTAAATGCAGTTGCAATTGTTCCAACAGCAGTTATAGTACTACCAAATAAAATTAATAAAGGTGGTATTACTGCTGCTAATCCAGCTATAGCCAATATTGCAGTTTGAGTTCCACTATCTAATCCTGCGAATTTTTCAGATAGATTAGCTACCCATTCTGCACAACTTAAAATAGCAGGCATTAAGTTATTACCTATAGTTACCGCAGCATCAATCATCTTATTTTTCATAATTTCTAATTTAGAAGCATTTGTATTATATCTAGTTTCTGCTTCTTTAGTCAGTGCATTGTTTTCTTCCCATGCACCTGTTCCTATTTGTAATGCTTCAGAGAATACTCCACTTGCACCTGCTGCTCTTAACAAAGAGTCTCTTAATCTAACCTCAGAGATACCCATATCATCTAAGATACCTATTGCACTTAAACCTCTTTCTTCAGCACTTCCTAAACCTTGTACAAAAGATAATATTGCACCTGCTGCATCAGTTTCAAAAGCCTTTTTAAAATCACTAGCACTCATACCAGCAACTTTTGCAAAATTATTTAACTTCTCTCCGCCTTTTTCAGTAGCTAATTGCATTTCTATCATTACTTTAGAGAAAGCACTACCACCAGCCTCAGCTTCAATACCTACACTTGATAGTGCTGCTGAGAAAGACATTATTTGTGCTTCTGTCATACCAACTTGACTACCAGCTCCAGCTAATCTTAACCCCATAGCAACAATATCTGCTTCTGTTGTAGCCATGTTATTACCTAATGCAACTACTGTACTACCTAATTTATCAAATTCACTTTGAGGCATACCAGTAATATTTGCTAATCTAGCTAAAGAAGATGCTGCTTCATCTGCACTTAAGTTAGTAGTATCTCCAAGCATTACCATAGTTTTAGTGAAACTTAGTATACTTTCCTTTTTAATACCTAATTGTCCGGCAGCTTCAGCTACTCCAGCTATTTCAGTTGCAGCAGTTGGCATCTGCTTAGATAAGTTTCTAATACCATCTTCCATGTTTTTCATTTCAGAGGTTGTCATATCTACTGTTTTTATAACTCCCGTAAATGCAGATTCAAAGTCTAAACTAGCTTTAGCAGATGCTACTCCAACTCCACCTATAGCTAATGTAATAGGCATTAAGTCTTGTCCTACACCCTTTATATTTTGCCCCATAGTTTTCATATCAGTTCCAACTCTATTAAAAGGCATTGTTCTTAATTCATTACTCAGTCTATTTACATCTGCTACTGTATTATTTAATTCAGTTTGATATCCGTTTAATGAATTTTCATTTTGTTCTATTTCCGTTTCTAGATGATTATAACTATCCTTTAACTGTAAAAGTTTAGTCTTTAGTTGTAACGCCTCATTAGAATTTTCTCCATATGAACTTTTAGCTTGATTTAATTCTTGTTCACATTTATTGATAGCTTGCCCTAGTTCATTATGTTCTAATTTAGCTTTTTCTAATACATTTCCTATTTTAGATATTTCTTGTTCATATGCATTTATTTTAGACTTTCCACTATCAATTTGGCTTGATAATCTATCCATTTCATTGCCTAATCTAGAAAAATATCCACCGCTTTGTTTTAATTCACTAGCTAATCTATTAAATTCAGATTCAGCTAAAGTAGCACTTTGGCTTATTTTAGCTAATTTATCATCTAAAGTTTCTGTTTTTTGTCCTAACTGTTGAAATTCTTGTTGTGTTTGATTTAATTCTGAAGTAAGTTTAGATATATTTGATTCGGTAGAGTTAATATCGCTCCCTAATTTATTAAGTTTTTCACTATTCTTTTGAACTAATTCCGCTGTCTTATTCCATTCATCCGACCCTTTTTGATTAGCTTGTTCTAGTTCATTTAATTTACTAATTTGTTTTTCTACTGTACTTTCTAATTTAGTGTATGCTTCCTTTTGCTTATCTAATTTCGTTGAATATAAATCTAATTGTTTAGATGTTTTTGTTATCTTAGCATCTAATCCCACAAATGTCTTTTCGAATCCTTCTACACCTTTCCCAGCACTTTTAAAATCTCTATCTAAGTTTTTAACTTCTTTATTAATTGCCGACATTTGTTTAGCAAAAGATCCACTTTCTAATGCTAACTGTACGGACAGTTTACTAATTACATCACTCAATTTATCACCACCTATTGTAAAAAAATAGGGATACAACCCATATGAGCTATATCCCTACTTATAAAATCTCTCTACTATCATAATTTTTATTATTTTTAGATTTACTTGGACTATTAAATTTCACATGTACATCTATCATCTTAAATAAATATCTAGGTGTTATTTCCCAAAAATCTACATGATTAAACTGAAGTACATGATAAAATAAATATTCTAAATAATCAAAGTCCCAATCTTCACTTTTGTTTCGAGGATCTATTTCACCTCTTCTGACTTTCCCTCATTAGATTTTGGCATACTCACTTCTGCTAACTTCGCTATATATGTAAATATATTTTCCATCTCTGCAAAAGTAATCTTATCTTCTATAGATGCTCTTTTTATTTGCTTATGGCATCTTTGTATTGATTGTACAACTATCTCTAAAACTATATTTAAATCTTGTTTAGTTATAGCATTAAATATATCTTGCATAGACATTTCTATACCTTGCTTTCTCATTTCTGCTTGTACATTTGCTAAACATCTCATGTCCATTTTCCCATTATAAATTTGTTCTGCTAATACTATTTCAACTGTATTGTTCATATATCATTACCTTCCTTTTTCTATATTCTCACTGAATCAAAAAATGACTCGTCGCAATTATCCATGTAATAAATTTTCCCATCATTATGTTCTATATCAAATTCTACGTCTATATTTTCTTCTGTCGCAATCCCATTTTCTATCGTCCTAGCACCAATATTTACTGGCTTAAAAATAACTTTATATAAGCAGTATCCTAATTTTGAGCCATCATACCTTTCTTTATTAAACATTAATGCTAAATATGGAGAAGTATCTGTAGTTGTTACAGTAACTTTATTTTTTTCTACTGAATGTCCAAAAAGAAGATTATACTCATCTGTAGTCAACCCCATAACTGATAAAATTCCAGATCCTCCTTCAAAATTAGTAAATCTTATATTTCTTTTACCTGCTTTTTTAATTTCTGTTTTAAAGTCTAGTTGTGCCTCTATACTTTTTGCGCCTTTTATCCTTATCGGTGTATAGTATCTATCACCGTTTAATTTCGCAACATATATATTATCTAACCCATACATCACTTTTTGTTCTATCATCTAATCACCACTTTCTACACATAAAAAAGAGGTAGATTTAACTCTACCTCTAATATATTATTCAGCTGGATTTACAGGTACTTTATCAAAGAAAGTTGGTGTGACTTTATCTACATAATATATTTTTCTATCAGAAGTTTCTCCTATTGTAAACTCTAATTCTATAGGTTCTTCCTCAACCTTACCTTCTTCCATTGTAGTTGCGGATATTGAAGTTGGTTTAAATTTAACATTATATAAACAATACCCTGTTTTAGTTCCGTCTAATTTCTCTCTGCTAAACATTAATGCTACTGCTGGAGCAACATCGTTTGATTTTACTACATATCCATCTGCTCCAACTTTAGTATGCCCAAATAAAAGATTATATTCTGTTGAAGTTAAAGATAAAACTCCTAAAGTTCCTTCTCCTCCTGCAAAACCACCTATTCTTGCAACTTCTCTATTATCTGCATAGAAAGGAGTATGTTCGAAACTTAATTCTGCCTCGACAGATTTCCCCCCTTCTATAGCTACTGGTGTAGCATATTCTCCATCTGTTAATTTCGCCACATGTATATCACTAAATCCGTACATTATTTTTTGTTCTAAACTCATATTATTATCACCGTATCCTTTTTATTTTTTAATTAAAAAAGACGCTCTTATTGAACGTCTGCACTTATAAATTCTTTATATATGAAATCTAAATTTTTTCCAAAGTAGTCCCCATCTTGTAAATCTCTACTATCATCAAATTTAAATCTATTCTGTTTCATTAATTTCTTAACTTCTTTATATAACTTTAAATCAGCAGGATTTGTATACCAATAATTCAAAGCTATATAGTAAGTTTCTGATAAGTTTTTATTATCAAATCTATCCGTATCTTTTTCATTGTAAATATTAAATAAAATATACTTATCTGATTGTTTTCCACACTTCATGTAAAAAGTTGGTATATTTAATGGGCTTAAAGCGTCCTTAATTTTTTTATTAATCACTTTATCACCTCAATTCACTTTTAATTACTTCTTTAATTGCCTCATTAGCATCCTTAACCGAGTTTTGAAATCCTCTTTTCATAAATTTCTTAGCTAGCATAACACTTGTTCCATTCTCTTGATAATAAAAATATCTTGCAACTTCCGAGTCTGCATTCAAATTACCTATATCAATAGTTCTATTAGTTCCCGATCCTTTAAGATTACCTTTTTCTATACTAGCTTTTAATTTACCAGTTTTACCTTCTGGTGCTATTGATATAATTTCTTCTTTAATTATATCCGCAGATTTATCTAATGCCTTATCAGCCATTCCTCTTTGAGCCTTTTTTTCCAACTCCAAGAATTTAGATAATAAATTATCCATTCCGTTGCATTTTAAAGCCATTATTCAACCCCCTCTATAGTAAGTTGAAGAAATTGACCATCTTCTAAAATATGTACATGCCTTATATTGTACCTTTTATTTTTATATAGTAGAAATTTATCAGAATCTATATTTCTCCTTTTACGACATATTACATGTAAGGTTAACTTTGTAGTTGCTTTATCTGCACTCATAAACTCCTTAGTTCCTTGAGTTTTTACTTTAGCTCTTAATTTATATATAGTCTTATAGTCTGTTATTTCAAATCCATTTACATCAGTTATAGTTGAAAAATCCTGTATCTCTATAACTTGTCTTAATTCGCCTGGATTTATCATTACAACCACTTCCTATACATATCTAAAATGGACTTTAATATAAAGTTAATACGATTATTATCATATCCAAATGCAGCAGAACGTCTTGAATAAAAATCTGAAACTAACACTAGTATGGCTATTACTATAGAGTCTATATCATCTAATTGCTCAACTGTTAGAGATGTATAATTCTTAATATAATCTTTCGCAGCATGCAAACATATCTCTATAAGAAAATCATCTTCCGTAAACTCCTCCTCTATATTTAGATGCTTTTTACAGTGTGATATATTTATAGTTGAAAACTTAGCTTTCTCATCATTCATTAGTTATCAACCTTCTTTCTTCTACCTCTAGTTTTAGATTTTGATTCTGCATTTATATAGTCAGGAACATCTACTATCCCTTCATTTTCTTCAACATGATTATGGTTACAAGGTGCAGCCAAATTAGCTTTTATAAACTGATTAGCTAAATCCTCATTTATTCTATGATGTTCTCCTCTTACATAAGCACATGTAGAAACATGTGAAAAATTTCTAAGTATTATTATAGATTTAGTTGCCATTGCATCACCTCCAAATGATATTAGAGGTAGGATATTTCACCTACCCCAAATTTAATTTACACACTCTAAATAAGCCACTGCTTCACCTAATAATCTTTTTATATCTAATCTAGCATTAGCTTTTATAGCAGTAGAATCATTTAAAAATCCAACGGATGTATCTTTTTGTATAGTTAAATTCTTTCTTAAACCAACAACTATAGCCTTATTGAGATTTGCAAATAATATAGCTTTCTTATTTTCTCCAGCATTTAATCCTTCTACATAATCGTTAACTATTACAGGTTTTCCTAGTAATCTGTAAGTTTCTCCAAAAGGAACATCTGCATATGAATTTACTAAAAGAGGTCTATCTTGAGAATCTTTTAATTTAGATAATGCTTTACAAGTTTGATCATTTAATATCCAACATGCATCTTTTCTATAAGCCAATGGTAATGCATGATATATATCCACTATATCATCTGCGCTTATTACTCCATTAGATGATTGAACTACCTTATGAGCTCCTTCAGATTCATTTACACCATCTAATCCTTTTAATTTTGAATTTCCTTTAACTATTAATTTATCTAAACTTCTAGCTAGCGAATCAGTCAACTCTTGCTTTAAAAATCCTTCTAAATCATAGTCATTATCTTCTAAAATTTCATTTGATGCAATAACTAAGTTCGTTATCTTTTCTGAATGTAAATCTACAGTTTCAAAATTTTGTTTCTTTGCAACATATTCTCCTAGCTCTTCTGTTAATACGAATTCTCCTAAATTACCTTTTGCAACAGGAATAACATGATCTCCTTTTACAGTAATCTTTCTCACTTTAGAATATAATGGAGATACATACTCTAGTCCCTTTAGTATAGAATCTGCATATGTAGTTTTTATAACTTTACCATCTGTTCCTTTAGTATACTCATTAGCTCTTTCTTCTAATTTTATTTCATTTCCGTTTTTTATTTCACTTCTTAACTCCACTTTATCAGCGCCCTTTCTTTCTTCTATTTTAGTTTCAACTTTATTTAGCTTAGCAACAGTTTCTAATGCTCGTATTTCTTCATCTATTCTTTCAATTTCAGCTTCTTTTTCCTTAAATAATTTAAGATCAAAACTTCTTTCTTCTTTAGTCATATTAGTCATTTCTTCTACTATTAAATTTCTATTTTCTTGTAATTGTTTTATTTTCATAGTAAATTCCTTTCAATTTATAGCCCCGACCGACTATTACCATTATTTCTTTTGCATAAAAATAACACCCTAGTTCGAGTGCTTTATTATTTTAATTCATGTAATTTTACTTTAGCTTTGTAAAAATCCATATTTACTTCTTCTTTTTTAGGTAGTATTTTACTTAATTCTATACTTCGCGCTTGAACAGTAGTATCATTATAAGCTCCAACACTAACCAGTGATATTTCTTCTAAATTTAAATCTGTTATTGTTCTTATTCTCATATCCTTTTCATCATAAGTCCAATTGTCTTCCACTCCCCAGAATCCAAAACTAAACTCTCTTAATATTTTAGATTTTATTAATTCATAACAATCTTTATTGAGTTGAGTTGCTGGTAGTTCTGCTCTCATCCATAAACCTTCTTCTCGTTCTTCAAGTTGTAATGTTTTAGACTTCATACTAGCCATTAAGTTGTTTGAGTTATGATTGAATAATAAAAATATATCTTTGTTATTTTCTATACTTCTATTTATAGCTTTTTCAAATGTTCCTTTTGCTATTATTTCCTGAAATTCACCCCAAATAACTTTACTTTTTTGACCTACAACATTAACTATACCTTCTATAATCATCTTATTTTCAGTGTTATCAATTGCCCTAAGTTCTATGTCAAAATCATTTCTAAATTCGAGTTTATTCATATTCCTCTATCACCTCTTTCTTAATATCATTTAATTTTGTAACTGATTGAGTATTCCATTTCTCACCATTTTCATCAATAATCATATTGAACTTAGATAGTAGTAATGTATCTGCACCTTTAATTGATTTCTTATTTAACTTATTTCTAGCCTCGTTTATAGTAAATATGCCACCTTCAACACCATCTTTATAATATTTCATTTCAGTAGATTTATCAGTTCTTAACAAATTATCTATATTAAATTCAAAAAAATACTCACCATTTTTCTCACTTTCAAGCAGTAAATAATGATTAAATACCTCTTCTACTTGTCTAATGTATGCTAATAAACAATACTTTAAAAAATATAAATCACTTTGCTCACTTCTATTAGCTGTGCCTTTTAACATATCAGGAGGGACTTTTAATAATCTTGCTATTTCATCAACACTAAATTCACTTGATTTTAATGCCTCAATATCGCTAGGGCTTAATGAAATTGGCATAAAATCTATATCTTTATTTAAAACCATAACTGTACCATTAGATTTTCCAGCAAAAAACTCTCTCATTTTAGAAGTTAAGTTACGTTTATCATCAGCATTCATTTCAGAAGGCACTTTCATCATCCCTTTTATAAATGCACCATTTTCAAGAGTTGCGCCCTGGTATTGATTTAATGAATTTGCTATTCCTAACACATCTGAACCATGTTCAAGTATTCCCTTACCTTCTATCCCATTTTTACTGTATCTAGCTAAGTTTATCATTTCGTAGTTATTGCAAGTCATTTCCCTATCCCCTAATTTAAACTCATATGTACAAGATAAACCATCTTCAGTCATATACTTTTTTGGCTGAACATCTTCAACTAAATGCAAACTCGATATACTGTTTCCTTTTCTTTGAATATATAAATATCCATTACCCTCTAATATAGCTTGTCTTAAAAAAGTATCTTTCATATTAAATGACGATGTACTTTGATTACAAGCAACATTTAGTAGATAGTGCAATTTATCATCACTTACCCTTACTTTTGATCCATCTTCTAGCCTATGATATTTGTATATAGGTAAACTAGCTAATGTCTCAGATATTAAGGATAATCCATTATTTAATGCACTTATCTTCAGAGCAATATCTTCTTTAGTATCAGAATATCCATCAAACCCTGTTTTACTAATATCAGAACTCATATCTGTCTCTACTTTATCTTTCTTACCACTTATTAAATCTCTAAGTAATCCCAATATTTCACCTCCTTCTATCCTATGAACACTGAATAATCTGCTTTTTTAGTATTTAGTTCATCTATAATAGCAAAACAATTTAATGTAGCCGCCAACATATCTATCTTAAATTGGCTATTCCTTTTACTAATCATTGATAAACTTCCACTAGGATTCCAAACTTCTTTAGCATTACTAACATTAAGCACAAATAAATCATTATCAACAAATTTAAATAATCCATCTGCGACTGATTCTTTCATTAATTTTGTAGGTTTATGTAACGTTAAAAAACTTTGTTCAATTTCAACACATTTATATCCTGCCTCTTTAAACTTATCTACTGATGATGGAGCATTGTGTTTATCGTAAGCTATATATTTAATATTGCAACCTAAATTTTCTTCCAACTGAAATATAAAATTTTCTACAAATCCATAACTTATTTTATTTTCTCCACAGCCAAAACAATTCTCTTTTTCTATAAATCTTCTATAGTCAACCTTTTCTACTTTACACTTCTCTTCTATCTTATTCTTAGGTATAAAACACCAGCTCTGAGATATAAAATCATCTTTATCTTTAGTCATAACTACTACGGATGTGTTGTCAAAACTTAAACTTAAATCTAATCCAACTATTACATCTTTATCTTTCCAGTTATATCCATCTATTTTACATGTCTTTATATCATCAACACTAATATATGAATGTCCAATATTGGAATTAACCCACATATTCAGTATTCTATTCTTAAACTCTGACATAGCCCCAGGTAATTCTAATGCCTTTTTAAACTCACCTTCTAAGAATTTAATACCTTTTTCTAGTGTCATTTGAAGTGGAGATGCTTTAATCCATAATTTATGATTATCTAGCCATTCACCAGTTTTTATATCTTCCTCATCAAGCTCAAACATTAGTGAAAACATACCTTCATCTTCTAATAGTCCATCTAAATTCTTTTTATGTAAATCACACAGATCCCTCATAACATTAATTTCATAAGGATATCCTGTAGATATATTTATACTCAATCTTTGTCTAGTTGACATCTGAGATAATTTTAATGCTGATATTAGATCATGTGTTTTTTGATTTCCAACCTCATCCATAACATAACTCGATAATAATAATCCTTGTTCATTATTTGCTTCACCAGATAAGTTTTTAAGTATTGCTTCATTATGCAAACAAGTTATACTATCTCTTTGTATTTTAAATAAAGGTTTAATATAAGGACTATTTTTAATAATTTTCTTAATATCTTCTTTAATTAATGCTGATATATTTCTAGTTAACCCCCCTAATGCATGTTGTGAGAATTTATCTGCTGTAAGCAGTATTAATATTTCTAATAAAGCACTCAACACTGATTTAGCTGACTTTCTACCCATTAACAATGTAACATCTTGAATCATTCTTATTCCTTCATAATCTACAAATCCCCATATATTATCTAGTATAAAGAATTGAAATCCTGCTAAATGATCATAAAATGGCTTTCCTTGTACGCCTTCTCCTGTTCCAAAGTTTATATTTTGAAGTAAACTATGTAATATTTCTATCTCATTTAAGTCAAAAAAATAACCCTCTGGAGGATTTTCTAATCTATCAATATATCTTTTACACTCTAGTTTTACATATTTATTTGCTAAAAACCTACCTTCAATTACATCTAAAGCCCATTTATAAGACTTTAAATCTTTATATGAATCATACATTATGTATCACTTCTCTTTTTTAAAGCTTGAAGTACAGGATTTTTCTTTTCTTTCTCCTTTTCAACATTGATAATACTTAATTTAGCCCTTGATGCAGGTGATAATCCTATCTCTGATAAGAATTGCTTATATATAGAATTATACTGCTTGTATATTTTTGTAGCTGGATGCTCTATTAAACTTTCACTACCCCTATCAGATAACTTTGTAATTATCAATCCTTCTTCTTGTATAATTTTATTGGCTTGAGCCATTTTAACATAAGCGTCGGCTACCGTAGCAACAACACCTATATCAACATTAGTAAGTATCTTAGCATTTTCAAGTTCCTTAACTAGTTTCTTATATTCTTTTTTTCCGTCCTTACATAACCATCTAGGTGGTATATTAACTTTATCAGAATTACCTTGTAAAGTTTGTTCTGCTAATTTTCTATTTTCAATTTCTTCTTTTGAATATCCTCGACCTAGTAATTCTACTGGTTTACTTGGCATTGCCATCTATTTCACCTCGCTTATATTTTTACATACTAAAATAGAGTAGACAAAATCTACCCTTACTTTTTATGGGGGTTACGAAAAGCTCAAAATTGCATTTTGTGTAAAGAAAACCCCTTCCGTCTGTTCGTTTCCCACGTTTTTAATGAGTTTGGACACTCCCCCTTATAGCAATTATTAATCTTTATCAGTTTCACATATATTTATAGCTAAATTAAATCTAAACTATAATTTTTAAAACTAATCCTTAATTAAATTAGCTTTAAGTAAATTTACATACTCAACTATTTTATTTTCATTCATTCCTTCAATCTCTCTATGATGATCTCTACATACAACAATTAAATTATCTTTATCATACATTTTTTCTTTATTATTTTTCACTTTATCTATGTGATGTACTTGTATGTCTATATGGTTCAACTTGCCTAGTTCTCTACACACTTCACACATATAGTTATTGTCCTTTAATACTTCTTCCCTTACTCTCTTCCATTGCCTTGTATTGTAGCAATCATTATATACTTTGTATCTCTCATCGTTATATCTATTTATTCTTTTGATTCTCTTATGTTTACTCTTTGCATTGCACTCATACTCTCTATCATGTATCTTCATACAATATTGACACTTAACCAAGTCTGACATTACTTTTGAACCTCACTAAACATTTGAGATACAAGTTCATACTCTTCTAGACTCATACTCTTTAAGTCTTCTATTGTTAACTCTTTACTATTGCTTAAACTGTAATATATGACAGTTAACATAGCCTCTAAGTCTGCATCATTGAGTCTTCTATGTAGTTCTACTATGTTAATATCTAAATACTTACATACATCTATGTAAACTCCTATATCTGCCTTTTTGAAACTGTATATATCTCCTCTAAAAATAAATGCATTCTTCATAAAATTACCTCCTATAAAAATAGAGATAGCCTAAAATAAAATCGACTATCTCTTAATATAATTATTAAAATCTATGTTCTTTAAATATTCTTCTAATTCTTTTAGTATATGATTTCTCATATCTTCTATTAGTCTCTCACTATCTAAAACTATTTTAACAGGTGTACTTAACATTCCTTCTTGATTTTGGCCAGGTATATTTAACATTTATATCACAACCTTTCCATCATCTAAATACTTATTAAACTCTTTCCTTAATAAATTTTCTACAAATATATCTGAATAAAACATTTCTTCTTTACCTTTATTTACTAAGTATCCTTCATATCTACCAGGAATAATTTTATCTAACTCTTTTATTCTGTCTATTAATATGTCTGTAGTCATGCCTCTTCCAAAGTCTAACTCTCTAAGTATTTGTTCAGATTTAGTTATGCGTTTAATCTTGATTCCTTTATTCTTATTGTCCTTCTTGTTTAATTCTACATTCAACTTTTCTATCTTAATATCTTCATTACTTTTTTTACGAGATGGATACTTATTATAATCTCTATCTTCTTTACTTATTAAACCACAAACTTCAAACACTATACTACCTTCCAGTTCCTGTTTGAAATAAAAGTCATTAATCTTATATACTCTATTCCTTACTATAATTTCCATATATCCATTATCATAATTGACTAGTCTTTTATTAAGTTTCGATAATTTAGGGCTACCTAACTTATAATTCATATGTAATTCAACAATATCGTGATTATTTATTTCTGTTATATTTGACTTTTTAATCGTGAAACTATCCATAACATATGTATGCCATGTTTTACTATTTTGAGGATAAAATATTATTGCCTCTACATTTGAACTCCATCCTATTATTTCTACATCTTTCATCTTATATTAACTCCTTCATTATCTTATTTTCATCTTCATTTATAAATCCAAGCACTGATAATGTACTGTAATTTTCTTTTATAAATTGTCTTAAATAATTAGTTTTAATGTCTTCAACTACTAAATTTTCTAATAGCTCTTTATCATTTAAATCAATGCCCTCATATAATTTAAAATAGTTGCTAACAACATTCTCATCTAACATTGCTATATAACTCAAACCCTTTTCTGCTTGATTAAATTGGACACTGAAACTAGTTATACTATCTTTTATTTTTTCTAAGTTCATATTCAAACTATCCCCTTCACTTTAATTGGAGGTACAGTTTTTAAGAGACCGTACCTAAACTCTATATATAATCCCTAAAAGAATTAAAGGAGGAATTTTACGCTGTTTTTATTGTTAATTTATTATAATTTGTTATATCTACTCCATTATCAACTGCAAATGATTTTGCAACTTCTAATACCTGTTCATACTCTGACACTTTTATACAACTTAACTTAGATACTTTAGTCTTTAATGTAGAGTCTTTATAATATCTTCCTGTTCTAGCAAAATATTCTTCATTCAACTTTCTTTTCTTATGTGTCTGTCTAGTTGTTAAGTTTATACCTAGCTTATTATTTATAAAAGAATAGAATGATCCGTATATATAACCTGAGTCAGTACCTACATGTCTAGATATAGTATTTATAATCTTACTTAATTCCTTGTTGAAAGCATCAAATGTTATATTATTATTAACTACTTCATCTAATATTTTAGAAGTGTGTATTAACTTTAATTCTACTTCCTTCTTTTCTTGCTGCTCTCTTATCCATGCCTGAGCTCTAGCAATTGGATCTTCTATCATATATGATTCTACTCTTACTTCTTTTAATGTATTTTGCATAGTATGAAACTTTTTAACATACTTAGCTGTAAATATCATTCCTTTTTCACCTTGAAACTTATTTGCTAAAAAGTCACATCCCATTTTAGATACTAAGTATTCTCTGTTTGTTTTTCCGCTTGCGTCAACATATGTACTTTCTATAAAATAATCACTCACGACCATTTGGTTGTCAGTTAAAATAGCTATTATTCCGCGTCTATCTTTTCTACCGTCTAACTTTCTAAGTACCATATCATGTGTTGTTTTTAACATATCAGCTATTTCTCTTGTACTTATTCTCATTTCTTCATTATTTGTCCCTTGTACTTGTAAATCTCTCTTCATATTCCTATTACCTACCTTTATTTGTTATTTATTCGTGGCCTAACCCACGTTTTTGATTGGTGTGTAATTTTTTAAGCAGAACTACACAAACTGCATTAAGGAGAGTACATATGATTAAATTTTGCAATATTAAAACATGACTCATAAAAGCCATGCTTATTGGGGAGGATTAAAATGAATTCTATTATTTAAGAATTATGTTTTAATACTGCAAATGTATTTTTATATCATTTAATAATTCAAAAGGTTGCTGAAGCATGCACCTCTACACACTCCAGCATAGGTAAAAAGAATTTTTAAATTATCAAATCATATAAAAATTGGAGGTAGGCTAAGATAATCCTCATCATCCTAGCCTACATAGTCAAATTAAATTTTGTTAAAGAACTATACAAAAGTAATATAGTCTTCTCACCATCCCTATGCACAAGCAACAACCTTTGTTGCGAAGTGCCTATAACATCTCATTTAATACTTTATAAGCTATATATTTACTCATATATTTATGAAAATCCCAAGAATTATTAAATTTCACATCCCAACTCTTACTAAGAGCCTTTTGTTTGGGTGATAGTTTGTAATTTTTCCACATCTCATCAGGACTCCAGAAGGATTTAATTCCTGAATTCTTACAATAATCTTCTATCTCATTTAATAGCTCATCTAAGTCATCATTTTCAAATTCTAAAGTTAACTCATTTGACCTTTTATTACACTTAAATACTCTATTTTCTACTAAATATAAATCATGATCTATATCAAAGCTTAATATGTATACTTTCGTTTCTTTAATCTCACACTCAAACCAATCTAAATCCTTAGAAGTCAATAAATTCATCATATTCATTGTCCTCCTCAAATTCAATTCCATCTTCTTTAATCTTAGATAAAATAAATTCTTCTACCTTTTGGTCTTTTAACTCTTCGCCCTCGTAATAATCAAGACATAATTCATCAATTTCATTTTCTATTCTTGTTAGTTCATCTCTATATTTAGCTATATATTCTTGCGCAACCATTAAATCTATTTTCATAATTTTACCTTCTTTCAATTAAATTTTTACATAAAAAAAGAACCCTATTATGAGTTCTCTTGTATTCTTTTGGGCGTAAACGATAAACCTGTTTACACCCTCGCTACGAACTTAAAAACCAAAGTTCTTAGCGAAAATATATTCTTTTAATTACTTTTATACTGTCCCATTTCTATTAAAAAAAGGGGGCAAACTCAATAATTATATAATAGATATACTGCTTTTCCCCAATTTCCCCTATAGAAATGGGACACCTATTCTTTTAGCCATCTTCCTACTGTAGACTTGCTAACACCTAAAATATTAGCAATCTCTCTTATACTTTTTCCTTCTTCTTTAAGTTGTTTAGACTTAACTTTTAAATCAGATCTTTCTTTTTGTTTTTTACTTGGTTTATCTTCTTTTCTCTTAATTATTTTATTTTTTTTATTTAAGTTTTTCCTGTATTGTTCGCCTACAATTTCTGAATATTTTTCAATATTATTATTTATCATATATTCTTTAATTTCATTTGTTTTAAATATCCAAGTTCCTTTTTTATTTTTATGAACTATATATTCTAATCTTGAATTTATGTCTTTGATAACATCTTTTATTTTAGGCTCATCTTTCATGTCAACATATTGTACTCCATATCTCTCAACTAATTCATCCTTTATTTCATCTGTTAATTTTATATTAAAGTACTTTTCATCAATTTTACTTATGAGATTGGGAGTGTATAAATAATTCTCTGTGTTTTCACCTATGCGATACCTTGGACTGTATCCTTTATTATTTATAAGTTTATATCTTCCTAATATACCTACATATTCACATCTATTATAAAAATCAGATTCAGTCCATAATGGTTGTATATCATAAACCCCTTTAATATATAATTTTTTTATATCATGTCTTACTCTATTCCTAGCCTGTATTTGAGTATAATCTTTTATATCATCTACTACTACATGTTGAATTTTATCATCATATAAATTCCATCCCGTTTCGTAAGCAGCATTTATAATTAAAACATCTATATTCTTAGGTAAAATACCTCTTTTTATTCTATCATTTCCTTCTAATAGTTGTTTTCTAAGTTCAATTTGATAATCATTCATTCTTAATGTAATTTTATCTTTTTCTGTTGCATTTTTAGAAGATAGCCATTCTGCTTTAATTCCATATTTGATAAATAATTGTTTATATTTATCAGCTTGATCTATTTTATTAGTATATATCAGTAATTTTTCACCTTTTCCAAATATCTCATCTTTATTTAAAATATACTCCTTAATTATGTTAAAAGCAGATTTAATATAAAACTTCTCACCTTCTTCATAACATATGATTTTTTCTAAATCTTCTTTATTAAATATTATTCTACTCTTCACACCGTTCATATCTAGTTTATGCTCTGTATTTACTAGGGTAGCTGTTAGTCCAATAATTAATATATTATTAGATATCATTTCCTTAATATTTTGTATTACTCTACTATACTTGTATCCATTTTTATCATTATCATATTTATTAGCATATAAAAACAAATTATGGATTTCATCAAATATTATTAAATGGAAGTTATCTTTTATCAAATTTTCACAATCTTTATTTTCTAATAAAAATCCAAGTGTGTGATATGTAATAACAAGCATTTTGCCACACTCACCATTATTTTTTATTATTTTTTCAAATCCATAATTTTTTTTAGACTTACTTAATTCCCCAGCTTTTAATATCTTAACTCTACCTTTATTTTCTTCATCTAATAAATTAGAGTCTACTAGAGTTGATGTATCACATACCATCATACATTTATCTAAATTATAACTATAATTCCAATTTAAATTTGAAACATATTCTTTAGAGTTTTTTAATAACTCCTTGTATATGAATTGAGTTTTACCACTTCCTGCATGAGAGTTTATTATATTTAAAACCCCACGTTCTAATTTTTCACCATTCTCCGCCTTCTTTAACATTGCCTCCGATAACCATAATTTTTCCATAACCATATGTACCACCTTTATTAATTATTCTTACATAAATTCTCTTTATATTTTTTAAACATTGATTTAAAATAATCGTCTGAATCAAATAATATGTATTTTTGTCCGTCCTTTTTACCTTTTCCTGCTCCTATCACTCTACAACCATTTTTTATTAACCAATCTGCTTGTTTAAAATCAAATATTCTCATACCTTACCTCCTGAAAATACTATTTGCATACTTATTAATTAAATATAATCTTCAATACTCAATTTTTATGTAAATCTACGTAACAGTTATATAACTTCAAATATTAAAAACTATAGTTATTCAATAAGTATGTAAATTTAAATACTATGTAAATATTCTTTCTTCGTCATCCCTATGTGCGAGTAACAATGTTTGTTACGATGCACCTTATGAGAATAATAGAAGGTTAAGAAAATTATTCCTAACCCTCATATGTTTTAATACCACAAGTGAAACTCTATTCCTGCTTTATCCATTTTCCTATTAGGATATATATTGGCCGACTTAACTTTAAAGTCTCTATTTTCTTCAGGATAGTATTTACCTTTATTACTATTGTCATATACTTTACCTAATGAAATTTGAATTTTATCCTCATTTTCAGCTAATAAATAACCGTCTTTAAATGTAACTACTCTAATTTCATTAATATTTATCTTATTTTTATCCTCTTCACTTAATATTTTAAGGTCTGTTTTAAGAGGTACTGTATCTCCATTCTTAACACCTATTCTATTCATTTGTTTTTCGCCTAACTTCTCTTTTTTAAGCTCTATATCTTCCTTTTTAGAGTAGTTTTTAAATAGATGTCTATAATTACCATTTTCATCCTCTATAAATGCATGTTTACTATCAAATTTTTCAGTCATATATTCATCTAATAGATCAAAGAAATGATTCGTTATAAAAGTAGACTTGATATTTACATAATTCCCACGATACTTTTTATTCCCTTTTGCTTCTCCTAATGCCTTTAATACTACCTTAGTTGGATATTTATCTAGTATCACTTCTTTAATTAAGTCATCAGTTTCAAGTAATATTCTATCGTAAACAGGTCTTCTTAAATCATATAATATCTTTAATTTATCTTCTATATCAAATGCATACGATTCATCAGTTTTATATTTTTCAATCTTTCTTTCTTCTCTAAAGTCTTTTATTACTTCATTAATTTTAATTTTCATTCCTTTAAATTCAATTTCTGCATTATCTAATTTATCATGATAATCATTATTTATTTTTTCTATTTTTTCTTTAACTTCATCATTAACTTCTCCCTTAATTTTTCTTAATAAGCCTATTATTTTTTTATCTTTATAGTCCTTGCTTAAAGCCTCTCTAGCCTTAAATCCATATGTTGTCATAATTCTTCTACAAAAGTTATTTAAAAGACTGTCTGTATATTCAACTTGATTATATTTCACAGATTTATCAGCTTGTTTATATTTTGCATGGTAGATATATAAAGGTTTTAGTTCTCTTACTCCATCTTTTTTAGCTATGTATTCTTTCATAAATTTTTCTTCTTTATCAATAGATAATCCAGTTTTAGGTGAATCTATAGCTAACATTGAAATTTGTAAAACTATATACATATCTACTTTATTAGCTTGAAAATTATTTATTATATTCTGTTTATGATCTTCATCTGTATATTTCTCATTCATTTTTTCGGCATTAGCAAGAACTATAGCTATTTCCATATTTCTATTCTCATTTAATTTCTTTAGCTCATTAGCTTTATCAATTTCATCTAAAGTTTTATCAGCTTCTATAGCTTGATGTAACTTATTATACTTATCATTAATTCTTTTTCTTAAATCAAATTCAGATATTAACTCTCCACTTTTTAATTTTAAATCAGGTAATTGTTTCTGCATTCTAACTCCAGATAATATGGCAGATATGTTTGAAATTTGTCCTATTTTATTTCCTCTACCTGCTACTATAGCTTTATATAAGTTCTCATTATTGTATATTTGCTCATCTGTTCCACCATCTATTGAGTTCCTAAATACCCATTTAACTCCATTTTCATCTATGTCTTCTATTACACTGTTATATATAATAGGTGATGATAATGAAATTGTTATATCTAAATCCTCATCTGCTCCTGATTGTCTCATCATCGTATCGTCAAATGCATAAAAAAGTATATCATTAGCAAGGTCTCCAAAGTATTTATCTAACATTTTATTTTTCACAAATTTTGTTGCAATCACTTCAGTTGCAGTTGCTAACGGACAACGACATAAAGTCCTATTTCCTAACTCTCCTGGACAGTAATTTGTATTAGGTTGTAGTCCATTTTTAGATATCTTCCCTTTAATTCCTTTTAACTTTTCTACTTCTATTCCATCTTCATTCTTAACTTTCTTATATAGGTAGTTTTCAGGATTATCTTTTAATGCAACTAAACTGTCTATATAAGATATTGGATCTTTCATTATAGTTTTATAGTTACCTTCTAGTGCTATTGATCCTCCAGCAAGAGTATTAACTTTTTTGTTTACTAAGTTCTTTACAAGGTTAAAAGTTGATGCTAATTCATTCATGCTATCATCATGTTGTAATATCTTATGTGCTTTTGTACTAGCACTTAATTCATCCTTATCTTCATCTACTACATCACCTAATATAAGTCTTCTAGCTGCTGCACTTATATCATTATCTGTTTCTATTAATGCATTCTTAAATACTTGCTCATGCTCATCTGCTATTTTATCAAGTTCATCAGGAGAGATTGCGATATTTGATAAAATTTGATAGTTTGTCTCCGTAGAATGTTTAGCTTGTTTTTTATTGTATTTAATTATGTATAAACTCTCGAATATTTCTTTAATTCCGTATTCTCCTAATCTACCTCTTCCTAGACTTTCAACTAAGCCTTTATATTCTTCATAACTATCATATAATTTAGCAAATTTGCATTGACTAGCATTCATTATACAATCCATTTTCATTAAGTCTACTTCATTGTTCCAAAAATCTTTAACTATTAAATTTTCTAATCCATGTTCTTCTTTTAAGTATTTTTTAAAGTCAAATTTTATAAGTAATCCTTTTGTAGCCATAGATGTTCTAATACCTACCCAGCTTAAATCATAATCTATTTTAGCTTTATACTTGTCATTTAATTGTTCTTTTACAATCTCCATGTATTCTGGACTTATAAAACCTGCACCATCTAAAGCTACGTGTGTTATAGGATCTTCTTTTTGATCTTCTATTGTAAACTTTTCTAATATTGAATTTTTATCTCCTGACTCATATGTTGCTGTAATTTTTTCTATATCTAATACATCTATCTTTTTACCATTCTTATTTTTTTCTTTCTTAGAAGGTAATTGTAAATAGTTGTTGAAGAACTCATATTCCATTTCTGGTAATACACATACTTTCATGTCTGGTAAATAAACCTTATCCCCCGAAGATAAGCTTAAACTAATCCTTGATAAGATATCTTTATTTATAGCTATAGGCTTTTTATCTTTTAACTTTTCTAATTTATCTAAAGATATTACCCTTTCAAATATACTTCTAAAATCTTTATACGTATCTTCTATGAAGAAACATTCACACTCAGTTTTAAGTTCCATATCTGATTTCTTCATTAAGCCTGCTGAAGTAACTAGATATAAATAATGTTTGTTATCAAATTCTATTCCTTTATTTAATATATCTTCCGCCTCTTTATCTTCGCTAGGTAAATGTACCTTTATAATCTCATTTATTTGTTCTCCTATTTTGTAATCTTCTTTATTTAACTTATCCTTCATATAAATCTCAAAAATATCTAAGAACATACTTCTACCTAGTGTAATAGTTCCATCAACATTTACATCTGTCTTTAATTCAAATTTTCCTTTTTTCTGATAAACTTCTCTAATTTTAATTTGTTCCATATTCCCTTTTACCTCCAAATTTTTAATATATTACCCCTCAATTTAGGGGTATCCGTCCTAATTGTAACCCCTTACAATATATATACCTTATAATCGAAGGATTTCGTAACTGTTTTTGGTCTACCGTTCTATTCTATATACCCTATAACTGCGATATATCGTGGTTATTTTTTTCGAATTTTTTTATTAATTACAATCTTTACATTGAGATACCCTGGATGAGTGTACCTTCATAATTATAATAGGAAAAAAAGTTGCACTTTTTACGATATCTCCAACATAAAATCATATAACTGAGTTTCATTTATATATTTCCGCTCATCTCTGGCGAATGTTGAAATTTCAATGTTTTAATGATTTATATATCAAAGTCCCCATCGTAGTGATTAATCTTTTCGTCTAATTCTTTTTTATATTGATCCGTTATATCACTTACAACCAAAGTTGGCTTAGTTGGTATATCAAACCCATCATACTCATATTGCAATACCACGTCATACATTCTTATATGTCTATTGTTATGTTCTATAAATATTATTTTAAACTTACCTACTATCCAATAAGCCCATTTATTTTCTATTGATTCATATTCTACACTTAATATCTTTTCTGCCCATGCAATTTCTTTATATTTTTCTAATTCCTTGAAGATTTTTACAAATTGATAATCTCCAGGTAAATTAGATACAAAATTTTCTTCCATCTTTTTTAATAAAATACCAAAAGTATTTATCTCATTCATTTTATGTCTCTCCTCATCTGTACAAATAATTCCAAATTTTCATGTATTTATGCTACTTCTTTTTTATAGTCATTTATTATTAAATTTGGTATCCATTCCAAATCTTTATCGTCATAGTCATAAAAATTCGGTTCGTATTGTAGTAATATTTCTATAGAGTCATCTAATACAAATCTAGCTACTGTATAATAGATATTTTCATCACTAAATTTTGTTATTTCTGTGTAATTATCTAATTGTAATTCATCTAATAAATTATAGAAAGCCTTCGCACCTTCTACATTAGTTAATTTGTTTTTCATTTCTGTTAATAAGTTTTTCATATTCATTTCTCCCCTTGTTTTTATTTGACACTCTTCTCTCAAAGGGATATAATCTATATTGCGAGTATAGGTGCTATATCCTTTTTGGAGTAGTGCCTTTTTTATTTTTTAGTGTTTTATTGAGGTGTGATTTCCCTACCCTTTCGAGTAGGGATAGACTTTACTTTTTCTTGATGATTATCGACTTATCTTCGTCATCATATATGACTTCTACTGATCTTTCATCTTCTGTTATGTCCATTGATTTAATCCATTTCATTGGTAGAGTTAATCTAGTTGTTTTTCCTCCAGATCCAGATTTTGCAAACATAATATTTAAGTCTCTTTTTTCTTTCACTATCTTCACCTCTTAATCACATTATATTACGAGTCGTAATTTAATTCAATACGTTTCTACTAACTTTCATAAAACAAATATCGACAATTTTTACGCATAAAAAAATATAGCCTTAATTGGCTACCCTTACAATATATATACCTTATAATTGCGATATATCGTGGTTATTTTTATCGTATTATACTTTTATACCCCTTCACTATATATGCCTCTAACCTAAGGATTTTGTGCATGTTTTACTTGCATTCATAATTATAATAGGAAATAAAATCTCACTTTTTGTTATTCATCATAAAAAAATAAAAAAGGGGCTTTGAAATACAGCACCCTTCTCTACATATAATAGGCTTTAAGTTAATTCATATACTTGCACATTACCAAAATATCCTAGCTTGAGCCTTATTAAATATTGCTAATTCTATCTCACTTTGTCTTAAAAATGTATTATCTTTATTGTCTACAACTAAATCTTCTACTTTCAATCCTTTATTAAAGTCTTCTACCCATTGTTTCGCTTTATCAAAGTTTTCACAAGATATATCATGTATTTTTATCTTTTTACCGTCTTTATACGTTATTTCTATCATATCTACTTGGTTTCCTTTACTCATAGCAATCCCCCTGATTTTATAGCATTAATTCTAATTACCCATAGCTTTATCTATTCCATGCTTTCCCATTTCAGATAAAACTTTAACCGTTATATCCTTAAATTCATGCCATCCCCAGTTAACACTTTTTTTAGCCATTTCTTGAACTTTTTCTGTTCCACTTAATGTTTTTTCTATACCTAATTTAGTTTCTACATATTCAATGCCATCTCTAGTCATCATTAGTTCATCCATACATGTAGCTAAAATCTTATTATTAACTTTATTAAAATATACTCCAGTAATTAAGCCTTCATTCATGAGTTTGTCTAAAGCTATTACAAAGACCTCTCCGTCTATGCCTAGTTCTTTAGCTTTAATATTGTTGCTCATATTGGGAATATCTTTTTGATACTCCGTATATATTGCTACTAGTACTTTCTGCTTTGTATCTAATTTCATGAAATCTCCTTTCTATATATGTAGTTTAATACTTAATTCTATATAAATATCTAAAATCCTCCAAATTATACTTATTGAATTGAAATAAATGTATGTGCTATATTAATGTGTGAGGTGATGAAATAAAATGAAAGGAAGTGTAAGAAAAAGAGGTAATTACTATGAATACTCATTTGAAATTGGTAGAACAGTTGATAAAAATGGTAAAGTAAAGCGTAAACGTAAAAGTAAATCGGGATTTAAAACAAAAAAAGAATGCGAATTGGCACTAATTCAAGCTATATCAGATTTTGAAACTTCTGGAAGAGTAATATCTGAAAATAAAATAAGCGTAGATGAATATTTACAATATTGGTATGATAATTATGTTTGCAAATCATGCAGATATAACACCCAACATACTTATCGTAATTTCATCAAAAACCATATTAGCCCTTTTCTAGGTAGCTATTATCTTAATCAATTAACTCCAGCTATAATACAGAGTTTCCTTGATTCATTATTTGATAAAGGTTTATCTAAAAAAACATTAGAGTCTATTTTTAAAGTATTAAAGTTAAGTTTAGATATGAGTGTTTATCCTTATGAATTCTTAAAAGATAACCCATCTAAGTATGTAAAAATAAAGTATAAATTTAAAGATCCTAAGATTAATAGAATATCATTAGATGACGCAAAAAAAGTATTGATTTATTTAAAAGAAAATTATTATTTTAATTTTTACATTGCTTACCTTATATTTTTACACACTGGTTTAAGACGTGGTGAGTGTTTAGGTTTACAATGGGAAAACATCGACTTTGAAAATAGAATTATTAAGGTTAGACATCAAGCATTATATGCTAAAGGTAAAATAGAGTTAGTTGAATGTAAAACTGCATCATCCGTAGCTGATATATTGATGACAGAAACTTTATTCAATGAATTGCTTTCATACAAACATTTTATAGATTGTAAGAAATTAAATCATAATTTTGTTTGTATAAATACAGAGTATAGACCTATGACTTTTATAAATTTGAGCTATATAGTTGAGCGAATATCCATAGACCTTAACATACATGCAAATCCACATGCATTCAGACATTGTCACGCTCAATTAATGCTAGATAATAATATCCCAATTAAAGCTATTCAAAATAGAATGAGACATAGTAACGTTACAACTACACTGCAAAATTATGTCACTAGTAGCGAAAAGTTAGATAAAAATACTGTTGATGTAATTGAAAGTGTGCTATAATTAACGAAAAAACGACCTAGCATAAAAAGCTAAGTCGTCAAAATGTAGTCAATTCAATAAAACTTATGAAAATTTGATTGTCTATTTTTTATAAACTCCCCAGAAAGTTTCAATTGTATCATCTGTTGGAGGTTTTGTAATTTTAGATACTATAATAAAAGAAAGTAGTGATATTAATAAAGGAAGAACTATAGTGTGCATCCCAAATGGTCTTGGCCAAGTATAGCTAAATAATATATATGTTAAAATACCAGTTATTATAGATGCTATAGCTCCACTTGCATTTGCCCTTTTCCAGTATAGTCCTAAAACAATTGGCCATAAAAATGTAGCTATTATTCCTGCATTTGCATATAGGTTTAACCATACTATTAAATCTGGTGGTTTTATAGCTACAATGTATATAATTATACCTAAAACTGTTGTAACTAATAAACTTATAGTAGCAGTTTTTTTAGCATCTTTTTTTATTTTAGGATTTATATAGTTAGTATATATATCATTTACTATAGAACCAGAAGCAACTAATAGTTGAGAATCAACAGTCGACATTATTGAAGCTAGTGGTCCTGCTAAAACTATACCTGCTATTACAGGTGGAAATAATTGAATAGTTATAGTTGGAATAACTAAATCTCCGGATTCAATACCTGTAACTAAAGTTCTAGAAAAAGCACCTACTAAATGCATTCCTAAAAGTAATACCATAGATACTATAGTTCCATATTTTATTCCATCATGCAAACTCTTAGTATCTTTATAACTCATAGCCCTTTGAGAAACAGATGGGATACCAACTACTGCAAACCCAACTAAAATCCAAAAAGAAGTTACCCATGCCATACTCATATGCCCTGGAGTTACACCAAACGGAGTTATAAGTCCTTTATTTATACTTTGCATATTATTTATAATTCTCTCTACTCCTCCACCAGCTATTAGTGTTCCTATAAATATTGCAATGGTTGCAATCGTCATTATTACTCCTTGTATTGCATCAGATATAGTGACAGCTCTAAATCCACCTATTACTGTATGTACAATTACTGTTATTCCAAAAGCTGTAAGAGCTAATTTATAATCAATTCCAATAGCTCCTTGTAAAAGTCTTGCTGCTCCTACCCATTGTGCTGCCATCGCTGCTATAAAAAATACTACTATAGATATAGATGTTAATATAACTACTGAGTCTGATTTATATCTTTCTCTTAAAAAATCAGTGATTGTCACTGCATTTATTTTTCTAGCTATAATTGCAAATTTTTTACCAAGAACTGCAAGCGTAAAATAACCTGTTGGCATTTGAGCCATAGCTAAAAATACCCATCCTAATCCTTGAGTATAAGCCGTTCCAGGTCCTCCAATAAAACTTCCTGCACTTAAATAAGTTGTAACCAATGTCATAGCTAAAACAAACCCACCTAAATCTCTTCCACCTGTCATGTATTCATCCATAAATCCTTTTTCTCCGGCAGCTTTATTTTTAGCTCTATTTACAAATTTCATTGAATAAAAACCTACTACAAACACAACTATAAAGTATATTATAATAGGAATTAAAACTTGAAAGTTTATAGATTTCATTATTTATATTCCTTTCTATATTCTTTTAACTCATCTTCACTTAATCCGTCCAATGACATATTTTTGAAAAATTTATTTATCATTATAACGGTTAGTATAGAAAATAGTACTCCTCCTACTATACAACTCATAAAAAACCATGATGGAAAACCAAACATATATGTATATTCTGATACAGGTTTTGATCCTAAACCATAGCCAAATCCAAACCACCATATTAAATTGACTATACCTAATACTAGTCCCATTATAGCCTCTTTATTACATTGTTTATATCTAGGATCCTCTTCAAACTCTTTTCCTTTTTTCGCCATATAGTGTATCTCCTTTACTCATATTTACTTATTTAATATGTCCAAAATAAACTTTTCCTATTTTAGAAAATTATTCAAGTATACAATATACATTAAAAATATACCTTATCCGTAAGAATATGTCTATAAAATCTTAAAAATTCTCTAAATTCATATTAAAATTAAACATAAAAAAACTTGCAAAATTAAAATTTTGCAAGTTTTTTTAATTAACAAGTAGCTCCACCTACAGTATGCAATTGAGCTTCTAATATTTCTTCTTTTCTTTCAAGTACTTCATCTCCTAAAACTTGAACTTCTATGTTTTCAACACCTATTCTATCTATCATGTCCCCAAAACGTTCTCCTGTTTTACCTTGTTCTCTATATATAAGAAGAGTTTTTTCTAATATATTCATCATTTCTTCTTCACTATGTATTCCTGATATAGGAGTTCCTGGTCTTGAAGCTTTACCCCATTTACCTCCTAAGTATATCTTTAAACCTTTTTTCCCTTCATCAATTGCATCAAAATGACATTTTCCTATACATAACCCACAGTTATTGCATTTTTCTCTATCTATGAAAGCTTTACCATCAACTATGCTTATAGCTCCTACCTTACAAGTATCTCTAGGAGCACATTTTTTACATCCTGAACACATATCTTCATCAAAGTCTGGTACAAACTGTCCTATTACTCCAAAATCATTTAAACTAGGCTTTATACAGTTATTTGGACATCCTCCAACTCCTATTTTAAATTTGTGTGGTAATTTTACATCATACCATTTTTCATAAAACTCTTTATGAAGCTTAGTTCCTATTCCCTGTGTATCGCAAAGTCCAAATGTGCAAACTGTGCCTTTACATGGAACTATAGGTCTTACTCTAGAACCAGTTCCACCTGAAACTAAATTATCCTTTTTTAAATGCTCTTTAGTATTTTCTATATCTTCATATTTAATTCCAGGTATTTCTAAAGTAAGTCTTGATGTTAATGATATATCTCCACTTCCGTACTTCTTAGCTATTTCTGCAACATTTATTAATTGATCTGCAGTTATAGCTCCATTTTCAGTTATAACCCTACAAGAAAAATGTTTTCCATCATTATTTGATAAAAATCCTTGCCCCTTAACTTCTTTTCTCATTGCATCTGTTATTTTCATAATTAATTTACCCCCATTTCAGTATTTATCTCTCTATTTAAAGCTAATCCACCTTCTAAAATTTGTACATCTTTATATCCAAAATGCTTCATTCTATTGTATGCTAAATAAGCTCTTTTACCTCTGGCACAGACTAAAAGAATTTTATCATCATACTCAAACTCATCTAATTTTCCATTTAGTGTTGCTAAATCTATAAATGGTATACCTTCTAATTGAGGTTTTTTATTTACATCTGCTAATTTATAATCTTCTTGATTTTCAATAAAATCATTGTACCTTACTATTTTTACAGCTCCATCAATTTTATTTAAAAGTACATTTGCCACATGTCCTAATGGGTGTATAGCTGTTGAAAAAGGTGGTGCATATGCTAAATCTAGATTTTGTAAATCACCAATTGTAGCATTAAAAGTTATTGCTGTTGCTACTATATCTATTTGTTTATCAACATTTCCTTCTCCAAATATTTGAGCTCCTAATACCCTTTTACTGTTTTTATCTGCTATAAGCTTGATAATTATCATTTTAGAATCTGGATAATAATGTGCTTTATCATCTATTGGAACTATGACACTTTCTACTTCATAGCCTAAATTTTTTGCATCTTTTTCAGTTAGTCCAGTTCTTGCTGCATTTAAATTTAATAATTTTACTATTCCAGTTCCTAATACGCCGTTAAATGGAGTCTTTTCTCCGCTTATAGTTTTAGCAACACATCTTCCTTCTTTATTTGCAGATGATCCCATTGGAGACCATACAGACTTTCCACTTAGTATATTTTTTACTGTTACACAATCACCTACTGCATATATATCTTCATCATTAGTTTGCATATATTCATTAACTTTTATAGTTTTGTTTGTCTCTAATTCTAAACCACAATCACTTGCAATCTTTGTATTAGCTCTTATGCCAACAGCCATTACTATAATATCTGCCTTCATAGCTCTTTTATCTGTTCTTACTTTCTTTACTTTATTATCTCCTTCTATAGAAATTAATCTTTCTCCTGTTAAAACCATTATTCCATTTTCCATTAATTCATCTTCAACATAAGAACATACCTCATCATCAAAGCCTGGCATTATGTGGTCCATAGCTTCAACCAAAGTCGTTTTAATTCCCATTTCATGAAGATTTTCAGCAACTTCAAGTCCTATGAATCCTCCTCCTACTACCACAGCTCTTTTTACATTATCATTTTCAACAACTTCACGAACAGCTATAGCATCATTTGGAGTTCTCATATAATAAACTCCTTCCAAATCTATTCCTTCTATAGGTGGTTTTACTGGATCTGCACCTGTTGCTATAACCAATTTATCATAATTAAATTTAACTTCTTCATTATTATTTAAATTTATTGCATTTACTATTTTTTCATTTCTATCTATAGATAAAGCCTCTATTCCTGTTTTAACTTCTACCTGAGTTAAATCAGAAAAACTCTTAGGAGTGTTTACTATCAAATCTGATTTATTTTCTATAACTCCACCGACATAATATGGAAGTCCACATCCTGCATATGAAATATTCTCCCCCTTAGTTATAAGAGTTACATCTAAATCTCTATTTTCACGTTTTAGTTTTGCAGCTGTTTTAGTGCCTGCAGCAACTCCCCCAATTACTAATACTTTCATATTACCCCTCCAAGAATTTATATTAATTATATTTTTAACAAGTTCTATTTAACTAAAGTGTATCAACTGTATAGTATAATGTAAAATTATAAAATCTTATTGATTTATAAATTTAACTTATAGTACACTTTATTTATCAAAAGTGTATTGGGGGATACTATGATAGATTTTAGATTAAAAACATTTATAGACTTATGTGAAACTAGAAGTTATACAAAAACGGCAAAGAGACTATGCATTACTCAACCTGCCGTTAGCCAACATATCAAATACATAGAATCTAAATATAATATAAAATTATTTGATTACATAGGAAAAAATTTAATTCTAACTAAGCTAGGTCAAGATTTTTTAAATAATATTTTAAAATTAAAAACCATGTCTTTATCTATTGAAAATGATTTAAAAAATTCAAAATGTATATCTAAATCTTTATCATTTGGGGCAACTCGTAGTATTGGTGAATTTGTTATGCCAAATATTATAAAAAATTATTTAAGAGATTGTCCAAATGCTAATTTATCCATGGTTGTTGATAATACAAAAACATTATTGGATATGCTAAAAAAAGGTGTTTTAGAATTTTGTTTTATTGAAGGTCATTTTAATAAAGCAGATTATGAAACTCACTTATTTAGTTATGAAGATTTTATTTTTATTGCTTCTCCTGAAAATCACCTTGCTAAAAAATCCAATTTATCTATTGAGGACTTATTTGGAGAAAGTTTAATTCTTCGAGAACAAGGTTCAGGTAGCCGAGATATCTTTGAGCTGTGGCTTTATGAACAAAATTATTCTCATAAAAATTTTAACTCCCTACTTCAAGTAGGTAATATTAATTTAATAAAAGATTTAGTAAAAAATAATTTTGGTATATCTATAATTTATAAAGTTGCTGTAATGGATGAATTAGAAAAAAAAGAATTGATAATGCTAGATATAAATTCTATGAAGTTATCTCATGAATTTAATTTTATATATTTAAAAGATTCTATATTCGCTTCAGAATATGTGGACTTTTTTAATAAAATAAACAATTTTTAAACACCTTAACTACTGTTAATTCTCACGTTTTAGAAATTTTAAATTTATATTTTTATTTATTTTAATTTTTTAATTTTAAAAAACCTGTTGCAAAAACCTTTTCTTTAGCACTATAATTCAAATCAAGAGCTGGATAAATATTTAATTAACAATATTTATTTTTAGGGGGGGTTTTTATGTCAACAGGAATGTTGATGGGATTAGGAGTTTGTGCAATTTTAGCTAGTATTTCTACATTTTTAGGAAATCTTCAACATATAGTTGGTGCACCTATGATAGGTTTATTTCTAGGCGCTTTATTAGGAAATATAAAGCCTGCAAAAGGAGACTATAAAAAAGGAACGACATATGCAGCAAAAAAACTTTTAAAGTTTGGTATTATTTTAGCTGGTGCTACACTTAACTTTAATGCAATAATTCACACTGGTGGAAATGCACTTCCACTAATTATTACAAATATATGTATATCATTCTTAACTGCCTTATTGGTTGGTAAAGCTCTAGGAGTTTCTATAAATACAAGAAGATTGGTTGGATCTGGTACTGCTATATGTGGAGGCACTGCTATAGCTACTGTTAGTCCAATAATAAATGCAAATGATGATGAAATGGCTTATGCTTTGACAGCAATATTTTTATTTGATGTTTTTGCGGCTCTAGCATTTCCATTTATAGCTAATAGCTTAAACTTAACTCCAGATCAATTTGGCTTACTTGCTGGTACAGCTATAAGTGATACATCTAGTGTTGTTGCTGCTGGTGATACTTTTGCAAAACTTATAGGTATATCTTCTGCTGCTGAATTACCAGTTATAGTTAAACTTACTAGGACTACTTTCTTAGTTGTAGTAGCTATTGTATTTACAATCGTTGTTGTAAATGAAAAAAGAAAAGAAGCTCAGCTTGTAAGCGCAAACGCTTTAGGCGATTCATCTAATGAACCTAAAAAATCTTTTGGGAAAATAATTATAGATGTATTCCCTTGGTTTATACTAGGCTTTTTAGGTATGGCTATACTAAATACATTTGGATTTTTTCCTGAATCCATATCTCCATTTTTCAAAAAAGGTTATAAATTCTTGGTAACTACTGCTTTGGTAGGTGTTGGTTATAAAATAAATATAAAAGATTTGTTTACAAAAGGTGCAAAACCTATGATTTTAGGTGGTATAACTTGGTGTTCTGTTGCAATAGTGGCTATGGGTTATGTGCTTATATTAATGTAGATTTTAATATGTTTTTTAAGGGATGACAAAAATCATCCCTATCTTAATTTATTTTCTAAAGTTAACTGTTCTAACATTATCTTTATTATATTTATTTATATTTTTAGATAAAGTTCCTTCTTTTAATCCAAATAACTCTTCTATATCTTGTGGATATATGCTAAGACCATAGTTAGCTAAATTATTCATAAATAATCCTTCATTCATTAATTTACTTTCAATTAACATATCAAATGATTTTTTAAGTAATATTGGATGAGTAGATTTTATATTATCATCTAATGGCTCTTTTTTAGACCATCCTTTTTTATCAATTTGATTCATTAAATACATATATTTTTTGTAACTTACTTTTCCTAATTGATATCCTCTTAAAATCATAGCCCATATAGGAACTATCCACTTTTTCTTTAGCTCTATATAATCTTCTAATTCATGTACTCCTTCTAAATCTTCTAAAAAGCTTTCTTTTGGCATTAAAAATGCACATGCGAATTCATCTTTTGAAAACTTTTTAGATTGGATATTTGCTTCAACTGATATTATATATGCCAATTCATAAGCTAAGTCGTAATTTCTTATAGGAGCTGATTTTTTGTCATTTCCTAAAGCTATAAAGTATCTAGATTCTTTGTCGATACTTTGTTTTTGACTAAAAGCTAAAGCCCCTTTTTTGTCTATATTTGTAGCTGATATAAATATACCATTTATTTCAAGTAAACTAACCATATTTCCTATAGGTCCATTGCCTAAATCAAAAAATTCTCTTACTTTTTGAGCTAATTCTTCTATATCATCATTTCTATTTAAATTATTAGGTAAATTCATTTCAGGGAATTTTATATATCCTTGTATAAATTTAAGTAATCTGTGAGTCATTACTAATTTTTCTTTTAAAGCTATATCATCCACTCTTGGTAATGTAGATTCCGTTCTAATATGCGTATTTTCAACTACTACATTTACAGCATCTTTTTCACTAAAGTAATCTTTTGGGAAACTTAAGGCATTAGCTAATTTCATTTCATTTTCTAATGTTGGCTTATATTTATCTCCTTCAAAAGCTAATATATCCTTTTTGTTTATTTTAGTTTCCTTTGCTAAAACATCTACAGTCTTTCCTCTATATACTCTAGCATTTTTTAGTTTCTTTCCGTTAAATATTTTTTTACTCATATTATTTTACCTTTCTATTTATGTCAATAAATCTAATATTGCATCATTAGATAAATTTTTAAGCACTCCTGAATCTGACAATTCATTACTTATTATATCATCTATTAACTTGCTTTTGTTTTCTTGAAGCTTAACAATTTTTTCTTCTATTGTTCCTTTAGCTATTAATTTTATAACTTCTACTGTTTGTTTTTGTCCAAATCTATGTGCTCTATCACTTGCTTGATTTTCAACTGATATGTTCCACCATGGATCAAAGTGAATTACTGTATTTGCAGAAGTTAAATTTAGTCCTGTTCCTCCTGCTTTTAAAGATATTAAAAACACTTTTTTATTAATATTTTTATTAAAATCATCTACTAATTTAATTCTATCTGTAGCTTTAGTTTGTCCATCTAAATAATTATATTCTATGTTTTCTTTATCAAGGACAACTGCTATATTTTGTAATACACTTGTAAATTGAGAAAATACCAATACTTTATCATCATTTTCTATGATGTCTTTTAGTATTTCTATACAAGCACTTATTTTTGAGCTTTTTCCTTTATAGTCAGTTACAATTAAGCTTGGATCTAAGCATAATTGTCTAAGCTTAGTTAAATAAGACAATACAGTAATTTTATCATTACTTTCATATTTATCTTGTAGCTTTCTTTGTATTTCATCTACGTAAGTTTTATATATTTTTCTTTGTTCTTTACTTAATTCTACTAAAAACTTTTTTTCAATTTTATCAGACAATTCTTTTATAACCTGCTTTTTAGTTCTTCTTAGAATGAAAGGTTTTATAAGTTTTTTTAATCTTATAATATTACTTTCATCTCTTATAAAGATAGCATTAAACTTACTTACATTGTATAAATACCCTGGCATTATGAAATCAAAAATTGACCATAATTCTAATAAATTATTTTCTATAGGTGTACCTGTAAGTGCAAATTTACATTTAGCTTTTATACTTTTAACTGCATCAGTAGTTATAGATGTTGGGTTTTTAATATTTTGAGCTTCATCTATAATTATATAATCAAAATTTATATTTTCATATTTTTCACAGTCATTTCTTAGTGAACCATATGTAGTTAGTAACACATCTATGTTCTCAAGATTATCAATTATTGATTCTCTTTCTTTTTTACTTCCATGAACTATACCTATGTTTAAGCTTGGCGCAAAATTTTCAAACTCACTTTTCCAGTTATGTATAAGTGATGTTGGAGTTATGACAATACTTTTACATCCTTTTTTAGACAGTAAAAATGTTATGGTTTGAAGAGTTTTACCTAAACCCATCTCATCTGCTAGTATACCCCCAAATCCACAATAATCTAGTGTTTTAAACCAATTAAAACCTTCTAATTGATAGTCTCTAAGATTAGCTTTTAAATCACCAGGAACTTCATAAACTATATTTTCAATATTGTTGAACTTATCAATTATTTTATTAACATTTTCAATACCATCTATATATGGAAGTTTCTTTTCTGTTAATATTTCATTTATATACATAGCTTTACTTTGGTGTATATTCATTTCTTTTATGTTATTAGTAAAACCTAAACTTTCCATAAGTTTAAACATTTCTTTAGTTTCATCTTCTTCTAGATTTATGAAGTTTCCATTTTTAAGTTTATAAAATCTTTTATTAGCTTTAAATGCTTTTAGTATTTCTTTATATTCTTTGCTATCTACATCTTCTATCTTAAATTTAAATTCTAAGTAGTGATTTATTTCTTCGCCCAATCCAACTTTTATATTAGAAGAATTATATACCTTTTTTTCTTTGAATTTATCTGAATAATAAACTTCTCCAATGTTTTTAAGCCTATTTATTTCTTTACTTAAAAAGTCATATAGTTGCGCATCTGTACCTCTAAATACATACTTATCTTTGTCTTTTTCAAAATAATTTGTATATAGTCTATATATGGCTGCTTCTTCTTTTTCAACATCTCTAATTACAAATTTACCTTCATCTTCACCTTCGTAGTACATTTTTACATTGCAAATTATTTTAGATTCTTCTAAATCAAAGTAATATTTTACAATTAAATCTTTTGCTATATTATTAGTTATACTGTCATCTATATTTATACTTTTTGATATTTCTTTAAGTTTTGGTATCAAACTTGTTAGACATTCACTTATTTCTTCTTTTTCAAACGCTATAGTTTTATATTCTTTTAAAACCTCGTATATCTTTTTATAATAAATTCCATTCATATCTGAAAGCAAATAAATATTACATTCATAAAACACTACATCTCCTTTATCGGATAAAGGTATTGGTAGTTTCTTATTACTTGATATAACTATTTTATCTTCTACTTTTTTTATATCTACATTTATTGGAACATTACCATCTATGATTTGTGGATTATAAGTTTTTCTGTCAAAATTAAAAGTAAATTCTTTATACTTCATACACTCCATAAGCCTTTTAAGTAAACTTGAGTTTAATATCATATATCTATTTTTTCTTGCATTTATATTATCAGCTAAACTTAATCCATAGTCTTCTATAAACTGTGCCAAATTTTCATCATCCTCAAAATAACTACTTTTAGGATCGTATACAAAACTTCTTCCATAAACTATGCTGTTTCCTTCTATTCTCGCTGCTGCAAATTGCTTAAAATCTTTTAGCGCATACATTTTATCATTGCCTATTTTAAATTCTGCTTCCAATGTATCATTTAGGTAATTTGTTATATCTACTTCTATATTAACTTTTTCCTTTGGAATTACTTTAAAATAATTCAATAAATCTTTATTTATAAATCTTGTATTTACTTTAGGTTTAGTTTTTTCTTTTATATCAAGAGTTTTTAGCTTTAAATTATCAACTATATTTACTTTTAGCTCATCAATTCCTTTTAAAGTGATTGATGCTATGTGCTTACATATAAAGTTATTGTGGAGTGTAGTGTTTTGATTGAAGTCTTCACAAGTACAACCACTACTTATAATCTCTTTATTATCTATGTCTATAATTAAAAAGCTATCATAAATGTCTCTTTGGTATTTAGAAACTATGCTTCCATAAAAACTAATTTTATTTTCTTCTTTAGAATAATTACTTTCTTCTATGTAACCTTGATTGTAATAGTCTCTTCCTCTATCTAATCTATACTTATCTATGTTTTGTAGTAATACTTCATTTACTATTTTAAAATCCATTTACCCACCTAATTTCTTTTAAGTCATGACTTTTATTATATATTTTTTGTTAAAAATAATAAAGACTGTAGTTTATTATTTTTAAACTACAGTCTTTATATTACTTTAATTTTATCTAATTATTATCATTTCATGTCCATAAATTTTATCAATTTTAAACTTAATTTTGTTATTATCTTTAATAAAGTTTATACTTTCATCACTTTGGTATTTTCTAATACTACTTATATTAAAATCCTCTATTTCTAAAGTAAATTCAGTATCAAATAAAGGTATTATATCTTCTATAGTATAAATATCTTGAGATCTTTTTTCTGTTATGTAATGAAGTAAATGTAGTACATAACCATTGTTGTCTAAATCATATTGTAATGTTGATAATATTGTAGATGGTCCATTGTGGCTTACCAGTTTGCTATTCATTAATAAATCAATTGCATCTTTTATAATTTCTTTACACCATCTAGCTGCATTTTTTCTATATATACTAAATATAGGATGAGCAAAATAAATTTTATTTTTATGTAAAGTAGCAGCTGGATTACCTATTTTTTTACTAGATGGAGTGTGTTGGTGAGAACAGAACTTTCCATCTTCTCCCCTATTAAAATATGGATTTATTGTATCTAATAAGATAGTTGAATTAACACACTTTGTATCTATTTTACTTAAGTACATTACAAATTCTTCTTTTGGCAAGCTCCTTCCTATTTTATCATTTGGCTTTATAAAGTCTCTATCATACTTTGATTTTCCTAATCGCTTATTTCCAAAGAAATCTATTTCTTCATTTAAATCTAAACTTTCATAGCTTCCTATTACTTTTCCTCCATTTTCCACATAAGCTTCAAGTCTTTCTTTTAATTTTAAATTTCCTTTTATAGTATCCGGTATGATTATTAATTTGTAGTTATTAAAATCAATATTCATATCAATAATATCAAATTGATATGATAATTCTTGTAACATTCTAACAGCTCCTACTAAAGCTTGAGATGTTCCTTTTTCATTGTTAAAACCTTCTGGTGTTAATAATCCAATTTCAGATATAACTTTAACATTTGATAAATATTTTTCTTTTTCTTTAACAGATTTATATACTTTTCCTATTAAATCATAAGCTGATTTGGATAAATTCCCATTTGGATGCAATTGATCTCCAATTGAACATTTACATCCTTGTGCTAGCATGTTAAAACATTCAAACTCTAAGGCTGCTTGGTTTTTTAAAGAATGGAAGTCTCCCCAATAAGTATGGAACTTCCCTGTCATACCTAATATTTCCTTTCCTAAAAGTCTTGCAAATCTTACAGTTGTTGGGAAATGATCATAACCCCATCCTCCACTTGGAAGTGACTCTAGCTCTAGATGTGTAAATGAATCTAAAGAATCCCAAAATCTAGGTCCTATATGTGAGCTATTATAAAAAATAGTAGCATCTTTTACTTTAGAGTTTATTAAATCTGTTACTTCTTTTCTAAATTCATTTAACATTATATTTGAATAAGCTAGTCTTTCTTCTTTTATGTTAATATCTATATTTAAATTCTTCATCTTTTCTTTACAATAATCACAACTACAGTCTACTGCAAATAAAATATCCATAAAAAATCCATCTATATTTTCACATCCTACTGATTCAATTATATCAATTATGTGTTCTTTAAAATATTCTCTATATGGTGAATTTAAACATATTGTATTGTAAAAATGTGGCTTTTCTACATTCTGAGTACAAATTGGATTTCCTTTGAAATCTTTACTTAACCACTGAGGATAATTTTCACTTATATATCCATCCCATTGGACAGTCGTGTAAATTGGTACTTTTATGTTTAGTTCATGACATGCTTTTATTTGTTCAATTAATAAATTTTTATTTTTTAAATTTGGGTGAATCATATCTGGTTTATTTCTAGATGGGTAATATAGCCATCCATGATGACATCTTGCAAAACATGTTATGGAATTTACACATGCTTTATCAAGAGTTTGAGCAAATTTATTGCTATCAAAATCAATACCTATATCATCAATATATTCACTTGTATGAAAATCTAAATGTATTTGTCTAAAGTTTAATTTTTCCATGTTATCCCCCTTATTATTAAATTTTAAAAATAAATTTAATCTTCTTAATAATAATTCTATTTTTCATATTAATATACCTACTAAATATTTAATAATTATTAAATAAAAATAAGGTAGCTTTTTAGGCTACCTTTAAATGTATATTTTAGTTAGTTATTTGCTTAGTTAAAGCTCCTTGTCTTTTTGATGATACTTTTTTGTCTACTGTTTGACTTTCTTCGTATTCTGATTCAAATGCTTGATTTCTTTGATTATGATTTACCATAGCTTGTAATGATTGAGCTTCGTTTTTATACTCATCATATTTTTTAGATTTTTTCATATAATCACCCTTTCTTAATTTCTTAAGATTAGGTTATGATTTTTGAAGTTTTTTAAACGATATAAAATTTACCTTATTAGTTTAAATTAAGCTTCTTATTTAATGTATAATTTAAAATTAAAAACAAAATAATAATTAAAAATATATTTTGTAATATTCCAAGAGTCATTACTTTGATAAATGCTCCCATAAATTCTAAATTTGAAATATCTGGTTTTAATCCTATATTATTATTTATTGTATTTAAAATAGTTACTAAGCTACTTATTGTAATAAAAATCAAAATTGATGAGATGTTTTTGTACTTAGCAAATATAGATAATTGAGATATTGCAATTGAATTATAAACTATAAATATTATTATAGATACTATACTTATAAGCAATAATATTGAAAGTATAATAACTATTAAATCTTTATTAGTACGTGTTAACTCTTGAAAACTAATCATTTTATCACCTATATAAAATGTAATTCCTGAACCATATATCATTCCTATAGATGTCGCCTGTTGAATCATAAATAAACTATATGAAATTAAAGTAACTATAATAGTTCCCATAATCCATAATACAGCCGATATATATTTAGATAGTATTAACTTAGTACTACTTAAAGGAAGAGTAAACATTAAATATCCTTCATCTTCTAATAAATTCTTTTTAAACCTTTGTATACATATTACTATTGTTAACGTAATTAATGCTACAAGCAATGCCATAGTAACTATACCAAAAATTTTTTTGTTAGATAATGATATTTCACTGCTTATAAATATACTGTTTATAATACACATACCTAATATAGAAATATACATTGGTACTAAAACTTTAGCAGTTGCTCTTAGCTCATATTTCAGTAGTTTTCTTAACATTTAAACTCCTCCTTAAATAAAGCATCTATAGACATACCTTTATTTCCTCTTATATCATCTACTTCACCCTTTAATATAATTTTTCCATTAGAAATTATTATTACTTCATCACATATATTTTCAATTTCATTTATAAGATGTGTGGATATTAAAAGAGTTGAGTCTTCATTAAAATTTTTTAATATAGTTTTTATTATATAAGCTCTTGATGCTGGATCTACCCCACCTATCGGTTCATCTAATATATATAATTTCGCATTTCTTGACATAACCAATATTAATGCTACTTTTTCCTTAGTTCCTTTTGACATAGACTTTATTTTTTCATTTATATCTATGTTAAGGTTTTTAATCATATTTTTAGCTTTTTTTATGTCAAAATCTTTATAAAAATCACTAAAAAACTTTAAAATTTCCTTAACTCTCATATCTTCGTTTAAATGATTTCTATCTGGTAGGTAAGATATTATTTCTTTAGTTTTTACTGATGGCTTTAATCCATTTATTTTAACTTTGCCTTTATCACATTGAGTTAATCCATTTATCATTTTTATCATAGTGGTTTTACCACTTCCATTTGGTCCTAATAGTCCTACTATCTTTCTCTTTGAAATATTTATATTTAAATCTTTAAATAATTCCTTATCCCCATATTTTTTATATACTCCCTCAAATTCCACTATACTTTCATTCATTATTACCCCTCCATTATATTAATTTTTATAATGTTTATAATTTCATCTTTTTTATATCCTAATTGGATTAATTTTTCTTTTAATGAATTTATTTCTTTGTCTGCTATTTCTTTTCTCATGTTTTTTATCTTATCTTCGTCACTTGTTACAAATCTTCCACTTGTTCTTTGACTATGTAGTAGCCCTTCCCTCTCTAGCTCTGCCAATGCTCTTTGCATAGTATTCGGATTAACTTCTGCTTCTGATGCCATATCTCTTACAGAATTTAATTTAGATCCTATTTCAAATTCCCCTGATATTATTTTAAATTTTAATATATCTACTAGTTGTAAATATATAGGTTTATTATTGTCAAATTCCCAGGTCAAGTTTTATCACTTCCTCATTGTATTAATTACTTAATACAATAGTATAATAATTCAATATCACTCGCAACAATATTTACTAAATTTATTTAAATAAAAAAACTATCTTAAAATACATATAAAGCTTAGTATTTTAAGATAGTTTTTTTATAATGATAATGTTTCCTTTTGTATAACTTCTTCTTGTATAGTTTTAGTAACTCCACATTCTTCATTAGTGTACTTAGTTTCAAAATTAGCGATTTTTTTTACATCATTATGTCCATTTTTCATGGCATAACTATAATACGCACTTTTCATCATTTCTATATCATTTAAATGATCTCCAAAAACCATAGTTTCTCCATAACTTATATCAAACATCTCTTGTACTTTTTTTATTGCTATTCCTTTGTTAGCTCCTAAGCTATACATATCTAGCCAATATTTACCTGATGGAGTTAATGTTACATTTTCTATATTTTCTTTTTTAAATCTAGAATAACTATTTGTTTCTGCATCTTGCATATCAAACATATTAACTTTAAATATTACATCATCTACATCTAGTAATGAATCTACTTTTATAACTGGAACATTCATTGGAAAATGTATATTAAGCAATTCTATTGATTTATCATCTTCTAAATATAACCCCTTTGTTCCACAAAGCACAGGGTATGCATCTTTTACATCACGACCTATTTTTACAAGTTTGTCTATAGTATCTTTTTCCAAGAACTTAGAATATATACACTTGTCTTTATAATATATAGCTGTTCCATTTTCGCATATAAATAGTAATTCATCTTTATACTCATTGAATTTATAAACTATATCTAAATAATTTCTTCCTGTAGATATAGCAAATATTATATTTCTTTCTTTTAAAGCTTCTATAGTTTCCTTAAAGTCATTTGGAATTTCGTGATTACTATTTAGTAATGTCCCATCCATATCAGTTGCTATTAATTTAACCATGATACTCCTCCTGTTTATTTAGATATTTTTATAAAAACTATTCCTATAAGTATAGCTACAAATAAAGAAAAAACCGCTCTATGTGTTTTCTTTAATTTGTATTCATTATAAGCTAATGTTATTTGTTGAAGCGATAAGCCAACTAATATCATTTTAGTTATAAATTCCCCTGCAATTATTTTTAACATGGATAAAAAGGCACATATAAATATAATTACACATAATCCTATGTTAAGTTGTTTTAAATTGTTATTATAATACATTCACTACCCCCTAGACTTTACTTATTATTATTATACATAAAAAATGTAAAAACTAAAAGATATGCATATAATATTACAAATATTTAATATACTGTTGTCTATATACTTAAAAAGCTATACAATATAGTAATTAATATTTATTAATGAAAGAGGAAATTAAATGGATGAAAAGTTTTATGAGAAATTATTAAATATAAATACTACAGGTGAGAAACTTTGGGATGAAAGTATAACTCATTATCATCCTTATCAAGCTACCTCATACATCGCCCTTGATATATTATTTAAAAATTATACTATGAATAAAAGTGATTATGTAGTTGACTTTGGATGTGGTAAAGGAAGACTTATATTTTATCTAAATAGTTTTTTTAAATGTAGTGTTACTGGAATTGAAATGGATGAAAATTATTACAAAGACTGTTTAATTAATAAAGAGAATTACTTAGATAAACATAAAAGGTTATCTACTCAAATAGATTTTAAGTGTATGCTAGGTCAAGATTATAAAATTAAACCTTTAGAAAATAAATTTTACTTTTTTAATCCTTTCTCAATTAATATATTTAGAAAAATCATAAACAATATTTTAGATTCTTATGACGAAAATCCAAGAGTTATAGATTTAATACTTTATTATCCTTCTGAAGATTATATATATTTTCTTGAAAATAATACAGGATTTTTACTATTTGAAGAAGTTAGACTACATGGATTATATGAAAAAGATTGTTGTGAAAGATTTTTAGTTTATAGACTATATTCATAATTTAGTAAAAAATAGTTGGCAACTTGCCAACTATTTTTTATCTTCTTTGTTTTTAATTTTTCTTATTATTAATATTGCTAATACTATTATTAATATTAGTATAGCTACTGATAATATTAATATATTTTTTATATTCGGTACTTTTCCCTCCACATGTATGTTATTTAAATTATTTAATGTAAAGTCCCAGTTATATGTGTATATGCCATTTTTTACAGAGTTAGATGTAGCATTTGATTCAGTAAGTTCTATTGGTACATTTAAATGAAGTCCTAAATTAAATCCTGAACCAAATAAATTAAGCACTCCCATTTCTTCTTTACTCATATTTTTTTGCATATAGTCTTTTAATTTTATATTAACATCATACATTGAGTATAAGAATTTCTCATTTTTCTTTATGTCTATAATGTCAGCATATTCACTAAGGTTTTTGTTATCCTTTATTTTTAAATCGGTAATATTTCCTAGATTTTCAGTTATTTTAAAACCACTTTTTCCTGATTCTTTTATTTTTTCAACATTATCAAATTTTGATTTTAAATCTTGCTCTTTTATATTTTCCATTAAATAATCGTTACTTAATATTTGAGTAGATACACTTATATTTCCTTTTTTATCCACATTTAAAGTTATATCTGAATCTACACAACCTGTTAAAATTACAACAGTCATAAACATTATAATTGATATTAGTAATTTTTTCATATTTTCCCCTTTCTTTAGTCATAACTTTTATTGTTTGATTATATAATAGTAAATTATCTATGTTTTGTAAATTACTATCTCTACTTCTAATTATATATTCATTACGTTATTATATATTTATATGCTTAAATTTATTTATTGAAAGGAAGATAATTGTATGTATAAAATAAAACATTTTAAAGATTTAAGTACAAATGAGTTTTATGAAATAGCTAAAGCTAGATATGAAGTTTTTGCATGTGAACAACATATATTTGAAGAAAATGATTTTGATGATGTAGATAAAAATTGTTATCATATTTTTCTCGAAAAAAATGATAACATAGTTGCTTACGCCAGAATAATACCAAAAGAATTTAGTTCTTATGAAGATGTATCTATCGGTCGTGTATTAGTTTTAAAAGAATCTCGAGGATATGGTATAGCCCGTGATATGATGATTGAAGCTATTAATTTTGTCAAAAATAATTTAAAAGAAGAACATATAACTTTATCAGCTCAAGAATACATAAAAAATCTATATTCATCCCTTGGGTTTAACGAAATATCTGATATTTATGATGAGTGCAATATACCTCATGTAAAAATGAGATTATAAAAAAGCTATTTTAAAATAGCTTTTTTATATATTTATTATATCCTGTGATATTTGCATATTTTTATCTCTTTTTAGCTGATATCATAAGAAACATTGGTCTTTTAAACTCATTTTTAAAGTATGGATTTTCATCTACCATATGTTTTGATGGTACTGGTTCAGAAATTTGTATAATATTAAATCCAGTTTTAATAAGTGTATTTATATAATTTTCAAAAGTTCTATGATATTTTATAACATCTTCTCCTAAGAATTTTGTATTTCTAATACCTTCACTTTGATAATTATCAATTGGCCAATTTAGTATATCACCATCTTTTGAGTAATTCCAATCTTGAGTTTCATTTGATGTAAATATCGGATGTTCAACGGAAAATATAAAATCTCCATTGTCATTCATACTATTATAAATAATTTTACATATCTTATCAAAATCTTTTATATAGTGAAATACTAAAGAACTAATTACTATATCAAATTTCTCTTTCGAAAAATTTATATCTTCTATAGATATACACCTGTATTCTATATTATTATAATTTGTGTTTTCCTTTGCACGGTTTAACATATTTTTTGATATATCAATTCCAAGTACTGAAGCTGCCCCTTGTTCAGCTGCATACCTACAATGCCATCCAAACCCACATCCAAGATCTAAAACTTTTTTACCTTTAAATAATGGAAACATATTTTTTAAAATATGCCACTCCCCTGCTGATTCAAGACCTTTGGTCGAACGATCCATTTGGCTATATTTTTTGAAAAATTCATTATCATCATATTTATTTTGCTTCATGATTTTTCCCTCCCCATAAATTTATTTAGTAAACAAATAATATCATTTATTTTAAATGAATATCAACTCATATATGTTATTTATCTTTTTAGATATAGCTTATTACTTATATATGAGATAATTTTAATTAATATAAATTTATAGTATAATGTTAAATAATGCTAAAGAGAAACATTATTCAATTTTAGTTAAAGATGGTAAAATATTTAAAGTTGGAGAAAAAATGATTTATTAAAATTCACAAGTAAAAATACACAAATGATAGATTTAGATGTAATTTAGATAATGAAATCAGACCTGTAATTATACATGCTTAATTGCTTCCTAAAGATCAATTCGATTCAGTAAAATCTCTTAAAATGATACAATCTTTCTTTTTAGCCCATGTTTACCATTGGGGAGATATTCATATTAAAAACTTTGGTTTTAAAAGAGCTAGTGAAATAAGCCTTGCTAATTCTTGCTTGAAAAAAATATATAAGATTTACACTCAATCAAGACTCTCCAGTTATAAAACCTAATATGTTAGAAACTATATGGTATTCTGTAAATAGAGTAACTAAAAATAAATTATTATTAGGCGAAGATGAAAGAATTGCTCCACTAGATGCCATAAAAGAAGGTAAATTAGCAGATTTAATTATTTTAGATAAAAACCCATTAAAAGTTAATCCTATGGATATTAAAGATATAAAAATTTTAGAAACAATTAAAGAAGGTAATTCAATATTTAAAATATAAATAAAAAAACATTACTGAAAGTTTTAATTTTCAGTAATGTTTTTTTATTTATATTTTACTTGTAGTGTTTATTCCATTTTGAATCATAAAAATCATGACTTGCATTACCCCCATATGCTTTATCTTCTCTATAAATATATTCTTCTATGTCTTGATAATATTTATTTGGGTTATTATTACAATAATTTCTGCAATCTTGACAATAACTAAAATTATATAATTTAGGACAAATAATAAATAGCAAAGAAATATCAATAATATTTTTTTCAAAATGTCTAACACATATATTCTCTAATCCAATAAAAATAGATTCTATGATGTCTTTGCACTCATCATAACAAAGGTCTTTTAACAATACAAATTCACAAAATGGAATACTCCAATGAGCTGAGTGAAGAGATTGTTGACAATTATCAGCTGTATATATTATTTTGATATTTTTTTTACCTGTTATAAATAATTTAGGACCTAATATCGTATTTAAAACAGAGTAATCCTCAATACATATTTTAGCATTAACCTCGTTTATGCACTCTATATCAGGCTTTTCATCTGGAATACATAACATAATATCATCTAAACATTGTTTATAGTATTTTTCACATTTAGAGTTTGGATATTTATCTAAAGATGTAATTCCAGTGATAGATATATTATCAAACATATCCACTCCCCCTTAATTTAATTTTTATATAAATATTAAAATACTTACTTATTTTATATATGCCATTTATTTAAATATTGTTATTATATTTATTGAAATTTTAATGTTGTATTTATTAAAAAACAGTAACAATATTTAAGTAAGAGTGTATAAATTTAATTATGGACTCACTATTTATTTTCATACTCTTTTATTTTTTCTTTAATGTAGTCTGCTACTTCTTCTCTAGGTATTCCTAAAACAACTGAAAACTCATCATTGATTAGACCTTCAGCTACTTTCATAAACCTATTATCTATTTGCCCAAGTTTTTTCCCATTTTTCATAGCCTTATCTTTTTTTTCATAAATACCTGCTATTAAAGTTAATAAGTCTGAACATTCATGAGTTTGCAATAGATTTTTATAATAAATTTGTAATAACCTTGAATTTTTCTCATTACATTTTTTGTCTTTTATATAAGGGATACTTTCAATTAATTGTTGAACTTCTTCATAATTAATTAAACTTCTCATAAAGACACTAGTATCTATTGGTGTGAATATTTTCCCATTTTCATATAATGGTTTAAGTGTATAGTAAATTCTTTTTTTGTTAATACCTGAAATATTGAGTACACCCACATCTTCTACCTTACATACCCCATCATTTCCATAAATAATATATTCTCCAATCTTATACATCCTCTACATCTCCCATCTTCCTTTATATTTTATATATAAAAATAAAAATCAATAAATCTGATTATACTTGTACTCTATTTTTAAATATATAAAAAAAGACCCTCGCAAGGATCTTTAAAAACAATATATATATTATAATATAGTTATGTTTTCAGCTTGAGGACCTCTAGCACCTTTAACTATATTAAAGTTTACTCTTTGACCTTCTTCTAATGATTTGAATCCATCAGTTTGTATAGCTGAGAAATGAGCAAATACATCATCTCCACCTTCTACTGATATAAATCCAAAACCTTTTTCGTTATTAAACCATTTTACTATTCCATTAGTCATTTTGACTATCTCCTATAAACCGATCAAGATTTTTCTTGATTTACTTTTGTATTACTACAATATTTATTATAACACAAATAATAAATATTAGCTAGTTTTATTATTTTTGATGTATTATATATTCTAATTGTACTATTCTAATTTTAAATATTTCTTTTAAATGTATAATACGTACCATCAAAATAACATATATAAATGCATATTATTAAAAATAAAACCATCACTATATTTAATACAAAAGCTTTATCTCCTACATAATAGTTAATAACTTGGTTATTTAAGATATAATAATTTTATATAAAAATTGCAAATCCTACATTACTATGAATATCAAATTTATAAAATATAAAAAATCTATAAAATAAAAACAGGTATTGATTTTTATCAATACCTGTTTTTATTTTATTCTTTACTATGCATATTATAAGTAATTTTTGCACTTTTGGGATCGTTTCTATCCCATCTTTCTTCAAATGTACGTTTATATCCAATTGTTTTTATCTTCCACTCTCCATTAATTTTTTCATAGCTTTCACGATAAAATGCTCCGCCTCTGATTCCCATGTTTCTATCTAATAATATTAAATTATCTCCTAAATACCAGTATGCAAAAGCTTTAGTATCACTTTCAAACTCGATTTCAGGAGTATGACATTGATGCATAGTTATATGTTCTGGTGGCATACAAGTTCTAAAGAAATTTACAACTTCTTCTTTTCCTGTAAAAGAAAGTTTTCCATCTGAGTAACTTGTAGTTACATCCTCACAAAAACATTCTCCTATTGTATCCCATAACTTTGAATCTAAACAACGTAAATATTTTCCCTTTAAACTTTTTATAGCTTCTATATCTTTAAGTCTTGTAATTTCTTTTTCCATCTCTATTAATCTTTTTTCTAGCTTTTCAATCGTACTCATACTGTCTCCCCCTTTTTTAATTTGCAAGTACTTTTTCGCCATCTGGATTTTCTACATCTCCTATTTTTCTTGCAAGTGTTGCTCCTGCCTCAATAGCATGATGCACTTGTCCTGGCTTATTTGCATCTCCTATAACATGTACTTCAATATCTTTTAGCTCCTCTGCTAAATTATTTACTGGTTTTGCACCACAACAGAAAATTATTTTACTAAATCCACTTAGCACTTCTTCTTTTCCATCTTTTTCAACTATAACTTTTGTACCATCTTCTGTGATTTCTAAAAGTTTTGTATTAGTACTCATTACAACACCTTTTTCATTAAGCATTTTTATAAGAGGTACCTTATTATTTGGGCATAGATTTGGTGCAATTTCACCTAACATTTCAATCATATGGATTTGTACAGGTCCTACTGCATTGTGCAATATTGTTTCTGTAACTTCACATCCTACAAGACTGCCTCCAACTACAAGAACCTTTCCATGTATTGCATCTTTAACTTTTGCAGATAATACATCACTACCTGTAATAACCTCAATATTTTCTATGCCTTTTACTTTTGGTATAAATGGAGTTGAACCAGTTGAGATAATACATATATCTGCATTTAATTTTTGTATATATTCAGCTGTTGCTTCTGTATTTAATTTTACTTCAACATTAGATTTTTCAACTTGAGTTTTTAAGTATTTAACCCATCTTGTTAAATCTTGTTTGTGAGGAGGAATAGATGCAAGATTTATTTGACCTCCAAGTCTATCTGACTTTTCAATTAAAATAACTTTGTGACCTCTTTTAGCTGCAATTCTTGCAGTTTCTAATCCAGCTGGTCCACCACCTACTATTACTACATTTTTCTTTATTTTTGCTTCTGTAATAGCCATTTCTTTTTCACGACCAAGCTCAGGATTTATCGCACATTTTGCAACTGGGTTAGATCTTTCTCTTGTTATACAAGGTCCACCACAACTTGCACATGGTCTTATATCTTCATATCTTCCTTCAAATCCTTTATTTACAAGTTCAGGATCAGCAAGTAAAGGTCTACCAAATACTACTCCATCTACAACGTCTCTTTCAACTAAATTTTCACCAAGTTTTATATCATTAATCTTGCCAACTACAAATACAGGTACTTTAGAAACTTTTTTAATAGCTTCAGCTTCTTTTATGTTTACTCCTGGTGATTCATAGTGGCAAGGAATTATCTTCCAACATAATTCATATTGAGTTCCACCAGAAATTTCAAAAGCATCTATCCCCGCTTCTACAAATTTAGGCACTAAATACAACATATCATTTAATGTGTTTCCACCTAATACTCTTTCATCACCTGAAATTCTCATAAGTATAGGGAAATCATCTCCAGCTTTTTTCTTTATATTTTTAATTACATCAAGAGCAAATTTAGCTCTACCGTCTAAATTTCCTCCATAGCAATCTGTTCTTTTATTTCTAAGCGGCGATAAGAAAGAACCTGCTAACATATATGCATGGGCACAGTGAAACTCTACTCCATCGCAACCTGCTTCTTTAGCTCTTCTTGCAGCATCACCATATTGTTCAATTATAGATTCAATTTCTTCTACTTTAAGTTCTCTAACTGATTTTCCTAAACCATTTATATAGTTTGAAGAAGCTACTGGTGTTTTACCAAACATCCATGAAATAGATTCAGGTCCCGGGTGTGTAATTTGAGGAAATAATTTTGAACCATTAGCATGAATTTCAGCTACAAATTCTTTAAATGTAGGAATAAATTTATCTTCTCCTAAACTAATTGTAAATCCTAGATATGGAACTGAGCTATCTACTGTAACTGCATCTACAACAATAAGACCTACTCCACCTTTGGCTCTTTCAATCCAGAAGTCTTTAAGTCTGGAACTTACATTTCCATCTTTTTCTTCATAACCAAGGCTCATAGGTGCCATTAAAACTCTGTTTTTTATTTCAACATTACCGATGTTAATTGGTGTATATAGTTTAAAATTATCCATAATTACTTCTCCCCTAAATAAATTTTAATAGTTGTTTTGAATTTAATTAAGTGTAATTATTTCCAATTTAGTTGTTTTAAATTTTATTATTTTGAATTAATTGAATTTAATCTGATTATATTTGAATTGATTTAAATGTAACTGTTTTGAATTTTACTGAAAATAATAAGTTTTTAAGTGATTAAAATATATTTCAATTTTATTCTAGCAATACTTTCCATATACCGCAACATTATTTTCAAACTATTTTCTTATGAAAAATTATTAATACATTGTAAATTCAGTATTTTTATTATATGCTTAATTTATTTTTCAAATTTTTTAGCTATTATTTATTTTTCAGTTGTTGCGCTATGTGGAATAGTTTTTTATTATTTTTTTAATTTTCATTAAATTATGCTATACTATAAGAAAAAATTATATATTTCGAAAGGGGTTTATATAAGTTTGTCTTCTTTACAAAGTTTAGATAGGGCTTTAGATATGTTAAGTCTTATTCATGCAAATGGTGGTAAAATGTCCGTTTCTTCTATTGCTGAAATTATGAACTTACACAGAAGTACTGTTCATAGAACTTTAACCACAATGTATCAAAAAGATTTTTTGTCAAAAGATCCTAAAACAGGTCTGTATACAATAGGTAATAAAGCTCTTGTTCTTGGATTTTCAGCTGCTAATAATTTACCATTAGCTACTACTGCAAGACCATATATGGCATTTTTAGCTGAAAAATACAACAATTCAGTTTCTTTATCTGTAATTGAAGGTTCAAATGTTTTTGTGATAGGAAACTACTCTGGTTACTACACTACAACTTTTTATTCACTACATGATGACCCTCTAAATTGCGAGGCTTATCGTCCTGCTGTGGCTCATTGTATGTTAGCTTATAACTGCCAGTTGGAGTCTTGTAATAAAGCAATACAGATTTACCTTTCAAAAGTATCTAATAGCAGATTCAAGGATAACTTTTTTACAAATATTGATGATTTAGTTACTTACTTAAAAAAGGTAAAAAATGATGGTTATGCTTATGAATCTGGGGAGTATCATTTCGATGAACTTTGCTACTGTGCACCTATTTTAAATAATGGGAAAGCTATAGCAACACTTAGCATATACGGACACAAATCTTACTTAAATAAGTTTCATAAACAAGATATTATTAAAGATTTATTAGATATTTCAAAAACAATATCTGATTTGCTTTCTAATAGTTAAAAAAGTTGCAAATATTAAATTTTGCAGCTTTTTTTAATTTTTTATAAAAATTTATAATTTTAATTTTTTAAAAATTTATTGACAAATTAAATTATGTATCTTACGATTATCTCAATAGTTGTTTTGAAAATTTTAATCATTTCTAATAATATAATTATTTCGAATACTCAATTCTATTAATTGAATAAAAATTTATTTATCATCTTAAATTAAATTTTTTAGTTTTGTTTTATCTTCTCTAGTTTATAAATCCATTGTAACTGTTTTGTAAATAACATATAAACTAAATTTGAAAGGAATTAATTTTATGAAACTAAAAAATAAAGTTGCAATTGTTACTGGTGGATCACGTGGTATTGGTTTTGCTATAGTTGATAGATATGTCAAAGAAGGTGCTAAAGTTGCAATATGTGGAAGTAAAGCTGAAACTGCAAATAAAGCACTAAATCTTATCCAAGAAAAATATCCTAATGCTGATGTTATGGCAGTTCATGCAAATATGTCAAATAATGATGAAATCAATGAAATGTTTAAACAAGTAGTTGATAAATGGGGCTATGTTGACATATTAGTCAATAATGCTGGTATTACAGCTACAAAAGATGTTGATTTAATGACAGATGAAGAATTTGAAAAAGTTATGGACGTAAATGTTACAGGAATATTCCGTTGCACAAGAGCAGCTGTTAAAATTATGAAAGCCCACGGTGGTAATATAATTAACACAAGCTCTTTAGTAAGTGTAAATGGTGCTGGAAGACAATGTGCTTATACAGCTTCTAAATTTGCTGTAAATGGTCTTACAAGATCATTTGCTAGAGAACTTGGTAAATACAATATAAGAGTTAATGCTGTTGCTCCTGGTTCTGTGGCTACTGAAATGGTAAAAGAATTTGTTACAGATCAAATGGTTGAATATATGAGACAAATGACTCCACTTGGAAAAATGGCTGAACCTTATGAAATGGCTGGTGCTTATGTATACCTTGCTTCAGAGGATTCTTCATATACTACTGGTGCAATATTAAATATTGACGGTGGAATTGTAATGTAATTTTATAAGTATAACGTATAACTAAATAATAAATTTTAATAGTGAAAGGTGATATTATTATGAGCTATAATTCTTTATTTTCTCCATTTAAAATAAAAGATTTAGAAATAAAAAACCGTGTAATACTTCCAGCAATGATGACAAAAATGGCTTCTCCTACTGGACTTGTTACTCAAAAATTAATTGATTATCACGTAGCAATTGCGAAAGGTGGATGTGGACTTAATTTTACTGAGGTTTGTGCTATACACACAAGTACTCATGGTAATGGTTATTTAGCCCTTTACAAAGATGAACATTTTGAAGGTATGAAAAAACTTATAGATAACGTACATAGCGTTGGTGGTAAAATAGGTGTTCAAATTTGGCATGGTGGTCAAGTTGCAATAGCTCTACTTCCAAAAGATAGAACTCCTATGGTTACAGAAGGTATGACTCATAAAGATATAAAAGAAATTGTTGATTGTTATGGAAAATCAACTAAAATGGCAGTAGAAGCTGGCTGTGATGCTATAGAATTCCATGCTGCTCATACTTACCTTCCTCATACATTCTTAAGTGCTGCTTTTAATAAACGTGATGATGAATATAGTGGTTCTTTAGAAAATAGAGCAAGATTTTCACTTGAAGTTATTCGTACTATGCGTGCTAATATGCCAGAAACTATGCCTTTATTTATGCGCGTAGATGCATTAGATGATTATGTTCAAAATGGACTTACTATAGAAGATGTAATTGAGTTTTTAAAGATGGCTAAAGCTGAAGGTGTTGATGTAATTGATATTTCAAGAGGTAATAATAAGTCTGCAGCTTTAAAATATGAAGTTCCTTCAATTGACACTCCTCGTGGATATAACATTGAAAATGTAAAAAAAATACGTGATTCTATTAAAATGCCTGTTGTTGGAGTTGGTAGAATCAATCATCCAGAAATTGCAAATAAATTTATAGAAGAAGAAAAATGCGATTTAGTTGCCATAGGTCGTGGTCAAATTACAGATCATGAATTCTGTAATAAAGCAAGAGATGGTAAAACTGATAGTATACGTTTATGTGTTGGTTGCTTGAAGGGGTGCTTTGACTCTATAATGAATCCAAATATTCCTACAATTACTTGTATGAGAAATCCTATGGTTGGTAAAGAAGGTCAACCTATTACTAAAACAACTAGCCCTAAGACAGTTTTAATAGCTGGTGGTGGTATAGGTGGTATGATGACTGCTAACATGCTAAAAGTTAGAGGTCATAACCCAATTTTATGTGAAGCTAGCAATAAATTAGGTGGTCAATTTAACTTAGCTGGAGCTGCTCCATATAAAGGTGAGATGCTTGATGCTGTTAATTGGGAAGCTAAAGAATCTACTCGTTTATGTGTTGATGTTAGATTGAATACTGTTGTAACTCCTGAATTAATATCTCAAATTAATCCTGATGAAGTAATAATAGCAACTGGTGCTGTTGCTTCAAAACCTGAAATAAAAGGTATAGAAAGTAAAAACGTATTTACTTATGAAGAAGTTTTATCTGGTAGTGCAGAACTTTCTGGTAATGTGGTTATACTTGGCGGAAAAATGGTAGGTTTAGAAACTGCTCAATACTTAACTAATAAAGGCGTAAAATGTACAATTATTGATGAAGCTGAAAGATTAGGTGGAGATTTAGGCTGGATTAGAAGTATGAATATGCTTGAAAACATGTATGTAATAGGTGTTAATCAAGTTACTAATGCTAAGGTTATGGAAATAAAAGAAAATGAAGTTGTATATGTTAAAGATGAAACTGAAACTAGCGTTAATTGTGATGCTGTAGTGGTTGCTCTTGGTGCAACTTCAGTAGCTTTAGAAGACGTTCAATCAAAATGTAGAGATTTAGAAATACCTTTCCATATTATTGGAGATGCGAAAAGCCCTCGTGTAGCTTTAAACACTACTCTTGAAGGCATTGAGATTGCACTTAATTTAGATAGTGAAAATGTGCTTAACGTATAATTAATTTTTAACTTTATTTTAAAAAGGATGTAGATAAATTTATCTACATCCTTTTTTATTACTAAAAAAACTTTTTACTTCTACATATTTCATATGGCTATATAAATATTTGATACATTATTTATTTTTCAATTTATTTATTTTATTTAATAAGCTTTCATATTCTTTTTCATATTCTTGCTTTTTATTTATATTATCTTCTATACATAGCATAGATATTATATGGCTTAATTTGTTTTCTAAAACTAAAATTTTATCTTTGTCTATTTGTTCTTGTTTATCAAGCTTTACTATAGTTTTTGACTTTTCATATTCATTTAAATTGCCATTAAACTCCCTTAAACTTTTATCTTTAATTTCAATTATATAGTCACAAACAGAACTAATAAAGCTTCTATCATGAGATACTATTAACATAGTTTTATTTGTACTTCTTAAGGATTTTTCCAAAGCTTCCATTGAGATAATATCTAAATAATTAGTTGGCTCATCTAATAATAGTAAATTATTGTCTTCTAATATTATTTTACATAAAGCTACTTTAACTTTCTCTCCTCCACTTAAAACTCCTACTTTTTTATAAACCTCATCACCTTTAAATCCAAATAAATTTAAATTTATTCTTATGAAAGTTTCGTCAAAAGAAGATACTTCTTTTATATTATCTAATATACTTTTATTCATGTTTAGTGTATCTTGACTTTGAGAAAAGTATCCTATCTTTACTCTTTCATTTATTTTGATAGCTTCATTGTTATTTTTTAGAATTTCTTTTATTAAGCTACTTTTGCCACAACCATTTTCACCTATTAAAGCAATTTTTTTATTTCTTTTTATCTTGAAGGAAACATCATTTAGCAAAAGTTTTTCATCTACTTTTAAAGTTAAATCTTTTACTTCTATTAAATTCTTACTTACTATCTCCATACCATCTTGAATATATATTTTTATTTGATTAATATTCTTTGGTTTTTCTTTTACTTCCAATTTATCAATTCTACTTTGTATAGCTTTTATATTTCCATCTAAGTTTTTCTTTCCTCTTTGCCCTCCCATCTTATGAAGCCTAGCTTCAGAGTTTCCCATTCTCTTTGGAGTTTTTCTTATACTATTTTTAAGTTCATTTTTTTGAATTTTAGCATTTTCTAATCTGTTTTTCTCTATTTTGTATTGTTCATGCTCAAACTCTTGTCTTTTTACCTCTTTTTCTTTAAGCTTTAAATAAGTTGTGTAATTTCCTTTATATACTTTTATTTTTCCTTCATCTATTTCAACTATTGTATTACATAAGGAATCTAAAAATTGCCTATCATGGGACACTAACAATAGTGCTCCATTATGATTTTTTAACATTTTTTCTAAAATTTTAATACTTTCTTGGTCTAAGTTTGAAGTTGGCTCATCAGCTATTATCAATTTCTTTTTTTCTTTTAATGCATTTACAATTTTTAATTTTACTTTTTCTCCACCAGATAAGTAATCTTCAAATTTATTTGGTGCATTTAATAAACTTTTTATTTTATTGTCAATGTATAAATCTTTTATATCCTCATTTTGACTTACATAGGAATAGCTATTTGTTAAGTATACATGTCCTTCATCTATATCAGTATCTCTTATTAATGTTTTTATCAAAGTTGTTTTTCCTGCTCCATTAGCTCCAACTAATCCTATTTTATCATTTTCTTGTATTTCAAATTTATATATGTCTAGTATTAATCGATCTAAATAATATTTTTTTAATTTATCTATGCTTACTAATAACATAAAAAATCCCTCCTTATTTGCACTTAAATATAAGGAGAGACTCTATTAATAGGTACAGCAAATAAAAGTAAAATTTATAATTTACTCTCCTTAATTTAAGCATCATAAATATCCCTACCAAAGTAGGTTTTAAAAATTTATAATACTGTAAATTTAAAAAGTAAATTATATGTTCATTTTCTTTTATTCCATTCCCTTTCTTTTAATTTTTTATTGTAATTTTAGCACATTTACTATCTATTATCAACTTAAGTTTATTTCCATGTGATAAATTTTCGCTTTATTTCGTTATATATAAACTTATTTAGAGTTGTTTCTTATATGTTCTGCTACTTTAACATCTTCTTTTTTTATATGATTAATTATCCAATTTGCAACTTTACTGTTGATTTCTCCAACCAAAACAATACTCGGCCCATTTTCTAAAAGCTTTTTATTTATATTTTCAACAGTATATATAAAGTGTTGATGGTGTTTTTTATGATTATTATAATCTGGATATTTAGATTTTATTTGTAAAACTTCTTCATGAGCAAAGTGAGTTTTTGTATAAGAAGATAAGAATTTTACTGTTTTTTCTAGTTCAGCTCTTCCTTTCCCTTTGCTACAAGCTTCTAATAAATCATTAATTGCTTTTATAAGTTCTTTATGTTCATTATCAATTTGAGTACTTCCCGTTAGTAAGTCATCAGTCCATTTATATGCCATTTTATCCTCCATACTACATTATTTTATATATTTATACGCCTATTAAAACTTTAACTAAAGCTTTTTAATAAAATAATATTTTTGAAAGATTAAAAATGATTATTTTATAGTTCCTATTTTTTGAATTAAAAAACTAAGTATCGTAGTTATTAATATTACAAGAACTCCATAACCTATAGCCAGACCTATTTTATATTCAAACACTCCACTAACCATTGCAATTGATACTGGTCTGTTATTTATACTATATAAATATGCAGAACTTTTATTTTCTCTAAACATCTATTTTATTATGTTCAATTCATTTTAATTTTTTACTGTAATATTAGCATAGTTATTATATAGTTATGGCTATTTACTTATAATTGTATATGTATTCTTAGAGTTTAATGGTACCGTGTTTAAATATGTTTCTCCTGTTTTATTGAAATGAACAGCATAGGTAATACCATTATTACTTCCATCTCTTACACCTTGTACTTGTATAACCCCTTTGTCTGGAACACTTATTTTTACTGGTTTATGTCTAATTGAAAAAGGTGCTCCTTGTGCCACTCCATCTATAAATACTTGAACGTAGTCATTATCTTCTTTTTCTGCAAAATTCCAAATTGCTATTTCTAAATTTCCAAATCCGCTTGCAACATCTATAGATGCATCTTTCGCATCAAGCTTTAAATTTTCTTTACTTAATATATCTCCTACTTTTATATTTTCTATAGCTCCAGAGGTTAAATTATCCCTATAATCCTGATTTAATACTCCTTGAAACATAAAAAATATAAACATTGCTATACATATACCACCTATAACTGTTCTAAACTTTTTCATAGAAGGAGTTATATATTCATCCTTCTCTTCATCATCTTTAAATTGTTTATATGAATCTTCTTCATATATATTTACTTTATCTATGATTTCATCTGGTTTTGATTTCTTTGTATTAGTATCACTTAATTCTTCAAACTCATTTTGTATATTTTTATTAAACTTTTTCATTATAACCCCCATTAGATAAGTTCTTCATTATAATTTTGCATTTTTTCTACATCTTCTAACATAGTTTTTGAAAGCGGTCTTTTTTTATAATATATCGATACAAACACTCTCCAAAGTACTATTGATATTACAAATGATACTATTCCAAAAATTTTTCTACCTGGAGTTAATACTTCATAACTCCAGTTTAATATTTCAGTTCCTAAGCCTATAAAAATACTTGATATAATTAAATATTTAAGAGTTTCAAATAAAGATGGAAAAATACTATATATTCTTCTTAGTGCTCTAAACCTTAAAGAAATATACATAATCATTAACATACCTATAAGTAGTGAAATATAATCTCCGTAAACTGTATATCCTGTACTTATTATTTTAAAAGCATCTACTATGGTCATGATTGGGAAAAATATACAAATAAGTGCCAATAATGGCATACAAATTACACCATAAGCTACTGTTATTACATTACTTACTATCTTAAATATAAATTTCATAGTTTCACCTCTTTCCTATAAATTAACTTCAGATACATCACACGCTTCAATAGTAACAAGATACTCTTTAGTTAAATTATCAATTTTTTCAAGTCTTACAGCTTGGTTTCTTACTGCTTTTTCAAATATATTTCTAACGTATCTACCATTCCCAAAATCAGAAACTTTACAAGCTTCTTTAAATATATCTTTCATTTTTAATCTGGCTTCTTTAGTTATTACATATCCTTTATTCCTAAATAAGTTATCTGCAATAATCAGTAAATCATCAACTGAATAATCTTTAAATTCTATGATATTTGCAAATCTAGACTTTAGTCCTGGGTTTGTATCTAAAAATTTATCCATATCATCACTATATCCAGCTAGTATAACTAGTAAATTATCTCTATTATCATCCATCCCTTTTACCAAAGCATCTATAGCTTCTTTTCCAAATCCACTACCACTTCCTGCATCTTGTGCTAAAGCATAAGCTTCATCTATAAATAATATTCCTCCAATTGCTGACTCTATTTTTTCTTTAGTTTTTATAGCTGTTTGCCCTACATAGCCAGCAACTAATCCACTTCTATCTGTTTCAACAAAAGTCTTACTATTTAACACTCCCATACTATACAGAACTTCTCCAACTATTCTTGCCATCGTAGTTTTACCTGTTCCTGGATTTCCTTTAAATATCATATGAAGAGTTTGTGATTCATCTACTGGTAACCCTAAAGATTTTCTCTGTTCTCTTATTTTAAGTTGTGCTTGAAGGCTTCTTATAAATTCTTTAACTTCATTAAGACCTACAACTTCATTTAACTTTTCATCTAAATTGAAGTTTTCTTCTGATTTAGCATAAATGCCAAAATCTTCTTCTTTTAATAATACAGCTGACTGTTCATCAATTATATCCATCTCAGCAATTCTTGAGGATTGGTTTCTTATTGCTTTTTCTATTATATTTCTTACCATTCTTCCATTTCCAGATTGAGTTGAATTTTTATGTTTTTCTTTTTTTATAGCATCTTCAAGTTCATCTTCTGAATTTCCATCTAAGATAAATCCTTTACTATTTATCATTAACTTTCCTATTTTTACTAACTCCTCTATATCATAATCTTTAAAGTTTATACTTAAAGGAAATCTAGATTCTAATCCTGAATTTGTATTTAAAAAGTCTTTCATTTCTTTATCATACCCTGCAAGTATAACTACTATATCTTCTCTAAAATCTTCTATGAGTTTAACTAAAGTATCTACAGCTTCTTTTCCTAAAGGGTCATTCTCAGAAGACATTAATGCATAAGCTTCATCTATAAATAATACTCCTCCTAAAGCTGATTTGAATACTTCTGTCGTTTTCTTAGTAGTTTCACCTGCATATTGTCCTATAAGACCACTTCTATCAGTTTCTATAACTTGTCCAGATTTTAATATTCCCATGTTTTTCATAAGATTTCCTATAAGTCTTGCAACTGTAGTCTTTCCTGTTCCTGGATTTCCTGTAAATATCATATTAAGAGACTGAGATAATTCCACATTTACTCCAACTTGCTTTCTCTTCTCTTTTGCTATTAATTGTTTTTCTAAATTTTTTACAAATTCTTTTACTTCATATAATCCTACAACCTGACTTAATTCTTCTTCAAGATTAAATGATTCTTTTTTATCTAGTCCAAAATCACTTATTGTAAGTTTATTTACTTCATCTTTATTTATATCTTTTTCATCTAATTTAGCTAATCTATTTGATTGATTTGCAATAGCCTGTTCTATTATGTTTCTTGCTAATCTTCCGTTTCCACTATCATTTTTACCTTTTATCTGCTTACCTTCAAATAATTCTATTAAACTATCATCTAAGTTTTCATCTATTGTATATCCATTTGATTTTGCTATAACTTTAGATATTTCAAGCAATTCAATAGGAGTATAATCTTCAAACTCAACATTATAATTAAATCTAGACTTAAGTCCACTATTAGTTTTTAAGAAATTCTCCATTTCTTTAGTGTATCCAGCTAATATAACTACTAAGTTATCTCTGTTATCTTCAACTGCTTTTACAATAGTATCTACTGCTTCGATTCCAAAGATATCATTTTCATCTCTAGCTATGGCATAAGCCTCATCTATAAATAAAATTCCTCCCATAGCATAGTTAACTTTATTCATAGTCTTTTGTGCAGTTTCTCCTACATATTGACCTACTAAATCATTTCTAGAAACTTCAACTAAGTGTCCACTAGATAAGTACCCTAGCGCCTTTAAATATTTAGCCATTATTCTAGCCATAGTAGTTTTACCTGTACCTGGATTTCCGGTAAATATCATATGTAGAGATAATTTAGCTTCTTTAGCTCCATTGTTTTTTCTTATGTTTTGAATTTTTATATTATCTTCTAATTTTCTTATAAATTCCTTCACACTACTTAATCCAATTATATTATCTAGTTCTTTATTTAAGTCAGATAAACTATCTGATTCAGTAACTTTTAATATAGATGATAATTTTATAGATTCTAATTGATTAACTAATACTAATTCATCATTTTCTAATTTTAATTCATATATATAATCATTATTTATTTTTCCTGTTAGTTCTAGTTCAACTAAAGGAGCATATATATGTTTTTCAACAAATTCATCTAACCCATGAGCACCTATGCTTTTATCAAATTTTTCAAGTACATAATTTAATACAGAATTATCAAATTCTATAGATATATGTAAATTATTATTTATCTTTGTTTTGTATTCATTTAAAATAAACTTACAAATTATAGATAAACTTTCTCTAGTAAGTTCTACTGTGCTTATAATATCGTTTATTTTTTTCATAAAATTATTTGAAAATGTATTTTTAATATATTCCTCATTTTTTTCAGTTATAAACACTAAATACTTTCCATTTGCTAAAATCTCATCTGTAGTATTCAAAGTAAGATTACCTTTTCCTGTAACATCTACCAATTGTCCTAGTTGATCCATATATCTTCTATTTAGTTTAATCTTCTCATCTATTACCAGTTTGCTAAGCAAGTCTAAAACACTTTGATGGCACTTTTCAAAGTTATCAAATACAACTACCTGTTCACTACCATAAAGTGCATTATAAAGATCTGATAAAAATAAATTATCTGCATCTTTTTCAAGTTTATATTTTGAAAGATCTATTGAATATACTCCATTTCTTTTTATTATTTTTTCTTCTTTTAAAAATTTAGTTATAGCTTTTATTGATAAGTGTCTACCAGATCCTTTTGGTCCAGTTACTAAAATTGTATTACTTACACCATTTTTATTTCCGTATACAAATGGCCTTTTAAATGCAATTGCTAACTTGGATAAGTATTCTTTTTGGCCAAGTACATAATCTGAAAGTGTATTTTCTACTAGGTTAAATACCTTGTCTAATTCTTCCTTATTTGTATTATTAATATTTACTGTTTTGCTAGCTTTAATATTTTTGGAATCACTTGACATATTTGAAACTAATTGTTCATTAAAACTACTTATTTTATCTTTATTAGAAACAACTTTTTCCCCTATCTTATCCTTAGTATTCATAATATTATTATTTAATACTTTCTTATTCTTTTTAAAGTATTCTTTATTTATCATCCCATTTTCTTTTATATGATCTATCACTTGAATTTCTGGAAATAAAATTCTTATTAGTTTAGGTCCAGATAACGATTTTATTTTTGATTTAGATTTCCCCATTTAACTTCCCTCCTTAATTTACTTTTATATTTCTTAACTCATTCTATTTTTACATATATAATTAAATAACTGAAAATACCATATACTAAAATCATGGATATTTGTATATTAGAGATTAATTATACCATATTTTTACAATTAAGTAATATGAAAAATCCTAACTACTTTATTATAGCTAGGGTAATCTTCAAACTTATTTATATTTGTTAATTACATAAAAAATCTCTCTTTATATTTATTTAAATATAAAGAGAGATATATTAATATTAATTTAATTTTATACTTTTATAGTAATTTCGTCTAATTCAATCGGATTTCCTTGTTGTTTTATTTCGTCTAATACCCATATTCCATTTTTTTGATTAAACTTCCACTACTCTACATATGGTTTTGAACTAAATTTATTTCCACCTACTATACGGCCATCTCTTTCTATATAATCTATCATAGAACCTATTATATATACCCATATAATATCTACATTTTCGTAATTATTTTTTTCTATTCCAATTACCTTAGCAGAAATTAATTTTTCCATTTTCAATATATTTCTTTCATTTCTTATTTTCATCCATTCAAGTTTAGTTTTATGATTTTCATAAAGTTTTTTAGTTGAGTATTCTATTGCTATATCTTGATCCATATTTGTCCAAGCTTTTGACATAATATAAAAAGCATCTTTTATATCTTTATTTATTTTATCCAACTCCCAATTAGAGTTGTATTTATTTAAATCCATTAATACACGTCTACATTATTTTTTCTTTTTTGTTACTTTAACCCAACTAATTATATAATCAGTTTTAGATATTATTATAATAGTGGTGCTCATTGCAAGCGTCGCTACTCCTCCTGAATTAGGATTAGATTGTTACATATAATTTGAAGAACCACCTCTTGATCCAGATCCTCCTGATTATCCTCCACCACTATTAAAATTAATTGATATTAATCTCACACATTTGTTCTAATCTCCTTGAATCCTACTTTTATAAATTTATTTATAATGTTACTTTCTCTATTTACTACTTTTTATTAAATTTCCATTTTCATCATGACAAGGGTCTTCTCCAACCAAAGGATTATAGTGTCCATCAAATATATATATACTTATTTTCAATGTTTCTTCTTTTTTAATATCTTTACCTGCTTCAATTGATTGTTTAGCAACTGTTCCTTTTAAATTATATACTGGTGTAGGTACAGCTTGATCTAACTCATATTTTATGCCATGTTCTTTAGCAAATTCATACACCTGAATTTGATTGCATCCTATAAAATTAGGTATTTTCCCATTTTTATACTTTATTTTATTTGCTTGTTTAACTTTAGTTTCTATTTTTTGAACATCATCCGTTTTTGTAACCTTTTTCTCTTCAGATTTCTTCTTTTCAGTTTTTTTGCTTTCAGTTTTACAAACTTTCTTTGGTGAATTATCCGTAACTAATTCATTATTATTTAATTTCATAATAAAAAAAGCTACTGTTAATGTCACACTTATAACTCCCACTATAATACTTATAATTGCTAATTTCTTCATTTCTACTGCCTTTCTATATTTGTTTTCCCCACTTAAAAGACTAACTCAGTAATTCTACTAGACTTTCATTTTATAAAAAATATAATTAAATATACTCCATATTAAATGTTATCGTTGATTTTCATATAAAACTTTAATTATATTTTTATTAAGCCTATAATGTATATAGTTTAATTTCACTTTTTATATCTACCAGGTAATTTTTAATTTATATAAATTAAATTTAGTATTTTATATCTATAATAATTTTTCATTCTTCTAACTTATACTTCTTTATTATGTTAATAAGTTTTAAAAAAATATTAGTAGTATAAATATTAGGTAAAAAGACATGTTTATCTCCTATCTTTTTTATTTTGAATTATAAATAGTAAATTCATAAGTTGAACAATTCTTCTTTTTTAATTTTATAATTACTTAGGGGTTTTTGTTGAAATTTCAGCTTTTATTTTTTACGTTTTTTCGTATTTATATAATCCTGCTAATGATACTTCACCTATACTTATATAACTTAGAACTACCTTATCTTCTGTTATAGGATTGAAAAATTTCCTTCTTTATCAGCTACTTCAATAGGTAACTTCATACTTCCCTTCTTAAATTTTTTATATGAATTTTAATAATTAAAAAAGCTGATTTCTATAAAATATAGAAATCAGCTTTAATCTCTTTACTGTTTAGTTTTTGAAAATTTTTCTTCATGTTGTAAAAGCCATAGCTTTCTATCTAATCCTCCACCATAGCCAGTAAGACTTTTATTAGCTCCTATAACCCTATGACAAGGTACAACTATATTTATAACATTTCTACCGTTGGTATTTCCAACTGCTCTTACAGCTTTTTCATTTCCTATTTTTGTTGCTATATATTTATAAGATACAGTTTCTCCGTAAGGAATATGTGTTAAAGCATTCCAAACTTTTTCTTGAAACTCAGTTCCTTTAAGTTTAATTTTTATATTAAATTCTTTTCTCTCTCCATTAAAATACTCTTGTATCTGTTTTATTACTTCTTTTAAAATTTTTGGTTGTTCTGTATTTTCTCTTTTTTCATCTACATATAAAATTGATATTAATTCCTCTTCTGTTGTGCTTATTTCTAGTATTCCTATAGGTGAATCGCAGTAGTAGTAATATCTTTGTGTCATCCAAATTCCTCCTTAGATATAAATAAATTATTAAAACCAAGTAATTTGAGAATTTTCATATCTACTTTTATAGTCTTTTATAATGTCTTTCATATCATATAATAAATTGTATTTTTCGCACTCTTCTTTAAATACTTTCCATAAACGCTCTGATTTTAATGAGGAATTTTCATATTGTTCTCCATAAGTTTTTATATATTTTTCATCTAACATTTGATTTGGAAATATTTTTCTTAGTTGCTCAAAATAATATTCTCTTTGATTGCTTCTTAAAGTAACTCCTATTCCATAACTAAAAATAAATTTAGCTCCACATTCATAAGCCCTTTTTATAATATTTCTGATATTTTCCTCAGTATCATTTATAAATGGTAGTATTGGCATTAATAATACACCTGAATATATATTATTATCTGATAACTTTTTTAAAGCCTTAAATCTATCAGATGTTGTAGATACATTTGGTTCAATTTTTTTGCAAAGTTCATCATCAAAAGTAGTTATTGTGATTTTTACTAAATTAGGAGAATGCTTTTGTATTCTCTTTAATATATCTATATCTCTAACTATTAAGTCACTTTTAGTAGTTATTGCTATTCCGAATCTATGTTCATCTAATAGTTTTAGAGCTTGTCTTGTTAAAAGGTATTTTTCTTCAAAAGGATTATATGGATCACTCATGGCTCCAGTTCCTACTACACCTTTTTTTCTCTTTGATGTTAAATCTTTTTTTATTATTTCAATTGAATTTTCTTTAATTCTAACTCTGTCAAAATCTATAATTTGATAACAATTGCTTCTAGAATCGCAATATATACATCCATGGCAACATCCTTTATATATGTTCATATTGTAGTTTATTCCAAACCAGCGTGGGTTGTCTTTATAGTTAGATACAATTGTTTTGGTTGGTATGTATTCCATGTATATATCAATCCTTTCTACTGTGATTTCAAACTTTAGATTTAATTTATATATTAACTTTAATTACATTGTTATCAATGTAGTTTAAAAATTTATTAAAATCATCACCAGATATATTAAATGTCTCTGTGTTTATAGCAGGATGAAAGTTAAGATTTTGACCATCTAGTAAATCACTGTCTATTAATACTTCTACTTCACTATTTACATCATTTATAATACTGAATGGATTTACACTTCCAGGTGTTACCTTCATCAGTTCGTATAATTTTTCGGGCGAGTCAAATGAAAGCCTGCTACTTCCTATTTGTGCTCTTATATCTTTTAAATCTACTGATTTATCATGTTTTACTACTACTAAATAGTTTTGGCTTTTGTTAGAGTTTTTTAGAAACAAGTTTTTACAGTGATGTCCTGGCATGTCTTTAGTTACGCTATAAAATTCATCTGCCGTAAAGACTTCATCATGTTCTAGTACTTTGTATTTTATTTGTAGTTCATCTAGTTTTTCATATATTTCTTTTTTCATTCTTTTCCCCCCTGCTGTATTGATATAAGTCTATTATTACATATATTTGATTTTGATTAAAGTTATAAATAAGCTCAATAAAAAACTCATATATATTGGATATGAGTTTTTTATATTTATATACATCAAATAACATTACTAATTATATTATCCCGTATAAGAAACAATAACCCCGCAAGCCCATCTAGAACCTGAATTTCCTGCAGGTTGTGTAGTAAAATCATCATACCCACTATGAAGTATAAAAGATTTTCCTATAACGTCATTTACAGTAAATCTATTAGTAAATGTAGAAAGAACTCCTATTCCATCAGCAGATAAAATTGGTGGTAAATCTCCTGCATGCATTGGATGATCTACTTTAGTTAGATTATAATGAGATTTTGCAGCAGTAAATGGATCGCTTTCATTTCCTACAGTACAATCTCCAACCTCATGAATATGGAATCCATGGAAGGAACTAGTCTGATTATTTATATTAGGAATTCCTGTTATATAAGCTTTTACATATACTCCATCTTCTAGTTGGTATAAGTATACTATTCCCCTTATACACGGAGCCAAAGGTCCTCCTTTTATTTTAGCATATGCATTTGGCTTAGATGGGTTATAACTAGAAAATATTTTATTGATATCATATTTCTTACAAGAATTATCCATGATGTACCCCCTTATGATGTTAAAATTATAGTGCTATATATATTATGATTTTAAATTCAAAAATGTTATCATTTGCAATATTTTGTAATTTAAAAAGTACACTAACAAAATTGCTAATGTACTTTTTTACTTTCGGTAACCCTAATTAAAAGTATATAAAAAAATAGATTAAACATATATGTTTAATCTATTTCTCTATGTGAATTTATATAATCTTAATCATTTTCATCTAACCATTTGGTTAAAACTTCTATATATTTATCATTTTCTTCAACAAATGGCATATGTCTTGAATATTCAAATAGTTCCCATTTACTATTAGGAATTCTGTCATACATAGTTTTTGCAATATATGGTGAACATAAATCTATTGCTCCACTAGTTATTAAACAAGGTTCTTTTATTTCATTTAATCTATCTGTAAACTCATATCCAGAAAGAGTTCCTGTAGGAGAAAATTCATTTTGTCCCCATCCTACAATGTATGCTTCAGACCCTGATTTTTTAGGTCTTCTTAAACATTCTGGAGAACCTTCAGTTACCTTACCTGCACAGTACATTTCCATAAACTTATCTAATGCATCACTATATTCTTTACTGGAATAATCTCCAGTATTTACTGCATCAAGTAAAGCCTTTTGGTCAGCTTCATCCATATATGAAATTCTTCTTTTTTGCTCTTTTTCCCAAAGTTTTGCTGAAGAAAGAGTAGATGAAAGAATATATGACTTAATCCCCTTTGGTTTATGCTCAATAGCATACCAAATAGCTTGCATACCTCCCCAAGATTGCCCTAATAAATGAATTTCTTCAAGTCCTAGATGTTTTCTTAGTTCAATAAGTTCTTTTATCCAAGTGTCAGCATTAAATAATTCAGGGTGACCTTCTACAAATGAGTTCCCACAACCAATTTGGTCATACATTATTACTTGTCTACCACTTTTTGCTACTTTGTCTAATACCTCAAAGTAGTTATGTGTAGAACCTGGTCCTCCGTGAAGCAGTACTAATGGTTTCTTTCCTTCTGTTGCTTCACCTACTATACGGTAATAGGTTTTAAAACCTTCAAAAGGCATGTATCCTTCAGTAATTTTCATGTTTCCCCCTCCAATTTGACATTAGGAACATTAGCTCCTTAATAAGACTATTCAAAACTTCTATTCCATTTCAATATATGCTTTGATTTTTATACTTCCTTTTATAAATAGTATACCATAAAAGTAACAAATCTCCATAACAATCCAACCATTAAATTCCATTAACTATCTAATTTTATTTTTCTGATGTCCTTGAAGGTTATATATACAAATATGCAATGGTTTCATAATTTAAAACTTGATTTATCCACATATAATTTCATAAATTTTAGGTAAAATAAAAACACTTATTAAATAAGTGTTTAATCTTCATTATTATACTAAATACTTTCTTTATTAAATACTATCCTTCAGGTGTTTTTTCTAAGAAACTCATTTTCCCAATAAATTCTAAGTTAAATTCATTGGGAAAATAAATTCATCTTTAATAACTAACTCTTTAGCAAAATTCATTAGATTTATTTTTTATTGTTTTCAACTTCATTAAACTTTGAATTCATAATTAATATATCTACTCTTCTGTTAGTTGACTTACCTTCTGCTGTACTATTGTCAGCTTTTGGTCTATATTCGCCATAACCTATTGCTGATAATTTTTCTGGTTTTATATCTGCTTTTTTAATTAAAATTTGTGCGACATTACTAGCTCTCATTACTGATAAATCCCAGTTAGATTTATATACTTCATTATGAACAGGAACAGAGTCGGTATGACCTTCAACCCTTATATAACTGCCACTTCCCATAGCTTGATTTATAATTTTACTTATCTTAATAAGTTTATCAATTTGTTCTGGTCTTACTTCTGCCCTACCACTATCAAAGAATAAAGAATCTTTAAAACTAACAACTAATCCTCTTTTTTCTATAGTAGTACTAACGCTATTAGAAAGATTATTCTCTTTTAAATATTTATCTAAATTTTCTTTTACTTTTTTTAATTTTGCATCTTCAGATAATCCGTTGCCTATTTCTCCACCCATTTTACTTCCAGTGTCTGCAATAGCACTACCATCACCCATTGCTTGATTTAGCGCTGTTGTAAGCTTTTCATACTTTGCTTTATCTATAGTACTCATTGCATACATTATTATAAAGAAAATCATTAACAGCGTTATAAAGTCTGCATAAGAAAGTAACCAACGTTCATGATTTTCATGTTCTTCTTCTTCTTCTTCCACATACTTTTTTTCTTTATGCACTCTTTGTAACCTCCTTATTTCCATCTCCAAAATATCTTGATTCTAATTTAACTTGATCTTTTTTATCTAGAAAACCTTTAAGTGTATCTCTTAAAGTAGTTGGACTTACATTTTCTTGAATTAATGATATAGCTTCTATTATAATATCTTTTTCTAATTGTTCAGCCTTAGCTAAATTTTTAAGTCTAGTTCCTATTGGAAGAAATATTAAGTTTGCACTACCAAGCCCATAAAGTGTAGCTAAGAATGCAGCTGATATACTACCACCTAATGCATTCATATCTGCTTTAGCTAGTCCTCCAAGAACATGTACTAAACCTAATACAGTACCAACGATACCCATAGTAGGTGCTGTTCCTCCAGCAGAGTCAAACATAGCTGCACCAATTTTATGTCTTTTAAAACTCATTGCTGCCTCGATTTCTAACATGTTTCTAATATCTTCAGGCTTCACACCATCAACTGCTGATTGAAGCCCTTTTTTTATAAAAGGATTCATGTTTTCATCTTCCTGTAATTCCTCTTCAAGGCCTAAAAAACCATCTTTTCTTACTTTACTTAGCACATGATCAAAATAAAAAATTAGCTCTACTAAATCTGTTGACTTTCTAGTGAAAGCTACACGTAAAATTCTACCTATATTTTTTATTTGTTTCATAGTGAAAGATGTACCTAAAGAACCAATCGTTCCTCCAAAAACAATTACAAACGAAGTCCATGAAAGTAGTGCTGTCGTATGACCTCCTTCACCTACAAAACCTAGTATTAAAAAACCGAAACCTAGTATTAAAAAAATTAAACCAGACATAATTTATTGTTCCTCCTTTTATTTTTATATCTTTTTAAAGCTTTGCTTTTTTAATCGATTAATTATACTTTCGGTTTTTACTCTCATATATTAAGTATTTTTTTAAAATATAATTGTAAAATAAATTTAACATTACATATCTTATATATTTAATCTTATAAATTAACATATTGTCCTACTTTTTTTATTTAAAAATTCATCTACAGCTACGGTTTTAGAGTGTAGTTTAAATGTCTCAGATTTATAATTCAACGTAATAAAACTTAAAATTACAAAATACAATATACATACTTAAAAAGGTATTTTCAGAATTTCTGATAATTTAAAAGCTCCTGTACTTAAAGGTATATGAGCTTCATATTAATTACCACTAATGATAAAATTGTGTAATTTTGATATAATAATATTAAATTAAACTTAGGAGATTTATAAAATGAAAGATGAATTTAACAATAAATATACTTCTAGTAAGTATGCATGGGATGATGCCATGATTTTAGATAAAGTACAAGAAATTTTAGAAGGTAAAAACATAGATGATTTAGAATTTACTGAAGAAATGATTGAAAAGTTAAAAACTAAATTAAGTGAAAGTGTTTCTTCGGAAGAAATAAACCAATCTGCATATATAGTTGCTCAAAATATTGAAAAGTTAAAAGTCTTACCTCAAGAAGATATAAAAGACTATATATTAAGATTGAAAAATTATTTAAATAATACTACTTTAAATTGTATTAAATCTGAGTTTAAAGGTATTAAATTTGAGGTTTATCGAGATTCTTATGTAGAAGATGTGTTTAAGGAGTATTATTCTAAATATGATGAGATTTATGGAATATCACAGATGCTTTCAGATTTAGGGTTAAAATAACTCTATATGTTATAGTATTTGTTAATTAATATATTATTGTACTTAAGATGTAGATAAAATCTACACTCTTTTATTTTGTCAAAATTTATTGTTAGAATAAAAAATATATTAACTATAAAAGAAAATAATTTCGTAAAAATAGTTTACTTTTAAGACTATTTGCTTAAAGAACTTACATGATAATATAACTTAAGTTTTAACCTATATAAAATAAATACCCTAAGTACAAAAATAACACTCAGACTTTTAAAAATACAATCTATAAGACATTGATTTATATTTCATTAACTTCATATTTTTTAAATCAAAAAAGAGATATTATTTTAATCAATAATATCTCTTTTTATCTCTACACATTAATTGTACCAACTAGATATAACCTCTATACTTTCATTTGAAGGATAAAAATATTTATCCTTTCCTTTTTCCCCTACCGCAAATATAGAGAACCCTTTTATATATTTTTTATCTTCAAATACAGTTTTATATGCTTTAAAACACCTTGCCTGTTCTTTATCATTTTCTATGTTAGATACTTCGCTATTCCAAGGTTGTGTTGCTGCATTATCTTTTCTAGGAAATCCTAATTCTGCAAAATAAATTTCTTTGTTATATTTTTCATAAAATTTGTTTATTTCTTCTACTACATTTTGATTTCTATTATATATAGTAGTAGATCTTAGACAGTTTACTAATTCTTGAACTGTATTTTCTTTTTTATCACTAAGTTCAAAATAAGCTGCTATTGATATAAAATCAACTTTTGAAAATACTTTATTGTTAAGCTTTTTATAATAATCATCCTTGCTTTTTTTGTCCCATGTAGCCGTATACCACCATGTAGTTTTATATGTGACTTCACCATTAAATCTTCCTTTAACAAATTTGACTATATCACACCAACTATCTTCATAACTCTCTAGCTTTGAAAAATTTGATGCTACAATCATTATGTCCACATCATATTTATTCGCTATTTCTTTAATCAAAGTATATAATATGTTTTTCCAATCCTCAAAGAATTTTTTCTTATTTTTAGGATTATAATCAGTCTCATATTTACTACCATTATCTATCCATGGATATGCTTCTAATATAACATTTATATTCTTTGAATTTAGTATTTTTATTAGTTCTATTGCTTTTTTCTTGCTGTTATCATCTATATTCATATTATTGGAGTTTAAATTAGGTATATTTATAACTATAGGTACATTAACAGTGTTTACATTTAAATTATCCACATCTTTTAAGGTCTGTTCTATATCATAATCGGTTGATAAATTAACAGATTTTATTTTTTCTTTTATATAGTTATCTTTATTATTATTTTTGCCAACAAAGAAAATACCTAATATTATTAATGAGCTAACTATTATTAATACATATTTTTTCATATTTCTCCTATCTTTATAAAGTATAAAATACTAAGCATTAATTAATGCTTAGTATTTTATATTTTAATTTATCGTTTCTATTTTTTATACTTTAATGCTAATAAAACTGTTGCTGTTGCAACCATTAAAAATAATACCCCTGATATTATTATAAACGTCTTACTATCATCATCCAATTTATTAGATTCTTTTATTTCTTTATCTTCATCTACATCATCTAAACTATAATTTAAATCTTTTATTTTACCTTCCCTATCAATTACTATTGTATCTCCTTTTAGCGATTTTGTAAGATCTAAATCACTTAAGTATCTGCTACTTAATTTTAAATCTTTCATCTGTGTTGATGCTAAAATCATCATTCCTTTCTCATTATTATATGGTGATTTTAACATTTGTATTGTTGCCAATTCTTTTGAATAATCTCCTATAAACTTTATCTTTTTATTATTTTCAAATCCTGTATAGTCTTTATTAAATTTTAAATTCATGTATTTATTTACATCTTTTATAAGTAGATTATTGTTTGGAGTTCCAATTATTATTAAATTCCCCTTTTTATCATCTGAATTTAATTCGCTTGATTTTATAAATTTCATATCTCCATTATTATATTTAACACTATGTCCTATATAAGATATTATACTACCTATTTGCGTCAACTCTGTTGAGTTTAACTTATCTGGTACCACAACAACTAAATCATTAACCTTATCATCCTTTGCGAATGGATATGGGTAATTTGTCATAGTTAAATTATTAATATCATTATAATCAAATTTTATATATGATTCATTTGATATATATGCAAATGGATTATCAGTATCTCTAGTTACGCAAGCTAAATCTAACAATTCTAGATTAAATACAACTTTTATTTGATAATAATTTTGACCTAAAATCTCTTTGGGAAAATTCAATTTTAATGTATCATTATTAGCATTTTCCTTACTTAACTTCTTGCTACCTATCGGTATATTATTTACATATATAGTTACTAGAGATCTTTCAAAATCTAAATTTTCACCATATCTAAAGTCTAAATTTATGCTACTACCTTCTTTTACTTCTTTACTTTTAGGTACATTTATATCAATTATTGCTTCTTGTGTAAATGGCCCCTTTAATGTGATATTATCATACCCTAAGTCTTTAAAAGATAATGTATTTTTACTTTTATAATCATATATATCATTTACATCTGTATCTTTATTTATTAATATACTATCTTCATTTATTTCATTTATTAAATCTTCACTACTTATAAGTTTACTTGCTTTTTTAAGTAATTCTTCATTATTTGATATTAAAAGAAGCATTTTTTTATTTTTATCAAATATTGAGTTTACATTTTTTATAACACAATTATTATTTATATTTTCTTTTTCTTTTTCTGTTAACAAGTTAAGTATGTCAATTGAAGTGTTACTTTCTTTACCTATATATATAATATTTTTGTCTTTATTTTTAAACTGAGAGTATGTACTTATATTAAAGTCTATATTTTCATATTTTATTTTTTCGCCAAAATCATTAGCAAATATCATAGCAGAAGTTAATTCTTCATTTGAATAGTTATCTGGTATTAATATGCTTGTTTCTAATTCATTACCTGTATTTAAATTTATGTAAGTATCTTTGTATTCACTTATTAAATTTGATACTGGCTTATAGTTATAAGATAAGCTTATATCAGATTCTTTATGTATTACTAACCAGTTAGCCGTATTTGAATCGTCCCTACAAATCTTATCAGAGATGGTCTTATATGCCTTTATTTCTACTTCATTGTATCCTCTTTTTATTAAATCTTTTGGTATGTCTATACTTATTTTCTTCTTATATTCCTTGTTTCCACTTAACCTTTCTGAGTGTATAGGCACATCATTTACAATTATCGTTATTGTAGAATAATCTACATCTAATAGTTCACTTTTTGTATACACTAAATTTATTTTAGCATCTTTAATTGATACATTTTGAGGCAAATCAAAATATTTGTTAGTACTACTTATAACCCCACTCATAGTTATATCATTTTCAAATTTATAATTTTTTACATTTTCCTGTGCAAAAACTATATCAAAGCTTGTAAAACTAATAATTAATGATATCATTATTGTTATTAATCTCATTTTATTTTCTCCTAAAACCTTTCTGTTTTATACCATTTTACTTCTCTTTTGTGTATGGCATCTAAAAAATACCCTATCATTCCTTTTATAGCAACAATTAACCACATTTGAGAATATGTAAAGTACATAAGCCCAACTAAAAATATATTACTTAAGGTGCTTTCTCCTTTTTCCATACTAAGTGTTATAGATACCTGTACTATAAATAGTATGTATGATAACATCCATATAGTAAAAAAGTTAAAAGGTATATTTATAACTACTATTTTAAATATTCCTAGTAAAAATATTATGTCTGATAATACAACTGATGTTAAAAATAAAAAATATACAGAGAAAAAATATAATATATCAAATAAAACTCGATTTTGTTTACCCTTAAATAGATTAGTAATATACTTAAGTAGTACATATATATTTCCTTTTACCCATCTTGTTCTTTGCTTTATCCATACATTTACTGTTTCTGGTTCTTGTTCCCAAGTTACTGCTTGAGGAACATAAGTTATTCGTTGTCCCATTTTATAAATTCTAAAACTTATTTCAGTATCCTCTGCTATTGCTTTTGTATCCCATCCACCTAAATTTTCCATAGTACTTTTTCTAAGTACAAAGTTTGTACCAGGTATTGTACAAAGACCTAATAATTGTTTTCTACCTGCTTGTGCTATCCATTGAAAACTTAAAGTTTCTATATTTATAAACTTTGTTAGTATATTTTTATGTTTATTTCGAGTTCTAAATTTCCCTATAACTGCTCCTAATTTTTCATCTTTAACAATGGTCTGTATCAAGTATCTTAAAGCAGTTTTTTCTGGTGTATTGTCCGCATCATATATTGCAATATACTCTCCCTTTGATATTTTATATCCAATATTTAGTGCATTTGATTTCCCTTTACCACCTGTTTTATTGTCAGTATTTATAATCGTAAAATTATAGTTTCTATATCTATTTTTTATAGATTCTAATATTTCCTTCGAGTCATCACTAGAATTATCATTTATCACTATAAGCTCCATTTTATCTCTTGGATAATCTAATAATAATAATGATTCTACTGTTTTTCCTATTACTTTTCCTTCGTTATGTGCTGGTACTAATATTGATACAAATGGGTACTCTTTTAACTTCTCATCTTTAAATTTAAGACTCCTTAAGTAATAGATGTATCCATTTATAGCTAATATTATATTTATTAAAAGTATTGCCCATATAGATGCTAATGAAATTAAAAATATAATATCTACCAAACCTATCATAGTTATCTCCTTATAAACTTTTGTCTGTTGATAATCTTAAATACTATAAATATCAGTATAAATACTATTAATACTGCAATAACAAATTTAAGAACTATATCATTTATATTTCTTATAACTTTATTAAATGTTTTATTATTTTCAGTTTTTATTATTGATTTAGATTTATCATAACTTGCTTTTATATTATTATTTGAGTTTATTTTTATATCATATATATTTATATAATTAGTATTCTTTTTTAAATCTAAAAAGCTTACATTTTTAGATTTAAAATAGTCTATACATTCTTTTAAATAATTTATATTTATATTGGGATTAAAGTAAAAACCTCCAGTATATCCTCTTACCATAGATAATTTATAATAATTATACTTTATTTTATCTAATGATAGTTTATAATCACTAGATAAATATCCTAAATTTTCAGGTATTAATATATTAAAGTTTTTACTATCCTTTATCATATATGGAAATGTACTTATCTCAAAAACTTCATCATTATTCTGATATCTACCTACATATGTTGATATGTATTTTTTAATTTCTTTATATCCCGCTTGAGTCATTGCATCTTTTTGTGCTTCAAAGCCTAAAGGATATATATCATTTTCAATACATATTCTTATACCACTTAATAATCTATCTTTAACATATGTGTTTAAGTCTGTATTATTGCTATTTAATACTTTTTCATTATAAAACTCATACTCTGCTTTTTTTGATTTATTTTTTATGTTGTGTGAATATCCATTTAATATGACACTTCCACCTTTTTGTTGCATATACTTTATAGTATTTATAAGCTTATCATCTATCATAATCATTTTTTTACTATTTTTTTGCATATGTGTAGGTGTTAAAGATATTATAAATGGAATGTTTTCTTCGTATAGATAATTAGATATTTCTTTTAGCTTAGTTATGTCTGAAAAAGGATTTACATCTTCTATTCTTACAAATATTTTGCTTTCACTAAAAGATTTTTTTTCGAAGAAGTCATTTAACGTATCTTCAAATATATAGGATTCATACATGTCCCAATTCGATATATAATATAAGTTCTTTTCTTTTAATACAAATGGATAAGAGTTATATCCATCATTCATAGTAGAAATAATTTTACTTTCATTAGATGGTTTTACTATGTTATAATTATTCTTATTTTCTAAAATTATATTATTATCCTTGTAATTTAGATTTGTTATATTATTATTTTTACCTATATATTTTATTGAAAATTTATTCTTCTTATATTCTAGTAAATTTTCAATTTTATCCCCTATCCAGTATATATTCTTATTGCTATTAACAATATCTTCTATAAATATTTTATTACCTATATCATTATTTATATTTATAACGAATATATAATCATAATTATTTAAATTTCCTTTTTTATAATCATCTATATTAATACTTTTTACATCTTTATTGAATACATATAATAGTTCATTAAGATGATTTACTGTATTAATATTAGAATTAAAATTTGTTTTAGTTTCATATACTATAAGAGATTTTTTATTTATACTGTCATCACCATAAATTAAATTTGTACTTGATAAAATTATACATGAGATAAAAATTATCGATATTATAAAAGTTCTTTTAAACATCATATTGTAGCTCCTCTTGTACATATGTTTTGAATTCAATAGGAGACTGTATACCTTTTTTGTATTCTAATGCTGCTATTTTTGTGTCTATATTTATATAGTTTTTATTGTTTTTTAGACTTAAACTAATTTCACCTATACCTGTTTTTATTCTTTCTTTCACTATATTAGCACCGTTTTCCCCCGTATTTGGCATTATAATAGCTATAGTATCATTTTCTATTGTGTATCTTTCATCTTCGATTCTTGTAGACTTTGTTATTATGTTACTTATATCTTTCATTAGTTTATTAGTTTTAGATTCTCCAAGTATTTTCTTTGTTTCTTTATAATATGATAATTTTACAAGCATTAAAGTAAGTTCAGTTTTATGTCTTTTGGCCTTACTAATTTCTCTTTCCAAGTTCATATAAAATGCTTTTACATTGAATAATCCTGTGTCTTCATGTATAGTAACTAAGTTTTCATATTCCCTTTCTAATTTAATGTTTGATTGTTGAAGATTATTTATACTGTTCGTAAATTTTCCAGTTGTGTAAGATACTATTGGCATAAATACCATCCATAAATAAGAAATATATGTTATCTCTACACTATTTGCTAAACTTATGTAAAATATATATGCTGCATACATAAATATAGCTATTGATGTAGATATAAGCCCCACTATTATTCCTCCTGTGTAAGTTACAATTATAGTGAAAAATGTTATGCAAAACATTATAAAACTTAAACTTTGTATTTGAAATTTTGAGTTAAATACAAATAACACCGTAATTATAAATAATTCTAATATTAGTCCTAAAAAATATCCATCTATCTTTTTAGATATTCTATTCATATAATCGCTCCTTTCTTTTTTTTATTTTATCATACTCTTCCTACTTTTGCATTTTTCCTATATAAAAAAGGTATTGATAGTTAAATCTATCAATACCTTTTTTGTGAATTTCAATGGTGGATACGATTCATTATAATCATATCTACTATTTTATTAATTTTTATTTTTTATTTATAAATATAAAAAACATATTATTCAACATTTAAACCTATAATTATTGATTATCATATTATAAAACTACAGTTTCACATGTAAATGGTATAACTGATATTAAACTATATTTTCAATCAAGTTAGCTACTTGAAAAATGTGCTAGTCTTTACATTAGACCTGCAAAAACTTATCCCAATCTCACCCATAAAAATTCCCCTCTCAGTTCTGAAAGGAGATATTTTTATTAATATGCTGCTTTAAATATATTTATTATATCTTGTTTGTTACCTTTTCTTGGATTACTAAATGCATTTCCATCTTTAAGAGCCATTTCAGCCATATATTCGAAATCTTCTTCTTTTATTCCCATTTCTTTTAATGAAGTTGGTATTCCTATATCTTTAGATAATCTAAACATTGCATCTATTGCTTTTTCAGCTGATTCATGAACTGATAACCCAACTATGTTTTCTCCCATAAATTCAGCTATATCGGCAAACTTTTGTGGGTTAGATATTATATTGTACTTACAAACATGAGGTAATAACATTGCATTAGCAACACCGTGTGGCATGTCGTATAATCCACCTAATTGGTGAGCCATAGCATGAACATAACCTAAGTTAGCATTGTTAAACGCCATACCAGCTAATAATGATGCGTAAGCCATATTTGTTCTAGCTTCTAAATTCTCACCCATAGCAACTGCTTGTCTTAAGTTATTAGATATTAATTTTATTGATTGTATAGCAGATGCATCTGTTACAGGGTTAGCATCTTTAGAAACATAAGCTTCTACTGCATGAGTTAATGCATCCATTCCTGTAGCTGCAGTAAGTCCTGCTGGTTTTCCAATCATTAATTCTGGATCATTAAAAGATACTAATGGTAAGTTTCTCCAACTTACTATAACATATTTAACCTTAGTTTTTGTATTAGTTATAACACAGTGTCTAGTAACTTCACTTCCAGTTCCTGCTGTTGTATTTACTGCTAATATTGGCGGTAATGCATTAGTTAATGTTTCTATACCTGCATATTCATATAAATCACCTTCATGAGTTGCAGCTATACCTATACCTTTACCACAGTCATGAGAAGAACCTCCACCTACTGTAACTATCATATCACAGTTTTCATCTTTGAATATTTTTAAGCCATCAGCTACATTTGTATCTTTTGGATTTGGTTCAGTTCCATCGTATATAACAACTTCAATACCTTCTTGTGTTAAATATTTTATAGTTTGTTCAACTGCTCCATTTTCTTGAGTTCTTAAAAATTTATCTGTAACTATTAAAACTTTCTTTCCACCTAACATTTTAGCTCTTTCACCGATAACTTTTAAACATCCTGGTCCCATAAAGTTAACACTTGGTACTAAATAATCATACATTCTGCCCATTTTATATTCCTCCAATTTATATCTGTCAATCTGAACATTTAGCTAAAGCTTCAAATCTATTGAGGCTCAATTTCGTGTGCTTCCTTGATTTAAGGTTTTCGTTTTCCTTGATATAATTTTAACTTTTTTTCTTATTAAATACATCTTAATATTTTAACTTTTTATGTAAAATTTTAGTCTATTTTAACTTTAAAAATAGGATTTTTTTGTATCAAAGGTAAAAAAGAGCAAAAAAATCCTATTTTTTAAATTGCACTAGTTTTTTATACATATCCCTAAATTTTTTTGGAGTTGTTCCCTCTAACTTTTTAAATATCCTTATAAAATAACCACAGTCTTCAAATCCTAAATCTAAAGAAATATTATTTATTGCTTTATCAGTATTTATTAACAATTGCTTTGCTTTTGCTATCTTTTTCATATTTAAATATTCAATAAAATTAATTCCTGTTTCCTTTTTAAATAATTTACTAAAATAGCATTGACTTAAATTACATATAAAAGATATTTTTTTTAAAGTTATACTTTCATAAATGTTATTATCAATATATTCAATAGCTTTCATAATTGGAGATTTTCCATCATCTTCGTTAATCATTAAATTAACATTTTCCTTTGCATCTACTTCTTCTATATCTATACATTTACTACTATCTTTATTTTCCTTTTGTTCATTATCATGTTCGTAGTTAATTTCATTTAAGGACATCTTAAGTAATGCTTCTTCTACTATATAATTACTTATATGAAACATCATCTGCGCTATGGATTTTATCTTGTCAAAATTTAAAATAGGTAGTTTACTATATTCTATCTCAAGTTCTTTTTTTAATCTTTTATCCAAATTTTTGAAAGTATTGTCTACTTTTACAACTTCTTCTAATTCAAGATTATCATTTTCCTCTACTAAAATCTGACCTGCCATCATAGCTCCTAAATATTGACCCCTAACTATTATAGGTACAGCAAGATCTACTAACCCTTTATGACATTTATATATATATGCTTCTTTAATTCTAGCAGATTCTACTCCTCCTCTAGAATCACACTTTTCACATAAAGCCGAATATTCATTTATTTCTCTAACCATACAGCAAAATTTTGTACAGTTGCTATGTCTTGTTATTGGTTTACCCTTATAATCTACCATTATTATAGCTACATCTGTAGCTTTAGCTATATCATCTTGTATTTTTTGAAATGACTCTATATTTATTATTTCTTCTAATAATATTGTATCCCTCAATATAACACATCCTTTTTTAATTTTTATGTTATGTTGCATTTTCATTATATTGTGATGTATATATTTTTTCAATACATAAAACTACAAATATCTACAATAAAATCCATACTAAACTTATATCTTCAATAGTTCCATCCCTCCTACTATAAAATCAACTATATCTTATGTTGATTTATTATAATTATCAAAAATAAAAAATGTATTGTAAAAAACAATACATTTTTTGTGTATTTCAATGTTATATATGATTCGCAATAATCATACACACAATTTATCTTTATAATTTTCTACATAGTCATTTATTTTTACACTTACTAAATAACTTTTTACTAATCTAATAATTTTCTTAAACTTTATTATAAAAATGCAATTAAATAAATTTTATTTTATCTTTATTTTCAGAATAGCTGATTATAGTACCTTCATAACTTTTATTACACATCATAGCATTAGATATTTTATTAATTAAAATAATCATATACTCTTCTCTATAGCAATATAAACATAAACCTTCTTTTCTTAGTACATAAGAGATTGGATATACTTCAAACTTATTACCTTTTACTTCTAATTGTATAAATGACTTATTATCTAAAGATCTATCAATTTCTTTGCATATTTCATTTTTAGTGTCAAACTCTTCTTCATATAAATCTATTATAAATCGTTCTCTAAGATTACTTAAAATTTTAGAACATCTATCATTATCTACGAACTTAAATTTTTCAATCAAAAAAGATTCACTTATATCCTTACTTATTTTTTCACCTATATACAATGCAAATATTAAAGATCCATAATCACTATATTTTAGTATATACTTTGATATTATATAGTTTTTATCAATCTCTACTCCTCCGTTTACACCTCTATATATAATTATAGGTATTCCTAGTATTGATAACTTATCTAAATCCCTTCTTATTGTTTTAGTAGATACATTAAAAATTTCAGATAACTCCTTAATTGTAACTTTAGAATTACACCTTAATAGATAAAATAAAATATCTAATAATCTCATTAATACTTCCTTTCAACCTACTAATTATATATTTACTTATTATTTTTTAACCACATTATTGCACTATACGCATAAATAGCTGCTCCTGTAGGTAATATATCTTCATTAAATACAACCTTCTCATTATGCATTGGTTCTCCAAATAAAGTATTCTCTTGTTTTGAACCTGCACCTAGCATAACATATAAGCTTGGAACTTCATATGAATAAGAAGCAAAATCTTCTGATCCCATTCCTCCAGATTCAAATAATATAACTGATTGTTCTCCTACTAAATCTTTCATATAATTAGTAATTTCATAAGCTAAATTATTATCGTTAGTTAATGGTGGTACTGAAGATAACTCTATTAACTCAGCTTCTCCTCTAAACATTTTAGCAGTAGATGTAACTATATCATTTATTCTGTTAAATATAAATTCTCCTACTTCCTTGTCTAAACTTCTGATAGTACCTTCCATAACAACCTCTCCTGGTATTATATTTGGTGCATCTCCTCCAACAAATTTACCAATTGTCACAACAGCCGGCTTAGTAGCTGATATTTCTCTACTTATTATTTCTTGTAAAGACAAGTAAATATGAGCAGCTATATTTATGGGGTCTACTCCTGTTTCAGGCATAGCTCCATGACATCCAGATCCTTTTACAACAATTCTAAATCTATTACATCCTGCTATGCTAGTTCCTAAGCCACATAATATTACATTTGAAGGTGTTCCAGAGTGTATATGCATTGCCATGGCTGCATCAACTTTAGGGTTTTCAAGTACACCTGCTTGTATCATCTTCTTGGCACCTGTAAATCCTTCTTCATCCGGTTGGAATACTAATTTAATAGTACCTTCTATTTGATCTTGATTTTGTTTTAGTAACTTAGCTGCACCTAAAAGCATTGCTGTATGCATATCATGACCACATGAATGCATACATCCATTAGTTGATTTAAAATCACATTCAGTTTCTTCCTTCATTGGTAATGCATCCATATCTGCTCTTAATAAAAAAGTTTTTCCTGGTTTATCTCCTTTAATTGTGGCTACTATACCACTTTCACATATTTCCTTAGGATCATATCCTAATTTTCTTAATTTATCCATCACATAAGTTTTTGTTTTAGGTAATTTAGCCCCAACCTCAGGATTACTATGAATAGTTCTTCTATAAACTATCATATCTTCTTTTATTAACTTAGCTTGTTCTATAAACTTATTCATAACTCTACCTTCTTTATTTTTAGATTTTAATTTATTCTTTTACATATTTGATAGATTAATTCATCAATTGAATTAAGTATTTATTTCTTACCCCTTTTAATCTATATATTAAACTTATTGATATTTAGATAAGCTATATTTAGATAATAGTAAATAATGTTGACACATATTGTCTACATTATAATATTTTTAATATTTTATAATTTTATTGAAATTTGTTATCTTTTATATTTTTCATCAATATATTTAATAATCCTACACTCAATATATTTCATTTCAAAATCTTCTATTTATAAGATTTACATGTCTAAAATAAAATTTACATAAAAAAGATATTGATTTTAATCAATATCTTTTAGAGTTATACTCACAATTTTCTAATTAATCGAGATTATACTTTTAATAGTTAAACTTAAGTGTATTATCTTTTACATAAACTTTTTTATCACATATAGATGTACTTGATTTCCTATGTGATACCATTATTATTGTCTTATCATCTGATTCTTCTTTTATACTTCTTAATATTTGAGCTTCATTAAGAGTATCCAAATTGCTAGTTGGTTCATCAAGAATTAAAACTTGTGGATTATGTAAAAATGCTCTTGCTATACCTAATCTTTGTCTTTCTCCTGATGAAAGGTTTGAACCTATTTCTCCAACATTAGTTTCATATCCCTTTGGTAGTGTTTCTATAAACTCATGTATAGATGCTTTTTTACAAGCACTTATTATTTCTTCACGAGTTGCATCTTTTTTACCAATCTTTAGGTTATTTTCAATTGTATCATTAAATAAAAATGTCTCTTGACTTACTAATGATTGTGATTTTCTTAAAGACTTTGTTGGAATAGCTTTTATATTTTTATTGTCTATTTCAATACTTCCCTTATCTACATCCCAAAATCTCATCATAAGTTTTAAAAGTGTACTCTTTCCACATCCACTTTCACCGATTATTGCAATCTTATCACCTTTTTTAATGTTAAGATTTACATCTTTAAGCAGTACTTCTTCTCTATCTAAATACTTAAATTCTAAATTATTTATATTAGTATTATTCATTTCTAAATCATCATTTCCAGCTACCTCACAAACAGCAGGTACTTCATCTAGTATATCAAATAATCTTTGTGCACAAGCAAATGTATGCATTAAGTTGTTTGATAAGTTACTTAGTGCCACAGTAGGACCAAATGAACTAGAAAGTAAAACTAAAGCTACTACTAATTGTCCTAGGTTTATAGATTGAGATTTGTATAATGTAACACCTGCATAAAGTGTTGTAAGTATTGCTATCATTATCGTTATATCAGTTAAAGCTCTTATTAAACCTTCATGGCCTTTTATGACCTTCATCTTTTCATTTAATTTATTACTATTTTCGTTTATTGAGTTTAATCTATTGTTTCCTTGCCCAAATAATAGTATTTCTTTTATCCCTTTTAATGAATCTAACAGGAAACTATTAGTTTTTCCAAATTCATTTCTATAATCAAATCCTGCTTCACTTCCCAACTTAGAAGATAAAACTGGTATTATATATCCTACTATTATATAAAAAACTACTCCTATTATTCCAAAGTATGGATTTATATTATATAAAAATACTGCTATTATAGCTGATGTAATTATAGCTATTGCTATTGGTGCTATGGTATGAGCATAAAATACTTCAAGTAACTCGATATCACTTGTTATAACTGATATTAGATTTCCTTTTTCCTTACTTTCAAGCTTAGCAGGAGCTAACTTCCTTAAAGCTTTATACACCTTATCTCTAAGTATGGCAAGTATTTTGAATGCTATATAATGACCTGAATATTGCTCTATGTATCTTAGTATTCCTCTAATAACTCCACATACAATTATTATTTTTACACAAGTTTGTAAAGTATATCCCATATCCAAACCTATAATATTTCCCATAGCTACTGCTCCAAAAGTAGTTATAGCTATAGCTGCTAAAAATCCTAATACTCCAAAACTTATTGTTATCATCATTACAGGCACTAATGGCTTTAATATTTTTATAAGTCTAAGCATTATCTTTCCACCAGATAACCTCTTTCTTTCCTTATTCACTTATAGCCACCTCCCTAGTTACATCTTCTTTGTATATATCTTCTAATTTTTCTTGATTTGTGTATAAATTAGCATACACTGAATTATTCTTCATTAAATTATCATGATTTCCACTCTCAACTATATACCCTTTTTCTAATACATATATTTTATCTGCATTCTTTATATTAGCTAATCTATGTGATATGACTACTACTGTTTTTTCTTTAGATAGTGCATATATTGTTTCAAGTATTGAATCTTCACTTTCAACATCTACATTTGATGTAGCTTCATCAAATATATAAACTTCTGGGTTTGTAAGTATCATTCTGGCTAAAGCTAATCTCTGCTTTTGACCTCCAGATAAGAATGATCCATTTTCTCCAACTGGAGTTTGTAATTTTTTCTCTAATCCCATTACAAATTCATATAAATTTGCTTTTTTAAGGGCACTATATAATTCTTCTTCAGTTGCACATTCATTGCCCATTCTTAAGTTTTCTTCTATTGTAGAATTAAATATATATGAGCTATGGCTTATAAAACTAACCTTTTTTCTTAATTCATCAAATGGTATATTGTTTAGATTTATTCCATTTAATAAAATCTCCCCTTTATCAACTTTATTTAATTTTAAAAGTAAATTAGTTATTGTACTTTTTCCACATCCACTTTCTCCTACTAAAGCAACCATAGACTTATTTTTTATATCTACATTGACATTATGTAAAACTTTTCTTTCATTATCATAGCTAAAATCAACATTATTTATTGATATAGAAATATTCTCTAACTTTTCTTTATCCTTATCAGATAATTCTTTTTCAGCTTCAACCTTAGTATCAAGTAAATCAAAAATCTTATCAGCTGCAGCTAATCCATTCATAGCTACATGGAAAAATGATCCTAAAAGTCTCATTGGTATAAAAAATTCTGATGATAATAGTATTATTACAACTGTTGATCCTATTGTAATGTTCCCATTGTAAAATTCAGTAACAGCTATTAATATACCTATTGCTGAACCCCCAAATGCTATTAAGTCCATTATTGTTATAGAATTTAATTGCATTGATAAAACTTTCATTGTTATATTTCTAAAAGTTTCTGCTTCTTTATTCATCTCTTGATTTTTTTCTTCATCTAAATCAAATATTTTTAAAGTTGTAAGACCTTGAAGATTTTCTAGGAAAGAATCTCCTAAGTTAGTGTATATACCCCAATATTTACTTAAAAGTTTTTTAGCAAATTTCATTACAGCTGCTATTGATATGGGTATTAGTGGCACACATATTAAAAGTACTATTGCGGCTTTAAAACTTATAGGTGCAATAACTAAAAATAAAGTAAGTGGTGCTAATAAGCTGTAAAATAATTGAGGTAAGTATCTACCAAAATAAATTTCAAGTGCTTCTACTCCATCTACTGCTATTTGAACAATTGAAGAAGTTGATATTGTATCATTGTAATTCACACCTAATTTTAATAATTTCTTATAGATGCTTTCTCTAATAGATGTTCTTACATTTGCTGATGAATAATAAGAAAATCTTCCTGACATATAATTGCATACAAATCTTATTAATATTAATGAACCTAAGTAAAGTACATAAACTCCTGTATTAAAGTTTAAATCATTATTATGTAATTTATCTATTATATTACCTACAAATAGTACTATTCCGATATTACATATTATAGATATCCAGTTCATTAAAACTGTAAGATATACATATTTTTGAGATTCTTTACTAAGCGAAAGCAATCTTTTGTTTATCATAAATAATTCCTCCTTTTATATTAACTGATTATGTGAAATGCAAGTGCTCCTGCAAAACCTATAACTGATATTAAATGCAACCATTTATATTTTTTTCTCACCTTGTTAGTTCCAGATAATATTATTAATATACTAGTTAGACCTACTAGTAAAATTGTAATTTCTTTATCCTTAACAAAATCTACTAATGAATAAATAATCATTGCTAGTGCACCTATGGTACCTGTTGCAAGATGTAGCTTTAAACTTAATTTGTTGTTTATAAATTTAAAATACTTAAAAAAACTAGTTATTATAGCTAATAAAAAAAATATTGATCCTAATCTGTGTAACATTTAAATCTCCTTTTACTTCTTTCTTATTTTAAAATTAAAAATTTTTAATATCCCATTCATGCATATGATTATTATTATCAATTAATATTTACAAATAACCTACCTAATATTACTTAATCTCTACTCATTAACGCTACAAGGCTTTATTGTTTTTATTTTAAATATAAAATAATATAGCTTAATGCAAATTAGTCCTAATAAAAACAATCTCATATGTAAGTTATCTACTAATATAATTGGTATTGCTAACATTATGTTTACAAATAATAATATAATTACCTTTTGTTTCATTGTCATAGCTTTTTCATTTACAAAGCTTTCTAGATGCTTTTTATACATCTTAGTTGATTTAAACCATCTATCAAATTTTTCAGAACCTCTAACAAAACAAAAGGACGCTAATAATAAAAATGGCGTTGTAGGAAGTATTGGTAGTATCACTCCTATTGCTCCTATTGCAAATGATAATAATCCTACTGTTACATATATATACTTTTTAATTTTATTCATTTTTATTTTCTCCTTACTCTCCAAACTGTAATTATCTTATCATAATTAATAATCGTTTTCAATACATTTCGCATAATATTTGATAATGATTATTATTATTTGATTCCTAGATTGAGTCCACTAAATAAAATAGAATCTGAACTTAAGTTTTATAACTTAAATCCTATCCTAATTTAGGCGATTTTAGAAAATAATCTTAACTTTGAGTTTTATATAATCTTCTAATTTTATGAGTATCTATTATTGGTTAAAATATCAAAAATAAGCTAATAATTTATAAACCTACTAATCTTTAATATTAAATTTACAATATAAAAATAATTATATTTACGTAGATTTATTAATTAATATAAAAGACTACGTATCTGTATATATAATCATTTTTTGGTATAAATTAATATAGCTTATATAATAATTAACTAAAAAATTAAATTTATTTAAAAATAAAATTATAACATTTTACTTTTTTATAATTTTATGTTATAATAGTTAGATATCTAATTACACAATTTAACAAAATAAAGGAGTGATTTAATGGAATTTAGTTATGTCAAAGGAATCTTTACCCTTAATTTAAATATTGTCGCTACCATATCACTAGCTTGTTTCTTAATGATACTTGGTAGGTTTATTAGAAAACGTATTTCGATAATAGATAAACTCTGTATACCAGGTCCTGTTATAGGAGGTATACTATTTTCAATTTTAGTATTTTTACTTAAGCAATTTAATATATTAAATATTGTATTAGACACTAGTCTTCAATCTACATTTATGGTCGCCTTTTTCTCAACTGTAGGTATAGATGCAAGTTTCACACTTATAAAAAAAGGCGGAAAGTCAGTATTTACATATTGGATATTTTGTATAATACTTATATTTGCACAAAATATCATCGGATTATTAGGTGCGTTTTTAACAGGAATTGAACCATTACTTGGTCTTATGTGTGGGGCCATATCAATGGGTGGTGGTCATGGTACAAGTGCCACTTTTGGTCCAACACTAGAAGCAATGGGAATTACAGGTGCTAATACAATAGGGCTTGCTGCTGCAACTTTAGGTCTTATATCTGGAGGATTAGTTGGTGCTCCAACTTCTAGATTTTTAATAGAAAAATATAAGTTAAAGCCTAAAGAAGAACCTGTTGTAAATTTTCATGAAGGAATTCCTGATGAGGAAGGTATACATAGTGAGGTTACAGATTCAGATGCATCACTTCCAACTGCATCTAAGTTAGATACATCAGAATTTATAAAGCATTTATTTATAATAAGTACTTGTATGACTATTGGATATATGATTAGTGGATTTTTAACTACACTTACAGGATATGTGCTGCCAGAATATGTTGGTGGTATTATAGTAGCTATGATATTTAGAAATACTAATGATGTATTTAAAGTTGTTAAAGTCGATTACTCATATTTTGAACTTTTAGGTAATGTTAGTTTAAAACTATTTTTAACTATGGCACTTATGAGTATTAAACTTTGGGAATTAGAAACACTTGGACTTCCAATGTTAATTATAGTTTTAATGCAAGTGTTATTTATAGTATTGTTTACTGTATTTGTAATGTTTAAATTATTAGGTAAAGATTATGATTCAGCTGTTATGGTTGGTGGATTTATAGGTCATGAACTTGGCGCTACTCCAAATGCACTTGCGAATTTAAATTCAATATGTAGTAGATATGGATATTCTCAAAGAGCATTTTTCACAATTCCTATAGTGTGCGCTTTCTTAATAGACTTAGTGGCACTCCCTACTATAATAATGTTTATAAATATTTTTTCATAATATAAAAGAAGATATAATATATTATATCTTCTTTTTATTTTACCGTTTAAATCATTTTTTAATTTCATTATTTTAACAAGGTTTAAATTTATTAAATAATTTATTTTTTTAAAACTATAACAACTTTAAATAAATCTCCATCAATGCTAACATCAATGCTTCCACCTTGAAGTTCTACAAAGCTCTTAGCTATAGCAAGCCCAAGTCCACTTCCTTCTGTATTTCTAGCTTTATCCCCTCTTACAAATCTTTCAACTAATTCATTCACATTAAAAGTAATCTCTTCAGCTGTCATATTCTTAAAACTTATTTCAACTTTATTAGTTTTATCTATTATATCAATATATACTCTAGAGTTTGGCATAGCGTATTTAGTTATATTAATTAATAAATTCTCAAATACTCTAAACATACGCTGACTATCTAACTTAAGTATTACTTTTTCATCTGGGAAATTATTTCTTAGTGTTAAATTTGAAGATTTCATTTTATCCTCAACTTCAAGTAAAGTTTGTTTCATAAGAGAAACTATATCTACATCGACAATATTTAAACTTACATTTCCACTGTTAGCTTTACTAACTTCAAATAAATCATCTATTAAAACTCTTAACCTTTCAGATTTTCTATCTAATGTATCTATATACAACTTACGTTTTTCATCACTTAAGTTTTCATCCTTTAATAAATCTACATAGGTTATTATAGATGTTAAAGGAGTTTTTAAATCATGACTAACATTAGATATTAACTCCGTTTTCATTTTTTGACTTTTTACTTCTTCATCTACGGCCTTTTTAAATCCGATTTGAATATTACCTATTTCATTTTTTAATAAATTAAAGGTACCTAAATCTTCTTCTAGATTAGTATTTAAATTTCCATTTGCAATATCCTTGGTTATATTTAATAGCTTTTTATAATCTTTATTTATTATTGAATATTTCTTTTTAATAATCATATATAAACAAATAGTGTATATTGGAAGTAATAATACTAGTCCAAAAAACCATGTAGCGCATATTAAACCTACTACTATTAAATTTATAAGTAATATAGTTATCAGTTTTTTATTATTTTCCCTACCTATTTCAATATTGTAAGCATCTTTTAACTTATTAATTATAGAATTTGATATTTTATAAATTAATGAATTTTCTTTTAAGTATTTCTTAGTATTAGATTTTAAGATATGCTTTAATAAAACTATTGATATAAATACTATAGAAAATAAAACTGACCAATAGGCAACATTTAATAAATAATTTACTATATTTGAAAAATCTTGACTTACTTGTAGCTGTGTAAATTTTATAATTGAATCGTTATTTACAGTTTTAATTATTAATTGATTAGATTCACAATATATATATATATAAGTTAAATATATTACTATTAATAATATTTCTATAGGTATATTAAATATTTTTTTAAATATCTTTATCTCTTTTAATTCTTTATATGGAATTATTATAGCTACTAGTATAACAAATGTTATAGCTATATTTATAAATAAATATGAAGCCTTAGTATAAGAATAATCTTTTGCTCTTTGTTCACTATTAGATATATCATCTATGTACTTAAGATTTTTAGGTATTGCATATACATATTTCATATTTTTTATAGGTTTTAAGTTATAATTACTGTCTACATCATAATCAAATAAGTTATTTTCTGAACCTATACTTAACTGATGCTCTATCTTATTTTTATTAACTCCATATATATCCTCAATCTTCATATTTCCTTTATCGTCAAAATCTAATATCATATAAAAGCTATATTCATTCTTTAATTTTTCTTTTAAACTATTGCTTTTATCCCCATCTAATGAATTTAATGCTAAATTCATATTCTGTTTTACTAACTTATTTTCTTTATCTAATACGCAATATTCTAAGTTTCTTAAATTTGAATTTATATATTCATTATTTTGATCTATATCCTCATCAAAACTATCTCTAGCTACCATTTTATCTTCAGTATAAGTGCTATCTACTCCTGGTTTTAACTCTAACATAAGTTCTGATGGTCTTATTTTATTATTATTTTCATCATATAACTTATAATAAAGACTATATATAGACTTTTCAATACTATCTATCAAATTATAATTTTCTTCATAAACATTATAGGAAAATTTATCACTATCTTTTTTTATATTAGGATATACTAATACCATTCCAATTGAAGCTATAAGTATTGTCATAATTATTATTATACTTATAGCAGTTTTATTGCTTTTCAATTTTGTATCCAACGCCCCACACCACCTTCAAATATTTTGGATTTTTAGGGTTCACTTCTATTTTTTCTCTTATATTTCTTACATGAACCATAATTGTATCTGTGTTTACTGCTCTTTCTTTCCATACCTTTTCATATATTTCATCTGCTGAAAATACCCTTCCTGGATTTTTCATAAGTAAAGTTAATATTTTAAATTCTATAGGAGTTGTTTTTACAAAATTACCATCAACACTTACTTCTTTAGTGTTTATATCTAGTTCTAGTCCTCCTATTGTATACAAATTTTCATCATTTACACTTTTTTGAACAACATTTAAAAATTTTTTATATCTTCTAAGCTGAGAATTAACTCTGGCTAAAAGTTCAAGAGGTCTAAATGGTTTTGTGATATAATCATCAGCCCCTATATTAAGACCTGTTATTTTGTCTATTTCTTCAGATTTTGCTGATAACATTATTACTGGAAAATCATAATTTTCTCTTAATTTCATAGTAAATTCTATACCATCCATTTTAGGCATCATTATATCTACAATACCTAAATGTATAGTTTCTTTTTCTAATATCTCTAGACCTTCTATCCCATTGTTTCCAATAAATACTTTATATCCTTGATTATTTAAATAAGCTTTTATAGCATAAGCTATGTCTTTTTCATCTTCTACAACTAAAATATTAAAATTCATTATCTTTACCCCACTATATTATTTTCTCTAGTATATAATATCATAAGGCATTCATTGTTTTTAACATTTTGTTTTAACCTCCTTTAAAAGATTTTCTATACCTTTATGTTAGTATCAATTTTTTAAGATAAGTTGTATATAAATCTAAAGATTTTCTAAAGATTCTTTATAGAATTTTTTATTAATTAGCAACAAATTTTATATATTAGCTTTACTTATTTTTAATTTCTAATTAAAAATAAGTAAAGCTGTATCATTTTCTTATGATACAGCTTTTATATTTATTTAAAATATAAATCTATAAATATTTCTAATTATTTATCTAGTTCTTTAAAACTTATTCCAACAGTTTTATTTAAATCATATTCATCTACCATATTTCCATCTTGTTTATATGGATGCATGTACCTTACTTCAAACTTAGAATCTCCACATTTATATATTACTTCTGTTACACCAACTTCTTTTTCAAATTTACTTTCAATTTCTTCAATTCCTTTAGGTAAAACACTTTTTACATATTTTAAAGATTCTTCCATAGTAAGTTCTTTAGGATTTGACTCACTACTATAAGATTTTTCTTTTAATTTTTGTTTTAAATCTTTTTTATCATTTTCTTCTTTTTTTATGTTGTTTTCAACATAATTTTCATTTGAGTGTTTTTGATTAGAAACATTTAAATTTTCATTTTTATTTCCATCACTATTACATCCAACCATTAATGCTAATACACTAGTTAATACTATTAAACTTATTAATCTCATATTCTCCATCCCCTTATTACCTTTTTATATCATTTCTAGTTAATCATTTTTACACTCGCATTTTTCTTTCCACTTATTAAGTTTTTTGTTATAAACATTTTTTATACTTTCTATATCTACATTATTATCATAACTTTGGCTTATTATTGAGCTAGCAACTATTATAACATCTAAACATTCTTCAACTATATCTTCTTTTGATTTATTTTTATATCCACATCCACAAGCATTAGAATGACTTAATACTGCTTGTGATGCTTCTCCCACTTCTTCTGCTAATTTCAATGTTCTTTCTACTAATGTCTTTGTATCTATTGAAGTTAATTTTTGTATTTCTTCAAAATTTACTAATGTCTTATTTCCCATCTTTTTACCTCATTTTTACATTTTTATAAATTGAATTTAATATTCTCTTATTATTTTAACATATTTATAAATTTTTCCAAAATCATATAAAAAAATCCATTATATAAATTTATATAATGGATTTTTATTATCTTAAATTATTGATTTATAATCATTTTTAAACATTAAAATAAATTAATAAAGTTATCTCCATATTGAATTAATCCATGGAAACCAGTTTCATCTAATTTTAAACCTAATGCAAATATATGGTAAATTATAATAGCTACTATTATCCCTATAATTAATTTTTTCTTATTCATAAAATTCATCTCCCTAAATTTAAAATATATATTATCTTTATTCTTTATGTACTTAACTTTTTTAAGTTAAATTTTAGACATAGTTTAATTTTATATTAATAGTTAGAAAATTAATAGTAATTTTTCTAATCTTTAACTTTATTGTAAACAATTTTAAAATAAAAAAGCTAGTCAAAATTGACTAGCTCCTACATTTTAGCTTACATTCACTACAATTTCCTAGACATCTATCGATATCTTTTATACAAGTACTAAATGCTACCTTACTACTATTTTTAACCTTTATAACAGGTATTTTTTTCTTTCTTGCATCTCTTATCGCCATCTCTGCCATGCTATGAGATATTGTTGACATAAATAATACTATAGCATCAGGGGTTCCAATTCTTTTTTTAAGTCCTGAAGGCATCTTCGTATATATTTTAGTATTATATCCCTTTTCATTTAGCATCTTTTTATAATCTTTCTCCATACATTCGTGACCACCTAAAATCAATACGCACATAAAATCACCATCTTTACTTAATTATATAACTGTTTCTAATTTTGCTTTTAAATTTAATTCTTTATTTAAATTTAATTTTTGTAATTTCTTATAAATAACAAAACATATACCTAATATAACTATAGTTCCTACAATTAAGTTAATAATATTTGAAATATTAAACCCTATAGTTATTAAACTTCCTATTTGATATACATAAAAAGCTCCAACCCATGCAATAAAGAATTGATAAGAAAATGATATTAAAGTCATCTTAGTTCCATACTCTTTTTGCATAGTTGCAAGTGCTGCTATACATGGAGTATATAATGAACTAAATATTAAAAATCCGTATGCACTTACTGAAGTAAACAATGTTGGCAATACCGTATTTAAATCGCCATATAAAATTTCCATAGTAGCTACTACTATTTCTTTAGCCGAAAGTCCTGTTAATATAGCTACACCCGCTCTCCAATCACCAAATCCAAGTGGTTTAAACAAAGGTGATACCAAGTTTCCAAGGTGTGCTAAGAAGCTTTCATTTATTTCAGCTGTAAATCCACTAAAGTTAAATGAAGATAATCCCCATATCACTATAGACATAGCAAACATTATAGTACAAACTCTAACTAAGAAACCTTTAGATTTATTCCAAGTATTTTTAAGCAATTGAGAAACTTTTGGCATTGAATATTTAGGAAGTTCTAGTATAAATGGTGCTGAAGTATAACTATTTTGACTTCTAGTTATAAATAATGCAACTCCTATTGCAACCACTATACCTACTAAATATAGTGAAGTCGTAACTATTGCTTCATTTTTTGGAAAGAATATTGATGCAAATATTGCATATATAGGTAACTTAGCTCCACAAGTCATAAGTGGTGCTATAAGTGCAGTTATTTTTCTATCTTGTTCACTATCTAATGTCCTAGTTGCCATTATAGCTGGTGAAGAACAGCCTATTCCCATAACCATAGGTATAAATGTTTTTCCCGATAATCCAACCTTAACCATTACTTTATCCATTAAAAAAGCTATCCTAGACATATATCCACTATCTTCAAGTAAAGTTATTCCTAAAAATAATACAAATATTAGTGGGAAAAACGGTAATGCTCCTCCAAGACCTCCTATTATTCCATCTACTATTAAAGAATAAAACCATTCACTTGAATTTACCATCATTTCACTTACTGGTGTTTGTATGTATGTTTCTATTGCTCCTGCAAAAAACTCTTGTAATGGTCCTCCTACCCAATCAAAAGTAAATTTAAATAGTATGTATAAAAGTCCTATAAATATTGGATATGCAAATATTGGATTTAAAACAACATTATCTATCTTATCACTTAAAGTTTTTTTATTTTCTTTTTTAGTATTTAGACATTTACTTAAAGTTTTTTCTAATTCGTTATATACCTTTATTTCTTCTTCTGGGTAGTTTTTATATATAACTAGTGATTTAGAAGCTTCTATGATATCTTGTTTAATTATAGTGCTATCTACTTTTTTCTTAGCTACCATACAAACTACCTTTACTCCTAGCTCTTTTTCTAATTTTTTAACATCTATATCTATTCCCTTACTTTTTGCCATATCTATCATATTTAAAACTAATATTATAGGCTTATTGTATTTCATCAGTTGAGTAGTTAAATATAAGTTTCTAGATAAATTAGATGCATCTACTATGTTTACTATTACATCTACATCTTCATTCTCTAAATAGTTTTTAGAAATTTTTTCTTCATTTGAATATGTATCCATTGCATATATCCCTGGCAAATCAACAATATTTATATCATTTCCTAACTTACCTTCACGTTTTTCTATTGTTACTCCTGGCCAATTTCCAACTCTTTGTTTAAGGCCTGTAAGTGCATTAAATATTGTAGTTTTACCTACATTTGGATTACCTAGTAAAGCTACCTTAATCATAATTATCCCCCTAATTAATTACTTTATTTTTATATATTTAGCTTCTTTTTTTCTTAATGCTATATCAAATCCCCTAAAATTAATTATTATCGGATCCCCCAAAGGTGCTATTTTTTTTAATGTTATATAAGTTCCTTTTGTACATCCCAATGCCAATAATCTTTTAGTAAAATCATTTTCCCCATCTATATAATCTACTACACCACTACCACCTACATTTAATTCATAAATACTCATTCATTTCCTCCCTTATTTACAGTAAATATTATATATATTTATTTCAATTGATATTAATTATCACTATATTGTATATGGTAGCATTTTTGAAATTGATTATCAATAACTTTTAATATATTTTTTCAAAAATAATTCTAAGATTTGTATCCTCAAAATTTTAGCTTTAACTTCATAATTTATAATTTAATGTTATAATATTGGTATTATTTTATAGTGTTTTAGAAAGGATATTTATATGGATAAAGTAAATAACAAAGCTATGTTGAGTAAAGCTCTTGATAATCAAGAAAAGACAATTATTATTGATGATAAAAAAATAATCAAAGGCCTTAAAGTTCTTGATAATGTAGTTATAAAAAATAGTGATAGAAATAGATGTAAATACTCTCTTAAAAGTAAAAGTTATGATTCTGCATTTTTAGGATTTATAGGTTTTGCTCCTATGATTTCTGATATGGGTAATATTACTTTTATGGAAGCTATGGGTGTAATTTCTAGTGTTGGGCTACATGAAACTTTAGTTATATTTTCGGATTATAATATTAAACTTAAAAATGATGAAATTATATTAACTAAAATCTAATTAACAAAAAAGAACTGTTAAACTTATATAAAATTTAACAGTTCTTTTTTGTTATATAGTTTCTTCTAATTTAGATTTTCTAAGTACTACTTGTGAAAAGGCAATAGATGCTATACCACATAAAAACATTAATCCTGGATAATAAAGATATCCTAATATCTCAACTGGAGATATACCAGCTATACCTGCTGCTGTTAAAAGTTGAGCTCCATAAGGGATAACCCCTTGCCAGCAAGATGAAAATATATCTAATATACTAGCAGTTTTTCTTGGTTCTATATCATATTTATCAGCAATATCTTTAGCTAAAGGTCCTGCTGTCACTATTGCTATAGTATTATTAGCCGTACATAAATCTATTATACTAACTAATGCTGCAATCCCAAACTCCGCACCTTTTTTACTTTTTATTTTACTAGTTATAAAATAAAGTATATAATCTATACCACCATTAAATTTAATAAGCGCTACAACTCCACCAACTACTAAAACTAAAAGACTTAATTCATACATTCCAGCCATTCCCTCAGATACTGCACCTATAAGTCCTAGTAAATCAAAAGATTTTGAAAAAAGTCCTATAATTCCTGCAAATAAAATTCCACCTCCAAGTAAAGCAAATACATTTACTCCAAGTAAAGCACCTGTTAAAACTAATATATATGGTAATACTTTTATTATTTCATATTCATAAGTTTGGCTCCCTGCACTTTTATAACCTAATGTTACTAGAGTCAATAATATAGCTGTAGCTATAGCTGCTGGTAAAACTATTAAAAAGTTTACTTTAAACTTATCTTTTAATTCACAACCTTGTGTTCTTACTGCCGCTATAGTTGTATCTGATATCATAGATAAGTTATCTCCAAACATCGCTCCACCTACAACTGCTCCTATTACTAAAGGAACTGGTATGCCAGTTTTTTGTGCAATTCCAAGTGCAATAGGCGAAAGTGCTGCAATTGTTCCAACTGAAGTTCCCATAGATATAGATATAAAGCATCCTATTATAAACAGTCCTGCTACTAAAAGGTTAGATGGTAGTATAGATAAACTTAAGTTTACTGTTGAATCTACTCCACCCATTGCTTTAGCTACACTTGAAAATGCACCTGCAAGTAAAAATATTATTACCATTAAGATAATGTTATTATCTCCTGCTCCTTTGCAAAATACATTCATTTTAGTTTCTAAGCTTTCTTTTTTATTAAATAGTAAAGCTACTCCCCCTGCTACTAAAAATGCTACTAAAGCTGGCATTTTATAAAAATCTCCAGTTATAATCCCACTACCTACAAACAATATTAAAAATATTCCTAGTGGTAATAATGCTAATGGATTTCCTTTTTTAATTTCTTTTTTCATACTATTAATCTTCCCTTCTTTATATTTTTTTACTTGCTAACCTTAATTTTGGGTATTAAAAAACTCCCACCCCTAAGAAATTAATCTTAGGAACGAGAGTTGACTTCGTGTTACCATCCTAATTTATTTGTATCTCACAATACAAACCTCATCAAGTACGCCAAAATTTTGGTTATACTCTATCACTGTAACGGGTGAACCCGTTGTAGCCTAAATCTAAAAGATCTCGGTACACAGCTCCAAGGCCATTTTCACTTTAATATCCTTTGCTTTTTCTCACCAATAAAAGCTCTCTGTAAAAGTATTCTTAAAGTTACTTTCCTTTTCATAGCATTTAATTTAACTTTTTATTTGTTTATATTTTTAATGATATACACTTAAATTTAGTTTGTCAATTACTTTTTTAATTTTCTAAATTTTTTCATTTCAACTTTTATATAATTATTTTCCACTTATTCTTTAAATATTCATTTTTATGCCATTATCTTTTAGCCATTTAATTTTCTGTTTATAATCTGGTATAACTTGTCCTACTGCATTATAAAAATCTTTAGAGTGATTTCTATGTTCCATATGACACATTTCATGAACCACTATATAATCAATTATTTTAATAGGTGCCATAGAACATCTTAAATTAAATAATATTTCATTTTTATAAGTACAACTAGCCCATCTTGTTTTTTGATCTTTAATCTTAATAGAAGTTACACTATCTTTAAAATATTTTTTATAATAATCAATTCTTTTTTTTACTATATCTAAAGTTTCATCAGCATACCATCTTTTTAAACTTTGTTGAATATATTCTTTATTGTCAATATTAGTTCTAACTACTAGTTTTTCATTTTCTAAATTTACTTTAGGTCTTATTAAGTTTTTATCAATTATAACTTGAAGTTTATACTCTTTGCCTAGATACAAAAATACATCTCCATTTTCATAATTTCTTATAATCTTTTTATCATTTTTATCTTCAAGTTCATCTAATTTTTTGACTATCCAGTCAGCTTTATCTTTTACTCTATCTATTATAAAGTTCTTGTCCACTCCATTTGGAGCTAATACATTAATAACACCGTCTGGTTTAATTTCTAAACTCATAGTCTTTCTTTTTCTATATATTATATTAAAGCTTATTTCTCTATCTTTATGAATAAATGTTATTTTCATAAAATATCTCCTTATGACTTTATAAAACTTATTTGTTAATATGCTTTCTAATATCATTATATATAAATAATGATAAAAAGTAAAAATGGTTAAGTTTATGATATTTACTATTTACTTTTATACCTTAACAAGCTTTTAAAAAATTTTAATTTAATTGGTTTATATTGTATATTTAATGGGAATATATATGGTATTACTAAGAAAGAGGTGTTTAAAATGTATGATAAAATAATATTACCATATGAATTTGATGAATTAGAACCACATATAGATGCTAAAACTATAGAAACTCACTATAGTAAACATCTTCAAACTTACGTAAATAATTTAAATAATCTTTTAAAAGGTTATGAAAAATTTACGCTAGGAAAAACTTTAGAAGAATTACTTAAAAATGCATCTGAGTTACCAGAAGAAATAAGACAAGGTGTTATAAATCAGGGTGGCGGAGTTTATAATCATAACTTATATTTCTCTATTTTATCTCCAAGAGCATTTACAATGCCAGGTGGAAATTTATTAGAAAAAATAAACCAAACTTTTGGAAGTGTTGAAAGTTTAAAAGATGAATTAAATAAAAAAGCTATAGGTCTATTTGGATCAGGGTATGCATCTTTAGTTATGGATAAAGATAAAAACTTATTTATTAAAGCAACATCAAACCAAGATACTACTCTTCAAGATGGGTTAATTCCTATACTTACAATTGATGTTTGGGAACATGCTTATTATTTAAAATATCAAAATCTTAGAGCTGAATATGTAAAAAACATGTGGAAAATTATAGATTGGAACAAAGTATACGAATTATACAATAGACATTAGAATATATAAAAAGAGGATATCTTAAAACTTATTGTTTTTATAACAATGTATTTTAAGATATCCTTTTTATTTTTAATTTATTTTTTCAATGTAATGACAATTAACATCTATATGATTTAAAAAAAGAAGTAACCTTTCATAAAGTGGATGAGCTTCTTTTTTATATTTTAGTTCTAAATTTTCACCAATTTCTTTAACAGTCTTTTTACCATCAATTTGTAAAAATACAAAACTACCATATTTATCAAGCTCAGTCTTTTTATACATAGGAATTTTAAATTTTAATTTTCTAAAAAATCTTTGTATTTTATGATCTTGTTTTTCAAGTATTGTAACAATTTCCTCTTCATTTACTTCATATTCGATTTTGTCACTTTTTTTAAATATTATATTTAAAACATCTTCATTATTTTTCATTATTCTTTATTCTTTACCTTAGATGTAACAATTGGCCATGTAGTAAGACCAACTAACACTATTAATAGAATTGTTGCCATCATATTTCCAGCAGCAAATCCACTAGGTCCAGCTCCTTTTATAACACCTGATACTTGTAATATTATACCTACTAATCCTATTATAGAACCACCTGCAACAAGTCCAGATGATAAACTTATACCATTAGAAACTTTAACTTCTTTTTCTTTTTCACTCTTAGAAGTTTTTTCAACAAATACACGGATTAATGCTCCTACTAATATTATAGAAGTTGTTGCAATTGGTAAATAAAATCCTATAGCAACAGTCATTATAGGTAAGTCTAGGAAATATAAAACTATTGCCATAAATACTCCAACGATTACCATAACCCAAGGTAATTGACCAGACATTATACCTGAAGTAAGTGTTGATATTAAGTTTGCTTGAGGTAGTGCAAATGGAGGATTATCTCCTGCAACTGCAAGTTGATCTGAAAGTAATATTGTTGTACCTACAACAACTATTACACCTACTATACCAGCTATTGCAAAATATTTTTGCATTTCATTTTTACTACCACCTATTATGTAAGTTACTTTTTGAGATTGAGTATATCCACCAGCTATAGATATAGAAACAACTATGAATGTACCAAATAATAATAATGATTTGTTATCTGCTAAATCAGTCCATCCCATTATAACAAATACTAATGTTGCTATAACTAAAGATGCTATTGTCATACCAGATACTGGAAGATTTGATGTACCTATTGTACCTGTTAAACGTCCAGCAACTATAACAAATAATGCTGCTAATAAAAGAGATACTATAACTCCCACTATTGCCATCACTATACTTCCTGAAATGAAGAATGCTGCTACAAATGCAATTACAGCTCCACTTAATAAAATTATATTTTGAAGAGTTGAGTTTGCATCAGCATCTCCTGATGTTGATGATTTAGCTTTTAATGTTTCTTTTACAGAAGCTATTATAGTTGGTATAAGTTTAACTGCACCTATTATACCTCCACAAAGCATCATACCAGCTCCTATGTATTTTACATAGTTACCAGCTATAGCATTTACATCCATTTGGTTAATAGCCATTGTTGGGTCATTCCATACTTTAGCTCCTTCTCCTGCCATATCAGTAAAGTATCCTATTAAAGGCATAATACCAAAATGTGATAATAAAGAACCTGCAAACATTGTTAATGCTACTTCAAGTCCTACTATAAATCCAATTCCTAAAAGAAGTGGATTAACTTCAACTTCAAATTTAAATTTATAAAACTTGTTTCCAATAAAACTTATAACGTTATTGGCTACGTTTAAGAATGAACCTGTTAATACAGTAATTAGTCCACTTATACCAAATCCCATACCCATATATTTCATTGAATCTCCGCCACCATCTGAAGCAACAAGTGTTTCAGAAATTGCCATTGATTCTGGGTACATAAGTTTACCATGTTCTTCAATAATTAAATAGTTATGAACAAGGGATGCAACTCCAATACCAAATAAAACTCCACCTATTCCAACTATGAATCCTTCTAAAAATGAAACTTGGCTACCAATTAATAAGATAGCAGGTAGTACGAAAATCATACCACTGGCAACTGATTCTCCACCACTGGCCATACCTTGTACTATATTTTTCCCTAGAATACCTTTTCCGCTAGCGAAGGCTGCGATGAATGCTGAACCGATTATAGAACCAGGAATCCCTGCAGCAACTGTAAGACCAGCTTTCATTCCTGAATATGCTGTAGATGCTGAGAAAATAACTGCTAAGATAATCCCAATGATTAATACAGCTATATTTGCACCCGTTCTAGATTTGTCTGTTATGTAAGGAACGTAATCTTTTCCTGATACTCCTCCATAAGCTCCTTTAGGTAATTTTTTACCACTCATTAGAGTTCACCCTCCTTTTGTTTGATTGATTTCATTATATCACATTATTTAGAAAACTTACTTTTTCAGAAAATTTAATTATATTTTAATTTTTTTTGAATTTTTTAAAATAAATCAAATTAATTAAGATAAAATGTAATATTTTATCTTAATTAATTATTTTATATACATTTTCTCTTTATATTTATTGTATAGACTTTAATTACTCTTATTTTTTAAGTTATATTAACAATTACTACAAAATTTTATAACGCATATATAAAATAAAAAAACTAGTTTATATAAACTAGTTTTTTTATTTATAATACAATCAAGCTATAAATCCTGTAAATAATACAATCATAATAAAAAAAATCATATATTTAGCACAACTTTTATTTCTTTCGTTTATGATATCATAAACATATTTTTCTATAGTTTCTTCCAAATCTATAGGTACTTTTAATTCCTTATTTAAAATTAAATTATGATAATTACTTTTTACAGCTTTATATACATCTTCTACGTTTTCAATATCCACATCATTAAACATATTTAATTTTTCTAAAAGTGATTTTCTCTCTTCTTTAGTTAAATTAATAACTAAAGAATATATAGTTTTGTCCCTTATAAAACTTTCTTTTTTTATACACTTTTTCAATTCAGTCCTGTTTTTATATACTTGAATTACTAATTCTTTTAACACATCATCTTCTTTGTCCCTTTTTAAATTGTATATAACCTCGTATATTTCTTTAATATATTTCCTTAATGCTTTTAATACTTCTATTGTCTTCATAATTCTCCCCATATTTTTAACTAAAATAAATATTTGATATGAATAAAAAGATTAGATACACTGTTTGCTATATCGGCATTTATAAAAATCTCTTTAGTGTATAATAAATAAAAGCTTATCTAAAATAATAGTTACTTTCAATTAATTATTTTAGATAAGCTTTTTAATATATTTTATAATATCATTGCACCTATTACTCCAAATATTAACAACGGTATATTATAATGTATAAATGTTGGAACACAAGTATCCCAAATATGATCATGTTGTTTATCAGCATTAAGCCCTGCTGTTGGTCCTAGTGTACTATCAGATGCTGGAGAGCCTGCATCTCCGAGTGCTCCTGCAACTCCTATCAAAAGTATTATTGCTTTTACACTAAATCCTAAACTAACCCCTAATGGACAGTATATAGCAGCTATTATAGGTAATGTTCCAAAAGAACTTCCTATGCCCATAGTAACTAAAAGTCCAACTAAAAGCATTAATAAAGCCCCTATAAGTTTACTATTCCCAACTAAACCTGAAACAGATGCTACTAAACTTTCAACAGCTCCAGTTTCTCTTAATACACTACCATAACCTGCAGCTACGAGCATGATAAATCCTATAAGACCCATCATCTTTACCCCACCATCAACTAATTCATCTATTTCATCAAATTTGATAGCTCCACTTACAAATAACACTATTATCGCACAAAGACCTCCAAGAGGTAATGATCCTGTTAAAATTTGTACAATAAATGCAGTTACAGCTCCTAAAAGTGCAAACCAATGCTTGCTAGTCATTTTTTCTTCTATTTCATTTTCTTCAATCTCTTCTATAGTTTTATCTTTATAATCTCTTGGCTTTCTATAAGTTATAAATACAGCTACTAATAAACCTAAAATCATTCCTATTGCAGCTATCCACATTACACTAGTCACCATGCCTGTAGTTATTTCCATTCCATTAGCTATCATTTGATCTCTTATAATATTTTGAAATATTAATCCAAATCCAACCGGAATTGCAATATATGGAGTTTTTAATCCGAAGGTTAATGCACAAGCTACACCTCTTCTATCTATTTTTAATTTATTCATAAGACCTAACAGTGATGGAATTAATATCGGTATAAATGCTATGTGTACTGGAATAAGATTTTGTGAAAAGCATGACATGAACGCTATTAATAAGATAAGTGTTAATTTTTTGCCCTTAACTATTTTAGATATTTTTTTCGCTAAAATTGATGCAAGCCCTGTTTTGCTAACTGCTGCAGCTAAAGCTCCAAGTAATATATAACTTAATGCTGTTTCGGCATTTCCCCCCATTCCCCCAACTAAAATGCTCATAGTATCTCCTATTGGCATACCTGAACAAACTCCTGCAACTATTGCTGATACAAGTATTGATAAAAATACATTGAATTTAAATAAACAAAGAACTATCATTACAGCAATAGAAATCACTACTGGATTAAATAAAACCATATATAATCCCCCCTTTAAAATTTTAAAAACTTTATATTCATTATATTCTGAAAATTAATATATTATTATAATAATATATTAATTAAAAATAAAAAATAATTATTATAGAAATTAAAAAAGACCCCTAATCGGGATCTTATTAAAGACAATTTATAATTATAATATAGTTATGTTTTCTGCTTGAGGACCTCTAGCACCTTCAACTATATTAAAGCTTACTTTTTGACCTTCTTCTAAAGTTTTGAATCCATCTTTTTGTATAGCTGAGAAGTGAGCGAATACATCATCTCCACCTTCTACTGATATGAATCCAAATCCTTTTTCACTATTAAACCATTTTACTATTCCATTAGTCATTGAAATGTTCTCCTAAATACCTACATGAAACTTTTGCTTCATTTATTTAATATCAGTAATCTTTTTAACTACTGTAATACTTATTATAACACTTATTTCAAATATGTATACGTTTTTTAGAAATATTTTTATGTTTTTATTTTTTTGCATTTAACTCTCAGTAAATTAAACATAATAAAAAGCTAGTAAAAATTACTAGCTTTTTATTATGTTTAATTAGTCTCTACTATTTAATAATTTTATACTTACACTATCAGATATACATTGATCTTCAGCTATATTATCAAAAAAATCTTGTATATCTTCATATTCTGTGTCTTCATCTATACTTAATCTATATTCACTATCATCTTCAAATCCAAATACTATATTATCTGTATCTTCACAGTACCATAAAAGGTCTTCTGTTATTTGACAAAGTCCCATAAAATCAACTTCTTTAGACTCTCCCTGCTCTATAAATTCAAATCTTAAATCTGCTATATCTATCATTTTTGCCTCCTGATGCTAAAACCTTGTGTCTAAATTCTATAATTTAAATTTTTGCTAATTTATTTACAGTATTATAATATAACAGGAATCTACAAATTGTTCAATCAAAATATTAGTTATAATATATTTTTCAATTATTTGTTTTTTGTTTTAATGACATCTATCGCAAGGATCACTTTTACCTGATTCAGATTGTGTTCCAGAAAGTATAGTTTTACTTTTACTTAATGCAGAACATTGTTTAGTTGTATGATATGACTTTCCGTTTGGTGTCCAATAAACAATTTTTCCTTTATTTTTTACAGGTTCTTGTTCTAACTTTTGTGATGTTTTTGGCTTTGTAGCTGATATATTATTTTTAGAGTGTTTACTATAGTTCTTATCACTTGAATTATCATTAGAAGTAACTATATATCCTTTTTCACTACCACTTTTATAACTTCCTTTTTTACAATCTACTTTTAAGCCATTTCCAGTAGATATAAATATTATATTTCCACACTCATCACTTCTATGTACTTCGATATTTCTACTTTTTAAAGTCTCCATAGTTTCTTTATGGGGATGTCCATATTTATTGTTTTCACCAGCTGTTATAACAGCATATTCTGGATTTACTTTATTTATAAATGAAGGAGTTGAACTACTATGAGATCCATGATGACCTACTTTTAACAAATCAACATCTTCTACATTTATCTTAGATTCTATTTCAGACTCTGCATCCCCCATTAAAAGTACTTTATCATTTCCATTTGTATATTCAAGTACTATTGAATTATTATTAGGATCATCACTATTTGCTACAGATAAAACTTTAAATTTTGATGTTCCTAATTTAAATTCACTATTTAATAACGGCACACTAGGATGTAATCCTTTATTTGCCATAGCATTTATAAAATCTGAATATGTTTTTGAATTTGCACTTCCATTACTCACATATACATTTTTTACAGGTATTTCTTTTACTACTGCATCAAGTCCACCTATATGATCTGCATGTGGATGTGTTGCAAATACATATTCTAATTCTTTAACACCATTATTTTTAAGATAATTTACAACTCTTTGTTCATCATCATTATCTCCACCATCTATTAGTGCTGCTTGATTTCCTTGTTTTATAAGTATAGCATCACTATTTCCAGTATTTATAAAGTGAAGTTGTGCTTCTTGATTTTCTGTATTTAATAAGTTTTCATTATTATAAGCTTTTACATTAGTTTTATTTTTAACTTCAGTAATTTTATCTTTTGAACAACCTGATATTGATATAATCACAAATATAATTATCATCGGCGTTATAACTTTACGAAATTTTTTTAAAATGACCATTATCTTCCTCCTAATATGTTTTTAGCCGTATATTATTGTAACATATTGTATATAAATAGCAATAAAAGAAGTATGCAGAAAATTTTCTACATACTTCTTTTATTAATCAATTTTTTATTTAATTTTTTTAACTCATACCTTAATATATTAAACATATCCTTAATAATTAAACATATAGGGATAATCATAAAAACTATCATAAAATTATAATCTATAGCTTTTAATATTTTAAATCTAGATAAATTAAAAAATGACCTAGTCATTCCACAACCAAAACATTTTTTCTCAAGTAAATTATACCACAGGCAAAAACTTCTGCTTTCGATAAAACTAATAGGTATAGAATATATAGTTATAATTCCTGTTATATATACACACAACCTAATTCTTTTACCACTGAAGAGCTTCGCCATTTTCATCTGTTATCTTATCTAATATTATTAATATAAAGTCTACAATCACCCATATACAACTAATTATAGTAGTTATTCCACAAGTAACTATTCCAGATAAAGTAAGTGCTAGTATAATAAATCCTTGAGAATTATCACCTACATAAAATCTATGAACTCCCATTGTTCCAAATATCAAACATAGTACTATAGCTAATAATTTACTCTTACTACCTACAGAACCAACTTTAGAATTTGATTTATTTATACTATTTATAACTGAAAACTTGTTATTTAAATTAACTCCACAATTAACACATACATCTGCATTTTTATCAGTTTCTTTTCCGCATTCTGGACAATAAGAATTTCCATTTCCTCTTTTAACCCCACATTTAGTACAAACAGATGCTTGTGAACTCATTTCATTAGAACAATTTTTGCAATATATATTTTTATTATTATTTGTATTCTTTGGTATATATGGCTTATTTAATTCATTTCCACAATTTATACAAAATTTTGAATCTTTATTAGTTTCATTCCCACAAAACTTACAAAAGCTATTGCCATTTCCTACTTTTACTCCGCAATTAGTACAAACATTAGCATTTTCATTTAACTTACTTCCACAATTTTTACAATACAAAAACTCTCCCCCTTAATAGCCTTGCTCTAAACTTTTTATAAGTTCAACGTTATACCTTTCTATCGTATTTAATTCATTTATACTCCCATTAAAATTTGGATTTGGGATATACCAACTAGTATTGATAAAATAATTGAAATATTCATCTTTATTAAATATATATCCATATCTTGCAAATATCTCATTTCTAATTAATGCTAATTCATGTTTACTGTATTTATATAGTTCCGATTTAGTTAGATATCTAATATGACTATCATATATAATATATTCATTATTATTTTCATGTAAGTTATTTACTTTTATATGTTCATTAATTTTTTGATTTTGAATTTCCATTAGCTTATTATAATATTTAAAATTTTCTTGTTTAAAATTATATTCTTTAGCTTTTGATAAATATTTTAAGGTTTGGTCATAATCTCCATTCTCAAAATGTTCTTCTGCTTTTTTTACATAATTTTCAATATACATACTACTCAAATCTTTACTATTTAAAATCTTTTCTAATTTAATTAGTTCTTCTTCAAAACTTCTACATTCACTTACTTCTTTTCTTATTTTCTCCACTAACTCTTCTGTATATTTAATATCTATAGCTTTAATATAATAATCAATAGATTTTATATTAGAACTTTCTATATCTCCTTTTTTAATATAATAACTTAATAAAATTGTATCTTTAAGTGTGAAAAATAATATTACAGCTATTATACCTAAAAGTAATAAAGCCACAACTACTTTTGATAAGTTATTTTTCTTTTTCATAGGTTTTTTATATAATTCTTTAGTAGTATCATAACCACATCCATCACAAAAACGAGCTTCTTGTTCTAAGATTTTGCCACAGTTTTTGCATGTTTTCACAAACTATCCCCCCTATAAATATATTATATAACCTTTATATTATATTAATGAATACATATACATATTCCATTTGAAATTATTATATATAAGCTTTGATTTTATGATATTTTAATAAAAAATAAACTACCTAAGTTAATATACTAACCTATATTTTAGTTAGAATACTATCATTAAGTAGTTTATTTAAAGTTATTTTAAACAATGCATATATTCTTTAGCTTCTCTTCCTTTTACTATATATCCTTGTCCCTTAGAACAGAATATAGAATTTGAAGTATACTCACTATCACTGTCTTTATCATAATTTCTATTTTCTAAAATTTCATCCCTATTATGACATTCATCATATCCATCAAATATAAAACTGATGCTTCCAGTTCCCTTACTAAAGCTAATTAATTCCAATTGATAGTCCATAAATGTAGATACAGGTCCCCTACCTTCTATAATACACGTTTCTTCACTTATAATAGGATCTTTAAAAGTACCACTCATTTTTTGTATATCAGATAATACTCTTCCTATATAATCAATGCCTATATCAATTTTAAATTTATAAAATGGTTCTAGTAATAAATTGTCAACTTGTTCAAGACCCTGCCTTAACGCCCTAAGAGTCGCTTGCCTAAAATCTCCACCACTAGTATGTTTAGTATGTGCTCTTCCTGTAATTAGTGTTATATTAATATCTGTAAGAGGATATCCACCAAGTATTCCATTGTGTTCTTTTTCAAATATATGAGTTTTAATTAGATTTTGATGCCCTATAGTTAAATCATCCACATGAGCATTGCTTTTAAATATAATCCCACTATTTCTAGTAGATGGCTCTATAAGTAAATGAACTTCAGCATAATGTCCTAATGGTTCAAAATGTCCATATCCTATAGTTTTTACTTTTAAAGTCTCTTTATATAATATTTCACATTTCCCAAAATCTACATCTATATTAAATCTATTCTTAACTATCTCTTTTAATATTTCTAGCTGTATCTTTCCCATAACATGAATATGTACTTCTTTTAAATTTTCATTCCATTTTACATTTAATGCTGGTTCTTCATCATTTAATATTTTAAATACATTTAACACTTCTTTTATATTAAGGCTTTCATCAAATTTAATTTTAGACTTAAGTGTTGGTACTATATCAATTTCTTTATCTATACTGTAATTTTCGTAAAATTTATTTATATCTAAATTTTTATCTAATATATATTCATTTGGCTTAATATTAGTTAGTCCTGTAACCGCAAATATTTGACCTGCAAAAACTTCATTGACATTTTCATATTTATTTGAATTATACACTCTTATATTATTTATTTTTTCAGTAATTACTTCATCCTTTATTATATATTTAAGTTCGTCTTTAACTTTTAAATTCCCACTAATAGCTTTTATATAAGTTAATCTATTTTTATTTTCGTCATATCTAACTTTGTATACCTTACCTATAAAATTATTATTTCCTTGGTAATTGGTATATGTCAAATAATCTAACTTTTTTATAAAATCTTCTATACCTATATCTTGCAATGCTGAACCTTTAAAAAATGGGTATATATCACAATTTTTTATACTTTTTATTAATTTATTTATCCAAAGTTCTTTATCATATTCTCCATTTAAATATTTATCAAGTAATTCTTCATCTCTTTCAGCTATAAATTCGATAATTTCTTCACTTAAATTTATTTCATTGTCTATATTCAAATTAATGCTTATATCTATTACATCTTCACTTAAATTTAATTTTATATCTTCTATTAACTTCTCAATATTTGCACCTTCTCTGTCTATTTTATTCCCAAAGAAAAATACAGGAATATTATGTTTTTTAAGCAACCTAAAAACTGTTTTAGTGTGTGGTTGTATTTTTTCTACAGCACTTATTATTACAATTGCATAATCCATTATACTTATAGCTCTTTCCATATCTGGTGAAAAGTCTATATGTCCTGGAGTGTCTATTAAATTATAATTTGAGTTATTATATATAAATTTTCCTTGTTCTGAAAATATGGTTATTCCTCTTTGCCTTTCTATTTCATGATTATCTAAAAAGGTATCTTTATTGTCTACTCTCCCTCTGTTTCTAATTGACTTTGTATGATATAGTAACTGTTCACAAAACGTGGTTTTTCCAGCATCTACATGAGCTAGTACTCCTATAGTTTTATTCATATATTCCTCCAGTATTAAGTATTAAAATAGGTTACTATTAATTGTTAGTTTCAACTTCTTCTTTTATAGTAGGATTTTGTATATAAACTTTAACATCATCTGCCTTAACTCTTGTTTTAAACCAATTTTTAATAGTTTCTATATTTCTATTTAAAGAATTATCTTCACTATATATTATAAGTATAGGTATTTCTTTATTTTTATCCTGTTCTCCAAATACATATCCTACATATACGTCATTTATTCTAGGATATATAGCTTTTAGTTCGCTAGATATAGTTTCTACTTCTGTTTTATTAGATATTTCTTTATTGTTTTCTTCTTTCTTATTAGAAATATTATTATCTTTTATAAAATCACTATTTTTATTTTTTATATCATTTATATATTTTTCTATATCATTAAAATTGTTATCATCTTGTTTAATAATTAATTTCTTATTGCTAAATCCATAATGATGAAGGCTTTGTTGTAATTCATCTAATTGACTATTAGATATTCTTTTACCCATAAGAGCCAAAGTTATTGTATTATCTTTTTCACTTATATTTTTACTTATTACATATTGTCCATTTAACTCTTGATTAATAAAAGTATTTAAGTTACTTTCATCTATGGTTTCTCTTATCATGTTAAAAGCAGAAAACATACTAGGTATTATTACTATAATAGATGCTATTATTATAAATTTCTTAACGTTTTTTTGTTTTTCATCACATATGTTTATTCTAGTTGGTATATTTAAAGCTTTTGTAACCATAAGTGTTGATATTGTTATAAAAAAACAATTTATAAAAAATAAATATCCTGCACCTAAAAATATGTCATACTGCTTAGTGGCAAGTCCATAACCTGCTGTACAAAGAGGAGGCATAAGTGCAGTTGCTATAGCAACTCCTGGTATAACATTACTAGGTTTGTTGCGAGTTATACCTATCATTCCAGCAGTACCTCCCACAAATGCTATTATAACGTCCCATATTGTTGGACTAGTTCTTGATAATATTTCACTACCTGCTGTTGTTATTGGTGTTAAAGAAAAGTAAAGTGTTGATGTTACTATACTTATTCCAATTGAAAGCATTAATATTTTAAATGCATCTTTTAATAATTTAACATTGTATGTTCCTACTCCATATCCAATCCCTATTATAGAACCCATCAAAGGAGATATTAACATAGCACCTATAATTACTGCTGTTGCATTCATATTAAGTCCTACTGATGCTATTATTATTGCACATATTAATATTATAAAATTCGCACCGTGAACATTCATACCTTCTAATATATTTTCATGTATTTCTTCATGAGTAGCTTGATTTCTAGTAAATTCATATATGAATTTATCTTTATTAATCTTCATAGCTTAATCCTCCTAAGTAGTATATATTATGTCACTCATTTACGATTTTAATTTACTACAATAGGTAAATTTATACAAGATAAAGATTTTTACTACGATATAAGTTATATAAATTTATTTGTATGTCAATACTTTAAATTGGAGGTAGTTATATGGATGAATTTATAAATTTTTTAAATAATAATTTATTTCTTAATGGATTTAAAATGATTAAATTAACTAGTAATAAATTACTTATATTTAAATCTTTTACTAAATATTCTAAATGCATTTATATAGATATTATAGATAATATTATACAAGTTAAAGTGGATAAAATATTTGATGTATATGGTTTTTATAATGGTATAGAAAGATTGATAATTCCTAAAAATGAATTTAATGATATGAAAAGCTCATTACGATATATTCAAAAAAATTGCAAATAAAAGCCCTCTAAATTTAGAGGGCTTTTGTATTTATAAATATATTATGATTCCTTATTTAAAACATCCAATTCCTAAAACACTAGGTCCTGAGTGACAAGCAACACAAGCTCCTATTCTAAATGGATATACATTTCTTGGATTTAATTCTTCTTTTACTTTTTCCATAAACTTTTTATGTTCTTCTATGTCATCTCCATATCCAACATATACATCTTTATCAGAAAAATTATCTCCTACTTCAGATCTTAATTGTTCTATTAATGTTGATATTATCTTTTTGCTTCCTCTCACTTGAGTTTTTTGCTTAACTAATCCATCTTCTATTTTTAATATAGGTTTTATATTAAGAAGAGTACCTATTGCAGCTTTAGTTCCAGATATTCTTCCACCTTTTTGTAGATAATCTAATGAATCAACTGAAAAATATACTTGTACTTTCTCTTTGTATTCTTCTAATTTACTCATTATGTAGTCCATATCATGACCTTCACTTGCAAGCTTTGCTGCTTCACCTATTAAAAGGCCACCTCCAATAGAAAGTCCATATGTATCAAATATATATACGTCTCCTTCTATATCGCTTTTAGCTAACATAGCTGATTGATAAGTTCCTGATGCTGCAGAAGAACCTGCTAGATATAAAACTTTTTTACCTTCGCTTACGTACTTTTCAAAAATTTCCTTAAACGTAGCATAAGTTACTTGTGATGTCGATGGTATACTTTGTGTGCTTCTTAATAACTTGTAAAATTCATCTCCATCTATATCTACTCCTGCTTTATATTCTTTTCCTTCAAATATGATTGTAGCAGGAAGTATTTCTATATCATAATTATCCATTATGTTCTTTGGCACATCATTCATTGTATCGCAGATTATTTTTATATTACTCATATTATAACTCCCTTTATAAAGCAACTTAATTTTTCTATTTTTTTAATTATACCATGTTTCTCATTTTAATATTATACATTATTTATTTCATTTGACAAACTATTTATTATTCCCTCCTTTTATTTAATTTTATTATAAAATAATTATACCTGTATATTCTTTTAATATCAATTTTTATTAATATTAATATTTTTATGTGTATTATTTTACAGTCATAACTTAAGTTTTTTGTGGAAATCTAAGTTTAGAAAGGATGTGTTTATATGAGTCATACTTTAAAAAAAGGTGAATATGAAAAAGCTGTTGAACATGTAAAAAGAATGCTTGAAAGCAATATGGGAATATCAGATATAATAGCTAAATCAAATTTAAGTGAAGAAGAAGTTAAAAATGTAGTAAAAAAAAGACAAGATGAATTAAACGATAAAAAACCAGATTTTTATTAATTTTTTTTAATATGAGTATATAGTTTTAAATTTAAACTATATACTCATATTAATTAATTTATATTAAATAAATGTTTATTTTCTATAAAATATTATTTAATGCATAGCTTTATAAACTTTTTCTTACCGATTTGTATTATCATAGTATCAGATATATTTAATTTATTGATATCTTCTAATTTTTCATTATTTACTTTTATACCACCCTGTGTTATAAGTCTTCTAACTTCACTTTTACTGCTTACTAAATTATTTTTAACTAATTCTTCTATTAAATCAAATTTTTCTTTTAAAATTTCTACAGTTTTTATATCATTAGGTATTTGACCTTTTTGGTAAACTTCTTTAAATCTATTTTCAGCTTCATTAGACTTTTCTTCTCCATGATATAGTCTCACTATTTCTTTAGCTAAATTCATTTTTATATCTCTAGGATTTACTTTATTTTCCTCTAAGTTTCTTTTTATATCATCTACTATATCAGGATGTATATCTGTTACAAGTTCATAGTATTTTATTATTAAATCATCTGGTATAGTCATCGCTTTTTCATACATTACACTAGCTTCTTCATCTATTCCAATGTAATTACCTAAACTTTTACTCATTTTATTTTTTCCATCTAATCCTTCTAATAATGGCATAAATATAGTTACCTGAGAATCTTGATTAAATGCTTTTTGTAAAGATCTTCCCATTAAAACATTAAACCTTTGATCTGTTCCTCCTAATTCTATATCAGCTTTTATTTCAACTGAATCAAACCCTTGCATTAAAGGGTAGAAAAACTCATGCAAAGATATTGGAGTTTGACTCTCGTATCTATTTTTAAAATCTTCTCTTTCAAGCATTCTAGCTACTGTAGTCGTTGATGCTAACCATATAACTTCTTCAAAACTTAATTTAGATAACCATTTACTATTAAAAACTATCTCTGTTTTATCTTTGTCTAAAATTTTAAGTATTTGCTCTTCGTATGTTTTAGCATTTTCTAATACTTGCTCTGTTGTAAGTGCTTTTCTAGCTTTAGATTTTCCAGTTGGATCTCCTATTTTTCCTGTAAAGTCCCCTATAATTATTACTACTTTATGACCTAAGTCTTGTAATTGCTTCATTTTTCTTAAAACAACAGTATGACCTAAATGTATATCTGGTGCACTAGGGTCTAGTCCTAACTTAACAGTTAATGGTTTATTTTCTTTTTGTGATAATTCTAATTTATTTTTAAGATCTTCTAGACCTATTATTTCATCTACACCTTTAGATATGATTCTTATTTGCTCCTGTATATCTTTCATAATTAATCCTCCTAAAATTTAAATTTAATATTTAATCTTTAAGGATAGTAATTTAATTATTATACGGCGCCAATACAATAAAAAAACTCCCATCCTTATATAAAAGGACGAGAGTACTACTCACGTGTTACCACCTTAATTTATCATTACCTCACGATAACGACCTCTTCAAGTACGCCAATTACTTTGGGATACTCTAGCACTATAACGTGTGCAAAATACGGCTACTGCCTACTGGTTGTTATCTTTCGGAGTGCTGCTTAGAGAGGTATTCAAATTAACTTGCCTTTGCTCCTCTCACCAACCGGAAACTCTCTGTAAGACTACATTAATTTTACTTTTTCTCATCAACGCATTAGTTTATTTACTTAATTTAATAATATGATTATTATATTTATTTTGTCAATACTTTTTTAAATTTATTCATTTTTTTTTATTTTTATAATTCATTTTCAATTATATTTGAAAATACTTCCACTATTTTAGGATCAAATTGCTTACCTGAACATGCTTTAATTTCTTTGATAGCTTTATACTTACTTATTCTTCTTTCATGTATCCTGTCATTTGTCATAGCATCAAATGAGTCTATAACAGAAACTATTCGAGCAACTAATGGTATTTCTTCTCCTTTAAGTCCAAGTGGATACCCTCTTCCATCCCATCTTTCATGATGAGTTAATATATCCCTTGCGATATAGCTTAATTCTGGAAGTAATAATGCTAATCTATAACCTTTTTCAGCATGAGTTTTCATAATTTCATACTCATCATTTGTTAGTTTTTCAGGTTTTAATAATATATGTTCTGGTATACCAATTTTTCCTATATCATGAAGCTCTCCAACCAAAGCTAATTTCTCCAAGATTTCATCGTTTAATCCTAAGGCCTTTCCTACCTTTACAGAATACTTAGCAACCCTTTTTGTATGTTCTTGTGTTTCTAGATTCTTTTCTTCTAAACTTTCTCTTAAAGTATTTAATATAGATACTCTAACACTTTTGTTATCTAATATTTTTTGTCTATATACTTTATCTTCAGCTTCTCTTAATGCATCATCTAAATTTGTATGTTCATTAATCATAGAATGTCCTTGTGATATGCTTAATTTAAAATTATCATAAATTTTTTTATCACAAAGGTTATTTACTTTCTCTATAAATTCTATACAATCTTTTTCTGTTGAATTTGGAATAAGTGTTATAAATTCATCTCCACCCCACCTAAATACCAATCCATTGTCACCACATACTTCTTTAAGTACGCTAGACATTTCTTTTAAAAGCCTATCTCCATCTAAGTGACCTAATGTATCGTTAACTATTTTAAGCCCATTAACATCCCCTATTACAACTCCTATAGGAAATTTTTTATTTTCTATAAACTCACTTACTTTTTCATCAAAATATGCTCTATTATATAAATTTGTTAATCTATCTGTATAACTTAAATATCTAAGTTTTTTTTCTAATTTTTTTTGTTCTGTTATATCTCTTGCAACTCCAATTAATCCTAATACATTACCATCTTCTCCTATTATAGGTGTTTTTACACTGTTTATAGTGCAAAACTCATCTTTTCCCGGTATAAGGAATTCTTCTTCTGAATATAATGTTTCTTTTGTTTTTAAAACTATATCATCATGCTCTTTACATGCTCTAGTAAAGTTGCTATCTATCGAAAATTCTAAATCTGTTTTACCTATTATATCTTTAACCCCTATTTTTTCGTAAAATTTTTTAAATTCTTTGTTTATACTAACATATCTAAGTTTATCATCTTTATAAAAAATCAATTCAGGTATATTATCTATTACACTTTTTAACATATTTACTTGTTGATTATTAGATTTTAAAGAAACATCAGTTATATCTATTAATATTGCTACTTCATTCTTTGATTTATCATCACAAAAAAGAATTAATGGTTTATATATTTTATCTTTTATTTCATATGTAAAAGATGAATTAAATTTAGGCATAATCATCATTTTATATAAACTTTTTAATTCTTTGCTTTCACTTTTTTCTAAATTAGAATTTATATCATCTATATTTATATCAAATTTTTTTTGTAAACTATCATTTATAAAAATAATTTGATTTTTTTTATTTCTTATCCAAAGTGGGATATCTATGCTTTGTAATATATTTAGTATAAATTCCATAGTTGTACCTCCTTGTTGCTTTTTATTCAAACAACTTTGTTTAATTATTCAGTATACTATATTATAATAGTTTACTTTTTCATCATAAAGTATTTATTTCAAAATATATATAATTTTTAAAACAAAAAATCTATAGAAATTTCTATAGATTTTTTATTTTAAAAATTATCATACTTATCTAGATATTATTTTTATTTTATCGTTTTCTTTCTTTAATTTTTAGAATAAGAAATATTACAATACCTATAAATATAACTGCATAAATGTAAATTACTAACATTCCTATATTATATAAAAAATTACTCATTGTCTTCTATAATTACTGCAGTTCCATACGCTAGCATTTCAGCTGCTCCTTGCATAACTGCAGCTGAAGTTAATCTAAACCCTATTATAGCATTGGCTCCTTTATTTTTAGCTTCTTCTACCATTCTTTCTATAGATATTTTTCTAGCTTCTTCTAGCATTTCATCATATCCTGTTAGTTCTCCTCCAACTAATTGTTTAAAACTAGCCCCTATATCTTTCCCTATATGTTTTGCTCTTACAGTACTTCCTTTTACTAAACCAATAACCTCCGTTATCTTCTTTCCTGGAATATTTTCAGTAGTCAATACTAACATTTAATTCCTCCTAATTAATAGTTATATTTATATTAATTCTATCACAATTAAACATATTTAAAGGTTACATAAGTTTACAATTAAATCATAATAATAAACTATTTAGCTTATCATAAAAGCTAAATCCACTATTAATCTCCATAGTCCCAAGTCCTAAAAATGTGGCTATGCGTGAAATTATAGCAAATATAGTTAAATATAAAATCCTCAAAATAAGATATTTATTAAATTTAGAAAAATCTAATATCAAATTTTTTTAAAATCTCAATAAAAGTTAAACTTCATAAAATTTATAACAATTAAAAAAGAGTTATCTAAAAAATAACTCTTTTTATATTAACCTAAAATCCTATCGGTATTCCAGTAACCATCCAAACTATAAATAGTATAGTCCAAGCTATTAAGAATGTCATAGAGTATGGTAACATAAGTGATATTACAGTTCCTATTCCAGTATCTTTCTTGTAAGCTTGCATAAATACTATAACCATTGCAAAGTAACTCATAAGAGGTGAAATTATATTTGTTGAACTATCTGCTATTCTATATGCCGCTTGAACAACATCTGAACTTATTCCTAATTTTAAAAACATAGGTATAAATACTGGTGCCATTATAGCCCATTTAGCTGATGCAGATCCCATAAATAAATTTATAAATCCTGTTATAAATACAAATCCTACTAATAATGGTATTGCACCTATATTTATTGATTGTAAGAATTCAGCCCCTCTTACCGCTATTATTGTACCTAAATTTGTATACTCAAAATATTTTATAAATTGTGATGCAACAAATGCTAAACATAAATATCCACCCATAGAACTCATTGCTTTACTCATATGAGCTGCTATTTCTTTTTCACTTTTTACAGTTTTAGCTATTTTTCCATAAACTACAGATGGTACAAAAAATAGTATAGCTATTATCGGTATAAGACCATTCATCAAAGTAGAGTGGTCTACTATAGAATTTAAGAAGTTTGGTTTTTCTAAATTTCTTAAAAATGAATTTGGCATAGCTACAAGTATTATTAATCCTACTACCATAAATAATAAAGTTAAGTTTGCAGCTTTCATAGCCTTAGCTTCTTCAGGTTTTATAGTTTGTAAATCATTAGCTCTTGACATTCCATCTGAAAATTTAGCATCTTTACTATTATATTTTCCAAGTTTAGGCTCTATAATTTTAGTAGTTATCAAAGTTCCTAATATAGTAATTAAAAATGTTGATACAAACATAAAAAAATAATTTGCAGTAGCACTTATATTTACTGTTGGGTCTATTATATGAGCTGCTTCATTTGTTATTCCTGCAAGCATAGGATCAACAGTTCCTATAAGTAAGTTTGCACTAAATCCTCCAGAAACCCCTGCAAAAGCTGCAGCTATACCAGCTAAAGGATGTCTTCCATAAGCCATAAAAACTAAAGCACCAAGAGGAATTAATATAACATAGCCTGCATCAGACGCCACATTTGACATTATTCCAAGGAATACAACCGTTGGAACTATCAGCTTTGCTGGTGTTATACTTACAATTTTTTTAAGAAGTGTCCCTATGTATCCTGAACTTTCTGCAATCCCAATTCCTAACATACCTACTAACACTACGCCTAAAGGAGCAAATGATGTAAAGTTAGTTACTGCATTTTCTAACATATATTTAAACCCAGCTCCATTTAATAAACTAATCGCTTTTATAGTTTGTTCTTCAACTTTCATTGTTTCTCTATTTATAAGTTCTGCTGTTACACTTAAATCCATCTTTTCTGCTATTGCAGATATAATTGCTATTGCCACACAAAGCATTGCAAATAATGTAACTGGGTGTGGCAACTTATTTCCTATATATTCTACTGAGTCTAGACATTTCATCAAAAGACTCCTTTTTTTAACTTCTGCTTTTCCCATAAAACATCCCCCTTTTTTCTATTTGCTATAATGGTAGCACATTAATTCTATCAACTACAACAAATATTTTTAAATTTTCAATTTATTTTTAAAATTCCGTTTTTTAATTTATAAAATACTTCAATTTCATTTTTCTTTTCTTATGCATTATTTAAATAAAATAAAAAAACTACCTTAAATTTAAGGTAGTTTTTTTATTTTATTTAAATAAGTTTATTTTATTTTTTCAACTATAGAATTTAAAACTCCATCTAATTCTGAGCTTATATTGTCAACTCCATTATGAGTTATATTAACTATTTCCTTTGTCATAGGAAGTTCTCCTAAAAGATCTAAGTTCATTTCTTTTAAGAATTTTTCAGTTTCTTCCCCATCAAATAAATGTATCTTTTTATTACAATCTGGGCATTGAATATAACTCATATTTTCAACTACACCTAATACTTTAACATCAAGCATTTTAGCCATGTTTACAGCTTTTGCAACTATCATAGATATCATATCTTGTGGAACTGACACCATAACAACACCATTTATAGGTATATTTTGCATAACTGTTAAAGGAACATCTCCTGTTCCTGGAGGCATATCTATTAGTAAATAATCTAATTCTTCCCACATTACATCTTTATAAAATTGTTTAACAGTATTGCTTATTATAGGGCCTTTCCATACTATGGCCTGATTTTCATCTCCTACCATAAAGTTTATAGACATTGTTTTTATATTATCTTTAGTTATTATAGGATATATATCTTTTCCGTTTGGAGAGGTTGCTCTTTCATTTTGAACTCCCATAAGTCTTGGTATGCTTGGTCCAGTTATATCTGCATCTAGTATACCTACTTTATAGCCCATTTTATTTAACTTTTTAGCTATAAGTGCCGTTACAGTAGATTTTCCAACTCCACCTTTACCACTCATTACACCTATAATTTTTTTTATTTTATTATTAGGATTATTTTCTATATTGCATGTTTCTTGTTTATTGCAATTTCCTTTTGAAGGACATGAATTACAGCTTCCCATTGTTATAACCTCACTTTTCATTTGTTTACTTTTTTCATTATTATCTAAATATGTATAAAATAATTTTTATATAGTTACTTTTTTCATTTTATATATACCCAATAATTAAAATTTAAAACATATAAAATTAATTTTTTTAGTTTTATATTATATAAATTTTAAAATACTTTTTAATTATTTATTATATCAACAATAAATTTATAAAAAGTATTAATAGATTTACTATAAGATATACTTTTATCACTTATCCAATCATCATGTCTTATAGAATTTTGATTTGCACTTCCAGGTTGAAATACATTTGCTATACACCCAACTCTTACCTTATTTTCACTAGATATACTCCAATTGTATTTATACTTATCTTCAATACTACTTATGTAACAATTTACTTCATCTAATAAATCTTTATAAACAATTTCAGCTCCTTCTAGTAGCAAATCTTCTAAAGTTCCTTTTTGGTCATTGTTTGGAAAAAAATAATTATATAAACTTATATCTTCTCCCTTTATATTAATATTTCCTTTTATAAAATCACTCTTTTTTATAATCATATCATTCATATTTATTTTAAATTTTTCTTCAAAGCTTTGCTTTGCAAGATTTTGGTCTGCATCAAAAATTGCACATATACTTTTTATCTGACCAAGTTCAGATTTATTCATATTGCTAATGTATAAATCTATTTCCTTTATAAGCCTACTTTCTCCATTTGCACAAATAATTACTACTATAATATTTTTATTTTTAAAATATGTTGGTATAAGTATATATCTATCTAATCTATCTTTTACAAAAGGATATGTTCTAGATATTTTTCTTTTCCATATATCAGGTAACTTATCAATACTCTTTATTTCTTTAAAATTATTAATATCTAATATCTTAGCTATACAATTAGCATCATGTACTCCTTCAACGAAAAATAATATATTCTTCATTACCTCACATCCTGCCCTAGAATAGTTCTTATATCTTTTAACTTACTACCTGAAAATCTAGTTGTGTATATATTATCATTAATAGATTCTATTCTAAAACATGTTAAATCATCTAGTTTATTACCTATACCTTCAATCATTGCATCTATTACTTCTAAACTATGAGTAGTTGAAATCAATTGAACTTTATATTCTATACAAGCCTTTACAAACCATCTAAAAACCTCACTTACCATATCTTTGTAAATAGCTGTTTCTATTTCATCTATTAATAAAATTCCATCTTTAGCACTAACTATTGCTGAAGCTAGTGTTATTACTTTTTTTACACCATCTCCAAAACTAGATAAAGGTATTAATTTATATTTTTTATGATTTATATAAATAGATGAATTATTCATATATCTATTAGGCAAAACCTCAAAACTTAAAATATTTTCATCAAACATTTGAAGTAATTTGATTAATTTATCTTTGTCTCCATCTTTTATAACTTCTATTGTATTATTTAACACATTTTCTCTAAAGTGATCATATGGAGTTACATATACTATTTTTATAAGATAATAACTTCCACTAGATCTTAGTTGCTTATTTTCTTGAATATATATTTCTTTATTTATTAGCTCTTCATCATTTTGCTTTAACCTAACGATACCTTCAAATACTTTACAGTCAAAATTTGCATCATTTTCATTAAAGTCTATAATATCACTTAAATTACCTTTTATCTCCAATTCATTTTCGCATTTATTTATAATTGAATTTATATGTATACCTTTATTTTCATCTTGGTTTTTAGGAAACATCTCTAAAAAAAGTTCAAATTTTGATGTGTTATTACTATCTCTTTTCGATGCATTAACAAGCATATGCCTTATACTATCTGGATTTTCTAAAAGAGATATAGCTTCTAAAAGAGAAGTTTTCCCACTATTATTATCTCCTACTATTATATTTATAGTTGATAAATCATTAAGTTCTAGGTTTTTAACTCCTCTAAAGTTTCTTATATTTAAATAACTTAAATAATTCATATTATCACTTCTCTCTTTATATAATCTAATAAATTATATAAATTAAAGATTATTAATATAACTTTATATTTTGTTAATTAAACATTTTATGTTTTATAATATAAAAAATTTTTAAATAAAAAAATCTTGAAAGCTATAAGCTTTCAAGATTTTCAATTTAAATATATCTTATTAATTATTTATTTTCGTTGTAATTTTTGTTGTATCCTTGATTATTGTTATTATTGTTATTATTAAAATTCATAGGTTTTCCTGGTATTATAGTAGATACTGCATGCTTATATATAAGATTTTGTTGCTTATTTTCACCTTCTAATAATACTATATAGCTATCAAATCCCTTAACGTATCCCTTAACTTGAACTCCATTCATTAAAAAAATTGTTACAGGTATTCTTTCTTTTCTTGCATTATTTAGGAATAAGTCCTGTAAATTTAAAACTGTACTTTTCATTAGTTTAATACCCTCCAAAATGATTTATCATATTTAATTTATTTTATATATATTATATTCTATATTACACAAGATTTACCTTTTTTTCAATATAAGTAATTACATCATTTAAAAGTATTTTTTCATCCTTATATTCATCTAAGTCAAACCACATTGCATCTTTATATCTTCTAAACCATGTCAATTGTCTTTTAGCATATCTTCTTGAATCGCGTTTTATAATTTCTATAGCTTCATCATAGCTATACTCGCCATCTAAATATTTTATTATTTCTTTATATCCTATACCTTGCATAGATATTAAATCTTTTGTATATCCCATAGATATTAATTTTTTAACTTCATCTTCCAAACCTTCTTTAATCATTAAATCAACACGCATATCTATTCTTTTATACAAATGACTTCTATCTCTATTTAATACTATTATTATAGGTTCATATTTTTCATTTAGTTTAAGATCATTACTAAAATCACTCATTTTTTTCCCGCTTAAACAAACTTCAAGTGCTCTTATAACTCTTTTAGTATTATTTTTATGAATTCTATTTGCTGCCTCTTCGTCTAATTCTTTTAACTTATTATGCATATAATCTATACCTTTTTCTTCAAGTTCTAATCTTAAAGATTCCCTTAGTTTATTATCTGCATCAGATTTTGCAAAATCCATATTATATATAAGTGAATTTAAATAAAGTCCTGTACCCCCAGTTACTAAAGGAATTTTATTATTTTTTACTATTTCATCTATATAATTATTAGCCATTTTTTGAAACTCTGAAACAGAAAAACTAAAATCAGGATTAACTTCATCTATTAAATAATGTTTAATTCCTTGCATCTCATTAGTCGTTACCTTGGCACTTCCTATATCCATATATTTATATATTTGCATAGAATCAGCTGATATAATATCCATATTAAGTTTCTTTGCTAGTTGTATTGATAAGTTCGTCTTACCAACTGCTGTTGGCCCTGTTAGTATAACTAAAGGTATTTTCTTCATGCTCTCCCCTTCTTTCTTACATAATTCTTTTAAACATTTTTTCTATTTCTGTCTTTGATATCTCTACAAATATTGGTCTACCATGCGGACATGTAAAAGGGTTTTTACACATTTCTATTTGTTTTAATAAACTATTTATTTCTTCTTCATATATAGTATCATTAGCCTTTATAGCTGATTTACAAGCCATAGATGCAAATTTTTCACCTTTAAGTTCATAATTGTTATTTATCTCATCTATATTATCAATTATATCTAAGATAAATTTTTCTGATTCTGGAGTTCCAAATATTGTTGGTACACATCTTATCATTATATGATTTTTACCAAATATCTCTATTTCAAACCCGAATTTCATAAATAAATCTATGTTCTTTTCAATTTTTAACATATCTGTTGTAGATAGTTCTAAAACTATAGGATCAAGTAACATTTGCATATTTATATCCATATTATAAAACTTGTCCATATATCTTTCATATAATACTCTTTCATGTGCTGCATGCTGATCTAGTAAATACATATTGCTTCCTCTTTGAAGTATTATATAAGTTTTAAATATTATCCCTATAACTATATATTCATTAAGACAAAACTGATGTTTTTTATCTTCAATAAATTCAGGTTGATGCATATTTTTTTCATAAGATATACTATCTTCATTTATACTTTGATTTTCTAAATTATTAGATTGTGTATATATCTCATTATTTTTTTTATAAATATCATCATCTAATTTTTTTGCTTCCTCTTTTTTTTCAAGTTCTAGTAAATCATTAAAACTATATACTTTATTTAAATCTATAGCTTCATCTAAAACTATAACTTCATCAGTTTTTAATTGATTTATTGTATTTTTAGATTCTTTAAATTCTTTTTCAAGCTTATTTCTCTCTTCTAGTTCTTCAAAATTATATGTTTGATTTTTATATTCTTTTTCTAAGTTATTTAGTATTCCTTGATTTAAGTTATCAACATTAATTTGCTCACTTTTATTTTCTATTTTTTTAGGACTAGTTATAGGCTTTGATATTAGATTTTCCTTTTTATCAAAAGTTTCATACTTACCTATTAAGTTAGACCTTATTAAAGAACTTCTTATATACTCTTTAAGCTCTACATATATTTGTTGTTCATTTTCAAATTTAAGTTCAAGCTTAGTTGGATGTATATTAACATCTATTTTAGATGGATCTATTTCTATATTTAAAAAACAAACTGCATGTTTATTTATAGGTATAAGTGATTTATATCCTTCACTTATAGCGTCTAATATAACTTTACTTTTTACATATCTTTTATTTATATATATGTGTTGAAGATTTTTATTTGCTCTATACACATTATTATTTCCTATATAACCACTTATCTTAAAAAACTGACTTTCATGGTTTAACTCTATTAAATTTTCAGTTATATCTTTTCCATAAATACTTCTTATAGTGTTTATAAGTTTACCATCACCTGGTGAATTTAACATAGTTTTTTTATTATTTACATATTTTATACTGACATTAGGATTTCCTATTGCTAACTTGTTTATTAAGTCACTTATATTTATAGTTTCAGCATGAGTTGATTTTAAAAACTTTTGTCTAACAGGAGTATTAAAAAATAAATCTCGAACCATAATAGTTGTCCCATTGTTCGTACCTACTGGTTCTTTTAGTTTTATATTTCCACCTTCAACTAAAATTTTAGTTCCTACAGGCTCATCTTTAGGTCTAGTAATCATTTCTATTTTAGCCACAGAAGCTATGGAAGCTAGAGCCTCACCTCTAAATCCTAAAGAATATAAATCGTATAAATCATCAATTTTATTAATTTTACTTGTAGCATGTCTTAAAAAACTTTTTTCAACTTCACTAGAATCTATCCCACTACCATTGTCGGTTATTCTAATAAATTTCTTACCACCATCTTCAATCTCAACTATTATTTTTTTGCTACCTGCATCTACTGAATTTTCTACAAGTTCTTTAACAACAGAAGAAGGTCTTTCTACAACCTCCCCAGCTTGTAATTGATTTATAGTAGCTTCGTCTAATATATTAATTCTAGCCATATATTCACCTCACTTTATATTGAAATTTACTTTTATTTAATTTTTAAAATTATAATAAGGACTATAGTTAGCTATAATCCTTATTATTTATAAATTTACTTAATTTTTTTAGCTTTACTTTGTAAATTATATAAAGCATTCATAGCATCTAATGGTGTCATATTTAAAATATCTAAATTTTTAATATCATTAATTAAATCATTATCATAAATTGTGTCAAATGATATTTGTGTTATAGCAACTTCATCTGTGTTAGAATTTTCTTTTTTAAGTTTATTTACTTCACTTTCTAGTTTTTCAATATCTAAAATATATTTTTCTTCTTTTTGATTTATTTTATCTTTTAAATTATCATATTCTAATTTTAAACTATCATATAATTCTTTATCTATAACATCTGATTTAAATTCGTTGTTATTTACAGATACGTTTAAATTTGTACTATTTGATAAATCTTTATCGTTACTACTTTCTTTTAAATTATTTTGTATATGATTTTTCTCTAAATCTATTAGTATTTCTTTTGACCTTTTTATAACTTCTTGTGGTAACTTAGCAAGTTCTGCAACATATATACCGTAACTTTTATCCGCTCCACCTTCTATAATTTTTCTTAAAAATACTATTCCATCATTATTTTCACACACTGCAACTGAATAATTTTTAACATCACTAAATTCATCTTCAAGTTCGACTAATTCATGATAGTGTGTTGCAAATAAAGTTTTACATTTAATATTTTTTTGTATATATTCAACTATAGACCAAGCTAAACTTATACCATCATAAGTACTAGTTCCACGACCGATTTCATCAAGGATTACTAAACTTTTATCTGTTGCATTTTTAAGTATCTGAGAAACTTCTGTCATCTCAACCATAAATGTAGATTGACCCTGAGATAAATCATCACTAGCTCCAACTCTAGTAAATATTCTATCTAATATTGGAATATTTGCATACTCTGCTGGAACAAATGAACCAATATGAGCCATCAAAGCTATAACTGCAGTTTGTCTCATATAAGTAGATTTCCCTGCCATATTTGGACCTGTTATTATATTTATAATATTTTCACCTTGATTTAAATATGTGTCATTTGGAACGAAGTTTTCTTCTCCTACAATGCTTTCAACCACAGGATGACGACCATTTTTTATATCAAGTTTATTATCTTCATTTATTATAGGTTTTACATAATTATTTATATAAGCAACAGTAGCTAATGAAACAAATACATCTATATTAGCTATAGTTTTTGCTACTGATTGTATTCTATCTATATTTTCGTATATATTATTTCTTATATTTACAAATATCTCATACTCTAAGCTTTTTATTTTTTCTTCAGCATTTAAAATTTTATCTTCTATTTCTTTTAATTCACTAGTTATATATCTTTCTGCATTACTTAACGTTTGTTTTCTTATATAACTATCATCTATATTTGCACTAGCTAAATTAGCTTTAGTTATTTCTATATAATAACCAAATACTTTGTTAAATCCTACCTTTAATGATTTAACTCCTGTTTTTTCTTTTTCTCTATTTTCAATTTCCTTTATCATAAAGGCTCCATTTTTAGAGATATCTCTTAAATCATTTAGTTCATCATTAAATTCAGATTTTATTATATTCCCATCTTTTATAGTTATAGATGGGTCTTCAAGTATGGCACTATCTATTAAAGAATATATATCATTTAAATCATCCATATTTGATATATACTTTTTAAGTATATCTGCATTTGATGAATTTATTATATTTTTAAGCATTGGAAGTTTTTCTACAGAATTTTTTAAATGTATCATTTCCTTAGGAGTAACTTTTTCAAATGCTATTTTTCCACATATTCTTTCTATATCATATACATTTTTTAATACATCTATTAAATCTTCTCTTAACATAAAATCTTCTTTTAATTCTTCTATTACATTAAGTCTTTTTTCTATTTTCACTTTATTTACTAATGGCTCTTCTACATACTTTCTAAGCATTCTACCACCCATAGCTGTAGAAGTTTTATCTAGAACATGAAGTAATGAACCCTTTTTAGCATTACCTCTTATAGTTGAAGTTAACTCTAGATTATTTCTAGTGAACATATCTAATATCATGTATTCTTGTGAGTTATATATATTTATATTGTTTATATTAGATGTTACTTGCTTTTGAGTGTTATATATATAATTTAGGATTATACATAAACTTGAACTTATAAGTCCATATTCATCCATATTTAATTTTTCTAAGTATTCTTTATTAAAATACTTACCTAATATATTTTCATTTAGGTAACTTTCATCAAAGTTTTCATTTATATATATATTACTTAAACTAGCTATATTTCTTATTTGTTCTATTGTATTAACATCATTAGCTATTATCTCTGTTGGATGTATTTTAGCTATTTCTTCTACTAATTTATCTTCATTTAAGTAAGTTGAGTTAACTTCTCCAGTACTTATATCAGTATAAGAAATTCCTATTTTGTCATTTTTAGTATACATCGCTAATAAGTAGTTATTTTTTTTATTTTCTAGTAAATTCCCTTCAAGTACAGTCCCTGGTGTTATAACTCTTACAACATCTCTTTTGACTATTCCCTTTGATGCACTTACATCTTCAACTTGTTCACAGATAGCTACTTTATATCCATTTTCAACTAACCTTGATATATAGTTTTGAGATGAATGAAATGGTACTCCACACATAGGTGCTCTCTCACTCATACCACATTCTCTTCCTGTTAGAGCTATTTCTAAAGTCTTTGAAGCTACTATTGCATCTTCAAAAAACATTTCATAAAAATCTCCAAGTCTAAAAAACATTATACAATCTTTATATCTATCTTTAACTTCAAAATATTGCCTCATCATAGGAGTTAATTTATTTTTCTCTATATTCATACGCTCTTCCTCCTCTATGTTCTACATATTATATCATATTTAAGTACTTATATTTATATCTATATTATTATCTTTTATATATTTTTTTTATAAAGCATCACATTTATATACGTTTCTCCATATATAGTATTATAGTAATTTTCAAGATAGAAACTAAATTAAGTTTAGCACACTTCTTAATTTTACTATAAAAATAATAAAATAGGAGAGGTTATTATCCATGGAATACTATAATGAATATGACAATAAATATGACTATAAAAAATATGATAGAAATGAAAAATGTCATTGTGAATGCAAAAAACATCATCATAATGATGATTGCTGCAAAAAAATAAAAGGTGAAGTTAATCATTATGAAGATTGCAAATATATAGATGGTAAAGACTATTGTATTGAAAATAAAAATTACTATGATAATTATTATAAAAAATACAATCATTATTATATAACTGATTATGATTATATTACAGATCATTACTATGAATATGATGTTTATCACTATGATCATAAAACTAAATATGATTGCAAATATTATCAAGATAAATGCTATGAAAATGACTATTATAAGAAAGATGACTACTACAAAGAAAAAGATTGCTACAAAAAAGATAATTACTATAATGAAGATGAGTATGGTAAAAAAGACGAATACTATGAAAAATGTAACTGTGAATACTGTAAAAAATATAAAGAAAATTATAAATTCTAATAAATTTTCACTTTGTTAGCTTATTGAATTTACTATAAACTATATATTGTTAAATTAACCCCTTTAAATCAAGGGGTTTTTTTATGTATTAATATTAACATACTCATTATAAATTCTATATGTTATTTTTAGATATTTTCATGTATTTTTATTTTTTATTTTTTATTTTTTTCTATAAATTGTCACATTTATATGTGTTTCTCCATATATTGTATTATAGTGATTTTCAAGAAGGGTCTTAAGTCAAGAAAGCTTATTTACCTGCTTGGATTTACTATAAAAAATATAAAATAAGTGAGGTTATTATCGATGGGATATTATAATGAATATGATAACAAGTATGACTTTAAAAAATGTGACCGACATGAGTGTAGAGAACATGATAGACATGAAAAATGTCATTGTGACTGGAAAGAACATGACAGACATGAATGTAGAGAACACGATAGACATGAAAAATGTCATTGTGACTGGAAAGAACATGACAGACATGAATGTAGAGAACACGATAGACATGAAAAATGTCATTGTGAATGTAAAAAACATCATCATGATGATTGCTGTAAAAAAATGAAGGGCAAAGTTAATCATTATGAAGATTGTAAATATATAGATGGTAAAGACTACTGTGTTGAAAATAAAAATTACTATGACAATTACTACAAAAAATGTAACCATTATTATATAACTGATTATGATTATGTTACAGATCACTTCTATGAATATGATGTTTATCACTATGATCATAAAACTAAATATGATTGCAAATATTATAATGATAAATGCTATGAAAATGACTATTATAGAGAAAAAGATAATTGGAAAAAAAATGACTACTATGAAAGAGATAATTATGAACATTGTAAAAAAAATAGAAGAGGTTATGACTACTAGTATATCCTATATATAAATTTAAACTTGCATATTACTAAAGACTAAAAGTTGGAAATTATATTTATTCATAGCTTATGTTTAAATATAATTTCCTTTGAATTTTAATTTTTATCAGGGCTATGATTATAAATCATAGCCTTTTATTATATAAGTTAATTTTCCTTATTTCCATTTATAAGCATAAAAAATGTAGTTGCATTTTTACTAGTCATAAATTCTTCAGTATTTTTATACTTATCAATAAATTCATTGGTTATACCTACAAAATCTATATCTCCATTTTCATATAAGTTTACATCAGCAGATCCTTCTTTTACTATTTTTGTATTGACTGATTCTAATTTTACAGTATCTTTATCCCAATAACCTTTATTCTTACTCATAACATAAACGTCATCTAATTTCCATTTAGTCAATGTAAACGGTCCATTATATAATGTTGATTTACTAGTTGTTCCATATTTGTCTCCTTGCCCTTTTACAAATTTTTCATTCTGTGGAAAAAATACTGGAAATGACATAAGTTTATCAAAATAATTTACAGGTCTTACTAAATTAACTTCTAAGGTATAGTCATCTATAGCCTTAACTCCTACAGTTTCAGCATCTTTAGTTTTTCCTATATTATAATCTTTTGCTCCAACGATATCATACATTATAAATCCGTACTGAGAAGCTGTATCTGGGTTTAACGTTCTTTTAAATGCATACTCAAAATCATAAGCACTTACATTATCACCATTACTCCATTTAGCATTTTTTCTTAAATTAAAAGTCCAAGTTTTCTTATCTTCTGATGACTTCCAAGATTTAGCTATCCCTTCTACTACATTACCATTATTATCTACTCTCACAAGCCCTTCCATTACATTATTTGCAGCACTAAATGATAATGAATCTGTAGCTCTACTCATATCTAGTGATGGTATATCTGAATTGCTAGTTAAGTTTAACTCATTTCTCCCATTTACACTAGCCCATTTATATGCATATTTTGCTCCATATGGAATTATAGTTATTCCATCAACATATTCTTTTTGTATATAGGCACTACTGCTTTGAAATAATGGCATTATAAAAGCATCACTAAGTAATATCTCTTCTGCTTTTGAATACTTATCCCAACTACCATCAATTGTAGCTTCATTTTTACCTTCTTCTATCAATTTATTATACTCTTTGCTATCATAACCACTATTTTTACCAAATTTACCGTTAGTAGTAAATGTTTCTAAAAATGTTAAAGGATCTGGATAATCAGCTACCCATGAACTATATACTAAATCATAATCTCTTTCAGATTCTAACTGTTGTTTTTGTTTAAAAGGAACTTGCTTTAGCTCTACTTTCAATCCTTCTAAATTATTTTGCAGTTGATTTTGAAAGAACTCACCTACTCTTTTGCTACTTTCGGCATCTGATGTAAGTACTTCTATAGTTACTTTATCAAAATCTAGTTCATCTTTGGCTTTATCCCAATGTGTTATAGCTAGCTTTAAATTATATCCTCTTCCCATATTTTTTATTTTATCTATATAGTCTTTTCCTTCATTATTAATAGCTAATCCTTCTGGAGTATAATAGTTTATAGGATTTGATCCATTATTTAATATAATATCAGTTATTTTTTCTTTGTCTACTGCCATTGTTATTGCAAGTCTTGCATCTTTATTTTTTAATAATTCTGCTGAATTAATTGTTTTACCGCTATTTTCATTACTAGTGCATCCACCTAACATAGATAAAGATAAAATTGTAATTAGCGCCATAATTGATATTTTTCTTTTAAATGTCATGTATAATCATCCTCCCACTTTAATATATTTTATTATCAAATGTATTGTAAATTACTTACTTTTTATCTTCTTTTTCTGTCACTAAAAATCATAATATTTTGTATTTACACAATAATAAAAAGTGCATTAAAATAAATACTTTATTTTAATGCACTTTTTATTGTTATATTATCTAATTCTTATATTATATATAAAGTTTCAGTAAAAACTTCCATAGGATTTTCTGTAAATATAGATATATCTACGTCTTTACCAACTTCAGTACTCCCTAATCTATCATCTACCTCATAAATTTTTACTGCATTTAGACGTGTTATAGATGAAGTTGATAGTATAAAAAAAGTTTATATAGAAAGTATGACTGTAGATATTTTTTAAGTTATATATGATAGTCCAAATAGGCTTAAAGTTTTATCTAAAGAAGAAACTTTAATTAAATGTAACGCTACTATTGAAGAGTGTAAGAAAACTGAATACAAAGTAGTTTAAATATGAATTAGATAAAAATAAGTAGCTAATATATGTTAGCTACTTATTTTTATCTATCCATTTATATCTTTATTTTTATATGCTTTGTAACAATGTAAAAATTCCCTTGTGCTAAATATATATTTACCACTTATTTGTGTATAATAAACTCCTGTAGAATCATATATATCTTTTACTTTTTGAGTTAAATTTTTGTGATAATATCTAAGCTCCTTAAATTCTTTTTTTAATCTATCTGCTGTTAACCATACTTTATTAGATGTTATGTCTGCTAGTTTTATATTTTCAAAAGATATATTATTTTGTTGTCCATAAACATATAGCTCAGCCATTATTTCTTGTAAGTTTTCATTAGTTAAATCATGCTTAAGTTTTATATATGTTATAGCACCCATGCCATCTCTACCTTTTTCATTTAATTTTTCTTGATGTATAAGCGCCTTTAATGGTTGCCTCTTTATGTATATATAATTTATATCATCAAGTACATACTCTCCTCTTACATACTTAGCAGGTTTATATATTACTAAGATAGGACTATATTCTCCTCCCATTTCTTCTGTATTATAATCAGTTATATCACTTAAATCTAATAAGTTGTATTCTTTAGATATAGAACCATATCTTGATTTTTTTATTAAAGTATACATTCTTGAACTTTGAATTTTGTATATTAATTCATCTAAATAAGATTTATCCAAAATATTACCTTCATTATAAGAATTGTTTATATAATTAAGTTTTATTTCTTCTTTTAAAGTATTAATTTCTTCTATTCTTACATTAAAGTAAGCTAATAAATATTTAAACTTCTCTTCTAATTTATTTATATTTATATTAATGTAAGGTTGTATTTTTTCTAGATTTTCTTCTGATTTTATATTAAGTAATAAGTTCCCTATTTTTTCTATACTTATACTACTGTTTTCATCAAATAAGTATTTACTTATATATTCTTTAAGCTTTGTTAAATTATTATATATTCTTATGTAATCATTTATAATAGATGTTTCATCTTTGTATTTTTCTATTAAAATGTTAGGTATCTCTATGTAATTTTTGTCATATTTTAAACATACTTTTAAATTATTATCTTTTATTATATTCTCTATTGATTGAACATTGTTGTCTTCAGTCATCTTAAATTCTCCTTACTATTTAATATCCTATTTAATATTATACATAAATTTTTAATTTAGTCATGTATTTTTAAGGTTTTAGTGGCTTATTCACTATAATAAGCTATTAATTTTTATATATTTTAAACTTTGAATATATATTTTTACAAGTTTTTAAGTGTATAAACTGACCTTAGTTATATAATAGTAATATAACTAAAATAAGAATCGAGGTATTTACATTGATAAAAGATTTAAAAGACATTTTTAAAGATTATACTCCATATATAAATGGCCATGAAAATATGAAAAAAGCATCTGTTTTAATACCAATAATTAAACTAAAAGATTCTCACTTTATATTATTTGAAGTACGTTCTAAAACTTTAAAATCTCAACCTAGTGAAATATCTTTTCCTGGAGGAAAAATAGAAGTTAATGAAACTCCCTATGAAGCTTGTGTACGAGAAACCTGTGAAGAATTAGGAACAATTTCTAGCAATATTGAAATTTTAAGTGAACTTGATTTATTTATAAGTCCTTCAAATCTTATAATTCATCCATTTGTTGGAATTATAAAAAATATAGATATATTAAATATAAATAAAGATGAAGTAGACCATATATTTTTAGTTCCTATATCTCACTTACTGGAAAATGAACCTATTAAATATGAAAATGAAGTTAAGGTTATCCCAAATAAAAATTTTCCTTATGAATTAATTCCTCATAAAAAAAACTATAAGTTTCAAGGAGGATACTATGATTCTTTATTTTATATGTATAAAAACTATGTTATATGGGGAATAACCGGTAAAATACTTGATAATTTTTTAAAGTTATTAAAATAAATATTTAAAAAATGAGTATCTCTAAATGTTAAATTGCACTTTGAGATACTCATTTTTATCAACTATATATTAGCATTTTCAGCTGTTTTATTTTTTAAATATTCATTTATCGCTTTTGCTGCTTTTCTACCAGCACCCATCGCAGATATAACTGTTGCTGCACCTGTAACTGCATCTCCTCCAGCAAAAACTCCATCTTTAGAAGTTACACCATTGTCATCAGCTACTATACATTCCCATTTATTTGTATCTAAACCTTCTGTAGTAGATGTTATTAATGGATTTGGAGATGTTCCAAGAGCCATAATAACTGTATCTACTTCCATAATAAACTCAGAGTTTTCTATAGGTTTAGGTCTTCTTCTTCCTGATGCATCAGCTTCTCCTAATTCCATTTTTACACATACCATACCTTTAACTTCTCCATTTTCATCAGTTAAAATTTCTACTGGATTAGTTAAAGTATCAAATATTACTCCTTCTTCCTTAGCATGGTGAACTTCTTCAAGTCTAGCAGGAAGCTCTGCTTCTCCTCTTCTATATACTATGTGAGTTTCTGCTCCTAATCTAGCTGCAGTTCTAGCAGCATCCATAGCAACATTTCCTCCTCCTATTACTGCAACACTTTTACCAGCTCTTACTGGAGTCATATAATCTTCTCTATATGCTTTCATTAAATTTACTCTTGTTAAAAATTCATTAGCAGAGCATACTCCATTAGCATTTTCTCCTGCTATTCCCATAAACTTAGGTAGTCCTGCCCCTGAACCTATAAATACAGCTTCAAATCCTTCTTCATTTAATAATTCATCTATAGTTATAGTTCTTCCTATTATTATATTTGTTTCTATATGTACACCTAAATTTTTTATATTTTCTATTTCTGGCTTCACAACACCATCTTTAGGTAATCTAAATTCAGGAATTCCATAAGTTAAAACTCCACCAGGTTCATGCATTGCTTCAAATATAGTAACATCATACCCTAATTTAGCTAAGTCACCTGCACAAGCAAGCCCAGCAGGACCACTTCCTATGACAGCAACTTTTATATTATTTGGTTCTTGTTTTATAGCTAAATCAAAATTATGTTCTCTAGAATAATCTGCAACAAACTTTTCTAATTTTCCTATTGCTACTGCATCTGATTTTATTCCAAGAACACATACTCCCTCACATTGATTTTCCTGAGGGCAAACCCTTCCACATACAGCAGGAAGTGAACTATCTTTAGCTATTACTTTAGCAGCACCTTCAATGTCACCCTCTTTTAATTTACCAATAAATCCCGGTATATTAATTTCAACTGGACATCCAGTTACACATCTTGGTTTTTTACATTCTAAGCATCTACTAGCTTCTTGTATTGCTTCTTCTTTATTATATCCTAAACAAACTTCATCGAAATTTTTAACTCTAACTTCAGCTTCTTGGTGTCTAACTGGTACTTTAACTTTGCTCATGATTAATTACCTCCACATCCGCATCCGCCATGTTGATGCGTATCCCCTTCTTCTTGTTTTAGTATGGCTCTTCCTTCTTCTGTTTTATACATAGCCTGTCTTCTCATAGACTCGTCAAAATTAACTAAGTGCCCATCAAATTCAGGCCCATCTACGCATGCAAATTTTATTTTACCACCAACATTAACTCTGCATGCTCCACACATTCCTGTTCCATCAACCATTATAGGGTTTAAACTTACTGTAGTAGGTATACCTAAATCTTTAGTTAACATACACATAAATTTCATCATTATCATAGGTCCTATAACCACTGCATGATCATACTTTTTACCTTGATTTTCAACTAAATCTTTTAAGCAATCTGTAACTCTTCCATTAAATCCATATGTACCATCATCTGTGCAAATATAAAGATTTCCAGCGACTTCTCTCATTTCATCTTCTAAAATTAATAAATCTTTTGTCCTAGATCCAACTATAACATCAACATCTATTCCATGTTCTTTAAACCACTTAACTTGTGGATATACTGGTGCAGCTCCAACTCCTCCAGCTACAAATATCATTTTTTTATTTTTTAATTCATTTATGTCTTCTTCAACAAACTCACTAGGCATGCCTAATGGTCCAACAAAATCAGCAACATAATCCCCTTCTTCAAATGTTTCAAGTTGTTTAGTACTAGCTCCAACAGTTTGGAATACTATACTAACCGTTCCCTTATTAGTGTCATAGTCAGCTATTGTAAGAGGTATCCTCTCACCTTTTTCATCATTTTTTACAATAATAAATTGTCCTGGCTTAGAAGCTTTTGCAACTCTTGGAGCTTCTATATCCATTAGATAAATACTATCTGTTAGTTTTTTCTTTTTAACAATTTTACTTCCCATAACTCTATCTCCATTCTGCCAAATAATTTATATTTTAATTTTAGATACATCATATATAACATCAACCCCTAAATGATAACATTTTCCTAGATAGTTATATACGATTTCATGTATATAAAATTAATTAACTTATATATCATTTACAACTATATTATACATAAAAAAACAGCCTTTGTGGCTGTTTTTTTTAAATAATTTTCTAATCTACCATTATTCCGTTTAATGAGAATGTCTTTGACTCTGTAATTTTAACATTTACAAGAGTTCCTATTATATCTTCTCTGTCAGATTCAAAATTAACTAGTTTGTTTTGTCTTGTTCTACCAGTAAATTTATTGTCATCTGTTTTACTTTTTCCTTCAACTAAAACTTCAACAGTTTTTCCTTCATATGATTTACTTATTTCTTCACAGATTTTATTTACTTCTTCTAATACTTTATTAAATCTTTCATGTTTTATATTTTCAGGTATTTGATTTTCCATTTTAGCAGCAGGTGTTCCTTGTCTCTTTGAATATATAAATGTAAATGCAGAATCATATCTAACTTTTTTAACTACATCTATTGTATCAAGTAAATCTTCTTCAGTTTCTCCTGGGAACCCTATCATCAGGTCAGTAGAGAAAGCTATATCTGGAACTTCTTTTCTAGCTTTTTCTATTATTTCTAAGTAATATTCTTTAGTGTAATGTCTATTCATTGCTTTAAGTAATTTAGTACTTCCACACTGAATTGGTAAATGTAAAAATTCACAAACTTTATCACAATCTCTTATTGCATATATAACTTCATCAGATATATCTTTTGGATGAGAAGTCATAAATCTTACTCTTTCTAATCCTTCTATATCATTTACCATTCTTAATAATTGGTCAAATCTTATTGGATTTTCTAATGTTTTACCGTATGAGTCAACATTTTGTCCAAGTAATGTTACTTCTTTTGTTCCGTTTGCAACTAATTCTTTTATCTCATTTATTATATCTTCTGGAGTTCTACTTCTTTCTCTACCTCTAGTATACGGTACTATACAGTAAGTACAGAAATTATTACATCCATACATTATATTTACAAATGCTTTTAATTCAAATTTTCTATTACTTCTAAGACCTTCTACAACTTCTCCATCAACATCCCAAACATCTATTAACGTTCTTTGTGAGTCCATAGAACTTGCTAATAACTCAGGGAATTTGTATAAGTTATGTGTACCAAATACTAGATCTACATGTCTATATTTAGTTTTTATTTCATCTACTACATGACTTTGTTGCATCATACATCCACATACAGCTATTTTTAAATCTGGATTTTTCTTCTTTAAAGGTTTTAATTGTCCTAAATTTCCGTAAACTTTAAGCTCTGCATTTTCTCTTACTGCACAAGTATTGTAAATTACTAATTCACACTCAGCTGCAGTTAATCCTTGAGTATAACCCATTTCCTCAAGCATTGCACATAACTTTTCAGAGTCATGTTCATTCATTTGACATCCAAAAGTTTGTATCATATATCTTGGCTTTCTTCCATGTATAGCATAATATCTATTAGTAGTTTCAGCTATTGCCTCTATAAATCTATCTTGTTCTTGTATTTTTTCTATAGGAACGTGTACTTGTTTTCTTTTAGCCACAACTAGCCCTCCTTAAATTACTTCATTATATATTTTGTTGTCGATTTTTTGAATTTAAAATTAATTATACCAAATTTATAAATTATTTTAAAGATATCATTTAATTTTTAACTGTATATATTTTAAATAATTACAAATAATATTATATATCTAATTCAACGTTAAATATATAATAAAGGATGGTAGTCTATGATTGTTGTTTTAATTAGAAGTATAGTTCTTTATATAGCAGTTTTAATATCACTTCGTATTATGGGAAAAGGCGAAATAGCTGAAATGAATTCTTTTGATTTAGTTATAACTCTTTTAATTGCTGAAGTTGCTGCTATCCCTATGCAAAATAATGAAATTCCTATAGTTTATGGAATTGCAGCTATTACTGGTTTAGTATTTATGCAAATAATAATTTCTTATTTAACTTTAAAATGTAGAAGTTTTAGACTCTTATTAAATGGAAAACCTGCTATCCTTATAGATAAAGGTAAAATTAATTACAATGCTTTAAAACTTGAAAGAGTAACTATGGATGAACTTTTAGAACAACTTAGAATTCAGGGGTACTTTAACTTAAAAGATGTTTATTATGTAATACTTGAAACTGATGGAAATCTTAGTATAGTTCCTAATCCTGGCTATGAAAAAATTCCTAAAGAAAACTTTAATCACTTACCTATTCCTTTGATATTAGATGGTCGATTAATAAAATGTAATCTTGAAAGTATAAATAAAAATACGAATTGGCTTTTATCAGAACTTAAAAAAAATAATATCAACTCTATTTCTGATACTTTAATTTGTATATTAGATGAAAAAGACAATTTTTTCATACAAAGAAAATAATTACTTAAGAGGTGATATATTGAAATCTATTATCTTTACTATGATTTGGACTATATTACTTGTTAGTTTAGGCTTATTTGTATCTTTTAAAGCAGAAGATTTTGCAGATACCTATGTAGAATCTTTAAATAAGCTTGAAGTATATGTAAAAAATGAAGATTGGCAAGAATGCGATAAATTAAATAACAAAATAAAGAAAAATTTTATGAAAGACTCTAGACATTGGTTTAAATTTTTAAATCATTCTCATTTAGGAGATATCGAACTATCTTTTAATATATTATCTGATGGTATCTATTTAAAAGATATAGGAAGCTGTTTAGAACAAATAGAAAATATAAAAATATATCTACATCGTATGATAGAATCTGAAAGGTATAATCTTGATCATATACTATAAAAAAGATGTCTTAAAATTTATTATAATTTTAAGACATCTTTTTTATTATTTACTCATTTCTTTAGATTTTTCTATACAGTCACCTATTGCTTTTATAACTGCACTTCTAAACCCTTCTGCTTCTAAAGTTTTAACTGCTTCTATTGTAGTTCCTCCTGGAGAACACACCATATCTTTTAATTCGCCTGGATGTTTATCTGTTTCAAGAACCATCTTTGCAGAACCCATAACAGCTTGAGCTGCAAATGTATAAGCTTGATTTCTTGGCATTCCAGCTAAAACAGCAGCATCTGCCATAGCTTCTATAAACATAAATACATATGCTGGTGCTGAACCACTAACACCTATTACAGAATCTATTAAATATTCATTTACTATTTCAGCTTTACCAAATGAATTAAAAATTTCTTTGACTATATTTAATTCTTCATCTGTTATATTTTTATTTTTGCAAAGTGCACTCATTCCTTCATTTACAAGTGCTGGTGTATTTGGCATAGTTCTTATAACTTTTTTATCATTACCTATAACATTTTCTATTGATTCTATAGTTTTTCCTGCAGCTATTGTAACTATTATTTTTTCATTGTCTATTAGTTCTTTAACACCTTCTAAAACTATATCATAAACATTAGGCTTTACAGCTACTATAACTATATCACTAAATTTCACTACTTCTTTAGAGTTTGTAGTTACATTTATGCCATATTCATTTTTAACATTTTCAAGTACTAACTCATTTAAATCAGAAGCTATTACATTATTTGAGTCTACCAATTTTGATTTAACTATTCCACCTATCATAGCCTTAGCCATATTCCCTGAACCTATAAAACCAATTTTCTTATCCATATTTAAAATCTCTCCTTATTATATGTTATAAATTTATCATTTTGATTAAACAAATATAGGGTCTGTCTTAAGAATTGTTTAAGTAAATTTTATACTTTATGTTAATTCTTAAAACATACCCTTTTTTAGCTATTTTAGAAAGTTTGTTCAGTTCTTCCTATTATTTCATCTTGAAGTGCTCTACTTAAATTATTAAAGTGATCACTATATCCTGCAACTCTAACTATTAGATCTTTGTATTCATCCGGATTTTTTTGAGCTGCTAATAAAATATTTTTATCAAATACATTAAATTGTATATGATGTCCATCCATATTAAAATATGTTCTAATTAAATTAGCCATATTATCAAGTCCTTGTTCACCTTCTACAACTGCAGGTGCAAATCTTTGATTAAGTAAAGTTCCTCCAGTTTTTAAATGATCCATCTTAGAACAAGATTTTATAACTGCTGTTGGTCCAAATGTATCTGCTCCTTTTTCTGGAGATATCCCTTCTGATAATGGTTTTTGACTAAGTCTTCCATTTGCACTAGCTCCCATAACTTCCCCAAAATATACATGGCAAGTTGTAGGTAACATATTTATTCTATAATCAGCTCCTAGTGGAGATTTTCTTCCTGTAACTTCATTGTAAAATGCATCAAATGTATCCTTCATCAAATCATCTGCATAGTCATCATCATTACCATATTTAGGAGTTTTATTAACTACCATATTATATATAGCTTCATGTTCTTTAAAATTATCACTTAATGCTTTTAATAACTCATCCATGCTAAATTTTTTCTTATCAAATACATTGTATTTTATTGCACTTAAACTGTCTGTTATAGTTCCTATTCCAACCCCTTGTATATATTTAGTATTGTATTTTGCTCCTCCTGCATTATAGTCTTTGGCATTTTTAATACACCCTTCTACTATAACACTCATTAAAGGAGCTGGCATATGCTTTTGATATATTTTTTCTATTACATTATTTCCTTTAACCTTTATATTGACAAAATGATGTAATTGAGCTTTAAAAGCTTCAAATAATTCTTCATACGATTTAAATTCTCTAGCATCTCCAGTTTCTATACCTAGCTTCTTATTAGTCATTGGATCTATACCATTATTTAAAGTTATTTCAAGTATTTTAGGTAAATTTAAATATCCAGTAAGTATATAAGCTTCTTTACCATAGCATCCAGTTTCAACACATCCGCTAGTTCCACCACATCTAGCATCTTCTATAGTTTTTCCTGCCTCTAATAATTCTTGCATTATAGCTTCTGTATTATAAAATGCTGGTTGACCCCAGCCTTTTCTAGATATTTCACAAGCTCTTTTTAAAAATTTACTTGGAGTTTTTCTACTTATCTGAACATTTGAACTTGGTTGTAATAACTTCATTTCATCCATTACATCTAGTATTATATAACTTACATCATTAACTCCATCTTTACCATCTTCTGTTATTCCACCAGTATTTATGTTGGCAAAATCAGTATAAGTTCCACTTTCTTTTAGCGTAACTCCTACTTTTGGAGGTGCTGGTTGATTATTAAATTTAACCCATAAACACTCTAATATTTCCTTAGCTTTTTCTCTATTTAATATATTGTCATCAACATCTTTTTCATAAAAAGGATTTAAATGTTGATCAAATCTTCCTGGACTAAATGCATCCCATATGTTAAGTTCGGTTGTAACCCCAACATGCACAAACCAATACATTTGTACTGCTTGATGAAATGTTTCTGGCTTATTAGCTGGAACTACATCACAATTTTTTGCTATTAATAATAAATCATCTTTCTTTTTTTCATCCTTTTCTTTAGATGCTAATTCTCTAGCATATTCAGCATAACGTTTTCCATAAGATATTATTGCATCACAAGCAATAGACATACCTTCTAATTGTGATTTTTTATCATATGCATTACTATCATTTATAAAATCTAATTTTGATATTTCTTCTTCAATCTCATTTTTAAAATCTAAGAATCCTTTTTTGTATATACTCCCTCCACAAACAGTATGACCTGGTGCTCTTTGTTCCATAAACTCAGTAAATATTCCAGATTCATAGCAATCTAACCATTCTTTTTCCATAGAGTTTACTATTTTCTGTCTTATTTGTCTGTTTTTCCAAAAAGGTATTATTTCTTCTTCATGAATTTTTTTAACTTCATCACTTACTTTAAATGATATAATTTCTCTTTTATCCATTATGTCTAAATCTTCCATTGTATGACAACATAATTCTGGATAAGTAGGTGTACTTTGTGGTGAATCCCCTTTTTCTCCAACTATAAGCTCTCCATCATTTATACAAAGAGTTCTATTTTCCATATAATGCTTAAATGCTAATGCTCTAAGTACTGGTATTTCAACACTTCCTTCATATTTTTTATATCCTTCAGTTATAAGTTTTGCTCTTTCAATAGTTATAAATGGTTGTGTATCAACACTTTGCTTTCTTAACTTCTTAGTTCTATCAAAACTCCCTCTTTCCATAAAGTTATCCCCCAATCTTTGTATTAAAATTATTTTTTTCGAATAATGCTTTTATCTCTTCTAATTTTTCATCCGAAGGTCTGCTTAAATTTTCGCCTTCGTAATTCATATAAAGCTTTTTATATTTATGCATACCTATATTATGGTATGGCAATAAATTAACTTTTTTGATATTTAAAAATTTTATGAAATCTATTATTTTTATAATTTCCTTATTATCTCTATCAACATTAACTCCTTCTATTAAAGGTATTCTTATATTTATATTTGCACCTTTTTCACTTAATTTAACTAAATTGTCTAATATTAAATCGTTAGGCTTATTAGTAAATAACTTATGTTTTTCATTGTCTATTAGCTTTATATCATATAAAAAAGTATCTACAAATGGTAGTATAGCTTCATAGTTTTCAAATTTTGCATATCCACATGTATCTATAGCTACATTTATTCCTTTTTCTTTACATAAAATAACTAAACTTTTTATATATTCGATATCTTGAGTCATTACCTCTCCCCCAGATAATGTAACTCCTCCATTAGATTCTTCATAAAACATCATATCTTTTGTTATTTCTTTGATTAAATCTTTTATCTCATAAGTTTTACCTACTATTTCTCTAGCATTATTTAAACAATAATCTATACAAGTTTCACAAAATTTACAATTTTCTTTATCTAGACATATCAAATTTTCTTTTGTATATATAGCATTATTAGGACATTTTTTAATACAAGTTTCACATCTTAAACACTTTTCTTCATTATATAAAACTTCTTTATTATATTCTTGGCTTTCTGGGTTATGACACCATATACATTCTAGTGGACATCCCTTAAAAAATATAGTAGTTCTAATACCATCTCCATCATGTAAACTATATTTTTGTATATTTATTATTAATGGTTTTTTCATCTAATCACCTGCAAATATTATTTTTTCTTATTATTAAAAGGGTTTGGTGTTGCAACAACTACTATTCTAACCATTTTATTTGTGTAATTTGCCCAGTTGTGATTTCGTGAAGAATTATAGTGTATGCTATCTCCAGGGTAAAGTTCATGTTGTTCTCCATCTAAAAATAAAGTCAAAGTTCCTTCTAGTACATATATAAATTCTTCTCCTTCGTGCATATATGATTGTATATCTTCATCAGTATTATTAGGAAGTATATCAACAAGTCTAGGTAGCATTTTTTTTTCATTTAAGTCATTTGACAAATTATATTGAATGCATCCTGATGTACATATATTAAATACTTCTTTTTCATAACTTCTAATTATTGCTTTTTTCTTTGTTCTTGGCTTTAAAAAGAAATAAGATAGTTCAACTTCAAATACATCAGCTATAGTTCCTAAAGTATCTGTTGCTATACTTGTTAATCCTCTTTCTAGTTGTGACAAAAAACCTATAGATAAATTAGTTTTTTCACTTAAATCTTTTAAAGTCATTTTTCGTTGTGTTCTTAAATGTTTTATTTTAGCTCCTATATGTTCGTTCATTCTATCCCTCTCTTTTTGTAAACATTTTCCTTAACTTAAATATACTATATTGTTATAAAATTGTCTATGTAATTTTGTTATATTATGAAATTTTTTTAGTAATAGTTAATTTATTAAAATTCAACTTTTATATCTTCCTTAATTTTTATATATAGTAAAAAAACTATAGGTTAAAATTAACCTATAGTTTTATTTCATCAGATTTTTCTTTTTTTAACATACAAACTATAAATCCTATAAATGTTATAGCAATTGACATTATATATAATATCTTAAGTCCGAACACATCAATACCAAGTCCTACTGGTAACTTTATAATAGATGATGATATTCCTATAGCCATTGATGTTATTGTTAAAGCTGTTGCTTGTATTTCACTTGAGAATTTTTCTTTTATGTAACCTATATATGCTACTAGCATAATTGAAAATGCAAGTGCTGTAAGTGGTGCTGTAATTATAAACATTGTTGGTGAACTTGCAAATAAGCAAGTTATCCATCTAAGTAAGAATGTTAATATACCTATTTTAAATACATTCTTATATCCATATTTTAATACTAACTTATTAATTTTTGCCATAAAGAATATTTCAGGTAAAGCAGTAAATATTACTAATGTTCCTATATCTCCTTGACTTGCACCTAGTTCTATTAAATATAGACCTTGATATGCATTAGTAACTTCACTAATACTTATAGTACTTATTACTATAAGTAATAACCATAAATATGACTTATCTTTCAATAACTCTTTTAAATCTTTCTTTAAAGTAGATGTTTCCATTTTTTCTTCTTCATCATACTTTTTAGAATTTAAAAAAGGAAGTACTAATAAAGATACTATAAATAGTGTTATATATACTAAAAATATTATTCTAGAATTTGAAGTTACTTTTATAAGTTGTCCAGTTAAAAAACTTATTAAAGCAAATCCTACAGATCCACCACTTCTTATTATTCCATAGTTTACATTATTATGTTTACAGTAATCTGTAGCTATATTATCAGCTAAAGGAGATATTGCATATCTAAAAGCTTCAGCTAAAGTCGCTACTAAAAGTAATATTGGGAACATCTTAACACTAGAATACATACCCATTATTACACAGTTTATAGCTACACATATTCCAAGTATTTTTTTATCTTGTTTAGTTGCATCCGTTATAATTCCCCATAATGGTACTACTAATATACCTATTATAGATGGGACAGATGTTATTATTCCTATTTGCGATGCAGATAGATTTAGTGCTCCATCTAAATATGGAACTATATATGGTATAAAAGCACCTAATCCTCCATATATAAGCACATAATATAAATAATATTTCTTCATGTCTTGCCCCCTTCGGTCAGTTAAATACACTCTATTATATCATAATTTCGTTTATGTATGATAAAAAAAGAAAGGATTTCATTCTTTTTTATTTGTTTATTTTTTATATTTTTAACCAAAAATGATATTTTTATTTTTAAATTTCTACTTAATTTTTCAATTTCCAGTGATTAAGTTACTTTTCATATTGCAAAAAATGCTATAATATATATAGTATATTACAAGTTCACATACTTAAGTTATATTAATTGTAAATATGAAAGGTCGTATTTTATGGATATAAGTAAAGAAAATATAGATAAGGTTGGATATTTAAACGAAAATTTTAAAATTTTCCATATAAAAGATATGAAGGATATTAAATTTGATTACCATCATCATGAATTTAATAAAATTACAATTTTAATCTCTGGAGATGTGGATTATTTGGTTGAAGGAAAATCTTATAAATTAAAACCTTGGGATATTTTATTTGTAAGTAATACAGAAATCCATAAACCAATTATAAATCCTGAAAAATTTTATGAAAGAATAGTTATTTGGATTAATCCTAAATATATAGAAAGCCACAATTACGGTGATGATTTATTTACTTGCTTTAATATATCTAGCAAAAATAAATCTAATTTACTTAGACTTAATCAAACTGACTTAGATAATATAAAAAATTTATTATTTAGTATTAAAGCTGCTGATAATTCTAGTGATTTTGGTCATGTTATACTTAAAAACTCTTTATTTATGCAATTTTTAGTGCTAATTAATAGATTGTCTCTTAAAAATGATAATACTTCAGATGATGTTGAATATGATGAAACTATTCAGCAAATATTTAATTATATAAATGAAAATTTAAATAAAGATTTATCAATAGATACAATAGCTAATAAATTTTTTATGAGTAAATATTATTTAATGAGAAAATTCAAATCTCAAACTGGCAGTTCACTACATAGCTATATAGTTCAGAAACGACTTATATATGCTAAGTCATTAATAAAAAAAGGTTATCTTATGAGTGATGCATGTATTGAGTGTGGTTTTAAAGATTACTCCAGTTTTGTTAGAGCTTTTAAAAAATCTTATGGCGTTTCACCTAAACATTATTTAGATAGAATAAATGAGTTTGAAAAAAATCCTTTTGAAATAGAATAAAAAATGCTTAAATAAAATATTTAAGCATTTTTTGTCTTATCTCATAAATAAAAAACTATTCATACTATTAACTATTATAAATTTATATTTTGTCCTATACCTTTTTCAATAGCTTTTTTATATATTTTATTAGCTACTACCATATCAAATAAACCCATACCTACTGATTTATATAATGTCGTTTTATTATTTACATCAAATTCTTTATTGTCCCTAATGAAATCCCCCATATTTTCTATATCTTCAGATTTTATAAGATTATTTTTTATAGGTAAGTATAAATCTCCACTTTCTTCTTTCGCAAAATCAGTATCAACTATAACTTTATCTACAACTTCAAACAAAGCATCTGGTAACTCTCTCATATCAGGTTTATACGATCCTATAGCTATTATATGTTTTCCTTTTAGTAACTCTTTTTGGTTATCTATAACTGGTTGGTATGAAGTTGTAGCAGTTATTATAACTTCACTATTTTTTAATAATTCTAAAGAGCTATTAACTACAATTACATCTACGTTTTCTAATTCTTTTTTTAGTTCTTCTTGTAACTTAATAGCCTTCTCCTTTGTTCTATTATATAGATATACAGTCTTTATATTTCTCGCTTTACATGCATATAAAACTTGATAAAAACCTTGTACTCCTGTCCCAATTAATCCTAGAGTTTTTACATCTTCACTTGTAGTATATCTAACTCCTACTCCTCCTACAGCTCCAGTTCTAGCTGCTGTAAGTGTTTTCCCGTCCATCATACAAACCATCTCACCAGTTTCTATATCATTTACTAACATAACCCCATCTATAACTGGCTTGTTTATTTTAGCATTATTAGGGGCAACAGTAAGTATTTTTGTCCCAAACGCTTTTTTTGTAAAGCATGGCATATAAAGTGTTGTTAAATCATCATTTTCTACTTGTATTCTATCAGGCATATTAAATGATTTATCTGCATATATTTTATAAGCTTCTTCTACTGCATCCATAAATTCATCTAATGTTATTGATTTTAGTATATCTTCCTTGTTTAAGTATATCATGTTAAACTCCTTTCAGGATTTTTATATGTATATTTGTTATTATTATAACATTTAAAACTAATATATAAAATATACAAATCAGGAGTATATAAAATTCAAAATAAGTTATATTTTATATACTCCTTTAAAATAAATCTATCCTATTTTTATGTAATCTCCTGATACGTATCCGTATCCTCCATTATATTTTATCTTATGCCATCCATTTTTACTTTCTACTATCTCTACCTTAGTACCATCTTTTAACGAACCTATTATAGTTTTATTAGATCCATAGCCATTTCTTATATTTAAACTCGTTGCCGTTACTGTTCCAGACTTAGATATTGTTAAAGATTCATTAATTGCACTACTTGATGTTTTTATATATTGCCCTGTTATGTATCCATATCCTCCATTATATTTTATCTTATACCATCCATTTTGGCTTCCTATAATCTCTACTGTTGCTCCATTTGATAAAGATCCTATTACAGGATAATTTGTCCCATATCCACTTCTCACATTAAGCCTAGTAGCTGTTACTATTCCTGTATTTTTTACTATTGGCTTGTTTTGTTCTTCATTAGCTGGTGGTGCTACTACAGAACCATCTATTTTTATATAATCTCCTGATATGTATCCATATCCTCCATTATATTTTATTTTATGCCATCCATTTTTACTTTCTACTATTTCTACTTTTTCTCCGTTTTTTAATGACCCTATCTTAGCATAACTTGCTCCATATCCATTTCTTACATTTAAGCTATTAGCTGTTACTGTTCCTGTATTTTTTACCGTTGGCTTATTTTGTTCTTCATTAGTTGGTGGTGCTACTATAGAACCATCTATTTTTATATAATCTCCTGATACGTATCCATATCCTCCATTATATTTTATTTTATGCCATCCATTTTTACTTTCTACTATTTCTACTTTTTCTCCGTTTTTTAATGACCCTATCTTAGCATAACTTGCTCCATATCCATTTCTTACATTTAAGCTATTAGCTGTTACTGTTCCTGTATTTTTTACCGTTGGCTTATTTTGTTCTTCATTAGTTGGTGGTGCTACTATAGAACCATCTATTTTTATATAATCTCCTGATACGTATCCATATCCTCCATTATATTTTATTTTATGCCATCCATTCTGACTTTCTACTATTTCTACTTTTTCTCCATTTTTTAATGACCCTATTTTAGAATAATTTGCTCCAGATCCACTTCTTACATTTAAACTTGTTGCTGTTACTATTCCTGTATCTATAACTTGATTATTTTGATCTGGATTTTCAGGAGTCTCTGGTTCAATAGGTTTATTTACATCTCCATTAAGTGTTATGTTTTCTTTTAAGTATTTTTCTATTCCATTAGCTATACCAGTAGCTAACTTATCTTGATATGCAGGATCTGATAAATTTGCTGATTCAGTTGGATTAGTTATAAATCCACTCTCAAATAATGCAGCTGGCATATTAGTTTCTCTTAAAACTGCAAAGTTTGCTCTTTTAATACCTCTACTTCTAACGCCTGTTTCATTTATAGCATTAGTTTGTATATCTTGTGCATAAGGTCTATGATCTCCCTTATTTGTATGATAGTAAGTTTCTATACCATTAGCACTAGTTGAATCTGATGAATTTTGGTGTATAGATATAAATACATCTGGTGCATACTGATTTGCCATATTAGCTCTTTCACTTAAAGATATAAAGTTATCACTTATTCTGCTCATTTTAACTTCAATACCCTTAGCTATTAGTTTCTGCGCTACTTTTTTAGCAACTTCCAGATTAAGTTCATCTTCATAGTGCCCATTTCCAACAGCTCCACTATCTTGTCCTCCATGACCTGGATCAACAAACACTTTATAATAGTTTCTATTTACTTTTGGACTAGATGCAAAATTATATGATCTTATTGTATTTTTAGATACATGAACTTCTATTATATGTACTTTATCTCCTATTTTTTGACTTAAAAATACTGTACCTGGATTTATAGGTGTTACGATACCATTTTCACTAATCTGTACGGTATTATTGTTTGATACTTCCCAATTTGGATTAGCTGATAAATCAAGTTTTTCTCCTTGTCTTAGTGATATCCCATCTTCCATTTCTATATTTTCTGATTTATATTTATCCATCACAAATGTAAGTTCTGATTCTAAATTTCCATTAGCACTTACTGGAATCACGCTACCTACAGTAGTTGCTGCTGATATTATTCCAAAAGTGACGATACCCTTAGTAAATTTATTAAGTTGTTTGCTCACTTTTACAATCTCCTCTATGCATTAATATTTTTTCAATATTTTTCTATACTACTATATTTTAACATATATCATCTAGCTCTTTCAAATTAATGCAATTATTTGGTATTGTCGTCATTTTGTTAAATAATAAAAAAGATAAGCAAAAATGTTTTATTTTGCTTATCTCTTTGAAACTAATTATTTAATATATTAACAAGTTTAATCAATTTTTCCTCATCAATTTCCCCAAAAGGACTTTTATCTACTCTAACTGCTGTTCCAAAATGAAAATCTGTATTTTGAGTTAGCTCTTTTATATTTCTTATATTATCAAAATTTAAGCCTCCTCCTAATAAAACTTTTATGTGCTTAGAGTTTTTTTTCATCTGATTTATTTTATCTATATTATCAGCTATATTTCCTTTTCCTGCTGACGTTAATACATTAGTTATTCCATTATATTTATTTAATATATTAATAGACTTAATCACATCAGTTTCATCTATAGCTCTATGATATGTAACATCTAATCCTTTAGCTGCTTCTAGTAATGTTATAAGTTGATCCTCTCTTATGTTATTGTTACTATCTAGCATTCCAAATACAACACCATTAGCACCTATTTCTTTTACTTTTTCTATATCCCTTACCATTATACTTATATCTTCATCACTATAAACAAAACTCTTAGCATGATGTCTTATCATAACATTAACAGGTATATTTACCTTGTTAACTACAGCTTCTATAAGTCCAAAACTTGGTGTTAATCCACCTTCTGTTAATGCACTTACAAGTTCAATTCTATCTGCTCCACATTTTTCTATAGCTATTGCATCCTCTACACTCATCCCTATAATTTCTAACATTTGTCCTCCTTAGCTAACTCATAAATAGCATTTGCAAATATTTTAGCATTTAATATTATATCATCTATATCCATATATTCATCATGATTATGTGCTATACCCTTTTGCCCAGGAAATGAAGGACCAAAAGGAACTATATTCGGCATAACTTTAGCATAAGTTCCACCACTTGTAGTCGTTGGCGTTCCATCTAATCCTGTAACTCTTTCATATGCAAGTTGTAAACTTTTAACTAAATGTGAATCTTTATCAAAGTTTACTGGATTAAAGTTTCTCTCTATATTTAAAACTATATTAAAGTCTAATACTTTTTTTATAGCATCTGTTATATAATCTATCTTGCAAGTCATAGGGTATCTAACCCCAAAGCTAAAAGTTATTTCTTCATTATTGCATTTTAACTCATAAGGAGCTAAATATAACTTTCCAGTTAATTTATCTTCAAAATTTATACCTAATTTTTCTCCATAATACTCATTGTAGAAGTATTTATCTATAAATTTGAAGAAATTATTTAATTCTTCATCATTTATAAAGTTCTCTTCTAATAAATATTTAATAACATTAGTTATAGCATTTTCTCCAACTTGCGGTGCATTAGCTGGAGCTTGCTTCCCATAAGCGCTTATAGTTATAGTTTCACTATTTATTTTTATATCTATTTTGTCGCTTATCTTTATAGTATCATTTTCTATACTAGTTCTATCTTCTAAATAGCATATAATATCTTCATGTATATATATCTTTGGTATATCTATATTACAATTATCTGGTATCACGTTAGCCCTAAAATCGCCATACACGTTTATACCAGATAAATTAATTTTCTTTTTTATATTTAATCTTCCTATACCTCTTTCACCATACACTACAGGGTATTTACAATCTGGAGTAAATCCCATTATAGGTGGTTTTTCTTTACTTAAGTAATATGGTATATCATTAAATCCTGTTTCTTCATTAGTTCCAAAAATTATTCTAACTTTTTTATCTAGCTTAATATTAGAATTAGCTATTGCTTTTAATCCATACAAAGCACTTATTATAGGTCCTTTATTGTCTAATACACCTCTACCATAAATTTTTCCGTTGTCTATTTCTCCCCCATATGGCTCATACTTCCAACCACTACCTTCTGGTACTACATCTAGATGTCCAACTACTGCTACGTAATCTTCACCTTCTCCAAATTCAGCATATCCCATGTATCCATCAATATTTTTAGTTTTAAATCCTAGTTTTTGTGATATTTCAAGTGCTTTGTCTAATGCTTTTCCAACATTTTTTCCAAAAGGGAAACCATCTAGCGGTTCCCCTTCAACACTAGGTATTTTTACCATATCTACAATATCATTTAACAAGTCATTTTTTAATTCATCTATTTGATTATTTAAGATATCCATAAAATTTCCCCAATTCTTATTTATTCTATAGGTGCTATAATTCTAGCAGCATATGCATCTAACCACTCTTTTGATGCTACTTCGTGCACACTCTTACCATCTATTCTATTACTTACATAAACTGTAGGTTCATGATCTTTTGTAGCTACTGAAAAACTAAAGTTTGGTATATTAGTAGCTACTCCCCATTCACCTTTATTATTCATTGCAACTAGTGATAAATCTCCTGCTTTACCTCTTCTTTTTATAAGAAGTTCATCCAATTCGTTAACAGCTTTATCGCAAGCTTGTTGCGGAGTTAACCCTTCTTTCATAAGCCTAACTATTTCATATGATATACAACCTTTCATAAGATCTTCCCCAAGACCTGTAGCAGTTGCTCCACCTATCTCACTATCAACGTAAAATCCAGAACCTGATAATGGAGAATCTCCTACTCTACCACTTTTTTTCATAAATAATCCACTAGTAGAAGTTGCTGCACACATTTTACCATTACCATCTAATGTAACCATACCTACAGTATCATGCCCTACATATGGACTTAGTCCTTGTTCTAAAGTTTCTTTTTTTCTTTTATTGTAGTGTTGTTTAGCTCTATCAGTTAACATATTTTTTCTTTCAAATCCATTTTTATGAGCATATTCCTCTGCTCCAGTTCCTACTAAAAAACAATTTACTTTTTCATCACTTAATTTTCTAGCTATTGATATAGGATTTGCAAAATCTCTTATCCCAGCTACTGCACCTATTGAAAGAGTATCTCCATCCATGTATGCAGCATCTAATTCTACTTCACAGTTTTCATTAGGAAGCCCACCATAGCCTACAGACTTATAAAACGGAAAATCTTCTACTCTTTTAATAGCAAGTTCTATAGCATCTCCTGCTTCCATTCCTTCATTTAATTTTTCTGAGCTTTCTGTTATTCCTTCTATTGCCATTCTCCAAGTAGCTATTATTCCCCACATATATCTTTCCTCCATATTTTACTTATATTTTAATTTTTATTTTAATTTTTGTTTTAATACTTATTTTTAATAAAAGCCTTGGTTTCCCAAGGCTTTATTTTTAGAAGCAAACTTCTTGTCTTAATGTAGATATATCTTCATTCTCAGCAAGTTTTTTCGCCATTTGGCAAATATTTTTTAAGGATTCATTAAGTCCTATACCACCTTTTTTAGGTGTCTTAACTATTAATATTTCATCTTTATATTTTTCTAAAATTTCAGTATTTTCAACAGACATTGCAGCAAAAGCTTTTATATCAGTATTATCATTTATACTTTTAGCTACTATAGCTGACATTTTAGCAAAGTTTTCATAGTTAAATGCTGGTCCACAAACTACTACATCTGGATTTATTTTTTTTACCATGGCAACCATTTTAGAAGTTACTTCTTCTTGGTTATTTATAAAATATTCATCCCCACAATAAAGACTTGCTACAACTTTTGAATCAACTTCTTTTAGATAAGATTCCATCATTACTCCTGGTCCTAATGGAGTCTTTTTCCCACCTGGTGGTATATTTGCTTTTTCTTTACCACCAGCACCAGCTTGTATTTGATCTAATATAAGAACTATTTTAGTCATATTAGTTATCTCCTAAATTAAAATTCTAAATCTTCAAATGATAAATCATCTTCTTCTTCAACATTATTTTGTTCTTCAGATAAATATTGTTTATCTAACATTTTTATAAATGGCATATACATAAAACATCCCACTATTAAAAGCAATACTTGAAGTACTGATGCTTGCCATCCACTTACTAAGAATCCGCTAAATATTATTGGAGTTGTCCAAGGTATTTGAACACCATTAGTTAATGGTACCAATCCATTATCCATACAGAAGTAAGTAACTATCTGGTTAAACATAGGAACAAACATAAATGGTATTAATAATATTGGATTTAACATTATAGGTAAACCAAATATTATAGGTTCATTTATACCAAATACTCCAGGTAAGAAAGATAACTTAGCTAATTCTTTTATACGCTTACTTTTACATACAAGTAGCATTACAATTAATAAAGAAAGTGTACTTCCTCCACCTCCAAAAGTTGCAAACATATCTTGGAACTGTCCAGTTATTATGTTAGGTATTTCTTTTCCAGCTTGGAAAGCCTCTAAGTTTTCAGCTGATAATAACTTTAATATTGGATTATAAACTGCACCAACAACACTTGATCCATTTATTCCAAAGAACCAGAATAAGTGTAAGAATATGTAAGATATTACTGTAGCCGTTAAAGTATTTCCTAACTTTAACAATGGCATTTGTAAAAACTTATATATAAATTCATGTATATTTCCATATGGAGTTAACTCGAATCCAGTTTTTATTGAAAAGAATATTATCATTATTATAGCACTTGGTATTAATGCAGCGAATGACTTAGAAACAGTTGGAGGAACTCCCTCTGGCATTTTTATAGTCCAACCCCTATTAACTACCCATTGGAATATAGCAACTGATACGAAAGAAGTTATCATTCCAACAAACATACCCTTAGATCCCATCCATCCTAATGGTATTCCACCTACTTCATATACAACGTCCATACCTTCTGGAGTATAAGGTATTTTAAATGGTGTTATTATGAAAAATGCAACTAATGCAACTGCAGCTGCTTGTATAGCATCTGCTTTAATTTGTTTAGCAAACGAAAAAGCTATTCCTATAATTGCAAGAATAGTCATTACATCAAATGTAGATGCTGTTACATGAGCTAATCCACTTGCCCAATTTTCTCCGAAAAACTTTGCCCAAAACTCATTCCATCCTGGTATTGGAAAGTTTGCTATTAGTAAGAAAAACGACCCTACTATTAGTAGTGGAGATGACACTAAAAATCCATCTCTTATTGCTACTAGATACTTATTCTTACCGATTTTTTCGGCCATAGGCATAAGCATCTTTTCTAAAGTTGACATAAACTTATTCATGTTTACCCCCTAATGTAATATGTAATTTTATATAAAAGAAGCTAATAAATAATAATTAATTTAAATTAGCTTCTTTAATATCAACTTTGATTTTGCCCCTTAAACTCCCTTAGTCATAAAATATTAAAACCTATTACTTAGCTTGACGAGCTTTTATCATTTTTATAGCCGTTTTTAAAACCTTTTCCCCATTCATAGAACCATAATCTACACTATTTATAACATCTACCGGAGTTTTTTCGTTAAATTTAGCTTGAACTTCTTTTAACATAAATTTAACTTGTGGTCCAAGTAATATGCAATCTGGATTTTTTTGTTCTACTATTTTATCTATTTCAGAATATGGAAATGCTTCTACCTCTATTGGTAAATTATGTTGATTTGCAACATTTTGCATTTTACTCGCTAATAAGCTTGTTGACATACCTGCACTACAGAATAAATATATTTTTTTGTTCATTTTAATTTCCTCCTAAAAACCTATATATTTTAATTATTTTTTAAGCCTATTTCTTTTCTTAAATCTATAATTTCTTTTACTAAATTTCTTTCACTTAAACAAGTCATTAAATGATCTTGAGAATGTATTAAAAGTATACTTATCTCTATATTTTTCCCCTCTGAATCTTTATTGATTAAACTCGTTTGTATTTTTTGTGCTGCTAATATTTCTTCATTTGCACTTTCCATGTATTCATCACATTTTTTAAAATCATTCTTTTTAGCATAATGTAATGCTTCATATATATGTGATTTAGCATTTCCAGCATGAATTATAACCTTTAGTATTTTATCTTGATAATCCATATTTTCACCCCTTACTTAAGGTTTTATTTTGTTAACGTTTTCTTTAACTATATTTTACATTATATTTTAAAAAAAAGAAACAGTAAATTGTATTTTTTTAAAAATTTTTACAATTTATTTTAATTTTATGTTTTATTTTATTTATTATAGTTTTTTCAATGTTCATATGACTTATTTTTACATTAGAGGGCTACGATTATATATATAATAACTTATTTTATGCTTATGTTTTAAATAATTTAATTATTCATATATATTTTTAAAATTAGTTTCAAATAAAATGCAAATTGCATATATGTATAATGATAGGATAAGACTATTAAATAAATTAATATGGAGTGTTTTAAATGCATAAAAATTGTGACTGTAATTATTGTAAACCTAGTAAATGTAAATCTAAGTACTATTATTTAGATTATTGTAATGAAGATGAGTATACAAAACCTTCTAAACCTATGTATACTTATTATCCATGTGAACTAGATTTGTATAAAAATTTAGTAAATTGCATCGGAAGAACACTTGGTTTTAAATTATCATGTAGTGATTGTATATTAAGACTTAAAATAATGAAAATAACACCTTGTAGTGTATATGGAATGACTTCTTCTGGTAAAGGTCCTATATGCGTAAAATTATCAGCTATAGATTACGTTGATTTTGGTAAAGAAGTATATATTAATCCATTATGTAATATAAATACTTTAGAAATATTAACGTTACCTGGAGCTCAAGGTCCTAAAGGTGAAAAAGGCGAAGCTGGTCCTCAAGGTCCTAAAGGCGAAAAAGGCGAAGCTGGTCCTCAAGGTCCTAAAGGCGAAAAAGGTGAAGCTGGTTCCAAAGGTCCTAAAGGTGAAAAAGGCGAAGCTGGTTCTCAAGGTCCTAAAGGCGAAAAAGGCGAAACTGGTTCTCAAGGTCCTAAAGGCGAAAAAGGTGAAGCTGGTTCTCAAGGCCCTAAAGGTGAAAAAGGCGAAGCTGGTTCCAAAGGCCCTAAAGGCGAAAAAGGCGAAGCTGGTTCCAAAGGTCCTAAAGGTGAAAAAGGCGAAGCTGGTTCCAAAGGTGAAAAAGGTGAAGCTGGCTCCAAAGGCCCTAAAGGTGAAATGGGAGTAGCTCCTAGTAAAGTAAAGCCTGTTCCTTATGCTCCTGGTAAAAAAACACCTTATAATAAATAAAAAATAAGAGCGCTAGTATTAGCGCTCTTATTTTTTATTTATTAACCTAATTTTTTAGATATAAATTCATACATATCTACAAACTCTTTAGCTAATTGTAAAAAGTTCATAGTTGTCATTAAATGATCTTGAGAATGAACTAAAACAACCCCCATTTCAGTTTTTTCTCCAGTAGCTTCAGCTTGTATTAACTCTGTTTGGAATCTATGTGCCTTATTTAAAGTTTCACTAGCCTCTTTTAAAAGTTCTCTAGCCTTTTCAAAATTACCTTCTTTAGCTTCGGCTAATGCTTCATGTGCAGTGCTCTTTGCATCTCCTGCATGACCTATTATTCCAAATGATATTTCAAATATTTTTTCATTCATATTTTACTACCTTCACTTTCCCCTATATTTCTATAATTAGTTATTTTTATATCATTACTTTCAAAAAACTTTTTAAGCTCCTCTGAAGTTAAAATCTCATGCTCTTTAGTTCTCTCAATTGAGTAAGAAGTTGATTTTGATAAAAATGCATCTACAAATGCTGGATGACTCATAACATCTACAACTTTATATTGTTTAATTTCATCGATATGTTTTTCAAAGTAATCGGCTTCTACATTTTTACTATAAAAACTTCCTAACATAGGAACTATTTTGTCATATTTAAGCTCATACTCAAATCCACCTCTTATAGGTAAATCATATTTTTTTAATATCTTCTCTATTACTGGTCTAAACTCTTCTAATGTATGTACATGGTGATGACTATCTAAATGAGTTATTTTTATTCCTGCATTTATAGCCTTATCTATTTGTGCACAAAATTCATTATATAGTTCATCTAAATCAAATTCATTAGCTTTTTCTTTAGTTATCCTTTTAAAGAAAAATCCATTTTCATCCACTAAAGTCTTATGAGTATTTAAAACAGGTTTATAACAACTTAAAGTCATATGTACTCCACATCCAAGCTCTTTATTTTCCTTTAAAAGTTCTACTGCTTGATTAAACCCTGGCATCCCTGCCATTATTGTACAAGAATTTATAACCCCATTTTTATGTGCAGATATTATACCTTGATTTACACCTTCGCAATATCCAAAGTCATCTGCATTTATTATTAATTTAGTCATTAGCTGCACCTGCCTTTAGTTGTTCTATTTTTTCTTCAAATTGAGGCAAATATCTTTCATGTGCTATTAACATTTCATTCATAATAGTCTCAGCTAATTCATCGCTTGTAACAAGTGGATTTATAGAAAGAGCTTGTATTGAAATATCATAATCCCCTAAAACAGCAGCTTTAGCTGTTAAAATTTCAAATGATTTTATTTGATTTAAAAGCCCAATAGTTCCTACTGGCATTTCCCCTATAGCTAATGGCATAGGACCTTCTTTAGTTATAACTGAACTTATTTCTACTGCATGATTATAACCTATATTTTTTATAGCACCTTTATTTAAAGTATTTACAACTTGTATATCTTTTTTATCGTTGTATATAGAATTTATTAAATTACAAGCTGCGTCACTGTAGTATGCTCCACCTCTTTTTTCTAGTTGTGGTGGCTTTATATCTAAGTTTTCATCTTTGTATAATTCAAACAAATCTTCCTCTAATGCTTTAACAACTTCTGCACGAGTTTGACCTTTAGCAAATTCATTTAATTCGTGTTCTAGCATATCCTTAGTCTTATAGTAATATCTATGATATGGACAAGGTATAGCTCCTAGTGATTTTATAAATCTTGGATTAAAAGGTGCTGTTGATTTTATATTTCTCATACTCATTTCAGAATTTGCAAATTTTTCTATAGCTTCTTCAGTTATATCTACTCCATTTAAACAAGCCTTAACTCCATATACCATATGATTAAGTCCTGCAAATGTAACATCTAAATCTTCTTTTTCAACTCCTAAAGCTTCTGCAACTCCTGCTTTTACCCCTATAGGTACATTACAAAGCCCTATAAATCTTTTGAAGTTAGTATGAGTAAATACCATCTCAGTTATTATTCCTGCTGGGTTTGTAAAGTTTATTAACCAAGCATTTGGACAAAGTTCTTCTATATCTTTTATTATATCTAATATTACTGGAACTGTTCTTAAAGCTTTAAAAAATCCTCCAGGACCATTAGTTTCTTGCCCTATAATTCCATGTGATAGTGGTATTCTTTCATCTTTAATTCTAGCATCTAGTAGTCCTACTCTTAACTGAGTAGTTACAAAATCTGCATCTACTAAAGCTTTTCTTCTATCTAACGTTGTATGTATAGTCATATCTATGCCAGCTTTTTTTACCATTCTTTTTGCTAGATTTCCGACTATCTCTAATTTTTCTTCCCCATCTTTAATATCGACTAGCCATAATTCCTTTACAGGTAACTCATTATGTCTTTTTATAAAACCTTCAACAAGCTCTGGTGTATAGCTAGATCCTCCACCAATTGTAACAATCTTTAATCCTTTTTCCATTATATCCATAGGTGTAAAATACACCTTCCCCCTCTCCCTAAGTTAAGTAAAACGTTTACATACTTAAAATATCATTTTTCGCCATAGAAAGCAATATATATTTTAAATTTTATTTTTAATTTTATTTTATATTTCATTTATATAATTTAACTTTAAGCCAAGTAAAATTTATATCAATTTTCGCTTTCTTATTTTCCTAATACATACTTATCTTTATCGATACAATATTTTTCGTATAAAAGATTAGGATTTTCTATAATTTTAGTTTTATTTATTCTAGTTAATTTTTTTAAAAAGCATTCTAGTTTCATAGCTTCACTTTTAGTTTTACTTGTCCAATATATCTCTAATTTTTTAAATCCATTAGCTCTAGTATATTTAGAATTTATACCCTTTTTATGTTCTTCCATTCTTCTTTTTATATCACTTGTGTACCCTATATAATATGTTTCATTTTTACAAGTTATTATATATGTGTAATACATAAAATCCTCCAAAAAATAAATCAGGCAGCTAAAAGCTGCCTAATTTTAATATTTAACAGAATATAAATATAATCCTTTAGCTGGTGCAGTGTCTGAAGCTTTACTTCTATCCTTAGCTTCTAACATAACTTTAATATCTTCGGGTGTTTTTTTATGTAAACCTACATCTATTAATGCACCTACTATTATTCTAACCATGTTGTATAAAAAACCATTACCTTCTACATATATATCTATTACATCTTTATTTTTATTAATATTTATACTGTGAATATTACGTACATTTGATTTTTTCTTTGACTTTGAAGATGCAAAACTAGTAAAATCATGTTCTCCTATTAGGCACTCACTAGCTTTTTTCATTAACTCTATATCTAATTGCTTGTCTATGTGAGTACTGTATTTCCTAAGAAATACGTCATGATGTTTAGCATTATTTATTTTATATAAATATACTTTTTGTTTAGCATTATATCTAGAATGAAACCTGTCACTAACTTCTTTAACTTCTTTTACAACAATATCTTCTGGCAAGTATTTATATAAGTAATCACTTATTTTTTCTACTGAGATAGTAGAACTAGTTTTAAAATTAGCCACTTGATTGTAAGCATGAACTCCCATATCAGTTCTTCCTGAACCTATTATCTCTATATGTTCATCAAGCATTTTGCTAAGCACAGATTCTATTTTTCCTTGTATAGTGTTTTCATTATCCTTAAGTCTTTGAAATCCTTTATATCTTGAACCATCATATTCTATGATTAGTTTTATATTTCTCATATTAATCCTCTTTCTACACAGACTCTACTAGTATATTTTTAAGTGTAAATGTAATACATGTACCTTCACCTTTTTTACTTTCTATATTCATTTCTCCATCATGAAGTTTTACTATTTCATTACTTATAGCAAGTCCTAATCCGCTTCCTGCTTTGTTATAATTTTCTTGGAAAAATTTATCTAATACTTTTTCTAAGTTATGTTCTTCTATTCCTTCTCCATTGTCTATAACTTGTATAATTGTATATTCTTCATTTTGATCTACAATAACTTTTACATAACCTTGCATATCAGTAAACTTTAAAGAGTTTTGAACTAAGTTTATAAGAACTTGTCTTAATCTATTTTTATCTCCTTGTATCATTTTCATATTATTATTTGCAAATTCGTAAGTTAAAGATATATTTTGTTCATTTGCTTTAACTTTAAGTTGATTAACAACACTATTAGCTAATGAACATACATCTACCATATCTATTTGTAACTTAATTCTATCTGATGATAATCTTGAGAAATCTAAAAGTTCTTCAACAAGTTTTATAAGCCTTTCTGTTTCATCTTGTATAATACCTAGACCTAAATCCAATTCTTCTTTTCCAATACCTTCATATCCCAATGTTTCACTCCATCCCTTTATAGATGTTAAAGGTGTTCTAAGTTCATGAGAAATTGAAGATATAAACTCCTCTTTTAACTTTTCACTTTTATCAATTTCCTTTGCCATATGCTCAAAAGTTTCTGCTAGCTCACCAATTTCATCATCAATTATAGCTCTTGGTTTTAATTTTATATTATAGTTACCATGTGCTAATTCATTAGCAAATTTTTTAAGCTCACTTAAAGGATCTATTAATGTATATGCAAATTTTAAACTTATAGAGATGGCTATTAATAGTATAAATATACCTGCTAATATAAGCCCTAAAATTATTTTAAATATAGTATTATCTATCTCATTAAGTGATACAGTATATCTTACTATTCCTTCTATTTGATTGTTAAACTTTAAAGGAACAGATATGCTCATTACATGTTCTCCAGTACTTTTTGTTCTATAAGTAGTTGTTGTTATATTATTTTTAAGTGCTTGATCCACATCTTCATAATGAGCTTTTTGATTGCTTCTAAATCCATATTGATCTATTATTATATTTTTATCTTTATTTATTATCTCTACAGCCATTTCTGAGTTTGTATTTATATCTTTTTTCTCAAATATATTATTTATTTTTTGCTCAAAGGAAATATCACCCATATAGTATCTACTATATAAATCTTCAATAGTTTTAGCTTGATGCCTAAGAGTTTGTCTTACAGAATCATAGTAATAATTTTGAGCATAAAATATAAATAACCCTTCAAATAAAGTTACTGTAATTATTATTATTATAAAGTAATTTTTTATTATCTTTTTCCTAAGTCCTTCAAAGTGTATCACTACTCATTTTCCTTTCTCCAGCAGTAACCATATCCCCAAACAGTTTGTATAAATTTAGGTTTTGATGGATCATCTTCTATTTTGTTTCTTATTCTTCTTATATTTACATCAACTATTTTAAAATCATATAAATAGTTAGTTCCCCATACTTCATCTAGTATTTGATCTCTACTTAGAGATTGCTTTTCATTAGTTATTAAAAATTTCACTATAGAAAATTCTGTTGGAGTTAATTCTATCTCTACATTATTTTTAATCAACTTTCTTTTTTCTAAATCTAATACAAATGGTCCACTTTCCATTACACTTTTGTTTTTACTATTTGCTTCTCTATTTATTCTTCTTGAAAGTGCACTTACTCTCATAAGTAATTCTTTTATACTAAAAGGCTTAACCATGTAATCATCAGCCCCAGATATAAATCCTTCTATTTTATCTTCTTCTTGAGATTTAGCTGTAAGCATTATTATACCAACTGAATCAAAATTAGTTCTTATATATTTACATACTTCTATTCCGCTCATATCAGGCAACATTACATCAAGTAAAGCTATAGATATATTTTTTTCATTAGATATTTTATCTATGGCTTCTTGTCCAGTTCCTGCTTCTATTACTTCATATCCTTCTCTTTTTAAGTTAATACTTACAAAACTTCTTATACCTATTTCATCTTCTAAAACTAATATTTTTTCACTCATAATACTTCCTCCCTCTAAATTAATAAATTTCTAAGAAATATGATTTTAAAGCATCATTAGATATATCTAATTTATCTAAAATCCCTTGATTATTAACTAATAACATAAATGATTCATTTTCATTTTCACGTATTATAAATCCAGTATTATTTGTGTTTGTATTTGTACTTGAATGGCTATTGTTATCTATTTTATTTTTTACTACTTTAACTATAGTAAATAATTTTATAGGTTCTTTTTGTTTTTCATCATAATAAAGAAATTCAAAGTAAGTTTTATTATCTTTGATATTTTCTTCTACATATACTTTATCTGCTAAACTATTTGGTAAAAATAACTTAAAATTATTTACATAATTGTAATAAATTTGACTTATAAATATAAGTTTTGAATTTTCTTTTGATTTTCCATTCCAATCGTACCAACTAACATTAGATGACAATTTTTTATTATATCCTTTTGTATTATTGTTTATTATTGGTATATCAACTATTCCATCATCATTTATATCTTGTACAGGCATATAATATGGATTTTTAGTTTTTATATCTTTTTCATCAAAAGCTTTTAATAGTTTATTATCATCTAAATATAATATTTGAGTGATATATGAATCATTTCCTGTAAATGGTTTTGTGCTTACAACAATTCCTTTTTTATCTTTACTAACTTTTTTTATATCTATATAGGTATTATCTAAACTCTTAACATCATTAATTAAAGCAAAATCTTTAAGTTTTATATATTTATCAAAATACGTTACACTAACTGCCATCTCATGTGTTTGTGGATTAAAACTTGTTATTATTATGTATGGTTTTTTGTCATTATCTAAATCTTTTACTTTTATTTTCATCTCACTGTATTCATTGTAATTTTTTATCCAACTTGGATCAAACGTACTTAATCTAGTGATTTTATTATTTTTAAACCTACATATTTCCAATTTAGTTTTATTCCCTTTTTTAGTAAATAAAATTATTTCTTTATAACCATCATTATCTAAATCATAGAAATTAGCATACTCTATACTATCACCATTAACTAAATATTCATCAGTTTTTGAGTAACTACTATTTTGACTATCGTTTAAAATATCAAATCCAACTTTATTATTTCCTTCATCTACATCTTCATATTTTTTAAATACAACTAATTCTTTTGAACCATTATTATCTAAGTCAACACTATTTATAATTGATACTTCAGAAGAATTTTTAGGTAGTAAAGTAGTTGCATCTTTTTCCAATTCAGCATTTATTTTATCATATAATTTTTTTTGTTGCTCATCATATATAGGCTTTTTTATTAACTGTTCTGGAGATTCTGTACTAGTACATCCTACATTAAATAATCCAGCACACAAAACTACTACAATTAATTTAAATAACTTCATTTATTTCCCCTCTCTGTTTCTCAAATAAGCTTTAAACCTCTCTATGTTTTCAAGTTCCTTAGCCTCAACTTCTTTGGTTATATTGCCTCTACCCAATCTATCAGCTGTTGATAAAATTGCTATTTCTTTGTAATCTGTATCTCTTATCATATCTTTATAACTAAAAAATGGTAAATTTTTATCAAAAAATAATGGCTGCATATGATACCTAACTAATTTAGATACCTTATATTTAAAATCTTCATCATCAGTTAACTTGTCCAATATTAACTTTGAAGCTTTTTCACCTTCAACATCATGATTATAAGAAGTAATTCTTCCTTTTCTAATCCTTGTAGTTGTAAGTTTTCCAATATCATGAAGTAATGCTCCCCACATAAGTACAAGCTTATCACTAGAATTCTTTTTAAGTTTTGAAGCATTATCAACTACCATTAAAACATGATTTAATACATTTCCTTCAGGGTGATATTTTGGATTTTGATCTATATTTTCAAGCATTGATAGCTTGTCTATAAGCTCAATATCATAAATTTTATTTGATATTATGTTTTTTATATATATAGATGGTTTTTCATCTTCTATTAAATGACTACTAATTTCTTTTAAAATTAATTCTTTATTCATTAAATCCACATCCTTAAATTTAATAAGCTTTTAAAATAAGGGCTTAGGTATAACTAAGCCCTTATTTTAATTTATTCTTCAGAGTTATTTATTTCTTCCAAAGTTTCTTCTTCTTTAATATTTGCTATTTGCTCACTTCTTATAACATCATTATCTTTATGATTTTTAGAAGAATTAGTGGACTTTTTTGATTTTGGGAATAAATTCATATTCAATTTTATTCCACCTTTTTTAGTCTTATTTTTAGAATTTTTTTTCATTCCATAGTTTTCTTTTTCTCTTTCAGGAACTAAATCATTTAATACAATTTCAACCTCTTTATCTTCTTTATCTATAATTTCATTTAATATAACATCTTCATTTGGTACAACTTCTTCGTTAGAAGTTTCTTTTATTTTATTTTTGTTTTTAGTTTTATTAACTCTTTTTCTAGGTTGAACCTTTTTACTTTTTTTTGATGATATTCTCATATATATCTCCCCCTAAAATTTATTTATACATTATATGTATATTTCAGAGGGCTTGTAATTATTTGTTATTATTTATATATTTTGGTGGCTTAGGTCCTATATATTGGTATATATAAGTTTTTAATCTACCATTATATAGTTTTCTTTTCTTAGTAGCTTTTTTATTAAAAGCATTTTCAAAGTCTTCATATGAAGTTACCATATAATAAGACCAAGTTTTAAGTTCTTTAAATGCATATCCTAAATCTTTATATAACTTTTTAACAGTTTGTTTATCTTCAAGTCTTTCTCCATAAGGAGGGTTAGTTATTATAAATCCAAACTTTTCTTCACTTTCAAAGTTTTTAGCATTAAACACCTTAAACTCTACATAATCTTCAACTCCAGCAAGCTCTGCATTTTTTCTTGCTATCATTACAGCTTCTTTGTCTATATCATAACCGTAGATTTTAAAGTCTGTATCTGTGTTCATTTTATCAAAGGCTTCTTTTCTTACATCCCACCATATCTTTTTATCCATAGTAGTCCACTTTTCAGCTATAAACTCACGATTTAACCCTGGTGCCATATTAAGTCCAAGCATAGCAGCTTCTATAACTATAGTTCCAGAACCACACATAGGGTCTACTAATATTCTACCTGGTTGCCATGGTGTTAATTGTACCATAGCTGATGCCATAGTCTCTCTTAATGGTGCTTTAGTTGATACTTCTCTATAACCTCTTTTATGAAGAGCCATTCCACTAGTATCTATTGCTAATGTTACTATATCTTTGTGAATAAATACTTGTATTGGATATTTTTCTTTAGTTTCTGGCAGCATACCATCTTCTTGATAACTTATTTTTAAGCTTTCAACTACAGCCTTTTTAACTATCGCTTGTATATCTGGTGTAGAAAAAAGTTTAGATTTTATTGATGATGCTTTAGATACAGGAAATTCTCCACCATATGGAATATATTTTGACCAGTTTATAGCTTTAGTATTTTCAAATAAGTCATTGAAAGTCTTAGCTTCAAACTCAGCAACTTTTAAAAGTACTCTCTCAGCTGTTCTTAACCATATGTTAGACATAGCTATACCTTTTTCATCAGTTTTGTATGTTATTCTACCATCTTCTGTTTTTATTATTTCATATCCTAAATTTGTTATCTCATTTTTAAGTATTTTTTCTATGCCGAAAAAACACGGTGTTATTAATGTATAATTTTTCATGCTTCCTCCTAATGCTTGATTCCTTCATTCATGCTACCCATACGATAGCCTAATAAGTCTAAGGATACATATTTAAATCCTATCTCTTTTAACTTATTATGTGTATTTTTTAGTAACTCTTTATCAAAAAATTTATGTATCTCATTTTCTTCAACTTCTATTCTTGCTAGATCATTATGTGTTCTTACCCTGAACTGTTTAAAACCTAAATCTTGTAAATATTCTTCGCTTTTTTCTATCATTCTAAGCTTATCATTTGTTATAGTTTCTCCATAAGGTATTCTAGTGGCTAAACATGCAAATGCAGGCTTATTAAATGTAGGTACATTTAATTCTTTTGATAGGATTCTTATATCTTCTTTAGTTAATAAGCTATCCTTTAAAAGACTTTTTATATCTAATTCTTCTAAAGCCTTAAGTCCTGGTCTATAGTCTCCTAAATCATCTAAGTTCGTTCCATCTAAAACGTAATTTATATTACTCTCTTTTGCTATATTTTTTATATTTGTAAAAATGGCTTTTTTACAGTAATAGCATCTCTTTTCATCATTATCTATAAACTCTTTAATATCAAAATTATCAATTTCTAAAACTATATGTTTAACACCCAAAGCCTTTGTATAAGCCTTAGCTTCTTCTATTTCTCTATTTGAATGCATCATAGCATGTATTGTTACAGCTATACATTTATCTCCTAGTGTATCATGTGCTACTTTTAATAAAAAAGTACTATCTACTCCTCCTGAAAATGCAATTATAACACTTTCAAGTTCTTTAAGTTTATCTTTTAATACCTCTAGCTTGTTTGAAGTATTCATTCCCATACACTCTCCCATTTTATAGTACCTTTAATTATATACAATATATACTTTTTAATCAAATATTTTAGAAGATGTGTCGATATTGTAATAATTTGTTTTTATTTGAGTTTTTTACTATCATGTTATATTATAAATTTATTAGGGGGGATAATATGACTATTAAGTTAAAACATTTAGAAAATTTACTTAGGTGTAATAAAAACATTAAGATTGGGTTTATAGAAGATACTAATATTTTAGAAATTAAGAATTTATCTACGATTATTTTAAATCTAGAACTTTCTAATAATAGTTTAGAAGATAATGCAAAAATTATTTACGATGCTATTACTAATTTAGAAGGCATTACTTTATACATACCGAAAATTTATATACCTTAAATATACTTATTGTCAACACATTTTATAAAGTAATTCATATTATAATTTTTCATAAAACATAAAAAAGAACTCTAATATAGAGTTCTTTTTTATAATTATTTATTTAAAAGTTTTTCTTTCCATTCTTCTTCTTTAAATCCTATAAGTACATTTTTCCCATCAAATGCTATAGGTCTTTTTATAAGCATTCCATCACTTGCTAGTATTTCTAAAAGCTTATCATCACTTTCAGTCTTAACTACATCTTTAAGACCTAACTCTCTATATTTTACTCCACTTGTATTAAAGAATTTTTTTAGTTCATATGTACCAGCTTTGTACATAGTTTCTAATTCTTCTTTACTTGGAGGATTTTTTACAATTTCTATTTCCTCAAAGTCTATATTATTTTCATTAAGCCAAGCCTTGGCCTTTCTAACTGTTGATCATCTAGAATATCCATAAAATTTTAGCATATTTACCACTTTCCTTTACTGTCTTTTTTATATTATTACACATATTTAGAAAGTTTAAAACATTTTTTAAATAAATCTAATTTTATTCATTCCAAGGCACTACCTCAACTTCACCATACCATCTTTCTTTTAATCGATTTGAATACTCACCCTTATAGTTAATTATGTACAATACTGCTAGTTCTACATATCTTGTTCCTATTTGAAGTATATTCCACATATCTTCAACCGTTAAGTTAGCTCTTTTCGTTTTTCTAGTAGGATGAACTATTTTATTCCTAAAATATGTAAATATATCTATTCCATCATCAAATTTATTTTTAATATAGTCATTAAATTCATTTAATTCTTCTTTTCCATTATATATATTACATATTTTTAGTAATAATCTTATATTATCTGATGCAGTATTTTGTTCAAACTCTATGTCACTTAAAACTTTTGATTTTTCAACAACTACAACATAAGAAAGTGTTTCAAGTGCTATTTGTATTGAAACAACATTGTTTTCTATACTAATATTATCTAGAGATTCTATATACCAGTCTATAACATGTTTAAGTGCTGGTCCATAGTAAGAATCATGTAATTTTCTACACATTAAATTTATATATTTTTCTATATTATGATGATTAGCTATTGTATCAGCCCAAGTTGGAACATATTTAAATGGAGTTACTATAGATTCTTTCCATAACCTAAAATTGTTCTTTCCATCTTTATATCCTCTAACTAAACATATACCTACGTATCTGCCAGCTAAAAAGCTAAGTGCATCAGTTATTTCATCTAATAATTTAAATATATATGTTGATTTAAATGGCTTATTGTCTTTTCTCTTTATTCTTCCAATATGAGTTATTATACTTCCATTTTTAAACCTTAATTCTTCGTATAATTCCTTTCTATAGTCATATCGTTTGTCTATAGTTATTTCATATCCACTAACTTCAAATTCTATTCTTCCAGCAAATAACTTATCTAAAGACTTTATTAATTTCCCTTGTTTCTTATCAAAATTTACAATATGAAAATCTACATAATCTACATATCTATTTTTGGATTTTATTAAACCACTACTTACATATCCATCTATATAATTTTTATTTATACTATTTATAGTTGCATGAATAGGTTGATATCCATGTACTTCTAAAATTCCTTCTAAAAATTCATCTTTGAAAGGTTCTAAATCTTTGCTTTTATAATCTAGTATTTTAGCTTCAAAATTTATACATACGGGAGAACTAATTTTATAGTAGATCCGGCCCTTACATTTATATAGCTTGTCTAGGTAAATGCAAAAATTTCCTTCATGAATAACTATATCCTCATCAATACCATAATCTAGGTACGGTGAGGATATAGCTTCTCTTACTACCTTCATTTTTAGCCCACCTTTATTTAAACATAGTTGTCTTAATATTATAACATATATGACAAATAAAAAACATTTATAAATACGATAATCTTTTTAGTCTTCTACATTTTCATAAATAAGTTTATCATTTTCTAAAATTGAATATAATTTTAAATCAATAAAATTTCCCTTATATAATTTATCACTCCTAAGTATTCCATCTAGCTTCATACCACTTTTAATCATTACTTTTTCAGATGCTAAATTTCCTGATACACATCTAGCTTCAATTTTTTTTAAATTCATATTGTTAAATCCAAAATCTATAACTTTTTGTAATGCTTCTGTAGTTATTCCCATATTCCAATAATCAAAATTTAGTATATATCCCACCTCTGCTTTTTTATTTTTTTCATCATATTTAGAAAATCCACAAATTCCTATTAACTCATTATTTTCTTTTAATGCTACTGCCCATGGAGTAGGTTTATCATTTTTGTATCCATCTAGAATTGAATTTAAAAATTTATGAGTTGAATCAATATTTTTATCAAAATCGACAAGCATATGTTTGCTTACATATTCATTAGATAAACATATAAATAATGTATTTAAATCGTATATATCTACCTTTCTTAAAATTAATCTATCTGTCTGTAAAGTTGGAAGTTTTTTAAACAAATTTTTCAAATTTTTACCTCCTTGCTCTTATAACTACTATACTATAAATTTATTGCACACTCAAAGGCTAATCCCAAATCACCCATAATTAAATTTTGTCATATATTGAAATATCTATTTATATTAAATCGCTTATATATACTATTCTTCAAATAAACTTCATATCCTATCTTTTATAATGGTTAATATAATAAATGTAATTTAATGCAAATACTCAATTCCGAACTTTTTTATACATTTACATTAAAATGTACATATATTATAATGACTATTGTAAGTTTTTATAACTTTAAACATAATTAGGAGGGTTTTATGATGAAAATATATAAGGGGAATATAATTTTCACGAAAAATAAAAATAAATTTGAAATAATAGAAAATGGATTTATAGTAGTTAATAGAGGTAAAGTTGTAAACGTTTTTAATAAACTTCCAAAAGAATATATAAATAACGAAATTATAGATTATAAGGATAAGTTAATAATCCCTGGTATGAACGATCTACACTGTCATGCACCTCAATTTAGAAATTTAGGTATGGCTATGGATAAAGAGTTAATTCCTTGGCTTAATGACTATACTTTTCCTGAAGAATCTAAATATGCTGATATAGAATATGCTGATAAAATGTATAAAAGATTTGTAAAAGAAGTTTGGAAAAAAGGAACTACTAGGATTGCTGTATTTGCAACAGTACATAAAGAAGCTTCTATAAGACTTATGGATATTTTTAAAGCCTCTGGTCTTGGAGCTTTCGTTGGTAAAGTTAATATGAATATTAATTGTCCAGATTCACTTTTAGAAAATACTAAAAAATCTATTGAGGATACTAAAGATATATTAAATATGAATTTTAGTAAAGATTCTTTAGTAAAACCAATTATAACACCTAGATTTATCCCTAGCTGTGATAGTGAACTTTTAAGAGAATTAGGAAACCTTGCACTTGAATACAACGTAGAAACTCAATCTCATTTATCTGAAAATCTTGGAGAAATTGAGTGGGTTAAAAATCTTCAACCTGATTGTAGATTTTATGGTGATGCTTATGATAAATTTAATTTATTTGGTCAAACTAAAACTCTAATGGCTCATTGTGTTTATTCTAGTGATGAAGAATTAAATCTTATGAAAAATAATAATGTAATGGCTGTTCACTGTCCTACATCAAACTTAAATGTAGGTAGTGGTGTTATGCCTATAAGAAAATTTTTAGATAAAAATATACCTCTATCTCTTGGTTCTGATGTTAGTGGAGGACATGATTTATCTATTTTTAAAATGATAGTTTATGCTATACAGTGTTCTAAGATTTGCTGGGTAAATTCTAATAAAGAACTTGATTTTTTAAACCTTTCAGAAGCTTTTTACATAGCTACTAAAGGTGGTGGAAGTTTCTTTGGTAAGGTTGGAAGTTTTGAAAAAGATTACGAATTTGATGCTTTAATAATAGATGATAGTGAATTAAACCATGATAATTATAACTTAATCGAAAGATTGGAAAGATTTATATATATTGGAGATGATAGACATATCCTTCATAGATATGTTCGTGGTAATAAAATAGATGAACCTACATTTTAACTTTAAAAAATTTTTTAGGTTATATTCTTTTGGTATATATTTTCCACTATTAAAAAACTTTTTATAGTAAATACTATTTTTAGATAACTTATTAAATTATCTAATTTTCATTAAAAAGGAGCTTTAATATGTCTAAATTTACTGGTGTAGTTAAATGGTTTGACAATGATAGAGGATATGGATTTATATCTGCTAATGATGGAAATGATGTTTTTGTCCATCATTCTAATGTAAAAGAAAATGGACATTGTAAAGATTTGCATGAAGGTGAAGAAGTTAGTTTTGATGTTATAGATGAACCAAAAGGTCCATCTGCTATAAATGTTCATAAAATGCAAGTTTAATAAAATTAAAAAGAGAGTATAAAATTATATTTTATACTCTCTTTTTGCAAAATCTAAATTTTTATGTTAACTATAATTTAATTTTTAGTTTTCACCTAACATATCTTTAACTAATTTAGCTTTGTCTAAAGCTTCATTTTTTATATTACTAATTTTATCTTTATTATTAGTTACTTTATCTTTAACTTCTAAAACTTTATCTTTAGCCTCATTTACTTTACTTTTTACTTCTTGCCCTTTATTTAATGCATCATTTGTTGCATTATCTATTTTGTTCTTTCCATCATTTATTTTGTCTTTTTTATTTTCTAAATTTTTATCTATTTCTTTTAATTTATCACTAGCTTTATCAACTGTATCTTTTATTTCATTTCCTTTTTTATAAGCATCATTTGCTTTATTTTCTATTTTATTTAATTTGTTATTAACGTTCTGTTTTGCTGAGTTTACACTATTTTCAGCATTATCTATTTTATTATTTGCACTATTAAGTTTTGAACCTATAGATTCTCCTAAACCACTTGCTGAATCCAATGCTTTATTTGCATCTTTTAATGTATTTTTTGCTGAATCTACCTTATCAGAAAAACCATGAGCAAAATCAACTAATGAACTTACATATGAGTCTGTATCTATTTCATCAAATTTTTCTCTTATTTTTTTGCCCACATCAGTGTTTATACTTGCTTTTTCTGATTCTGTCTTTTCTTTTTTCTTTATGTCATTACTTGAACATCCTGTTAAAATCATAGTTGATATTAATGTTGTTATTATAAGTATTTTTTTATTCATGACTGCCTCCAGTTTTTAATTAGAAATCTAACTTTTTTATTGTTTTATTATTCTACTATATTTTTATGATTTTGTATATACAAAAAATAAAATTTATCAAAAATAATGCCTCAAAATAATTCATATAAATTATTTTGAGGCATTATTTACATTTTTTATTTAATTAATAGATTTTACCTGGATTTAAAATATTTTTATGGTCAAATGCCATTTTTATATTTTTTATTAAATCCATATATGCTTGACTTTGAGATTCATGTAAATATTCTTTTTTAGCATAGCCTATACCATGTTCTCCAGAAACTTGCCCATTAAGTTCTCTAGATTTTTCATACATTTTTTCAAAAGTTTTTGTTAATTTCTTATCCCATTCATTTTTTTCTAAATCATCTCTTAATATATATATGTGAAGGTTTCCATCTCCGGCATGGCCAAAGCTTTTTATTCTTATATTAAATTTTTCTTGAAGTTCATTTGTAAATCTTATAAATTCTGCAACTTTATCTCTTGGAACAACAACGTCACATTCATCCATTTCAGTTGTAGTTGCTTTTATTGCTTCAAGAAATGCTCCTCTTGCTGACCATATAGATTCATTTCTTTCTTGAGTGTCTGATATAAATACATCATATGCTCCACATTCTAAACAAAGTTTAGCTACTTTATCATATTCTTTTTCAATGTCTTCCTTACTATTTCCATCAAATTTTAATAATAAATATGCATCTGAAGTATTGTCTGGGAATTTTTTTCCTAAGAACTCTTCAGCAGCAAGTATTACCTCTCTTTCCATAAATTCTATGGCAGTTGGTATAGACTTAGATTTTATAATTTTTGGAACAGTTTCTATAGCTGTAACTAAATCTGGAAATGGTACAAGTAAACTTATATCTTTTTTAGGTAATGGTAATAGTTTTAATATAGCTTTAGTTACTATTCCTAAAGTACCTTCTGAACCTACTATTAAATCTTTTATACTATATCCTGAACTGTTTTTAACAACTTTGCCACCAACATTTATAACTTCTCCATTTGGAAGTACTACTTCTAGTCCTCTTACATAATCTCTTGTAACTCCATACTTAACAGCTCTCATTCCACCTGCATTAGTATTTATATTACCTCCTATTGTAGCACTTTTTTCTCCTGGATCTGGCGGATAGAATAAATCTTTTTCAGTTACATATTGACCTATAGTCATAAGTAACACACCTGGTTCTACTGTTAAAGTTAAGTTTTCTTCATCTAGTTCTAGAATTTTATTCATTTGACTTAAGTTAATCATTATACCACCATAAATTGCAACTGCTGCTCCAACTAATCCTGTTCCTTGACCTCTTGGAGTTATAGGTATGTTGTTTTCATATGCATATTTCATTATTTTAGAAACCGCTTCTGTACTATGAACATTTACTAGTACTTCTGGATACTTTTCAACTCCCCCTAATTCATCATGAGAGTAATCTTCATTTATATTTTCTCCAACTAAAACATTTTCATATCCACATAAATTTCTTAAAAATTCAATATCTTTTTCATCTATTTTTTTATACATCATGATTTCCCCCAATCCTTATTCTACTGAAACTGCAACTTGATCATTATTTGATTGTTCTAATTCTATATCTTCAATAAGTTTAGGTATTACATCGTAAATATCTCCTACTATGGCATAATGAGCTGTATCAAATATAGGAGCTTTTTCATCTTTATTAATAGATATTATGCAATTAGAACCATTCATACCAGCAGTAAATTGTATAGCACCTGATACTCCACAAGTTATTATAAGTTTAGGTTTTACAGTTCTACCACTTAATCCTATTTGCTTTTTAGCATCTATCCATCCTGCTTCTACTAAAGGTCTAGTTCCTGCTACTTGACCTCCTAATAAGTCTGCTAGTTTATAAAGCATATCCATATCTTCTTTTTTCTTTATGGCTCTACTTCCAACTATTATAACTTCTGCATCTTCTATTCCTACTTCTTTATTTTTATTATTAACCTTTAAAACATCTATCTTAGAATTTAATTTATTTTCATCTATATCACATAGTGTAACTTTTCCAGTTGGATTTTCAACTTTTTCTGGAGCTGTAAATATTTTGTATCTAACTGTTGCAAATTGAGGTCTATGATTTGGCGTATGTATGTGAGCCATTATATTTCCACCAAAAGCTGGTCTTATTTGGTCAAGATCAGTATTTTCTTGTACATCAAGTATTGTACAATCTGCTGTTAGACCTGTTTTAAATCTAGCAGCAAGTCTTGGTGCTAAACTTCTTCCAAGTGTAGTTCCACCAAATAATAATATAGTTGGCTTAACTTTATTTATAAAATCTTCTACACATGCAGTATATGGCTCTATTCTAAAATCTTCTAAATTTTTATTGTCATATACAAATACTTCATCTACTCCATAAGAAAGTAATATATCTGTTTTATCTTTTATATTGTTTCCAACAAATACACAGTAAACTGGTTGATTAATTTTTTTAGCCATTTCTTTTGCTTTTCCTATTAACTCAAATGTTACTGGATGTATATCTCCTTCATGATGGTCAACGTATACTGCTATACCTTTCCATTCATCTTTATTTATTTTAACAACTTCATCTTCTACAAATTCAAATACACCTTCAGGTCCTGTTCTTACACATAATTTACACATCTTGCATCCAGCACCTATTTCTAATTTACCATCATTTAATTCTATAGCCCCAAAAGGACATATGTCTAATACTTTTTGAATATCTTTAACTTTATCTTGATTTATAACTATTTTTGCCACTTTAAATCCCCCCTATAATAACTTTAACTCTTTTATTTTGTTAAGTAATTTAGATGCTATTTCATCACCATCACCTGTCCATACTTCTTTTTCTATGTCTGATGTTGGTGGGAATATTTTTAAAACTTGAGTTGGAGAACCATTAAGTCCATAATGTTTTTCATCTTTATCATCAAAATCTTTAAGACTAATCATAGGTATCTCTTTATCTTTAGTTTTCATTTTTAATTTAAAAGAAGGTAATCTTGGTTGGAAAATTTCTTTTTCTACAGTTATTAAGCAAGGAAATTTGACTTCACAAATTTCACTAGTATTAGGCATATCTACTTCTACTACTATACTATTTTCTTTTGTTTCTATTAATTTCGTTACATTAGTAACATGAGGTATATTTAAAAACTCTGCTATTTCTGGTCCAACTTGAGCTGTATCTCCATCTGTAGTTTGTTTACCACAAATTATTAAATCAGTATCTCCAAATTTTTTAATACCTTGTGAAATTGTATATGAAGTTGCAAGTACATCAGCACCAGCAAATTTTCTATCACTTACTAAAGCACCTTTATCTGCACCCATCATAAAAGCTTCATGAATTACTTGTTTTGCTTGAGGAGGTCCCATACTCAAAACTTTAACCTTGGCATCGTTTTCTTTTTTGATTCTTAAAGCTGTTTCTAAAGCATATAAATCATATGGATTCATTTTAGAATCTACTCCATCTCTTTTTAAGACTCCTGTTTTCTCATCTACTTCTACTTCTGATGTTCCTGGAACTTGTTTTATACATACTAAGATTTCCATATTATTTCCCCCTTTACTTTACTATTACTGATACCCCATCAGGTATTAAAGCTACTTTAGCATTTTTACCTTTTATGTCAAAAGCCATTTTAAGGGCTTCGTCAAAGCTACTTGCGTGTTTCATATACATACTTTTAATCATATTTGGATCACATAAATCTGTAACCATGATTACAGTAAATTTTTCTAAGATTCTTGCTAGTATTTGAAATTCCCATTGATCTGGTATAGTTTCATTTTTTGGAATTTTTCTTACTTTTTCAAGTATTTCTGTAGGTGAAGATGCATTTGCTACACTATCATAAAAAGACTGACCTCCATGGCCATCATTACAAGCAGATATCATAATTATTACTCCACCTTCCTTGCATGTAGCCTCTGCTGCGGTCATTCCTTTTACTGTTTGGTATATGTTTTGATCTAAAGGATATCCTCCATTTGTACTAATTACAATATCTGCATCTACTGCATCTACTTTAGATAGTTTAGTTACAAAATCACATCCACTTTTATGTGCCTTTTCTACATCTCCTGCAAATGCCCCTATAACTTTTTTATCTTTATCTATAACTACATTTAATATAAATGCTAAATTAACACTTTTCGCTGCATATAACATATCTTTATGAATTGGATTATTTTCAAGGTTACCTGTTCTAGCATAAGGACTGTCTATAAATTCAGAACAGTGGTTATACATTATTGTTTTAACTGATGCTACTCCTGGAAGCACACTTTTTCTTCCTCCAGAAAATCCAGCAAAGAAATGTGGTTCTATAAATCCTTCAGCTATTAATAAGTCTGTTTCAACTATAGCTTTATTTACAATTAGGTCTCCACCTGAAGGAAGAGTACCTACCTTAATCATAGATTTTTCATCTGTTGCAAAATGCATTATTATTTGTTCATTATCTACTATCTTTTCTCCCATTTTATATACAAGTTCTTCTCTTGTACTTGGTCTATGACACCCTGTTGATATTATTATTTTTATATCTATATCAGGATTTGAACTTCTTATTTTTTTTAACATTATAGGTAATGTGACTTTACTTGGTACTGGTCTTGTATGGTCACTAGTAATTATAACCATACTTTTTTTGCCTTTTACTAGTTCCTCTAACTTATCACTTCCTATTGGTTTTTCTAAAGCTTTTTTTACAATTTCATCTTGACTAAGCGTTGTTTTAAAATCATGAGCTTTAGACTGCAAAACTTTTAGCATGTTTTCATCTGGTATATTTATATTCATACCAGACTTTGAGTAAGGTACTTTTATCTTCATTTATTTCCCTCCTATTGAAATATAAATCTTCAAGGTATACTATCTTTTAATATTTTTAAATCGTTTTCCTGAAGGTTGTTAAATTATAAAGTTTAATGTTTTTAATGAATTGATATATACATTTTAACTTAAATTTTATTGGTATTATGGTCTTACCAGTTTGTACTTTTATGATAGTAAACTTCATAATAATTTACAAGTATTGTTTATGTATTAACAAAATATATAGTATTATTTAATTTTTTATTTACTTTCAATTTTTAGCTTACATTTTTTAAATTTTTTATAAAAAAATATAGATTCCAAATTTTCTTGAAATCTATATTTTATCCATAGTAATTTTTATTAAATCTAAATGTTCTTTCATGTACTTATAAGCATTTTCAGGCTCTCTAGCTATTATTGCATCACAAATTTTTTTATGTTGATTATTTAAAATTTCTTCTTCATTATAGTGATTTACTATTTTTTGTCTTGAGTTCACTATGAAATCCTCAAGTAAATTTAGTGATATTTTGTATAAACTTTTGATTAAAAAGTTCTTGCTCATACAAGCTATTTTGTAGTGAATCTTTTTATCAATGTCTTCTTTATCACAATTCTCGTCATTATTTGTTAAATTTTGCGAAATCATTTTCAACTCTTCAAATTCTTCTTCTGTTCCCCTTATAGCAGCTAATTTAACAGCTTCAAGCTCTATCATATTTCTTAGCTCTAATATCTCCTCATAACTTCCGTTATTTAATATAAACATCATCGAAATAGGTTGTATAAGAGATGATTCTATATTGTTGCAAATAAAGTTACCTTCTCCTTGCCTACTTTCTATTATTCCCATAGTTTCTAAAACTCTTAAAGCTTCTCTTATCGATGTTCTACTAACTCCCATTTTTTCAGACAATTCACGTTCTGACATAAGCTTGTCCCCTTTTTTTAATTTTCCTGATAATATCATATCTTGTATTTGATTTATTACTTGTTGGTATATTTTTTTATTAGTTATATTACTAAACAAAGTTTTTCCCCCTTTATATTTAAATATTTATTAGTATATTATACTATAAATATTGTTAAGCAATAAAAAATACTATTTAAAACAATTTATATTTGCCTCAAATAGTATTTTTATATTTTATTTATTATCTTTATTTAATTCTGATAAAGATACTTCACTCATTGATCCTCCCATATTAAAATCAGGTCTTATTGTAATATATCCTCCATCTGTAAATGGTAAATCAACTACAAATTGGCCCTCTATATCATATACAATTGAATCTAGTGAAAAATAATCATCATCTAAGTTTAATCCCTTTGGTATTGTATATTCCATGTATGTATAACTATGAGGCTTTATGCCTTTAGAAAATAGTGGCCAGTTTATATCACTTTCTTCAAATGGATATTTCATATCAATCTTTAGTGGTGAATTTGTCATCATCTCTTTATTTTTATCTTTATACATATCAAAAGTTATATAAGATTCTTCTAATCTAAATGTATATTTAGTTGGATTTTCTATCTTAAATCTTAATTTAAGACCATTTTTAGTTTCATACTTCTTATTTAATTTTATATCAATTTCAAAATCATTTTTTATTAAATAATCATTTTCATGTATTAAATTCTTAAATATAAATTTGTTTCCTAAAACAAATAATGTAGATATTATAATTATAATAAATGATAGCTTTATAAATTTATTAGTTTTTATTTTATTATTTTTTTTATTTATAATTTTTAAAGATATGTACATAGATAGTATAAATATAATAGATATTGTCATAACTATAATCGGCATACTTATATTCATAACTCTAAATTGGTTAACTAAAAAATTTAATAAGTTACTAAAAGAACCTGAAAATGAAATATAACTTGATTCATTTGATATACTTGAATGATATATCATTGTAGCTATCATATCCATAGGTATAAATGCTATAAAAAATATAACTACACTTAATCCCCCTGCTATGTTTCTTATATTATGATACCCAAACTTAAAATACATAGGTAAAACTATAGATATTATTAATATAAATATACTTAAAGAAAAATATATATCATTTAAAACGCTACTTCTATGAAATATTGGCTCTAGTATAAAATTAATCAAACTACATATAGTAGTTACTAAAATTATAACTATAAAAGCTAATATATATTTTGAATATACTATGTCTTCTTTACTTACTGGTATACTATTTATATAGTTCATATTATTTGATTTATAATCATTATAAAAAGTATTAGCTACTATAAGATAACTTATAAAAACTGGAGTTATATAATATGATGCTGAGTTTAAAAAAAAGTACATAAATAAAAATACTAATAAATATTTTATATTACGTATACCCTCTCCCCTAATACTAACTATAAAATCTTTTTTAATTAAATTAATCATTAACTCTCCCCCTTTACATAGTAATACATTATATCTTCTATATTAGGTGATTTTATTTTGTCATTGTTCATATCCTTTATTTCGTTATAATGTTTCATGCTTTCATCTATTTTAACTAAAGCCTCACTGTAGTATTTTAAATGTTTCTTTCCAACTACATTTTTATTCATATTATCTATTTGCTCTTTAGTTCCATTTATAATCTTATAGTTTTCCCTTAGTGTTTCTTTATCTGTGCTAAAAACTTGTTCCCCATTATTAATAAAAGTTATGTAATCTGCTATTTTATCAAGTTCTTCTGTGTTATGAGTTGATATAATTACACCTTTACTTCCTTCTTCTATAAACTCTTGTAAATACCCTAGAAATTCTTTTCTAACTATTGGGTCAAGTCCTGCTGTTGGCTCATCTAATATTAAAAGTTTTGCATTATGACTAAGTGCATTAGTCAACATAAGTTTACTACTTTGACCTTTTGATAAAGTTTTTATATATGAATTTTTATTTATATTAAATTTATCTAAATAATAATCAAATTTATTACTTTCAAAGTTTTTATAAAATAATGAATTTATCTTTTTATAATCTTTAACTTTTAAATGATCATAAAAATCTAAACTGTCATATACAAACCCTATATCATTTTTTATATCTATAGGATTTTTTTCTATACTTTTACCAAATAAACTTATACTTCCACTATCACTTTGAATAAGTCCCATTATCATTTTTATAAGTGTAGTTTTTCCTGAACCATTAGGCCCAATTATCCCCATTATAAAGCCTTCTTCTAGGTTTAGATTTATATTTTTTAATTTAAAATTTTTAAAACTTTTACTAACATTTTTAACCCTAAGCATTTTATCACCCCTCATAAATTACATTAAATATTTCAATAATTTCTTCTTTACTAAGATTTATCATTCTTGATATTTCAATAATTTCTTCAACCTTAGTTTCTATTTCTTTTACCTTTTCTTCATATACTAATTCTTTTTTAAATATAGCAACAAAACTCCCCTTACCGGGTACTATATCTATAAACCCTCGTCTTTCAAGTTCTTCATATGCTCTTTTTGTGGTTATAACACTTATATTTAAATCTTTAGCTAAACTTCTTATAGAAGGTAAACTTTGACCTTGTTCTAAATTGTTAGATATTATAGCTTCTCTCATTTGATTAACTATTTGCTGATATATAGGAATATCTGATGAGTTAGAAATTATTATATTCATATTTGCTCCTTTCATCAATTGTTTATATTATACTAACTGTATATAATCAGTATATACAGTTAGTATTTATTTGTCCACTAATTTTTAAGAAAATTAGTGGACAAATAAAAAATCCCTTGAACTTAACGCTCAAAGGATCGAGATAATATTAATCTTTGTTAAATTCTATGGTAAATATAACAGAATCTTTTCCATTTTTAATATTATATTTAAAACCATGCTCTCTAAGTATTTGACTTACAATATATAAGCCTAAACCACTACCTCCAGTTTTTCTATTTCTCGACTTTTCCACCCTGTAAAAAGGCTTAAATAATTTATCTTTATGCTTTTCATCTATTGTAACTCCTGTGTTTTCTATTTCTAAGATTGGATTTTCTTTTTTATATAATCTTATTATTAAATCAGCCTTTTGTGGTGAATATTTAATAGCATTATTTATTAAATTATTTATAGCCTTTGCTATACGCTCTTCATCTGCTTTTACAACTACTTCACTATCCATTTTCACATCTAAATTTATTTCTTTTTCTTCTATCAAGTATATTTGTCTTTTTATAAGTCTATTTATTAAATTGAATAAATCTATTTCTTTAGTTTCAGGCTTTTTTTCTATTATTTCAAATTTTGATACCTGTATCATTTCTTCTACTAAAGTTTTTAACTCTTGAGTAGATTCATAAGATTTTTTTAGGTAAGTGTCTCTATCTTTATATTTTCCTACGTTATAAATCATACCTTCTAGTTGTCCACTTATTATTGTTATCGGAGTTTTAAGTTCATGCGATACTGTAGCTATAAATTCTTTTCTTCTAGCTTCTTGCATTCTTTCATTTTCTATAATGTTTATAAGTGGCTTTGTTATCCACTTTGAAAATACATAAGATGTTATAGTAGATAAAACTATAGCTACACATAATATTATAGGCATTAAATCAAGTATTACAGTAGTTGCTTCATCTACTGGTTGTAAAGGCATGCTTGTATCTAGATAATATGGCATTTTACTATTTTTTATATATAATACTATAGTTTTTTTATGATTTTTATAAGAATCACTTATATTATTTGAATATGGTAAAAATGATAATTCTTTATTTCCATATTCAACCACACCTCTAGCATCTCTTAATAACACTCCCACATTTTCACTTTGTGATAATCTATATAAATCTTCTTTTAAACTAATTAAATTATGATTTTGTGATTTAGCTGATAAAATCATAAGTCTATTGTCCAAGGATTTTATTTTATACCTTTCATAATATGATGGAAGTAAAAGAGATAAAATTAGATATATAGTTACTATAAGACCAATAGATAGAGTTGTTATTATTATAAATATTTTTCTATTTATTGCTAAATCATCCCATTTATCTCTAATTTTTGTCAAGACTATACCCTATTCCTTTCACTGTTTTTATATATGGTAATTCTATTTTTTTTCTTATATTTTTTATATGTGCGTCAACAACCCTTGTATCACCATAGTAATCATATCCCCAAACACTATCTAGTAAATTTTCTCTAGTTACGACTTGTGGATAACTCTCTATTAAAGTTTTTAATATATTAAATTCCTTTAAAGTTAGTTCTATAGGTTTATCTCCAAGTTTAACTTGATAAGTATCTAAATCTAGGGTCAATTTTTCAAAGTTCAATATATTTGATTCATTTTCATTACTAGTTCTTCTAAGAATTGCTTCTACTCTTTTCATTAATAGTGTAAATGAAAATGGTTTTGTTATATAATCGTCACACATTAAATCAAAACCTTTTATTTGATCACTTTCTTGATTAAGTGCAGTTAAAAATATTATTGGAACATTTGAAGATTGTCTTATCATTTTACAAACTCCATATCCATCTAAATTAGGCATCATTACATCTAATATAACTAAATCAAATTCTTCTTTTTTAAAAGCTTGTATACCTTCAAGTCCATCATTAGCAGATTTTACATTATATCCCTCTGCTGTTAAAAATTCTACTATAAGTTCTTGTATATTATTATCATCTTCTATTACTAATATATTTTTATTTTTCATTATCAATCTCCTATTATTACTTCAATTTACTATTTATATTTTACAACTTTTATGTGAATTTATCATGAACTACCTTTATTATACAACAATATATTACTACCATTTATGAATTAATTTTAACATATATGAAAAGCTAATAAAGAGACTTTTAAGAAAGGACTGAGTTTTTATTGACATTAACAAGAGACAGTTCATTTTATAAATCTATATTCAGCATATCACTACCAATAGCTACTCAAAATCTAATAACCTTTGCTATTAGTATGGTTGATACTATTATGCTTGGTAGACTTGGTGAAATTAGCTTGTCTGCTTCAGCTATAGGAAATAATATATTTTTTATACTAGCAGTTATAATATTTGGTGTTGGTAGTGCATCTAGCGTTATGGGAGCTCAGTACTTTGGAAAAAAAGATATAAAGTCAATTCACAAAATTATGGCTATAATGTATAGAATATGTCTCCTTTTAGCTATTTTTTTTACTTTTATATCATTTTTTTTCTCAAAACAACTAATATCTATATTTACAGATGATAAATTAGTTATTGTTGAAGGTGCAACATATCTAAGAATAATTTCTTTAGGTTATATACTCTATGCTCTAACAAGTTGTACCATAACAATACTTAGATCTGTTAAAACTATTAAAATATCACTTTTAGTATATAGTGTGGCTTTGGTTGTTAATATATTTTTAAACTGGGTTTTAATATTTGGTAATTTAGGATTTCCTTCATTAGGAGTAGCTGGAGCTGCTATTGCTACTGTTTTATCTAGGTGTAGTGAAATTCTTGTTATTTTAATATTTATGTCTAAGTTTGAAAGTAAAATAAAGTTTAAATTTAAACATCTTAAATTATTAGATAAAGTAATGTTTAAAGATTTTATAAAAGTTTCTACACCTATAATACTTAATGAATTTTTTTGGGCAATAGGATCTTCTATGATTTGTATTATAGTAGCTAGAATGGGTACAAATGTTGTAGCTGCAAATAGTATAAATAATGTTGTAAATCAATTTGCAACTTTATTTATACATGGATTATCAAGTGCATCTTCTGTAATTATTGGAAATACTGTTGGTGAAGGAGACAAAAAAAAGGTTATGGAATATGCAAATACTATTTGTATACTTAGTATATTTATGGGAATTTTAGCTGGTCTTACAATTTACTTTTTACGACCTATAGCAGTTAATTTATATAATATATCTGATGACACTAAAGCTATTGCTTGTGAAATTATGATAGCAACTTCTATAGTTTCAATTTTTAGAGCATTATCTGCTAATATTTTAATGGGAATATTACGAGGTGGTGGAGATAATAGGTTTGTATTTTTGCTTGAAATGAGTTTTTTATGGTTTATCGCTATTCCACTAGGTTTTATAGCTGCTTTTGTTCTAAAACTTCCTATAGTTTTAGTATTTTTAATTATTAGAAGTGATGAAATACTAAAAAGCTTCATTGGTGCATTTAGGGTTGCCAGAGGTAAATGGATACATGATGTTACTCGTGATTTTTAATTAAATACACTTTTAGCCTAGTGTTAATATTAATTGTATTAATCCTAGGCTATATTAATTATAACTTGTATTTTTATACTTAAAACTTTTTCATCCTCTATTATAAAATATCTTCCATATTATCTCTTCTTTCTCTCTAATTGTATCTTATTTTCTCTAAAATATTGTATAACAATCGATTCTTATATATAAGTTGACTTGATTTTATCAAAGATATTTTATTAAAAGTATTTATATTATGGTAAAATCTACTTATATTATTAAAAGATGAGGTAGGATTTATGATTTTTTTTAATATTTTAATAGATAGTTTTGCTAATTTAGCTAGTATTTTAGGAATTTTTGTGATATTTGGTTTTATTTTTAATGTAATTGAAAATAAAAATAATCAGTTAATTCAACGATCATTAGGAGAAAAGTTTATAATTTTTACAGGCTTTATAGGTACTGTAGTACATGAAGTTAGTCATCTGATTATGGCTTTGATATTTAATCATAAAATAGTTAAAATTGAGTTGTTTAGACCTAGAAAATATAAAGAAGATGGTATATTGGGCTTTGTTAGAAGCACTTATAATCCTAATAGTATTTATCAGCAGGTTGGAAATTTCTTTATAGGTATTGCTCCTATGATTTTGGGAACTTTAACTATATGGCTATTGTTCATTATATTCTCTAATAATATTTATACTATGTTTTTAAATTATATGAATATAGGTTTATATACTAATTATCTTCAATCATCTAATTACTCAGGCTTTTTTGACCTTTTAGGTCATGATGTTTTTTTATTACTTAAGACTATATTTTCCTTTGATTATATTTTTAATGTAAATCATTTGATTATGTTATTTTTAATATATTCTATATCTACTCATATGACTTTAAGTTTGGCAGATTTAAAAGGTAGTTTTAAGGGTTTATTAGTTTGTTTTATTGTTGTTTTTGTAATTACATTTTTAGGTAAGATACTAGGGGTGTCTAATATATTTACAAGTAGTATTGTTTTTAAGATTAATTTATATATTTTTTTATTTTTAATGCTTGGTTTGTTTTTTTCTTTATTAACAATTTTTATATCATTTATTATAAATATTGTAAAAAATGAGTATTTACTAAATTTTAGAAAATAATATATATTGAATTGTTTTTACAGTAAGTTTAAAAGGGGTGAAGTTTTTGGAAATAATTTTAATCATAATAGCATGTATAATTGCATTTATGTTTATAAAGTATATATTGAAAAAAATATTATTAGCTTTATTTATTCTAGGATTTTCAGGTGTTATTATCTTTATCTATAAAATTCCATATAGTATAAGTGTGCTTTCAATTTCAATACTTATTTATTCTATTAAAACTATATTTTCAGAAATTAAACATCTGGGTAGAAACCTTATTAAATCTCGTAGACTATATTTGTATGGATGGCATGAAAAAATGGTAGATTTATTGTTTAGCGTTAATTACATAGTTTTTATGGGTATTTGCTATATGATACTTATGCGTATTTGCTTTTCCATGATAAATATTATGGATCTAGGCATTGCCTTTTGTTTAACATTGGTATGTATATGGGCGGTTGGTCATAGTAGAAGTACATTATTTAGATGTATTAATAAAAAAGAATTTGAAGTTTAAAAAAGGTATGTCATTTTTTATGACATACCTTTTAATTTAAGTATTTAAAACTTCCACATCATAGCATTCTTCTAATTCTTTATCTTGTTTTTTATTGATAATTATATATTCTAAACTTAAAATTATATTAAATATCATCATAACTATAAGACCATATAAATATGGATTTAAATTGTTTCCTATACCGATAGGAGATGTACTCATAAATGCATAGTTAGATCCTATTATATGATTTAGAATAAATATTAATGCATGATATATATTTGTTATGATAACTATTTTCTTAAATTCATATTTATTCATTCCTACATTTTTTACAAATAATAGATAAATAGAACCCCAAAGTAAAAACACATGTCCTATAAAGTATGAAAATTGAGTTATATGTGGAAATGAAAATGGGTCAAGCGCTGGAAATAATATAGCTGATAGTGATCCAAAAATTCCCCAATAAGAACCCATCTTAGCCATAAAATCTTTTTTAAAGATTAATCCTATCAATAAAGTAATTATAGCTATTCTACAATGAAATAAAGGTAATCCTTCTTGTAGTGGATGGTAATTTTCTCTGAAATACCAAAAATATAATACTATTTGTTGAAATAATAAAACAACTCCAACAAAAAGTTCAAAAACTCTACTTTCTTCTTTTCTTATAATAATAAACATGCTAACTAATAAAGCTATACTTAATATAATTAGATGTAATTTGCCAAATGTAGCAAAATGATTTTGTCCTATAGATTTTCTAAAAAAATAATGAAGTTTATCCATGTAAGTCTCCTTAAGTCAATTATTTGCATAAGTATTTGCACGTTGATTGTGTATCTTCAATATTATTTATACTAACCTATTATAATCTATCATGGACGTTTTTCAAATACTTTTTTGATTACTTAAATATTTCTATATTATATTTATATAATTAAAACAAAAAGAAAAGCTTTTATATGCATTTAAATTCTTCTACTACTCAAAAAGACAGGTTTAAGACCTGTCTTTTTTATTTATAATTTATTAACATGTTTACTTAAAATTATTTTAATAATAATTTATATTTTATATGACTTAAATACTAAGAATGAGCTTTAAAAGTCTTAACATATTTTACTTTTGCTAAAGAATGTGAAAGTAAAATAGCTATAGCCATACATACTATTCCTTGAATTAAGTTACCTGGTATAGATGCTGCTGAAATTATTATGCTTCCTTTTAAGATTATTCCAGCTAAAAAATATCCAGTTACCATAGTTATAGTTCCTAAAGCTGTTGCAAATAAACTTTTTATAGTAGTATAGTGATTTCTTATAACAATTCCTACTACATATCCTTCTAATCCTTTTATAATAAGAGTAAATATTGCCCAGTGTTCATATCCACTTAAAATATCTGCTAATGCTGAACCTATTCCTCCTGCAATCATACCTACTACAGGCCCAAATAAAATTGATGATATAAATATTACACTATCACCTATGTTAACATAACCATTCGTTCCTGGCATAGGAATTTGAATAGTCATTGTTGCTATACATACTAATGCTATCATTAATCCATTTAGTACAATTTTTTTCGTTTCATTGTTCATTTTATTATACCTCCCAATAACAAGTCCTTATATCATCAATTATAAGTAATTATATTTAAAGACTCAATAATATTTGTACCCATACAATTTCTTTTTTAACAAGTACAATTTTTTTAACTAATAAAAAAGCTACCTAAAATTAGGTAGCTTTAATTTTATTTATATGCTTTGAAATTTCTAAGTCTTAGTGCATTACCAACAACAGAAACTGAACTTAAACTCATAGCAGCTGCTGCTATCATAGGATTTAAAAGTGGTCCACCAAATAAGTATAATACTCCTGCTGCTACTGGTATACCTATAGTGTTGTATCCAAATGCCCAGAATAAGTTTTGTTTAATGTTTTTAATAGTTTCTTTACTTAATTTAATAGCATTTGGAACATCCATTAAGTCACTTCTCATTAAAACTATACTTGCAGATTCTATGGCAACATCTGTACCACTTCCTATAGCTATACCTATATCTGCTTTTGCTAATGCTGGAGCATCGTTTATACCATCTCCAACCATAGCTACAAAGTTTCCTACATCTTGAAGTTTTTTAACTTCATTTGCTTTATCTTCTGGTAATACTTCTGCTAATACTATGTCTATTCCTACTTCTTTAGCTATTGCATTAGCTGTTTTTTGATTATCTCCAGTAACCATAGCTACTTTGATTCCCATATCATGTAACCTTTCTACTGCTTTTTTACTACTTTCTTTAACTATATCTGCAACAGCTATTATACCAGCTATATTGTTATCTATTGCTATATACATAGGTGTTTTACCTTCACTAGCTAACTTATCTGATTGTATGTGTAAATCTTCTAAACTTATATTTCTGTCATTCATAAGTTTTTTATTACCAAGTAATACTTGATGATTATCTATTGTAACTTCTATACCGTGACCTGTTATAGAATTAAAGTTACTTAAAGTTAAAAACTCTATTTTTTCTTCCTCACCTTTTTTTACTATTGCTTCTCCAAGTGGATGTTCTGATCCTTTTTCTGCACTTGCAGCAATTTGTAAAAGTTCTTTTTCATTTACTACATTTGTAGTTATTATATCTGTTACAACAGGTTTACCCTCTGTTATAGTCCCTGTTTTGTCAAATATTATGGTATCTATTTTATGAGCAGATTCTAATGCTTCTCCACCTTTTATTAATATACCATTTTCTGCACCTTTACCAGTACCAACCATTATAGCTGTTGGTGTTGCAAGCCCTAGTGCACAAGGACACGCTATAACTAATACTGATATAAATATTGTAAGTGAGAATACTACATCTTTTCCACCTATGAAAAACCAAGCTAGAGCACTTATTACAGCTATAGTTAAAACTGCTGGTACAAAATATCCAGATACTGTATCAGCTAATTTTGCTATAGGAGCTTTTGTCCCTTGTGCATCTTCTACTAATTTTATTATTTGAGCTAATGCTGTATCATCTCCAACTTTATCAGCTTTAAATCTTATATTTCCGTTTTTATTAATACTTGCACCTGTTACCCTATCTCCAACTTTTTTACTAACTGGCATACTTTCTCCAGTTAACATAGATTCATCAACTGATGTATGTCCTTCTATAACTACACCATCTACAGGTATTTTGCTACCTGGCTTAACAACTATTATATCTCCTTCTTCAACTTCATCTATAGGTATTTCAATTTCTTCGTTATTTTTAACTACTATAGCAGTCTTTGGTTGAAGTCCCATAAGTTTTTTTATAGCTTCTGAAGTTTTACCTTTAGATCTTGATTCTAAATATTTTCCAAATAATATTAAAGCTATTATTATACCTGCACTTTCATAGTATAATTGATGATGATGCCCTGACATAGTCATAGTATCTGTACTTGCTAATTGAATTGTTGTATATATACTATATAAAAGTGCTGCAGCTGTTCCTACTGCAACTAAAGAATCCATATTAGGACTTTTTGCAAGCATTGCTTTAGTACCATTAATGTAGAATTTATATCCAGCTCCTACTATTGGTATAACTAGTATTAATTGAATTAATGCATAGTTTAAAGTATTAGTCATAGGATTTATAAATTCTGGTATAGGTAGTGGGCCAAATGGTTTTGGCATCATAGGTCCCATAGCTATATATAGTAATGGTATTGCAAATATTATTGATATTATAAGTTTAGTTTTTAATACCTTTAATTCCTTTTCTTTTCTTAATCTATCTTCATCTATAGCTTCTTTTTTAGCTTCATCTATAACTTTATATCCAGCCTTTTCTACTGCACTTTTTATCTGTGAAACTTTAACTTTTGACTGATCATATTGTATAGTTGCTCTATCTGTTGCTATATTTACATTTACACTTTCTATTCCATCAAGTTTTTTTATGTTTCTCTCTACTGCTTTAGCGCAAGATTGGCATGTCATTCCTTCTATTTTTATATCCAACTTTTTAGCTTCATCCACAACTTTATATCCAGCTTTTTCTACTGCGCCTTTTATTTGTGAAATTTTTACTATCGATGGATTATAGTTTATAGTTGCTCTATCTGTTGCTATATTTACATTTACATCTTCTATTCCATCAAGCTTTTTTATGCTTCTCTCTACCGCTTTAGCACAAGATTGACACGTCATTCCTTCTATTTTTATGTCTAGTTTTTTATTTTTATTTTCCGACTTTATTCCATAACCCGCTTTTTCAACGGCAGATTTTATATCATCAAAGCTAACCTTATTTTTATCATACTGTATAGTCATTTTTTCGGTTGCTATATTTACATTTTGATCTTCTACCCCGTCTATTTTTTTTACTGCTCTTTCGACAGCTTTAGCACAAGATGCACAGGTCATACCTGTTATTTGGTAGCTGTCTTTTTGTGTATTTACATCCACTGGTCCTCACCATCCTTATTTAATTTATTATTATAATATTTCTCACTTTAAAAGTGATTCTATTACATTATACCCCCTATGGGTATTTTAAAACAAGTTTTTTTAAAATTTTTTTTTAAAATAAAAAGCACAGAGTTTTATACTCAGTGCTAAAGGTATCCTTTTATTAAATTTTATATTAAAATTTCTATTTGACCTAATGACTTTTCCTTACCATTCATCCCGACTCTAGTCATTATGTATATCTCATGAAAATCACTTTTAGGCTCTATATTATTCTTTTTAATATAGTCCATAATTATATCGTAATACTTTCCTGAATCTCTATAAGCATCATCAAAATACATAGTTAAATAATTTCCTTTAGGTATAGATATTATATTCTCATCTTTATAAGGTACATTTTCCCCTAAATTTATCATTACATTGTTGTATACTATATTTCCATTTAATTTTATTTCTTTATAAGATGTAGTAAAAGATATTTCAGCATTTACATTTTCATAATCTCTTTCCACTTCTAATAATACTTTACTTAAATTTATTTCAAATTCATCTGTATATCTATCTTTATAATTATATATTTTAAATTTTCTTTCTTCATTATGTTTTACAAATACTTTATTTATACCTTGTACTAATGAAAATCCTATTTTATTTTCAAGAGATTCAACTTTATTTTTAATATTTTCTAATTCTTTTATCTTTTCATTAATCATTTTCTTTTGATTTCCTAATATATCAAATATAGATTCTAAAGATTTATAGTTATTTGTAACTTCTTTAATCTCATCTAACGACATACCCATAGCTTTACACTGTTTTATTAAGTATATAGTATTAAAATCTTTCATTGAATAATATCTATATCCTGTCTCTTTATTTGTATATGATGGTTTAAGCAAACCTACTTTTTCATAGTGCCTCAGAGTCTGAACAGATATATTGTTTAATTTAGCCATCTGGCCAATTGATAAATACTTCCCCATTTCATCACCTCTAATATATTTTAACATATAAAAGCTACCCCTATTTAAATAAGGGTAGCTTTTATTATATTAAATATTAGAAAATTCTTCTACTGAAATGTTACTTTCTATTTTTTCATTTTCATTTATAACTTTTGCAGTGTATCGTTTAACATTTGCAATTACGTACATAACTATAAATGTTATAGATTCTGAAACTAATACACTTGACCATATACCATTTAGTCCGAATAATTTAGGTAATACTATTAAGCAAATTGGTAAAAATACCATTGATCTAAATAAACAAATTAAATTTGAGAATTTTGGTATTTCTATAGCTTGATAGTAAACTAAAGTGTTTAAGTTTATACTACCTATTATATAAGCTAAACATGCTATTTTGATACCATGATATCCAAGTTTAGCTATTTGAGCATCTGTTGTAAATATACCAACTATACTTCTACCAAATACAAAACATATTAAAGCTGCACTTATACTAACTATAAGTGAACACTTACAGTTTATGCTATAAAACTTTAACATTTTCTTAGAATCTCTTCTACCGAAATTGTAACTTATAAGTGGTTGTGCTCCAAATGTTAATCCTAGTAAAACCATATATATATTTGTAGTTATATAATTTATTATACTATATGTTGATATACCTATTTCTCCCATAAAGTTTGATAAAGCTATATTGTGTAAAAATACTATTATAGAGAAACTTGCCTGACCAAAAAATGATGGGAATCCTACATTTAAAACTTCTTTTATAGTAGCTTTGTCTAAAGATGTATTTCCAAAGCTTAAATATCCTCTTTTCTTTATAAAATGAGGAAGTAATATAAGCACTGTAACTATCTGCCCAAGACCCGTAGCTATTGCTGCTCCTTTTATACCCATAGCTAAAGGGAATATAAATACATAATCAAGTATTACATTAGTTATAGCTCCTGCAATAGTCGAAACCATAGCAAGCTTTGGTCTATTATCATTTCTAACAAAACTATTAAGTACTATACCTACTAAGTTAGGTGTACAAAATATTGCATAGTATAAAAGATAATCAGCTGCTAATGGCTCTAAATTCTCAGTTGCTCCTAACATTCTTACTATAGGTTTATTAAATATAATACATACTAAACTTGTTATTATACTTATTATTAATAATAATTTAAATACCTGTCTAAATATATCTACTGCTTTATCAACTTCATCAGCACCTACATTTTTAGATACTAATGCTCCTCCACCTACTGCTAGCATATTTGCAATTCCAAATAATACAACAGTAAAAGGAAGTACTATATTTACAGCAGCTAAAGCCGAGCTTCCAACACCTTGACCTACAAAAATTCCATCTATAACAGTATATAATGACGATATAAACATTGCCAATGATGATGGAATGGCATAACTTAAAAATTCTTTAACCATATTATACCTCCTATAATTTTTCCTAAATCAAATTATAAAGTCTATAGTAGGTATAGAGTCAATAATATTTATTTATTTTTTAAGTTTTCTAACTAAAATAAAAAGCTCACACCTTATTTTTGATGTAAGCTTTTAATCTTTCACTATATTTTTGTTATTTACGATTATCATCATTTAACGTAAATAGCGTGTATATAGAATATAAACCAGCTAATCCTACTAATGTAAATATACTTTTACTTATCATTGAATAAGTTCCACCAAATAAATTTCCTACAAAGTCTAAATTAAATAGACCTATAGTTCCCCAGTTTAAAGCTCCTATTATAACTAATACTAATGCTATTTGTCTTAATAACATAATACCACACTCCTTATGAAGTTTTTTCTCTGAGTTAGTATTTCCAATATTTATTTAAATATTCCATTTTTTATAAGATTTCTGTAATTTTATTAACTTATAAAATATATGTTAAAATAATATTGATAGTAAAATATATTTTATTAATGGGGGTTTTTTATGTTTATTAAAAATGAAAGTTTAGTCGATAAAGCTAGATATTCTAAGAAGCTGCCTAATTTAATTTGGGCTATTATCCTAGCTTTAGTATTTTTAAATGTAGGAGCTATACTTGGTTCACTTATAATTACACCACTTGTTATTTTTTTAAGTGTCTCCCATATTTTTTCATTTAATTTTATAGCACTTTTAGCTTCTTTGCTTAGTTTTTTGGGAATATCTTTATTAGTATTTTTCAGAGTAAAAAAAATAGAAAAAAGAAAAATTTCATCTATTGGTTTTTCTAAAGAAAAGTGGCTAAAAAAATATGTTATTGGATTTTTAATAGGATTGATATTAATGGGACTAGTTGTTTTAATATTATATTTATTTGGGTTTGCTAAAATAAATATAACTCCAACTCAGCCAATAGGTAAACTTGCCTTAGTTAACGTATTTGTGTTATTAATTGGATGGATAATTCAAGGTGGTACGGAAGAAATATTAACTAGAGGATGGCTTATGAATGTTTTAGGCGCTAGATATGGTATAAAATTTGGACTGTTTATTTCTTCTGTATTTTTTGGAGCTCTACATCTACTTAATCCTAATGTAAATTATGTAGCAATTTTAAACATAATATTAGTTGGATATTTATTTGGTTTATATGTAATAAAAACTAACGACCTTTGGGGTGCTTGTGGTATTCACAGTGCTTGGAATTTTGCTCAAGGAAATTTATTTGGTTTTGAAGTTAGTGGTTTAAATGTCAATGTAGGAAGCTTATTTGATTTTAATCTAACTGGAAATAGTCTTATTTCAGGTGGTTCTTTTGGTCCTGAAGCTGGTCTTTGTTCTACACTTATTTTAATTTTAGGTATAATAATTATTCTTTTACTTGATAAAAAAGGTGTATTTAATAAATATAATTGATAAATAAGTTAATTATATAAATAGTTATAATTTTAACTTAGGAGGATATTATGTTAGAAGAGGTAATGACTAAATATATTCCTATATTGGTTAGTATATTTGAAATTATGGGCGTAATAATTATAACAATAGGTGCTTTTAAAGCTTTTTACTTTTATTTAAGTAATAATCTTTTTAGTAAAAAGTATGGTTTTAAACATCAATTTGCAACTGCTATGGCAACTGGATTAGAATTCAAATTAGCTGCTGAAATTTTAAAAACAGTACTTGTTAAAACATTAGATGAACTTGTAATTTTAGGTGCTGTATTTTTACTTAGAGTACTTATGACTTTTGTTATTGAATGGGAAATAAAACAAGATAGTAAAGAAAATAATATAGTCAAAGATAAATCTTAAAAAAGAACAGTCTAAAATACCATCTTATTTAGATAATATTTTAGACTGTTTTTTTTAATTAATCTCTATTCAATCATATTTTCCCATGATGGTAAGTTGTATATTTCGTATTATCAGCCTTATATTTAGCATATTTAGCCTATAATTTAATTGCTTTAGTAGCAATATATGTATCTATATATTCATCCAATAACCCACCACCAGAATTGTCTTCATAAAATCCACATATTATAAATCCAGCATCAATTTGTCCGCCTATTTGGCTTTGTAGCGAATGTCCGAATTCTAATGTATCATGAGTATTTATTCTTTCTTCTAATTGCTTTTGAGAAAGTTGTTCTATATCTGAATAAGGAATGCTATTGCTTACAACTAGCTTATTATTTTTTTCCCATTCATATAAGTCAAATATATATGAAATTGGATTTGCAAATCCAGATATTAAAATTCCACCTTTTTTTAATACTCTATAGCACTCATTCCAAGTTTGTTCAATATTATCTACAAAACTATTTGATACCGGGTGGAATATAAAATCAAAACCTTCATTTTCAAATCTTGATAAATCTCTCATATCCCCTTGTTCTAATTTTATGTCTAAGTTATCTCTATTTGCTACCATATTATCTTTTAAAAGCTGTTCTTTACTATTGTCAAATACAGTAACTTTAGAACCTAATGCTGAAAATATAGGTCCTTGTTGACCTCCACCTGAAGCTAGGCAAAGTACGTTTTTGCCATTTATATCTCCTATCCATTCTTTAGGAACTGGTTTTGTAGGTGTTAATAATAATTTAAATTCTCCTTTTCTAGCTTTTTCTACTTCTTCTGAACTTACTGGTATCGTCCATTTGTTTCCTATCTTGACTTCATTATCCCAAGCGTCTCTATTGTATTTTAATATATCCATATATCCCCCCCAATTTTTATTTAATTGTATCTTCTATAAATTTATTATCCATAACTTTGTATTAGAATTATAATTAAATAAAATTTTAAGCTTAAAAACAAAAAAGTAAGTAATGTTGTTATTACTTACTTTAATCTGTATTTTGGGAAAATCAAAAATATTAAATATATTATATAATTTTATCTCCTTCATTATTGAAAAAATCTAATACATTTTGTACAAATACATCCACATGTTTATTTTTACTATTTTTATTTCTTGCAATACAATATTCAAATTTGTGATGTGATTTGTTTAATTTAAAAGCATTTACACTTTCAACTTTATAAAGTGATTCTTTTGGTAAAACAGCTATCCCTCTGTTAATGCTTACCATAAAAATTAACTCTCCAAAAGAGTCAACCAATTTAGTTATATTGGGTTCAAATCCATCATTCTCAAAATACTTTATAGTATCTTTATGATAACTTGAGCTAAATTCCTTAGAAAAAATTATAAGTGGTTCTGATTCTAAATCCTTTCCAGTAACTTCAAATCGATTATTCCAATGATGGTCCTTAGATGTAATAACATACATCTCACAATCAAAAACTGAATATAACTCAAATTCTTCTAATTCTTTTAGCTTACTTTCATTTCCAAATACTATATCTAAGTTGTTTTTTTTAGCATTTTCAACTAAGTTGTTTGGATTATTTTCTTTTAATTCAATATTTATATTAGGATTATTTTGACTATAGTTTTGTAAAATTTTTTGTAAAAAACTTTTTTCAATGATTCCAGAAATTCCTATATTTATATTTCCTGAATATCCATTTTCTAATGATTTTATTTCTTCAACTGCATTGTAATAATCATTTATAATATGTTTACATCTTCTGCAAAACTTTTTACCAGCAAATGTAAGCTTTGCTCTGTATTCACTTCTATCAAATAATTGTATTCCTAATTCATTTTCTATAGATTGAATTTGTTGACTTATAGCAGTTTGTGATATGTTGCAATTTTTAGCAGCTTGTGTGAAACTTCCGTATTCTACAGCTGCTAAAAAATATTCTATTTTTCTTAAATCCATATGTTAATCTCCATATTTTTTTAATAAAATGATATATTTTATATTTTTCTATCTCTACCTGATATTATACCTACAAGTAATAAAATAATATGCATAAATATCATTAAAATTAGTGAGCTTGTCCATGAATTAGTTATATCATGTATCGAACCAAAAAGTATTGGCCCTGTTGCTCCTAAAAAATATCCTATAGCTTGTGATACTCCAGATAAAGCTGATGTTTCTGCTGAACTCTTTGACCTTACTGCAAAGAATAAATATGCGAAACTTAAACTAGCACCTTGTCCTACTCCCATAAGAACTAATCCTATTATAAGTGTAGGAATATTAGATGTAAATAATGATAAACATCCTATTAGTGAAATTATAGTTGTAAGAGTTACAAATTTACTTTGACTTTTTTTCTTTCCTGCTATAATTGGGATTATATACATTGTAGGCATACTACATAATTGTATGGTCATTAATGCTAATGCTGAAAAGCTTGCAGACACTCCTCTGTTTATCAATATTGAAGGTACCCATGCAAATATTGCATATGCAATCCACGATTGAATACCCATAAACAGTGCTATTGCTATTACTAATTTAGATTTTAACATAGTTGATATTTTAATATCATTTTCTTGATTTGTTTTTTCATCTTTTTTATTCATATTTTTACTAAAAACTATCCAAAGAGCTAATGCTATAGATGTTGTTATGATAAAAGCTTCAAAAGTTAATCTCCATCCTAAAATTGAGTAAAGAAAAATACTTGAGCCAGATCCAACCGCACTAAATAGTCCCATAGTCATTGTAAAAGTACCAGTTAATTTTCCCACTTCATCTTTTTTAGAATTTTCAACTATAACACTTGGTAAAACTACATTTGATATACCAATTCCTATAGCAAGTAAAATACTTCCTATAAATAAAGTACTAACTAACCCTAAAGATCTTACTATAAGTCCTATTATAATTAATATTAAACTCCCCTTAATAGTAGCTTTTTTACCAAATTTATTATCTATTTTTGGGGCAATTATTGAAATTACTGCAAATCCAAGTAATGGTATTGATGTTAACAGTCCAAATATTGAATCGTCACATGTAAAACTTTTTTTCAAATATGGTATTAACGGGCCAACCATAGTTAAAGGTCCTCTCAAATTTGCTGCTATAAAAATAATTACTAATGTCAATAGACCTTTTTTATTTTTCATAAGAATATCTCCTTCTTTAATTTTATAATGATTTTTATAAATATTTAGTATTTTTAAATAATTATATATTTTTATTAGATAAAAAGATAATACAAATATATACAAAACATCATAAGTAAAACTTATGATGTTTTGTATATATTATAATTTCAAGCATAAGAAAGCACTTACTTAAAAAAAGTAAGTGCTTTATATTTGTGAATATTTATTAAAATTTTCCCAATCTCCATTTTCTAAAAACATCTTTGCCCTACTATCAGCTCTAGCAACTAAATCTTTATCATATCCCATGAATCCTAATAATTTAATAGCATTTCTAGTTTCAGCACGACCAGTATGAAGCTTATAATCAAATTTAATATCATCATCTGTTATAGTCTCCTCAAAATGGTAATTGTCAAATAAATCTTCAAGTATATAGGTAAGCTCTACATCATGAGTTGCTGCAAAACATATAGTATTATCATTTTCTATACTTTTTAAAACCTCACTTGATGATGCTATCCTTTCAACTGTATTTGTTCCTCTAAGAATTTCATCTACAAAACATAAGCAAGGTATATCATTATTTATACTATCTAATATCCTTTTTAAAGATTTAATTTCAACTATATAATAACTTTCGCTACTATTTATATCATCTTTTAGAGCCATAGATGTATATATATTAAAATATGATGATTTATATTCTTTTGCAAAACAAGTATATATAGTTTGAGCTAAGATAGCATTTATAGCTACTGTCTTTATAAAAGTAGATTTTCCAGAAGCATTAGACCCTGTAAGTAATACACCTCTTGAAAAATTCCCGCTGTTTAGTACTGGATTTTTTATAAGTGGATGATAAATTTTTTCAAATTCTATATAATTTTCTTTTTTTGATTTTGATTTAGTAAGTATCGGCTTAATATAAAAACTTAAACTATCTCTAAAAGATGCTATAGCTATTAAAGCATCTATCATTCCAACATATTCATATATAGCTTTTAAATCTTCTTTATTTTTTATAATAGTATTTTTAACTTTCTCATAAGTTTTTAATTCTTTTAAAAATATTAAATTTGCATACTCAGAAAATACATCCATATCACTCATAATAGATTTAGTTTCACTTCCAACACTTTTTCTTTTTATATGCTTAACATTATTTAAGTTTTTTTCTATACTATATACATTTTCTTCTATTTCTTTAATATTCATATTTTTTATTTTATTAGCTACGTTTATAATGCTTATCATATAGCTAAATCCACTAGCATCATAATTTTTAACTTTACTTCGCTGACTTATGAATACATTTACTACTGCAAGTCCTATAGTTAGTGCCAAGAACATAGGATTTATAAGAAGTAATAATAAACTAAGTGTTGGTAGCCACGATATTAATCTATATTTTAATAGTTTACTTTTACTATCATCAGCTTCATTAAATAAACAATTAGTTATATATAATTCATCGCTTTTTCCAAGTTTACCTAAAATAAGCTGTATAGCTTGTCTTTCTTTTTCATTATTTCTAAAGTAATCTATAACTTTATCTCTTTTAATTAAAACTTCTTTATTATATAATGGCTTTCTTAATATATCATATAGTACTTCTTGTCCTGCTGTGCATTGAGTATTGTTTATCTTCTTAAATACATCATCCATATTTAAATCATTCCAAGTTATATTATCTATTGTATTTTTTTCATTTTTATTTCTAAAATAACTTGATACGTTATTCATTTTTATCATTACTTCATCTAAGTCGATTTCTTTTCCATACTGATTTATTATATTTAACTTTATGTACTTTAATCTTCTCCTATTTTCAAATATGGCAAAGCTAGTTCCTATTAATAGTATTGCTCCTGCTCCTACTAATAATTTTAAAATTTCAATTCCCATTTTTTCACAACCTTTTTATTTAGCTATTTTTAGATTTTAATTCTTTTATTTCTTTTATTATATTAATAAAATCTTTGTTATCTTTTATTTCATCAAAGTCTTTTAATAAGCTCATTATTAAAAACTCATATGCATCATAAGCATTTGTATTATCTTCTACTTTATCTAATTTATCAAAACACCATTTAGTATTTGGACTTTTAAACTTATTTAAATTGTACTTTCTAACAATTACCATCATTTCCTTTAAAGTATTTATAGCTTTTTCTATATCCCCTTGCCTTAAATATATATGTGCTAAACTCATGAAGCTTAAGTATGTCATTTGTTCATCTTCAAATATTTTTTTAATCTCTATAGATAATTCAAAGTATTTTTGAGCTTTATCAAAATCAATATAATCTAATTCTTTTCCATCTTTATAATTATAGTAGTTTGTTCCAAGTGCTATAGCTGCTCCCATAGCTTCTATTAATGCTGTTTGCAAATTTTCTTGCATTAATTTTCTTGCTTGTTCTACTTTGCCTTGTTCAGTATATATAATAGGTAGTACCATATTGGGATTACAAGTTGGTTTATATATCTTTTTTATAGCTTCTTCTGCTTTATCAGCTTGATTTTTTAATAAATATTGGCTGCTTATTAAAGTTAGTGATGCTTCTTTAATTTTCATATCTTTAGTGTTTTTCACAGAGTTTTCTAGTATCTTTATACTATCTTCAACTAAGTTTTCTCGTACATTTTCATCAGTTATATTTGCATAAGCCATAACATGAAGTCCTACTAATCCATAGTGTAACTTATAGTTTGAAGGATATTTTCTTATGTATTTTTTATGTATATCTAAATATCCATCTATGTCTGAATTTATAATATAAGCTTCACATTCTTTAACTATTTTTATTATTTCACTATCTTCTAATTCTGCTTTGTAGTTTAGTAGATTATCTATGGTAACTTCAAACAAATTAGCTAATATGGGTAGTATAGTTATATCTGGATAAGTTGTACCACTTTCCCATTTTGATATAGCTGGAGTTGATACACCTACATACTGAGCTAAATCTTCTTGTGTCATACCTTTATCTTTTCTAAGTTTTTTTATAACTTCTCCTATTTTTAAGCTTTCCATATCTTTTCCCCCTTTGATACTATATAATTAGTATATATTACCTTTTAAGAATAAACAATTTACTAAAATTTAACTTTTATTCAAATTTTTTAACTACAAGTTAATATAATTATAAATATTTATTAATAAATATATTTTGTTTAGGACATAGTTAAAGACACATTAATAGATAATGTGCCTTTTTTATTGATTAAAATCTTTGTCGTTTTTGTAAAACTATATCTAGATATTAATAATGTAGGTAAACCCAATGCCCCAAGTAATACTTTATTTTTCATAAATAACATTTTACCTTCAAAATTAATTAACCCAACTCTCAGTGCATTAAGCTTTTTTATAAATCAAAGTTGTTTTAAATTTAAATTTATATCTTACTAATAAAACTATATAAATAATTAAAGAAAGTACTCCAACATAGAAAACTCAATTAAAAAAACTCCCAGCTCTTAAAACAGGTCTATAATCTATTCCCAGGTCAAGTTGGGCCGATCTTCCATTTTTATCTGGAATACCTAAACTCACCCCTCTCATAGCCATAGATTTAGTTTGATTTGAATTATCACTATATCATAAATAGGTTTTTTCTCAGAAGCTAAAGTAATATTAGCAAATCTTATATATTTAAATTCTTTATCTTTTAATATATTTTCAAATTGCTTTTTATATGTTTCTGGCTTATCTATTCTGTCTTCAATACCTGCTTTATAAAGTTTTCCACGTAAATCATATGCTAGATACTCTACTTTATCAACTAATCTATCTGCATAAACCATAGTTGCAAGCCCTACGATTAATGATAATATAAAAATATTTCTAAAGATATTTATAAATTTCTTATTTAGTTTTTCATTATCCTTTTTACTTTCATTAAGGGCTTTATGTAAATCCTTTAACATATCTGTCCCATCATCAAATTGATTTATAGCTTCATGTTGTGCATCTTCTTCTGAATATCCCTTAGAAATAAATTCATTAGTTTATGTTACTAAATGTCCTCTTAACTCTTCTTTTAAATCTTTAACTTCTTTACTTCTATCATTTATATATAAAGAATTTAAATATTCATCAATTATTTTCATAGTCTATAATCTCCCCTTTAAAAATTTATTCATAATATTTTGCACAAAATTCCATTCTTTTATCTTTATATCTAAAGCTTCTTTTCCTTCTTCAGTTATGTGATAATATTTTCTTCTACTTCCTGCACCTTGTTCATTTCCCCAATAAGATTTTATCAATCCTTTTGATTCAAGCCTTTTAAGAGATATATACATAGTTCCGTCTTTAAGTTCAAATGTAGTTTTTTCTCTAACTATTTTTGCTATTTCATATCCATATGAATCTTTTTCATCTAAAATTGCCAATATTAATGTATCTATATGACCTTTTAGAACTTCTTTATTTAGTTCCATAATTTCACCTCCTTATATATACCTCATTATACGAGGTAGTTACATATATATAATAAATCATAATACCTCGAATGCAAGTTAATATGGCATAGATTTTATTTAAGATATAGTTAAAGACACATTAATAAGTAATGTGCCTTTTTTATTGATTAAAATTTTCATTGTAATTTACTATTTAGATATGTAACTTAATTTAATAGTAGTCATATGATTCATTGGATTTTCATCATGAATCATAGTTAAAACCCCATCTTTAAAATCTGCATTCTTAAAGTTCATAATTTCTCTTAAACTCAAGTTCACTTTTATAAATATGACTAAATAATATAACTGCTATTATATAAAATCCTACTGTAAAATAATACGGAACAGTATAAGATATATTTTCCATTAAAAATCCGCCAATGGCTATTCCTATGGCTCTACTTATATTACTGGATAAAGATATTAAACTACTCATATTAGTTCTTTCTTTATCTGAAACCATTTCCATTGATAAGTTTTGTATTAATGGCATAGCCATATTCATAAGTCCATTTCTCATAAAAAATGATATCGTTATTATTATTATTCCCTGAGGAAAAGCAATTGATAATAAAAATGGTATAGATAATAACTGACAAATAATAACTGATTTAACTTTTCCAAATTTTGATGACATAAAAGGAATAACCATACCACCTATAATACATCCAAACTGAGATATAGAAAGTATAGTTCCAACGATACTATCTTCTATATTCATTGAATATTTTAAATAAACACTAAAAAATGGAACTATTATACCTGCACCTATACCAATTAAAAATTGATATATCATAAAATTTGCAACTTTTTTATTAAATATAGATACATATCCTTTAAAACAATCTTTTAAACTTCTAGTCTCTAAGTTTTCTGGTTCTTTCATAAAATATATAGGAACTAACGCTAATATAGATAAAATTGCAGATATTATAAATACATACTTTATAGCTTCACTCGATGTAAAGTAATTGCTTAAATAAGAAGACATCACGCCTCCTAAAAATGATGCACTCATCATACCAGCATTAGATATTATAAAATTTGTACTAAATACAGAAACTCTTTCTTTTTCTGTGGTATTTTCAAGTATATACATTCCTTCTGCTGTTGATTTCATACTCATACCAAATCCATTTATTATTGCCATAACTACTATTAAGATTGGATTATTAACAAGTACTATAAAACTAGATCCAATAGCTATACATAGAAAACCTAAGTAAAAGCTTTTCTTTCTACCGATTCTTTCTATTAAGTAAGCACTTAGTATAGATGCTATAGCTATTGAAAAAGTGTTAATTGAAAGTATATTTCCAACAAATTGTTCTTGATATCCTATTTCTTTTAGATATATCCCCACAAACATATTAAAAATTCCCATAGCAAAAGAAGCTATAAGATTTATAGCAAGAAATAATTTAATATTCTTACTGAGCTTTACCTTACCCTTATTTCCCATTAAATTCCCCTCTTCTCATTCTCTTTTTGTCTATCCCAATATAAGTGTATTCTTTTTTTTGAATTTTTTCAATAATCATGTGATATACTTTATCTAAAAAGGGGACTCAATTTATGAAAGATATAATAATAGAAACAGATAGGTTGATTTTAAGAAAAATTTCAGAAAATGATTATAGAGAAATTGCTAATATACTCCAAGATATTGAAGTTATGTATGCATGGGAAAAATCTTTTTCAGATGAAGAAGTTAGAAATTGGATAAATGAAAATTTAAAAAGATATGATGATGAAGGATATAGTTACTTTTTAACTTTAAATAAAAATGATAATAAAGTCATTGGTGTAATGGGGCCTTTAATTGAATATATAAATAATGATTCATTTATAGGCGTAGCATACATACTAAATAAAAATGCCTGGGGATATGGGTATGCAACTGAAGGTATTAAAGCTTGTATTGATTATGCTTTTTCTAAACTTAATGCTGATAAAGTTATTGCACAAATAAGACCTAGTAATATTAATTCTTGTAATGTAGCAAATAGATTAAATATGAAAATACAAGATAGTTATATAAAAATATATGATAATAAAAAAATGAAACATCTAATTTATTGTATTGATAAAAATGAATATTTTAAATTAAAATCATCAAATTTTTAATTTAATTATATAAAAAAAGAGATACTTTTACAAAAATGTATCTCTTTTTTAGATTTAATCATGTATAGCATCTTTTATTTTTTTGCTCATAAGTTCCATATACTTTTCTTTTTTAGATTCATATTCTTTATATGAATCTACATTTTTACAAATATCATTTATTATTTTTTTAGTTATATTATTTATACTATCTAAATTTTCCTCATATACAATCTCAATAGAATCAATTTCTATTAAAGTATCTACAACTTTCATATATATGTCATTTAATATATGTTTACTGTTAGTATTAAATTTTAACTCAAGTTTTGCTTGATGTTTTATAGAAACTACTTTTTCTTTTATAAATAAAATAAAGTTTTCAAAGTCTTTTTTATTGTTAAGTGGCTCTACTTCAAATAGTATTCTAAAAAATAAATTCCATATAAACTCACAGTTTAACTTAGGTATTATAAAATTTCCAAGTCTTTCGCAAAATTCATCTTCAAATTTTGGAAGTTTACCAAATCTTATTTTTGAATTAAAATCAATATCCTTTTTAGAAATTTCATTTATTCTTATAAGCCCTTGTATGGTAGTATCTTCTTTAAAATCTACACCTTCATTATTTTTATTAAAAGAATAGTTTATTATAGTTTCACAAGGTTTTTTAAAGTCTATTATAAAACCTATATTTTCTTCCATTTTTTCAGCAAATGTATCATAAGCTATTTTTGCCAAAAACTTTTCCATGGATTTTTGCTGTGATGCTTTATCTTTAGTTGTTGTCGAACTAAAAGTTTTAGAAACTGACAACAATTGATTATCAATCATTGTCAAGTTGTTTTTTATAGATGCTAATACATCACTTAAAAATTTATCCATCATTAAATAAGCATTATTTTTGTAAATAACATTATGTTCTATATCGCTCCAAAATATGTTTACCATCGATTTTATTTGTATTTCAAAACTAATTTTTTTATCACTATATAAAAATAATCCATCTATTCTATATATTTCAAATCCATTTTTTTGCTTTCTTGGCTGTTCTTTATCAAGTCTTATTCTTATATTTTCATTTTCTTCATTATAATAATAAATATTATCTTCTGTTTTATTAAAATAATTTTTTAATAATTTATATATCTTTCTTTCTTCTTCTATAAATCTACATTCTAATCTAACACCTATTAAGTCTGATAAATTATGTATCAATTCTTTAGGATTTTTATATTTTTTTAAATATTTATTTCTTATTATTTTTTCTCTTAAACTATATTCAGACTTTACTCTTGAATTAACATTTAGATACTCTTGTTCATATTCATTAAGTATATTTTCAAAGTAAACTATTAATTCTTCTGATAACATATTAAGGGTAGGTGTTATTTCTTTAAGTATTTCTATTGATTCATCTATATATTCAAATTCTCTCAAACTCATACTAAGTTCTCCTTGATGTCCTTTTTATATATCTAAATTTTACACAAAAATGTTAATTTAATCAAATAACGAAATTGTTATATATATGTAATTTTGTTGAATAAAAACTTAATCTAAATTATTATAAGTGTAGTATAAATTTTTAAATGCCTAAATTATAGGAGGATTTAATGAGTAAAAATACATTGTCTATATCAGTTAGATATATACCTTTGTTTGTAATAATAATAGATATTTTAAGTCAAAATTCTAAGGTTGATGACTTATTGATATTTTATTTTTTTGCTTTTATGATAAATAATCAACTTAGATATTTTAACCTAAAAAATAATAATAATTTTAAAATAATATCTTTATTTATTGATTTGATTTTAATTTATTTTTTATCTAAATTTACAAATAGTATTAGCTTTTTTTACTTTATACCAATAATATTTGATATATCTTTTTTATTTGAAAATAAAATTAAATATATAATGTTTTTACTTACATTTATAAGCTTTATTTTAATTAATCTAAATACTTCTATACTTTATTTATTAAAAGATATATCTGTACTTTTAATAATTACTTTAATGAGCTTATACATATATAAGGAAAATTTAAATAAGCTAAAATATCAAAATACTTATGATAAACTAAGAATCTCAGAAGACAAATTAAAAAGAGCTAATCAAGATTTAGAAATATATATAAATTCAGTTGAAGAGCTTGCTATATTAAAAGAACGTAATAGAATATCAAGAGAAATACATGATAGTGTTGGTCATTCTTTATCTACTACAATAATTCAACTTGAAGCTATAAAGCGTTTATTAAAAAATAATCCGCCTTTATATGAATTAGTTGATGAACTTCGTGATTTTGTTAAAGATAGCTTTAGTGAAGTAAGAACTGCCATATCAAAGTTAAAGCCTACTGAATATGAGAATTATCAAAATCTATTTAAAATAGATGAATTAGTAAAAAACTTTTCTAAACTAACTAATACAGATGTCAAATTGACTATATCTAAAAATACTTGGAGCTTATCAAGCGTTCAGTCTATAACTTTATATAGAGTTATACAAGAAGCTTTATCTAATGCTATAAGACATGGTAAATGTAGTAAAATTGATATTTTTATAACCTTTAATTCTAATGAATTAATACTTAATATTAAAGATAATGGTTTAGGATGTAAAAGTATTGTAAAAGGTAATGGTTTAAATAGTATTTCTGAAAGAATTTACGAGTTAAAGGGAAAGGTTGAATTTTTTAATGTAGAAGATGGATTTCTTATAAGAGCAACTTTTCCTAAAAATACTGGGGGTAATTTCATTGAGTAAAATAAAAATTTTAATAGTTGATGATGAAAAATTAATTAGAAGTGGATTAAAAATTATATTATCTTCTTATGATGATTTAGAAGTTATAGGGGATTGTTCTAATGGATATGATGCTTTAGAGTTTTGCAAAAATAATAATGTTGATTTAGTATTAATGGATATTAGAATGAAAGTTTGTGATGGAGTTTTAGGAACTAGACTTATAAAAGAATATGATAATTCTATATGTGTATTAGTTCTTACTACTTTTAATGATGATGAGTATATTAAAAATGCTATGAAATTTGGAGCTTCTGGTTATTTATTAAAAGATAGTTCAGATGAAGTTTTGTATGAAGGGATAAAATCTAGTTTTTATGGTAATGTAGTACTTGATAAAAGTGTTATAAGTAAGATTATTTCTAGTGAAAGCAGTATATGTGTAGATAAAGTTATCAAAGAATTTAATTTAACACAAAAAGAGATAGATATTATATCTTTAATAGCTAATGGACTTACCAATAAAGAAATAAGTGAGAATTTATATTTATCAGAAGGTACTATAAAAAATAATATAACTAATATTCTTAGTAAACTTAATCTTCGTGATAGAACTCAAATAGCTATATTTGCTTTTAAAAATAAAATAGTATCTTAAAAAAAGATTATAGCTTAAATTTAAGCTATAATCCTTTTTTATACTTAACTGCCATAAGTTATTAAGTTTAATTTCTTAGTGGAGTTTGCCTCTGTTTACAACCTTTTTCTTCCAATATATCTCTTCCTTTTCTAAAATAAAAAGTTAGTGAGAAAAATATAGTAAGTAATTCTGCTATAGGTATAGCTAACCATATTCCATTTACACCTATAAATCCTGGAAGTATTGTTATTGTAGCTACTACAAATATAAGTGATCTTAATACTGATATTATTGCAGATACCTGCCCATTTCCTATTGCTGTAAAGTATCCAGACATAAATACATTAAGTCCTATAATTAAAAATCCATAAGAAAATAATTTAATACCTGAAACAGCAATTTTATATACTTCTAAATCCCTTGTAAATAATCCTATTATATTTTCTCCTAAAAACATTGAAATTAAAAATATAACCACAGAACTCCATCCAATAGTTACAAAACTATGTCTTAAACTTTCTTTTATTTTTTCCTTATTTTTAGCTCCAAAGTTATAACTAATCATAGGAGATATTCCAACTGCTACTCCAAAGTATACTGCTATAAAGAAATAGTACATATAAATTATAATAGACATTGCTGCTATTCCATTTTCTCCACTAAATGTTAATATACTTTTATTAAATAAAAATGTAGTTATACCTGTTGATAATTCTGTAAACATTTCTGAACTTCCATTATAGCAAGAATTAAATAAAGCTTTAAAATCTACTTTTGGTTTTGTAAATTTTAAAAGTGATTTACTTCCTTTAAAATAAAATAATCCTACTAGCGCTGATAAAGTTATTGCTATATATGTTCCTAGTCCAGCTCCTGCTATTCCCATTTTTAATACTACTATAAATAAAAAATCGAAAACTACATTTAAAAATAATCCTAAACTAGACATTAAAAGTGCTACTTTAGGGCTTCCATCTACACGAGTGTAATACTCAAAGTATAACTTAAACATCATAGGAATTGTCATAAGTACAGTTATTAGTCCATAAGATTTTGCATATGGTAGTAACCTATCAGTTGTTCCTAAAAACATTAATATAGGTTCTAAAAATATTACACCAAAAACAGTAAGTACTATACCTATAATAAGTAATGTAACTGTTATAAATGAAAATAGTTGATTAGCTCCAATTTTATCTTTTTCACCAAGTTTTATACCAACTAGTGCCCCAGAACCTGTAGCTAACATTACTGCTATACCAAATACAACACAAGTTATTGGTATAACAATATTTATTGATGCTAAAGCATCTGAGTTTACATATCTTGATACAAAAAATCCATCTATAGTTGTATAAAATGATAAAAATATCATTGTAATAATTGATGGCAATACATATCTTAAAAACTGCCTATAATTTTGTTTTTTAGCAAATACATCTTCCATTTTTACACCTCTATTATTTTTAAATAATTGATATTACTTGACATTAATAATTGTGAAGGATATAGTAACTATATTGTCAAGAAAAATTTAAAATAAAAATGGCAGGTGTTATATATGAAATTTACAGTAGGTGAGTTAGCAAAGCTTCATGGTATGAGCAAACAAACATTAATATATTATGATAATATAGATTTATTTAAACCTAATATTGTTGATGAAAATAATGGTTATAGATATTATACTTCAGAACAATTAGAAGTTTTAGATAGCATTTTAATTTTAAGAGAAATCGGTATACCTATAAAAGAAATAAAAGAATTTTTAGTTAAAAGAGATGATAATAAAGCACTACATCTTTTAAAACAACAAAAAATAAAATTAGATGAACAGGTTAAAAATATTCAAAGAACTATTAAAAGACTAGAAAATAAAATAGATACAATAGAAAGTTTAGATAATTATAAAAATGATGTTTATTTTGAAGAAATGGAATTAGAATATTTAGTTTTACAAAAAGTTGAAGCTCCTTTTGACCTTTTGCAAACTGATATAGCTTTTAAAAAGTTGTTAACAACTGTAACTAACAATAAATACCCTTACTATTATCAGTTAGGCACTATAATTGCTCTTGAAAATTTATTGCTTAAAAAATATACCACTGCTGATTCTGTATTTTTTCCACTTTATAAAAAATTAAAAGGTGAAAATGTTATTGAAAAGTCTAAAGGACTTTATGCTGTAGCTTTGCATAAAGGTGAATATTCAAGTATAGGCAAAACTTATGAAATTTTAATAAAAAATATTAATAAAAATAATTATAAAATGATTGGACCTTCTTTTGAATATGGTATTTTAGATAGTTTGACATCTTATACTTCAAAAGATTATATAACTAAAATTGCGATTCCTATCAAAGCACAATTTTAGCTAAAATAACTTTTCAAAAATTTTTAAACTTGACTATCGTCTTTAAATTTTATTATTTATTTAAATTATTACATTACTTTAAAAGTGACTTAGGTCACTTTTTTTAATGACTTAATGTAATAGATTTTGATTTTTTACTTTTATATAATGTTATTAGAATTAATAAATAAATATTTTAAGGAGATTGTTATGAGTATTATAGAAATTAAAAATATAACTAAAAGGTTTAATGATAAAATTGCACTAGATAATATTAACTTTGATGTTAATGAAGGTGAAATATTTGGACTTATAGGACCTAATGGTGCTGGAAAATCTACTTTAATTAATATAATGACTAACCTTATGCTTCCAAACAATGGCTCTATTGTTATAGGTGGTATTGATTTAATTAAAAATCCTGTAAAAGTAAAATCTATGATAGGTCTAGTTCCTCAAGAGCTAGCTATAATTGAGCATTTAACACCTTATGATAATTTAGAATACTTTGGTGCTTTGTATGGTCTTAAAGGTAAATTGTTAAAAGAAAGAGTAAATGAAGCACTAGAAATAGCAGGACTTACTGAAGTTAAAAAGAAAAAAGTAAAAAAACTTTCTGGTGGTATGAAAAGAAGATTAAATATAGTTATAGCTATGCTTCACCACCCTAAAATATTAATACTTGATGAACCTACTGTTGGAGTTGATGCTCAATCGAGAAATTATATATTTTCAATACTTAAAAATTTATCAAAAGAACAAAATACTACTATAATTTATACTTCTCATTATATGGAAGAAGTTGAAAATCTTTGTTCTAAAATATTTATAATAGATGAAGGTCGCGAAGTTGCTTTTGGTGATAAAGCTTATTTAAAATCGCTAGTATTTAGTAATAGTAAATTGATTTTGGATGTTAATAATATATCTGCTAACTTAATTTATGATTTAAAAAATGTAAGTGGTGTTTTAAGTGTAGTTGAAAATGAAAATAGTTTAATCTTATCTGTAGATAATAAATTTGTATTATCAAAGTCTTTAGGTGTTGTAGAGAAAAATAATGCACTTATAATTAAAATATCCTATGAAGATTATACCCTTGAAGATGTATTTTTAAATCTTACAGGCAAGTCTTTAAGATAAAGGGAGGATGTTTATGAGATTATTAGCCAATATAAAAATGCTTTTTAAATCTTTAAAAAGTAATTTTTTAATTACATTTTCTACATTTTTACTTTTACCACTTGTACTTTCATTATTTCTTGGTAATATTTTAAATGCTAATTTTGAAAGTTCTATATCTGTAGACCCTATACCTATAAAAATTACTGACAATGATAAATCTAATGCATCTATGGCTTTAAAAGATTTTATTATTAATGATACTAAAAATTTATTTTATATAAATGATGATGATGCCGATTTAAATTTAATTATTCCTAAAAACTATGAAAAAAGTTTAAATAATAAAAAATCAATAAATATAAATATAAAAAAATTAGAAAATAGAGGATCTGTAGATAATCTTTTAAAAGATATTGTAGATGATTACCATGAAAATTTATATTTAAGCAATTTAGATTTAGATAATAAAAGTGCTAATATATTTAGTAAAGCTAGTATAAGCACTACTTTTATAAAATCTGCTAAAAATCAAAGTTCTAATGAATATTATGCTATATCAATGCTAGTGTTTTTATTATTGATTTTTATGAGTAACAATGTTTCTGCTAACTATATAACACAAAGCAACGGCATTAATAAGAGAATGTATTCTTTTCCTATAAAAAGAACTACTCAACTTATATACGATTTTTTAATATCTGTTATATATGCTTTAGTATTTGTGATTATATATATATTAATTAATAGGTTTTTAAATATAGCCTTTGATGAAAATTTAATATATTTATTTATAATCAGCTTAGTTTCTTGTACTCTTGTAGCTTGTATTTCTATATTTATAGCTTCATTTTTTTCTAAAACATTAGGATCAATAATAATTAGTATAATCATGATTATTCAAATTATATTAGGAGGTATATTCTTTCCTATTTCAAATGGTTTGTCTAGTTTTATTAAATTTTCTCCACTAAATTTAATAAGTGAGCTTTTTATGAAATTTTCAATTAATAATACATTAGGCTCTGTAAGTTTTACTATTTTTATAATGTTGATTTTATCCTTAGTATTATTTTTAGCTACATTTATAAAAGAAAAATATAGTTGGAGGGAACTTTAAATGAACGTACTTAGATTAACTTTTGCTAACTTAAAAAGATACATTAAAAATACGTCTTTGCTTATAGGACTGATTGTTATTCCTTTTACTTTGGTAATGTTTGTAAATTTATTTAATAGTAGTGATAATACTTCTATGTATTCGCCAAATGTTTCAATTGTTTGTAATGCAAATGGTAAATATGAAACTGAGCTTATTAAAAAACTTAAAATAGATAATAAAGATATTTTTAGTTATGATAAGAAAGATGAGGCGATGAATTTATTAGAAAATAATGATACATCTGTTGTATTTGTTCTTAATAATAACTTTTCAAGTGATATAGATAAGTCTGTAAAACCTTCTATAAAAGCCTATAAAACCAAAGATGGAGGAGGTAGTATTTGGCATGAGTCACTAATTGAAAACTTTATAAATGATAAACTTAAAGAAAAAATTGACCCTAATATAAATTCTAAACTTGTAACTGCTAATATAGTTGATAAAGATAAGTTTGAAGATATACAATCTCTAATTACAATTTTACTTGTTTGCTATTGGCTATATGCAAACTCTGGAGTTTTATGTAAAGATTTGCTAGATCTTCGTTCTAATAATGTATTAACTCGAATGATATCTACTAAAAATAAAAATATAGAAATAATATTTAGTATCTTTTTTGCTTTATTTTTATTACAATCATTAAGTTGTTTATTAGTTTTAATAATTTTAAAGTTTATACTAGATATAAGTATAAGTTTTAATATGTTTATTATGGTTATTGCTAATAGTTTTACAGCTACTGGATTTATTGTAGCTTTGACTAGAATATTTAAAAATGAAGCTAGTGTATCAATTGTATCTATAATATATTCTATATTTATAATGTTTTTATCTATAATACCGATGTTTGATAATTTGAGTAAGAATTTATCATTTTTAAATAACTTAGCTAAATTATCTCCTCTTTATTGGACAATAGAAAGCTTATCTACTTCAAATATAACTTTTAATTTAATAGCGATACTTCTTATAGGCCTTGTATTTGTTACTGCTGGAAGCTTTAAATTAAGAAAGTTTGCTAAAAATTAATAAAAAACTCCATAATATTATGGAGTTTTTTTAATTTATCTTATATATTGACTAATCTAAATATCTATACTCTTTCAACCAACATGGTCCATATTCCTATCTCTTTAAATCCTAATTTGTGGTATACTTTTCCTGCCTTTGGATTATCATAAAATAAACATAAAAACTTATTTCTTTCTAGTAAATCATTACATAATTTTGATAAACATTTACTCATATATCCTTTTTCTCTATATCCTTTTCTAGTTGCTACACCTACTATCATTGCAGATTTGCTATTTTCTGCTACTACTTGTGACATAGTTATAATTTCTTTATCATCATTTTCTATATAATAAACTATTTTACTATTGTCTTGTATCCTATCTCTTATAGTATCAACACTATCTTTTACATTAAATTCTTCTATTGTGATTAATAAATCATATATTCTATTTGCATCTTCTTCTTTCCCAAGTTTTATACTATCATCCCATGGTAGAAGTTTTTTATTATCTCTTAATTCACAAAAGTAAGTAGGCTTTTCTTCATAATCGTCTATTACATCTTTGAATTTCTCTATTATAGTATCTTTTCCTGATATAATTTTATTTCCTTTATATGATTTTATGATTTCTTTAAATTCTGATACATCTTCATTTAAGTTCTCTATATATGGAACGAAGTTATTTGTAAATCTTAATAAAACACCTTTTAATTTATTTTCATCGTCAAACTTTCCCCAAACATCTTGAAAATCTTTATCAAATCCATATTGTTCAATATCACCTATTATAAATAAATTTATGCTAGGTTCTTTTGCTACATAATTTAAAACTATATCTTTATGCTCATTATTTAACTTTAAAAGCATATTATCCTCTCCTAACTTTAAATATATAGCTTATATATATTCTTTAACTATAAATAATATCCTTTTAAAATATATTAATAATTAAAAAATAGCTATGCCAAAAGCATAACTATTTCCATTTTTCAAGTACATCTAGCATGAATTTTTTTATATCTATATTATATACATCTTTTAAATGCTCTCCATTAAATACATCTTTAGAATTTCCATGACAAATTATTTCTCCATGGTTTAATAAACAAACATCATCACTAAAATAGTGAACTAAATTTAAATCATGAATTACTCCAATAACTATCTTATTTTTTTCTTTAGTCCACTTTGATAAATGTTGTAGTAATTCTATTTGATATTTTAAATCAAGGTGATTTGTAGGTTCATCTAATAATATTACATCTGGGTCTTGAGCAAATGTTCTAGCTAAAAATACTCTTTGTAATTGCCCTCCACTTAATTCATTAATATGCTTGTCTTTTATATCTAAAAGCCCTACTTTATCAATAGAATCTAAAATAATATTTTTATCTTTTTTACTTAAAGAATTAAAAATGCCTTTTGAATGAGCATATCTTCCAAGTGCAACAGTTTCATATATAGTGTATGGAAAATAAATTTGAGTTATTTGGCTCATTAGCCCTACTTTTTTTGCAAGTTCTTTTCTTGAAAAATTACGAACTTCCATATTATCTATTGTTATACTTCCTTTGTAATCTAAGATGTTTGCTATAGATTTTAAAAGCGTACTTTTACCACATCCATTAGGTCCTACTATACAAAGATTTTTTCCTTTTTCAACTTTAAAATTAACATTTTTTATGATAAAAGTATCATCATACCCACAATAAAGATTTTTTACTTCTAGCATTTTATCACTTCTTTCCTTTGCTAAAGTACACATATGCAAAGAATGGTGCACCTATTATAGCTGTTATTGCTCCAACTGGAAGTTCTGCTGGGGAAATAATAGTTCTTGCTATTAAATCTGTTATAACCATTAATGAACCTCCAAATACAAAAGACATTGGTATAACGTATTTATGTTTTGAACCAAATATTTTTCTTACTACATGTGGTGCTATTAAATCTACAAATCCTATAGTTCCACTTAAAGATATTGCACTTCCTGTTAAAACTGCAGTAAATATAAATAAATTTTTCTTAACTTTACTTGTATCAACGCCTACTGCTTTTGCTTGTTCTTCGCCAAATGTTAATATATCCATTTCCTTAGTATATTTTAAAACTCCTATGATGCCTATTATTAAAAATGGAATTAAGGCTTTTACATATGACCATCCCTTCATAGAAAAACTACCCATTTGCCAAAGACTTATACTTTTTATGTCTTCGCTAAAAATTGCCGTAAGTGTTGTAAGTAATGCATTTACAAATAGTGAAAATACCATACCTGCTAGTATAATAGTATTATTTGCCATAGTTTTATCTATCTTAGAAGAAAAAATTACTACTGCATATACTGTTAATAATCCACATAAAAAACCTATTACAGGAAGAGTTAATTGCCCGAGAAATGGTATTGATATACCAAGAATTATAACAAGACCTGCACCTAGTGAAGCTCCCGAAGATACTCCTAGTGTATAAGGTGATGCTAATTCATTTTTTAGAATTGATTGAACTACACAACCGCTAACTCCTAAACAGCCTCCTACCATAAATGCTAGTAATACTCTTGGTAGTCTAAGTAACCATATTATTGATATGTCTTTTGGGTCTATTCCTTCTTTTAAAGGTATGTTAAATATCTTATTAAGTATTATACTAATAGTGTCTAATACATGAATATTGGAACTCCCTATGGAAGTTCCAATACTAAATATTAGAAATACTAACGGTATTGATAGTATCACTAATTGTTTATTTTTGTTTTGCATATGCATCTGGATTTATAAACTCCGCCATTTGTTTTAATGCTTTTACTATATTTTGAGATGGTCTAGAAGATGAATTTGTATCTACTAAGTATACTTTTCCATTTTTTACTGCTGCTATGTTTTGCCATCCTTCACGGCCTTTTATTTCTTTAACTGCATCTGGAACATAATTTACATTAGTTAATATTACATCTGGATTTTTTTCTATTACAGATTCTGCACTTGGTGATACCCATCCATTTTGATCTACAAATATATTTTCTCCACCAACTAAGTTTATCATTTCATTTAAGAATGTTGCATCTCCAAAGCTATATAAGTTTGGTGAAGGTCCTATTTCAAAGTATACTTTTTTCTTAGTTTTTATAGTTTTTCCAATTTTAGCTATTTCGTTAATTTCATTTTTCATGTTATCAACTATTTTTTGACCTTTTTCTTTAGTTCCTGTTATATCAGCTATAAACATTATATCATCATATATACCATTTATGCTTGTACTACTTGGTATATAAGCAACACTTATACCTGCTTCACTAATAACTTTAAATGGATCTTGTCCTTTTTCAGTTTTATTGTGTCCTGATGCTATTATCATGTCTGGGTTTAATGATATTATTGCCTCAGGATCTGGATTTGAAAAATCTATTAATTTAATGTTTTTAGGTAAACCTGCTACATCAGCAGAATATTTATCTACAGCAACCAATTTATCAGCTAATCCTAATTCAACTAATATTTCTGTATTTGATGGAGCTGTTGATATTATTCTATCAACTTTAGCTGGAACTTTAAAATCATTTCCTTCTCTATCTTTTATTACAACATCTTTTTGACCACATCCAACAACAGCCATCATTACTACAAAAATACCTGTTATTAATGCTAAAATTCTTTTTTTCATTTTACTTCTCCTTACTTATAATTTCTAAATTTTTACCACTTGGATAAATTAATTCATTTTAGTATATAGTTCTACATTTCATATTCATTTCCTTGTATATATGTATAATTTGATGATTAATTTTTTATGTAAAATACAAAAAAGACATACTAAGAGAGTATGCCTTTAAATTTTAATTTAAATACTTTAGTTATTATATAACTCTCAGAAGAAATTATATTTAAGTGTTTTTATATACTAACTTAGCTTTTTTAATTTATAAGTGGTTAATTAGACTTTATTTATTATATGCCCTTATATATGAAATTTAATCTAATTTTTTAATTTAATTTCCATTTTTATCTATTTTTTCTACTTCTTATAAAATCTATTATTATATATAAAACTATTAATACAGTTATTATTAAAACTACATCCATTATAATAGGTCTTATTCCAAGTCTGTATCCCATATATCTAAATGGATTGTATCCACCAAATCCAAAAAATCCTCCGCCATAACTATGTGGTATATAGGTTCTTCTTGAACCTCTATAATCGTCATCATAATACTTTTTATTATTACTAGACTCTGATTCATCATTGCTATTTGTATTAGGTTTTGTGCTTGGCTTTGTACTAAACTTACCTGAATCTGGTTTTATACTACTTGATTTTGGTTTTTGTACATCACTATCTGAGCTTTCACTTTTAGGTGTTGGCTTTGTGCTAAATTTACCTGAATCTGGCTTTAGACTACTTGATTTTGGTTTTATAGCATCTGATTTTGGTTTTGTTGTAAAACCACTTGAACTAGACTTTGTCGTACTACTTTTTGATTTGAAAGTTCCTGAACTAGGTCTATAACTACTTTTACTTGAACTTGAGCTTATCCTTGGCCTCGAACTATGCGAACTTCCTTTAGCAACTTGATATTCTAGTGTATTTTTTCCTTTTTCATAAGTATTAGCATAGGATTTATCAATTGAAAAACTAAATGCACAAGTTATTGTAAATATAAATAAAGTTAAAAAAAGGGTAATATTTCTTTTTAAATTCTTCATTATACATTTAACCCCATTTCTATAAACTTATTATATAGTCTATCTAAATTGCTATCATCATCTCCCTCTATTACAGAGTCATAACTTTCTTCACCTTTAAATTTATAGTATTGTAATAATTGCTGATTATCATTGTCTTTAATATCTACTAAATATACATATCTACTTAAAGATCCATCTTCATGTTTTTCTATTAAGTATCCTTTAACATCAAATTTAAATTCTTCATCTTCATTGTATAAAGTTACAGTATCAGTTGATTTTGTGAAACAAAATTTTTCTTTATCACATTCATAAGTATATTCTAATTCTCTACAGTTTATGCATCTGTTAAAAGGGCACTCACTTACACAGTTTATACATTTGCATTTAGCACATTTATCAAGTTTATTTATAGATTCTCTTTTATCTTTAGTTAAATAAGCTTGGATTTGCGTATCAATATCTGATTTTTTCTTAAATATTTTAGAAAATAAACCTTTATCATCTTGTTCATCTTCTTTTTCTAATTTGTTTAAAAAAGACATGTATTCAGAAAGGTCATCTACTTTTCTAATAAAAACTCTTTTATTTAATTCTTTATCGCTTAAAATTTGTTTTAAATCATTTACAGAAAATACTAAATCAGTATATAGCTTATCGTATTTTTTCTTTTCTTGTAGTATCTTTTCATTCATGTCGTTTCCCTCCCCAAAAAGGTAGATAGCCTTTGACCATCTACCTTAAGTAGTAATTATTTATTCATTTCTCTTTTTATTCTCTCAAGTTCATCTTCAACCTTAGAGTCAACTACAGGTGAGTTATTAATATAATCATCAAGCATAGAATCTTCATTTTTGGGCTTCATATCTTCAAGTGCTTTACCATAGCTTTCTTTTTGTTGAACTTTCTTTTCAAGTTCATCTAAGTTTATACCATGGTCATCACTAAGACCTGATAATGTTTCATTTATTTCATTGTTTATCTCAGCAACATCAAGTCTTGTAGCTAATTCTTGTTTTTTAGATTTCATTTTAGATATTTCAAGTTCTAATTCTTCTATTTTAAACTTGATTTCTTGTATCTTTTTATCTTGTGTTTGAATTCTTTCTACTGTTTGAGTTAATTTTTCTTGTATTTCTAGTTTTTGTTTAACAAAAGTTTGAGCCTTTTCATTATCTTCTTTTAATAAAGCAGCTTTAGTAGCTTGCTCATATTTATCTATTCTTTCTTCTAAAGTTTTCTTTTCATTTCTTATATTATCTACTGATGCTATAAAGTTTGCACATTGTTTTTTAGCATCTTGAAGTAATTTTTCTTTTTTATTAATTGATAACTCTAACATTTCTATTGGGTCTTCATGCTTTTCAATAGCTTTGTTAGCTTTGGCTTCTACAACATTTTTAAGTCTTTTAAAAAATCCCATTATTTTTTCATCTCCATTCATTTTATTAATTAACTTTTTATTAAAATTTTTACCTTAAGTTAATTATTAATATATATAATATCATAAATTATAATGTTTTCCACAATAATTTAAATTTGTTATCATTTGTTATTTTTATCTTCTATTATTTTTAATAACTCTTGTATTTCTTTATCTTTTTCTTTTAATTTTTCTTCATATTCAGTTTTAACATCTTCTATGCTTTTACTTAATACATTTATTAAAGATGCCATTTCATCTGAGCTTCCTGCTATTCTATTTAAAAGCATTAAATTTTGTGCTAAAACTTCTGGTATTTGTTTATGTGAATATCTAAGTTGATGGTCTATTTCTCCATAACCTTCTTCAAATATTGTTCTAACTTGAATTTCAGCTATTATCTTTTGTGTAGTTGGATAAGATTCTATTAAATAATGAACAGATCTATAACCTGATATTCTTGAACAAACTTCTATTCCTAACTCTTCAAATTTTTTAGTATTATCTCCTTCACGCACATTTGAAACAATTTCAAGAACTTTCCACATGCTAGTTATAAAACTATGGATTTCCTCCCAATCTTCTTTAAATATATGTATGACTCTTATACCAACTAAATCTGTTATTTCACTTTTATAATTATCTACTGTAAAATGAAAATCTTTACCGTATTTTTTTCTTCTATTTTCTACTTTTCTTATTATCTTTTCTATTAAATGCTCTGGGTCTTTAACTCTAGTTTTTACAGAGTGAACTTTAGGATGGCTTCTAAGTATTGTAGCTATTAATTCTGCTTGAGTTTCATAACTTTTTCTATATATTATATAGTCTTCATATATTTTTTCTATTTCATTCCAATTTATATTATTTTCTTTTAATTCTTGTTCAGTTATTTGATAATTTTCTAAAAATTCATCTTTTCTTAACATTGTAGCATCCTCACTTTTGATATTAATTCATATACTATTATATATCAAAGTATAAGTTTTTAACTATATTATTATTTTCAATAATTTAAATTCCATCCCAAACATATGTTTGATTTTTTTGTTAAAAAGTGTTATTATATAATTATCTTATACTCAATTTTACATATATTTAATATAAGGAGGTAGTACTCATATGTATTCTAAATTATATTATAAGCAGGTTGAGATTTTAAACTTTATAAAATCATCAACTGCAAAAACAGGGTACCCACCTTCTATTCGAGAAATTGCTAAAGGCGTTAATTTAAGTTCTTCTTCTACTGTTTTTTGCCATTTGCAAAAGCTTGAAAAACTTGGCTACATAAAAAGAAAGTCCAAACAACCTAGGTCTATAGTTATTTTAGATAATAAATAAATTAAGCTATTTACTAGATTTAAATTAATGTAAAATTTAATACTCTTTTTAAATTAAATCTCATATTTTTTAGTTTATATACTAAAATTATGAGGTTTAATTTTATTTATTTGTAAAAAATAACTATTATAACCTAAAATTTGCAAATAAATAGATAACACTTTATAATATTTAATAGGGTTATTTAAGGAAGGAAGTGAAATTTGTTTGACTCTTGAAAATAATGGCATTGAGATTTTGAAGAATGTGTTTATAATTCAAAGAATAATCGATCCTAAAAATAAAAGAATTATAAACTTTGACAATACTATTAGACCCACAGAAAGTCATAAATGCTATGATTATTGGAAAAATCAAACTCCATGTTCTAATTGTATCTCTATGAGAGCTTTAAATGAAAACGCTTCATTTACTAAATTAGAGACTTTAGACGATAAAACATATATGATAATAGCTGCACCATTTAAATTAAATGAAAATAATTATGTTATTGAACTTATAAAGGATGTGACTAATGATACTATGCTTTCTCTTTACAAAGATAAAACAATTGACGAGCTCAAACGCGAAATAGATAGACTTAATACTATTGTGGTTACAGATGAGTTAACTAAAATTTTTAATAGAAGATATCTAGATGAACATCTCCCAGTTGCTTTAAAAAATTTATCCAAATCAAATTTTTCAATTAGTTTAGTAATGTTAGATATTGATAAGTTTAAATCTATTAACGATACTTATGGGCATTTATGTGGTGATTATGTTCTTAAAGAAGTTGCCCATTTATTAGATAACTATATTAAAACTTTTAATGGCTGGACTTGTAGATATGGTGGAGATGAGTTTATAGCCGTTATCGAAAACGTTTCTGTTAGAGAAACTTATAAAATAATTAAGAATTTAAAAAATCTTATTAAAAGTACAGATTTTATATATGAAAACAATAAAATTAATGTTACTTGTAGTTTTGGTATAACTCATTTTAATAAAAATAATATAAATTTTGATGAAGCATTGAAATTAGTTGATAATAAATTATATAGATCTAAAAAAGATAAAGATACTATTTCTTAATGGATATTTTTTTTAATATCCATTAAGAAATTTAAAATAACTAAAATTTTAATTTAATTCTTTTACACTATCTCCAATTATTTTTATTCCCTTTTCTATATCTTCTAAAGAAAGTCTTGAAATTCCTAATCTTAATGTGTCCTTTCCTTTATCATCTGTGTAAAATATATCTCCTGGCATAAATATTACGCCTTTTTCGTAGCATATATTTAATAATTTTCTTGAATCTATATTTTTTAATTTAATAAAAATATGAAGTCCACCTTCCCCTAGAATATAATCATTAGGTATATATTTTTTTACACAATCATATGCAAAGTTAAATTTATCTCCATAAAACTTTTTAATCTTTTTTACATATTTGTCAAAAGCTCCGTTACTTAAATAATCATATAATATTGCTTGATCTAAAAAAGATACATGTATGCTTTTGCATCTTTTCACACTTTCAAGTCTTGATATAACATTTTTATCACATAATATCCATCCTATTCTAAGTCCTGGGAATAATATTTTTGAAAAGCTTCCTATATATATTACCCCATTATTTAGATTATCTAATGATGCTATTGGGAATATATGTGAACTTGAATATAATAATTCTTCATTAAATCCATCTTCAATTATAGCTATATTGTGTTTTTTCATTAAGTTATAAAATTCATATCTATCCTCTGGACTCATAACTGTTCCTGTTGGATTATGATAAGACGGAGTTATATATGCAAATTTTATTTTTATATCTTTTTCATTTTTTAAACTATATAGCTTCTCTTCTAGCATTTTAAAATCTAGACCATCTTTATTTATATCTATACCCACTATATTTAATCCTAATGATTTAAATATTTTTATTGCTGTATTGTGAGTTGGATTTTCGCATATTATATAATCTCCTTTTTCTGTAAAAGAAGATAGTAATAAATCAAGACCTTCTGTAAATCCATTAGTTATTAATATATCTTTATTGGTAGTGTCTACCCCTTTTGTATTCATATAGCTTAATAAATAATCTATAAGTGGTTTATATCCTTTTGCATAACCATAATTTAGTATTTTATGCCCTTCTAATGCTATCCTATTTAAAAAGGATTTTTTAAGTTCATCTATATCAAATAAATCACCATTTGGAGATATGCTTTTAAAAGATACTAAATCAGACCTCCAAGGTATTTCATTTTTTACAATATCCATTTCATTTGCTATTTTACTATATTCATTTTCAAAGCTTTCAAAATCTATATTCCAAGAATTATTTGAAGTAGTATTTTCGTGATTTACAAAAGTTCCTTTACCTGAAACTGAATATATTGTTCCATCAGCTTTTAATTCTTCATATGCTGATATTATAGAGTTTCTACTTACATTTAAAAATTGACTAAGCTCTCTTGTAGAAGGTAGCTTGCTGTTATTCGGTATTAACCCTTTGTTTATCATAATATCTATGTAATTTTTTATTTGAATGTAAATTGGTTCCTTATCATTTAATTTTAAGTCTGAAAATAACAATTTATCACCTCACTGTTACTTACTATAATATCAATTATTGTATATGTTTTGCAATTAAAAGCTTTTTGATAATCTTTGCAATAAAAAAACAAGGATAATTTAAATCTTATCCTTGCTTTATATCGCTTTGTATAATAATTTCTGTTCCTACTCCAACTTCACTTTTAATTTCTAATTTACAGTTATATATATTTATTATTTGTGATGCTATAGATAAGCCTATTCCAAAGCTATTATTGTATTTTCTCGATTTATCCACTCTATAAAACTTGTCCGTTATCTTTGGAATTTCATCTTTTTCTATTCCTATTCCATTGTCTTTTATTGATATATTAACTCTATCATTTTCTTCGTATACTCTTATTTTTATATGTTTTTCATCTTTATCACAGTATTTTATAGCATTATCAATAAATATTATAAGAAGTTGCTTAAAATGTTTTTGACTCATATAAATATATAATAGTTCATTACTTTCAAAGTCAAAAACTACATCTTTTCTTATAATTTCAAAGTCATATATGACTTCGTTTATAATTTTAGATAAATTTATTTTAATTATTTCTTCATCTAAGTTATTTTTTTTGTCTAACTTTCCTAGTTCAAGTAAATCATTTACAAGTTTAGTTAGTCTGTCTACTTCTTCTAGGCTAATTTTTAATGACTTATCTAAAATTTCTGGATCGTTTTTTCCCCATCTATCTAGCATCTTTAAATGACCTTTTAAAATAGTAAGTGGTGTTCTAAGCTCATGAGATGCATCTTGTACAAATTGTTTTTGTACTTCAAATGAGTTTTCTACTGAGTCCATCATATCATTAAAAATTATATTTACCTTATCAAAATCATCCTTTGGATTTTGTATAGCTACCCTATTTGAAATTCCTTTTTCTTGAATTTTTTTCATAGTACTGCTTAAATTATTTAGTTTTTTAATAAATTGTTTTGATATATACATTCCAGCTATTAAACTAATTATCAATCCAACTATTAGCATAATAATTATTATAGGTATTGTACTTTCTAAAAAATCACCAAATAAATCACTTTCTTTTTCTATATACATATAGTAATTATTATTTTTTATATTTATAGGTGAAATTAAATTTATCTTGTCATCATCCATATCAAATATTACATCTGATTTTACTGATGAAGGTTTCTTATATTTAAAATCTTTAGGTATTTTATCCATTGTATTTAATAAAATTTCGTTATTTGAGTTATAAATAATAGCATTTATGTCCATAGAATCTACTATTTTTTCATGAATATCATTTGAATCATTATTATTTAACAATAGTTCAAGTTCTCTAGCTCTAGATTCTATTTCTTCTTTTTCATATTTTACAGTCCATATTCTAAATACTATAAATTGTGACACATAGGTAATTAAAAATATTAATACTATAGATATAAAGGATATAAAAGACATTTTCCAAAAGGTTGAGATTTTTTTTATTTTCTTCATACTACCTTATAACGTATCCTACACCACGAACAGTTTGGATATAATCACTATTTTTAAGCTTGTTTCTTAAATGTCTTATATAAACATCTACTACATTAGTTTCTGCATCATAATCATATCCCCATACATGCTCTAGTAAATAGTCTCTACTTAATACTTTATTTTGATTTTTTATTAATTGTACTAAAAGTTCATATTCAGTAGTAGTTAAATTAATTACTTCATCACAATATTTTACTATTCTAGCTTCTATATCTATTACTATATCTTTAAATTCTAATATATTATCACTTTTTTTATTTAAATTAACTCTTCTTAAAATACATTCAATCCTTGCTAATAATTCTTCTATTGCAAATGGCTTAGCAATATAATCATCAGCTCCTATTTGAAGTCCTGATACTTTATCCATAACGCTATCTCTAGCCGTTAACATTATTACAGGTGTGTTTTTTGATTTTCTTAGACGTCTGCAAACCTCTAACCCATTTAACGTTGGTAGCATTAAATCTAGTATAATCATATCATAATCACTTTCTAAGGCTTTGTTTAAACCCTCTTTTCCATCATTACAGGTATCCACCTTATAGCCTTCATATGATAGTTCCATATTAATAAATGATGCTATATTTTCTTCGTCTTCTATTATTAATATTTTATACAAAAACTCACCTTCTTATCTTTTTATTTTTTTAAATCTTTATTAGAATCAACTTTATTATTTTGATTTTCTAAATTAAAATCATCATCATGATTATCTATATCTACTATATTACCCATTTTTGAGTCTACTTCAACTTCTTTTATTGTATTATCTTTAGTTTTTATTTTAAATTCATATACTAATGAATTGTTATCTTCATCTATCTCTTCTTTAACTTTTAAAACTTCTCCAGAAACTTTCTCTAAAGCTATTTTTTTAGCATCTTCTTGTGAAAATTTTATATTAGCTTTTAAATCATTGTAGCTATAGTTTTTGTCATTACTATTGTATTTCTTATGGTCATTGTCGTCGTAATCCTTATGGTCATTATGATTTTCAATATCTATTATAGCTCCAGTTTTTGAGTCTAACTCAATTTCATTTAACATATTGTTTTTATCCTTTATCTTAAATTCATATGTTAATGACATGCTATCTTCGTCTATATCTTTTTTAACTCCAACAACTTCTCCAGGTATTTTACTTAAAGCTATTTCTTTTAACTTTTCTTGTGAATATTTAGTGTTTGATTTTACAAAAGCAAAAGCAGTTCCTGCTCCTATACCAGCTAGTACTATAGATCCTGTTAGTGTAAGTATTGCAAATTTTTTAATTTTTCCTTTTTTCTCTTTTATCATTTCTTTACTTTTTTCAAATCCTTCGTTTTTATAAGTTTCTAATTTATTTTTTATATCTTCTCTTTTCATTTTGTTTCCTCCAAGTTACTTGTATTTTTTCTTATGAGCTTATTATATATATGAATTATGAAATCTACTTTAAATAAAGATTAATATAAGTTAAAAGTATTATTAAAATTTTTTAATAATTATCTAACTTAGTGATATAGTTACATATCTTTTAAAACCGAAATAATATAATTTAATTAGATAATATATATGGAGGGTTTAGTAATGTTAAAAAATAAAAAGAAAGCAGTAGTAGATAAAGACTATTGTGTTGCCTGTGGTACTTGTGTTAAGGTCTGCCCTTTTCAACTTATAAATATTGAACAAGGTGTATTTGCAAAAATAAATTTAAGTAAATGTGTTGGATGTGGTAAATGTACTAAAGTTTGCCCTGCATCTGTAATAGAAATTAAAATGATGGAGATTGATGAATAATTATGAAAAAGAATAAGAGAAAATTTAAAGATTATATGTGGATATTAAGTTTAACTTATTTGTTTTTAGGAATTTTTAATATATTATTTGCTTGGTTAGGGTTATTATGCTTTTTAATACCACTAATTATTTCTATAGCTGGTGGTGGTAAAACTTATTGTAATACTTACTGTGGTAGGGGTCAGTTACTTAATCTTATGGGAAGTAAGTTAAATTTATCTAGAAATAAAAATATTCCTGTATTTTTGAGAAGTAAGTGGTTTAGGTATGGATTTTTAACATTTTTTATGAGTATGTTTTTTATTATGTTGTTTAATACTTATTTAGTTTTTAGTGGTGCTAGTGAGTTAAAGGAAGTTATTCAGATACTTTGGTCTTTTAAGCTACCTTGGAACTGGGTTAATACTTCTATGGTTAGTTCATGGGTTGCTCAGTTTGCATTTGGATTTTATAGTATAATGGTTACCTCTACTATTCTTGGTGTAGTAACTATGATTTTGTATAAGCCTAGGTCTTGGTGTGTTTATTGTCCGATGGGTACAATGACTCAATTGATATCACAGGCTAAGTATAAATCATAATTTCAGAGTTTTTGATTTGTCAAATCCAATCTATTAAGGCTATATTTTATAGCCTTTTTTATTCATATAAAATAAAAAAAGCATCCAAGTTAATGGATGCTTTATATCTATATATTAATTATTGTTCATTTATACTTTCTAATTGATTTCCTACTAATCCAGCTCCTACTGCTAATATAAATGGTACTATCATTAAACTTCCTAATATTATTGTCATATATAATCACTCCCAATGTTTTATTTATTTGATAAGTATATTATATATGCTGAACCTTAAAAAAGCCTTGCAGGAACCTTAAACATTTCTTACATTTTTGATAGTTTATTAAAGTAACTATCAGGATTTAATAAAATTCTAAAGAAATATAGTACTACAGGTATAGATGTATTTATAAAGTTTATGAATTCGAAAGATAAAATAAAAAAAGGCATAAAAGTAATACTTTTATGCCTCTTTCATTTCTTTATTTAGTATTCATTACATAGAGTTGATATTTTATTTCTTCGAGCGTTTGATCTATATTAGGTGATTTACTATAGAGTTTAACTGGATCGCCATACTTGTAATTTAGGTCATTTATAGTCTCCTCAAATTTTTCCCCTAATGTTTCATACTCGTAATATACAGAAAAAATTTCTAAATCATTTTTTTTATTATGCATATGCTCATCTAAATTACATAGATATTTATATGTTTGACCAGGGGATATCCAAATATTGGTTTTACTAAGTATAGAAGTTTTCCAGTTTTCTTTTTCTATACTCATAAACTCATCATTAGGTTTAAACTTAGTTATTTTCAAGGGCGATCTCCCAATATTTTTAACAATCATACAATCTAGACTCAACTTAGATGATACATCATTAGTAACTGTGTAAACTTGCAATATTCCTCTTTGCTCTTGAAATCTATTATTTTCAATTTCCTTTTGTTGTTCTATTTGTGCCTTTTTAGAATCTCGAAGGGTTATTATAGAAAATATTAAACTAGATATTACCCCTATAGATGTTATTATGTTTGTCAAATTTGTATTATCTGTATTTACGAGCCATTCTATTGCCCCTTTTACGACTAAATATAAATCCATAAAATTTCCTTTCTAACTATATATATTTGATATTTATTAATAATATCACAAAAGGTATGTTGAAATTTGTAGAATTAACTTAGAGATTTGACTAATTTAGTTATTTTTTATTTGATTTCTTATGACATAAAAGATATTATTTTATGTTTTAGATATTGAAAGATTTTAAAGGAAATGTTATTTTTACTTAGTTAGGAGGTGAATACTATTTATGGAAAGGTATAATCAAACCCTTAATAGAATGTCTGTAAAATTAAATGAAAATTATTTATTCATTGGAAATATATTAGCACAAGGTTGTTATAAGAACCATATAGGATATGAGTTTTCAATTTTTTCACTTAAAAATAGCGAAAATAATAATAATGAAATTTTTAGCAGATTTGATATTTCTAAGCAAGAATTTTGGGATACAATTCGTAAACTAAATAGTTCTGATTTGGATTTATATTTTAAGGCTTTATATGAATTCTCTAATTATATGGGAAGTTCATGGGACTAATTATAAAAAAAATCTTTATACTGTATTTAGAATAAAAAATAAAGGTTGCTAAATAGCAACCTTTATTTTTACTTATACCATTCAATTAATAAAGAACCTATGCATTTTATTGATTGAATTATAAGTGATAAAGTATAAAAATTTTTTTTATTCATAAAATTTCCTTTTGTCTAATACATCTTGATTGATTAAATTTTATTATACAAAAGTGCTGACTTTTATAATTTCATATTGTATACGTTAATAAATTTTTATACCATATGTAGTAATCACAATAAAATTATATCATATAACTAGTACAAAAAGTCAATTGTATCAATCTAAAAAAATATATGCAAACATATATATAAAATCATATAACACCAATTATATAACTTTTAAACTTTAGTTTATTTTATTGATTTTTAAGACATAAAACATATTGTTTTATGAATTTTTATAAAATATTACTTACTTTCAAGACTTTTAATAATATATAAATTAGGTTAATCAGCTATATGTTGTTCTTAAAAAATTATTAATAGGAAATTATATATTTATCAAATCTAATCTATTAACAATATATTTTTATATCTTTTTTATTTATATAAAATAAAAAAAGCATCCAGATTTATGGATGCTTTATATCTATATATTAATTATTGTTCATTTATACTTTCTAATTGATTTCCTAATAATCCAGCTCCTGCTGCTAATATAAATGGTACTATCATTAAACTTCCTAATATTATTGTCATATATAATCACTCCCAATGTTTTATTTATTTGATAAGTATATTATATATGCTGAACCTTAAAAAAGCCTTGCACTAAACTTAAATAATTCTTACATTTTTGATAGTTATATAAAAAAGAAAACTAAATAAATCAAATTTAGATTCTCTATTATAAATAATTAACCCATTTAGAGTCTCACTGCAAATAGCATTTAAGCTCTTAGGATATTTATCTCCTTAAGGAGATCTGTTTTTAATCTAAGATTTGATTTGTTTAGTTTTCTATATTAGATATATACCTTTTTTTGATTAAATTAAACACTATTTTAGAAAATTTTTCAAATAAAATAAAAAGATATTAATACTTTGCTTAATAAGTAATATTAACTAAATTAAATAATAGAATTATCAATCTCAAAGTTATGTTATGAAAAAATTAGCAATTTTAAAAATTCACTTAAAGTTACTTAGTTGATTTCTGTTTGAAATGGTTAATTTAGGATATAAAAATACTAGACAAAAGGTTATAATAACTTGATAGGAGATGATTTAAATGTGTACACATGTTCACATTTCAAGTAACAAAAATAATTTTTATTGGGGAAGAACGTTAGATACTTCTTTTAATCCATTTGATGTTGATTCAAAAGTAACTATTGTTCCTAAAAATTTCACTTTAGATACACAAAGTAACCCATGGAAAACAAAATATGCTTTTTTAGGTATAACTTTATCAAACTCTACTTTATTTTTTGATGGAGTAAATGAAAAAGGGCTTGCTGGAGGACTTTTATTTTTAAATGCATGTACATGGGATAAAAAAGATAATATAGAAAAGGAAGGACTTACAGCTATTAATAGTGGTGAAATAATTCCTTGGATTTTAAGTAACTTTGAAAGTGTTAATGAAATAAAAGAAAACATATCAAAAGTTGCCGTTACTGGTGATGATATTCCTTCATTAGGAGAGTTAGGTAAAGGAAACCCTATAACTGCCCATTATACTTTTACAGATAAAATGGGTAATTCAGTTGTATTAGAACCAACAAATAATGGACGTTTTAGAGTTTTTGATAATAATGTAGGTGTAATGACTAATAATCCAACATTCGATTGGCATATGACTAATTTAGGAAATTATATTCAAGTACAAGGATTTAATAGACAACAAAATCATTTAAATAATAATACATTAATTACACCAATTTCAAATGGTTCAGGTATGCTTGGATTACCAGGAGATTATACTTCACCATCAAGATTTGTACGTGCAGCATATTTAAGAAATCTTATAGGAGAAGTTAGTGATGAAGAAGCACCAAGTCAATTATTTAGTGTTTTAAATTCTGTTTGGGTTCCAAGGGGAGCTGTACGTTTTTCTGAAGATAAAGATGAGTCAGATTTTACAAGTTATATGTGTGCATATGACCAAACTTTAGGAAAATTATATTTACGTGTTTTTAACCATATAGATACAATGGAATTCTCTTTAGAAAATGTCAGAGAAAATGAGTTAGTAACTTATTCAGTTAACTAGAAAAATTTTTTAAATTATTGTTAAAGGCTATTATACAAATATGATATGATTTTAGTGTATATAGTAATAACAAGTAAAAATAACCTAAGCTATTGCTATATACGCTAAAATCAATAACCTTTATAATCTCCAAACTAAAAAAGATGATTTCTACTAATATTGTAAAAATCACCTTGTATATAAATAATTTTAGTTTCCTAATATCTCTTTTAAAGAATCATATGTGAAATTTATTATTTCTTCACATCCAATTTTATTTCTCTTTAAATCTTTACATATTTCTGTATCATATTTTTCTCTAACCTTACTCATTAACTCTCTTGAATATTTTCTAGCTTCATTTTCATCTAATTTATCATTTCTACCTTTTAAAAATCCTATTATAACAATAGCTGCATTTACAGCTCCACAAATGCTTCCTACAGTCATTCCAACACCCATTCCACTTCCTATTGATATTGGTATGTCTGTATTGTATTCTTCATTATAAGACTTTATTAATGATTCTGCACATGTGTATCCTTGACTATGATATACTGATGGTTTTGTCATTTTTATATCTCCTTTTAATTTATATTTTTAAGACATAATTTATATTATGATAATAGATATTTTCATTCTGTGATATTATCACATAAAATATATATTTTAATAAGTTAATATATAAGTTAAGTACAATAAATTTATATAAATAATTTTAAATAAATATATACTAATAAGTATTTTTTATATAGAATTTAAGTAAGTTAGGATGTGATGTTATGAAAAATATAAATAAAGAATCATATTTAAAAAATAATTTACCCTTTTTCAAAGATTTATCTAAAAATGAAGTAGAAAAACTTTTTTCCTCAAGTTATATACAAAATTATAGTAAGGGTGAATTTATATATTCTAAAGATAAAGCTTGTACTGGAGTTTTGTTAGTAGTAAATGGTCAGCTTAGAAGTTTTTTATCTTCATATTCAGGAAAAGAAATAACATTATTTAGATTGTTTGATCTTGATATATGTATGCTATCAGCTTCATGTGTATTTCAAAATCTTACATGCGATATAAACCTTGAAGCTGAAAGAGATTCCTCAGTTATTATAATTGATAGTAACTTTTTTAAAGATCTTTCGAGTAAAAATATTAATGTTCAAAACTTCTTTCTCAATCTAACTCAAAATAAATTATCAGAAGTAATGAATGTACTTGAACAGGTGGTGTTTTTTAGTTTAGATAATAGACTTTCAAATTATTTAATAAATCAATACTACTTAAATAATTCTAATGACATTTATATCACTCATGATAGTATAGCAAATGATTTAGGTTCTGCTAGGGAAGTTATTAGTAGAATGCTAAAAAGATTTGAAAAAGATAATTTAGTCAAGCTTTCAAGAGGTGTAATAAAGATAGTTGATATTGAAAAACTAAAGTTATTATGTAAGTAAATAAAAAAATCTTGAAATACATAATTATATATTCCAAGATTTTTTTATTAAGTTTATTTTATAATTTAAAACTTAATATTTTAGTTGTTTTCATTTTCTTGTAATTTGCTTAAAATTTCAAATTCTTTTAATTGTCTATTTTTATTTATATCATCTATTAATTTAGATGCAGCATTAACTAATATGTAAAATACGTATCCACTAAATCCACTTATAAGTCCATATGCTAAAGATATAGGTTGCCATTCATATCCTGTGTATTGGCCAAATGTACCTAGTACAGGTTGTTTTTGCATTGCTATTATTATCATAGATATTACAGCTAATACTAATATTATTTTAGATGTTATATCTAAGCTTTTAACTATTTTACAAGGTTTATATTCTAATTTTCCTTTGTTATATTTTACTGAGCCATAAGTTATGCCTTCTTCAGGTTTGTTAGGTTCTTCAGTTATATCTTTTTCATTTTCGTTGTTTTGTTCTATTTCTTCTATTGCTTTTTTGACATCTTCGTCTTCTTCAAATGGTGTCATCATTTCATCAACTATATCTGCTCTTTGTCTATCAGAAGCTTCTAAAGTTTCTTTAACATCCTTTTCTATATTTTCCATGGTTTTTCTTGTTGATTCTTTAAATTCTTTTGCTTTTTCTTCTATGTCTTTCATAGAATTTTTGACTTTGTCATTTTCGTTTAACATGTCCTACCTCCTAAAAATTATATTGTCATCTAAAAAGGATTTAATTTTTATTATATTTATGTGACTCTATATTTATTTATATGTAATATTTACCCAATTTTTGTAAAAATATGTAACTATTTTACTATTTTTTATTAAAATTTTAAAAAAAGTTAATTTTAAATCTTAGGAAGTTATATATAGCAAACTTTAGTTTAATAAATTTTATTCATAAAAAAAGAAAGTCTATAAAAGACTTTCTTTTTATCAAATTTAAAAATTCATTTTTTCTGATTAACTTTCAATTGCACTGCCTAGCTTTGTATGATTTAGTTTAAAGAATACTCTATTATTTTTTCTATTAATTGACTAAATTCTATTCCTTTAGCTTTTGCACTTCTTGGAATTAAGCTTGTTTGTGTCATTCCTGGTAATGTATTTAATTCAAGAACATATGGAACACCATCACTTATTATAACGTCAACTCTTACGTATGCCTTACAATTAAATGCTTTCCAACATCCTTTAGATATTTCATTTATCTCATCTTGTAATTTTTCTTCTAAGTATACTACTTCTTCTGTTGCACCATTTTGGCTATATTTTGATTCAAAGTCGAAAAACTCTGAGTTAGCTTTTATAGAAATTGTTGGGAATACTTCTCCATTTAATATAAATGATGTGTATTCTCCACCTTTTATATATTTTTCTATCATTACACAATCGTCAACTTCAAGACCTTTTTCAACTGCATTTAATACTTCGTCTTTTGATTTTACTAAAAATGTTGCTACACTAGAACCTCCACTATTTGGTTTTATAAATACTGGATATCCTATTTTTTCTATTTCTTCATAGTCTATTTCTTCAACACTTCTAACTACTGTCCAAGGTGCTGTTGGTAAGTTAGAATCTCTTAGTATTTTTTTAGTCATGTTTTTATCCATACATAAAGCACTTGTTAATGGTCCACATCCTGAGTATGGTATATCCATTGCTTCTAGTATTGATTGTACACATCCATCTTCTCCGAACTTTCCGTGAAGTGCTAAAAATGCAAAGTCTATATCGTCTGTTATTTTAGTAAATATATCTTTTTTATCGTCTAATACTACTTTTACTACTTCATATTTATTTTTATCTATGCCATTAAATACAGCTTCTCCAGATTTTAAAGATACTTCTCTTTCAGAAGATATCCCACCCATTACTATCGCTATTTTCATATATATCTCACTCCTAATTGATTTCTTTTATGTCATTAATTTTTATAATTTTCATGTTTATTTATATTATTAGTATATGTTTAATATGTGATTGCTTAAAGTACCACTTATAGTTAAGTTTTATGTATTAGTGGTTTATATAATCAATTTATAAAATTTTTTAAATATTTTTAATTTAAATTGTATAAATATGGGTATCATATTATAATGATATGAAATTTAAATTTTAAATTAATTAAAAAGGAGATTAATTATGGCTGGAGATAAAATAATATGTCATTGCAAAAATGTTAGTTACATAGATATAAGAAAGGCAATGATAAATGGTGCTCGTACTTTAGATGAAATAAAGGAAATGACAGGTGCTTCTACTGGTTGTGGTAGATGTGCTGGTGAAATTGAAAAAATATTAGCATCTGTTTGTGGATGTAAGAATGTTTCACTTGAAGAAGTTGTAAGTGCTGTTAAAAATGGTGCAGATACAGTTGATAAAGTTGGAGAAGTTACTAAAGCAGGTACTGGTTGCGGTAGATGTAAGGCTTTAATTCAAAATGTAATAGACTTAAAAAAATAATTAAATTTATATAATAACCCCTACTTAATATTTTTTAGTAGGGGTTATTTTTATAAGATTTTATTTATTATAAAAAATATTAATATTACAGCTACTAAAGCTTTAACTTTTTTATGTAATAAGTTTACAGTATATCCTGGTCCTAATCTTCTTTTTACTATGAAAGTTGGATCTTCTTTGTTAAAGTAAAAATATCCACATATCCATTTACTATCATCACTGCTATAATCAACTTTTTCTTTTACTTTAAATGAACTTAACATAAAGTAAGAATAAAAAAGATTTAAAAGACTTCCTATAAAAATAAGTATTCCTAATATAATTATATATCCAGGGAATTTATATTGATTAAATGCTATTATAGGAACTATAGTTGTTACAAACTCTATACATAAGGTTATTGCTACGAAAGAGTACCCTATGTTATTTATATACTTAAGTATTTTATTTTTACTATTTTCTAACTTTTCTTTTTTTATAGATGATACATCACCTAAACAAGTCATTGCTATAAATCCTAATAATATTATCATTATAAACCCAGCAATTTCTACACCAAAAACAGTTTTTAAGTTTTTAGGTACAAAATCTGTTGGAGTTGAGTCTCCTGAAAAATCTGTTGGTATGAAATTTGGAAGATTATTGTAATTTATAGCTAAGTATACTATAGCTAATACTGATATAAATAATAATACTGAAAATATTAATTTAAATTTATTTTGTATTTTTATTTTTTCATTTAATAATCTTGTGTCTAAAGTTATGGTTCTCTTTGGTAATTCTTCTTCTTTATAGTCTGATTCTTTCATTAACCTTTGACTTAATTTTTTAACTTTAGTGTAAGTTATAAGTAAAAGTCCTTCCGTAAATATAGCGTATACTGTGAATATCGTATCTATAAATGATTTAAAATTGTTTTTTAATGTACAAACTCCTATTAAAATTAAAATTATAAATATTAAAAAAGATATTCTTACCCATCTTTTAAAGGGCTTCATTACTTTTTGCTTATCTTCTTTACTTAAAACTAAACCATATAATCTAACCCCATAAAAAAATTTACTTCCTCCAGTGAAATCTGCACTTATTAAATATATATAAGTAAAAAATATTGTTGGTAACATAATTATCAAAAGCCCTATGTCGTTCATTGATATTCCTCCCTAGTTATAATTTTACTTTTCTGTATTAAATTAAGTTCTGTTTGTTATATATATAGTATAACAAACAGAACTTAATTTCAATACTATTTAGATATCTAATTAGTTTTTTATTTTATTTATATGAAATTTAAAAAGAGATTGGAAATTTCCAACCTCTTTTTTATTTCATATATGTATTTACTAATTCATAACATCTTTGTTTTGTAAGCTCTGCTAATGCAGAGTCATAAGCTATACCTGAAAGAGAACCATCTTCAGCTTCTTTGTCTCTATATTTTATCCAATCTAATTGGCTTTGTTTTATGATTTCCATTTCTTTAGGATTAGTATTTTCTTTTATTTCTTGATATATTTCATTTAATGCTGAGTCCCAAAGTTTTAATGCAGTAGCTTCCCCTTCTTTCATAGCTGGAGTTGTTTCATAGTTTTCAGCATAAGAATCTATCTCATCTTGAATTTCTCCTAGTTTTGCTATGTATTTGTATTTTTTATCTGCAAGTATGCCATTTTCACTTTTTGAAGTTTTACTTTTTTGATTTGAACTTTCTTCTTTATTATCTAAATTTTTTAAACTATCTAATTCTTGTTTTAGTTTATTGGCTTGGTTTTTAACTACATCTGATTTGCTATCCATACTATCTATTTCATTACATAATTTTTTTGCTGCTTCTGAATTTTTCTCTTTTTGCATTTTTACTGCATTTATTAATTTTTCAGTTTGTTCTTTTAATATTTTTGCTTCTTTATCATCAGATTTTTTCTCCAGTGCTAAATCAAACATTCCTTCAGCTTTTTCATAGTCATTATTTACAATAGATGCTTTTGCATCATCCATCATTTTGTTATATGATGATAAATTTTTTTCACATCCCGTTAATATTAATAAGCTTCCTATTAATGGTATAAATATTGACTTTTTAAACATTTTTATGCCCCCTCTGTATGTTTTTAGCTCTCATACAGTATGATAACATAAGGCTTTTTCTTTGTATATTTTTCTAAATATTTACAAATTTATACTTTGTTATTATTTATTTTGTTTTCTAATTCTTTTACTTTACTTTCTAATTCTATAATTCTATTTTGATATTTATTTTTATTTCTAACTTTGTTTATAAAGTTATATATCATATATATAATTAGTATTAAAATTGCTAAAATAAGAATTGTATTAAATATTTGAAATATAAGTTCGTATGAAATCCCTATTAATGGTTTTAATTCCATTTTTTAATCCCCCTGATTTAGTATATTTTTTATTATTTTATTGTAACGTATTGTATATTATTTTACAATAATTCTAAATATATAGTACAATTCTTGTTTTGAAATTTATTAAAAATTATAATTTTATATCACTATTTAAAAAGTTTATAGCTCCCTCAGCTAATAACATGCATCCTTTTTCAAGTACACTTTCATTTACTTTCATTTTAGGATTGTGAAGTGGATATACATCTTCTCCTTCTACTGCTGTGTTTAATCCATAATAAACCCCTGGTACTTTTTCAAAATAATATGCTGCATCTTCACTTCCCATAGCACCTTTTGGTAAAGCTATCATAGAATGTTGTCCATATAATTTATTACAAGTATTTAATATAAAATCAGTCATTTTATTGTTATTATAAAGTGCTGGATACCCATATTCATAATTATATTCATAACTTCCACCCATTGTTTTAGTAACTCCATCAACTATTTCTTCTAATCTTTTGTTTATAAAATCTCTTGATTCACTTTCTAAGCATCTAACAGTTCCTAATATTTCAACATAATTAGGAATTATATTATAAACTGGTGTTTCTGGTTGTTCACTTTTAATGTTTGATATACTTACAACCACTGGGTTTTGAGCATCATTTTCCCTAGTTAACATACCTTGCATCATATTCATTATTTGATTTGCCATAAATATAGGGTCTTTTGTAAGCTCTGGTGTTGATGCATGGCCTCCTTTTCCTATAACTTTTATTTTAAATCTATCTGATGATGCCATCATTGCACCTTTTTTAACTACCATTTGACCTGGTTTAAGTATTGGTAGGGGCATTATATGTTGAGCAATCATTGCATCTACTTTTGGATTTTCTAATACACCTTCTTCTATCATTACTTTTGCTCCCCCACCTTCTTCTTCACCTGGTTGGAATATAAGTTTTACTTTTCCGTTTAATTTATCTTCGTTAGCTTTTAAAATTTTAGCTGCTCCAAGTAACATTGATGTATGTGTATCGTGACCACATCCATGCATATTGCCGTTAGTTGATTTAAAATCAATATCTGTTTCTTCTTTTATAGGAAGTGCGTCCATATCTGCTCTTAAAGCTATTGCTTTACCTTCTTTTTTACCTATTATTGCTGAAAGTCCTGTACAGTTTTTAAATTCTTTATATTCTATATTCATTTTATCAAGTTCTTTTTTTACATAATCTACTGTTTTAGGTAAGTTTAATCCAACTTCAGGTATTTTATGTAAATCTCTTCTACATTTAATAATATATTCACTTATATTTTCTTCATAGTTTAGCATAATTTTTCCCTCCAATGTTTATTATCTATTTTTAATAGTCTTGATATGTTTTTTACTTAAGGTATAATTTAATACTACTACCAGTTTTAATTTTAAAAAAATATATATTTTTTATACATAGATATAAAATTTATTTATACCTAGTTTTGGAGGAATAAAATGAAACTTGAACAAATTACATACGCTTTGGAAATAGCTCAATTTGGGTCAATGAGTAAGGCTTCTAAAAATCTTTTTTTAACTCAACCAAATTTAAGTTCGTCTATAAAAAATTTAGAAGATGAGCTTGGTTTTAAAATTTTTGAAAGGTTACCAAGAGGTGTTGTAGTTACTTCTCAAGGTGCTGAGTTTTTAAAATATGCTGAATCAATTTATAAAAATATAGAAAATATTAATTTAATAGGTAAAGGTCATAGATCTTTGGCTCCTGTTAGTTTTTCTTTATCTACTCAATCTTTTTCTTTTGTTATGGATAAATTTTTAAAGCTACATTCTAATTATAAAGATTATATTACTAATTTTAAGATAAATCACTCTCATTATTTTGAAGTTTTAGATGACGTATCTAGAAAAAATGCTGATGTTGGTATTATTTCTATATCAAATGAACATATGGATTTGTGGGAAAAACTTTTTAAATCTAAAAATGTTGAGTTTAATTTTATTACTTGTGGTCAGCTACATGGTTATATTTTAGATACTCATCCACTATATAATAAAGATAATTTAAGTATAAAAGATTTACTTGATTATCCACTTGTTACTTGTAATCAAGATGATTATAATGCTTTGTATTCTACTGAAATTTATAAAAATGAGCTTTCTTTTAAAAATCATATTTTTGTTTCTGATTATGGCGCTTTAACTTACACTATGGAGTCTATAAATGCTGTAACTATTATTTTAAAACTTGATAATAGTTGTACAAAGCTCTTTTCCGATGACTCTCATAAAGGAAAGTATATAAAAATTGATAATTTGCCTAAAATTACTCTTGGATGGATTAAGCTTAAAAATTCTAATCTTTCTACTTTAGCTAGTGAGTTTATTGATTTTATTACTGATTAAAAGAGGGTATAGTGTTTTACTATACCCTCTTTTAACTTAACTCTTACCTTTTTTCTTTGTAATAGTCATAGTTTCCATTCCAATTTAAAATTTTATTATCTTCTATTGATAAAATTCTATTACAAATTTTATTTATAAAGTATCTATCATGAGATACAAAGAATATACTTCCATTAAAGTCTTTTAAAACATTTTCTAAGTTGTTTATACTTTCAATGTCTAGATGATTTGTAGGTTCATCTAGTATTAGCAAATTAACATCAAAGTAAAGTATTTTACTAAGCTTAAGTCTTCATTTTTCTCCTCCTGAAAGAAATTTAACTTTTTTAAACACATCTTCTTTATAAAACATATATTTAGCTAAATATTCCCTAGCCTTACCTTCTAGTATGTTTAAATCTTGTCTAAACCAATCTAATATGCTTTTTTCCTCATCCTCAAATTCTACATTTTGTGGTAAATACCCTATTTTAGAGCTATTTGATACTTTTATGCTTCCACTATCTAGTTGTTCCTCTTGTAAAATAATTTTTATAAGAGTTGATTTTCCACATCCATTTTCACCTATTAAAGCTATGTTTTCTCCTTTTCTTACTAAAAATTCTACATCTTTAAATAATAGTTTTTCTCCAAAGGACTTTTTGCCGTCTTTTATATAAATTACATCTTGAGATTGTTTTGTATTATTTGTTATGTTTATTTTCATATTATCTAATTTCTTATTTGGATTTTCTATCTTTTCCATTTTATCCAATCTATTTTGCATGCTTTGTGCTCTTTTTACGAATTTTTCATTATCTCCATTTCTAGAAAATACTTTTAATCGTTTTATGGATTCTTCCATATCTTTTATTTTCTTTTGTTGTTCTTTATATTGGTGATTTGATAAGTTTAAAATTTCTTCTTTTTGATTTAAATAGCTTGTGTAATTTCCTATATATGTTTTTGAAGTTAGGTTTTCAATTTCAACAACTTTGTTTACAACTTTATCTAAAAAGTATCTATCATGAGATACTATAATTACACTTCCAGTATAGTCTTTTAAGTAGCTCTCAAGCCATTCTACAGATTTCATATCAAGATGATTTGTAGGTTCGTCAAGTAAAAGAAGATCTGGGCTTTCAACTAAAATTTTTCCAAGCATAACTCTAGTTTTTTCTCCTCCACTTAAAGAGTCAAATTCTGATTCTAAGAAATCTTCATTTATATTTAATCCAGTACATACCTTAGAAATTATAGTTTCTTTTTCATACACTCCTAGGTTTTCATATTCTTCTTGAAGATTGCTATATTTTTTAAGAGTTTTTTCCATATCACAATCTGTATTTTCCATATTTTTTCTAGAAGTCTTAGTTTTTCTTCTAGTTCTATTAAGTGAGGAAATCCTAGGTTTAAGATTTCTTTTACCTTGTAATTCTCAAATTCTGGTATTTATTCTAGGTATCCTATTTTTAGATTTTTTCTTATTAATAATTCTCCTTTATCTTGGTTTTCTTTATTAACTATTATTTTGAATATACTACTTTTCCCACACCCATTTCTCCCTACTATAGCTACTCTTTCTTTGCTTTTCACATCAAAGTTAATGTCTTCAAATATTAAATTTGCTCCATAATACTTTTTCAAATTTTTTATTTCTAGTTCTATCATAATTAAAACCTCCATTAAAAAAACCAAGCAAATTTTTGCTCGGGTTTAAAGGCATGACAAATTAAGGTAAATTTGTGTACTAAAAAATCCGAGCAAATATAAACTTGCCCGGATATATATTCTTAATTTATTATATCTGGATTAAAATTTATAACTTACTCTATTGGCTCAAATATTTAATTTTAGACGCACTTATCCCATTAACAGCTTTATATTCTGAAATATTGAATGAATATTGTCTAATTTTAAACATTTTATCAACAAAGTAATTTTTCATTTTAATCCTCCTTTTTATATTATTTCAAATATATTGTAGTTCTATTTTTCTGAAAATTCAAGTTATTTTTTTATCTAAAATATATTTAATATATTTATTATTTACTATTAAATGCTATTTAATAACAATTTAATTAAATTTATTTTAGCTCCTAACACAAATCTACCTAAAAAAACAACTGAATAAGTCTTACTTTTGTGAATTTTTAAATAATAATTGACAAAATATTCTAATAGGATTAGAGTAGTCTTAATAAGATTTTATTACATATAAGTTTTGCTTTATAAATTTGTTAAAGGAATGGAGAGATTGATATGAAGACTTTAGTAAATAAAATAGCATTAGTAACATCAGCAACTAGAGGTATAGGGTTAGCGAGTGCTTTAAGTTTAGCTGAAAACGGTGCCAAAGTTTATATGGGTGTTAGAAGATTAGAAGTTACACAAGAAATATGTGATAAATATGCAAAAGAAGGATTAACTATGATACCAGTATTCTTTGATGCATATAACATAGATAGTTATAAAGAAATGGTTGATACAGTTATAAAAAATGAAGGTAAAATAGATATATTAGTTAATAACTTTGGAACTGGAAGACCTGAAACTGACTTAGATTTAGTAAATGGAAGTGAAGAAACATTCTTTGAATTACTTGAATACAATGTAGGAAGTGTTTATAGAATATCAAAATTAGTGGTTCCTCATATGATAGAAAATGGTGGTGGAAGCATAGTTAACATATCTTCAATAGGAGGTACAGTACCTGATATATCTAGAATAGGATATGGTGTTTCAAAGTCTGCAGTTAATAATATAACTCAGCAAATAGCTATGCAATATGGACGACATAATATAAGATGTAATGCTGTTTTACCAGGTTTAACTGCAACTGATGCTGCTTTAGATAATATGCCAGAGTCATTTAGAAAATCATTCTTATCTCATGTACCTTTAAATAGAATGGGGACCCCTGAAGATATTGCAAATGCAGTTTTATTCTTTGCTAGTGAAAGCTCATCTTATATTACAGGTTCAATATTAGAAGTTTCTGGTGGTTATCATCTTGGAACACCTCAATATGCAGACTTTGTAGGTCGTAAAACTGTTGAAGAAAATTAAAAAGCAAAAAGGAGTAACAAAACGTTACTCCTTTTTATATTGTAAATTTATTTTGATCTATTTTAGATAACAATTTCATCGATGCATAAACTATAACCGCATCACCAACAATAGGGTTAATTTTTTCTTTTTTAAACTACCTATATTTTGACATATCCCTCTTTTTGTTCTAATTAATTATTTTTATTTACAATACGCTTATATCCTTTATATGTTCCAAAGAAGTATATAGCATAAATTACACATATACTTATTACTGCAAATATATTAGTTCCTACTGTATCATAGTCTCCAAATATTTTAATTAAATTATTTGCCACCTTTATTCCAAAATAACTATGAACTAAGGCTAAAGCTATTGGAAGTGAGAAATATATAAATACTTGTATAAAAATTGATTTGTTTATCATTTTTGAGCTTACTCCAAGTTTTTTAAGTATTTCATATCTTCCTAAACTTTCTGTTGCTCCTGATAATTGGTTAAGTGCAAGTACTGCTGCACTAGATATTAAAAATATTATTCCTATATATAAGCCTATATATAAAAACATAGCTGCATTAGACATATTAATGTCTAAAACTATTTGTTTACTTATAAAGAATAAGTTTGAACCATGGTCTTTTTGATATTGAATTTGTTTATTTTCACTTTTTTCAAGATTTTTAGTTAACTTATTTTCTGTATCTTTTTTATCTCCTACATAATTAAAACTTAAACATTTTTGACTTATATCATATTTATCTGCGTATTTATCTTCAACTAAAAATGTTATAAAATTATCTTTTGCTAAATCATTTTCTAAAGATTCATACTTATAGTTTTCATTTATTTTAAATTCATCATTTCCTATTTTTATACTTTTATTATTTTTTATATATTCTTTTATTGGATTTTCCATAGTAGATGAATTTGTAACAAAAACTACTTCTTTATCTTTTAAATTTATTGGTTTTTTACCTGCCATTTTATTTAGCTTATTATAATCTGATAATTTTATAATAGGAATATTATAATTCATCGTAACTTTTAATTGCTTAGATAAAAAATTATCTGAAGTATTTTCAAACATTTTAATAAACTTTATAGGAGATTTGTAAAAATTATAATCTAAATATTCTTTTGAATAATCATTTACATTTAAATCTAATTTTTTAAGTATTTCACTTAATTTTTCATTACTATAGTTTGTCTTTTCCTTAGGATTGTATGCTTCTATGACAGTTATATCATATGGGGTTTGAGATTCTGCTGATTTTTCCATAGCATTTTTTAGCCCTATTGCTGTAGAATACATACCAATTGATATAAATAACATTAAACATATAATACTCATTGATATATAGTTTGTATTAATTTTACTGTTTAATTGTCTTAAAGTGAAAGTGTTAAGATTTTTTAGATATAAGTTTTTATCATTTTGAACTAATTTTATAAAAAATCCTGCCAAAGACCTAAAAAATAATACTGTACCTACAATACCTAAAAGTATAGATAAATTAAAATTATTATCTGTTATGTCTACAAGAGCATTTTCTAAAATTAATTTATATGCAAATCCTAAACAAACTATAGATATTATAAACAGTGCTACAGATAATATTAAGTTTGTGCCTTTTAACTTTTCATTTTTTCTTTGACTATTTATTAAATTTATAAGTTTATATCTTGAAACTACTACAAAATTTAGAATCATAGTTATAAAAAATATTATACTAAAATATATTATTGTTTTTATACAAGCTTCTTTTGAAAATACAAATTGATATTTTTTCATATCCACTGAAAATAATTTTGCAGTAACTGAAGCTAATCCTTGAGATAAAAATACACCTATAAATAGTCCTAATGCTAAAGACATAAACCCAACTATTATAGTTTCATAAAATAGCATAAAGGCAATTTTACTTCTACTAATACCTAGTGTCATATATATACCAAATTCTCTATTTCTTTTTTTGATTATAAAGTTATTTGCATATATTATTAAAAATCCTAATATGAAAGACACAAAAACTGATACTATTGAAATTATCATATCTAAACTTTTCATTAACATTTTTTGATTTTCTGTCATATCCATCATAGCTGTTTGAGCTTCTACTGAGTTGAATATGTAAAATATACAAACTCCTAGAACAAGTGTAAAAAAGTAAATACTATAATCTTTCATACTTCTTTGAACATTTCTTTTGGAAAGCTTAAATAACATTGTTATTGTCACCTCCTAAAAGAGTAACAACTTCTATGATTCTTTTGAAAAATTCTTTTCTATCATCATTTCCTCTTATCAATTCATTAAAGATTTTCCCATCTTTTATAAATAAAATTCTTTTACAATAACTAGCTGTAAAAGCATCATGAGTTACCATCATTATTGTAGAATTCATACTTTCATTTAATTCAGATAAATTTTCAAGTAAAACTCTTGCTGATTTTGAATCTAGAGCTCCCGTTGGTTCGTCTGCAAGAATTAAAGACGGTTCATTTATTATAGATCTTGCACATGCTACTCTTTGCTTTTGTCCTCCTGATATTTCGTATGGAAACTTACTTAATATATCTGCTATTCCCAGCCTATTTGCTACACTTTTTACTCTTTTATCTATTTCAGACCCCTTTACTCCTAATATAGATAATGCTAAGGATATATTTTCATATACAGTTAAAGTATCTAGTAAGTTAAACTCTTGAAATATAAATCCTAAGTGTTCTCTTCTAAACTTTTCTATATTTTTTCTTGATAAAGTTGTTATATCCTTATCTTCAATTTGTATGTTTCCAGTAGTTACCTTATCTATTGTTGCTATACAATTTAAAAGTGTAGTTTTACCACTTCCACTAGGTCCCATAATTCCTATAAATTCACCCTTATCAACTTCAAATGAAATATTATTAATAGCTTTTGTTAAATTCTTCTTATTCCCATAATATTTTTCTATATTTTTAACTTTAAGAACTGTACTCATCTTATCTCCTCCATATTTTTTAATTTATAACTTTATTTTATAGTCTTTAGAGGATTTAATTAATAAGATAACCTTACGACTATCTTACGATAATGTAAGGTTGTTTATATTTGAATCATATTACTTTTTGGAAATGTTATTTTTACAGTGGTTTCTTCATTAACCACAGAATATATATCTAAGCCTAAATACATTTTTTGTGCTAATCGTTTTGATATATAAAGTCCCATTCCTGTTGATTTTTTTAGTTTTCTTCCGTTAATCCCTGTAAATCCTTTGTTAAAAACTTTCTTTAAATCCTTTTTATCAATTCCAATTCCATTATCCTTTATGTATAATTCTAGACTATTATCTTTAATCTTTGTGTATATAGTTATCTTTGGAAGTTCTTTTTCTAGCTTTTTATTTATAGTTTTATCTCCTATGTATTTTATAGAATTTACTATAATTTGATTTAGTATAAACTCCATCCATTTTCCATCACAATAAACTGTCTCTCTAAAATCTTCTATATCTATACAAATTCTCTTTTCTCTAATTAATTTTTTATTTCTTTTGATAGTATTATTTATACACTTTCTTAAATCTGTTTCTTTTATTATGTAATCTATTTCAACTTCATTGGACTTTGAATAATAAAGAGCTTGTTCTATAAAACCTTCTACTTTTTCTATTTCTTCTAAAATACTTAAGGTATGTTCATTTTTATTGTTTTCTATAACTAGCTTACTAGCTGCTATTGGAGTTTTTATTTCATGTACCCATAAATCAAGGTATTCTCTGTATTCTTCTTGATTAAATTTATATTTATTGACTTCTTCATTCATAGATTTATCTGTAATGCTAAGTACATCATATAAAATTTTTCCTTCACAAAAAGATGGTCTTTTTATAACTACTGGTAGTAAATATTTTTTATCTAGTTCCTTTAAAGAATTTATTACTTGATCGTAGTAACTTTTCTTTTTAAAATATCCATAAAAAAATTCTATACCACTTAAAGCTATCCAAAGCATAGTTGTAAAAATTATTGTTACTCTTTCAACTTGAGATGATTTTAGTATAAAAATTACAAAAGCAAAAAATATAAAATTTAATAATATAGCTAAGATTCTATCTTTTAAATAATCTTTTATATTCATAGTTACGGCATTATATAGCCTCTCCCCCTTTTAGTTTCTATGTATCCACTACATCCAATTTCACTTAATTTCTTTCTAAGTCTATTTATATTAACTGTAAGGGTATTGTCATCTATAAATAAATCTAGGTCCCATAAATAATCCATTAAATCTCCTCTTGAAACTATCTTTCCTTCATTTTTAATAAGACAATTTAGTATTCTAAACTCATTTTTAGTAAGCTCTACTTCTTGATTTTTAAAGCTTACACTATTTTTAGATAAATCTAGTTCTAAATCTTTGTATTTAATAATTTCTGGATTAGTTTTTTTGTAAGTTCTTTTTAAAAGTGAGTTTATGCGTGCAAGTAGAATTTGTGTGTTGTATGGTTTTGTTACAAAATCATCAGCACCTAAGTTCATACTCATTAATTCATCCATTTCAGTATCTCTACTTGTAACTACAATTATTGGAATGTCTGATTTTTCTCTGATTTTTCTACATAAGTAATAACCATCACAAACTGGAAGGTTTATATCTAATAAAATTAGATGGGCTTCTAAACTTAAAACTTCGTCTACTACATTTTCAAAGTCTGAAATGGTAATAACTTCATAATCATAATTAGTTAAAAAGCATTTTAATTCATTTCTTATTTTTTCTTCATCTTCTATGATAATAATTTTTTCCATAAATAATCTCCCCTTGAAATTCTGTTACTAATACTTATATTATATATAAAAAAGTATTTTATCCAAAGTTTTAAATATTAGCATCTTAATTTAAAGCAAAAAAGGGTATAGTATTTCACTATACCCTCTAAATAATATCCAATTTATATATTCAATATAATTACTTAGTTTTAACTACTCAAACTTAGTGTGATTTTTTATTTTCTTTATATAAACGAATTTCTGTGGCTATGATAATAAGCACAAATACTGTAAAAAATACAAACAATGATATACCTACTTCATTTTTGAAATTAAAAAATCTATCTAGAAAGTAGAAAATTATAGTATAAATAAATCCACAAATTATGCCTAGTTTTCCTGCGTACTTATTTGCAATAACCCAATTAGTACCATTCTTACAAGAACTCCATGTTTTATAACCTGATGAATTAGGTCTTTCCCCTGCTCCATATCTCATAATCAATCCTACAATTGTCATCAATATACCTAGATAATATGAATGTTCAAAATAATACACTTTATATCACTCCTATTTTCATATTTCATATATAAATATATTATATCCATTTTTATACAGTTACGTATAACACTATGCTTAAAATTAATTTTAGATATACATTCTCCATACTTTCCATGTTGAGTTACTATTACAGTTTTGCTACTACTATATCTGCTTTTTCTTTTTCCTTCATTACTTTGACTCATTTTTTAGCATCTTCTACCAAGTCATTCATATATAATTTATTTCATATACATGTCTATCTCACAAATTGCTTATTTATTTCTATATATAAGTTAAATGAGTTTCAAAATCTTCTTGTCCTTTTTTAACACTAAACTTATCATTCTTATTTGGCTCAATTTCTATAATACCATCTTTATAATTTGATTTATCAAACTTCATACTAATCCCTATTTTATCTTTATCTCCAATTAAATAAGATACAACTTTTTCATCTTTCATAAATACAATTTGAAGTTCATATCCTTTTTCCTGCTGGGCTAAACTTTTCCACTTATATCCTACTTTTTCATATATTTCTTCTATTGTCGTGTTTTTATCAAATACATATGCTTTATCCCATTCAAATGGAGTTATTTCTTTTAAATTTATCTCTTTTGTTCCCCTTTTTATATCTGCAATTTTATCCATTAATTCATTTGCATAATCATAACTTTTATCTTTTTCAAACTCTGTTAGCTTAACATACTTGTCTTTTACTCTCCACTTTTCTTTATCTTTTTCTAATTCAAAAGTTATTTTAGATATACATTCTCCATGTTTTCCAGGCTGTGTTACTATTACATTTTCACCACTTTTATTTTTATAGTCATGTTGTTCAAAAGCTGTATGAGTATGACCTGCAACTATTGCATCTATTCCATCTAATTCTTGTGCTAATTCTTGTATTCTATTACCTGGGTGTTTAGGCTTTTTTGGTTTTTCTCCACTATGTGCTACCGCAACTATTATATCTGGATTTTCTTTTTCTTCCATTATCTTTGTCCATTTCTTAGCATCTTCAACTAAGTCATTCATATATAACTTTCCAGCATAACTTTCTATGTCTTTTAAATCTCGTTTTTCGTCTCCCGGTTCTCCCTCATTAACTTCTTTTATAGTAAGCCCTAATATGCCTAACTTAACTTGTCCATATTCAGTGTCTATTTGTTTTATAGTATATGGTTTTGTGTAGCTTTCACCGTTTTGTTTATAAGTATTTGCTGATAATACGTCTATATTATTTTTTTCAAAGTCAGATATCATATTATCTAAATGAAATTTATTGTTTGATACAAATTCATGATTTCCAAGTACTACTGCATCATAGCCTACTTCATTCATATCTTTTGCTAGTGGAAACTCTACATACTTATTTTCAAACGTAACGATTTCAGTTTGCTTCTTACTACGCCTATCAGAAAAATATTTATCCATAGCTCCACCGCTGTCACTATCAAAAAAATCTCCTGCATCTACTAATGATATGTTTGGATCATTTTCTCTTTCTTTTCTTATGTGCTCTGCCATGTTATATGGAACGGACCCATGCAAGTCTGTTGTTGCAAGTATATTTATTTTTGTACTTTTTGTTTTTGTTTCTGTACATCCTGTTAATATACCTATTGATAGCGATACTGCTATTATAGGTAAAATTTTTTTAATTCTCATCCCTAATATTCCCCTTTATATTACCTTTTGATAATTAAAATGTAGCAGGTTATTTTTCTTTCTACAATATATTTTTAAATAAATTTTAATATATCCCTAAATATTACCGAAAAAGAGGGTATAGTAAAATACTATACCCTCTAAAAAGTAGTTTGATTTATCTATATTAAAACAAATATTTTTTAAACATTAATTATAAAGTATCTTCATTTCTGTAATGCTTCCTTTTATACCTTGTTTGTTCACAGAACATACTTTAATCTTGTTAATACCTTCATTAAGACTCCAGTCATATGTATTTTTTATTATTTTTACTGAATCATTTTCATTTATCTGTAATTCATAATAATCAATATTAGGAGTATTGCTAATAAATCTTAATGTAAAATTAGGTTTAGCACAAAATAAATCGTAATTTGCTTTAAAATCTTCTTCTGAAACTATATTATTTTCTTTTATAATTTTGCTAACATCAATAGAATCCTTATACTCAAATAAAATAGCTGTTCTATTAGGATTAAAATAAATTTCATCTAATTTTTTAGTGAATATCGCATTTGATAATTCCATAGCTTGAAAAGTTAGTAATTGACGTTCTCCATCTAGATGTAAAAATAATTGAGATTCAATACCATTTAAAATACGTTTTACTTTAATATATCCAAAGTATTTTTTAATAAATTCTATATATCTCTTTTCATCAATTTTAGGATTATCACCTAAAAATATAAATGATATATCATCTAATGATTTAAAAACTTCATAATAACTAAGAGGCAAATTATCCTTAATTGCATAACAATTGAATTGAACATCAAGGAAAATCCATTTATTTAAATTGTTTGACCATACTTCAGTTACTACATGACCTTGACCTACTCCTCCGTAGTCAGCATCCTTGCTTTGGATATTTAGTGTTCTAGCAATATATCCCATAGATAGCAATATATCTTTAGCAACTTTTGCATACTCTACACATCTGAATCTTTCACCATTAGATGCTCTCTTTAATATTTCTAATGAAGATGTATTTCCAGCATCATTTACACCATCATGAACTAAGCGCTCACTTACCCATTTCATTACTTCAATAAATATTTCTAATTCATTTAAATTGGATAAATCAATTGATTCATAAACGTATTTCTTCAAATCATTAAGTTCATCAAATTTAAGTATATCTAATGTATTGATTTGACTATCTATTAACTGATTATTAGACTCTAATATTTGGATTTTTTTCAAATAATAATCCCCCTTTAAAATTTATTATTTTTTTTATTTAATCTTTCATCTTAATTTTTTCTCAATTAGAAATGTCTTTAGCCCCTAGTATATAATTTATATAAATTATAAATTAATCCCTTTCTATTTAAATCTAATTTACTAAATCCAAACTCTATTACTTTATTTATAGCTTCTGTTGCAAATCCCTGTCTCCAAAAACTTAAGTTAATATCATATCCTATCTCTGCTCTTTTATTTTTAATATGCATTGCATCATATCCAATAGTGCCTATTAATTTTTTGCTTTCTTTATGTATTATTCCCCATCTTATACCTCTACGTTCATCATAGTTAATCTTAATTTTGTTAATTATATCATATGCTTCATCAATATTAGTTAATGAATCTTTTCCTAAATATCTAGTAACCCTATCATTAGATAAATATTCAAATATATCATTTGCATCATCATCGGTAATTTCTCTTAAATATAATCTACTAGTTTCTAATATTGGAAGTTTCATTTATATTCCTCCATTTTATTATTATAGTTATATTATATGTAAAAAAAGACCTGTTTTAGTATAGATATATTTTCATATTAAGCTTTAATTATAATTAATTCAGACTTATGTCTTCTAACTTTTCAACTATATTTTTATATCTTTCATTTTCCTTTATAAATTCATATCTATCATCATTTATTAGTAGTTTTTTTAGACTTAATACAAGATATCCTTTAGATTGAACTCCTTTGAATAACTCTATTCCATCAAATAGTAAATGATTATTAAAGTTATAATCTTTATTTAAATTTTCTACAATATTTTCAATATAATCTAAAGTTTTTTCTATGTTTTTTTCTTTTGCATATAAATCAGCAAACATTAAATTTCTACTAGTTCCATACACATCTTCTAAGTCAAAGATTTCTATAAGTTTATCTTTAAGATCTAAAATATCCTTAACTTTTGATATATTATCTTCCTTGTAAGCTAAACTAACATACCAATCTAAAGAAGTTATTAGATTACTTATTTTTTTATATGTCAAATCTCTTAAATTCTTTTTTGCTTTATCATATTTACCTTGATTAATATATAATCCAATCAACATATCTTCTCTATCCATATTCACCTTAGGTAAACTCAACAAAACTTCTTCTGCCTTATCTTCTTGGTTATTCATAGTATATAAAGAACTTAATATATACTTTGAAGTTTCACTTATTTCCTGTGTATCACTTTTAGAAGATATTTCTAGTAATTGTATAGCCTTATTAATCATAATATTTGCTTCATCTTCGTTAGTGGCACTAGCTAAAGACATCATATATAAAGAACCTATTCTAAACTTTAAAAACATATTATTTGGATACAGTCTTATATAATCTTCACAAGCCTTTATTCCGTTTTCAACACTATCTGTTTCAAATATAGTTGAACATTTTTTCATAAGTTTCATAACTTCTTCATTAGAAATTTCTATTTCATAGCTTAAAAGCTTATCTATTGTAGTATTAAAGAATCTAGCTATTGAAGGTAGCATAGTTATATCTGGATAGGAATTTTCATTTTCCCATTTTGATACAGCTGCTACAGATACTCCTACTGTATTGGCAAAAACCTCTTGTGTTACACCTTTTTCTTTTCTTAATTTATATATAACTCCCCCAATATGCAATTTCATACTATCTCCTTTTAAATTTATAGATTTTTATCTTATATTTTAAATTATACATATTTGTAAATGGCTAAACAATGGAACTCTAGTTAAGTAATAGTTTAGTTTTTTTAACCATTAGTTGAATTTTAAATTAAAAAAACTGTACTCTAGTGATTCAATACATATAAGTACTAGAGCACAGTTATTTATTAAATTTATGAAATATATAATTACAAAAACTTAATACACTTAATTAATATTTTTAAAATTCAATTACCTATATTCATACTTCATAACAAAAAATTCACCAAACCCAGCATAGGTTTCCTGCTTTTTAATCTTAACTATTTTAAAACCTTGAGATTCATAACATTTAATAGCCCTTTTGTTCCAGCTTCTAACCTCTAAAATAATTGGTTTACTTTCATATCTTTTACTACATTCATCTAAAGCCATCTTAATTATTTGCTTTCCTATTCCAGCACCACAGTATTCAGGTTTAACACCTATTCCCAAAAACACAGAATCACCTTCATCTACTAAGTTTACAAATCCAATTAAATTATTTTCTTCATTTAAATATCCAATAAAATTTTCTCTTTTTTCTTTCTTACACAAAGAAATTTGCTTATTTATAATTTCATCCCATGAAGGCAAATTATATATCTCATACTCTTCTTCATAACTTCAAGTAGTTATTTCCTTAGCCAATTCTTCAGTAAGCTTAACTGGTTTTAAATTCATTATATCCTCCTAAAATAATTAACATTTTATCCTTAAGATTTCCATTCAGATTTTAAAATTGAGTAAAGATTTAAATCATAGAAATTACCATTTAACTTGCCTACTTGTTTTAAAGTCCCTTTATACTTCATATTATTTTTTATCGTTACTTTACCTGAGGCAATATTTTCAGTATTATGAATAGCTACAATTCTATTTAAGTTCAATAGCCCAATGATAAGTTTTATCTGTATTTATTGTTTTACTTCTTAGGTGTTTTACCATATAAAGTGATTTTCACCTTTGTTTATAATTACAAGTTCTATAATTTATCACTTTATATACAATTTACTTTATAATTTTAATTTCCTCTAATTTTAGCTTTAAATAATTTGCATAAACTAAAATTTAGTAAAAATTATATTTTGTAGATAGTAAAAATAGATATCGTATTTTAAAATGAATTAAAATATAGAATTTTTTTGTCCAATATTAATTAGAGTCACTATTTAAAACTTTTTTATTTAATGTTAGTATAAACTTAACTAAGGATTATCAAATTGGAGGGAATAATAATGGAGCTAATTAAAAACTTAAAATCTGAAAAAGTATTTTATTTCTTTAAACAAATTTCAATGATACCACGTAATTCTGGAAATGAAAAAAATATAAGTAATTATCTTTTAAAATTTGCTAAAGATAGGAATTTAGACGTAATACAAGATAGTTCTTTTAATATAATAATAAAAAAAGAGGCAACAAAGGGATATGAAGATTTGCAACCTGTCATAATTCAAGGTCATATGGATATGGTATGTGTAAAATCAAATGATAGTAATCATGATTTTACAAGTGATCCTTTGGAATTAAAATTAGTAGATAATAAGTATTTGTATGCAAATAATACAACACTAGGTGGAGATAATGGAATCGCTATTGCATACGGATTAGCAATATTAGATTCAGATGATATAAAACATCCTAAATTAGAATTTATTTTTACTACTGAAGAAGAAACAACTATGAACGGAGCGCAAAATTTAGATACAAATTTATTAGAAGGTAAAATTCTTTTAAATATCGACTCAGAAGAAGAAGGAGTATTTACATTAGGATGTGCTGGTGGAATTTTAATGGACTCAGAGTTATTATTAGAGTTTGAAGAAATTAAAAATCCTACATATAAAATAGAAATTGGAGGATTGTTGGGAGGACACTCAGGAATACAAGCTGATAGAAAAAGAGCAAATGCAAATAAATTAATGGCAAGATTACTATTTGCATTAAAAAAAGAAGTGGATATTAATATAATTTCAATTGACGGGGGTGATAAATACAATTCTATCCCAAACGTTTGTTGTTCTATAATCAGTGTAAGTGAATGTGATAAGAATATTGTTAAAGAAAAATGTCTAAAAATTAAAGAAATATTTATGAATGAATATAAATCTGAAAATTTATTTATAAATATAGATGAAATAGCTTTTGAAAATGAAAAAAATCAATTTACTAAAGAAATAACAAATAAGGTAATAGATTTTTTAGTATTACTTCCAGATGGAATACAAACAATGAGTGAAGATATTGATGGATTAGTTGAAAGTAGTATAAATTTAGGAATAATAAAAACAGAAGGTAATAAAATAAAGTTTAAAATGGATTTAAGAAGTTCATTAAGAAGTAAATTGTATGAAATTATAAATAAAATTGAAATTATAAGTGAAATTATGGGATTTGAAACTAACAAATATGGAGAATATCCAGAGTGGCCATATAATTCAAATTCAAAAATAAAAGATTTAAGCGTAGAAATATATAAAAAATTATTTAATATAAATCCTATAGTAAATGCATTGCATGCTGGGTTGGAGTGTGGAGTATTTAAAGAAAAATTACCAAGTGATGTTGAGATAATAAGTTTTGGTCCTAATATATTTGATGTTCATACAATTAATGAACATATTGATATAGAGTCAGTAGAAAGATTTTATATGTTTTTAATAGAGTTATTAGAAAATATTTTTAAAATCCAAAATAATTAGTATTATGAAAATGTTTATTTCTCAGGCAATAACAGTCTCTGTTTAAATATCTTGTTGATATTAACTCTTTAAAACAGATAAAAAAGTCGTGCTTCCAATACGACTTTTTTATTCCAAAAATAATCAAAAGAGTTTCATAACTTAAGGTTTCTGAAAGGCTTTTTTAATGGTTAGTATGTATAATAGACTTATCAAATAAATAAAACATTTGGAGGAATTATACATGACAATAATATTAGGAAGTTTAATGATAGTTCCATTTATATTAGCAGTAGGAGCTGGATTAGTAGGTATTTAATTAGAAGTTGCAAATCAACAATAATTAAATTTATATAGATACAAAGTACTCATTAAAGTGGGTACTTTTTGTTTTTGACTTCATGGAAGGGAAAAGCATAATGAATTATCTACTCGAGGATTATGAGTTGCTATCTAATCAAGTTAAAATAGATTCTAATGATCCTATTTTTTAAATGAGTTCAAGACTAGATAATTATAATTTAATAGAAATACCTTCAAGTTATAGAAGCAAATAGCAGAAGATCACGGTGCTCTCCTGCTATTTATTAGTCATATTAGTATTTATTTGGCTCATAGCTTGGATTATCTATCATTAACTTACCTATTTCTAATAAATCATTTTCATCTATAGCATCATTTATAGATATATCTGTGTTGTATTTAGATAATTCTTGAGCTTTAGGGTTTTTGTTTAAATGCCTGGCATCAATAGCTAAATCCAAAAGTGTAAACTCACCACTTTTATTTACATCTTTTATTTCCTCTATGATTATTTTTCCTTCATCACATTGCTTATCTGTTAAATCTTTTTCCATTTCAATCCCATCAGAGACTCTACCTTTTGTTACATCTACAATAGCCTCTCCTTTTTTGATTCCTTTAAATTTTAATTTAAGTAATGTTTTTTTAGAATTAATTATATTTGCTTCGCCCTTGCTTGCTAATATGACTCTTAATTTTCCATTTTTATCATCTTGTATATCTTTTACTAATTTAACTCCTTCTACTTCTTCAAAGCTTATAAATTTAAGCTTTTCATTATCATACTTTAAGCTTATATCTTCTGCTGCTATTTCAGTTATGTTATTAATAGTTAAATTAGCGATTGCTTCTTCATTTAATTTAATCTTTTCTTTTACTGGTTCTATATCTAATACTGATTTTGTTGTTTCTTTATCATCTGTATAAACATTAAATTCATATATTTTGTCATCAACTTTTCCAGAATTACGAAGAGCTATACACTCTACATCATAGTCCTTAAATTCTTCATCTAATTTTTGTAAAGAACCATCTTTTGCTGAGATTGTAATTTTCTTGACATCCTTATCTATCTTTTTATGCAAAAATAGATCTAATGTGCTTTCGGGATTTTCTGTTTTTAGCCTAAAAGCTTTAATATGTACAGGTTGGTTTAAAATATAAACTAGATGGTCTATATCACTGCCATATGGATCATATTTTGGTAAATTTTCGTATGTAGAAAGGTCATTATCTGTTGCTTTCTTGGCATCATACATTAAATAACCTGGACAAGCTCCTAAACGAAGAGTTTTTCCGTCTAATAATCCACCTCTAAAATCAATTGCGGTGTTGTTTTCTTCAACAGCAAATGATGGTTTAATAAATATAACTGTAAGTGCTAAGAAAACCGCAATTGCTGAAAAAAATAATTTTTTATTCATTTTTTCATACTCCTATCTTTGTATAATTTTTATGCCATTAAATTTTCGCTGTAAGTTGATATATTAATTTAATTTTGCAAATTTTTCAACAGAAATGGAATAAAATGGTCAAAATGTGGAGTAAAATTACAATTTTAAAGTTCTTTCTTTAGGTACTTATGAAAGATGAAAATATGAGATTACACTTTTACGTTTTGAAAAATCGTGTAAATAGTAGAAATAGAAATTCAAAATTTATGATTAATTTCAAAAAAGTTTAAATGAACTTTGACAATATGTAAAAGTTAGTAGGTATATGAATTACGAGCAGGGATACTCCAGCTAAATATATTGAATAAATTATGGAGGAAAAAATATGAAAAAACAAAAGACGAACAAATTTAAATCACTAGTTATAGCAATAAGTTTAACATTTACACTTAGATGTACATTAGTAATTCAAAATTTAGACGTAAATATAAATGTTAATGTAATCAATCAAAATATAGATAAAAAATAAAAATCTGGAGTTTATGACTCTCGCTTTTTTTTATTTTTATAGAGGAAATAGAGTGTGTATGATAGTATATTACACATGTAATCATATGTAATATATAGGAGGAATATTATGATTTGGAGTGATTTAAAAAAGTGTAAAATAGATGATATTGTAGGTTATATAAATGAAAAATTATTAGAATTAGGTAGCTTAAAAAAAGTTTCAGATAGCTTAGGAGTAAATGAAAGTACTATTAGAAAATACATCACAAATCGAGGATATAAGCGAGTTGTAAATGAATTCGTACTCCAAGATGATAAATGTAATCCCCGAGAGCATACAAAAAAATAAATAACAATGAACCAAGTAATACATCAGAGAATACAAGTGTAATAAATTTTACTGATATTAAAGATAACATTATTTATTTATCAAATGAAACTGAAACATTAAGGGATATTATAGAATGGTTTAAGTCTAAAGATGATAAAAGTAATACAAATGTAATCGAAGTAGTAGAGGGAATAAAAATAGATCTTCCAGAAGCTCCAATTAAAAGAACTACTATAAGAATAAATGAAAAAGTGTGGGATATGTTTAATGAGCTAGTAGAAGAAAACAAGCCTATAGATAAACATGATTTAATGGGAGCTGCATTACTAGAATATATTAATAAGCATAGAAATAATAAATAAAAAATTAGGTGTTTTTATTATAGGGATAAAAAACAGTGTCATAACTTAACGGTATTGATACCTTTTTTTATGTCTAGTATTTTCAATATATTAAAGGGTGTCATATCTTAGTTTCAAAAGCACTCCTAAAATTTATAACAAAAGGAAAATTTTATAGGATATATGGATATGTAAGAGTGTCAACTAAAAATAAATATATATCCCCATATTCATTTAATCCAGGACTTACCCATTTAGATAACTCTTTTCTAAGCTCATTTGATTGATAATTTCTAAATTTCTTTTATTCCTATGTCCTTGTGATTCTTTTTTTAGAGTATCATATTTTTTTGCTATTTTTATTTCATTTGCTGATTATAAATAATCTTATCTTTTTTCAATTTATCTTTATTAACTTTATAGCTTGATATAGCAATTATAAATGCTATTATTCCAATGATTGTATCAACTTTAGTTATAAGACTTAGGCTTTTGAAAAACTCTAAAAATACGTTTATATATTTTATATGTTTTAGTTACTCCCCCTTAATTATATAGATAATCAGATTAGTTTAACCCTAGGTGTATATAACTCTTTTTTAGATTTAACTATTATATCTATTTGTATTTTTTCATACTTAAATTTCTTAGTATTAGATTTATTTTTAATCATAAACTGTAATACTGTTTTAATATTTTTTACCTTTTCAAAGTTACACTGCTTATAGATCTATACTCTACATTTAAGTACAAAGGGATTTAACTTTTATTAGTTAAATCCCTTTAGTATTTGTAAAAATTCACGTTTCTGATTATCGCTTTTAAATGCATTGTTAGGTATCATTAAATATAGTGTATTGTTAGCACCAAATATATAAATTGTATTATTTTTTTCTATAATATTATTAAGGTCCTTAGGATAAATTTCAATTACAGTGTTTTTATCAGTGCATACAAGTTTTTCTTGATTTAGCGTACATACTTTTTCTTTTATTTTAGATTTAATAGCCTTTTTAGAAAAAATATTAACACATAAATCTTCTGTATTATATGTAGCTATAATACATATACATATAAATACAAGTTGTATGCAATAATAACCTATCAAGTCAGGATGTCTAATTATTTGAATGATTATCTCCAAGGCAAAAACTATTAGTATGATACACAATATTTTCATTAATAAAAACATATGGTGAAATAAATTTTTATCTAATTTATTTATTAATTTATATGCTAATTTATAATCTTTTACAGTATTAGTATATTTAATTTCTATCTTTATTCCCCCTTATTACAAGGTCTACATATTTAATTTCTAAGAATTGAACTCTTTTATTATTTTTACAAATTCATTTTTTTGTGAAATATCTTTAAAAGCACTATTAGGAATTATTAAAAGAATTGTTTTATTTGAGCTAACTATATAAACAGTATCGTTTTCTTCAATAACCTTATAAATGTCTTCAGGTAAAATTGTTTTTGTTATAGTATCATACTTATATATAAGTTTATCTTTTTCAAGTATACATGTAATTTCTCTAATTTTAGATTTAACCCTTTTCTGAAAGTGCTTATTATTAAAGATAAGATTTTCTCTTTTAAACACAATTAATAGAGCAATAAATATAATTATGAAATAAAGATAGTAATAACGTATTAAATAAGGTTCTGATATTATATCTAAAGTTAGTTTTAGTCCCCAAAATATAGCCATAGAAAACAAAACTATTAAAAATATGCAATATACTATATAAGAACGCTTATTTATTTTTGGATCTAATTTATATGATAATTTATAATCTTCTAATGTATTGGTATATTTAATTTCTATTCTAATCCCTCCTATAGCATTAAAATATATATTTTTATGCTAGTCATTAATGTATTTAATTACTTTATCAAGTAAACAAGGCTGAATTTCTGGATAAGTTAATTCACTTGGCAAGTTATCAAAAAATTGAATTTCCTCTATTTCAAGATTTGGTAAATCTCCAAGTTCTGTTACTTCTGCAAAATATAACCCTCGATTTTAAATAAAGACTGCTAATTCAAGTAAAGGATTGTACTTAGCATTTTCTAAACGAGGGATAGTTTCCCTTCTGACATTAACATTTTATCCTTAAGATTTCCATTCAGATTTTAAAATTGAGTAAAGGCTTAAATCATAGAAATTACCATTTAACTGACCTACTTGTTTTAAAGTCCCTTTATACTTCATATTATTTTTTATCATTACTTTACCTGAAGCAATATTTTCAGTATTATGCATAGCTACAATTCTATTTAAATTTATTTCCTCGAATAAATACTTAATAACTGAATTTAATGCTTCACTCATAATTCCTTTATTCCAAAACTGTCTTGATAAACAATAACCTACTTCGCAAGAAGAACGCTTATCCTTTAAATTATATGCCTTAATATCCCCAATAACTTCTTTAAGTTCTTTAAGTTCAATAGCCCAATGATAAGTTTTATCATCACTATATTCACTAATCCAATAATCTAAAAGTGATTTAGTAACCATAACGTCTTTGTGTGAATCCCATGATAAAAATTTAGAAACTTCAGCATCTGATGCCCAATTTTTAAACATATCATTAGCATCACTTATTTCAAATCTTCTTAAGATAAGTCTATCTGTATCTATTGTTTTAGTTCCTAGGTGTTTTATCATATAAAGTGATTCCCCCCTTTGTTTATAATTACAAATTCTATAATTTATCACTTTATATACAATTTACTTTCTAATTTTATTTTCCTCTAATTTTAGCTTTAAATAATTAAAATAAATTAAAATTTAATAAAAATTATCTTTTTGTAGATAATAAAAAGAGGATATAGTGTTTCACTATACCCCTTTTATCTATTATAAATTTCATACTTCAATGACGAAAAAGTACTAAGGAAAATTAATATCGGCCTATAAACTAAAAATACTAAGAATCTCTAAGTACAATAACCCATAACACTTGAATATGAAAACAAAAAAGACATTCTGAAAATGCTAAGTAATAAAATAGACATATCTCTTCTAGATGTAAATACTCCCTACATAATAAATATAATTAAAAATATTCAAAATCATAAAAAAACTTCATATATATTTTTTTAAGTATTAAAGTTGTTGTTCTGTTGCTAAACTCCACACTTCTGAATGAATTTAAATAACATATAGTTTTATATTAATTTTTTTATGATAAATATGACCAGGGTATTACCCCTACCCGTTTAAATAACATTTAGTTTTATATTAATAATTATTACAATATATATATAACAGGAGATACTCATGGATTTAAATAACATACAGTTTTATATTAATATGTCCATTTTAACAGTTAATGTTGGGGGCATGTTTTCATTTAAATAACATATAGTTTTATATTAACCATTACATTGACAAAGCACTCCCAAATGAATGCTTCAATTTAAATAACATATAGTTTTATATTAACGCTATAGCTAATTCAATAACTATATATTCAAGCTCTGCATTTAAATAACATATAGTTTTATATTAACATTTAATAAACCTTCCAGAAAATCTATTTTTACTTTTTTTAAATAACATATAGTTTTATATTAACATGATAGATAAAGTTCAAGACTTAGAAAATGAGAACGATTTAAATAACATATAGTTTTATATTAACTTCAATGGCATATCTGATAGTGTAACTATAACTAGAAAATTTAAATAACATATAGTTTTATATTAACGCGAATGAGATACAAATATATATGAAATATCTTTCAAATTTAAATAACATATAGTTTTATATTAACGCAATGACGGTGTTTATTACGTAGGTGAACTTGTAAAATTTAAATAACATATAGTTTTATATTAACTATCGCTCGCACAAGGTCGCTCGCTTGCCCGTGCTACAATTTAAATAACATATAGTTTTATATTAACAAAATTTATCTGTGATAACTCCTACTTCTCCACTACCATTTAAATAACATATAGTTTTATATTAACTAAAGAAACCTTATAACGGGTGTATAACACTTGTTATAATTTAAATAACATATAGTTTTATATTAACATTTAATAAAAGCATTTCTCCCAACAGCGGAGAAGTATTTAAATAACATATAGTTTTATATTAACCGCTAGCAAATGATTTTGCTAAGTCAGATATTTCTTTATTTAAATAACATATAGTTTTATATTAACCCTAAATCAAACCCAGTTATTTCAATACATATAACTTTATTTCAGCTAAATTTTGCAGTGAACCTTCAATTCAGTTTTCTTATATTTATATATATCTATCTGAAACACTGTAATTTACTATGCTCCATTATTATCTAATAAAATACCGCTCACTGCAATTTTATCTTTTATATAACACAACCTTTTTATATATTTAGCCTTTTTCTTCTCACTAAATATATATACATCTTCAAAGTTCATACCACTATCTTTATCACCTTTTTTATTTAACTTAGTTTCCCAATCATATAGCTCATATAGCCTAGTGTCATATCCTATACTTTCATTCCATTCAACTAAAACATTCTCCATTTCAGTTGCTTTTTCAATACTTTCAAGCATAACTAAGCTTTCGCTATCCCCTATCCTATCTATATTAACAAGATACTCTATAATATCATCTATACTTTCATCTATATAAAAAACTATTTTATCAGTATATACATACTCTCTTATTCCTACAGTATATTTTCCTTCCCAATCGCCTTTACTTTCTTCACTATATTTATATTCATAGCCTTTATTGGACATTCTCTTTATCTTTTGTTGACCTATAGTAAAACTATTTGGATATTGAATAAATATCTGTATATTTTTAAGTTTTCTAAATATTTTCTCAGCAGCTAATCTTCCTTTTCTTTCTATTACAGACCCAAGTATAGCTCCTCTAATAGTAGTTAACATTGGATACTCATAACTTCGAGCTGCTAGATGACTATCATTAAATTTCTTTATTGAAAATACAGAAGGTACAGTGTAAGTTACTTTTAGCACAAGTATTCCTCCCTATTATTATTCGTTGAAAGTCTTATTTACATATTCAATATTTCTATTTATCATGTAATCTAAATATGACTCATCCAATAACTCATCTATAACATTTATAAATTCTTGTATATTGTTAAATTCTTTACCTTTAGATGCTTTAGCATGTACTTCTTTAAAATCTTCATTTAATGGTGAATATTTACTCATAAGTTCTTTAGCAGATGTTTTTTCAACAACTACACCTGATATCCCTTTTAAATGTGGCATATTTGTAGAACACATAGCTCCCTCTATATCTAGTAGCGTATTTCTATAAGCTATTAAAACTTTCTTTATTCTTTCTTTAATTATGTTTTTATCTTCGAATACATATTTTTGCTTTTGATCGTCAAATCCTACTCTTGATAAGTTTATTTGAGTCATTATAGCATACTCAGAACTTCTTATAGGTCTATGAAAAATCATTTGTGCATTCTGATCTTTATTTGTATTAGCTTCTGATGTTGTATCTATTATTTCATTTCCTTTATCATCTATAATTTTTTCTTGTTCATCTTTTGTTTTACTATTTTTATCTGTAGGATCTACTCTATTATAGAGTACTGTATCACATGTACCTTCTGTTGCTATTGCCCATGCAAAGCTTAATACCTTATTTCTTTTTTCATTTTGTCCTTTACCTGCATTCATAAATCCACATATATCATCTATTATACAATCTTTTACTCTATTTCCACTTAAAGAAAGTGATTTATCAATACTTTTTATTTTTCCATTTTTCATAGGTGAAAATATTTTACATGTATCACATAGTTCGTTTATATCAGCTAATGTTCTTAAGTTTTTAGTAAATATATGTGAAAACATATTTCCACTTATAGCATTTCTTATTTCTTCTTCATTAAGCTTAATCATTCTAGGCTTAGTAACATTTCCTAGATTATCTTCATTATTTAAAGCTTCTGCAACCAAATCTAATCTTATAGCAAATTGTATCTTCCACATGTAATCATCTTTACATATATTATTTAAATCTCGCATGTGCATATCCCCCTATTCATCATATTTTTTTGAATTTATATATATAGTACTAAAAGTTAATATAGAATCTCTTACTATTTTTAATGTTTTAGTATCTTCAACCAAATCTAACACTTCTATATAACTTTTATCATTTAGTAAGTATGATTTATACTTTCTAAAGTATAATAAATTTAAATCTCTTATTATCTCTATTAGCTGTTGTTTATTTGAGCAGCTAAGTAAGTTTACTTGTATAGAAAATCCAACTTTGTCTCTTATAAGTCTATTTAATCCTCTTCCTAAAACTCTTATACTTTCATTACTATATATATAACTTTCCTTCTCTGTTCTCATCCCTATCATCTCCTCAAAATATTTATCAATCATAATTGTTTGACTCTTTGAAAAAGCACATATCATATTTGAAAAGCTTTCAAAGTCTTGATTTAATAAATAATCACATAGTGCTAATTTTGCATCTCTATCTGTACTTGAATATTCTACTTTTTTAAGTAGTTCATCTATAAATTCTATAGATAAATTATGTACTGGAAGTTTTATAGTTTTATCATTTAAAGGTTTATTAGCTGTGGGTACTACTTGTATTAGCCATATACCTTCATATCCTTCTAGTATAGTTTTTTGTGCTAACTTTTTTAAACTTAATAAATACAGTCTACTTAGAGATATGGTTTTAGGATCTTTTTTACTTATCATCCTTAGATGTCTTGTATCTCCAGTTTCTTTATCTCGATAAGAGATAAATTCTGCCCTTATGAATTCGTCTGTATTTTTAGGTATTAAAATTGGGTTAACTTCAACTACATCCTTTATAGAAAAATAGCTAGCAGCCATTAAGAATCCAACAAATGATATAAGTTTTTTATATAATGGTATTTTTAATGAGCTAGCTCCTGCTACACTATACCCTCTAACTCCTTTTGTATAGGTTGATGTACCTATAAATAAAGCACCATCTTTAGATAGTATATCTTTAGATAGCATACTCTCATCTAAACTTTCATAATATTTAAATATTTCGCCTAAGTAATTAGGGTTGTTTAGATATTGATTTACCTTTACTAGAATTTTCTCTAATTCAGATTTATTCATAGTACTATTTTTATTTGTAATTTTTTCTTTAGTCATCTCAGGAAATAATAGATCTTCTTCATAATCTACATCTCCATTTATTTCTATTATGTAAGCAGCTTCTTTATTTATTAGACTACACTCTATATCATTTTCCCTAAGTATATAAAAAAGTCCATTTGCTATGGATAACTCCATAACTTCATTTTCTTCTTTTAAAATTTTTAAAGTAGTCATCTTATACCTCCCACAACAACCCATGTCCAGAAGCAGTATTTTCCCCTATGCCTACTTCATATATAGTTTTAATAGCTTCATACTCTCCAGATACTAATAACAATACATCATAACTTTTTATATGAACTCCTTGCCTATATTTTGAAGTTTTAATATTTTTTTTAAGTATATCAAATTGTATATCTCCATCTACACCCATAGATTTTAGCTTACCTTGTGACACAAGTTTAAGTTTAGTATTTATATCTTTATCCGATACTAATAATTTCTTTTTGCCATCAACAACTTCTGTAGTTATTATTTTTCCCTTAAGTAAATACTTGTCCTTTTTTATAAGCTCTTTGCATGGAGTAATTCTATTTATAGCTAAAACCATATCCTCTACTCTAACTATGTTATTTCTTTCTATATTTACTATAAAGCTGTTTATTATGTTATCTGATCCTGATATATATATATGAAACTTATTTTCTTTCATATATATATTCGAAAAAGTAAATAATCTGTATTCTTTAGAGTCTTGGTTATGTATATTGTGTGCCAAATTCTCATCTATTTTATCTAAAATCATAGCATATGTGCCATGATGATAATTATTTTTATTTATATTTGTTTTAGATATTATATCCCCACTAACCTTAATCCTCAACTTCAACCCCCTCTTTCTTACTTAAGTAATAACACCTCTATTTAAATATTAAAATAAGTTAAACTAATCATGTATAATATTAATATTTTATAATTATAATATTCCATTTTTTCTATAATAATCCTTCTTCCTTGTAAATTTATGTAGAAATTTATATCAAATATCTCATATTAGTCCTAAATCTATTTTCATTTTCTATATTTTTGCTTCATATTTATACTTTAATTTATATTTTACATACAGATATTTAAAAGCACAGCCATCCTACAATAAAAAAGAACCCTATTTCTAGAGTTCTTTCTTATTTCATTATTTGTAATTTTAGATATTAAAAATAAACTAATTACTTATTTAATTCATATTCTCTCACTTTATCTATAGCCTCAATATCAGACTCCATCAATATACCTTCAAGATATATAAAATCTACCCAATCTTTATCTGAAGGTGTCATTAAATGCTTATCTAATATATCTATATTGCGCTGTGACTTTATAACCAATCCTTCATATCCAACTTTTGCCACAAGTTCATCATATCCATCTACCATATCATAATATCTAGTATTTTCAATTGTTTTAGTAGGCATTATTCTTCCATGATGATTTATAATGAGATTAAACTCTAACTTTTTATTTATTAATCCATCTATTGCTAAAGCAGATATTAAATTGTGTCTAGCATCTTTTATTAATGAACTATTTCGTTTGGCGAATACATTATGAGCTAAAGGTTTATCATCCATTCCAATGAACTTTTGCCAATCTTTATTTAATTTTCCTAAGTCATGAAGAGCTCCTAATGTAGAATATCTTTCTATTTCTTCATTTGTCCATGTTTTAAAATTAGAATTTATTAACTTGTATCTCATTATTTCTTTAGTAGCTAATGCATGATATATCCAAGGCTCTTTTATGTAATCCCCAAACTTTATCTTTATCTTTTCTTTGTTTTCACATGGAAATTCATTAGCAACAAACCCTTCTTTAAATCTAAATCCTACTTTATCATATATACAATCATTACCTTCAATGATTATAGTATCTCCATTGTCTATATCTCTTTCACTTATCTCTACTACTTCTTTTCCTTTTATTTTATAGAAGGTATTATTGGTAGATAGTTTTTTCAACGTATTTCTAGATATAGATATACTACACTTTTCAAAGTCTTCCTTATTATAAAATTTAGAAACTATTATGTTTATATTCTCTATATCTCTTATTAAGTCATTTCTATTTCCACTTTTCATTGTAAATTTACTAAATCTTTTTAAGTCTTTAAGATGCTCTTCATAAAATGGATTCAAAATATCATTTACCCACTTCTTTTGAGTACCCCAATTAAATATAAGGCCTTGATTTGACTCTATTTTTTTTAATGTATTTTCACATACTTGTTTATCATATATATCATAAAATCCATTAAAAACAATTAACTCCCCATTTCCTCCCCAACGACAAACTCTTCCTTCTCGTTGTATTAAGCTATCTATAGGAGATAATGACGAATACATCCTTGTTGCAGATATATCCATACCAGCTTCTACTATTTGAGTAGTTATCAATATCTTATCATTTTCTTCACTTTCCTTTCCAAAGTATTTAAATACTAGCATCTCTATGTTTTCCCTATCTTCTTTTAAAAGTTTATTATTTAAAAGTATGACTCTGTCTTTATTGTTAATATTGTTGTATATCTCTTCTTGTTCTTTTTGAGAGTTACATATTATTATCTGTTTTGTATCAAAATCTTCAATTTTTTTTATATTTAAATCTTCTTGGTAGTATAACTTTACTTCTCTATTATCTACAGATGGCTTATCAGTTATAGTAACTTGCATATCATATCTATCTGCTAAAAAATCTATTAGTTTTTTAGGCATCGTAGCTGTCATTATGACAAATTTATTACCATTATCTTTAAGTTTGTCAAGCATACATATAGTAGTTTTCAAAGTTTTGCCTGGTTCAAATAATTGTATCTCATCAAATATAAAGTTACTTATTACAACATTTTTACCTTTTATAAATGACTGTGTACCTATTGCTAAGTATCCAGATAAAACTTGATCTATAGTTGTTATACACATATCTCCACTTAAAAATTTATCTTCATTAGCACTTGAATGTTGTATTGTCCATACTTTGCCAGAATTAAGTATTTGTTCATATTTATTTAGCCTATTGTGTATAGAACTCGCTAAAGTTTTCATAGGATATGCATACAATACTTTTTTATTCCATTTTTTTACCATGTAGTAAGAAGCTTCTGTTTTTCCTGACCCACATGAAGATAGTATAAGCTGATTTTTATTTATATTACACTTATTAATTTTTTCTTGTACTTCTGTCAATTTTACTCTCTCTACACCAAATAAGATTCTTAAAAAGTTCTCCATAATTCCCCCATTTTTGTTTATAAATAATATATAGTTTTATATTAGCTTTTATTTTTGTATAATACAATCCTTCATTATTACTTACTACGAATCTAATCATAACTCCATATTTTCTTTAATTTTGGATAATACCTATCACTATGCTCTACTAGGATAATTTTTGTAAGCAACCAACTTGTTATTACACTTATTTTCTTATTTATCATCTCAAAGTCATTTTATTTTAGTTTTTTTCACCAATGTTACAAATTTTAGCTTTAATTTTAAATATATATTTTATAAATAATGTTATAATTGAATAAGAGTTTAAATGATTGTATATTATAATTTAAATTTTAGTAAAGGATGAAAATTTAATGGATTTATATAAAAACGATTTAATTATTAATTACCTAAATAAAACTAAAAATCGTATTTCATTTTATTTAGCTGAAGATGAATCTCCTTATTATGAAATTTATGATAATGATGAAGCTATTTGTAGACCTGAATATGTAGACTTATGTGTTAAGTGTGCATACGATTTATGGAAAAAATGTGGATTTTCAAATGATTTAACAGTTTTATTTGAAGACAAATACAGCAGTTATAATAAAGGTGAAAAAGAATTTATAGAAAGTTGTTTAGATTCAGCTAAATGCTCTGTTTACTATTTTAAGTGGAGTGATGATGATGAAAATTTCAACGGTACAAGATATGTTTGGAATACGAATAAAATAGATGTTAAATTGCTTTTTGAAAAAATAATTCTTTCTGATATATGTGAAGATACAGTTTTAGATTGCTCTGTTTTTATTATGGATAATAAAAGTAAAAATATTTTCTTTTTATATGATGATAGAGGTGTTGATATTTTTTCTAATGATGAAAATTTTATATCTAAAATTAAAAGTTAAATATAAAAAGGAAAACTATCTTTTAAGTAAGTTAGTTTTCCTTTTTATTTTCTAATGTATATTTTCACTCATATAAGTTAATAAATCATCTTCAATATTACTGTGAATATCGTTAATTCCAATCATAGAAAATATTATAAATCCAGTTATAAAAACCATTTGTATAGTTGAAATTACTTCATATTCAGTTTTGTATTTTATATTTTGAATTAGAATCATTAAAAACATAAATCCCATTCCAAAATAAGAATATACTTTTAAAACTTTAAAATCTATCCATCTTTTAGCTTTATTTATATATGTATCAAAGTATTTTTCATTTTTATTATTTTCAATAGCTTTTGATTCTATAGAATTTGATTTTGTTAAAACTTCTCTTTTATTGTTTTTTAAAGTTAAACTATATTCATAATTAAAGACTTTAACAAATCCTTTTTCTTTTCCTTCATTTATATCTTTAAAAAATGCTATTGTAAAAATCATAAAGGCTATACACAGAATTATTGTTATAAATTTGTATTTTATAAATACTCTCTTAATATTTTCGTCTTTATTGTGAATACATTTAACGTACTTTTTAGATAAATAGTTTTCATAAGGTATTAGTAAAATAAAAATTAATGAAGTTTCTATCATGGTGTATCCATTGTATTTACTTAAAATTATACTGACTATCCTAATTACTACGTATATATCTACAAATATAGCGAATTTCTTTAATCCATTTTTGAATTTTTCTTCATCTATAAATTCATAGTTTTTATATAATTCTTCGCTTTTACTTCCCCCAATGTATTTGTGACCTAGGTATGAAAACATTATTAAAATTGATATGTTCATTCCATCTTTTACAAATAACTCAAATATCCATCCTAGAATTATCAATGCAACTCCTAATTTTACCTCTTCTCTTTTAAATATCTCTTTCTTCATAAAATCCCCCAAATCTACACATTATGGTTAAATAATACCATATTATTAATATTGCTTTACATTAAAATGAATATTTTTATGGAATTTTTTTAATATTCATACAAACTAAAGTTAATTAGCAAATATAGAAAATTTCATTAAGATACAGTTATTCATCAAATTTTATATAGATTGTGAGTAAAATTTTAAGAGTGTAGATTAATTTAAGTTTTTAATATTTATATATAAAAAAGCCTAGGTTTATACCCAGACTTTTTATTATAAGTTTTTGAATAATTCTACTCCTTTAGTTTTTAATAGTTTATATAAAACTAATATACTAATAAAAGTTATACTATTTGATATTATTAAGAAGAACTCAAAATTATTTATTTTTAATATATAACTTATGCCACAAAGCATAGCTACATATAGTATATTACTAATCATTGATATTATTACACTAGCACTTTGTTTAACAACTTGAACATCACTAGTAAACTCAAGTTTTGGATAAAGTAAATTTATAAATAGTCCTAATATTGCAATAAATATTGATAATAGTACTATTGAAAGTATTACTACAACAATTGTCTTAAGTTCAAAATTTAATTTTATTGCAATTACTAAAAAGCTTATTACTGATATTGGAATGGTTAACAGTATATTTAATAATATTTTACTTTTAAATATTTCCATTTCATCTATAGGAGATGATTTTAATATCCATAGGTTTTTCCCTTCAAGAGATATTGATACGCAAGATGTATTAGTCATAATTATACAAAAGGCTATTAATCCTATAATTTGAATTTTCATCATATCCACTACTACACTCATCTCAAGTAATTGTGCTATTTTATCATATCCTACATATACTATTGCTATTGCAAATATAGGTAGTAATATCATACCTATAGAGCTATTTATAACATAAATAGTTGAAGATAAATATCTATTTACTTCTTTCCTTAATAAGGCTATTACAGATTTTGAAGTTTTTAATTCTTTAAACTTATAATTATTTGCTTTATACGTTTCACTTAATTTGCTATTAATTTTATTAAAGTTATCTGCAAATACAAATATAAATAGTGCCGTTGGTAATATAGATATTAATAAAAATATTAATAGCGATATAATGTTAATATTTTTAAGTGCATCTACAAAGTAATAAGCTGGAGGGTATATCTTTTTCGTCACTTCAATAATTGATGAACTATTTTGTACTAAATTCATTATTATATTTTGAAGATTAAAAGATAATAACATAACTACAGCTACTAATACTAAGTTTAATATTATTGAAACGAAATTATTCTTTTTACTTCTTGAAGATACATTTGTTATTAAAAATGCGATTAAAGATGAAACTAAAATAGGTATTATTGGTGTTGCTAAAGTTAATATAATTAAAAATGGTATATATAATAAACTTGTATCTACTTTTATAAAAAATACAATACCTGGTATCAAAATAAAAGCACTTGCAAATAAATAATTATTTAAAATAAGTATTAATATTTTACTACTTAATATTGTAGATTGTTTTATTGGTAGACTTGCTAACATTTCATAGTCTTTACTTTGAAAAAGATATGAAGATGCTTTATATAAAGATGTAAATAATGTAGAAAAACTACATCCAATTATACCTATTATAAGTAGTAGCTCTATTTGATTAATTTGTATTAAAAAATCTGATAGATAAAAACATAATGAAAATCCAGATGTTACTAATATTACTGTGGTTAAAGCTATTAATAAGGCCATACCTACTGCCTTATTCTTTTCTTTTTTACCACCATTTTTTAATTTGTTATATCCTATTAGATTTAATATATTTATTTTCATTAAAAGTGCTAAATTATTCATTCTCAATCATCTCCATAAATATATTTTCAAGTGATTTATCCCCTTTTACTTCATTTGTATTGCCATAAGCGATTAATTTACCACCTTTAATTATTCCTATTTTATCACATATTTTTTCAGCTACTTCTAATACATGAGTTGAGAAAAATATACAGCCTCCATTATTGCAAAAATCTCTCATGATTTCCTTTAGGATAAATGATGCCTTTGGGTCTAATCCAACAAAAGGTTCATCTAATATTAATATTTTAGGACTATGAATTAAAGCTGAAATTATAACTAGTTTTTGCTTCATACCATGTGAATAAGATGATATTAAATCTCCTAAAGATTTATTTATTTCAAACTTTTCTGAATAGTATTTTATTTTTTCTTCTCTTTCATTTTTACTTACTTCAAAAATATCTGCCATAAAGTTTAGATATTGTATTCCAGTTAGAGATTCATAAATATCTGGATTATCTGGAATATAAGCGATATCTTTTTTGCATTCAATGGGATTTTTCTTAATTGACTTTGAGTTTATTAATATATCGCCTTCTTCAAAATTGTGTATACCCACTATTGATTTTATTGTAGTTGTTTTTCCTGCTCCATTGTGTCCAATAAAACCAAATAATTCTCCTTTATTTACTTCAATGGAAATATTATCTATTGCTTTCTTATTTTTATATGATTTAGATAAATTAATAATTTTTAGCATATGATTATCCCCCTATTATTATAATTTTATATCATTTGTTATATAAATAATATAATAGGTGATACAGAATTATTCAATCATTAATTTAAATTAAGGCTATGTTTTGGCATGATATTGAAATTTAATACATTATAATTTATAAATATAATATTCAAATTATTAATTAGCATAAAAAAAAAGACACTCGATGTGTCTTTTTCCCGAAAATATATATATATTATAATATAGTTACATTCTCTGCTTGAGGACCTCTAGCACCTTTAACTATATTAAAGTTTACTTGTTGACCTTCTTCTAATGATTTAAACCCATCAGTTTGTATAGCTGAAAAATGTACGAATACATCATCTCCACCTTCTACTGATATAAAACCAAATCCTTTTTCATTGTTAAACCATTTTACTGTTCCATTTATCATTAAATATACTCCTATGAACCTATTTCTAGGTCTCTTTTAATTTATTTGTATCGCTACAAGTATTATTATAGCATATATTATTAATAATAGATAGCTTTTTATTTTAATTTCTTTTTAAATGCTATATATCACTTAAATAAACCTTCTTCTATTTAAAATATAAGAAATAGCATATACAATTATTCCTGTTAATAAATACATTAGTGAAGAATATTTTAAAATTTCAACATTTGTACCATTGTAAAAATCATAAAATGTTCCAAATATCATTGTAATCATAAGAGCAATCCAACTTTGTGATACTGAATTACTACGAATTAAAAATTTTTGTTCTTTTACTTTTGATTTTGATATAGGTTTCTTTCCAGATAATAAATAGATGATAATTAGTGAAGGAATCCCAATTAATAAAGTCTGTCCCCAGTTAATCAATAAACTAAAAAATGTCATAATAAAACTCCTTTTTAAATGCTTTATAAATTTTTTAAACTTATATGAGTTGAAAAATCTATGATTTATTTTAACTTATAGATTTAAAAAAATCTTAAAAGTGGACTAAAATGTATTTATTTTGGACTAAATCGTTTATTTTTTTCAAAACATTATTTTTCATCAACAATAGTTTACTTAATATATAAGATGAAAAAATACTATTCTATTATCCAGTGCTTTAGTGGGAAATATTTTTATAGAAATATAAAAGTAAAAATAGTGTATCTTATGAAATATATTAATTTCGGCAGATACACTATTTTTTTAATACAATATAAACAAATACATCTAAAGTATAGATATTTTACCCTTGATCTTTTTTATAAAGAGTATATACATTATATCCACCTAATAAAACAGCAAAAATTAATAAAATTAATTTGGAGATACTCATTTTATCACCTCAAAAGATGTATTATTATAATATATTTTGTTTATTTTTTTGAAATTTAGTCATTTTATTATAAATCACTTTTATTACTTATGTTTTAAATGTACTGTTTAAGAGGATATATTAAAACACTATACCTTCTATTACTTTTCTTTTAGTATATTTCTTATTTGTGATTGGCTTATTTGATATTTTCTAGATAAAATTTTTATATCTCCATTAAATTCTTTTTTTATATTTTTATTTCTTAAGCTTAGGATTAAGGTTTGTTCTTTTGGTATGTATATGGAACTTCCTCCCATGTATTTTACTAGTTTTTTAAAGTTTTCTATTCCTATTAGTTGAGCTAAATCTTGATTGTTTTGGGGTATTTCTTTGATAGTTATTTTTTCAATCATTTTTTTCACTCCTTTTATTTAATTATATTAGCTATTTTAAAAGAAGTGGTGTGGCTAGTTGGCTCAAAGGTTGCCTTTATTATATAATGCGAAGTAAATATATTTTAGATATCATATAGATAAATATGAATTTATAAGTATATTTGTTATAATATTTCATAAATAAAAATTCTAGGGGGAACTTGGTGTGAATACAGCGACATTTCTAGATATATTAACAGTAGCAGAAAAACTAAAATGCAATACTAGGCACTCATGGACATCAAGCGGACGTCATGAAAGTGTGGCAGAACATAGCTGGCGTATTGCATTAATGGCATTATTAATGCGTGATGAATTCCCGGATATTGATATGGACAAGGTAATTCGTATGTGTTTAATTCATGATTTAGGGGAAGCCTTTACTGGTGATATTCCTACTTTTGAGAAAAAAGAAGAAGATAGTAAAAAAGAGGATGAGGCATTTTTTAAATGGATTTCAACTTTCCCTACTCCTTATCGTGAGGAATTCACAGAACTTTTAAAGGAAATGAATGAACGTAAGACTGATGAAGCAAAGCTTTACAAAGCATTAGATAATTTAGAAGCAGTCATTCAACATAACGAGGCGGATATTAGTACTTGGATTCCGCTAGAATATGACTTACAGTTTACTTATGGTTCGGATAAGGTTGATTTTTCTCCTTATTTAAAAGAGCTAAAAAAAGAAATAGACAAAAGAACGACAGAAAAAATAGCTCAAAAAAGTGAAGCTTAGTTATTTAGAATTGACTATATCGCAAGTAAATAAAACGTATCACAATTAAGTGATACGTTTTATTTTTTTCTCAAATACTTTCTTTGATGATTTTTCTATGTCACCTCTATACTTATGTTAACAAGTTAAGGAGGTGATTTAAATGGCAGTTTCTGAAACTAAGAATCCATCAGCTTTAAAGATAAAGTTAGATGCTGGTCTTAATGATGATGGTAAGACTATTGTAAAAAGTAGGACTTATAATAATGTTCGTCCTGATGCTACTAGTCAAGATGTATTAGATGTTGCTAAGGCTATTATAAATCTTCAGGTTCATGATGAGCTTGAAATTTTAAAGCAAGATAATACTATTTTGAATTAGTTAGTATTTAGTTTAGTTGAAAGGAGGTGTTTTTATGGAGGTTAAGAAAAAGCTTGTTATGAGTTTTATGACTGATTTAGGTAGAGGTGTTTCTATATCTGTTGATGATCCTAGAGAAGATATAACAGAGGCTGAGATAAAAGCTTGTATGGACTTGATAGTTTCTAAGGATATATTTAATCATTATGATTCTAGTTTAGTTCGTGCTGTTGAGGCTAAGATAGTTGTTACTGATACTACTGAGTTTGATTTAGTTGTGGATTAGTTTGTGGCTAGTTAGGGGCTTCGGGTTAGCTTGAAATTATATGGTTCTTCCTTCACTGTAAAGCCGGTGAGGCGTGGCTTTAACGTTGCGTCAGAATCCATATAATTTCTTCGCTAATCCTTCGCCATCTTGCTTTGCCACTTTTTTTATGTGAAGGGAGGTATTTTTATGAGTTCTGAAATTCAAACACTTATTGCCAATGTTGGTTTTCCTATTGCTATTAGTATGTATTTATTAATTAGAATTGAGGGAAAGCTTCAGGTGCTTAGTGATAGTATTAATGAATTGAGTAAAAATATTAATGTTATGAAAGCTAAGTAGTGTATTTTAAGTTTTAAGATAATTTTGTATAAATATAAAAAAGTGAGTGTATGTTTGTAATACTCTCACTTTTTTATGTTTACTTAAAGTATTTTCCATAAGGTCTAAAATGACTTAATTCTTCTATTAATTCATCTATTGGGTTAGAAGTTTTTTCAATAGGTTCATCAATTAAACCCATTAAATAATCAAATAATTTTTGACCAGCGCCTTCCATAATAAATCCAGATAAAGTTGTTTTATCTTTGCTTTCTAAAATTATAATTATTAGCTTGCCTGTGCTTATTTTATTAACATATGAAGAGCAATCTTCTTTTAAATCCTCTTCTATTTTATTTAAATGTTCTATTGTAATTTGTATTTCTTCTTTTTCATTTTCACTTAATAAACTTTGAATAATATTTTCATCTTCTATTTTTAAAATTTTTGAAATATCTTCAAATGTATCTTCACTTATGTCTTGATTGTTTGTTAAAAATTCATCTATTGTAATTTCTGTGGCGTTAAAGTTTTCAATTAAATACTTTGAAATATCCTCTACTTTATGATTTTTTTTAATATTCATTTATAAATCTCCCCCTTTTTAATAGCCCCTACTATTTATTCACATTGTATCATTTCTATATTTTGCAAACAATAATAATTAGCTTTATTAAATAGAATTTATAAGTAGTTTATAGGGTGTTTTTTCAAATGCTTACTGAGTTTGATTTAGTTGTGGGTTAGTTGGTGGCTAGTTAGGGGGCTTCGGGTTAGCTTGAAATTATATGGTTCTTCCTTCACTGTAAAGCCGGTGAGGCGTGGCTTTAACGTTGCGTCAGAATCCATATAATTTCTTCGCTAATCCTTCGCCATCTTTACTATAGCCACTTTTTTTGTGAGGATAAGGAAGTATGTATTTTTGTGAGTTCTGATGTTCAAATACTTATTGCTAATATTGTTTTTCCTATTGTTATTAGTATGTATTTATTAATTAGGATTGAGAGGAAGCTTTATGTGCTTTGTTATAGTATTAATGAATTGAGTAAGAATATTAATGTTATAAAGACTAAGTAATTTGTATAAATATAAATTTTAAAATTAGGCTATGTTTAATATAGTGTTGAAATTTAACATTATTTAAACAATAAAAAGATGGCATTAGATGCCATCTTTTTATTCGCTAAATATTTCATACATTCCCATGAAACCTTCAGATACTAATAGTTTACTTTCATTACCTTTTTGCAGTTGAAAGCCTCTTCCCATTTGCTCAACAGTATAACCCTTTGACTCCATATAACTTGTAAAATCTTCATATGATTTACTTATATATCTTAGTGGTTCATCTGAAATTTTTTCGACTTTTTCTTTGCCGATAGATATTTGTGCCATTCCTTTTAGTCCAATAAATGGATTATCTATCTTAGAAGAATAAGATATAGACACTAAAATTACCATCATTACAATTAGTATATAGCCTCCAATAATAGTTTTTTTACTCAAGTTAATTCCCCTTCTGATTGTTTAATTTTATACATTATACACTTAAAAAAATATTTTACAATGACTTTTAGTGTAACTATTATAAGTAAGTTTTTATTTTAAGGTAATTAAAACCAAGTTTCTTTAAGACATGACTTTAAAACTGTTAAATTTTCAGTACCAATAACTTCTTCAATTGATTTTTCTAATTGATTTTTTAAAACTAAAGTTTCTTTACAAAATTTTTCACCTTTTTCAGTTAGTGTAAGTGTTTTATCTCTTGAAGAGCTATCACAATTTTCTATTTCTATATATCCTTTTGCAATTAGATTTTTAGTATTTTTATGTGCCCCTTGCCTAGATATATCAATTATTCTAGCAAGTTGCGAAGCTGTCATAGGCTTTCTTTCAAGTAAAGCTATAATATATGATTCTGTGTCTGTAATATATTCTCCAGCATTTTCACTCCATTTATCCCTAACAATTTTACGAAGTTGAGCATGTTTTTCACTTAATAAATCTATTAAATTTAAATTATCTAAATATGAATTCATCTTTTTCTCCTATATTAAAAATATATTATATTCAATTAAGAATATTATACATTATAAATTTAATATTATCATTATTTTTGTCAACCTAATTGACATATTTAATCAAAGAATTTATAATAGTTTTTGTCAACTAAGTTTACAAACTATTATAAGGAGATGAATGATTTGGGAAAAAATAAAGTAGAACATTTTATATTTATTTTAATGATATGTACATCAATGGTATTTATAATGAGCTGTTATAACATTGCTTTAATGGAAGGTTTATCTTTTAATGTGCTTAAGCATGCTGTATTAGGATTTATTCCTGCCTTTTTATTTGCACTAGTAGGAGATGTTTTTATAGTTGGGAAAATTGTAAGCAAAATAATGCCTAAAATAATTAAACCTAATGATTCTATTAAAAAGAAAGCTATTTGTATGACCTTTTTTATGGGGTGTGGTATGGTATTATGGATGTCATTTTATGGAGCTGTTGTAAATGTAGGGTTTAATGAACACTTACTTTCAGCTTATGGTAGTAATATAGTTAAAAATTTTGTATTTGCAATACCATTGAATTTATTGATTGTTTCGCCATCTGCGAGAACAATATTTTTTAAGTTATTCCCACCAGAAAGTTTAAACACAAAATCAACTAGTTTAAAAATTTAGATGTATTTGAAGGACTGTGAATTAAAATTCATAGTCCTTTTTAAGTTTTTTACATTTAAAAAAAGAAAATACCTCTGTATAAAAAATATTATATATTTAAATTTATTAATCCATCCTCAAAACATATGCTTAGATTGCTAATATTTAACTTCAAGTTCTCAATGCTATCTCATAATTGTTTGTTCATTTTTTTCTGTTGATGATGAACTGTCATTCTTGAAAATAAACTTTTCGCATTTTCTGTAAATTTTAATATAGTATTAAATATTTAATATTGGTATAATATAGAAAAGTTTATTTAATTGCAAAATGGGAGGTTTTTTATATTGTCTACAGGTATACTAATAATATTTTTTGGGATAATATTTTTTGTTGCTTATTCTAAGATACTTGGATGTGCAGTTATTCTATTTGGGATTTTTGGTATTTGGTTAGTAAAAACTTCAGATACACAAGAAAAATTAAAACTAGAGGAAGCCAGTACAGACAGAAGTCAAGATATTCTTGATAAAATTGGTGGTGTTGATAATATAGATGTCAACTTAAGTAAATATGGGGATGAAAGTCAATTAATTGTTCTTAAAAATAAAACTATTCATATAGGACATAATAATTATGAAACTGAAAAATTTATAGATTTCGATTCTGTTATTAAACTAGAAATTAGAATAAATAATGCAAACGTAGGAACTGCTCATCAATACTCTGAAAATACGGTTAGAGAAATTATTGAATCAATATTTGTATATATCCATACAGCTGAATATACGGAAGAACTAGTTTTTAGATATTCATCATGTGAGCTTGAAGAAGCTCAAGTAAACTATAACGAAATACTAAAAGGTTTAAAACGACTTAAAGTACTTCTTGGAGATACTTATGGTATGGATGACTTAGATAAAACAACCAGCATAAATTTTAATGAAAAGTCTATTCCTGCGCAAATCAAAGAATATAAAGAATTATTAGATATAGATGCAATAACTAAAGAAGAATTTGAAATGAAAAAGAAAGAACTTTTAAATAAATAAGGAGTAAAGATATACTTATCTTTACTCCTTATTTTATGCTTATAATTATCTTAACTTATTTATCTTAGTCAATTAGATTACTTCCTCACTAGATGATTTATATAATCATTAGAATAGGAAACATATGCATCTATTCAGTTTCATCTTTTGATTGAATTCCAGATACTTAATATATATTAAAATAAAAATTAAGAACACTTCAAAGAGATTTATCTTTTTATTTAATAGTGTAACTTCAACAAATATTTGATGGTATCTTCTACTATATTTGAAACATTTATTAAAAGTATTATTTTCCATTAAATGGAATTTGAATCTAGATTTTTATATCTAATATTGATATTATATAGATAAATTACATTTATACAAGGAGGAACTTAGTTGACATTAAAAGAAATTATAGGATTTGTATTACTTCTCATGTTTTTATGGTTTTGGAAAGAAACAGATAGAAAATCTGTTAAGGAAGAATCAAGTATTGACAGAAGTAAAAATATTCTTGATGAAATTGGTGGAAATGATAATATAGATATTAACTTAAGCAAATATAGCGAAGAAAGCCAATTAATTGTGCTTAAAAATAAAACAATTTGTATAGGGCATAATAATTATGAAACAAAAAAAATTATAGATTTTAACTCTATACTTAAACTAGAAATTTGTGTTAACAATGCAACTATAGGAAGTGCATATGAAAGTTCTAATAATAAAGTTAAAGAAATCATTGAGTCAATAATTGTATATATTCATACAACAAACTCTACAGAAGATTTAACTTTTAGATATTCATCATATGAACTCGAAGAAGCTCAAGAAAACTATATGGAAATTTTAAAGGGGTTAAAGCGACTTAGAGTAATTCTTGGAGATAATTCTGATGCAGATGACTTAGATAAAACAACTAGCATAAATGTTAGTGAAAAGTCTATTCCTGCGCAAATCAAAGAATATAAAGAGTTATTAGATATAGATGCAATAACTAAAGAAGAATTTGAAATGAAAAAGAAAGAACTTTTAAATAAATAAAAAATTGGGAGTAAAGATATACTTATCTTCACTCCTTATTTTTTTGTTTCTTTTATTTTTATCTATACATCCTATAATTAAGCTTCTTCCCCTTAAACTCCACCAAATAACCCCTACTCATCTCATAAAGCCTACTCCCCACAGCTTCATCAACATCTAAAATCTCATCAATTCCCATCTCACAACTTACAATCATAGGCAAATTATTAAAATATCTAAAATTCACTATCTCAAACATAATATTTACATCACTTTTACTAATACTCCCCTTAAACAAATCATCTATCAAAAGCACCTTTGCATTTTTATACCTGCTAACAATACTTTCATAAACTTCTTTATCCATAATATTTTGCTTAATATAAGTTATAACATCCCTATAAGGCATATACAAAACTCCCACACAATCATTCATAAGACTATTGGCAATAGCAAGGGACAAATGAGTTTTCCCCGAACCCACTTGCCCTAAAAACATTATAGAATTTCTCCTACTGTTTTTTATCTCATCAAATTTTTTTACATATTCCCTAGCTTTTCTATAAGCATCTATAACTTGAATATCATAAGTATAGTTAAAACTATCAAAAGTCTTTTTCCTAAATTCATCACTTATTCCACTTGATTTTAAAATATCTTTAGCTTCTCTTAAAGCTCTACACTCACAATAAGTTGCATTATCCCCATCTAGTATAAAAGTTAAATCCCTACATTTTTCACATTTATATTTCTTCTTCAATAAATGCTCTAAGTTCCCTGATTTCTTCTTCTGTTGGCTTTCTATAAAGGTTTGAGTCCTCTTTTTTAAGCTCTCTTTGATACTTAGACTGTTCATACTTTCCACCTTCACTTCCCCCTTTGTTTTGCTTTCTAGCTTCATACTCTTTTAAATTATCAAAAGTTTTTATATTATTTTCTCTCCACTGTCTAATAATTCCATTAACATACCCCTTATTACACCTTTTATTATCTGTAGCTATTTCTATAGCTCTTTTAAAAAGTTTAATATCTACATCTTCACTTAACTCAATTAACCACTCTCCAACTATTCCATTTATAAGTCCTATATTTTCTTCATAAAGCTTTGCATACTCATCTATATTATTTTTTATATACATACCTATACTTTCTTTTTCACTTTCTATTTTTTGTTTTTGTTTTTCTTTTTCTTTTTGTTTTTGTTTTTCTTTTTCTTTTTCTTTTTCTTTTTCCCCATAGTGGTTACTTAAACTTAAATCAACTTCAACTATGGGTATACATACACTATCCATAGCCTTATTAGATTTTAAATTAACTGTATCTATACTGTATCCATACCTATCACACTCTTTTAAAAATAAATCTACAAGATAATCGCTTTTAATATTTTTAAGCTCTTTTTCTATACACTTTCTAACCTTAGGGCTAACTACTTTGTTATGCTTAATCCAATTTTTTAAAAACACTTCCTTAGTTTCCTCACTATAAACAACTTTCCCATAATCCTCAAATCTAGAAAGTAGCTTCTCTACAGTTTCTCTGTTATATCCAGTTTCCGTTTCTATAATTCTCTTTGGAAGCTCATAAATTCCACATTGGCTTGTCTTACTATTAGTCATAAGATACATATAAAAATACTTCTCCTCAGGAGTTAAATCTAAAATAAAACCATCTTGCCAAAAATCTATATGAATATGCCTATAAACAGCCATCTATATTCCCCCTTGTAAATTAGTCTTTATACTTTCATCTAATAAAACTGACTTTTGCAAATCTATACTTAAAGGAGCATATTTAAGTAACTTCTTTATAACAGTTTTCTTTGCCATAGCATCAAATTCACTTTCCCACAAATCAATCCCAAAGATTTTACTATACTTCTTAGAGTGACTTAAAATTTCATCACGAGTCATAAACACAAAACTAGATCCCATTGAGTCTAAATGATAAACAGCATAATAGCCTATAACCTCTCCCCTATCACCAATTAGGCATGGTCTATGTACTAACTTTTGCTCTAATCCATAATCAATATAAAACTCATCATTAGCCTTAACCTCATTAGCATACAAACTTTTAACCTTTCCACTTCTATAAGCAAGCTCTATCATTCCTTTATAACCTATTTGAAACTCAACCTTACAATCATCACCAAACTTTACTGGTACAAGATAAGCCTGTCCTAAAACACTATTAGGCTCAAGATTTAAACTAGCACACTTAACCATAGCATTAATAAAAGTCATAATCTCACAAGACTTAAAATTTTCATTGGAATTAAAAACATTAATAGCTTTATTTAAAAACTTATCAAAATCAATATTACTTAAAAGCCTACTTTCTATATCATTTTTCATCTTTATCATAATTTGCTTCATAGCATAAACAGGCTTTATCTCCAAATTTTCAAGCTTTTCTTCCTTCTTTTTTATTTCCTTTTTTAAATTATTCATAAAAAATTCCCCCTTTATTGAAAATTAAAAAATATGTAACTATAATTTACTTAACATACAATTTAAGGATGTGATTTTTATATTAAAACCACAAAATATATCTAAACTAAAAATTTTGCAATATTGTCTTATTTTTATGACCTTTGTAGTTTTTTTAATGTTTTTAGATTACGGTAATAAGTTGCTAGGAGTCATAACTTTAATACTACTCTTAATATATACAGCTTTAGATTATTACATTGACTACAAAAAAACAGGAAAACTAGACTATCAAAGTATAATAAGACTAATTATAGTAATTTTTCTAACTTTATTTATAAATAAATTTATTTTAATCTAAAGCCTTACAATTCTAGGTAAGGTGTTATATAGTATTTGACGAAACGTTAAAGCCATGTTTTAGGCTTTACAGTGAAGGAAAATACTATATAACACCCCCCACCACGAAACAAGCTAAATATCTACATCCTAAACACCCTAGAAGTAGTAGTCTTTACATAATCACTAGCAATTTCAGGAAAATCAGCTTTAAATTTTCTAGTGTCAAAACTAGACCTACTTTGATTTTTCCAAGTAATCTTTCTATCTCCAACAAAAGCTACTTCATAATCTCCCATCTCATTTTGAATAACTTGTTCAATATACTTTTTCTCCAAATCAAGTTCCTTAATAAGCTTTAAAACTTCATCATATCTATTGATTTTTTCTTCTTTCATAAAAAGAATAATACTTTCATTTTTTGGATTTTTATATTTATTTTTTAAAAACCTAGAATAATCTTCACTACCATCAGGAATTGGAACTTTATCTCCTAAAATATATTCCTTCCAAAACTTTTCTTCTTCTTCCATTAAGTAATTTATAAGTTCTTCATCTCTTTCTAATTTATGAATAACAAAATCCTCATTTCCAATAAGTGCTGCAACGTAACAACAACTAGCTCCTGTAACTGCCATATAATGAAGGCATTGTATTTGATAATGAATAGGAACTTGTTTTTCCCATTCTTTCTTTTGAAAAGAATTAGTAACCTTACACTCTAATATTGCTTTTTCTCCAAATACATATCTATCAATGTTTGCAATAGCAAATGGATATTTATCATTTCTTAAAATTCCATTTACATTTCTTACCTTTTTACCAGTTCTTATCATAAACTCACGAGCCACAAAATCTTCTAACTTATTTCCCAACTCCATTCTAAAACTTTCACATTCTTCATAATTATTACTATGTAATTTATCTATATAAACACTAGCCCTACTTTTAAAAGGACTCATATTAACAATGCTTGAAGCATCAGAACCACCTATTCCACATCTTCTTTTTTCTAGCCACTCAGCTTTACTCATGTTTTTAGTATTGTATATAATCTTTGCATCTAAAAATTTTTTCATAATACCCCCCTTTTAATTACAATTATCAATTTCCTTATTTAAAACACTCATATAATCTGTTTTTATTTTATTTATAAAGTAAGTCTGTCCTTTCCCAGTTATCCTAGTTGTTGCTTGTAACTTTTCTCCATTTTCAGTTTTGATTATTTTTTCTATAACCTTAAAATATCCTCTGTCTATGTATTTCTGTTTTGGAAGATTTTTATCTATTCCATTTTTAATCAAATATCCATTTTCTCTAAACCAAAAGAAAAGTCTATTTCTTCCAATATGTATATTGTTGTTGCTTAAAACTTTAGCAAAAGTTCCTATGCTTATAACTTCTTTTGTTTCTTCTATGACTTTTATAAATTCTTTATAAGAATTATTTTTATTTATTAAACTATCAATTAGGTTTTCTAAAAAATCTGGGTTATTTATTATATTGTTTATAATTTTGTTATCTAAATATGCCCCCTGCTTTCTAATGGTTGGAAGTACCTCTTCAAATATCCAACTTTCAAATCTGTTAGCAGTTTCAAGCTTTGACTTTATAATTAATCTATATAAATTTGATTCATCTATAAACTTTCTATTAACATATTGGATAATGTCTTCTCCATTTCTTTTTTTGCCAGAAACTATGCCTATCTCGTAAAAAGTTATTCCCTTCTTTTTACAATGTCTATTTATCGCATCATGAGGATTTAAATAACCTAAAATCCTACAACATTCTACTGCATCAAAGTACTCTTTGTTGTTTGTATTTAGCACCATGATTTCCCCAAAATCCTTATTTTTAAAAATCTCCATATAAATACCTCCTAATTGTTTTTAAAAATATCATCACTTTCATAATTTAGAACTTCTTTAATTTTTAAAGCAATATCTAATGATGGTGTTCTTTGTCCTCTTTCTATTTTTGTGTAATATGACCTGTCTATGTTTAGCTTGTTTGCAACTTGAAGTTGAGTTAGGTTTTTGCTTTTTCTAGCTTCTTTTAAATTTATTCTCATTTTTCTCCCCCCTTTTATTTTAAGTGTCTTTATGTTACCAAAGTATTTATCGTGTCTTTTAGCCACGACTTTATATTTATGATTATAGTTACGTTTTGTTACCTTGTCTATAAAATTTATATAAGAGTCACATTTTTGTTTACACTAAGACACATTTTATATAAAATATAAGTATATAATCCGTTACATATATTCAATAAAATTTTGAATAAATTCTTAATTAATAATATAAATTTTTATATTTTTTATATAAAAGTAATTGGAGGTGAATTTTCATGTCGTTTGGTCAAAGATTAAAAGATTTAAGAATAGAAAAAAATGTTACTCAGCAACAAGTTGGAGATTTTTTAGGTGTTGGAAGAGCAACTATTGCAGGATATGAAACTAAGGATAAACACCCAGATTTTGATAAGCTAAATTTATTAGCACAGTTTTTTAATGTTACAACAGATTATTTAATAGGTGTTCCTAATTCAGTTAAAACGCTAGATAATAAGGATATGACTATTGCAACTCATAGAAGTAATTCTTATGAAAAAGATTTTGATAAACAAGAATACTTTACAACTAGTGACGGTCAAAAGGTTAATTTATGTGAGGATTTATCAGATGAAGCTAGAGAACAGTTAGAAAGTTATCTTAACTATCTTATGTTTAAATATCCAAAGAAAGATTAGTTTTTTATATGTTTAGGGGGATAATTGTTTATGGATAAATTAGACAAGTTATATGAATTATGTGAGGAAAATGGGATAGTTCTTGAAACTGCAACTTTAATGCCTTCTTTGTTAGGTCTTTATACAAAAATGGAAGGCTACCCACCTATTATAACTTTAAATAAAATAATTTTAGGTGATAAAAAGAAAACTCTAGAAGTTTTATCAGAAGAACTTGGTCATCATTTTACTACTGATGGAAATTTTGTTGGAGTTCTTACTCATTATACAGATAGAGTTAATCTTGATACTATGGAATTAAAGGCTCTTAAATGGGCTTGTAATTTTTTAATTCCTGATAGTGAGCTTGTTGAAAAATTAAAATATGAAACAAATCTTTATGATTTAGCAGATAGTCTTGAAGTTCCTTATCCTATGCTTATGTCTAAGCTTAATTTTATAAAAAAAGATAAGGGTTATATAAAATTTTCAGATAAAATTTTGTATTTATATAGTAATGATAATCTTTTATATCATGAATCTTTAATATAAATTTTAATTTCACCTTAAAATAAGATTAATATTAACCCTATATAGTAAACACGAAAAAGATGTGTTTCTATATAGGTTTTTTTATACTCTCCTCATATCCCTTGAAATTACAGTAACTTAAGCTATAGTAGTGAAACTTTTAACATTTTTTTAATTTTGTATAAACTTTGAAATAAATAAAGTAAAATTTATATATATAAAAAATTTTTTAAGTAAGAATAATTCATTATATACGTTTTCCTATTTTTAATCTGAAATTTTTTTATTATGTTAAGTTTATTGAAAATTTTTGAATTTGTATATAAATTCCAATAGTGCTATATTAAAGGAGAAGACGCAAGTAATCGTTTTCACAAAGTAAGACACTACTATTTAATCAAATCTAGGAGGAGAATTACTATGGAAAACTTAAAAAACAAAAAATTTGCTACAAGAGCGATACATGGAGGACATCATAAAGACCCTGTATCTGGAGCATTAACTACACCAATATGCCAAACATCAACATTCGTATTTGATAGTGCGGAACAAGGTGGAAGAAGATTTGCACTTCAAGAAGGTGGGTACATATATTCAAGATTAGGAAATCCAACTAATACTCAATTAGAAGAAAAAGTAGCTTTACTAGAAGGCGCAGAGGCTTGTATGTCTACTGCATCAGGAATAGGAGCTATATCTTCAGCATTATGGACAGCCTTAAAAGCTGGAGACCATGTAGTTGCGTCTAAAACTTTATATGGATGCACATTTGCATTATTAAATCATGGATTAACAAGATATGGAGTTGAAGTAACTTTTGTAGATGCTTCTAATTTAGAAGAAGTTAAAGCTGCTATGAAAGAAAACACTAGAGTTGTTTATTTAGAAACTCCAGCAAATCCAGACTTAAAATTAATAGATATAGAAGCTGTTGCTAAAATAGCTCATGAAAAGAAAGATTGTATAGTTATGGTAGATAATACTTTCTGTACACCTTACATACAAAGACCTCTAGAATGGGGAGCTGATGTTGTACTTCACTCAGCAACTAAGTACTTAAACGGACATGGAGACGTTATAGCAGGTTTTGTTGTTGGTAAACAAGACTTTATAAACCAAGTAAGATTATTTGGTGTTAAAGATATGACAGGTGCTGTACTTAGCCCATTTGATGCTTACTTAATATTAAGAGGTATGAAAACTTTACAAATTAGAATGGATAGACATAGTAAAAATGCACTAGAAGTTGCTAAGTTCCTAGAAGGACATAAAAATGTAGTAAAAGTTAATTATCCTGGACTTGAAAGCTTCCCTCAACGTGAATTAGCTAAAAAACAAATGGATTTACCAGGTGGTATGATAGCATTTGAAGTTAAAGGTGGCTTAGAGGCAGGTAAAAAATTACTTAACTCTTTAGAATTATGTGCTCTTGCAGTTAGCTTAGGTGATTGCGAGACATTAATACAACACCCTGCTTCAATGACTCACTCTCCTTATACAGCAGAAGAAAGAGCTGAAGCTGGAATTTCAGATGGATTAATAAGAATTTCTGTAGGTCTTGAAGACCCTGAAGATATAATAGATGATTTAAAACAAGCCTTAGATTTACTTTAGGCTTTAAAATTGAACCTAGTTTAATTAAGCTAGGTTCAATTTTTTTAAAGTCTTAATTGTCACAATTTTAATACAAAGGAGAATTCTTATGAGAAAAGAAGAAAAAGTCAAACCGAGTTTTAAAGCTTTAATTCCATTTTTAATTTTTATAGCAGTTTATTTAGGAAGTGGTATAATTCTTCAAGCTCAAGGCGTAGAAATGGCCTTTTATCAATTCCCAGCTCCCGTAGCTGTCAGTTGTGGTGTTCTAGCCGCTTTTTTCTTAATTAAAGGTTCTATTGATGAAAAATTTGATATTTTTGTTAAAGGTTGTGGTAACTCAAACATTATAATAATGTGTGTAATATATTTATTAGCTGGTGCCTTTGCCAGTGTTTGCCAACAAATGGGTGGTGTTGATTCAACAGTAAACTTAGGTTTAACATACATACCTTCACAATTTATCGTAATTGGTATATTTTTAATTTCTAGTTTCATATCTACTGCTACAGGTACTTCAGTAGGATGTATTGCAGCAATTGGTCCAATTGCAGTTGCAGTAGCTGAAAAAACTGGTGCTTCTCTTCCTCTTGTAATGGCTTGTGTTTTAGGTGGAGCAATGCTTGGAGATAACCTTTCTATAATTTCAGATACTACAATAGCTTCTACAAGAACACAAGGTTGTGATATGAAAGATAAGTTTAGAATAAACTTTTATTTAAGTTTGGTTCCAGCCATTATTACAATTGTTTTACTATTTGTATTTGGTAAACCAGAAGTTCCTGCTACAATGCAAGCTTATGATTTTAACTTAGTTAAAGTTTTACCTTATTTATTTGTATTGGTATTAGCAGTTGCTGGAATGAATGTATTTTTAGTTTTAACTGGGGGAATATTTTTAGCTGGAGCAATAGGAATGTATTATGGAGATTTAACAATATTAACTTTTGTAAAAAGTATTTATACAGGTTTTACAAATATGACAGATATCTTCTTATTATCTCTTTTAACAGGTGGTCTTGCCGAAATGGTAACTCATGCTGGTGGTATAGAGGCACTTCTTGTAGCTGTTCAAAAGTTTATTAAAGATAAAAAATCAGCAGAAATCGGTATAGGTGTTTTAGTTGCCTTAACAGACATAGCTGTTGCAAATAATACAGTTGCCATTATAATAAATGGTCCTGTTGCTAAAAAACTTTGTTATAGATACAAAGTTGACCCTAGACGAAGCGCTGCTATTTTAAGTACTGTTTCTTCTATTTTACAAGGATTTTTACCTTATGGTGCTCAAATGTTAATTTTAACTAGTTTCACAAATGGAAAAGTATCTCCTATGCAAGTTATGCCTTTAGTTTGGTTCTGTCAGTTACTATTAATTTCAACACTACTTTCAACATTCATACCATTTGCAAACAAATTAATCGTAAGAGATCCTTGGGATTTTGATAAAGAAATGCCTGTAAGTAAGATTAAAGATTTTCCTAGTGAAACATCTGAAAATGAAGTCGAGGATTTTTCTAGTGAAATACCTGAAAGTGAAATTGATGAATTTCCTGGTGAAAGTATTTAAAATTAATAAATATTATATATAAATATAATAAAAAAATCCTATATATTAAACATGAAAAATTATGTTTATATATAGGATTTTTTTATATTAATTAAGTATTTCTTTTAACTTATCTATACGAAGTGGTTTATAATACACATAGCCTTGAACAATATTACATTTTAGATTTTTTAAAATATTAATTTGGTTCATATTTTCAATTCCTTCACATACAACTTCAAAGTTATATTCTTTTGCAAGATTAATTATTAACTCTAAAAGTTTTCTAGATTTTTCACTTGTTTCTATATCTAGTGATAAATATCTATCAATTTTTACCGTATCTACTTCTAGATTTTTTAAATTTTCTAAAGTTGAATGACCTTTACCAAAATCATCAATTGCTATTTTCATACCTAATTTTCTTATATCTTCAACTTGTTTATTTATCATTTTAGAATCATTAACATCTGCAGTTTCTGTAATTTCAAATTCTAAAAGTTCAGGTTCAATATCGTATTTTTCAATCATATTTGATATATATTTAATTAAATTTACTTGATATAATTCTCTTCTTGAAAGATTTATAGCAACTGGCACAATTTTTTCATTATTGTCCTTGCATTGTCTTAACTCTTTGCAAACTTCTTTTATAACCCATCTTCCTATTAAATTGATGTCTCCATTTTCCTCTGCTATAGGTATAAATATTTCTGGTGAAATATATCCTAAAGTATTATGATTCCATCTTATTAAAGCTTCCACAGCTTCTATTTCTTCTGTATGAATATTAACCTTAGGTTGATATAAAATTTCTATTTCTTTATTTTTAAATGCATTTTTTAAATCTTTTTTTACAATTAGTTCTTGATGGATTTTTAATTCTAATTCATCATTATATACATAATATAGACATTCTCTATGTTTTTTGGCTTCCATTCTTGCAGCATTTGAATTATCTATAATTTTACCTATTTCCATTTCTTTGTCTATTATTTTAAATACTCCAACATTTAGTTCTAAATCTATTTTATTTTTCTTATCAAAATAAAGTGAAATCTTATCTTTCAAATACTTTATTTTACTATCTAAATCATTTACATCTTTTACTTTAAATAATATTGAAAATATATCTTCACCTATTCTTCCACTAATATTTTCAAATTCTATAGTTCTTATATTTTCAGCAATTCCTACTAAAATTTTATCTCCTATTTTATAGTCAAATAGTTCATTTATACTTTTGAAATTTTTTATATCAAAAACTATATTCACATACTTATCTTCACTTTTACTATTTTTTAAAATTTTACAACAGTCTGTTTTAAAATTTTCTAAATTTCTAAGATTTGTTAATCCATCTTTGCCTTTCAGTTCTTTTAACTGTCTGGCTTTTTTAAAATCTCTTAATGTTGATGAAATTATATATGAAATTAGTATTACTACAATAGATATTCTAGCTAAACTAATTGTATTATATGCACCTTTAAATGCTTGTTTTACAGATGCTACTGTAACAACATACCAATCACTTTCTTTTATTTTATTAAATGATATTACATATTTTACATTTCCTTTTTTAAATACTTGAAAGTTTTGTTCATTATATTTAGATATGCCCTTTTTTATATAACTTGCATAAAGTGTTTCTTCTCCTTTTGAAGTTATTAAAAGTCTACCATTTTTACTGACTATATCTACAGTTATATTATCTGGAAAGACATTTTCAACTAAACTTTTTTGTAAAATTTCTTCACTTTGAACTCCAACTATAACACCTTTAACTTCATTATTTATTATTATTGGTTTTGAATATACTATAGATGGTTCATTGTTAAACCTATCTTCTACTAAATCACTTACTGTACTTTTTCCTAAAAGAGCATCCTTAAAGTATTTTCTATCTCCTACATATACTTTTTGATCAGTACCAAAATCAATATATCCATTTTTGTTTACTATACCTATGTATTTAAATAACTTACCATCACTTATAAAATTTATCTTTCTTAATAATTCATTTTCATCATATTTGGCTTTATGTTCATAAATTTCATTTTTTATATATCTATCTATGTAACATAACTTATCCATATTATTATTTATATCTAGTGATATTTTTTTTGAAATTTGAGTATTTACTTCAATTGTAGTATCCTTTAGTTCTTTTGAAAGATTTGATTCTATTAATTGAATGAAAAAAATACTTATCAAAGATATATAAACTATGCCTTTTAATCTATTTAAAATTATATTTTTTTGAATCTTTCTCATTTTACAACTCACCTCCTCTTTCTAAAAATTTATTTATTATTTATCTAAAATATTTAAGCACTAAAAATACACTTTCTTTAATAATATATTCCCTTAGTTTGACATTATAATCCAAATCCTTTTACTATTATATTCGTTTTTTGTAGAAAATTGTTGATAGTTTTAATTAAATTTAAAATTTTTTAAGGTTATTAATTTACTTAACATAGATTTTACAAATAAAAAAATATATATTATAGAATTATTATTAATTTTATATTAATCTTAAATTAAAGGACAAAAATTTAAGTTTAAGCATAATAATATATAAATACTGCTGTAATTTTTAATATGTGAATTATTCTAAAATCCTGCCTGTAATGATTCTAAAAATTCAAATTAAAATTAAAAATTTAACAAACTAAAATTAAAAAGGGGGTAAATGTTTGATAAGTTTAATGATAATGTGTGCGTTAGTTTTACTAATATGCATAACTTCAAGCAAAATTTTATATAAATTTGGGGTTCCTATTCTTTTGATTTTTATAATCTTAGGAATGCTATTTGGCTCTGACGGTATTGTTGGAATATATTTTGACAACTACGAATTAACAAGACAATTATGCTCCATTGGATTAGTATTTATAATGTTTTATGGAGGATTTGGTACTAGCTGGGAAATGGCAAAACCAGTTGCCATACCTTCTATACTTTTATCAACTCTTGGAGTTGTTATAACTGCTGGTTTAACAGGTATATTTTGCTTTAAAGTATTTGATACCTCTTTATTAGAGGGGTTACTGATAGGATCAATAGTTGCATCTACAGATGCTGCATCAGTATTTGCAATATTACGTTCTCAAAAGCTAAATTTAAAAGGATCCATTGCTTCAATATTAGAAGTTGAAAGTGGAAGTAATGACCCTTTAGCATATATGCTAACTGTAATCATACTAGGGCTAATTGGAAATAAAGGATATGGAACTATAATACCTATGTTATTAAATCAAGTTATAGTAGCAGTTATAGTAGCAGTTTTATTATCTAAACTTACAATTTATTTATTAAGACATATCCATTTTGAAATAGATGGATTTTACCCAATATTTATTATGGGAATTGCAGTTTTATCTTATGCTTTAAGTGAACATGTTGGGGGAAATGGATATTTAGCTGTATATATTAGTGGTCTTATGGTAGGTAATAGCAAAATACCACATAAAAAAAGTATATTTCAATTCTTTGATGGAATATCATGGATTATGCAAATAATGCTATTTTTCATACTAGGATTGTTAGCATTCCCATCTAAATTGCCTTCAGTTATTATAAAAGGTGTTTCTATATCTGTGTTTATGATATTTGTAGCAAGACCAATTGCAACTTTTAGTATATTAAGTTGGTTTAAAATTCCTTTAAAACAACAAATATTTGTATCTTGGGTAGGACTTAGGGGAGCTGCTTCAATAGTTTTTGCAATCTATGCAGTAACTTATGGAGTTGTAATAGAAAGTGATATTTTCCATGTAGTATTCTTTGTTGCACTTTTTTCTGTTGCATTACAAGGTACACTTTTACCTTTTGTCGCCAAGAAACTTGATTTAATTGATGATGAATCTCCAGTATTAAAAACATTTAATGATTATAGAGAAGAAATAGGTACAAAATTAATGGAAATAACTATTGATCATAGTAGTGCTATTGCAAACAAAGCTATAATGGATTCTAATATACCTGAGGATATTCTTATTGTAATGATAAAACGAAAAGGAGAAGTACTAATTCCAAATGGATCGACTAGTATCCTGCCTCAAGATACATTAGTTATAGCAGGAAATAATTTTGATGGATTGAGTAATTTATTAAGTAATAGTAGTTCAAGTTTGAGTATGTAAATAAATTTATTTTTAAAAATTATAGTATTAATTATAATTTCAAAAAAATTTTAATTTATAGGTATTAAATAATAAAATCTGTATATAATATCATATGTAAATCCAATTACTTTTTCATATTTTTCTACTTAATTTTTCTATTATACTTCTACTAAAATATTACTTATATATTAAAAAAGGCAGGCATCGGAACCTGTCTTTTTTAGTTTAAATACTCATCAAATAATACATTTATGCTCTCTTTTTTCCTTTTTCTCTAGATTTACTTTCCCATTTAATCCATTCAAAAGAATCTAATTCTACAAATAATAATACAAACGCAGGACCATAATATGTATTTATACCTGTTTTTGCATATACTCTTAAAAAACTTATTTAAAAGCATTATCTTTATTTAATCTAGTCTATCAATTAAAAATTTTAGGTATTGGTACATATCCAATCCAAAGGGAAAGTTAACTTGACGTAACTTAGGAAAAATATTACAATTTATGTAAAGTTAACTTTCCATTTTTAAATAGAAAGGATTTGTTAGTGAATGAAAAATAGACTTGAGGAAATTAGAAAGCAAAAAAAAGTAACTCAAGAAGAATTGGCAAACGCTTTAGAGGTAACTAGACAAACAATAGGTTCATTAGAGAATGGAAGATATAATCCATCTATTATTTTAGCTTTTAAAATTGCACGCTACTTTAATATGTCAATTGAAGAAATATTTATTTATGAGGAGGATTAATATGAAAAAAAGTACTCTGTATATAGGACTATGCTATTTAGCTGTAGGGATATGTGCTATATTATTTGGATTATTCGGACCAAGTATAGAAAATGATGAAATTATTGGAGCAATAGCAGGAGGAGGTATAGTTCCAGGACTTTTTATGATTTATAAGTATTTCTATTGGAGTAAACCAGAAAACAAACCAAAATATGAGGAAAAACTAAAAAAAGAACAAATAAATTTGAAAGATGAAAGAAAAATAATGTTAAGAGAAAAATCTGCTAGAATAACATATATAATATTATTTTTTTTATTAGCAATTTTAATTCCGATATTTACTATTATGAATGTAAATAAAATTGTAATAATTACATTAAGTATTATATGGGCATTTATATATATATGTGGAATTGTAGTATTTAGAATATTAGATAAGAGATTATAAATACTCCCTAAAAACTTATTTAGCTATTAATAATAAAAATGCCCTTAGAATCCATTTATTTGGATTTTAAGGGCATTAACTTTATTACAAATACATGAGTGTTTAAGTTTTTAATAGAAATTTATATTGATTATTTTCATTACCATTTAAAATAAAAGCTCCTTCTATTTTATCATTTGGCTCTGTTAGACAATTTCGTTATAAATAATAAGTGAAAAAGGCTAGAAACATTGAAAATATATTAATATTATAAACTAAAATATTAAGTTTATTTATTTCTTTTTGAATATTTCATCACTATAATACCATCTTCAACAGAATAATACTGAAGAGATAAATCTATCTTAGGATTATTTTCTAAGAATAACTTTCTTCCTTTACCTAAAATAGTAGGTATTATTCCTATAATATACTCATCTATAATATTAGCTTTAACAAAGTTGTCAACTAATCTACCTCCACCGAATAAGAATATATTTTTACCTTGATTTTTTAAATTATTTATAATCTCTACTATGTTACCACTTATAAAATGGTAGTTTTCGTAATTATCTATTTTTTTAGAAGTTGCTATATATACTTCTTTGTCTTTATAATCGTTATGAAAACCTTGGTCATAGCAATTTTTCCCCATAACTACAATATCAATATCACCTAAAAATTCTGAATAGTCCCATTTATTTTTTGTATTTAATGTATTATTTCCATCTCCAACTATCCAATCAAATCCTCCATTTTCATCTGCTATATATCCATCTAAACTTATTGCTAAATTTAGTATTATTTTTCCGTTCATATAATAAATTCTCCTTTTACTTATTACTTGTACTATTTATAAATTAAACTCGTTATTATAATATTGTCTATTAAATCTACTTGATAAATTGGAATTTATACTATTTAGCATTGAGTAATTTATCTGTATTGTCATATGATTTTTGTGTTATCTCCCAAATGCCGATATAAGGCTGTTCAATATAATATCCGTCTTTTGTTTTATACACATAAGCTACACTACTTCCATCTGTAGAATGGTAAAACTCTAATTTTATATAATAGTCTACATTTGTTGGTGTGTCATTAACAGATTCAGTATTTATTTTTTTAGAATTCAATTTAATGTTATCAATAATACTTTTAATTTCCTCATTACCAGTAATTGTAATTTGTACATTATTTCCTTCTGTAGATTCCGATAAAATTATGCTTTCTAAATCAGCTTCACTTGGCAAAGTAATTTGCATTTTGTCACAACCAACAAAACCTAAACTTAATAAAAAAATCGCAATTAAAATGCTAAAAATTTTACTTTTATTCATCACATCTTAAACACTTTCTCATGTTATCCCCCTCCGTTAAATATACAATAATTGTTAATTTAATTATAACAGAATTTAGAGCTTAACAATATGTCCACTAAAATAGATATTTTCATGGGTACTTTTGAAAATACTATGTCCTAAAAACTTATTTAAATATATCTAATAAAAATGCCCTTAGAATCTATTTAAATAGATTTTAAGGGCATAAACTTTATTACAAACACATAATCCTTATGTGTTTAAGTTTTGAATAAAAATTTATATTGATTATTTTCATTACCATTTAAAATAAAAGCTCCTTCTATTTTATCATTTAAATCCTCTAAACTATGTATATCTTCAATCTTTATATATTCATTAATAGTAGAATTAGAATCTATTTCACATGAAAGATTTGCTTTTTTCTCAATTTCACTAAAATATAACTTATCTAAAGAAATAGTAAATTTTTCATCTGACTTGTTAATTATCTTTAATAAAATCTGACCTTTATTATTTACAAAGTCTTTACTAATTGCATTTATTTGTAAATTATCCTCATCAACTAATACTATTTCTTCTGGAAATTTAGATATGTTTTGAGTTTTTTCAATTTCAGTTTTATTTATTTCATTATTATTTAATGCATTTTTTTCTTTAGAACAACCACATGCAAAAACCATTACAATAAAAAAACACATAATTAATTTAATTTTCATATTAATATTCCTTCACTTTTATTAAACTTTGCTATAATAATCTTTTAAATATTGAGTTATATTTTCTCTTATTTCTTTATGCTTATTTTCATCATAAAGTTTTTCACAGTCAAACCAATTAGACTCATCATATAACCATACTGGCTTTTTCTTTCGCTCTTCACTTTCCCACTCATAACGAGGAAAAACATGACCATGTAAAAATTTATCTGTATTCCCTAAAATGTCATAATTAACTCTAATTGGATTACAAACTTTAATAATTGCATCACCTAAAATACTCATATCAAGTAAAAAAGCTTCTCTTTCTTCTAAAGTTAAATCATTTAAAGAAAATACATTCTTTTTAGGTAATAAAACGCAATATCCAGGTAAAAATTGTGTATCTCCAAAAACTGCATATCCCCCATTTGTTTCAATCATTAACATTGGATTAGTACCATTTTTCGCTGATTCAATTCTATTTTTTCGCCAATCCTCCATATCCAAATCCCCCTTTAAAATTTAATTACTTTTATGTAATTATATATTAATTTTAACTATGCTATAAAGTAAATTTTAATAATTAGTTATATTTTAGTGCGTAAATTACATGCTTTACTCCAAATTTAAAAGGTAAATTTATACATTTGTTATAATATAAAAGACATAAAAGGAGGAAAGTATATGAAAAAAACAGGCTTATTTCCAGAAAGAAATGTAAAGCAAATTATTAAAGATTTTATTGATGCAATACTTCAATTGCTATAAAAAGCATGTATAGGAAGTTTAAAATATTGATTATGTTCTAGGAGGGATGCAATGAATTTTGGAGAAAAATTAAAATCATTAAGAATAAAGCATGAACTTTCACAAGAAAATTTAGCAGAAAAACTTAATGTATCAAGGCAAGCTATTACTAAATGGGAATCTCAAAATAGTATGCCTGATATTGAAAACTTAAAATCAATTGCTACAATATTTGATGTAACCACAGATTCATTGATTTATGATGAAGAAGAAATTGAAACAACTGAAGACAGTTTCTGTTGGCAAGTCGCATGTATATTTGGTGGAATTGGTTTAGTGGCAGGATTTTTATTTGAAGATATAGAACCAAGTTTAAGTGTATCTGGAATTGGATTAGCAATTATAGGATATCTAGTAGCTAAATGTTTTTTGATATTCAAAGCCAAATGTTAATAATATAAAGTTAAAACCATGAAATTAATTTTAAAATAAGGCTATGTTAAATAATTATGTGATAATAAATCTTAAAATTTAGTAATTTCAATACATCAATATTGAGAACCCACCTTAATATATGAGACAGTTGCTATTTATGAATCAATTATCACAAAGTTAGCTAACATAGCCTAAACTTAAAAAGGGATTTAACTTAAATTTTCAATTTGTATTTCGCTAAGTGCATTAGGTAATGGTGTATCTATTTTAGGATTTTCAAATATGTTTGGTAGAAGCATATTAAACTGATGGCTTTGTGACTGATTTTGTGTATTGTTCTGAGTTGTCTTTGTTTTAGTATCTTCAAGGTTTTGTGTTTTAGTTAAATCGAAATTCTTTATTATACATGTTGTTAAAATCAAAAACATAAATAGTATTTTAATAATACCTATCCTTTCTTTCATATCAATTTAACCTCCTTTCTAATATTCATTATAACTGAGTTTAATTAATTTAAGTATATGTTTTAAGATATACAACAATCTATATTTTAAATTCACATTCAATTTTTTAGTTGTGGGTGGATATGACTTGTGCGAATTTGTAAAAAAAGTAATATCTTCACCAATTTTACCATCAAAAAAATATTATATCATTACTTTAAGAGGGTATAGCATTTCACTATACCCCCTTTTCCCTTAACATTAAATACTTTTTTAATTTTAACCATATCTATTAAAATTCAAATAAGTCTATTTATACTTTAAAATCCTTAGCAATATATTATTAATATAAATAAAAAGGTGGTGATCTTTTGTATCTGCTTTTTAAATCCCTTCTTTTTTAAATTTTAAAAAAGAAGGGTGGTCAAAATATGAAAATAAATAAATTAGCAATTCCATTAATGTTAAACAATATTACTTCTATGGTTATTACATTATGCGACCAAGCTATGATTGGGAGAACTTATATGGAAGGTTTTGCATCTGTCGGTATAATAGGTAACAATATATATGAAATAACAGGAGTACTAGGAGCTATTTCCATAGGCTTAAATATAGTAGGTTCTAGGGCAAAAGGTAAAAATGATATTGAAAATTTAAACAATAGCTTATGCTCTAATTTATTAAATAGCTTAATAATTGGAGTTATTTTTACGACTTTATCATTAATATTTGGTAAATCTGTATTACAAAATATATTTAATTTAAAAGACAATACATTAATAGACTCTGTAAAATATTTAAATATTTTTAGTTTATCCTTAGGAATAAATTTGATTATATTTAACTTATCATCTTATTTTAAAATAATAGGAGAAACAAAATTTATACTTTATGGAGGCATAATTTCTTGTACTTCAAATGTTTTACTTGATTATATACTTATATTTGGAAAATTAGGATTTCCAGCATTAGGTATAAAAGGCAATGCTATAGGATCAGTTCTATCACTAATTTTATGTGTATTATATTACTTAATAGTAATTAAAAAATTCAAATTAATTAAAAAAACTAAAATAAAATTATTTAAAAATACCAAAGAAATATTTTCAATATCTATTCCTATAATGTTACAAGAATTTATAGAATCAGCACTATTAGTATTTGTAATGACCTATATTTTAGCTCAAATAGGTTTACTAGAAGTAGCTGTTTATAACTTACTTTTTAATATTATAAATATAGCCTTAATGCCTATGTATGCTTATGGGCAAGTATCATTAACTTTGGTAAGCGAAGAATTTGGTGCTAATAATATAAGTAAAATACAAACTATTATTAACTCTTGTATTAAAAGACCTATATATATTTATATAATTTTTTGCTCAATCATAATAATTTTTAAAAATTCTATCCCTAAAATTTTAACCAATGATTATGAAGTTATATCAATGTCTTCAAAATATATGTTTATTTTAGTAGTTGCTAATTTTATGAATATCCTAAAGACAATTTTAACTTATAGCCTTCAAGCACTTAATAAAGAAAAATTAGTATTTGTATATTCATCTGTCATATCAATTTTAAGCATGGTATTAATATATTTATTAGTAAAATTAACTAATTTAAAACTTAATAGTATATATTTAGGGAATATGATTTGTTATACAATTTTAAGCCTATTTTTATATAAGGAATTTATTAAGTTTAAAGCTATAAACTTTAAATATCATAAGTAATAAAAAAAGTGATAAGTTTTAACTTATCACTTTTTTAGCTATTTTAAAAATATTTACTTTTGTGATTCTTTATTTTTTTTATCTCTAGTTTGTAAATACGTTATTAAATACATTAATACAAATGCTATTACCATAGCTAATATAGATATAGTCTTTCCAGGTTCTTCATTTATTAAAAACTTGGTAAACTCTAATCTATTTAATATACCTAAAGTACAAGCTACTAAAATAATAGGTAAAAATGAATAAAATAACTTTTCTTTTAAACCATATATTATTCCCACAACTCCCAATATTGAAATTATGGTAATACCAACAACTCCTGTTAATTTAATTTCAAGCATAGTAGGTAAAAATTGTTTCATTGATATAATTAAACATATATATATACAAAACAAAGCAACTATAGTAAATGTAAATTTTTTTGACTTATTTGAGTAAACTGTATTACCAACAAAATTTATGATAAATTCTACAAATAAAAATGTAATCACTAACCCTATAAAAAATTTACCTAAATCTAAACCTTCACTAGGATTTATTAGTTTTGGTAATACTGTAACTAAAGTATATAATCCCATAGTACTCAAAATTAATTTAATCATATCTTTAAAAGACATCTTATTTGTATTTTTTAATATTTCATCACTAATTTCCTTTGGATTTTTTCCAAAATAATCACTAGCTTTAACTTCTTGATTTTGAGCTTCTATAATATCTGTTAAAATTTCAAGTAAAGATTCTTCCACCTGTCTTTCATCTTTAAAAAAACTTTTTGCTCTAATATAAACTAATATGTCATCATAAAATTCTTTATTTTCTTCATTTAATTGTTCTCTGTATGTATTATTAAGTTCTATAAGTTCTTTTGCGTTTCCCATATTATCCTCCCCATTTATTTAATGCTTAAAATATTGTTAACGCTATTTGATAATACTTCCCATTCTTTCTCAAATATTTCTAGTTGTAATTTACCTTTATCAGTAAGGCTATAGTACTTTCTCATAGGACCTTCATCTGAACTTCTCATCTCACCTACTATTAATCCTTGCTTTTGAAGTTTCAATAATAAGGGATATATGGTTCCATCTGATACTGTTGAAATCCCATATTCTTTTAATTTCAAATTCATTTCATATCCATAGACTTCTTTTTGACCTATAATTTTTAAGATACATCCTTCGAGTATACCTTTTAACATTTGAGAAGAAATTGTATTTTTCAAAATAATCACTCCCCTTCTTGTATAGCTATATTGCTTTACAATATAGCTATATATTATCATTTAAGTTACTATATTGTAAAGCAATATAGTTAAAATACATTTAGCTTAATTAATTTATCTATCCACCACTTTTTATCTAAACTTATATATCCATTAGGAGTTACTATTATATATTCATCATTTACATCTAATACATCAGGTACTCCTGTATATACTATATCTATATAAAGATTAAATATCTTAGCTTTTTTATTCAATTTACATTCTAATTCTTCAATATAATTACAAAATTTATCACCCCCTATAATTTCATAGAAAGAAATAGCTGCGTTGCCTCCAGCTTGCATATTCCACCACTCAATGAAAAATGGATATGATTTTTTACAACATTCTCTAAGTTCTATATATTCAAGTTCTAAAAAATCATTTACATCATATATTTGAGTAATAAGTGTACACATTTTATTTGGGTTGATATTATTACTTTTTTTATCTATTACACTATTAAACCATAGTTTCCATTGTGATTTTAATTTATCATTATTCAAATTTTTACAATCTGAATTTAATATACTAGTAGGCCAAGGTCTATTTGATTCATTGAAATATTTGTCATCAATTAAGTTATACATACATCCTGTAAATATAATAAAATTTAGTAATTCGTCTGTAGATGTTCTAATAGCCCAAGATTTGTTGGTATCATTATTTATCATCTTTTGAATCTCCTTATATTTTCTAGTTCATAATTTAATTACTTATAGTTTATTTTACTATGTATAACAACTGTAAACTTTCTTATAGTATAAACCTTATTGAATAATTTAAACAGCTGCATTAATATCTTAATGAAACTGTTTAGTAAAAATTGTGTCTCTTCAAAACTTCATCTCATAATAAAAAAGAGAGGATAATTAGTCCTATTATACTAACTATCCTCTCTTTTTTATTATGTATTTAATTATATTTATAATAGTACATATAATTTTTTATCTTCTTTATTAAGTCTATTAGAAATAGCATTCATTATCTTTGGATATTCTAACTTAAATTCATTTATATTATTTAAAATTTTATTTTTAGTATTAAATTTAATTTTAAACTCATTAAATGTCTTGGCTATATGACCCATCTCTGCAATAAAATCTTTTGCAATTTTTCTAACCTCTGTATGTTGAGAGTTTAAAAGTAATGAGTATAAATATTTATCTTCTGATTGCAAGTGAATGTTAATCTTTCCAGCTAATAAATTTATATTTAATGCAATTTTATCAGCATTAGATTCTATATTATATCCTAAAGATTTCATTTCAGCTAATAATTTATAAAGTTCATTATGTTGTCTTGCTAAATTTGGATTAATCATTTATTTCTCCCTTTATTTTTTGTAATTAATTTATAGTTATAGCCGAAACAGGACAATCATCTTTAGCATCTTGAGCTGATTCTAATAAATTTTCAGATATATCTTCTTTTACAGGAACAGATTTACCTTCATCATCCATACTAAATACTTCTGGGCAAGTCATTTCACATGCTCCACATCCTATACAAGTGTCTCTATCTACAAAAGCTTTCATTTTATTTTGTCTCCTTTTTTTAATTTTTTATATATTTTATTTACAATAATTTATTTTAAGAAAGTATTTGTTATATTATAAATATTTATATACTAAGATTTTTGGGAGGTAGTTTACTATATATTTATATGTTTCATAGTATCTACCTCCAATTTGATGATATTTACGTGGTATACATAGAATACAATTTCTACCATTAAATTTCCGTAACATTAGTTACACATAAATATTTTTTTATTTAAACCCTTATATTTTACTTTAAATCCTAATTAAATCTTATCTTAAAATTAAAAAAGCTACTCTCAAATATGAGAATAGCTATATACCTTTATATTCTAATATCGTTGAAATAGAAACAAAACTTTAATATAATATTGTTAATACGCCAACGGCTGGGAGGACAAGTCATGAACAAAGAAGAACAGGTCATAATGGGTTTTAGGGACTTATTTAACAAGATGGTTTGGCTTAATAAGTTTAAGATGGAAGATAGTCTTAAAAGTTATAAGTCTTCTGAAGTACATTGCATCGAATACATTGGAAGAAATGTGGATTCCAACGTAACAAAACTTGCAGAGTCCTTTTATATGACTAGGGGTGCCATGAGTAAAATAACTAAGAAGCTCCTAAAAAAAGGCATTATCGAAAGCTACCAAAAACCAGATAACAAAAAAGAAATCTATTTTAGACTTACTGAGCAAGGTAAAGAAGTTTATAAAATCCATGAAAAACTGCACAAAGAGTTTCAAGAGCGTGATAAAGTCGTATTTGAACAAATAACTGAGGAACAATTTGACAGTATGCTTAGTTTCATAGAAAAGTATAGTAAGCATTTGGATTCAGAAATAAAGAAAGCTGGTATAGATATTAAGTCAAAATAAATTTAAATAATGAAAATAAAATACAAACAGCCCAACTCTATTGAGAACGGGCTGTATTTTTTTATCACCATTTTGTTGACAAGGAAACAAAATGATGATACGATAAATTTGTTTCCAAGGAACCAAAATAATAACTTTTGAAAGGAGTATTTAAATGTTTAAATTTAAATCAAAGGATAAACAAAATATAGAACAAACTATAGATAAACACGCTTTAATATTTGGTCTTATCTCTGTGTTTCTTTGCGGAATAGGCTTTAGTATCATAATGCCTGTCGTTCCATTTTTAGTTCAGCCTTATACAAGTACTCCTGGACAACAAGCTATATTTGTTACTCTTCTTACCTCTGTTTATGCGGTCTGCGTATTTTTTGCAGCTCCCGTACTTGGAGCTTTAAGTGACAAGTATGGTCGTCGTCCATTGCTCTTAGTATGCCTTTTAGGGTCTGCAATTGGGTACTTAGTTTTTGGTATAGGAGGAGCACTATGGGTACTATTTGCTGGGCGCATAATAGAAGGTATAACAGGAGGTAGCATAAGCACTATCTTTGCATATTTTGCAGACATCATTCCTCCAAAACAAAGAACCAAATACTTTGGATGGGTCAGTGCAGTTGTAGGTCTAGGAACGGTTATTGGACCAACTCTAGGGGGATTTCTTGCCAAGTTTGGTTATTCTGTACCTATGTATTTTGGAGCAATAATAACTTTACTAAATGTTGTTTATGGAGCATTTTGTATGCCTGAAAGTCTTGATATTAATAATAGACTTAAAGAGATTACCTTTGTAAGAATGAATCCATTTACACAACTTGCAAATATACTTTCTATGAAAAACTTAAAAATGCTACTTATTTCAGCATTCTTACTTTGGATACCCAACGGATCTTTACAGGCAGTTTTTTCACAATTTACAATGGATACTTTCAATTGGAAGCCTGCAATAATCGGACTTATGTTTTCAATTATGGGCTTTCAAGATATCATTTCACAAGGTTTCATAATGCCAAAGCTTTTGAAAATACTTAGTGATAAACAGATAGCAATTCTTGGAATGGTTTCGGAGATTATAGGCTACAGTCTTATTGCAGCATCGTCTTTATTTTCATTCTACCCTATTTTTATCGCTGGAATGTTTATATTTGGTTTTGGTGATTCAATCTTTGGGCCTTCATTTAATGGTATGCTATCTAAGTCTGTTGATTCTAGTGAACAAGGAAGGATTCAAGGAGGTAGCCAATCTATTCAGGCCTTAGCAAGAATGATTGGTCCTATCATTGGAGGTCAAATCTATGTATCACTTGGCCATGCCGCACCCGCTTTTATGGGTATGATACTTATAGTAGCGGCAATACCAGTTTTATACAAGAAGACTAATGTAAATATGTAAACTACCCGTAAAATTTAAAGCCATTAGAATTCATTTATTTGAATTATAATGGCTTTTTTACTAGATATCTTTAAATATGTTTTTTGAGAATAGTATTTTATATTTTTTATCTGTAATTTTTATAAAGAACAGGAACTTCTACTAATCCTAACAACCCTAAAATGATAATCCTAAAAAATTTAGAGATATTTGCTAGTCTCAATATAAACTTTGGATTATCAGAAGAATTAAAAACTTTTAAAAGTTTCCATATATATTTGTTTGTACTAATATGTGTTTTTAAAAAATTTGACATATACAAATCCTCCTAAGTTTAACCTTTAAAATCTTGGTAAATTAATTTACTTATAGAATATCATAAATTGTAACTTTTAATTTTAAAATGGACTGAAATCTATAAATTTGGCACTGAAATATAACACTCTCTAAAATTTAGATTCATGATATAGTTAAAAATAAAAGAGTATATCTATTTAAATTACTTAGTTTTATTAGATACACTCTTTTTATAATCATTATATTTTTTTAATTTATGTTCTTAATATAAACCTATACCTTATTATATAAAATTATATATAATTACATAACTTCATTTCCTACACACTGATTTTCCTTATTAAGCTGACTTTTAAAAATATTTCTAAAAATAAATCTTACAAGTGGTTGTATGAAAAATAACTGTGTAAAAAATGCAAATGGGAAATTAATCACTATATTTTGCATCCACTGCGTAATAATTTCTGTAGTCATACCATTAAAAAGAAAAGCTGCAACAAGTGACATCATTGGGCACATTAAAACCACCGTTGAACATATCATTGCTGTAGTTATTATATATGGCTTATCTTCTCTTGGATTTACAATACTAAAAGCTATCTTTTGTGAAAGTGGACCAGCTATAAACATTTCAAGTAAAATTGCAAATACAAATTCAATTGGAATCACTTTTACAGAAGCTATAAATACTTGATTAGACATTCCTCCCATTTCAATTGCAATATTGTAAAATACAAATAAAGGTACCGTTATTGCTACGGTTAAAACAGCAAAAAAACATTGTTGAAATTTTGTTGTTGGCATAAAACATCTTCCTTTCTTTCTAATAAAATAATTATTTTAATTTTTTAAACAACAAAAAAAGACACATATGCGCTTTTGTACCGTAATCAGATTTACGTGCAAAGCACCACATGTGTCGTTATTCCTAGCTTGTTATTTAATTTATTATTAAATTAATTATACTAAATTTTTTATAAAAAATCAAATTTGTTCTAAGCTCTTCTTCTGATATATCCAAAAGGAAATATTTCTATTATGTAGAATATATTATAAATTATTGTTTTTTGATTTTAATCATCAGATTTTTAATAGTAATACTGATTTTACTTAAATTAATGATAAGATTATAATTTTCTAAGTTAAAAAGGAGATTTAAAATGAAATTAAAAAAAGTGCATATATTGGGATTAATAATTGTAGGTGGGTTAATATTTACGAGTTTAGATACCTTCGATAATTCTCAAAATAAACTTACTAACCTAGATATTAATGAAAATAAATTTGAAATAAAAATTAATGAAAAAGGTCAAACTTATGGCAGTAATTTAGCTAATACAGAGTACGGTAATGAACCAGACTTAATATTAGTTGAAGCAGATAATGGTAAAAGTGGATATGTCTATAAAGATGATTTTTACGACACAGCCAATCAACCTAAAAATCCAGAAGAAGCAGTAGCTTATACTAAAATGGTAGAAAAAAAAGTAAAAAAACATGGCTATTATAAATCTATTCCTGTTTATGAAAAAGATGGAACAACAGTAATAGGTTCTTTTAAAATATGTTAAAAAAGTTATAGTACATACTTTAAATGTAATTAAATTGCAAACTAAGAGAGCAATAACATTAAAAGTTATTGCTCTCTTTTTGTGTTAGATAATACTCTTTAATTACATCTTTAAATTGACTACCACACCTTTCAACCTCTCCCATTACTTTATCAATTCCTTCTTTTGTATTAAACCAATTATGTTTATTTATGCCTTGAGTTTCTGTGGGATATACTATAAATTTTGTATTTGGATAAACACTTTCATAACACATGAGACATCTTCTTGCATGAAAAGCCTTACAACATATTATTGCTGTATTTACATCAATATCTAACTCATCAGTAATTTTTTTTGAAAAAATAGCATTTTCAAAAGTATATGTAGCTTTATCTTCTCTTAATATATATTGTTGTTTTACTCCATTTTTAATCAACACATCATTTAAAAATTCCCACTCTGTATCATAAATTTTATTATATACATTAGACTTTGAACGAGGCCCTGGAAAATATCCTCTATTAACACCAAACTTCCCTGATGGTAGTATAAATGATGCATATCCATCATTCCAAAGCATAGCTGCTGTTTCTGCAATTTCTGCATATGACCCACCTGGAATAAAAATAATATCTGATTTTTTTAGTTCATCACTTATAAATATAAATTTAGTAATATCGTCAATATATTTCATTTATCCCCCTCCGATATTTTTTATTCCTATAGTTTATCAATTTATTTAAATTATAACCTTGAAAGACTTATTTAGTTACATTAATCAATTATAAAAAATAGCCCTTAAAATCTATTTTTTAAGTTTTAAGAGCTTTATGTTTATTTAAAATTTATTTCTTATCTTTTTTATTGATAGCAACTATACTGCATAAAATAGCAGCTCCTATAGCAATCCAAATAGCAATATTCATTTAAAATCCTCTACCCTTCAAATTTCTATTTATATATTAAATACACAAATTAATTCATAATTGATACCTATTTATAATTTAATTATTTTTTCTCCCAATATATAATCAGTGCTTACTATATCCTATTAAATTAGGATTTTCACAAGTATCTAAATGAAATTTAATCCATAAATTAAATTCTTCATCTGTAAATTCATTTACACTCGCTCTAAGCATATCTTCTATACCATCAGTTCCTATATGTATAATTTTTTTAATTTCATTTTCATCCATCATCTTTTCAATAATTAACCTACTATCCTCATCATAACCTTCATAATAATTTTTAATTTTTTCCTCTAAACTCTTCATACTCCCCCCCTGATAATTATTTATACTATCAAACATATACTTTCTTTAAATTGTAGTTGAATGTTTAGAATTTTTCATCCTAAACTAAAGTCTAATCCCCAAAAACACATTTTTACATATAGTTAATTTATTTTAAATATAAATTACTTTAAACACATTATTTTATTTACTACAATTATTTCCAAGTCTATACTTAAATTAAAACCTTTATTTAAATATTGGGAGGTGGTAAATGAGTAGATTAAAATTAATTTTACCCAAAAAAGAACACAAAAAAATTATTCTAGATTATAAAAAAGAGTTTCTTGAAAACAAAGATAGTATGGATGGTTCAGCTGGATTAAGCACTGCCAAAACTTTTGAAAATTGGTATAAATCAGTTCAAGATAATTTAAAAGAAGAAACTGTAGGAGATGGATTTGTTCCACCAACTACATACCTTGCTTTTAACAATGAAAATAAATTAGTTGGCATGATTGATATTAGACATAGATTAAATGATTATTTATTAAATTTTGGTGGTCATATAGGATATAGTGTTAGGAAATCTGAAAGACAAAAAGGCTACGCAACCGAAATGCTAAATTTAGCCTTAAAAGAATGTGTAAATTTAGGAATTAAAAAAGTTTTAATTACCTGCGACAAAAACAATATTGCCTCAGCAAAAACTATAATAAATAATGGTGGTAAACTGGAAAATGAAATTGCCAAAGAAGATAGAATAACGCAAAGATACTATATTACTTTGTGCTAACATCATAAAATAAATATTTATCATATTTTTTACATACATAACACTTTCTTTAATTTATGTTATAATATGTCTATATGGCAAGTAAATCACAATAACACACTCATTAATTAATTTATTTGCTATTATTATTAAGGGCAATTGGATTTTTTTAATCTAATTGCCCTTAAATTATATAAAAAAACATATTCAGTGTTAATTATATTTAATTTTAAAAATACAAAATAATTTATATTTTTAAGTTTATTTAATATGATAATATATTTACATATTGATTATTTCAAAAGGGAGTTGGATTATGAAAAAAACAATTTTTGTCCAAAAAGATAGAAATAGTATTTATGATAAATTTAAGGGGGATAACAATGAATAATAAAAGTAATGATAAATTAGGAAAATTTCTTTTTTACTTTTCAATACTAATATCATTGCTTATTATATATTTCTGCACAAAGAATGGAAATATTAAAGAAAATTTAAATAACGGAAATTGGTTTAATACTTTAGGACTTATTCTAGTAAATATATTAAATATATATGGAGGAATAAAAAGCAAAAATAATAATGAGGATGTAATTTTTAATACATATAGAATAAAAGGTTGTATGTTTATGTTAACTTCCATAATAATATTTGACTTCATTCCAAGATTGTATTTTACACTAGTATAATCTATAAACTAATTATTTTTTAAAAAAAGAGGGTATAGTATTTCACTATGCCCTCTTTTATACTTCCATATAAGGGTATAAGCTAATATATACGACAAATAACTAAAGATTTATATTAAGGAGTAATAAACATGCATAGCTTAACACAACTATTAAATGATTATGGATATATTATTATTTTTATAGCATTATACTTAGAATTGATGGCACTTCCTCTGCCAGGAGAATTACTAATGAGTTACTGTGGGTTTTTAGCTTTTCAAGGAAAATTAAACTATCTAACAAGCATATTATTTGCAAGTGTTGGAACAATATGTGGGATTACTACTTCATATTTAATAGGAAAGTTTTTAGATATAGAGATTGTAACTAAATATGGAAAATACGTTCATATACACTCAAAACATATTAAAAAAGCAACTACTTGGTTTGATAAGTATGGCAATAAATTATTAATAATTGCTTTTTTCATACCTGGTCTTAGACACATTACAGGTTATGTATCTGGAATAACAAACTTAAAATATAAAAAATTTGCATTACATGCATATTTAGGAGCTTTAATTTGGACTTTTACATTTATATCTCTAGGTAAAGCTTTGGGTCATAACTATAAGTTGCTTCATACATACGCATCAAAATATCTAGTTTTAGGAGTAATCATTATAGGGATTATAGTTACTATTATATATTTATATAAAAAATACAATATAAATATAAGTGAATTTATCTATAAGAAAATAAGTAGTATTTTCATACTTTATAATTCTCTTGGTAAATTAAAATTGATATTAATTCTTTTAGCCATTGGATATACATACCTTCTTGTAAAAGGATTTGAACTAATAAACAATTTTATGAACCATAAACTAGGTTTATTTGATAAAGTTACAAAAATAATTATTAAAGCTATTTTTTCAAAGGAAATAATTAAAAATATAGATATATTTAGATTTATTTCTTTTATATACATAGGTATTTTTACAATAGTAGTTTTAATAGCTTGGATATTATTTAAGAGAGAAAATAAGTATAAAAACATGGGTTTTGTGCTTATAACTGTATTAGGTGGCACAGTTATAATAGAGTTAATAAATAAAACTTTTGAATTTAATAATTTACACGTTACAATCCGTGAGTTTATTAAGTATAGTTTCCCTAGTGAAGATATTTTTTTTATATCAACATTAGTTGGAACAATATTATACTTTATAATTAAATACAACAAAAGATTAATTATTAAAAATATATCTGTATTTATTTCTATATTAATTTGTTTAGCTATGGGAATATTTGATATTTCTTTAAACATCCAAAATCCAAGTGGTGTAATAGCTGGTTATTTATTTGCAACACTATGGGTGATATTTAATATAGTTGTTTTACAGCTATCTATTGAAATTCCAAAAATAGAATCTATGAAAAGTATGTGAAAAAGTCAAAGAATTTAGATTTGCTAAAGAGAAAGTATTAAATATTAAACTAATAAAAAGATGGCTAAATTAGTCATCTTTTTATTAGTTTAATAGTGTATAAATTTAACACTATTTAAAATAATTTAGTCTAAGATAGCTTCCTTAAGTACTTCACCTATTGATTCATTTATTACTAAAGTATTATTTTTATTAATATTTATATCATCTCTATTTATTACAACAATATTTTTACCTTTGAAGTAATTAATAAATCCAGCAGCAGGATAAACAACTAATGAAGTCCCACCAATTATCAATAAATCAGCACTACTTATAGCCGATACAGCATTCTTAATAACCTCATCATCTAAAGCTTCTTCGTATAAAACTACATCTGGTTTTACAATAGAACCACATTCTTCACAATGAGGTATAGTTCCCTCTAAATTAAGCATACCGTCTAAGTCATAAAATTTCCCACAATTTTCACAGTAATTTCTATGAACAGATCCATGTAATTCAAAAACATTTTTACTTCCTGCCATTTGATGAAGTCCATCTATGTTTTGAGTAATTGTAGCTTTTAATTTTCCTCTTTTTTCAAGCTCTGCAAGTGCTATGTGTGCATTGTTAGGTTTTGCATCTTTGTATATAAGCTTTTCTTTATAAAAACTAAAGAATTCCTCAGGGTGCATCACATAAAAAGAATGAGAAACTAATTGCTCAGGTGTAAATCTTTTATTTAGTTTTTCATTAAATAATCCATTAGAACTTCTAAAGTCTGGAATACCTGATTCTGTAGAAGTTCCTGCTCCTCCGAAGAAAACAATATTGTTACTTTCATCAATTAGTTTAACTAGTTTTTCTATTTTAGAATTCATATTATCATCTCCAAAATTATTATTTCTATTTTTATATTATCTCATAAATATGCAAAAAATTAAATCTAGTTAAAACAGTACATTAAAGTATATATTCTTTAAAAATATCATATTAATATTAAATTTTTATAAAAAAATATGTCGAAAATAGTTAATTAAAGTTAAGTTTTATAAATATATTAAAAAATAAATTTCAATTAAATTATTCATAATTAAAGGTTTTAAAGTTAATATGAAGAAATATACAAACAACCAATAAATGAATCTTTTTAAATAAGCTTTATAACATATCAAAAAGCATCCCAGAGTTAAAATTTAAAATATATGGAGGCTAAATTAATGAATTTAAAACTTATAAAAAAAACTACTTATAAAAAATTAATATGTACAACTATAGGTGTATTAACAATTGGAGCATTATCCCCTTTTATATATCCAAATGCTACATCCTATGCACTTACAACTGAAAGTATATCTTTAAATAATTATAAATTAAGTGAATTTCAAAATACTTTTTTCGATTTAATTGAATTTATGGATAAAAATATATCTATAGAAAAACTAAGAAGTAAAATTAAAGATTTATCATTAGTAAAAACTGAAGAATTAGACTTTAATAATATGGTTGATATATATGAAAAAAATAATGAACAAATAAAAGTTTATTATAATAAACTAAATAAACAAAAATCTTATTATGCTCAAAATATTGAATACAAAATTAATATTAAAAATCCTAGTATAAACTCAATTACATTATCTAACTTAAATATTTCCTCTAATAAAAAAGCTGTTTCATTAGAAATTGCTACTGAATATATTAACGATTTAGATAAAATCTCTAAAATACTTAAATTAGACCAATCTAATGGTAATGCATATAAAATTTATCTAAATTTACTTAAAGCAATTGAATCTAAAGATAACTTTACAATTAATGATCTAGTTGAATTTAATCCAGATTTTAAGAAATTAGAAAATCCATACGATAAAGATAGAGCTACATTTGAAATAAAAGTTAATGACTATGAATCTATTACTGTAGTATTTAATAAAGATGAAAAAATAAATAACATTTATCTAAGTGATAGCAAAAACATAAAAACTGTTCATGACCTTATAACTACAAAAACTAAAGATGCAAAAGATATAGGTTGGGATATTCAAGATTATTATAAACAAGAGTACAATTTAACTTATGGTAAAACAGGTCATATCATAAATACAGATAGTGAAAATCTTGAAGACATGAAGAAACTATTTATAGATTTTTTAAATGAATATAATTAAATTTTTCTAAAAAAATCATTATTAATTATAAAGAGGATATCGTATTTCGCGATATCCTCTTTTTTTATTCCAACTGGCGAAGGAGTTGTAAGTATGATTATAGCAACCTGACGAAACGTTAAAGCCTATGCCCTATCAGGCTTTATAGTGAAGGAAGGTGCTGTAATCATACTACTACCCAAAGCCCTACTTATGACCCATTCCCATAACTTGGTTTAGCTCAAATTCACCATCATTAACTAAAATATCAAAAGCTTGCCCAAAACCTTTAACAAGTCTTCCTCTTTTTATATCTAACTTAAAAACATCAAAATCTAAATTCTTTAAAACCATCATCATCGAAGATCCGTGAACGTTTTCGAACTCTTCAAAAATACTTTCAACATCTTCCTTTAAAATACTTGCTTCACAATTAAAACTTACTCTTTGTCTTGCAAATATAGTTTTACATGCACTTTCATCTTCTATAGCCATAACTGAACAATTCTTATTATCAATTAAATTGTAATAATGATTTGCTGCTTTACTTATATAAATATATATTTCTTTATCCTTCATTACAAAAGGAGCATAACTTATTTCTGGTTGATTATCTTTACTTAATGAACTTATCATTAAACTCTTTTGTGTATTTAATAACTTTTGCATATTATCTCTCCTAAGCTTTTATATTTAAAATCTTTTCCATAATATATAAACATCCTCTAAAGCCAACAAAAGGAGTATATGGATATATATTTATCTTCTCTAAATTCGGATTACTAACTTGTAAATCTAACTTTGAATTATGATTCATATCTATACTAGGTCCATCACCTAAAAGCATTAATAATTCTTTATCTTTTAAATACTTCATTCTCTCTAACTCTGAAGTACTTATTAAAATTTCTTCATCTTCACAATTAGTTTTATAAAGGATTTCTTTTCTATCAATATTAAATCCTAATTCACTTAACATATCACTAATTCCTATAACTGTGTCATAATCACCAAACACAGCACAGTCTTTAGTTTCTTCATAGAAATAAAACTTTCTTTTTATTCCAAACATATTTTTCTTAACAAAATTTATTTCTTCATTGTACTTTTCTTCATTTAATTCATATCCATCCATTTGTTTAACAGCTTCTATAAATTTAATAGTATTTTTTAATCCATATATATTCTTATAAACATAAGGAATGTTATACTTTTCTTTCATATACTCAGCAGCTTTTAAAGCTTCTTTTCTAATTACTATATTTAATGATGCTTTTGATGCATTTTCAATTTCTTCTATACTTGTATTAGCTGTAAAAGTTGTATTTAATTCTTTATCAAATAAACCTTTCATAATTCTTTCTATCTCTTTTGTATCAGATAAATAATTATACTTATCAATATTAGATCCTAATATATTATATTTATTTATATCCTTAGAATTTTCCTTTACAATTTCACTAACTAACATCTCTAATGCATACTCTACCCCTACATTGTAATCATCTTTTAATCCACCTGTAGTTATTGGTATTAACTTTGCATTTGTTGAATTTTTCAAAGTTTCACATACACTTATTATATCAGCTCCAATAATTGATGATATTGATGATGCCATAACAAATATGTATTTAGGTGAAATATTTTCATCAATTTCTACTATTGCTTTTTCAAGTCTTTCATATTTTCCAAAAGTAACATCACTTTGGTCCATATGAGTAGAATATATTTTTGCTTCATCTTCACCATTTAAACTTCCTATACCTTCTACTGCATAGTGAGTTGTTCCTGCTGGTCCAAACTCTATAACGCAAGCATCTTTTACAGAAGATAATGTCCAAATTATCCCCATTCTATCATTTGCCACTGGGAAATACTTATACGCTTGCATGCATCATCCCTCCCCTATTGTTGTTTTTCATTTCAAATAATTTTATTAAATCTTTCATCATACCTATTGGTAACTCATATCCAATTTTTTGTGCATGTGAATCAAGAGTTATTTGCATAAGACCTTTTTCTTTAAGTAACATAGGATTTTCATGACCTATATATAAATCAGCTCCTATAGTGTCATATAAATGTCTAAGTGGAGCAATATTTGCTATTCTACTTATATATGGATTGTATCCTTTTTTAATTAAGTTTTCTTTAAAGACTTTATCTTGTTCATATAATTCTCTAACTTGAACAAATAAAGGAATTGCTCCTAAATCACTTAAAAAGTCCACTGTTTCAAAAGACATCATTGGAGTATTTCCATATATTAATTTTTTATCTTTTAAAATTTCACTTAAACTTAAGAAAAGTTCATCATACATTTTTCTTTCTTCATTTAATTTTTCATTTAAATTTATATCTAATATTTCACCTAATTTTTCATAGTTTTTAAATATTATTTCTTTGTTCATGTGCTTATCAAAGTATATATAATCTATATCAAACTTCTTTTTCATATACTCAGCTAAATCTAGTGCTATCATATCAGTTACTATATTTAACTTTGCACTTGAAGCATTTTTAATATCTTCTATATCACACTTAGATGGTATAACAGTATTTATTTTTATGTTGTTATCTTTAAGTATTTTTACAAGTTCAGTTTTTTCAACTTCTGCTTGTCTATGACCTAATATATTTACACCTTCTTGAGTTTCTGATTTACTCATAGCACTACCTAAAGATTTTAAAGCTCTAGTCATTCCTGGTATATGAGAATTACATTTAAAATGCTCTGTATTTACTACAAATATTGGTATATCAACTTCTTCACTTAAGCTGTATTCAATTGATGAATAATCTTCTCCTATAAGTTCTGGAACACAAGTTGTAACTATCATTATCGCATCTGGATTTTCTATTTCTATAATTTGTTTTATAGCTTTTTCAACTTTTTTTTGAGCTCCAAACACTACATCTTTTTCTTTAAGTGCTATTGAATATACACTATCATTCCCCTTTTGCCTATGATATGCAAAGTTTTTAGTATAATATGTGCATTCGCTAGTTCCAACAACTACTAATGGCATATTTTTTATATAACTTGCTGTAAGCGCTACCCCAAATAATGGACAGTGTGTCCCTGGAAATATTGCATGTGATAAAGATTTTATATCTTTATCATCATTTATTTCATCTAATTTATTTAAAACGTCTAAACTATACATATTTATTCCTTTCCCTAAGCTATTTTTATTGTTTGAATAGGATGTATTCTTGGCTTATTAGAAATTGGATCATTATCTATATCACAATCTATGTTATATACCTTTTTAATAGTTTCTTTATTTATTATCTCTTTTGGGCACCCATCAGAAACAATCTCCCCACTTTTCATAATAACTAGCCTATCACTATACTTGCTTGCTTGGTTTAGTTCATGAAGCACCATAACTATTGTTATATTAAGCTTTTCATTTATTTCTCTTACTAATTCCATAAGTTCTAATTGATAAGATATATCCAAATAAGTAGTTGGCTCATCTAATAAAAGAACATCTGGTTTTTGGCAAAGAGCTTGAGCAATATATGCCCTTTGTCTTTCTCCTCCTGATAATGAACTTATAGGAGTGTTTTTATATCTTGTTAATCCTGTATTTTCTATTGCCCAATTAACTAATTCTTCATCTGATTTACTTTTACTTTCATACCATTTTTTATGAGGTATTCTTCCAAAGTAAACTAATTCTTCAACAGTTAAATCTCCAGGTGCATCATTATGCTGAGATAATAAACACACCTTCTGAGATATAGTTTTACTTTTTAAACTTTTTATATTTTCATTTTGTATATATATATCACCACTTATTGGTTTTATCATCCTAGATAAACTTTTAAGTAGTGTAGATTTTCCACATCCATTAGGTCCTATTATAGACACTACTTCACCTTTTTTAATGCTTAAACTTAAGTTATCAATTATTACTCTTTCTTCATATCCAACTTTTAAATTTTCACAGCTAATCATTAAAAGTTACCTCTCTTTCTTAATAAATATAAAAAGAATGGTCCTCCAACTATAGACATTATTACACCAACTGGTATTTCTACTGCTCCTCCTATAGTTCTTCCTAGAGTATCTGCAACTAAAAGCACCATACTTCCTAAAATAATACTAAAAGGTATAGTAAATTTATGGTCACTTCCCATTATCATTCTTGATATGTGTGGTACTATAAGCCCTACAAAGCTTATCACTCCAACTACTGCTGTTGAAGTTGCTGCTAAAAATACTGCAACTACCGATATTAATAATCTAGTTAAGTTAACATTAAATCCTAGGTTTGTAGCTGCATCATCACCTAGTTGTAATACATTTGCACTTCTTATAAGAAGTAGTGATACTATAAGTCCTACTATTGAATATATAAATAACATTTCAACATCTGCCCAAGTTTTAGTAGCCAAACTACCATTTAACCAAAGCATAGCACTTTGGATTCTGTCACTATACATAGTTGATAAATATGAAATTACCCCTCCTAATATAGTGTTTATAGCTACCCCTGCTAAAACTATCCTACCTGGTTTTAATCCATTTTTATAAGCCATTAAAAATACCAACATACAAGCTATAGCTCCTCCTATGAAAGCTGCTATTGGCAATATGTTTGTAAATTGTGGTGCAACTAGTAATATAATAATTGCTGCAACACTAGCTCCAGTGGAAACCCCAGTTATCCCAGGGTCTGCCAATGGATTTTTCATAACTGACTGAAGTAAAACTCCACTTACAGCTAAATTAGCTCCAACTAATACAGCCAGTATGTTTCTTGGTAATCTCATTTTATAAACTATGGTAGTTACCATTTTATTATCATCATTAATAAGTGCACTAATAATCTCACCAAAACTTAAGTTAACACTACCAACAGTAGTTAGTAAAACTAAAAGGATAAGTAGCAATATTAATGATATTCCTATTGTTAAATACTTTTTATTAAGTTTCATAATTATTTACCGTAGAATGTTTCTCCAAGAGTTTTTATAGCTTCTTTAACTTGTAAGTTAGCAGATACATTAAATATACTTGGATCTAAATCTATTACTTTGTTGTTTTTAACAGCATCTAATTCTTTATATGCTGGATTTTTATCAAAAGCTGTATCAAAAGCTTTCTTAGTTTGCTCTATTTCTCCATGTGCAAATCTTAATATGTAATCAGGATTTTGTTCTAATATTTGCTCTAAACTAAATTGTATATATGGAGATTTCACATTTGTATCTAAATTACTAGTTATATTTTTAGCCCCAACAGTCTTAGCTAAATCCCCTAAGTAAGATGTTTCAGTAGCTAACATGAAGTTTTCTCCTCCACCAAATATTATCGCTACTGTAGGAGCTTCTCCATTTTTATTTTTAACTGCTTCTTTTTCTACCTCTTTTAATTCATTTACAAGTTTTGTAGCTTCTTCTGTTTGATTAATCTCAGCTCCTAATTTTTTTATACTATTTACAAAGTTTGTATATGTACTTGTATCAAAGAAGAACGTATTTAAATCATACTTTTTCATACTTTCTTCAACTTTTTCCTTAAACATATTATCCATAACGAACACATCTGGCTCTAATGATGCTACTATTTCTAAATCTGGACTCATTGCTTGCCCAACCTTTGGCAAATCTTTAAGCTTTTCAGGTAAATCCATTTTAGTTGTAGGAACACCTAAAACATTTGCATCTAATTTATCTAAAACTTGAGTTGCTGATACTGTTGCCGAAACAACACTAACTTTTTTATTATCTTTACTACTTTCTTTATCTTGACCTGTACTTGATGCTTGGCATCCTGTTAAAAATAATGCTGATACCATAAAAACTGATGCTAACTTTCTAAATTTCATAATATTTCCCCTCCGTAATTACTTTGTTTTATTTTATTTGTTTTATTTATTTGTTTTTAACCTACTATCTTTTTAGCTAATTCTAAGTAAACATTTGCCATTTCGCAATTTTTATCTTTTTCTATAACTGTCTTTCCATCATTTTCTGATATTTGAACCATTTTTTCTCTTGGTACATAATGAAATACTTCACTATCTATTTCATTTGCTAAATTCTCAACTAAATCTATTTCATTTTCAACGTTTTTAGCATTTAATATAAGACCTTTTAAAGATGCATATCCTCTATTTTTAAATTGATTTACAGCAGTTGAAATGTTGCTTGCTGCATACATAGACATCATTTCTCCAGATGTTACTATATATACTTCTTTAGCATATCCATTTCTTATTGGCATTGAAAATCCTCCACATACAACATCTCCAAGTACATCATATATAACTATGTCTGGCTTATAATTTTCAAATGCATTTAATTCTTCTAGCTTTTCAAAAGCTGCTATTATTCCTCTACCTGCACACCCAACTCCTGGTGTTGGTCCTCCTGCCTCCACACAAAGCACTCCATTATATCCTTCAAATACTATATCTTCTAACTTAACTTCATCACCTTTTTTATCCATTACATCTAGTACTGTAGGTATAAATTCACCTTTCATTAAGTTTTTAGTAGAATCTGCTTTAGGATCACATCCTATTTGCATTACCTTATATCCTAAATTCGATAAAGCTGCGGATAAATTTGATGTAGTAGTTGATTTTCCTATACCACCTTTTCCGTATATAGCTATTTTTCTCATTGACTTTCCCCTCAATTTCTTTCATAATATTATTATGTTTATTTTATTTGATATTAATTATCATTTACAATTACATTTTATAATCTATTGAAATTTATTTCTTTAACTATATTATTGAATTTTATAAATATATTCGTATTAAAAGGAGATTGATTAATGAAGTGTTTTGAAAATATATTATGTGATTTTTATGCTTGTGTAGAAATACCTATACAGCTTTTAGATAACAATTTGAAAGTAATAAACAGTAAGGGGTACTCTGATAATCTTTATAAACTATGTAAAAACTTAGGTGTATTAAATGATATAAGTCCAAATTTAATATCTAATATTAACCTTAAGTATATAAATAATATTCATTTTATAATAATGCCTATATTAAATAATCCTAAGAAAAATGGATATTTTTTAATAGGTCCATTTAAAACTGAAAATGATTTTAAAGAATTTGATATTCCATATAAACCCCACTCATGCGTAGAATATATAACTTCAATGCTAGAGAATATGATAAAAGATAAGCTTTCTAAAAAAGCAAAATTTAGCACATATATAAAAGATGCAATAGACTTTATACATAGAAACTATTATACAGATATAAAATTAGATACAGTTTGTGAGTATCTAAACTTGAATAAAAGTTATTTTTGCCATGTATTTAAAAAAGAAACTGGTTATACATTTTCTGATTTTTTAAATAGAATTAGGGTTGAAAAAAGTAAGGAATATTTACTTGAAAATAATGATTCTATTTTAGATGTTGCATTATCAGTAGGTTATAATAATCATACTTATTATTCTTCTATATTTAAAAAGTATAATGGTATGACTCCTAAGGAATACAGGCATGCTATATAAAAGATAAGATTTATTTTTAAATAAAATTTTTATTTTAAAATAAATTAAAGGCACAGTAATATTAATGTGCCTTTTTCTATGAGTTAATTTTATTTTCTAAAATTGATAATACATATGGAGATTTAAATTCTTTAGCTAATATATCCATATATATTTCATCATATTTATTACCACCAATAATTTTAGCTTCTCGTAATTTTCCAGCTTCTTTAAATCCAATTTTTTTATAACATTTTATCGCTTGTGTATTAAACGAATATACTTTAAGATATATGTTATTTAAATTTAGTAAATTAAAACCAAAATCTAATAACAATTCTAATGCTTCCTTACCATATCCATTTCCCCAATAATTTTTATCTCCTATAAATATTCCTACTTCTCCAGTACGATTAATATAATCTAATTTTGGAAATCCTACATTTCCAATAACTACATCATTTTCTTTAAGTATTATAGCAAAATTAAATTGTGCTTTTGCTAATCTCTCTAATGCATTTTTCTCAGATTCTTCATCAATTAGCATGTTTGCAAAAGTCATCCCCAAACTAACTTCCATGTCATTTATCCACTTTGTATACTTTGGATAATCATTTTTATCAATCGGAGATAAATAAATTTTATTTCCAATTAGTTTTTTAAAATACATACTAATTCCCCCTTTTTATAGTTCTTAATATACAATTATAATTAAATTAAAAGTCTTCACTAATATAATCTTCAGCAAGTAAAGCGTACATAGAATAATCACAAATTCCTTGATTATTTATATCTGCTTTTCTCATTGTGCCTTCATATTTCATTTTACATTTTTTCATTACTTTCCCTGAGTTTAAATTAAGAGGATCATGTCTTGCTTCAATACGATTTGCTTTAACTTCAGTTATAAAATACTTAATTAATGCCTTTAGCGCTTCTGAAGTAATTCCTTGATTCCACCATTTCTTTCCTATACAATAACCAACCTGAACCATACCTATTTCTTCATCTTGGCGTACAATACTTATGCATCCAATAGGATCATCTCCATATGATTTTAATGTAATAGCCCATTGGTAAAAATTTTCATTTTCATATTCATCTATCCAGCTTTTTATAACATGCTTTGAAACTTCAATGCTATCAATTGGTTTCCAAGTAAGAAACTTTGTAACTTCAGAATCACTCGCCCAATTTTCATACATAGCCTTTGCATCTGATAATTCAAACTTTCTCAAAATTAAATTTTCAGTTTCTATTCTTTTTGTTCCTTTATGTTTCATAACATCCCCCTTGTATATTCCTTAATTAACAATATATAAAAATTATTTCCAATCTCTTATACAAAAGTATAAGCTTATTTTCTTTTCTATATTACACTAATTTTTTTCATCGTCATCTTCTAGTTGTATTTCAATTTGAATTTGTTTTCTTTTATTTATAACATATAATATCTGAAGAACTACAAATGATACAACAGATGCACATACAAAAGTGACTAATGAAACAACTACTGAATTAACAATATCAGTTGTAAATATTTCTCTAAATTTTATATAGTTAAGAATAGTATTTACAATGGTTATTATAATTCCGCAAATAATGCTATTTATAATAACAACCCTTTGATTTACTTTATTAGAATTAAAAATATCATTTCCTACCATTATATTACGTACTATAACATACAAAGAAACAGTTATAAGTAGAATCATCTCAACTGCATATTGTGAAAATGGTGCATCAAAAATATATTGTTGAACTAAAACTGATAAAAACAAGCCTAAAGAAATTATTTGAAATGCATCATTTCCAATTTTTCTTTTTTGTGATAAAACTCTTTCATCTTGAATTTTCTTTTTTTTCATTTTTATTCCTCCCAAAATAAATCATTTAATGTTTTTCCAAGTACTTTACATATTGCTATACAAAGATTAAGTGTAGGATTGTAATCTCCTGATTCAATTAATCCAATAGTTTGCCTTGTCACACCTACAGCTTTTGCTAAATCCACTTGTTTCATATCACACTCAATACGAGCCATTTTCATTTTTTTATTTTTCATATATATCAATGACCTCCTTATATTACATAATGTATGATATACATTTCAAAATGTTAACTATATATTGCATTAATTAAAAATACTGCAGATATAGATAACATTTAAAATTTACACCAATTACTAGGTATCTCATATTCTTTATATGGAATTATAAAAATATATCATAAAAAAATTAATCAAATAAATTTTATTCTAAATTTATTCGATTAATTCTTTTATTACGAGTATTATTGGGTAAAAACGACATTAGTTGACAAATCAATTAATTATATATATATTAATATAGTTGATAAGTCAACTATTTCAAATGTATTAGGAGCGTAATCTATGGTTAAAAGTAACACTGGTCATATTGGAAAATTCACCTCAAAGATATCTAGAAGATCTAGTATCTATATAAGCAGGCTAACAAATAAATACGGCATTAACAATACACAATTACTGTGTTTAGTAGTTTTATATAGAGGAGATGGAAAGACACAAGACTTTTTATCAGAAGAATTAAGTCTAGATAAAGCTGGTGTAACAAGATGTGTAAAAAAACTAGAAGAATTAGGCTATATAGTAAAAAGAAAAGATGAATCTGACAAAAGATTATATAATCTATTCTTAACAGATAAAGCAAAATCGTTAGAAAAAGAAGCCTATACACTATTAAGTGAATGGGAAAAAAAACTAACAAAAGGCTTAGATGAACATGAAAAAGAAATAGCCTTAAAAGTATTAAAGCAAGTTTCTTTAAATGCAGATGAGGCTTATAAAAACTTAAAGTAACATAAAGACATCAGGAGGTTTAACTATGAATGAAACACAAAATTTATTAGGTAGTGAACCAATTGGTAAACTACTCTTAAAATACTCTATCCCTGCAATTATAAGTATGCTAGTAAATGCCTTATACAATGTAATTGATAGAATATTTATCGGAAACATGCCAGGAGCTGGCCCTTTAGCAATAGCTGGTGTAGGTGTAACCATGCCTATAACGACAATTTTATTAGCTTTTGGTATGCTTATAGGTATCGGCTCTACAACAGTTATATCTATTAAATTAGGTCAAGGAAAAAAGGATGATGCAGATAAAATCTTAGCAAACTCAATTACACTATCAGCAATTATAGGTTTAATTTTAACTTTAATTGGTATATTATTTGCAAATAAAATCCTTTTAGCATTTGGTGCTAGTGATCAGTCTTTATATTATGCAAAATCATTTTGTAATATAATCTTACTAGGTTCTGTATTTAATATAATGGCATTTTCATTAAATGCAACTATAAGAGGAGATGGAAATCCTAGACTTTCTGCAATGATAATGGTTATAGGTTGTATAGTAAATATAGTACTTGACTATATATTTATTTTTGTACTTAAAATTGGAATACAAGGAGCAGCATTAGCAACTGTAATAGCTCAAATTGTAACAGCTATATTAGGATTAAACTATTATATAAAAGGTAAATCTAATTTAACTTTTAAAAAAGAAAATTTAAAATTAGATAAAGATATTATAAAAGCAATATTTGGAATTGGTATTTCACCATTTTCAATGCAAATAGCTGCAAGTTTAGTTCAAGTTATAAGTAATAATGCTTTAAAAGTATATGGAGGAGATATAGGTATTGGAGCTATGGCTACTATAGCATCAATAGCTATGATATTCTTAATGCCTCTATATGGTATAAATCAAGGTTCACAACCTATAATAGGTTTTAACTACGGAAAAAAACAATATGATAGATCTAAAAAGGCTTTTACCTTATCTTTAATATTTGGAATAATTTTATTAACTTTCGGATTTATATCTATCTGGATGTACCCAGAATTTTACGTTGTCATGTTTAATAGTGATCCTAAATTAGTAGCAGTAACATCTAATGGTTTAAGAAAATACTGCTTAATGCTACCTTTATTACCTATAATAGTTTTAGGTACAAATTATCTACAATCAATTGGAAAAGCAAAACAAGCAATGTTTTTAAGTTTATTAAGACAAGTTTTAGTTTTAATACCAATGATATTAATTTTACCTAAATTTATGCAATTAAATGGAATTTGGTATGCACAATCTATATCTGATGCAACATCAATTGTAATAGCATTTATAATGCTAGTTATAGAGTTTAGATCATATAAAAAATTACCATCAGAAAAAAATTAAATATAAATTATAGAAAATCATAAGCCAAACTATATTTTTAAAATTTAAAATTAAAATATAGTCTGGCTTTAATTATATTATTTTTAAAATAATTTATAGTTCACTACTCTATCAATTAAAAAATTCAATAATTAAGCCTACGCTACTCCATATTTATCAAACTATAGTATTCAGTTTGTATCTGATAATATATTCACACTTAGATTATCAATTTCTAGTCCTTATTACAAAAAAAGATTTATATTTTTATGAAAAAGCTTTATTTCCATGTAAAGTGTGCTACAATCTAAGATAAGAGTGTTAAATAATTGTCTAAGGGGGTACTGAAAATGAAAGGTTTTGCAATGCTTGGTATAGGAAAAACAGGTTGGATTGAAAAAGAAAGACCACTATGTGGTCCTTTAGATGCTATTGTTCGTCCTCTCGCTATTTCACCTTGTACATCAGATATTCACACTGTATGGGAAGGTGCAATTGGTGAACGTCATAACATGATTCTTGGGCATGAAGCTGTCGGAGAGGTAGTAGAGATAGGTTCACTTGTAAAAGATATAAAAGTTGGCGATAAAGTTATTGTTCCTGCAATAACACCTGATTGGGGATCATTAGAAGCACAAGCAGGATATTCAATGCATTCTGGTGGCATGCTTGCTGGCTGGAAATTCAGTAATTTCAAAGATGGAGTTTTTGGGGAATATTTTCATGTAAATGAGGCTGATGCAAACTTAGCAGTATTACCAGAAGGAATAGATATAGCAGATGCAGTTATGCTTAGTGACATGGTTCCTACAGGTTTTCATGGTGTAGAATTAGCAGATGTTCAATTTGGTGATAGTGTATGTGTTATTGGTATTGGTCCTGTTGGTCTTATGGCTGTTGCTGGAGCAGCACTTCGTGGAGCATCTGATTTATATGCAGTTGGTTCTCGTCCAAATTGTATAGAAATTGCGAAAGAATATGGTGCAACAGATATTATAAATTACCGTGAAGGAGATATTGTAGAACAGATTATGTCAAAAACTCATGGAAAAGGTGTTGATAAAGTTATCGTAGCCGGTGGTGATGTAGATACTATGGCTCAAGCTATTTCTATAGTAAAACCTGGTGGAATAATCGGAAATGTAAATTACCTTGGTTCAGGGGAATATGTTAAAATCCCACGTGTTGAATGGGGATGTGGTATGGGTCATAAAACTATTTCAGGCGGATTAATGCCAGGTGGAAGACTTCGTATGGAAAAATTAGCTAAACTTTTACAAACAAATCGTTTAGATACTTCAAAACTAATTACTCATCGTTTTTATGGATTTGATAAAATAGAAGATGCTTTAATGTTAATGAAAGATAAACCAAAAGATTTAATTAAACCTGTGGTTATATTATAATTATTAATAAATTAAAAGGTGTAGTAAGTATTTTGGGCTACACCTTTTTTATATTTTAAATAACTATTTTATTTATATATTTACTTTATAGAACTATATATGCTATATAACTTTGTAATTTCAACTAATATATCATTAGTAGCTTTTGTATACCCTTTTGCTTTATCGGCTTTAATCTCTTTTATAAATTCATTAATAGAATCCCTAATTTTTTTGTATGAATTGCATATACTCTCTGCAAGATTTTTACTTTCATTTGAATTTGTATTATTTGAAATTTTATCAAATAGTTTTTCGTCACTTTGAATTTTATCAGATAAATTTTTAATACATGATAAATCGTTCTTATCTAAATCCTTATTACTAAATAACTCTTTTGTAGTAATAAAAGATTGTGACATAATATTTTCTAAAGAAGTTTTAATCTCTTTTTTTATATCTGAATTTGTATATATCTTATTTTGACTTTTAACATTATCTAATGATTCACATCCTACTACCCCTATAATTCCTAATGATATAGTTAAAACAATAAATATTTTTTTATATATTTTAATATTCATACAATTTATCTCCTTATAAAAAAATTATAAGTCTATCTTAAACACCAAAACTTAAATTAAGTTTATCTTAATCTTAAATAATCATTAAATATTTAAATTTGATTAACTATATTTTACTAAAAGTACCTTATAAAATATCTAATTAAATTTCATCAAATTATTATAAAACTCCTCAATTAATAAAAAAAGTTGTATAATATTTGTATAATTTAAATCTATAGTTTGGTGGTGATAAGATGATTAATCTTAATAAAAACTTCAAAAAATATCTAATTATAATTCCAATTTATTTTATATATATTACAGTATTTGAATTAATTATAGGTTGTAGCTTTGGGGATATATGGGATGACCTTTTACAAAAATTTGGTATATGTAAAGTTAAAAAACACATAGGTTAGCTTAAATTTTCCTTTGCAAATAGTTTATTTCAATTAAAATAAATATCATGCTATAATAAGCTAATGAAAACGTATCCATAGAACAACTATCAAAAGAGTATTATTTATTTCAAAATAGTATTAGAAGAATAATATACAAATGTAAAAAGAAAGTACCTAATTCATGTTAGGTACTTTTTTACTAAAAACATTATATATCATTTTCAGATTAATACTCTATAAATTACAAGTGATGTAACTTAATTAATGACCTCATAATATTAATTTCTTAAATAAAAAATTTAATTAAAGATCAGTTTCCTAATTGGTCTAAAAGAGTGTATTAATTGAAATTACTTATTTCTATCAAATAAACTCTTTATACTTATATTATTTTTTCATACTCAATCCCAATGAAATAGCGCCTTTAGAACATACCCTTTTGCAATCACCACAGCGAATACATTCCCCCAAATTACAATCTTTTGTTAACTCTACATTCATTTTACAAACTCTTTCACAAGCCTTACATCCATCACACTTAATACTATCAATGTTGATTTTATAAAAACTTAACTTATTAAAAAGTGAGTAAAAAGCACCTAATGGGCAAATATATTTACAAAATGGTCTATATATAAATATAGAAAAAACTATAGTTAATATAAGTAAACTCATCTTCCAGTTAAACAAAAATCCTACCATATTTCTCAAACCTTCATTTTTTATTAAAAGTGGTATTCCACCCTCTAAAGTTCCAGCTGGACAAATCCATTGACAAAAATGTGGTTGTGCTGTTCCAAATTCATTAGTTACAAATATAGAAAAAAACCACAACAGGAACAATAAGTACAATATATTTAACATATCTTAAAGATTTATCAATACTTTTTTTAACTTTTATCTTTGGAGTCTTAATTTTATAAATTAAATCTTGTAAAAATCCAAAAGGACATAAAAATCCACATATAAATCTACCTAAAATTACTCCAAATAGTATCATTATGCCAACTATATAATAAGAAAAACTAAAACTGCTTCCTCCTAACACTGCTTGTAAAGAACCTATTGGACAAGACCCTACTGCCCCTGGGCACGAATAGCAATTTAATCCTGGTGTGCAAAAATACTTTGTTTTTCCTGTGTAAATCTTTCCTTTGAAAAATCCAGCAACATACCCATTTGAAAGTGCGGTTGCCACAATTTGAATATAACTTCTTTTCATTATCCCACTCCAATACATTCAAGACAAATTTTAACAGCCTTTTTTAAAACTACAAGGTGTTCGTTTCTTAATATACCAATATAAATAAAAATGATTGAAATTAGTAGTAAAATATATTTACTACAATAATTTATATTTTTAATCATTATTTTTCCTCCATCAATTTCAAACGATCATTAATAGATTTGCTATAATCATTAGCTGTATTTCCTCCAAAGTGAGGAGTCCCCACAACTTTTCCTTCACTATCTACAAATATTGTTGTAGGCAAAATTTGTATACCATCAGTTAAATTTTTCTTTAAAAACTCATCTGGAATTAATGTTGTAAAATTAGCATTTGATTTTTTCATTACATCTTTTGCAATATCTAAATACTCTTTGCCATCTCCTGCATCAATACAAATTGAAATTATGCTAGTACCTTTTGGCAAATCTCTATTTAGCTTTGAAATTTCTGGCATTTCATCTATACATGGCCCACACCATGTAGCCCAAATATTTACCATAGTTAATTTATTTTTACTAAATATATCAGAATCGATTTCTTTGTTATTTAAATCCTTTGCTTTAAATCCTTTAATATTTACATTTTGAAATTTCTTTATTTGTTCTTGTTGTTGTTGTTTTTCTTCTTCTTCTGTAAGTACAACTACATCACTCGGTCCAAAAAAGCGAATGACTGCAACTAATCCTAAAACTACTATCGCTAATATTATTAATACTTTTTTTAATTTTTTCATTTGTTTCTCCTTTTGAATTTACTTATTTTGTCCTAGGTAAAATCGATCAACCCCTACTTAAGATACAATATGTAAATAAGTTAGTCAATAATTTTTTATCGAAAAACAATAAATAATTATTGACTTTTAACAACATAAATTGTATTCTAGAATAGACAAATGAGATTTTTAGGATAATTTTAAAATTATAATGCTTAGAAAGGAGTAAAAATGAAAAGTTAATAATATCTATGATAAAAAATTATTAAATCAAATTTAAAAACTAATTTTTAATTATTTATTTTCAAGTATTTAAATACTTAATTTTTAAATAAAAGTAATTTCTAGCTACATATAGTACAACATTAAAAAATATTGTAAAATAAAAAACGGAGGTAGTAATACATGAATAAATCTCTTAATTCAAAAATTTTAAATAGCATTGTCTTAGTTGGTATAATATTAACATTTATCGTACTGCTATTTATTCCATTAGGATTAACTGCTATATTTAAAAGTTCTTTAGGCATAGTAGGAAGTAATATGCCTATGGTTATCTCAATAGGCATATACATATGCGCTATACCTTATGTTATAGCACTATTTAACTTAAAAAAACTTTGCAAATTAATAGACAAAAAAGAACCATTTTCTAAAAATATACCTAAATACTTAAAAACAATATCTATATGTGCATTTAGTGAAATTTTTATATTTAATATTGTTCAAATAGGTTTATACTATTTCTTTGGAATATATCTTTATGCATTAACTATCATTCCATCAGTTGTAGTTTCATTTATATCCTTAGCAATAGGCTTTTTAAGTTTAGTATTAGGTAAATTGTTCGTTATGGCTATTGAAATAAAAGATGAAAATGACAAGACTATATAAGGAGGTCAATATGGCTATTATAGTTAACCTAGATGTAATGATGGCAAAGAGAAAGATGAGCTCAACTGAGCTTTCTGAGAAACTTGGAATTACCATGGCCAATCTTTCAATTTTAAAGAAAAATAAAGCAAAAGCTGTTAGATTTACTACGTTAAATAGTTTATGTAAAATTTTAGAATGTCAGCCAGGTGATATTTTAGAATACGTAGAAGACACAGAATAATTAAAATATACAAATTAAATTAAAAAATTATAATAAAAAAGCATGAGTTATACTTTACTCATGCTTTTTTATTATAATGACCACTCGCCATCTTTTATATATATTCTCTTTGTAACACAATTTCTATCCATTACAAGTAAACTTTCATCTTCTATACTATTACTTAAAAGCATAAGGTCATTATCTCTACAAAAATTTCTTGCAAGTTCAAGTGCATCTGATTCCATATTTAATTCTAATAATCTTCCCATATTTATATCTCCTTAGCGTATCCCGTTAGTGTTAACTAAAAATTTATTTTTACTCTATTTATATAATAATATATTGAAAGTATTATATCTACAATTTAACTACTTATATAATACCCATTTTTAAAATTAAAAATCACTAGCCTAAATTTTGGCTAGTGATTTATTAGAATATATATTTTTATATAAGACATTATAGGCATTTATTAATATATACAAGTTATGCTAATTTTTGATTTAATGTTTCTACAAAAGAATTTATCTCATCTAAATAAGCTTTACTAAAATGACCTTCAAAGTCTATTAAATTTTTAAACTCTTTAGGTAAACTTGTATCTATAGTATTTATTTGATTATCATCTTTATTTATAGTGAAAAATCCTAATTTTTTAAACTGAAAATCTTCTATATTATTTTCTATAAATTTTTTAATTTCATTAGATATTTCTCCATTAACTAAGTTTATACCTATTAAAATATTGTCATATTTATCTAAATAAAAAGATGAATTATATTTTGTATTTCTAACATCAACCTCTAAATCTAATTTTTCTGATAAAGACATTGCTAAATTTTTAGTTATTCCATTATTACTTCCATATGCTATTAAAGTACACATTAACATTACCTCCATCATTATTTAGTATATATTATTTATTTAATTTATTCTTTATATGTTATACTATATACTTTTTTCCTTTTTTGTGCAACTATTTTTATAAAAAAAATCATATTTTTTATAAAAAAACACCATTTAGTATATACTATATATTTATTTTGTGTAAAACAAAAAAATTCTTAGAATAAATCTAAGAATTTTTTAATCAAAATATTAATCATTTAAAGAAATATTATTTTTTAAACTATTAAAGTAGATATAAAGTTCTTCTTCTTTTTTAAATAAAGGTAAATTCATATTCTTATGAACTTTTACAAGCCAAGGAAGATTTAATCCAGCATTTACTATAGCTTTATCTTCTTTAAATACAGTTTCACAATCTCCTTCTATTACTACATTTCCTTTATTAAGCACATATATGTAATCACAAATTTCATATATCAAATCCATATCATGACTTGATATAGCTATTTTAATTCCTTTATCACATAAATCTTTTAATATTTTTACTATAGCCTTTGTACTTTCAGGATCAAGCCCTGCTGTTGGTTCATCTAAAAGAACTACTTTATTTTCCATAGCTATTACAGATGCTATTGCTATTCTCTTTTTCTGACCATAACTTAAAAAATGTACTGGCTTATTTATTAAATCTAGGGCATTAACAAGCTCTAATGCTCTATGTACTTTTTTATCTACTTCTTTTTCATCCAAACCAATGTTTCTTAAAGAAAAAGCAACATCGTCATATACTCTTGAATAAAATATTTGCTTATCTGGGTCTTGAAATACTATACCTACTTCTTTTCTTAAGTTATATAAATCTTTTTTCTTATAACTTAATTCTTTATTATTATAAAATATCTTTCCATCAGACGGTTTTAAGATACCTACTAAATTCATAAATAAAGTGGATTTTCCAGAACCATTTGCTCCAATTATTCCAATCATATTTCCATTTGAGAAATCTAAACTTATATTATCTATTGCCTTATTTGATTTATCGTACTTGTATGTTAAATTACTTACCTTAAACATAGTTCTCTCCTATATATGAAATTTCCCATCATACAACTTTATATCTAAAGTTATACTCATTTCCTCATATCTTTTCATCATTCTAAAAAACAAGACTTTTATAAGTAGTGCCGTTGAATTATACGAGTTTTTTAAATTTGTATACCCAAATTTTAATTGCTGTGATTTATATATATTTTTTACTTCTTCTAAGAAAATAAATATAAATCTATACATTAAAACCATAAGTTCTAATAATGTATCTGGAATATGCAATTTTTTAAATATAATTATTAACTGATTAAATGGAGTAGTAAGTATTAAAAAATAAATAGATATAACTGAGCTCATAGCTCTTAGTAATATATGTATAGAATTCTCAATTGCAAATTTAGTCGTACCTATATAAAAACTAAATATTTTTATATCAAATAAAAAATCTTTATTTTCAAAAGATATATTAACTAAATTAAGTGTAGTTCCTATAATTAAAAAATATATAGGTATCTTTAAGCACTTTATATACAATTTAATATCAACTCTTGCTAAAAACACAATTAACATGCTTATAAATAACATTATTAATAAATGTAGACTAATACTATTAGTTATTAAAGAAATTGCCATAAAAATAAAAGTAACACCTACTTTAATCATTGGATTAGCATTTGTTAGATTGCTATTATAAGCACATTTATCAATTTCTAGCATTTACCTTTTTTACCTTTTCTAGAACCTAAATAATATCCTATAAATCCAGCTCCTATTGCTGCTTGTGTAGAGAATAATAAACTTTCTATTTCTCCACTAGGTGGTTCGTATAAGCTACTAAACCATGGTTTATAATCTGGGTTTATTTCAGAAATTAAATTTTCTGCTTCTCCGTCAGCTCCCCCATACTCAGCTTTAGAATTTAAAAGTAAAGGAGTTATTATAAGTATTATTGTTAAAGCAAGTAATATAAAGTTTTTAGTTTTAGTTTTCGAATTTGCACTCATTATCTTCAACTCCTTCTTCATTATTTTGTGTTATTAAATTATATACTAAAGTAGTTAATAATCCTTCTGCTATAGCTATAGGTATTTGAGTCGTGAAAAATACTCCTAAGAATTTAACTGCAGATCCAATCACTCCTCCTGCAGGATCAGGAAATGCTAGTGCTAATTGTATTGCTGTAACAGTGTATGTAGCTAAATCGCCTAATGCCGCTGCTAAAAATACACTCACACCAATACTTAAATTTCTTTTTCTACAAAACTTAAATATTAAATATGAAACTATAGGTCCAACTATTGCCATTGAAAAAGCATTAGCTCCTAATGTAGTAAGTCCACCATGTGCAAGTAATATTGCTTGGAATAATAATGCTATTGTCCCTATTACAGCCATAACAGCTGGCCCAAATAATATTGCTCCTAATCCTACTCCAGTAGGGTGTGAACAACTACCTGTTAATGATGGTATTTTTAGTGCTGATAATACAAATACAAAAGCTCCTGCTAATGCTAATAATACCTTTTTCTTTGGATCTTTTTTAACTATTTCATTAATTGCCTTTAATCCATATACGAAAAATGGAATAAATACTATGGTCCAAAGTATTGACCATTTTACTGGTAAAAATCCTTCCATGATATGCATAGCGCTTGATGTAGTCGGGTTTAACAGTACAATTAAAACACCGGCTACTACGGATAGTGTTAAATAATTCATTTTAGTACCTCACTTTTTATTATAAATAATATAAATTTTTGTGATAAATTAATTTATAAATTTAAATATAGTTTTTAAGTTTATCAGGTACAAAAAAAATCCTAACTTTTGGATTAGGATTTAAATAACATCTTAAATAATACCTAAGCCTATAAAAAACCAAGATATTACTTTTTTAATTATTTTCCTTCATCCCGAAGAAACTAATTTAATTACTGTAGGCAGGTCTCCTGGCTTGGCTTCATTTTACTCCTTTCCCTTCCCATAATATACATTACAGTGGTATTTGAAAGTTTCATCAGCTTCACAGTAGCGGGGACTGCAGAGGATTTTAACCTCTTTCCCTTTTAATCTTATTTCTAAAAACCTACAATAGATATATTTAATTTATCACATATTTATTAATTCTATAAATATCTTTATATTCCTCTAATTTTCTTAGATTTATAAAATTAACTAATACTCCATTATTCTAACAAATTTCAACAAAATAATCTAGAGAGTTTATTTTTTTATAAACTCTCTAAAAAAAATAATACTATTTAATAAGATTCATATATATAAATAAATGTAAATTTTATAATTTATTGCTCATTGTTAAAAAACTGCTCATTTTGAGCTATATACTCATTATTAGGGTTAATCTTATAAGCCTCATTATGATGTTTTATAGCTTTTTCTATTTTATTTATTGTATAATAACAAACAGTAAGTTGAAGGTGAGGTTTCCAAGTCCAATATTCTGGAGAAATAAATCCATAACAATTTTTTGGCATTTCCAAGTTGAATATACTTTCATACCAACTTATTGCTTCTTCATATCTACCTTCCTCTTTAAAGCAATCTGCTAATCTATACACTGCTTCAGCTCTAGGAGATGTATATTCAAAAGTTTTATATATACTTTCCCTAGCATTTTTGTAATCACCTTTAAAAAAATAACAATCAGATACCTTACACATAGCATCTATTTTTTCTTCTACCCACACATCCATATTACTAAATTCAGTAAGAATTTTTATAGCATCATCGTAAAACTTATTATAATAAAGCTCTTTTCCGTAATAATAAATATCTCTTGTTGATAATTTATGACCTTCATCTAATTTTTTTCTATAAATTCTAAGATTCCTATCTCCTGCATCATGTAGTTTTTGATGTGTTATTGCTACTTCACTTTCATATACATTCCCACTAACTCCTAAGTATTCATGTATAAATCCAACCCATTTAAAATTATTTTTTCTTTTAACTAATCTATTTCTTTTATATCTTAACAATGGTTCTCCACTTTCATCTAATCCTCTGTGGTCTGTCATTGTAACTGTGTCTATATTAGAAGTTAAATTTTTCTTTATATCTAATAACTTGATTTGATCTTCTTTAAATAATACCTCATCTGCATCTATCCAAAATATATAGTCTTTTGTAGCTTTACTAAAAGAATAATTTCTAGCGGCAGCAAAATCATCTATCCATTTAAAATCATAGATTTTATCAGTGTATTTTTTAACTATTTCTTTTGTTTTATCTGTTGAGCCTGTATCTACTATTATAATTTCATCTACTATGTCTTTTACACAATCTAAACATCTTCCTATAACATCTTCTTCATTTTTTAATATCATGCATAAACTTATAGAAATCATTCTTTGCCTCCATCAAATAATTTTTCTATTTCAGGCATAACAATAGACTTATCAAAATCAAATTTTTCTACTTCCTTTAAATTTCTTATATATAAATCCCTTATATCTTTATTTAATATCATAAGTCTAAGTCCATAGTATAATCCATCTTCACTATTTGAAACCATAAGACCTAATTTATCTTTAAATAAAGCCCTTGATCCATGATTATCTGTTGCAACTACTGGTTTTCCTAATACCATAGCCTCTATGATTGCAAGGCCTAATGCTTCTGCATAAGACGGTGATACAAACACATCACACATTTTTACCCATGGATAAGGATTTTTTTGATATTCAATTAATTTACAGCTACTTTCTAACTTCAAATCTTTCACTAGTTTTCTTAAATTTTCTTCTTCTTCTCCACTACCTAGTATTATTAACTCATGGTCTATTCTTTCATCTATTAGTTTTTTATGAACTTTAATTAATCTATCAAATCCTTTTTCTGATCCCAATCTACCTATAGACATTATAGTAAATTTACTTTTTTTGTATTTTATATATTCTAACGATAATTCACGTATTTTAGATACATCATTAGGAACGTATATTCTTTGTAGTTTTGAATTTAGACCATTTCCTACAAAATCTGTAAATGATTTACTTACTCCATCAGATACACTTATAATTTTGTCCATTCTTCCATATATATCAGTTACATAATCTTTTGAATTTCCGCATACCATCAAAGAAAAATCACCATGAAGCCAAGTTATTTTCTTTGCATTTGGAGTTCCAAATCTACAAATTACCCATGTTGTAAATATACCTAAAAAACCTATTTCTACATCATATTTTTTTTCTAATTCTAAATTAAAATTTCCACTTAAGTATTCCTTATACATTTCATCTACAGTATCATACATATACACTACATTCACATTTTCATTTATATCATATAAGTAACTTTTTTCTTTTGCTAAGACTACTAAATCTACATTATATTTTGAATAATCTAGATTATCTAGTATCGACATTAAAGCCTTTTCTGCTCCTCCATCAGATAAAAGATACATTACAAATAAAATATTTTTCTTATTATATTCTTTATATGAAATTTTCTCTTCAAATTCTAGTTCCTTTAAAATAATTTCATCACCTATTTTAAATTTTTTAATTATCCTATTTTTATCATCTATTAAATTGCCTCTTTCACAAAGCATAATAGCTTTATTAAACATAAATTTTATATGATTTTTTATATTATCTGCTACATCTGATTTAAACAAATCTTTATTATTTATATAAAATCTGCACATTTCTCTTAGTATAGATTCTGTATCTTCTAATCTTTTTTTACAGTTATCCGATACCACTATATAATTATCTCTAATTCTTCTTAAACATAGTTTTTTAGGTATATATAAAACCCTCTTAGCTAATAAAAACGATTGAATAGAATACAATTTACTCTCATCTAATATTCCTTCATAAAAGAAAAGATTATTTTGAATTATGAAATCTCTTTTATACAAATTCGATATATCAAGATTATTATAGTCTGCTGTTGTAAAATATTTTTTTAAAAAATCTTCACCTTTAATACATTCAGATTCTATATTTTTACAGCTCTCATTAAAATCATTTTCCTCAGATACTTTAGTATCAAATTTGACCATATCTAAATCATATTCTTTAGCTTTTTCATAACAAATTTTCATAGCATCTTCATCTAAATAATCATCGATATCTAAAAAGTATATATACTCTCCTTTAGCATTTTGTATTCCAATATTTCTAATAGCAGATATGCCTATATTTTTTTCATTTGATATTATTTTTACAAAGTCATATTTTTCTTTATATTTATTTAATATATCTAAACTTGAATCTGTTGATTTATCATCTATAACTATTATTTCTATATCATCTAATGTTTGATTTATCGCACTTAAAATACATTCATCTATATACTTTTCTACGTTATATACAGGTATTATTATACTTACCTTCATGATTACCCCCTAAAACTATCTATAATTTAAATAATTTTTGTACGTTAAAATTATAATATCTATCATATTTTTATTTCATCAAGCAACCTTTCTATTTCAGGCATAACAATAGACTTATCAAAGTCAAAATGTTCTACTTTTTTTAAGTTTCTTGTATATATTTCTCTTATTTCTTGATTTAATATCATAAGTCTAAGCCCATAATATAAGCCCTCTTCGCTATTTGAAACCATAAGCCCTAATTTATCTTTAAATAAACTTCTAGGTCCATGGTTATCTGTTGCAACTACTGGTTTTTCTAATACCATAGCTTCTATAATTGCAATGCCCAATGCTTCTTGATAAGATGGTGATACAAACACATCACACATCTTTATCCATGGATAAGGATTTTTTTGATATTCAATTAGTTTACAACTACTTTCTAGGCCTAGATTATTTATTAAATTTTTGAGATTTTCTTCTTCCGCTCCACTACCTATTATTATTAATTCATGGTCTATTCCTTCATCTATCAGTCTTTTATGAACTTTAATTAATCTATCGAATCCTTTTTCTGATGATAATCTTCCTATTGACATTATAGTAAACTTACTTTTTTTATATTCTATATCTTCTAATGATAATTTGCGTATTTGATATATATCAATAGGAACATAAATTCTTTGCAGCTTTGAATTCAATCCATCTCCTATAAAATCTATAAATGATTTACTTACACCATCAGATACACTTATAATTTTATCCATTCTCCCATATATATCTCTTGCATAATCTACTGTATTTGCACCTACAACTACTTTAAAATCACCATGAAGCCAAGTTATTTTTTTTGCAGTTGGACTTCCAAACCTACAAATTGCCCATGTTGTAAATAAATCTAAAAAGCCTATTTCTACATCATATTTCGCTCCTAATTCTAAATTGAAATTTCCGTTTGCATATTCCTCATACATTTCCCTTAAAGTATCATACATATATACTACATTTACCTTTTCATTTATATTGTATAAGTAACTATTTTCTTTTGCCAATACCACTAAATCTACATTGTATTTTGAATAATCTAGATTATCTAATATTGACATTAAAGCCTTTTCTGCCCCTCCCCCGTATAACATATACATCAAAAATAATATATTTTTTTTATTATTAGACCCTTCATATGAAATTTCATCATCTACTTTAAATTTTTCAATCATTCTATTTTTATCATCCATTAGATTACCTCTTTCACAAAGTATAAATATAATCATCTTTAAATTTTTTTAATACAGTTTTTTAGATATTTATAATTTAAATAACTTTTATCTAATGTACAATTTAAGCACCTGCTTAGTTTTTTATTTCGTCAAGCAATTTTTCTATTTCAGGCATAACAATAAACTTGTCAAAATCAAATTTTTCTACTTCCTTTAAATTTTTTGTATATAATTCTCTTATTTCTTGATTTAGTATCATAAGTCTAAGCCCATAATATAAGCCATCTTCACTATTTGAAACCATAAGTCCTAATTTATCTTTAAATAAAGCTCTAGATCCATGTGTATCTGTTGCAACTACCACTTTTCCCAATACCATAGCTTCTATAATTGCAAGTGGTAATGCTTCTGTATAAGATGCCGATACAAATACATCACACATTTTTATCCATGGATAAGGATTTTTTTGATATTCAATTAGTCTACAGCTATTTTCTAACTCTAACTCCTTTACTAAACTTTTGAGATTTTCTTCCTCCGCTCCACTACCTATTATTAGTAGTTCATTATCTATTCCATCATCTAATAGTCTTTTGTGAACTTTAATTAATCTATCAAATCCTTTTTCTGATGATAATCTTCCTATTGACATTATAGTAAATTTATTTTTTTTATATTCTATATCTTCTAATGATAATTTACGTATTTGATATATATCAGTAGGAACATATATTCTTTGTAATTTTGAGTTAAAACTATCTCCTACAAAATCTGTAAATGATTTACTTACACCATCAGATACGCTTATAATTTTATCCATCCTTCCATATATATCTTTTACATAATCTACTGTATTTCCACCTACAGTTAAAGAAAAATCAGTATGAAGCCAAGTTATTTTCTTTGCATTTGGATTTCCATATCTACAAATTACCCATGTTGTAAATATGCCTAAAAAACTTATCTCTACATCATATTCTTTTTTAAATTCTAAATTAAAATTCCCAGATAAATAATCTCGATCTAATTGATCTGGGCTATCATAAATATAAATTACATTTACATTTTCATTTATGTTGTATATATACTCTTTTTCTTTCGCTAATAATACTAGATCCACGTTATATTTTGAATAATCTAAATTATCCAATATTGACATTAGAGCCTTTTCTGCCCCTCCATCGTATAAAAAATACATTAAAAATAATATGTTTTTCTTATTATTAGGCTCTTCATATGAAATTTCATCATCTATTTTAAATTTTTCAATTATTCTACTTCTATCATCTATTAAATTACCTCTTTCACAAAGTATAATAGTTTTATCAAATATAAATTTTATATAATTTTTTATATGATCGGATATATTTGATTTAAATAAATCTTTATTATTCATATAAAATCTGTACATTTCGCTTAATATAGTTTCTGTATCTTCTAATCTTTTTTTACAATTATCCGATATCTGTATATAATCATCTCTAATTTTTTTGAAACATAGCTTTTTAGGTATATATAAAACTCTATTAGCTAATAAAAATAATTGAAAAGAGCATAATTTATTTTCATCTAATATTCCTTCACATAAGAAAAGATTATTTTGAATTATGAAATCTCTTTTATACAAATTCGATATATCAAGATTATTATAATCTCCTGTTGTAAAATATTTTTTTAAAAAATCTTCGCCTTTAATACATTCAGCTTCTATAATTTTATAACTTTCATTAAAATCATTTATCCTACATCCCTTATCCTCAAATAATTTTGTATCAAATTTAACTATATCTAAATCATATTCTTTCGCTTTTTTATAGCAAATTCCCATGGCATCTTTATCTAAACAATCATTGCTATCTAAAAAGTATACATACTCTCCTTTAGCACTTTGTATTCCAATGTTTCTAGTAGCCGATATCCCCATATTTTTTTCATTTGGTATTACTTTTACAAAGTCATATTTTTCTTTATATTTATTTAATATATCTAAACTTGAATCTGTTGATTTATCATCTATAGCTATTATTTCTATGTCATCTAATGTTTGATTTATCGCACTTAGTATACATTCATCTATATACTTTTCTACATTATATACATGTATTATTATACTTACCTTCATCCTTGCCTCCCAAAATTAATCTATTGTTTTATTTCCTTATTATTTAATCTATGTTATAAATAATTTTAAGTTCTTCATTTAATAAAAATCATTTGATTAAATCAAGTAGAACCTTGTAACATCTTGGGTTTTGCAATCATATAATAAAGTGCACCAAATATTAATTTATGAGAGGATTTTATTACATGGAGAAAAATAAATTATCTAGACAATCAAGTAATCACAGATCTAGAAGTTGCCACGACCATAGCTGTGATTGCGATAATTGGAATATAGACAATGATTGTTGTGAATGGGATTGCAATTGCAATCATTCATGCAAATGTTGTGACCCTATATGCTTCATAGGCCCTGCTGGTCCTACTGGTCCTACTGGCCCTACTGGTCCTACTGGCCCTACTGGTCCTACTGGCCCTACTGGCCCTACTGGTCCTACTGGTCCTACTGGCCCTACTGGTCCTACTGGCCCTACTGGTCCTACTGGTCCTACTGGTCCTACTGGCCCTACTGGTCCTACTGGTCCTACTGGTCCTACTGGCCCTACTGGTCCTACTGGTCCTACTGGCCCTACTGGTCCTACTGGTCCTACTGGTCCTACTGGCCCTACTGGTCCTACTGGTCCTACTGGTCCTACTGGCCCTACTGGTCCTACTGGCCCTACTGGTCCTACTGGTCCTACTGGTCCTACTGGTCCTACTGGTCCTACTGGCCCTACTGGTCCTACTGGCCCTACTGGTCCTACTGGCCCTACTGGTCCTACTGGTCCTACTGGCCCTACTGGTCCTACTGGCCCTACTGGCCCTACTGGTCCTACTGGTCCTACTGGTCCTACTGGCCCTACTGGTCCTACTGGCCCTACTGGTCCTACTGGTCCTACTGGTCCTACTGGTCCTACTGGCCCTACTGGTCCTACTGGCCCTACTGGTCC